>OY843752.1:0-1833960 GCA_963693105.1 uncultured candidatus Poriferisulfidus sp. | reverse complement strand
CTCGCCGGGAGCGAACCCATGACCGAAAACGCAAAGCCAGGACAATACCTCAGTTACGAAAGGGAAAAGCGCGGAATCTCCGTCGAGGAGGTCGCCCATGCCCTGAATCTGCCCCTTTCCACGGTCGTCAATCTTGAAAAGGACGCATACGAGGAATTGCCGGAACTGGTTTACGTGCGAGGCTATATCCGCGCTTACTGCACATTCCTCGACGTGGATTACGAGCCGGTGCTCGGCCTCAACCCGGACATGGCGGTGACCCGCGGCGAACCGTTGTCCGAAAACCCGTCGGCGGACGCGGTCATCAACGAGCGGGTTCAGCAATTGACGCGCATCTGGGGTTCCATCGTCGTGTTCATCGCCATCGCCGGACTCGTTTTTATATGGTGGAATGAGAACATGCTGCAACTCGGCTCGCAGACCGGTCCTGAATCCGGGCACACGGGCGCGTTGCAGGAGGAATTCGCCGAGCCGGAGGAATGGAGCGACGGCTCCGAAGCCATTGGCCGGTTGCAGGACGAGGTCGAGCAGCAGGCCGGTCGCGGCGGCGACGAAGAATCGCAGGCGCAAGGGGAGAACGCCGGGGAGCCGTCCGCGCCCGTCAGGGAGACGCACCACGTCTCGATGACCATTTCCGCCGGCATGAGAAGCTGGGTGCTGATACACGACGGCGACCGCAACAAGGTAATCCACCGCATCGTCCCCGTCGGCTATGAAAATCACTTCGACAGCCTGCTGCTGCCGATGTATTTCGCGCTGGGCGACGCCCGCGGCATCCGCCTGTGGTTCGACGGCGCCGAATACAACCTGGCCCCCCACGTCAACAATTTCAACAACACCGCCTTTTTCCACCTTGAGAAAATCCCGGGACAGGAATGAGTGCCTTGCTCCAATCCGTTCGCGGCATGGCCGACGCCCTGCCCGATGAAAGCGCCGCGCTGAGAGACATCGAGACCGCATGCATCGAAGTATTCCGGTCGTTCGGCTACGATGAAATCCGCCTGCCGCTGCTGGAGAAGACCGGGTTGTTCGCGCGCTCCATCGGCGCCGCCACCGACATCGTGCAAAAGGAAATGTACACCTTCGACGACCGCAACGGCGAGTCGCTGACGTTGCGCCCCGAGGGCACGGCGGGCTGCGTGCGCGCGGCGCTTGAACACGGCCTGCTGAACAGCCAGCGCCGGCTGTGGTATGCAGGCCCGTTCTTCCGCCACGAGCGCCCCCAGAAAGGGCGCCGGCGCCAGTTCTACCAGGCCGGCGCCGAGGTCTTCGGCGTCGGCACGCCGGACGCGGACGCCGAGATCATCGCCCTGTGCGACCGCGTGTGGCGGCGTCTCGGTGTGCAGGGCCTGCAACTGAGGCTGAACTCGCTCGGCACCGAACAAAGCCGGCGCCAATACCGCGCCGCCCTCGTCGAATACTTCGAGTCACGCGCCGACGAACTCGACGCCGAGGCGCGCGCGCGGATGCGCGACAACCCGCTGCGGGTACTCGACAGCAAGAACCCGGACACGCGCAAGGTCGTCGGGCAGGCGCCGCGTATGGACGCTTACCTGGATTCGGAGTCGCGCGAGCACTTCGAGTCGCTGCAGCGGATGCTGGGCGATCTGGACATCGCCTTCACGCCGGACCCGCTGCTGGTGCGGGGGCTGGATTACTACACGGGGACGGTGTTTGAATGGGTCGCCCCGGACGGCGGCTCGCAGTCCACGGTTTGCGCCGGCGGGCGCTACGACGGGCTGGTCGAGCGCCTGGGCGGGCGCGCGACGCCCGCCGCCGGCTGCGCCTTCGGCATAGACCGCATCGCGCTGCTCGCCAATCCGCAAACGCGCCCGCTTGCCGGCCTCGATGTGTACGCGGTGGTCGTCGGCGAACAGGCGCAACGCGAGGTTCACCGCCTCGCCGTGCAATTGCGGAACCGCATGCCGCATCTGCGGTTTGTCGTGAATTGCGGCGGCGGCAGCATCAAGGCGCAGATGCGCCGCGCCGACAAGTCGGACTCGAAACTCGCCCTGATCATCGGCGACGACGAAGTGCGCGACGGCGTGGCCACGGTCAAGGACATGCGCGGCGACGGCTCGCAGCAGAGAAAGCCGCTGGGCGAACTGCCGGCGTGCATCGAACATCATTTTTCATCGTGAGGCGGTAATGGCGGCACCGAAAAAACCCAACCCGAACCAGGACGAATCCCTTGAATCACTGAAGGCGTGGTGGTACGAGAACGGAAAGTATTTTGTCGCAAGCGCCCTGGTCGGCCTGTTCGCGGTCGGCGGCTGGAAGGTGTGGGATTACAACCAGCAGATGAGCACGCGCGAGGCCTCCGGCATCTATGCCGGCTTGCTTGTCGAGGTCGAAGACGAAAACCGGGATGAAAGCGAGCGCCTGTTCGCCGAGTTGCGCGACGATTATGCGGGCACTACGTACCCGGCGCTGGGCGCGCTCAGCATGGCGAAGCTCGAAGTCGCCGACGGCAACCTGCGGGAGGCGGCGGAGCACCTGCGCTGGGCCATCGAACAAACCGACCAGGAAGGGCTGCGATCGCTGATGCGGGTGCGGCTGATGCGGGTGCTGCTTGAGGCCGGGGAAGCCCAGACCGCCGCCGGGTTGATGGAGGAACACGATTTCCCGCGCGGCGTCGAGGCTCTCGCCGCCGACGCCAACGGCGATGTCATGTATTCGCTGCAACAAAGACGCGCGGCCGTCGCGGCCTACCGCGAGGCGCTGTCGCTTCTGCCGGATGATTACGGCCTCATCAAGATGAAGCTGCAGATGCTCGGAATCTCGCCGGGCGACGACGACGAGTCGGCGCCAGTCCGGGCGCCATCAGCCCAAGTGCCGGAAACCGGCGCGCCGGACATCGTGCGGTGAACATCTTTCCGGCGTCGGCGCGCTGCCTGGTTTTCGCCCTCGTTCCGTTTTTGTGCGCCTGCAACACCATCCAGAAAGTCGGCGGATGGGTTGGCGTCGGCGACGACGACGGCTATCTGACTGACGTACCTTCGCGCCTTGTCATCGAGACGTTGTGGTCGGAATCCGCCGGCACGCGCTCGCGCGGCGATTACTCCGCGCTGCTGCCGCTGGTTGAGGACGAACGCATTTACACCTGCGACGCCGAGGGTCGCGTCACCGCCTTCGCCGCGTCCGGCGGCGACAAAATCTGGCAGAAGAAACTCGACGTGACGGCGAGTTTCGGCGTCGGCGGCGGCGATGACTTGCTGCTGATTGGCACGGTGGAGGGAGAAGTCATCGCGCTCGAGGCCGAGACCGGCGAGGAGGCCTGGCGCCGCCGGCTTGGCGAGGAAGTCACCGCCATCTCGGCCAGACACCGCGGCGTCGTCGTCGTGCGCACCGCGGACGGCGGAATTTTCGCGCTGACCGCGAGCACCGGAAAAAGCCGCTGGAAGTACCGCGAGGTGCTGCCGTCGCTGACGCTCAAGGGCATGAGCACGCCGGTTTTCTACCAGGACATCGTGTTTGTCGGCCTCGACAATGGCCGCCTGCTGCTGATGAACCTGAAAAACGGGCGCATCGTGCAGGAAATGAAACTCGGCGTCAGCATCGGCGGCAGCGACCTCGACCGCATCGTGGACGTGGACGGGCGCATGGTGGTGCGCGGCGACTTTTTCTACGCCGCCGCCTACCAGGGGCGGATGGTTGCGGTGGACGTCAAGCGCGGCAAACTGCTGTGGACAGTGGACGCCTCCTCGCACGTCGGCCTTGATGTGGACAAAGACAACGTTTACATCGTCACCGTGGACAACCATGTGATTGCGTTCGACCGCTTCAGTGGCCGCGAGTTGTGGACCAACAGCGAACTGCTGAAAAGCGGGCTGAGCGCGCCGTTGCGAATCGGCGGCCTCGTCGTCGTCGGCAGTGAGCGCGGTGATTTGTACTGGCTTTCGCGCAAGAGCGGCGAGTTGCTGGAGCGCACCGATATTGCGTCGTCGTCGCTGGTGGCGCCGCGGGCCGCGGGGCGGCGCAATGTCGCGGTCCTCGACCGCGGCGGCGACCTGTCCGTCGTCACCGTCGCCGGCGTGCGCAAAGCAAGCCGTTGAACCGCCGATGCGGAAAATCGCGCTGGTGGGTCGTCCCAACGTGGGCAAATCCACGTTGTTCAATGCGCTGACGAAAAGCCGCGACGCCATTGTTTCCGAAACGCCGGGCTTCACGCGCGACCGCCATTACGGCGTCGTCCGCCGCGAGTCGCGCGGCTTCCTGCTGATCGACACCGGCGGCCTCGCCGGCGAGAGCGCCGCCGTCGGCGAGTGGGTCGAGGCGCAAACGCGCTACGCCATCGCCGAGGCCGACCTCGTCTGCCTGGTGGTCAGCGCCGCCGACGGCCTGAACTCCGGCGACGAGATTCTCGCCGCCGAGCTGCGCAAGTCGGGCAAGCCGCTGTGGCTTGTCGCCAACAAGACGGACGGGCGCGACCGCCACGCCGTCGCCGCTGAATTTTCGCCGCTCGGCGTCACGCCCGGTTTCTGCACGGCGGCCTTGAGCAACCGCGGCATCGCGCTGTTGCTCGACGGCCTGCTTGAGCAGTGGGGCGCGACCTGCGCCGCCGGGCGGCAATGTGTGCGCGTCACTTTCCTGGGGCGCCCCAACGTCGGCAAGTCCACGCTGGTCAACAACGTGCTGGGCGACGAGCGCCTGGTCACCTGCGACGAACCGGGCACGACGCGTGACAGCATCGAGACGCCCTTCACCTTCGCGGGCCGCGCGCTGACGCTGGTGGACACCGCCGGCGTGCGCCGCCGCGCCCGGGTCGGCGACGAGGACGAGAAGATCAGCGTAATCAAGGCGCTCGAAAACATCTTCTCCGCCGATGTCGCCGTGCTCATCTGCGACGCCGGCGAGGGCGTCACCGACCAGGACGCCAACCTTGCGGCGCGCGTGATCGAGCAGGGGCGGGCGCTGGTCATCGCGCTCAACAAGTGGGACCTCGTCGGCGACGACCAGCCCGATGTCCGCCGAAGCGTTGATACCAGGCTGCGCTTTCTCGACTACATCGAGGTGCGCCGTGTTTCGGCGCTGCACCGCCGCGGGCTTTCCGGGCTTTTGCGCGCCGCCGTGTCGGCCTGGGACAAGGCGGCGGTGCGCGTGCCGACTCCCGAATGCAACCGCCTGTTGCAGGCCGCGCTGTTGCGCCACCCGCCGTCTGCGGGGCGCGGCGCAATCAAATTGCGTTACATGCACCAGGGCGGCAGCCACCCGCCGCACTTCGTCATTCACGGCAGCCGGGTGGAGCGGTTGTCGCAGGATTACAAGCGCTACCTGGCCTCGTATTTGCGCAAGAAACTGCGCCTGACCGGCACGCCGGTTTCGCTCGAGTTTCACGCGACCCCCAACCCGTATGCGCCGCGGGGGCGGCGTCTGTGACATGGCGGGGCATCCGGCGAAAGAGCTGCCCGGCTCGTTGCGGCTGGCCGATTACGGCATCGTCCCCGGCGATCTTGTGCGGACGTTTCTGCATTGCGAACCCGACCGCATCCGGCGCAAGGTCATCGCCTCGCCGATCTGGGGCGCCGAGATTTTCAGGGATTGCGTGGAGCGGATTGAAACGCTGGTGGACGGCGTCCTGTGGGAAATGCAATACCGGGGTGAGGCCATTACGCTGTTCTGTTCCGGCATGGGCGCGCCGCGCATCGGCGACGCCGTCGTGATACTCGGCTGCACGCCGTGCGAAAGTCTCGTGCTGACCGGCTCCGTCGGCGGCTTTGACCCGGCGATGCGCATCGGCGATTTGCTGCTGCCCGATACCATACTGCGCGGCGACGGTTTCTCGCGCTACCTCAGCGCGCAAACCGCCCCGCCGGACTGTTTCTTTACCGCCGCGACTCCCGCCACGGGCCTGCTGCAACGCACCGCGTCGGTGGCGCAGACGCATTGCACGGAATCCGGGCCGGCGCTGCATCGCGGCGCCGTTGCGAGCGTGGACAGTTTTGTGATGCAGTTTCCGCACCTCGACTGGATCATCGGCGAACACGGCTGTGTCGGCGTGGAGATGGAGGGCGCCGCGGTGCTCGGCGCCGCCGAACTGGTCGGCATCGAGGCTTGCGCGCTGTTTCAGGTGTCGGATGTATGGCCGCTGAAGAAGTCGTTTGTCTCCAACACCGGCGCGCACGAAAGAGAGCACCGGCGCGGCACCAGAGACCGCGTTGTCACGCAAATTATTCTGGATGTGCTGACGGCCGGGTGACGCGCATGGCGAACGATTCCGGCGATTCCATAGAGTGCTTGTTCACCGCCGCGCAAATCGAGGCGCGCATCGCCGAATTGGCGAAGACCCTGTCGCGTGATTTGCAGGAGGTCGAGGCGCCGCTGTTCATCGGCGTGCTGACCGGCGCGTGGGTGTTCATGGCGGACCTGGTCCGGCGGATGGAAACGGCGGTGCAATGCGACTTCATCCGCCTCTCCAGTTACGAGGGGGGCGAAAGCGGCGGCCAGATTACGCTCGAAAGCGCGCCGCGCGCCGACTGTCGCGGACGCCACATCGTGCTGGTCGAGGACATCATGGACACCGGCCTGTCGCTGCGCTGGCTGTGCGATTACCTCGCCCCGCAAGCCGCGTCGCTGCGTGTATGCACATTGCTCGACAAACCCGCACGCCGCCGGGTGGAGGCGCGCGCCGACTACACCGGCTTCACCATCCCCGACCGCTTCGTCGTCGGCTACGGCATGGACTACAACGGACGCTACCGGGAGCTGCCGTTTATCGGGGTGTTGCCCGTTCGCTAACTTTTAAGGGAGGATTGATAATGTCTGGAAAGAAAGTGGAAGACAGGTCTATTTATTTGCACAAAATATGGCCTTTGGATAATCCGAAAGACTATAAGGTGCATTTTGCCCGCCGTTGTGAGCAATTGGAACCATTGGAGGTATGGGCGCGCAGTCAGGAAGAATGGAAGGGCTGGCAGGAATCCCGACCAAAGAAAAATGACTTTAATCGACCGTATATCTTTTCTCTCGCCCGGTTTTACCACGAACAGGACATCTGGCTGTTCGGAGGCGTTTTTCGCGTGTTGGAGCGCCATCATAATCGCTATTCTGTTGAATTGACCGATATTGCCCGGCAGTTCGCGGGGCGTCTGAAAATCTATTCTCCTCACCGGGGGCGAGGCACGCGGCTCAACATGGAAAATTACTTTTATGACTTTGAGGTAACGGAAATCCTGAAAGAGCCGTACTCAGGAAAAATCTTTCCTGGTTATGAGGAAATCAATCTGTCATTTGAGGAACTTGAGACTGTGATTAAAAAAGACCGGCCTGATTGGAGAGTCGCGCTGAAAAGCACCAAGGGGATCTATCTCATAACCGATACAAAAACTTCGCGGTGCTATGTCGGCTCCGCGTATGGCGACAATGGCATCTGGTCACGCTGGTGCACTTATATTGAAAACGGGCATGGCGGCAACCGTGAACTTCGCAGCATTGTCAAAAGCAAGACATTGGATTACTGCCGAAAACATTACCGGTTTGCTCTTCTGGAAGAACTCAGAACCGGAACCCCGGACGATGTCGTTCTGGGCCGAGAGGCTTTCTGGAAGGAGGTCCTCCTGACACGCGGTGAGCAGGGCCTTAACCGCAATTAAGAATCTAAAGTTAAAGATAGCGAGGGATATGCCCATCTAAAGTTAGGGACAAAATGGGGTGATAGCTGACAATCAAAGAGGACTTCTAGGCCCGGCCCAGCCGGAACACTTGAATTATGGAATGCAAGAGCGGCGCTTGCATGAGGTGTCTGACATTCCCGGTTTGTATTATTTCCCTGAATTTTTGGATAGTGCCGCTCAACGCAAGGCGGTGGAGAACATTGATGCTAGTAGTGAATGTTGGCGCGAAGACTTGGAGCGCCGTGTACAGCATTACGGATGGCGCTACGACTATCGCACCCGGACGATTACATCCGACATGGATTTAGGGGCGTTGCCGGATTGGGTTACAAAGATTGCCGGACAGTTAGCCGAGCTCAAGCCGTCCGATGGGGCGAAGTTATTCGACCGGGTTCCGGATCAGGCTATCGTCAATGAGTATCAGCCGGGACAGGGAATCGCGTTGCACGTGGATAGAGATTGTTTCGGTCCTACGGTGGCGACTGTTTCGCTGGGTGATGATTGGGAGATGAAATTCCGTCCGGTCAAGGGAACGTCGCATGAAGACAAGCGGATTATGCTGGTACGCGGGTCGGCACTGATACTAACTGGCGAAGCGCGTGATTGCTGGAAGCACGGCATAGACAAACGTATGAAAGAGGAGAATCGCCAGCGCAAACGCCGTTTGTCATTGACTTTCCGAACGGTACTCAATCAGTCGTCAGATCAGCCTCCGGTGCGTGATACGACAAAGCCCGGGAAATCAGCCGCAACGCACAGCGGCACGGCCGGACTCCAAAAATCTCGCAGGCCACTCTGAGCGAACAACCCGCGCTTCCAGCACGTAAATCCCGAAAACCTGGTACCGAGGGTGGGACTTGAACCCACACGGGTGTTACCCCACCGGATTTTGAGTCCGGCGCGTCTTCCGATTCCGCCACCTCGGCACGGCCCGCTATTATAGCCGCAGCCGCGCCCGCGTGCGGTGCTCGTCATTCGTCGGCTGTTTGAGACCGTTTATCGGCCCGGGGCGCCCGCGCCCCTTGCCTTGCGCGAAAGTTTGTGCCGGAGGTTTCATGTGATGGCGCAAACGGAAGACAGTATCGGAGTCGCCTTGTCGCCGGCGGCGCTTCGCGTCGTGCGGCTGGATCGGCGCAGCCGGCGCGTGACGGCGGCGGCGCGCGCGGCGCTGGGTTACGCCGGCTGGGACGAGATGCGCGCGCACCCCGGCGAGTGCGCCTCGGCGCTGGCCGGGTTGTCCGCGAGCGCCGGTCTGCGGCGCGGCGGCTGCGTGGCGACATTGCCGTACAGCCGCGGCAGAGTGGAAGTCGTGACGCTGCCGCCGATGAAAATGCGCGAGATACGACGCATTGTCGCAAGCCCTCAACTGTGGCGCCGGCATTTCGGCGTGACTTCGGGCACGCATGATCTCAGTTGGCAGGTTCTCGCGCAGCGCACCGATGAGCGCCGCGTTTCGTTGCTGCTGACGGCGGCGCCCAAAGAAGATGTCGCCTTCTGCCGCGAGTTGTTCGCCGCCGCCGGTTTGGAACTGCGTGTCGCGGGGCTTGCCTGCCTCGATTATTACTACGCCGCGCGCGCCGCCGCGTCGCCGCGCCGCTTTCTCGTGCTGGACGAGTGCGATGCCTACACCGCTCGTTTCGCAAGCCATGAGTTTGATGTCGCCGCCGTCGAAATCACCGCACCCGACCGCGGCTGCATCCTGGACGAAGACACGGACGAGCCGACGCTTGAACAGGCGCTTGCGCGCTTCGTCGCGCCATTGCGCGAACGTGAAGAGTGGATGTCCGGCGTCGCGGAAGACGCTGTTGAAAGCGCCATCGAGGTCTCTTTTCCGCTCGACACAAAAGCATTGAACATGCGTCTCGCATTGCTGCAAAAATTGCTGCCGGAAGCGCGCTTCGCACCCGTCGCCACGGACGGCGCGGCGCTGGAGCACGACATGAGCCGCGCGTTTGCACTCGCGCAGTGGCGGCTGGCGCCGCCGCGTCGGCGTTTCCGGCGCGCGCCACGGCGTGTTCCGCCGGCTGGTTTTATCGTGCGCGAGGCGCCGGATTACCGCACCGCCGTCGTCCATTGCGCGGTTTCCGCGATGTTGGCGCTGGCGCTTGCGGTGTGGCAGACGGAACTTCGCTCGCAAAACGAGGCGCTCACGGCGCACACCGAACGCCATGCGTCTCTCGCCGCAGAACATCAGCGCCATGCCGATGTGCTCAAGGATGCCGAGCGCCGCCTCGCGCACTGGCGCCGGGTCGTGGACGCCGCGGACGAATTGTTCGGACGCCAGAAAGACATACCGGTGCTGCTCGAAACCGTGGGCGGCGCGGTTTCCGCCGGCCTGCGCCTGGAGCAACTGGATTGCATCTCGCCGGACGTGTGCCGGTTGACGGGTTTCGCGCCGTCGTACGAACGAATCGCCGTCTTCGCCGAAGCGCTCGAGAAAGCGCGGAGTGTCAGCCGGGTCATCCTCGGCGGCGTTTCCCCCGGCGGCACGGATGCGGCGGGACGGTTTGAGCAAAGGTTTGAACTGGAATGTCGCTTGCGCGCCGGCGCGGAGGCGGCATGAAGCGGTTTTTTTCTGTTTCGATACCGCCCGGCGCGCGCGGTTGTTTGAGGCCGCCGTTGCTGTCGGCGGCGGCTTGCCTGGTTTTCCTGTCGGTTTATTTCTTCGGCTTTGTGTATCCGGCGGCGCTCGCCAACGAGCAGGCGCGCGCGCATGTCGCCGGGATTCCGGAATTGACCGGGCGCATCGCCGCGGCGCGACGGCGCGCGCAGGAGACGGCCGGGTCCGCCGCCGCGTTGCGGCGTTCGGGCCTGTCGGTGTTGCGCGGGTTGCGCGGCGAAGTGCCGCTTCGCCGGGTGCATCGCGACTTAAGCCGCCTCGCGCGGCGCTACGGCCTGAGCGTGGTCGGCATGGACGGCGCCGGGGCGTGGCGCGCCGCGCCACGGCCGGCGGGGTCGGAGAAGCCGCTTTTCCTGCACGCGCAAACGGTCTGGAAACTGAAAGGCGGCTATTTCGATTACCTCGCGTTCAAACGCGCGCTGGCTTCTTATCAACCGGTCATCGTGCATGTCGCCGGCGAACGTCTGGTGCGCGACGCCGGGGACAAGGACAACGGCGGCGGCAACGCCGGGTTGTCCGCCGATGTGAAACTGTCGTTCTACCGGTTCAACGGAGCGGAAGAATGACGAACACGGCGCGCTCCGTTGTTGTCGCGCTGCTGGCTTGCGCCTGTCTGGCTTCGTCGGCGCAGCCGGCGCGCGACCCTTTTGCCACAGCCGATGAAGCGGCGGGATCGGTGCGCGGTTACGCCGTGGACGATTACACGGTGCATGGTATTTTGATGATGGAAAACGGCTCGCGGGGCGACCCGAAAAACACGGCGCAAGACACGGCGTTGGCTGCGCTGCGTACGCCCGCGGGTGATTTTCGCGTGGTCCGCGCCGGTGATTTCGTTGGCCGCGAGGGCGCCGAGGTGGCGCGAATCACCGCCGCCGGTGTTTATGTGCGGACGGCTTCGGGCGAGCATCGTTTGCCGGATGTCTTTTGAGTCGCGTGCGATGACGCGGTTTGTTTCGCAGTTTGTTTCCCGCTGGATTCCGGCGGGTGTTTGCACCGCCGTGTGCCTGATGTCGGCCTGCGCGCCGCTGCCGGACGACCTGTCCGCGCTTGAGGCCGCGCCCGCGCCGAGGCTGATTGGCGAGGAGGCGTTCGCGCGCGAACAGACCGGCCACAACCGCGCGTCTTCGGCGCACGATGTCGCGCCGCGTGTTTGCTGCAAAGGCACGGCGTCGCGCGTGACGATATCGCCGGCGTCGCCGGTTGCCGCTTCCGCCTCGGCGCCGCTGCTGCTGCGTATGGAGCGGGTGCCGTTGCCGGTTTTTGCGCGCATGTTGTCGCAGGCGGTGGGTTACAACATCGTCGCCGACGCCGATGTCAAGACGCCGCTCAGCCTGAGTCTGGACGCAGTCGGCTGGCGTGATGCGCTGGCGCTGGCCGCCGGGCTGCACGGCCTGGCGGTGAGCGAACAGGCGCGCGGGCGGCTGATTCGCCTGCACCGGCGCGGCTCGCCGCCCGGCGACGACGACGCCCCCGGCGCGCGCAAGCAGGTCGAGTTGTTCCGCCTGAATTTTTCCAGCCCCGGCGAGGTCAAGCCGTTGCTGGACGCGCTGTTGCAGCAGGCGGGCGCGGAGCAGTCGCCGCGTGCCGTCGTTGTCGCCGACGAACGCAGTCACTCGCTGGTCGTCAAGGGCGTGCGGCGCGACATTGCGCTGGCCGCGTCGCTGATCCGGGAAGTGGATACGCGCCACCGCCAGGTGCTGATCGAGGCGTTCATCGTCGAGGCCGGCGAAGACTTCGAGCGCAGCCTCGGCGTTCGCCTGGGCCGCGAGCAGGGCGTTGTCTTCCGGGGAAGCAACGGCGCCGGTGGCGGGCCGTTTGTTAATCTGCCGGTGGCCGGCGCCGGCGCCGGTCTCGGCCTGCGTTTCGGCAAGCCGCGCATCCGGCTGGAGCTGACCGCGCTTGAGAACGAGGGCAAGAGCCGCATCATATCGAACCCCCGCGTGTTCACGCTGGACAAACAGTCGGCGGTGATTTTCCAGGGCGACGAGGTGCCGTACCAGACCGTTTCCGAAGACGGCACGCGCACCGAGTTCAAGCAGGCGGGTTTGCGTCTTGCGGTGACGCCGACCGTCATCGGCGACGAACACCTGATGCTCGATGTCAAAATCAACAAGGACACGGTGGACACGCGCCTGCAGAATCCGCCGATTACGCGCCGCGAGATCGCCAGCCGCCTGCTGGTCGCCGACGGCGACATGGTGGTCATCGGCGGCATCCGCCTCGACACGAGGGTGGATGCGGTCAACCGCGTGCCGCTGGCCGGGCATCTGCCGCTGCTCGGCGGGCTGTTCCGGCGCAGCGCCGCCGAGCGCGATGTGCGCGAGTTGCTGGTGTTCATCCTGCCGGAAATCGTGCAGTGAAGCGCGCCGCCGGCGGCGCGGCGCCCGCCGCGCGGCGTCTGGCCCTGACCGGCCAGGCGTCGGCGGTGGTCTTCGTCGAGCAGATGCTGCGACAGGCGGTCGCCTTCGGCGCGAGCGACGCGCACCTTGAGAAGTACGAGCATTGCGCGCGCCTGCGTTACCGGCTCGACGGTGTTTTGCGGAAGATCGAGACCGGCGCTTTTCTGTTCGACGAATACACCAGCATCTCGACCCGCGTCAAGTTGCTGGCGGGGCTGGACATCGCCGAACACCGGCTGCCGCAGGACGGCCGCTTTTCATTCGCCTGCGAGCACGGCGCCGCCGATGTCCGCGTCTCGGTGGTGCCGCTGATTTCGGGCGAGCGTATCGTGCTGCGAATTCTCGACAGCGGCGGTTTCGACTCGGCGCTCGACCGCCTCGGCATGGGCGGCGATGAACTCGCGCTGTTCCGGCGCGCGTTGCAGATGAGCCAGGGCATGATTCTGGTGACGGGGCCGACCGGCAGCGGCAAGACGACGACGTTGTACGCGGCGCTGCGCGAGCTCAACGTCGAGGGCATCAACATCCTGACGGCGGAGGATCCGGTGGAGCGGCGCATCGAGGGCATCAACCAGGTCGAGGTGCGCGAAAGCATCGGCCTGGGTTTTGCCGATGCGCTGCGCGCGTTCCTGCGCCAGGACCCGGAGGTCATTCTGGTCGGCGAGATACGCGATTTCGAAACCGCCGACATCGCGATGAAAGCCGGGTTGACCGGGCATCTCGTGATGAGCACGCTGCACACCGCGAGCGTGGCCGGCACGATTACGCGGCTGGTCAACATCGGCCTGCCGGAATACCTGGTCGGCGCGGCGCTCAGCTTGGTGGTGTCGCAGCGCCTCGTGCGCGCAATCTGTCCGCGCTGCCGGGAACCGTGTCCGGCGTCGTTGCTGCCGCCGTTGCCGCCGGCGTTGGGCGCGGTGCAACTCCACCACGGACGCGGTTGCGCGCACTGCCATCACACCGGCCACGCCGGCCGCCGCGCGGTTTATGAAATGGTGATGATGGACGAGGACCTGCGCCGCGCGGTTTCAGGTTACAGCGCGGCGCCGGCGAAAGTGACGCAACAGGTCAACGAGCGCCGCCTGTCCAGTCTGGAAGAGGCCGGGCTGAAGTTGCTGCACGGCGGCGTCATCAGCCCGGCGGAATACGTGCGGGTGCTGACCTGAGGCGCCGGGGTCGTTGCCACGCGAAGCACGAATCCGGTTCAAGCCGGGCACGTCGCTTTGCGGTGCGCGCTTTTTTATTCGTCGGCGGTTGGGTAACGGTAGAAGCGTGCGTTCAGGTAGTCGGTGGTCTGCCGGATTTGCGCGTCGCTCCAGCGCAGTTGCAGTTGCCGCTGGCAGTAGGCGACGCGGTCTTGCAGTTCGCCGTGATTCTTTGCCAGGCGGTCGGGGCGGGTATAAAGCAAGTCGCCGTTTCCGCCGACCATCTGCGCGTGACACGCAACGCACGCCGCCTGGTAATGCGCGGGCGCTTCGCGGTCTTCGGCGGCGCCGGTGTGCGCGCACAACGCCGTCAGCAAAATGGCGGCGACAAGCCGGCGTTTTCCGATAGAATAGCGGCCATGCAACCCGATGAATTCAATCTGGTGTGGATCGATCTTGAGATGTCGGGGCTGGACTCGTCCTCCGACGCCATTCTCGAAATTGCGACGCTGGTTACTGATAAACATCTTGGAAATCCCGTTGAAGGCCCGGCGTTGGTGATACACCAGCCGGCCCCGGTTCTGGACGGCATGGATCGCTGGAACACCAGCCATCATACCGCATCCGGCCTGGTGGACGAAGTGCGCGCCAGCCAGCTGGACTACGCCGAGGCCGAGCGCCGCACGCTTGATTTCCTGAAGCAACACGCCGTGCGCGGCAAATCGCCGATGTGCGGCAACAGCATTTGCCAGGACCGGCGCTTTCTGGCGCGCCTGATGCCGGAACTCGAAAGCTTCTTCCATTACCGCAACCTCGACGTCAGCACGTTGAAGGAACTGGCCAGGCGCTGGAAGCCGGAACTCGTTGCGCGCAAAGACAGTGTCAGCAACCACCGCGCCCTGAGCGACATCCGCGGCTCCGTCGAGGAACTGAAACACTACCGCCGCAACTTCATCCGCCTGGGCACGGCCTGAAAGCGCACAGGGCCGCCCCCCGCAAACCGATGGCGAAAGACGACAAAAAAGACAAGTCGCTGGAATCCTGGATCTGGGATGCGGCGTTGAAGAAGGTTCTGGCCCGGTTGGACTTTGAGACATGAGAGGACGAATCTTTATCAGCAGTGTGCAAAAAGAGTTTGCACGGGAACGCAAGGCGCTGGCAGCCTATCTCGCCGGCGATTCGCTACTGCTGCGTTTCTATGAAACCTTCCTTTTCGAGCGCGATGTTCCCGCCTCGGATCGCCGTCCCGATGCCGTCTATCTGGATGAAGTCGCCAAGTGCGATTTGTATCTCGGACTTTTTGGCAATGAATACGGCCAGGAGAATAAGGACGGCCTTTCTCCCACCCACATCGAATTCAATGAAGCCACCCGCCTTGAAAAAACCCGTCTGATTCTTGTCAAGGGCGCGACCGATGACGACAGGCACCCGAAAATGAAAAGATTGGTTCGTGAAGCCGGTAAGCAGTTAATTCTCTGCTGTTTCAACGACTCCACCGAACTGCACGCCGCCGTTTACACCAGTTTAATCAATCACCTTGAAGTCACTGGCGCGCTCAACTACGCCCCTTGGGATGCCCGCGCTGCTCGTAAGGCCACCCTCGACGACCTTGAACCCGAAGCGGTTACCCGTTTCGTCCGCCGTGCCCGCAAGGCGCGCAATTTTCCGCTTCCCGCGGAGTCTGCAATCGAGGAAGTACTCACCCACTTGAAGCTGCTCGACGATGGTGTTCCCACCAATGCCGCTGTCCTGCTCTTTGGCAAATATCCGCAGCGCTTCACGCAGCCTTCCGAGGTCAAGTGTGCCCATTTTCACGGCACCGAGGTTGCCAAACCCATTCCTTCCCATCAGGTGTACAAGGGCACCGCCTTTGAACTCGTGGATCAGGCGATTGACTTTGTCATGTCCAAGATCAACCTCAGCGTTGGCACCCGCAAACACGGCCCGCAGGCCCCGGTCGAATACGAAATCCCGCGCGAGGTGGTGGCCGAAGCCATCGTCAACGCTGTTGTCCACCGCGACTACAACAGCAACGGCAGCGTTCAGGTCATGCTCTTTACCGACCGGCTCGAAGTCTGGAATCCCGGTACCCTCCCGCCCGCACTCACCCTCGACAAACTCCGCCAACCCCACAGTTCCATTCCCGGCAACCCTCTGCTCGCCGAACCGCTCTACCTGACCAAGTATATCGAGCGAATGGGCACCGGCACCCGTGACATGATTCGGCAATGCCGAGACGCCGGACTTCCCGAGCCGGAGTTCTCACTTACTGACAGCTTTGTCACCACTATCAGGCGCCCTGGCAGACAGGTCGCCGGACAAGTCACCGGACAAGTCACCGGACAAGTCGGGACCAAGGTGGGACTAAGTCGGGCCCAAGACGAGGCCCAAGACGAGGCCCAAGACGAGGCCCAAGACGAGGCCCAAGACGAGGCCCAAGACGAGGCCCAAGACGAGGCCCAAGACGAGGCCCAAGACGAGGCCCAAGACGAGGCCCAAGACGAGGCCCAAGACGAGGCCCAAGACGAGGCCCAAGACGAGGCCCAAGACGAGGCCCAAGACGAGGCCCAAGACGAGGCCCAAGACGAGGCCCAAGATGAGGCCCAAGATGAGGCCCAAGTGATTTTGACTCCGATTGAAATCAAGTTGCTTCAGGCATGCACAGCCACACCGAGAAATAGTCAGGATCTTCTGGAAGTCGCCGGGTATTCAAGTCGTGCCGGGAATTTCAAGCGGTCCATAGAGAAGCTTTTGCAAAATGGATTTCTCGAAATGACCATCCCGGACAAACCCACCAGTCGCCACCAGAAATACCGGCTTACGACAGAGGGGTTGGCACTGTTAAAACGGTTGGGGGAAATCGGAGGATGAGTACGGGGCGGGCCGCCTACTACCGCCTCACGGAGAATCGGCTCAGAAATGGCTCAAATGGCTCAACTGGAAAGGAAGCCGGAAATGGCTCATGTATCTGGCAACGGGTACAAAGAAAGATTTAGATCATGAGTGATTGGGAAACATGTGCGGTTACTGACTCTTTCGTGAAAACGAAAGTTGGACGAAGGCATCAGGTTCCTGCGAGGGCAATTGCCGAAACTGGTGAGTTTCCAATCTGGGATATCGGGCGCGGCATTGTGGAGAAGCAGGCGCAGTTGGGCTGGGGCAAGTCGGTAGTAGAACGGTTGTCTCGTGATCTAAAAGTGGAGTTTCCGGGGATACGCGGTTTCTCGGCACGAAACCTTTGGGATATGCGCCGGTTGGTGGAGACATATTCACATCCCGAATTTCTCTCACAGGTTGTGAGAGGACTAAAGGACTTGGGATTCGAGAATCTGCAACAGGCTGTCGCAGAATTGGACGATGCACCACGGCGATAGGTTTGCAGGTGAAAAAGAAAACGAGGAGGCACTGACCCATGCCAACCCTACCGAACAAAAAACCGTCCAAGCCCGCATCCTGAAATACGCTCAGGAAATTGGTTGGACGTTTGTGTCGCGGGCGGAGGCAGAGCGCAGGTGCGGGTTTAATGGTAATGGAAACAGTTCTACCGAACGGGCCGAAAACGCCTCCCTCTATTTTGACGATTTACTATTTCGACAAAACCCGCGAATTCAACCCAAAATACAGTGATACCAAAACGGCCTGAGAGCGCCGGAGGTTTCGACCCACTGTGCAGGAGTTGGTGCGTTCAAGGCCATGTCGGCTTGATGCGCTCGTCGCCGACTTTTCTGAATTCTTTCAGGCTGTTATCATTTTGGTCAGTCAAGTTCGTTGACATCTTTTTCCAGGAATTTACAATAACCAGCAACCCTGACTCACTTGGTTTTTATGCTGTTTCCGCTTTTTCTCTAAACACTGAACCGATGCAGGCACGTCGACTCCTATACGACAACCACGAATCATGACACATCATTCCCACCAAATATTATTCGGAGATTGTGAGCAGAAACTCCAGGACATTGGAGAAAGTTCCGTTGACTTGATTGTTACTTCCCCTCCTTATGCCGACCAAAGGAAAAACAGTTATGGCGGGGTGGCGGCGGACAAATATGTTGAATGGTTTTTGCCAATTTCCCGGCACCTTCTGAGAGTTCTGAAACCCACCGGAACTTTTATTCTGAACATAAAGGAAAGGGTTGTGAGCGGGGAGCGTCACACTTATGTTATTGAGCTTATATTGGCGATGCGTGAGCAGGGGTGGTTTTGGACGGAAGAATTTGTGTGGCATAAAAAAAATTGCTATCCGGGGAAATGGCCCAACAGGTTCAGGGACTCCTGGGAGAGGCTTTTGCAGTTCAACAAAAGCAAAAAATTTTCCATGTATCAGGAATCCGTGATGATTCCAACGGGGGAATGGGCGAAGTGCCGTCTTCGTAATTTAAGTGATACGGATAAAACAAGAGATGAGTCGAGGGCTGGAAGTGGTTTTGGCAAGAAAATTTCCAATTGGGTCGGCAGAGACAAGGCCTATCCAACCAATGTTCTGCATATGGCCACGGAATGTGGAAACAGGGGGCACAGTGCAACTTTCCCAAAATCTCTTCCGGAATGGTTTATCAATCTGTTCACCGAGGAAGGGGATACGGTTCTCGACCCGTTTGCCGGCTCCGGGACAACTCTTGAGGTGGCGCGTAAACTCAACAGAAATTCTATCGGTATTGAAGTCAATCGGGGCTTTTATGAACTCATGATGCAAACCTCAAGGGAAGCCGAAAGACAGTACAGATTGACGGAAGAGGGGGCGATAGAATATGTCTCAAATCACAGTCGATGATGTAAGAAACTATGTTGAGAATAATATAGGGAATTTCCATTCCACCCGACTTGAAAAATTGGAGGCATTGCAGCTGAATGAAATATTGAAAAGGAAGAATCCTTACTTGTTCAGAGCCAAGAACCTGTTTCACGCTTCCGATTTGATTAAAACCGTTCTTGATGCCCATTTGTCGTCTCAGGAAGAGACAATATTCGGGCAATTCCTTGAAGGACTTTCCATATTTGTAAATGAAAAAGTGTATGGAGGCTGGAAATCATCTGCCGAAGGGATAGACCTTGAGTTCAGCAAGGAAAATATCAGGTATGTGGTTTCCATTAAATCCGGCCCGAATTGGGGTAACAGCAGTCAAATTAAACGGATGAAAGACAATTTCATTCAAGCGCAGAAAATTCTCAGGCAAGGGAACAGAAATATGAATGTTCAGGCAGTAAACGGTTGTTGCTACGGACGAGACAATAATCCGGATAAAAACGGTTACTTGAAGTACTGCGGACAGAGATTCTGGGTATTCATATCCGGCAATGATGATTTATACACCGATATTATCGAACCTTTGGGTTACAGGGCGAAAGAGAGAAATGATGAATTTGTAGAAAACTACAGCCGTGTGATGAATAAATTTTCTAAATCTTTTATGGAACGTTTCTGTGAAGATGACCGGATTCAATGGGAGAAATTGTTGCATTTCAATTCCGGATACGATATCCCGTCAACAGACTGAGGAAATTGTGGGCTGGTCTGACTGTCGCCCACAGTCTGGCGGTTTGCTGGACAAGTCTCGGAGCCGTAACCAACGCTATCGGACTTGCCGCGAAGGGACGTGGGATGTTTGAGGCATTGGAATAGAATTGAGCAAGGGCGCGCCCATGCGCTCCGCCCTTGTCCGGCCAGAGACCGGTTAAGGGACCACCCCTCAACCGGAGCGGATGTTCACCCGCTATCCGGCGGCGTCAGTATCGTGTTCCGGAAGTCCAGCGCCTCGTCGGTTTCCGGGTAATCCTTGACATAGTGCAGGCCGCGGCTTTCCTTTCTGGACAGCGCCGAGACGACGATCAGGTGCGCGGTCTGCGCCAGGTTTCTGTATTCGATCAAATCGTTGGTGATGCGGTAGCGGCGGTAGTATTCGTCGGCTTCCTCCAGCAGCAGTTCAATGTGCTTTTTCGCGCGTTGCAGGCGCCGGGTGCTGCGCACGATGCCGACGTAATTCCACATCACGCGCCGCACCTCGTGCCAGCCGTGCGCGACGACGACCTCCTCGTCCGACTGGGTGACGCGGCTTTCATCCCACGCCGGCGCTTGCGTCCGCGCGCCGCGCGCCGCGCGCAAATCCCGCGCCATCGCTCGCGCCGCGCGCCGTCCGCAGACGATGCATTCGAGCAGCGAGTTGCTGGCGAGGCGGTTGGCGCCGTGCAGCCCGGTGTGCGCGGTTTCGCCGACGGCGTAGAGCGCGTCGAGGTCGGTGCGTCCGTCGGTGCCGGCGACGATGCCGCCGCAGGTATAGTGCACCGCCGGCACCACCGGCAGCGGGTCGCGCGTCAGGTCGAAACCGAATTCGAGACAGCGGCGGTGAATCTCGGGAAAGCGCTCGAGCAGAAAAGCCTCCGGCTTGTGCGATATGTCGAGGTGCACGTATTCCAGCCCGAGCCGTTTGATCTCGTGGTCAATCGCGCGCGCGATGATGTCGCGCGGCGCCAGCACGCCGCGCGGGTCGAAACGGTGCATGAACGGCGTGCCGTCGGGCAGCGTCAGCCGCGCGCCTTCGCCTCTCAACGTCTCGCTGATCAGGAAGGACCTGGCCTGCGGATGGTAAAGGCAGGTCGGGTGGAACTGCATGAACTCCATGTTGGCGACGCGGCAGCCCGCGCGCCACGCCATCGCGATGCCGTCGCCGGAGGAACTGTCGGGGTTGGTCGTGTAGAGATAGACCTTGCTGGCGCCGCCGCTCGCCAGCGCGACGCCGGCGGCGGCGACCGGGTGAACCAGGCCGCGGTGCGTGTCGAGCGTGTAAACGCCGAGGCAGCGGTTGTCTTCGCGGCGCGTTTTGTGCGCTGTAATCAGGTCCACCGCGACATGGCCGTGGAGGAATTCGATGTTGCGTCTGCGTTGCGCCTGCCGGCACAGTGTCGTCTGCACCGAGCGCCCGGTGGTGTCGCTGCTGTGGACGATGCGCCGCCGCAGATGGCCGCCTTCGCGTGTCAGATGCAGGACTTCGCCGCCGCCTTGCTGCTCGCGGGTGAACTCCACCCCCATTTCTTCGAGCCACTCAATCGCGTCGGGCGCGCCGCCGACAATCTCCGCCACGGCTTTCCCGTCGCACAGGCGGCAGCCGGTTTGGACCGTGTCCTCGATGTGGGTCGCGATGGAGTCGGAATCGCTGACGGCGGCGGCGATGCCGCCCTGCGCGTGCCAGGTGCTGCTCTGCGAAAGGGCGCCCTTGGTGAGGATGCACACCGATGCGTCTTCGGGCAGTTCCAGCGCGAGGCTGAGGCCGGCGGCTCCGCCACCGACTATCACCACATCGTAGCGCGACCGGGGATTGGGCGCGGAGTTTTGCATTTCAATCGCCTGTTGTTTGTGCAATTTGATGATAACATGACAAAAATGTCTGCCTGTCGGGGAAAACCGTCCACTGCGAGAATGCACCGGTGGTTGTTGCCGGTGTGCTGGTTCGTGCTGTCTCCGTGCGTGGCCGCGGAATTGCGCGGCCTGCCTGATTTTTCGGAGTTGGCGGAGGCCGCGGCGGGCGCCGTCGTCAATATCAGCACGCTAAGAAAGCCGCCCGCGACGGGCGAAGAGGGCTCTCCCGACTCTCCCCACGGCATTCCGTGGGAGGATTTCACGGAGAGGTTTTTCGAACGCGGCACACCGCCGCCGTCAACGCCGCCCAGCTCCATCGGTTCCGGCTTCATTCTTTCCGAAGACGGATACGTCATCACCAACCACCACGTCGTCAAGGATGTCGAGGAGATTGTCGTCAAGTTGAGCGACCGCCGCGAACTCATCGCCGAACTCGTCGGCGCGGATGAACGAAGCGACATTGCGCTGCTCAAGATCGACGCCGACGACCTGCCCGCCGTGCGCATAGGCCTTTCGGACAAGGTCAGGGTCGGCCAGTGGGTGCTTGCCATCGGCGCGCCGTTCGGCTTTGAGCACTCGGTGACCGCCGGCATTGTCAGCGCCAAGGGCCGCAGCCTGCCGTTCGGGCACTACGTGCCTTTCATCCAGACCGATGTCGCCATCAATCCCGGCAATTCGGGAGGACCGCTGTTCAACCTTGACGGCGAGGTGGTCGGCGTCAATTCCCAGATTTACAGCCGCACCGGCACGTACAGCGGCTTGTCGTTCGCGGTTCCGGTTGACCTCGTGATGAACGTGGTCCGACAGCTCAAGGAGAAAGGCTCGGTGTCGCGCGGCTGGCTCGGTGTCTATATACAGGAGGTGACGCGCGGGCTGTCCGAGTCGTTCGGCCTCGACAAGCCGACCGGCGCGCTGGTTTCCCGTGTCATCGAGGGCAGTCCGGCGGAAGAGGCCGGCCTGCAGACCGGCGACGTGGTGCTGCGTTTCAACGGCGAGGAGGTCGGCTTGTCGTCGTCGCTGACGCCGCTGGTCGGACGGACGCCCGTGGGCAGCGAGGTCGAGGTGGAAGTGATGCGCGACGGCGAGCGTGTCCGGCTGCCGGTGGTGGTCGGCGAGTTGCCTCCGAACCCCGGACAAATCGCCGGGCGCACGCCGGGCGACGACGACAGGAACCGGGTTCTGGGCCTGCGCCTGCGCGAACTGACCCGTGCCGAACGCAAGCGCCCGGGGCTGGACGCCGGCGGCTTGATGGTCGAGGCCGCCGGCGCCGGCGCGGCGAGCGAAGCCGGCATCGTCGCGGGCGATATTGTCGTGATGATGAACAACGAGCGCTTCCAGACGGTCGCGGAATTTGCCGCCATCGCCGGGGCGCTGCCGAAAGGACATTTTGCGACGCTGCTTGTCGTGCGCGGCGAGCGATCGCAGTTTTTCGCGATCAGGATACCGGAATGACGGCCGTGTCCGGAAGATTGACGACCCGCTTTGCCGCAATGCTCTTGCTGGTGGCGTGGACCGCCGCGACGGCGCAGCAAACGACGGCGACGCAAACCGCCGCGCCGGTGCAGCAAACGACGGCGACACAAACCGCCGCGCCGGCCAGCGAGACCGCGCCGCTTTCCTACATGCGCAGCGGCATCGTCGCCGCGGTGCGCCGCGCGCGCCTCGGCGCGCGCATGGACGCGGTGGTGTCCACCCTGTACGCCAGGGAGGGAGAGCGTTACAAGCAAGGCGACATGCTGGCCGAGTTCGACTGCTCGGTGGAGCGCGCGTCGCTTGAAGAGACGCGCATTGCCTTCCAGCTTGCCAAGCTGACCCACAAGGCAAAGAAGCACGGTTTCGAGAACCGCGAAATTGCGGCGGAGCAGATGGAGCTGGCGGCGCTGGAATCCGAAGCCGCGCTGGCCGCGCTCAACCGCATGCGCGAGCGCGTCAAGTACTGCACGATTACCGCGCCTTTCGACGCCCGCGTCATCAAGGTGTTCGCCGCCGAGCACGAGGATGTCGAGGCGCACAAACCGGTCGTCGAGATTGCCGAAGACACGATGTTGCAGTTTCACTTTTTTCTGCCGTGGGCATGGCTTCAATGGCTGTCTCCGGGTGACAGCTTCGATGTTCATATCGCCGGGCGCGATTACCGCGCGCAGCTTGAACGCCTTGCGCCGGAGGCGGATCCGATAGACAAAAGTCTTGCCGCCGTCGCCCGAATCCTGGACGCCGATGAAAAACTGGTCATCGGCATGAGCGGCATCGCCCGCTTTCATCCTCCCGGCGAGCCAGGCAAGGCGGACACGGAACTTGCCCGTTAGCCGCGTTTTTTGCGACAATGCCCGCTGGCGCCGCGCCGCGCCGCCAGCGAAGGACACCTCGACTTGATCTGAACCCATGCCGCCCAGACCATCACGCGGCCAGCCGCGCGGACCGTCGCGCAGACAACTGGCCAACGCCATTCGTGCGCTCAGCATGGACGCGGTGCAGCGCGCACGCTCCGGCCACCCCGGTATGCCGATGGGCATGGCGGACATCGCCGAGGTGTTGTGGAACGACTACCTGAAGCACAACCCCGGCAATCCGTTGTGGTTCGACCGCGACCGTTTCGTGTTGTCGAACGGACACGGCTCGATGCTGCTTTATTCGCTGCTGCACCTGTGCGGCTACCCGATGCCTCTGGAGGAGATCAAGCGCTTTCGGCAGTTGCACTCGCACACGCCGGGACACCCCGAATACGACCCGGCGCTGGGAGTCGAGACGACCACCGGCCCGCTGGGCCAGGGGCTTGCCAATGCGGTTGGCATGGCGCTCGCCGAGCGCGTTCTGGCGAGGCATTTCAACCGCGATGGTTTTGATCTGGTCAACCACCACACGTACGTGTTCACCGGCGACGGCTGCCTGATGGAGGGCGTCTCGCACGAGGCCTGCTCGCTGGCCGGCACCCAGGGGCTTGGCAAACTGGTGGTTTTTTACGACGACAACGGCATCTCGATTGACGGCCCGGTCGAAGCCTGGTTCACCGACGACACGCCGCGGCGGTTCGAGGCGTACGGCTGGCACGTCGAGCGCGAGGTGGACGGGCACGACGCCGACAGCGTGCGGCGCGCCGTTGAACGCGCGCGCGGCGAGGTGCTGCGCCCCAGCCTGATCTGCTGCAAGACCGTGATCGGTTACGGCGCGCCCAACAAGCAGGGCAGCGAATCCTGCCACGGCGCGCCGCTTGGCGACGACGAAATCGAAAGCGCGCGCGCCGCGCTCGACTGGCCGCACCCGCCGTTTGAGGTGCCCGGCGACATTTACCGCGGCTGGGACGCGCGCGCGCGCGGCGAGGTGCTGGAGCGGGACTGGCGCGAGACGCTGGAAGGCTACCGGCGCGCGCACCCCGATCTTGCGCGCGAGTTCGAGCGCCGCATGGAGGGGCGTTTGCCGGGCGACTGGGATTCGTACGCGCGCGCCTTTGTCGCCGGCGTCGCCGGCGAGGCCGAGGACATGGCGACGCGCAAGGCGTCGCAGAAGGCGCTGGCCGCGTTCAGCGGCAAACTGCCGGAATTGATCGGCGGCTCGGCCGATCTGGCGGGTTCCAACGGCACGTTGTGGCAGGGCAGCCGGCCGGTCAGCGCCGCCGACGGCGACGGCAACTACATTTACTTCGGCGTGCGCGAGTTTGCGATGTCGGCGGTTTCGTCGGGCATGGCGCTGCACGGCGGGCTGATTCCCTATGCCGCGACCTTTCTGACTTTTTCCGACTACGCGCGCAACGCCGTGCGCATGGCCGCGCTGATGAAGCAGCGCGTTGTCTTCATCTACACCCACGATTCGGTCGGCCTGGGCGAGGACGGGCCGACGCATCAACCCGTCGAGCATCTGGCGGCGCTGCGGCTGATTCCGGGCCTCGACGTCTGGCGGCCGTGCGACGCGGTCGAGTCGGCGGTGGCGTGGAAGGCCGCGATTGAGTCGGCGTCGCCGAGCGCGCTGGTGTTCTCGCGGCAGACGCTGGCGCACGTCGAACGCGACGATGGGCAACTCGGCGACATCGAGCGCGGCGGTTACGTGCTGCGCGATTGCGAAGGCGCCGCCGAACTGGTCGTCATCGCCACCGGTTCGGAAGTCTCGCTGGCGTTGCAGGCGCAGGAGCGGCTGCACGATGACGGGCGCCGCGCGCGGGTGGTGGCGATGCCCTGCGCCGAGTGTTTCGAGCGCCAGCCGCGCGACTACCGCGAGCGGGTGCTGCCGACGGGCGTGCCCCGGCTGGCGGTCGAAGCCGGCTGCGGCGACTGCTGGCGGCGTTATGTCGGGCTCGACGGCGGCGTCGTCGGCATCGAGGAGTTCGGCGCGTCGGCGCCCGGCGCCGAGGTGTTCGAGCACTTCGGCTTCACGCCGGAAAAAATTCACGACGCGGCGGCGGCGTTGATCGAGCACCGCCGTTGATGCGGCAACAGGAGATTCCGTATGACAGTAAAAATTGCAATCAACGGCTACGGCCGCATTGGCCGCGGCATTTTGCGCGCGTTGTATGAAAGTTATTCCGGCGCCGATGTAAAAGTGGTCGCGGTCAACGCGACGACCGCCATCGAAAACGCGGTTCACCTGACGCGCTACGACACCACGCACGGCCGTTTCTCCGCCGATCTGCGCGTGGACGGCGACCGCTTCAGCGTCAACGGCGACCCGATCCGGTTTTTCTCCGAGCGCGACCCCACGCGCCTGCCGTGGGGCGAGCTGGACGTGGATGTGGTTTGCGAGTGCACCGGAAAGTTCAGGAGCCGGGCGCAGGCCGCCCTGCATCTCGACTCGGGTGCGCGCAAGGTGCTGATTTCCGCGCCGGGAGGCGACGATGTGGACGCGACCATCGTCGTCGGCGTCAACCACGAAATCCTGCGGCCCGAGCACACCGTGGTGTCGAACGCGTCGTGCACGACCAATTGCCTGGCGCCGGTGGCAAAAGTGCTGCATGAGGCCGTCGGCCTGGAGTGCGGCCTGATTACGACGATACACGCCTACACCAACGACCAGGTGTTGATTGACTCGTTTCACAAGGACATCCGGCGGGCGCGCTCGGCCACGATGTCCATGGTGCCGACGAAGACCGGCGCGGCCAGGGCGGTCGGGCTGGTGTTGCCGGAATTGGCGGGCAAACTTCACGGTTACGCAGTGCGGGTGCCGACGATTAACGTCTCCGTCGTTGACCTGACCTTCGTCGCCGCGCGCCCGGCCAACAAGGACGCGATTGACGCGGCGATGCGCGCCGCCGCCGGCGGCGCGATGAAGGGGTTGCTTGAATTTTGCGATGTGCCGCTGGTGTCCACCGACTTCAACCACAACCCGGCGTCGGCGATTTACGATGCGACCCTGACGCAGGTGATGGAAGGGCGGCTGGTCAAGGTGTCGGCCTGGTACGACAACGAGTGGGGTTATTCCAACCGCATGATCGACGCCGCGGTCGCGATGATGCGGGCGGGCTGAGGGTGTGTCCGGATGGCCGGCTTTGTCGAAATGCGCGAGTTGGATCTGGCAGGCCGCCGGCTGCTGGTGCGCGCCGATTTGAACGTGCCGCTGCATGACGGGCGCATCGCCGACGACCAGCGCATCCGCGCGAGTCTGCCGACGCTGCGGGAAGCGCTGCAAGCACCCTCGGCGGTTGTGCTGGTTTCCCATCTGGGGCGGCCCCGGGAGGGCGTTTGCGATCCGGGTCTTTCGCTGCGCCCGGTGGCGCGGCGGCTGTCGGAATTGCTCGGCGCCGAGGTTCCGTTGCACGACGGCGCGCTCGGTGATGTCCGCGTCGCGCCGGGCCGTGCGGTGTTGTGCGAGAACATCCGTTTTCAGCGCGGCGAGTGCGGCGACGACGACGGTCTTGCGCGCGCGCTGGCGGCCCTTTGCGACGTGTTCGTGATGGACGCCTTCGGATGCGCCCATCGCGCCCACGCCTCGACGCACGGCGTCGCCAGGCACGCCGCCGCGGCCTGTGCCGGGCTGCTGATGAGCCGCGAGATTGAGAGCCTTGAGAAGTTTTTCCATGCCGGCGCCGGACGCTCGGTCGCCGTCGTCGGCGGCGCCAAGGTGTCGGGAAAACTGCCGGTGCTGGAGTCGCTGGCCGGGCGGGTGGATACGCTGATTGTCGGCGGCGGCATCGCCAACACCTTCCTCGCGGCGCAGGGTTGCGATGTCGGCCAGTCGCTGTATGAAGAAAGCCTGGTGCCGGCGGCGCGCTCGTTGTGTGAGCGCTTCAAGGAGCACCGCTGCACGCTGCTGCTGCCGTGCGACGCGGTGTGCGCCGACGAGTTGTCGGATACGGCGCGCACTTGCGTCAAGGATCTGGACGCGGTCGGCGGCGGCGACAGGATACTGGACATCGGGCCGCGTTCGGCGGCGCGCATCGAGCAGGCCGTCGCCGGCGCCGGACGGGTGCTGTGGAACGGGCCGGTCGGCGCCTTTGAATACGAGCCTTTCGCGTCGGGGACGCGGCGGCTGGCGCTGGCGGTGGCGCGTGGCGCGGCGTGGTCGCTGGCCGGCGGCGGCGACACGCTCGCGGCCATCGCCCGTTTCGGCGTCGCCGACGACATTTCGTTTGTTTCGACCGGCGGCGGCGCTTTCCTCGAGTGGATCGGCGGGCGTGTCTTGCCGGCGATTGAGGTTTTGCGGCAAAGAAAGGAAAATCGGCTACCGGAGAAAATGCAATGACCGAAATACGCCAGGCGACTTCGCCGAGAAAAACCAAGATTATCGCAACGCTCGGTCCCGCGACCGACGACGAGAAGATTCTCCGCGACCTGATTGACGCCGGCGTTGATGTCGTGCGCCTGAACTTTTCGCACGGCGAGGCCGAAGACCACGTCCGCCGTGCGCGCATTGTGCGCGAGCTGTCCGAGGAGAGACGCTATTACATCGGTATTCTCGGTGATTTGCAGGGCCCCAAAATCCGCCTGCAGCGGTTTGAGGAGGGACGGGTGACGCTCGAAACGGGGCGGCGCTTTATGCTGGACCCCGGTCTCGCGCGCGATGCCGGCACGGTGGACGCGGTCGGCATCACCTATCCGCAGCTGCACGCCGATGTCGCGCCGGGCGACACGCTGCTGCTCGACGACGGGCGCATTGTTCTCAAGGTCGAATCCTCCGCCGAGAGCGGTATCGTCACCACCGTCGTCGTCGGCGGCGAACTGTCCAACAACAAGGGCCTCAACCGCGCCGGCGGCGGCCTGTCGGCGCCCTCGATCACCGACAAGGACAGAAAGGACATCGAACTCGCGGCAAAGATTGGCGTGGATTATCTCGCGGTGTCGTTCCCGAAGAGCGCCGACGACATCGTCCACGCCAAGAGGCTGCTGCGCGAGGTGGGCAGTTCCGCCGCGGTGATCGCGAAGATCGAGCGTGTCGAGGCGCTGGATTGCATCGAGGAAATCCTCGAAGTCGCCGACGGCGCGATGGTGGCGCGCGGCGATCTCAGCATCGAGATCGGCGACGCCGAGCTGACCGCGGTGCAAAAGCGCCTGATTCGGCAGACGCGCCGCGCCGAGCGCATCGTCATCACGGCCACCGAAATGTTGCAGTCCATGATCGAAAGCACGGTGCCGACCCGCGCCGAAATCTCCGATGTCGCCAACGCCGTGCTCGACGGCTCCGATGCGCTGATGCTGTCGGCGGAATCGGCCATTGGCCGGCACCCGGCGCTCGCGGTCGAGACCATGAGCCGCATCTGCCAGGGCGCCGAGCGCGGCGAGGACCGGGGCCTGGTCGGCGCCGACCTGCTGGAGCAGAAGGTGGACCGCTTCGACAAGGCGATTGCGCTTTCGACGATTTACGCGGCGACGTGCATGAACGTGACGGTGATTGCGGCGTTGACCGAATCCGGCTCGACCGCGTTGTGGATGTCGCGTCTGGGCTCTCCAATCCCGATTTACGCGGTGACGCCGCATACCGAGACCTGCCGCAAGGTCACGCTCTACCGCGGTGTTTCGCCGGTGCTGGTGGACCGCACCCGGCAGCGCGTGCAGGTCAAGGAGGAGGTCGTCGCGGCGTTGCAGCGTTGCCGCGCGGTGAAAGACGGCGACCGGGTCATCCTGACCCGCGGCGACACCGTCGGCAAGCACGGCGGCACCAACACGATGAAAATCATCACGGTTTCGTGAGGCGTTGCAATCGTCCGCCCGTTCACTACAATCGCATGGCATGAAACTCGACAAACTTCAGACCACGGCGCGGGTGATGGTGGCCGCCGGCAAGGGCATACTGGCGATGGACGAGAGTCATCCGACCTGCAAGAAACGCTTCGACCAGATCGGCGTCGAGGCGACCGAAGAAAAACGCCGCCTCTACCGCCAGATGCTGGTGACCGCCGCCGGCCTTGAGCGGCATGTTTCGGCGGCGATTCTGTTCGATGAAACCATACGCCAGGCGACGGACAACGGCGGCACTTTCGCCGACCATCTGAATTCCATCGGCATTGTTCCGGGAATCAAGGTGGACAAGGGCGTCCAGCCGCTCGCCGGTTGCGAAGGCGAGAAAATAACCGAGGGCCTGGACGGGTTGCGCGAGCGGCTGGCCGGGTATGCCGGCCTCGGCGCACGTTTTGCGAAGTGGCGCGCGGTCATCGCCATCGGCGACGGCCTGCCGTCCGCTATTTGCGTGCGTGCCAATGCCCGCGCGCTGGCGGACTATGCGGCGCTTTGCCAGGAATGCGACATCGTGCCGATTGTCGAACCGGAGGTGCTGATGGACGGCGGCCACACCATCGAGCGTTGTTTCGAGGTGACCGAGTTCGTCCAGCGCGCGGTGTTCGCCGAACTGGCCGCGCGCGGCGTCGCTTTGGAAGGCATGGTGCTGAAGCCGAACATGGTGGTTTCCGGTTCCGGCTGTTCGACGCAGGCGGATTGCGCCCGGGTCGCGGAAATGACCCTGCGCTGTCTGAAACGCACGGTACCGGCGGCGGTGCCCGGCATCGCGTTTCTGTCGGGCGGGCAGGGTGACGAGGAGGCCACCGCCCACCTCGACGCGATCAACCGTCTCGCCGCCTCCGAAGGCGCGCCGTGGCGGATCACCTTTTCCTACGGGCGCGCTTTGCAGCAGTGCGCGTTGACCGCCTGGGGCGGCGACGCATCGAAGATGCCGCAGGCGCAGCAGGCGATTTGCAAACGCGCCCGGCTCAACGGCGCCGCGTCCGGCGGCGCCTACGAAGCCTCGATGGAAGCCGCCGCATAGTTTGGCAGCGGTGAGGCACAATGTCGGGCGGGTCGTCGTCGCGCCGGGCGAAGTGCAATAACCGGCGCTAAATCAGTAGCAGCGTCGCCAGTCCGAGGAAGGCGATGATGCCGATGACATCGGTGATGGTCGTCAGCACGACGCCGCCGGCGAGCGCCGGATCAATGCCGAGTTTCTTCAGAAAAATCGGAATCGAGACGCCGGCCAGCGCCGCGCACAGCAGGTTGGCGACCATCGCGATGCCGATGATGCCGCCGATTTTCATGTTGCCGAACCAGAAAACGGTCAGCAGCGCGACGACGGCCGCCCAGAACAGCCCGTTGAGCAAACCGACGAGCAGCTCCCTGGCGAACAGCAGCGGCGAATTGCCGCCGACGATGTGGCCGGTCGCGAGGCCGCGGATGACGATGGTCAAGGTCTGGCTGCCGGCGATGCCGCCCATGCTGGCGACAATCGGCACCAGCACCGCGAGGATGATGATCTTCTCCAGCGTGTCCTGAAAGAGGCTGATGAACCACGCCGCGAGGAAGGCGGTCGCCAGATTCACGCCGAGCCATACGGCGCGTTTTCTGGCCGACGTGATGACCGGCGCGAACAAGTCTTCCTCGCCCGACATGCCGGTAAAGCCCCTGCGCTCCTGGTGCGCCTCGTCGCGGATGACATCAACGACGTCGTCCACCGTGATGCGTCCCAGCAGTTTGTCGGCGTCGTCCACGACCGCCGCCGACACCAGGTCGCGGTGTTCAAACAGGGTCGCGACCTCCGACGCCGGCATCGTGACCGGCACCGGCATGACGTCGGTTTCCATGGTTTCGCCGACGCGGGTGTGCGGGTCCTTCGTCAGCAGTTTTCGCAGCGGCAAAACGCCGAGGTAGCGGTTCGAGTAATCCACCACGATCAGGTTGTCGGTTTGTTCGGGTATGTCGCGGCGCATTCTCAGGTAGCGCAGCACGACATCGAGCGTCACGTTGTCGCGCACCGTGACGACATCGGTGTTCATCAGGCCGCCGGCGGTTCTGTCGTCGTAGGACAGCACCTGTTCGAGCCGCTCCCTGTTCTGCCGGTCCATGCCGGCCAGCGCCTTGTCGGTGACCGCGTCCGGCAGGTCGCGGATGAGGTCGGCCAGATCGTCAATGTCCAGGCCCTCGGTCGCCAGCACCAGTTCGTGGTCGTTGGTCATCTCGATCAGGTTGGCGCGGACCTCGTCGCTGGCGTGCACCAGCACTTCGCCTTCCTTGCGCAAGTCGTCGGTCAGTTCCCAGACGATGCGTCGCTGCGGAATGGGCAGCGATTCCAGCAGGTCGGCGATTTCCGCCGGGTGCAGGCTGTTCAGTATCTCCCCGGCTTGCAGCATGGTGCCGCCGCGCAGAAGCTCCGTCAGGTGCTCGACTGTGGTTTTGTGGCTCACCGGCTCATTCTACTCGAGACCTTATCTGCGCGCCGTGAAATCCGGCGCCGGCAATGCCTGACTCAGCCTCCCTGTTACCCGTTCCTCTTCATTGGTCGCCGACCATCTCGGCGATTCTGGCGGGTTCGCGCGAGGCCGTGATGCGGCGGTATTTGCGCTTCAGCGCCGGCAGGTCGCTGTCCATGATGATGCTTTTCACCTCCAGCAGATCGTTGGGCTGGACGCTGAACTCCCTCAGCCCCATCGCCAGCAGGAGCCGGATAAAGCGCCGGTCGCCTGCCATTTCTCCGCACATGGCGACGGGGATTTTGAGGCGCTCGCCGGCGCCGATGACGGCGTTTATCAGTTGCAGCACGCCCGGGTGCAGCGGGTCGTAGAGGTAGCTGACTTCCTCGTCAATGCGGTCAATGGCGAGGGCGTACTGAATCAGATCGTTGGTGCCGATGGACAGAAAGTCGAGTTCGCGCCCGAGCGTTTCCGCCGCCATTGCCGCCGCCGGCACTTCGATCATGCCGCCGATCCGGATTTTCCCGTCGAAGCGCTTTTTCGCTTCCGTCAGTTGTTTTTGCGCGATTCGGTAAAGCTCCATGATTTGCCCGATTTCGCGGGTGCTTGTCAGCATCGGTATCAGGATGCGCAGTTTGCCGTAGGCCGAGGCGCGCAGAATGGCGCGAAGCTGTTGCAGGAACACGTCGGGATTTTTCAGCGAGCGCCGGATGGCGCGCAGGCCGAGCGCCGGGTTGGGCGCGAGCGGTCCGGAATAATCGGGGTCGAATTCTTTTTCGGCGCCGAGGTCGAGTGTGCGTATCGTCACCATGTTGCCGCCCGCCGCGCGCAGAATCTTGCGGTAGGCGGCGAGTTGCTCCTCCTCGCCGGCGGCGTGGCGGCGGTCGATGTAGAGAAATTCGGTGCGGTAGAGTCCGACGCCGTCGGCGCCGTGGCGTCTGAGCGCGCGAATGTCCTCGTCCAGTTCGATGTTCGCCATCAGCATGATGCGGGTGCCGTCGCGCGTGCGCGCCGGCTTTTTCCTGATGGTCTCGAGGTTTTTCCGGTGTTCCTTGTCGAGCCGTATCTGGCGGCGGTAGTCGCGCAGCATTTTGTTGTCGGCGCCGATGACCAGCAGGCCCCTGGTGCCGTCAATGATGACGCGCTCGCCTTCGACCAGGTGGGCGCGCGCGTTGGCCACCGCGACGATGGACGGGATGCCGAAACTGCGCGACAGGATGGCGGTGTGGGACGTCGGGCCGCCGTACTCGGTGATGAAACCGGCGATGTGCTGGTGTTCAAAGACGATGGTGTCCGCCGGCGTCAGGTCGTCGGCGGCGATGATGCACCCCTTCAGATTTTTGTCGCGCTGTTCCAGCGAGTAGTTCTCGTCGCCGAGGAAACCCTGTATCAGGCGGATGATGTGCTCGATGTCGTCGCGCCTTGTTTTCAGATAACTGTCCTGCATCTCGTCGAACACCCGCACCAGTTCGTTTTCCTGCACCTGCAACGCCCACTCGGCGTTGCATTTCTGCTGGCGGATGATTTCCGCCGGTGTTTTTTTGAGCAGCACGTCGTCTATCATCAGCAGGTGCGAGTCGATAAAGGCGGCGATGTCCGGCGGCGCGCTGCCGGGAATGGACTTGCGGATATGCCTCAAGTGCTGCGCCGCCTGCCGGTGGGCTTTTCTGAAGCGCCGGATTTCGTCCTGGACGCGCTCGCCGGGGATGTCGTAGCGGATGTTCTCCGGTTTGCCGCGTTCGAGAATGTGCACCGGGCCGATGCCGATGCCGCGCGAAACGCCGAGGCCGTTCAGAAGCAGCGTCATTATTCCTCCTCCCCGAAGCGCTCTTGGACCAGGCGCTCGAGTCGGGCCGCGGCCTCGTCCTCGTCCTCCCCGCTGACGGTCATCTCCAGCACCGTGCCTTTCGGCGCGGCCAGCATCATCACGCCCATGATGCTTTTGCCGTTGATGGTCTGCCCGTTCTTCGCGAGTTGTATCTCGCTCGCGAATCCCGACGCCACCGTCACGAAGCGGGAGGCGGCGCGGGCGTGCAGCCCCAGTTTGTTGATGATGAGAATCTGTTTCTCGATCATGGGCGGTGCTCGACCACGCCGCTGTGGCCGCCCTCGGCGGCTTTTGCCGCCAGTTCCTCGACGCCGAGGCTGCAATAATTGATGGCTCTCAGCAGCATCGGCAGGTTGACGCCGCTGACCATGCGCCGCCTGCCCGACTCGCACAGGCGGGTCGCGATGTTGCACGGCGTCGCGCCGTAGAGGTCGGTCAGCACCAGCACGCCGTCGCCGCCGTCCATTTCATCGCACAGGCGCTGCATCCGTTCGAAGATCTCCTCCGGGCTGCACGAGAACGGCACCGACAGCGCGCGCGTTTCGGTCGGCAACGGGCGCACCATCTCCGCCGCCACCGCGAGCAGGTCCTCGCCCACCTTGTCGTGGGTAATCAGCAGGATGGCCGTGGACATGAGGCGCTCACGATGCGTCGGCGGCAACCCGTTTTTCCGCAAGGTCGCGGTGTTGCCGGGTGACGGCGCATTGCACCGTCAGCGTTTCGCCGCGCAGCTGTTGGTAGAGTTTTTCGACCATGTAAACCGAGCGGTGGCGTCCGCCGGTGCAGCCGACGGAAACCGTCAGGTAACTGCGCGCGTCGGAACTGAATTGCGGCAGCCACGCGCGCAGAAAGCGGCTGATGTCGTCGAGCATCCCGCTGCAACGCCTGTCGCCGTCGAGAAAGCGGATGACCTGCTCGTCCTTGCCGGTGTAGTGGCGCAATTCGGGCTGCCAGTAGGGGTTGGGCAGACAGCGCACGTCGAACACGTAATCCGAATTGGCCGGCACCCCGTTTTTGTAGCCGAACGACTGGAGCAGCACCGACAACGCCGTCTTGCCGAGGCACAGATGGTGGGAGACGAGCTCCTTCAACTGGTTCTGGTTGAGGTTGGCGGTGTCAATTTTCATGGTGGCGCTCATCAGGATGTCGTTGAGCAGTTCCTTTTCGTTCTCGATGTGTTCTTCGAGCGTCTTGTCCGGCTGGTAAACCGCCATCGGGTGCGGCCGCCGCGTCTCGCTGTAGCGGCGCAGCAGGGTTTCCCTGTCGGCGTTGATGAACAGCACGTCGGTTTCGATGCCGGCCTGCTCCAGTTGTTCGAGCGCCGCCCTGAAGTCGGCCCTGGGCGTGTGCAGGCTGCGCGCGTCCACGCTGACGGCGATGTTCTGGCCGGGCGACACCTCGCCGCCGACGATGGCGCTGATGAAATCGCCGAAAAACCCCAGCGGCAGGTTGTCGATGCAGTAAAACTGGTGGTCTTCGAGCGTGTGCAGCGCCACCGATTTTCCGGCGCCGGACAGGCCGCTGATAATGACGATCCTCACGACGCCTGGTCCATGAAGGATTTCTGACGCTCGGTGATTTCCTCCTCGGTGTAGTCGCCGTCGAGCCGCAGCAGGTGGTTGCGCACCGCGGCCTCGACCATGACAGCGAGGTTGCGCCCCGGCGCCACCGGCAATTTGAACACCGGCATCGACAGCCCGAGCACGTCCCTGGTCTCGCGGATGCTGGCGAGCCGGTCTCCGTCGGCGCTCTTGCCCGGGTGCCGGGTCTCGAAGTGGATGATCAGCTTCAGGTATTTGCCCTGCTTGATGGCGCTGTTGCCGTACATCTTGCGGATATTGAGAATGCCGAGTCCGCGCACTTCGAGAAAGTCCTGGATGACGGGCGGCGACCTGCCCTCGATGATGTCGGGCGCGATGCGCGTGAAAACCGGCGCGTCGTCGGCAATCAGGCGGTGTCCGCGCGTAATCAGTTCGAGTGCGAGTTCGCTCTTGCCGACGCCGCTTTCCCCCGTCAGCAGCACGCCGATGCTCGTCACTTCCATGAAAACACCGTGCATCGTGACTTTCTCGGCCAGCGCGCGCGCCAGCAGGTAGCGCAGGTCGTTGACGATGTGCTCGCCCGGCGTGTCCGAAGTGAACAGGCCGGTGTGGTTGGCGTCGGCGCGTTCGCGCATCTGCCGTATCGGCTGCTGGCCGTTGGTGATGATGACCGCGAGGCAGGTCTTGCTGAACAGCTTTTCAAGGGCGACTTCGAGCATGTCCGCCTCCAGTTTGTGCAGGTGGTTCATTTCCACCTTGTCCACGATGTGTACCTGGCTTGAGTGGATCGGGTTGAAATAACCGGCGATTCCGATTTGCGAATTTTCCTGCGCCTGGATGAATTTCCGGTCGGCGCCGCTCTTGCCGGCAATCCACTCCAGTTCCAGCTGGTCGCTCAGTTTGTTGTAGAGTTCGGCCACGGTCAGGGAATCGTTCATTGCGCCTGTTCTCCCTGTTTCAGAAGGCCGAGTATTTCCTCCGCGTTGCCCGCCTCCAGCAGGCGGCGGACGAAAACCGGCTCGTTCAGCTGCGTCGCCAGCCCGGCGAGCAGATCCAGATGCATCTGGGTGGCGTCTTCCGGCACCAGCAGCGCGAAAAACAGCCGCACCGGCAGGCCGTCGGCGGCGTCGTAGTCTATGCCGCTGTCAACCCGCAGCAACGCCACGAGCGGCCTGTCGAGGCCGCTGACACGGCAGTGCGGAATCGCCGTGCCGTGGCCGATTGCGGTGCTTCCCATTTGCTCGCGCTCGAACAACCGGCTGAAAATCCGGTTTGCCTCCAGCGCGCCGTTTTGCGATGTCAGCAATTCAGACAGCGCTTCGAGCGTTTTTTTCTTGCTGCTGATTGAATCGAGCAGCCGGATTTGCGCGGTGGTCAGATAATGGCTGAAGTGCATCCCGGCCTACCTGGTGGGTTGGTAGTGTGCGCTTTCCTGGTTATGGTGGTCCTTGATTTTCTCCTTGTGCTTGACGATCTGGCGGTCGAGTTTATGCGCCAGCGTGTCGATGGTGGTGTACATGTCCCCGGAATGGGCTTCGGCGAAGATGTCGTGATGCTTGACGTGTATTGTCGCCTCGGCGATGTGCTGGTTTTTCTGCACCTTGAGAACGACGTGGATATTGACGACATGGTCGAAGTGCTTTTTCAGACGCGCCAGTTTTTCCTGCACGTGCTGCTCGATGGCCTCGGTGATGTGAAAGTGTTGTCCTGAAATCTGAACTTGCATTGCTCCTCCTTGCGTTTTGTTGCCCTGACGGGATGATTATATTGTGTTATTGCATTGCGCGCCGAACGGAAGATACCGGAATTCTCATGCTTTCGCGGTATTTGGCGACCGTGCGCCGCGCGATGCGGACTCCCCGGCGGTTGAGCTGCTCGGCAATCTGGCGGTCGCTCAACGGCGTGGCGCTGTCCTCGGCGGACAACAGATCGCGGATTTTCGCCTTCGCCGCCGCCGACGAATGGCCGTTCTCGCCGCCGAGACGGCTGGAGAAAAAATACCTCAGCTCGTACAGCCCGGCGGGCGTCATCATGTACTTTTCGCGGGTCGCGCGCGACACGGTGGATTCGTGCACAGACAGTTGTTGCGCGATGCGCTGCGCCGTCAGCGGCTTCAGCCCCTGCTCGCGGTGGCGGATGAAGCCGTGCTGCCAGTCGAGTATCGCGCGCCCGACCTTGAGCAGCGTGTCATTGCGGCTCCTGACGCCGTATATCAACTGGTGTACTTCCCGCAGGCAGTTTTTCAGATACTCGCGGTCCTGCGCGGCGCCGCTTTTTTTCAGCAGTTGCGCGTAACTTCTCTTGACCGAGAGTTTCGGCAGCAGGTTCGGATTGAGTTCCAGTTTCCAGCCGCCGCGGTTGTCGCGGGTCGCAATCAGGTCGGGAATCACGTACACCGGCGCGGCGCCGCCGATTTGCGAGCCGGGCCTGGGGTTCAGCGAGCGTATCAGTTTGACCGCGGCGTCGAGTTCGGCGCCGCTGCAGCCGCACGCGCGCCGCAATGCCGCGCGGTCGTGCGCCGCCAGCGTTTCGAGGTGTTTCCCGGCGATGGTCTTTGCCAGTGCGGCGGCGGGTTCGTCGTCGGCGCACTGCGCGAGTTGCGCGGACAGACATTCCGCAAGCGAACGCGCGCCGCATCCGGCCGGGTCGAGTTCCTGCACCAGACGCAGGGCCGCCTCCATGTCTTCCGTTTGCAGCGGCGCGCGCGCGCCGGAATGTTGTTGCAGTACCTGCAGCGGTTGGCGCAGGTAGCCGTCGTCGTCCAGCGCCTCGATGACGGCCGTGGCGGCGGCGTGGCGGCGTTCATCGAGGCCGAGCAGCGTGATTTGCCGCGACAGGTGTTCGGACAAGCCGCCGTCGTCGGCGGCGATGCAATCGAGCGCGTCGCCGGTTTGCGCGCCCGCGGCGGCGCCCGGGAAGAACGCCTGCGCCTCGCAGGGGTCGGTGTTGTCCGCCTCCAGCAGCGGGTTGGATTCGTGCACATTGCGGACTTCCTCGCGCAAGTCGGCGCCGGACAGCCGCAGAAGTCGCAGCGATTGCTTCAGACCGGGCGTCAGCGCGAAACGCCGGGCTGTTTTCAGTAGTGGAGTGCTTTGCAGCATTGTTATAGTATGGTGGACGCCCGCAACCGGGGTGATTTTACCACTGTTCACGATGGACGACGAAATTTCAAGAAAAGCCGCCGCGATTGAACTGATTGTGTTCGACGTGGACGGTGTGCTGACCGACGGCAGGCTGTGCTTCGGCGCCGACGGCGGCGAAATCAAATGCTTCAATGTCAAGGACGGCCACGGGATCTGCCTGCTGCACCAATACGGAATCCAGGTCGCCGTCGCCAGCGCGCGCGACAGCGGCATCGTCGCCGAAAGAATGACGGAGCTGGGTGTAGAGCACGTGTACCAGGGCTGCCGCGACAAGGCCGCGGTGCTCGACGCCTTGCTGGTGCGTTTCGACCTCGACGCGAAACAGGCGGCTTTCATGGGCGACGACGCCATTGATCTGCCGGCGATGGAGCGCGCCGGTCTGGCGCTGGCGCCCGCCGACGCCCATCGCGAAGTCCTGCGGCGCGCCGACTGGACGGCTTCCCTGAAAGCGGGCCGCGGCGCGGCGCGCGAGGCTTGCGATTTGTTGCTGGACGCGCGCGCGCGGCGCGCATAAAATGCCGTGTTCGATGACAAAGGAGTTCATAGTGAGAAAGAGGGCCAAAAAGATTTTTTTACTGCTGGCGGCGCCGGTCATGCTTTTCGGGCATTCGGCCCCGGCCGACCAGGGCCGCGCCTACGTGGGGCTCAACCTGGGATTTGCCGTCGCTCCGAGCGCCGAGTTTGAATCGTTCAGTTCCGGCGTTCCGACCGCATGCGACCTGCATCTCGCGGGCGGCGCGTGGAGCGATGCCTGCGCCCGGGCGACCGGAGACTCCTTTTTGAATCGCTGGGGCGGCGCCGGCGCCGGCCATCTGGCCGGGCTGACCGTCGGCTACGCCCTTCGCCACGCGCCGCTCAGGCTCGAACTGGAATACTCCCACCGCAACAACGAATACGACGACGACGATGTCTGGCGTCCGCTCGGCGGCAATTCGCCGGCCAAGCTGGCCGAGTTCGACGGCTTGACAACGGGCGGCATGCCCGGAGCCGGCGGCAGCGCCAGCAACCGTCTGAAAGACATCGAGTCGCATGACGTTTTCTTCAATGTGTATTACGACCACAAGACGGATTCCCGGTGGACGCCGTATGTCGGCGCGGGCCTGGGCTGGTCGAGAACCGAGGCCGATCTTCGCCTGCGGTTTGTCAGGGACAACGATGTCGCCATAGAGTCCGCACGCGGCACGGTGAGCAGTCTGGAGACCAGCGTCGAGGACGATCTTTTTGGCTGGCAGCTGCTGCTGGGCATGGACTACGCCGTGGACGAGCGCCTGTCGGCGGGCGTCCGTTTTCGCTATGCGCGGTTCGGCGAGTTCGAGGGCGAGCGCAAGCCGTGGGATACGCTGCGCAACCACGAGTCCACCGTCGCGCCGGCCGACCGGGTGAGTGAAATCGGCGACCGCAGCAACACCATACTGTGGCAGGCTGAAAGCGACGACATCGAGTACTGGGGCGTGACCCTGAACCTCAGATACCGCTTCGACTGGATATGACTTCGGCGGGGCTTTTGCGGCGCCCCTGCCTACAGCGACTTCTTCAGCAGCCGCTCGAGGGCGCGCCAAAGTCTGTATAGCACGGACGTGATGATTCTGCGGAACAGTCCGCGATGGGGATGGGCGTTTTTGATGGGTGGTGGTTGGGTGTTCATCCGATGCTCGAACCAGGCATCGTCCAGTTTTTCCAGATTCGGCACGGTGTCAAACCGGTTTCACGGTATGTCTGGTCTTTGTCGTATTTCTGGTACAGAAAGGGCCGGCGCGGTGTCAGAACAAGCAACCGTTGTTTTTGCAGCCGTGCCATGGCGTTGTCCCAGTCACTCAGGATGGTCATATAATCAACGATTGCCTCGCACGTTTCCTTGATTGCTTTTTCTGTGATGTATAGATAGGCGGTACCGCCAAGCATGTTGTGTATCCTCAGAAAGGTCTCGTTGTATTCCGTGGCCACGGCGCCGCCGAACACATATCTCGGAATCTTTCTGGTCTCGTGCAGACGCGGGCTGGGCGGGTTCAGGGTCAGCCGGGGAGAAGGATGCTCCGACAAGGGGATTCCGGCTGTGTTGATGGCGAGAGAGACCACATCCGCTTCGTCGGGCACTTCGAAGCGGTGCCGGAAATGGGGTGTTTCCTCGCAGTCGTCTTCCAGCACCAGGCAGGGGGCTGGTGCGTCTTTCAAAGCGCGCAAGTGTGCGAGGGCGCAACCGAGTGTTTTGCTTCCCATATAGACTGATTGGTACACTTCGTAGTGCAACCCCACTCGTTGTGCCATGGCGGTTACGTCTTTGTAGCGGGTGGTCCCTTTGTCAGGGCAGGCGATGATGCGGGTGGGAATCTTGCGCAGGTCAATCAGCATGTGGCTCCTTTGTATCGTCGTCCAACGCGGGTGGCGTTGCAATTCTTCAGGGTGGAGTCATTCATATCCGGCGGCCGCCTACGGCAACTTACCCATCAGCCACCCGAGGCCGAGCCGAAACCTGTGCAGGGAATAAATGAGGATTCTATAGTACAGCTTGTGGCCGGATCGCTCCGTGTCCAGCCGACGTTCAAACCAGGCATCGTCCAGTTCGTCCGGATTCGGCACCGGCTCCAGATCCGTTTCGGGAAGGGTCACGTCTTTCGTGTCTTTCTGGTAAAAGAAGGGCCGGCGCGGCGTCAGAACAAGCCGCGATTTTTGCAACCGCGCCATGGCGACGTCCCAGTGCCACGGGATGGTCAGAGACTCGAGGATTTCCCCGCGTACCGTTTCGATCATTTCTTTTCCGAGGTACAGGTAGGCGTGGGTCGAAACCATGTTGTGCGCTCTTAGAAAGATCTCGTTGTATTCCGTGGTTACGGCGGCCCCGAGTATGCATCGCGGAACCCGCCTGTCTTTGCGCTTGGGCTCGCCGGGCTGGTCGGACACGGGAAAGGTCACCCGTCGGCGAGGATGGTCCGACAAGGGGATTCCGACTGTGCATACGCCGAGATGAACCGCATCCGCTTCGTCGGGCACTTCGAAGCGAATCTGGAGGTGGGATGTGGTCTCGCAGTCGTCTTCCAGCACCAGGCAGGGGGCCTGTGCGCTGGCCAGGATGTGCAGGTGCGCAATGGCGCAGCCGATGCCGTTGGCTCTGACGTAAACCGGGCGATGCACTTCGTAGTTCAGCCCCAGTCGCTCCGCCATGGCGGTCACGCTTTTGTAGCGGTCGGGATCATCTTCTGCGGAAGCAATGATGTGGGTGCGAATCTCGCGCAGGTCAATCAGCATGGGGTGTTTTCTCCGTATTGTTGTCGTTGAACGGCTGGTGATGCTGCAACTGATCGGGGTAGAGTGATTCGGGCAGGTGGGAGAAATAGTCGTCGAGCACATTGAAAGAGCGCCGCAGACGTTTGAAATCCTCCTTGTCGAGCACCAGCACGTTGCTGTCCTTGATGGCCCTCAGTGTGCCGACCGTCGTCGTGTCGTCGCTGATGGTGCGCTCGCCCCAGTGGGTTCCGGCGCCGAGCACGCGCACCAGTTCCTCTCCGGTCTTCGGGTCCGTGACATTGGATTCAAGCGCGCCGGAAACCACCGTGTACAAACCCCGCGTGACCTGCCCCGGTTCCGAGATCGTGTCGCCTTTCCTGAAGCGCAGCAGGCGGCAGGCGCGTTCCGGCTTTTGTTCAATCTGGACGATGCTGCGCGGCAGAAACCAGTCCAGCAACCAGTCCAGCGCGATTCGCATCCGCGTCGCGACGCCCGGCAGCATGGACAAATACAAACTCCTCCACAACAGCCATGCGCTGATGCCGGACAGGCGCACACCGGCAATTTCGGCGATGCCGCGGCGGTTGCCGAGCGATGCGAGCGCGCCCCTGCTTTTATACGAGAACGGCGCCGGCGCGCGGCCCTCGACGCGCGCCGCGATGTTGTCCGCCAGCCGCCTGGCCTCGTGTACCGCGAATTGCGCGGTCGGCGGCGCGTATCTTTCGCCGTCGTCGTCGAGCGGGATGCAGGCCGCGTCGCCGAGCGCCCAGACGTTGTCGAACCCCTGCGCCTGCAGCAGGCGGTTGGTGACGATGCGATTGCGCTTCAGTTTCAGCGGCGACGACGAGACCACCGGCGCGACGGTCATGCCGACCGTTGTCACCAGCGTCATGGTGTCAATCCGCTCGCCGTCTTCCGTTTGCACCGAACTGCCGGTGGCGTTGGCAAGGCGGCAATCGAGCCGCACCTCGATGCCGCGCTTGGCGAACAGCTTGTGGATGTAGCGGCTCGACGTTTCGGACAACTCCGGCAGCAGCCTCGGGCCGCCGTGTACCAGAACCAGGCGAATTTCGCCGGCCTCGATATACGGGTAAAAGCGCGCGGTGCGGCGCAGCATCTCGTAGAGTTCTCCGGCGGTCTCGACGCCGGAAAAGCCGCCGCCGGCGACGGTGAATGTCAGCAGTTTGCGTTTCAGTCGCGGGTTGTTGGTGATGTCGGCGTGTTCCAGGCACTGGATGATGTGGTTGCGAAGACTGTAGGCGTCGGCGATGTTCTTGATTGGCAGGCCGTGCTCCGCAAATCCGGGCAGCATCGCCAGGTTGGCTTCCAGCCCGCAGGCGACGACGAGATGGTCGTAGGGCACGCGCACATAGCGCGTCTTGTGCCCCTGCAGCACGCGCACCGTCTGCTTGTCAAAGTCTATGGCCTTGACCTGCGCCATGCGGAAGCGGGTTTTCGGCAGCAGCAGGCGCAGCGGCGACACCGCGTCCATGACGTGGATGGTTCCGGCGGTGACTTCCGGCAGCAGCGGCTGGAACACGAAATAGTTGTTGTCGTTGATCAGCTCCACCGTGATGTTCGCGGCATGCCGGCGCAGATATTTCGCGGTGTACACGCCGGCGAAGCCGCCGCCGACGATGACGACCCGTGTCTTGCTGGCCTGTGCGTTTGTCATTGGTCGTCGGTCGTTCGCCTGATGGTGGGGACGGCGGGACTCGAACCCGCACGGCATAAAAGCCATTGGATTTTAAGTCCAAAGCGTCTGCCAATTCCGCCACGTCCCCGTGGTCGTGCGGTTGCCGCGAGCTGGAGGCTAGTGCCGGAGTCGAACCGGCGTACACGGCTTTGCAGGCCGCTGCATAACCACTCTGCCAACTAGCCCGTGACCAGGCCGCTGCAAGTCCACCGCGCAAAGGTTACCACTATTCGGCGCCGATGGCTTCTATTGACTGTGCCGCGGCATTGGTGGAAAATTGCATCCGCACGCGATGCGGGAATAGCTCAGCTGGTAGAGCGCAACCTTGCCAAGGTTGAGGTCGCGAGTTCGAACCTCGTTTCCCGCTCCAGCCCCTCTTTTTCAACCGTCGTCCGGGCGCAGGTGGCGCCAGGCGGCGCGCAGATAGGCCGTCATGGACACCAGCGTCAGTGCCGCCGCGATGTAAAGCAGCGCCAGGCCGGCGCGGTTGACGTCAAAGCCGAGGACGGGTTCGTGGTAGAGCATCAGGCTGATGGCCGCCGCCTGCGCCACGGTCTTGATTTTTCCGAGTTGCGAGACGCGCACCAGATGGCGCCGTCCGAGTTGCGCCATCCACTCGCGCAACGCCGACACCGCGATTTCCCGCCCGATTACGATCATCGCCGGCGCCACCATGATCAGCGACTGCTCGCGGCTGACAATCATGACGAGCGCCGCGCTGACAATCAATTTGTCGGCGACGGGATCGAGAAAGGCGCCGAAGCGCGTCTCCTGTTCGAGCCGGCGCGCGAGCCAGCCGTCGAGCAGGTCGGTCAGCATCGCCAGCACAAAGGCGCCGGCGCAGGCCGCGGCGCTCCACGCCCACGGCAGGTAGAACAGCGCCACCAGCACCGGAATCAGCAGGATGCGCAGCAGGGTCAGGAGGTTGGGCAGCGTCATCGGTGATTACGATGGATGCAGGTTGCGGTAAATGGATTCGGCCAGGCGGTGGCTGATGCCGGGCACCTTGCCGAGTTCGTCGGTGCTGGCGCGGTGGACGCCCTGCGCGCCGCCGAAATGGCGCAGCAGTTGCCGGCGGCGCACCGGGCCGAGGCCGCGGATGTCTTCAAGCGGCGAGCGCTTGCGCGCCTTGCCGCGGCGGTGGCGGTGACCGGCAATCGCAAAACGGTGCGCCTCGTCGCGCACCTGCTGTATCAGGTGCAGCGCCGCGGAATCCGGCCTGAGTCTCATGGTTTCGCCGAAGTCGCCGTAAATCAGCGTTTCCAGGCCGGGCTTGCGTCCGGCGCCCTTGGCGACGCCGATGACCTCGACTCCGGCGACCTCGAGTTCGCGCAGCACCGCCCGCGCCTGGCTGACCTGCCCCTTGCCGCCGTCAATCAACAGCACATCGGGCAGTTTGGCCTCGCCGCGCCGGAGGCGGCGGTAACGGCGCTCAATCGCCTGGCGCATCGCGGCGTAATCGTCGCCGGCGGTGATGTCGCCGATGTTGAAGCGGCGGTAGTCCTGTTTGAGCGCGCCGTCCTGGTTGAAGACGACGCAGGCGGCGACCGGTTTCTCGCCCATCGTGTGGCTGATGTCGAAACACTCCATGCGCGTTGGCAGGCGCTCCAGGTCGAGCGCCTCCTGCAACGCCTGCAGGCGCCGGCGCATGCCCGCGCGCGACGACAGTTTCGACTTCAGCGCGATCTCGGCGTTGCTGCGCGCGATGGCGAGACACCGCCGCTTCCTGCCGCGCGGCGCCGTCGTCAGCGCGACCTTGCGCCCGGCCTTTTCCGACAGCATCGCGTTCAGCGCCGCCGCGTCGTTCGGCGGCGGGCTGCAGATGACCTCGCCGGGGATGTCGTGGGCGAGATAATACTGCCCGGCGAAGGCGGTCAGCAGCGCCGCCTCGTCCATCTCGTCGTCGGGCAGGTTCGGGTAGAACGCCTTGTTGCCGATGTTCATGCCGCCGCGGATGTTGAATACCTGGACGCAGGCGAAGCCGCCCTGCAGGTAGCAGGCGATGGCGTCGCTGTCGCCGCCGCCGCTGACGGATTGCTGCCCGGACACCTGGCGCAGCATGGAAACCTGGTCGCGGTAGCGGATGGCCTCCTCGTAACGCAGTTCGCGCGCCGCCCGGTCCATGCGCGCCGCCAGCGTCTCGATGACCTCGCGGCTGTTGCCGGAAAGAAACCCGGTGGCGAGCGCCAGGTCGGCGCGGTAATCCGGCTCGCTGATATAGCCGACGCAAGGCGCGCTGCAACGCTTGATTTGATATTGCAGGCACGGCCGCGTGCGGTGGTTGAAGAAGGCGTCGTCGCACTGGCGCAGGCGAAACAGTTTCTGCAGCAGGCTCAGAGTCTGCCGCACCGCCGACGCGTTCGGGTAGGGGCCGAAATAACGTCCGGGCGCCTTGCGCGCGCCGCGGTAGAACTCGATGCGCGGAAAGGCGTCTTGCTCCGGCACGTAGATGCAGGGATAACTCTTGTCGTCGCGCAGCAGCACGTTGTAGCGTGGCCGGTGTTTTTTTATCAGGTTGTTTTCAAGCAGCAGCGCCTCGGCTTCGGAGCGCGTGACCGTGACCTCGATGCCGGCAACGCGCTCCATCAGCAATCGTGTCCTGGGGCTGAGGCCGTGGTTGCGGAAATAGGCCGAGACTCTTTTTTTCAGGTTGCCGGCCTTGCCGATGTAGAGCGGCGCGCCGTCGCCGTCGAGCATCCGATAGACGCCGGGCTGGCGGGTCAGCGTCTTCAGAAAATTCGCCGCCTCAAAGTCCGGCGCAAGGCGTCCGGGCGCCGCAATTTTGTCGGTTGTTTCGGTCATGTCGCAAGCAGTTTTCCGGCGTTTGTGAAGAGGGTATCAAATTGGCGCGCAGTCAGGCGTTTGGTTTGCGTGTTGTAGCGGCTGCAATGGTAGGAATCCAGCAATGTCAGCCCTGGCGCCGGGTGGAACACCGCGCCGTGCGCGAACGGGTGGTGCGCCTGGGTCGCGCCGAGCGCGCGCAGCACCGCCGCGTGCGCAATCCGCCCGAGCGCCAGCACCAGCGCGCCGTCGGGCAGCGCCTCCATCTCGTGTTTCAGGAAGCGGTTGCACCGGCGTATCTCGTCGCCGGCGGGTTTGTTGCCCGGCGGCAGGCACTTGACGGCATTGGTGATGCGGCAGTTTTTCAGCACCAGCCCGTCGTCCACCGCGTCCGACACCGGGTGGTTGGCGAAGCCGTGTTTGTGCAGCATCCGGTAGAGCAGAATGCCGGCGTGGTCGCCGGTGAAAGGCCGCCCGCTGCGGTTGGCCCCGTGCAGCCCCGGCGCGAGGCCGACAATCAGCAGCCGCGCGCCGCCATCGCCGAATGCAGGCACCGGCGCGCAGTGATAGTCGGGGTGCCTGCTTTTGACGTCTTTGAGATGGCGCGCCAGTCGCGGGCAGCGTTTGCAGCCGGCGTCGAAACAGGCGCCGGGGGATTTGCGCCGGGCGCTCAGAACTTCACCAGCGCCGAGCCCCAGGTAAAGCCGCCGCCGAAGGCTTCCAGAATCAGGGTTTCGCCGCGCCGGATGCGGCCGTCTCGCACGGCTTCGTCGAGCGCCAGCGGAATCGAGGCCGCCGAGGTGTTGCCGTGTTCGGCGACGGTGACGACGACCCGCTCCATCGGCAGTTTCAGTTTTTTGGCGGTGGCGGCGATGATCCGGTAGTTCGCCTGGTGGGGCACCAGCCAGTCCACGTCGGAGCGGTCGAGTCCGTTGGCGGCGAGCGTCTCGTCGGCGCAGCGCTCCAGCGTCTTGACCGCGATCTTGAACACCTCGCTGCCTTTCATGCGGATGTGATCTTCCGGGACATGCAGCAATTCCTCGTGCTGTCCGTCGGCGTGCAGGTGCGTGGACAGGATGCCCGGCTCGGTGTCGGCCTTGAGCACGACGGCGCCGGCGCCGTCGCCGAACAGCACGCAGGTCGAGCGGTCGCTCCAGTCGAGAATGCGCGACAGCACCTCGGCGCCGATGACCAGCGCGCACTTCGCGTCGCGCGCCTCGATAAAGCGCCTGGCGAGGTCGAGCGCATAGACGAAGCCGGTACACACGGCCTGCACGTCGAAGGCCGGACAGCCCCGGATGCCGAGGCGTTTTTGCAGCAGGCAGGCGGTGCTCGGAAAAATCTTGTCGGGTGTCGTCGTCGCCAGCACCACCAGATCAACCTCGCCGGCGCCGACGCCGGCCATTTCCAGCGCGCCTTGCGCGGCGCGGCTCGCCAGGTCGCAGCACGTCTCGTCGTCCGCCGCGATGTGGCGGCGCCGGATGCCGGTGCGCTCGCGTATCCACTGGTCGGAGGTGTTGACGATGCGCGCAAGGTCGTCGTTGGTCAGGACCTTGTCGGGCAGGCGGGAGCCGGTTCCGGCGATTCGGGCGTGGACTTTCACGGTTCAGTTCAGCAGTATTTCTTCCAGCCGCGTGTCAATCAACTTCGGGATTTGCTTGATCGCCTCGATGCGTGCAATGTCAATTGCGCGGCGAAACGCCAGCGCGTCGGCGCCGCCGTGGCTTTTGATTACGACGCCCTGCAACCCGAGCAGGCTTGCGCCATTATAGCGGCGCGGGTCTATCGTGCGGGCGATGGACTTCAATACCGGCATGGACACGGTCGCGGCGATTTTCGACAGCAGGTTGCGGCGAAACGCCTCTTCGACCGCGATCGAGATGAAGCGGGCGACGCCTTCGCTTGTTTTCAGCGCGACGTTGCCGATGAAGCCGTCGGCGACGATGACATCGGCCAGGTCCTCGAAGATGTGGTTGCCCTCGACGTAGCCGATGTAGTTCAGCGAGCTGGCCCTCAGCTGGTGGTCCGCCTCCTTGACCTGGTCATTGCCCTTGATCGTCTCCTGGCCGATGTTGAGCAGCCCGACGCGCGGGTTTTCCAGGTTGTCCACCGCGTTCGCCAGCACCGACCCCATCACCGCGAACTGGAACAGGTGTTCGGCCTTGCAGTCCACGTTGGCGCCGAGGTCGAGCATCTGGGTGTGGCCCTTGACCGTCGGCAGCGCGGTGGTAATCGCGGGGCGGTCAATGCCGGCCAGCGTTCGCAGCACATAGCGCGCGATGGCGGTCAGCGCGCCGGTGTTGCCGGCGGTGACGCACGCCTGCGCGCGTTCCTCGCGCACCAGATTGATGGCGACGCGCATCGAGGAGTCTTTTTTTGCGCGCAGCGCATGGGCCGGCGCCTCGTCCATGCCGATGACCTGGGTGGCGGCGGCGCATTGCAGGCGCTCGTCCGGCGCCGCGCCGTGCTCGCCGAGCGCGGCGGCGACGAGGCGTTCGTCGCCGACCAGTATCAGGTCGAGATCGTCAAAATGGGCGATTGCGTCGAGCGCGGCGGGAATGGTCACGGCAATGCCGTAATCTCCGCCCATCACGTCAATCGCAACGCGGATGCGTTCACCCATCGTATTGTTCACCTGCCGCGGCGCGGCGTGTGCCGCCGGACGAGGTTGCCGGCCCGCGGGGGTCAGTCTTCCTCTTCTTCGTCTTCTTCGTCGGACAGGGTCTTGTCGGGGATGATTTCCTGTCCGCGGTAGAAGCCGTCGGCGCTGATGTGGTGGCGCCGGTGGCGGACACCGGTGCTCGGCTCCACCGACAGCGTTGGCGGTTTCAAGGCGTGATGCGAGCGGCGCATGTCGCGCTTCGACGAGGATTTCTTGTTTTTCTGGACAGCCATGTTTTCTCCTGCGGGGATGGGGGATTATAGTCTGATGTTTCTCAGAATTCCAAACGGATTGCTCCGGGCTTCGCGGCCATCGCCGTGGCCGAGGCGGGCCATCATGTCGGCATCGCATTGCCCGGCGCGGTTGTGCATCGGGATTTGCGGCAGCGCCAGCAGCACTTCCTCCTCCACCAGGCTGGCCGGCGCAATGCCCTGCGCCGGGCAGACGATGTGGTCGGCGCCGCGCGGCAGGCGCGCGGCCGCTTCCGGGTCGTCCACCACGGCGAGGCGGCTGGTGTGGTCCAGGCGCCAGGGCATCGCCGACAGGCAGCGCTGGCACGTCAGTTCCAGTTCGCCGCGAACTTCCATCCGCAACATCAAACGGCCGCTGCCGGCCTCGAATTCAAACTCCAGGGCGGCCCGGATGCGCGCCGCGGGCGAGCGGCACAACTCCGACAGTCTGGACAATTCGCCGACGGACAAATCACCTTCAAGCCGGGTGCGGTGCTTTGCCAGCATCGCCGGGCGCGCGCATAAGGGTAGCCTGCAATCCATGGAATTTTCAATCGGGAACTATACAGGAAAACCATCCGGGTTGTGAAGTGGCAGCGAGGCCGGAAAGCATCATGGGTCGGGCGCCGGGTTGGTGAAGGACTGTGTGGTCATGGCGCCTTCCAGAAAGACGCGCAGTCTCAGGTCAATGTGCGGTGGTTCTCCGTCGTCGTCCACGATTCTCAAATACGCTCCGCTCGGCGTTCCCAGTCTTGCGGCGGCGCCGGCGGGGAGTTCAAGAAAAAGTCTGAGGGTCTGATCGATTTGCAGTTCGTCGTCCTCGTCTATGGAGTGGATGACGATGCGGGTCGAAGTTTCTTCGATGACGATGGTTGCGCTGGTCGGCCAGACATCATCGCTGATGCTGTTTCTCAGGTGCATGTCGCCGCGTCTTTGGCGGGCGTCGAGGAAGAACAGCACATCGGATACGGCGGGGCGGTCGAGGGCGATGGTCGCGGTCGCGGTTTGCGCGGTCGCGGTTTTGCTGCTTTGCGTGATGGCCCGGGGCGAGAGGGCCATGGTGATCAGCGGGGTGTCGTTGTCCTCTATCGTGAGGGTGGCTTGGAGTGGCGCGGGAAGAGCGGAAGGTGCGGCGGCGATGTGCAGGGAGAGGGTTTCGTCGGGTTCGTAGTGTTCATCGTCCACGGTCGGGATTGTGAAAGTGGTGTAGGTCGAGTTGGCCGCGACCGTAATCGGGCCGGGCAGTGTGTAATCGGCGCCGTTGGTGGCGGCGCCGGTTGCGGTGATGGCGAGTTGCGCGGGGGCAATCAGCGGGCCGCTGAAGCGGATGGTTGCGGTTGCGGTGTTTCCCTCGACAATGCGCCGGGGCAGGGTCAGGGTGTTTCGGGCGCCGTCGCTTTGCAGGGTCAGGGTCGCGGTGCGCATGGGAAGGGCGCGGTAGTCGGTGGTGGAGTGTCGTCTGTTCACCGAGACTTGCAGCAGGACTTCACTGCCGCTGGCGCCGGTGGCGCGGACACTCATTCTCTGTGGAATGTGCCAGTCGGCGGAGGTGAAGGTCAGCGAGGCGGGCGTGACGGTTGCGGCGGCGGTGGGGGATGTCATCGCGGCCCCGTCCAGCACGACCACGTCACCGGACGAGGGTCTGACAGGCTCTCTTGTCAGCGACAGGTCGAGGTAGCCGCTACTGCCCTCGGCGATGGTGGTTTGCGAGGAATGAATGCGGATGCCGGGTTCTGCGATGGAATAGAGCGCGTTCGCGATGTTCAGGGCGCCGCCGGAGGCGACCGTGTCGGTGAGGACGCCCTGCAGGTTTAATTCCTGGAATGTATCGAAACGGTCCACGGTGTCGAGCAATGCGCTGCGCACTTCGGTGACGGTCAGGTCTGGCTTGTAAGACCACAGCAAGGCGGCGGCGGCGGCGACATGGGGGGCTGCATCGGAGGTTCCAGAACCAGGGTAAATCTGTGGACCTAGGCCAAGATTACTCCATACTGGCACCTCCTCAGCGGGCGCGTACAAATCAACCACCACGCTTCCGTAATCGGAGGATCTCCAACGCGTGTGGGCATTCTTGCTTTGTCCTCCGACAACAATGATGTTATTGAGGTCGTAACAAGCTGGAGATCTGAGGGCCACTGTCGGTTGACTGCCGTAATTTATATTATCGTTTCCACTTGCCTGAACAAGTACAATTCCTTCGTCTCTGAGGTATTCAAGGATTTTACGTTCCCCTTGCTGGGTCAGAGTCAGTCGGGATGGGTCGCAATCGGGCTGGATAGGCCCCCCACTGTAATTTATGACTCTGATATTGACGCCTTTTTCACGCCGCATTTTAAGGATGTAATTGAATGCAGGTATACGGCTGCCATGCACAAGCATCATCCGGATATTCCAGGCGACCCCCGTCATTCCAAAACCATCGTTTCCGCGCGCCCCGAGAACACCGGAAACTGCCGTGCCGTGCTCACTTGTTGTATCTTGTTCAAGACGGTCGTCTGGAGGGTTGTTGTTCAGGTTACAACCATGAATATCGTCTCTACATCCGTTGTTGTCGTCGTCGAAACGCGGTCTACCGGTTCGTTCTACTTCATTGACCCATAGATTGGGAAACAAATCCTGGTTGGTGATATCAAAGTCAGAGTCGAGTACCGCGACCACAACATGGTCGCTGCCGGTGGTGTATGCCCACGCTTCCGGGGCGTCTATATCCACATCGCGGACGGGGTCGTGGAGGTTGGTCTGGTCCTCGAAATGCGGGTCGTTGGGTATGACATTGTAAAGTTCTGTTTCAGGCTCTCTGTCTGCGAAATCCACTGACGGGTCTTGCCGGATGATTTCCAGCAGCCGGTCTGCATCCCATGCGGCGGGAATCCTGACGGCAGAGATGTCGAACTGATCGAGGTAGGGCGTATGGACTTCCTCCATCTGGTGCAGTATCGCCATCGGCCCGTTGGCGGGTTCGGGTACGCCGGACAAACGCCAGACCAGCAGCGTCTGGTATTCGGTCATGTCATCCGGGGGGTGTTCGGGAGTGGTTTGGATGTTTTGTAGTATGGGGCGGAAGTCTTTATGTATGGTGGTTGCAGTGTGGGCGCCGAGTGTCGCGGTTTTATCGGGCGGCGGTGCGGAGGATTCGGCCAGCAGAATCATCATCAGCGCAACCATGCCACCCCCAGCATACCACCCGGTGTTTCTTGTTTTCGGCAGAATCATCTTGTCGGCAAGGTATTTTTAATCATCTTATATCATGGATATACGGCCATCGCAGAAATCGCGTGGATATAATGGCAGATGAAAAGGCTGGCAGTGCCTGCCGCCTTGAAACAGAAAGTTCCGTTTGTATATGACTCCCAAAGAAAGCCAACAGCCGCCGCTGGTGCTGGCATCGAGTTCGAAATACCGCCGCGATGCGATGCGCCGCCTCGGTCTGGACTGTGCCGTGCGCGCGCCGGACATCTGCGAGACGCCGCTTGAGAACGAGTCCGGCGCGCGGCTGGTCGAGCGCCTGGCGAAGGCGAAAGCGGACGCCGTCGCGCCGCATTACCCCGGCGCGCTGATCATCGGCTGCGACGAGTGCGCCGCCGCCGACGGCCTGCTGCTCGGCAAACCGGGTGATTTCGAGGGGGCACGCCGCCAGTTGCGCGAATGTGCCGGCAAGACGGTGGTTTTTCACAGCGGCGTGTGCGTGCTCGACACGCGCAGCGGCCACCGCCAGTTCAAGGATGTGCCGACCCGCGTGCGTTTCAGGCGCCTCGATGAGCGGCAGATTGAATCCTATCTGCGGCGCGACAAGCCGTACGACTGCGCCGGCAGTTTTCGCTCGGAAAGTCTCGGCGTCTTTTTGTGCGAGAGCATCGAAAGCGCCGACCCCAGCGCGTTGCTCGGCTTGCCGCTGATCTCGTTGGCGGGGATGCTGGAAAAGGCCGGTTTTACGGTGTTGTGAAAGCCGCGCGCCGCCGCGCTCAGTGCAGCGTCGGCGTCGCCAGGCGGCCCAGCAGCGTGTGCGCGGCGCGTGTGCCGAACTCTCTGGAAAACGCGCCGAGCAGCGTTTCCCGCGGCTTGTATTCGACCACATTGTCAACGCCGATGACTTCGCGCGCGACATACCGCACGTCGCCGAGGCCGTCGGCCAGGCCGAGAACGACCGCTTCTTCTCCCGTCCACACCAAGCCCGAGAACAGGTCGGGGTCGTCGCCGAGGCGCTCGCCGCGGCCCTCGCGCACGCGCTCGATAAACTGCCGGTGGACATCGTCTATCACCGTTTGCAGATGCGCCACCGCCTCTTCGTCCCGCGGCAGAAACGGGTCGAGTAAATCCTTGAAGCGTCCCGCCTTGATGGTGCGGCGCTCGATGCCGAGTTCATCCATGGCCTCGACAAAACCGAAGCCGCTCGCGGTGACGCCGATGGAGCCGATCAGGCTGGAGGCGTCGGTGTAAATCTCGTCGGCGGCCACCGCTGCGTAGTAGGCGCCCGAGGCGCAGACGTCCATGGCCACCGCGATGATCGGTTTGTCCGGATATTCCCCGCGCAGGCGGCGGATGGCGTCGTTGATCTGCGCCGATTGCACCGGGCTGCCGCCGGGGCTGTTGATGCGCAGCACGACGCCCCTGGAGTGGTCGTTCTCAAACGCCGATTCCAGCGCCTGGACCATCCGGTCGCCGGAGGCCGGCGCGCCATCGAGGATGATGCCTTCGAGTTTGACCAGCGCGGTGTGTTCGGTATGTCCTCCCAGCGCCTGCATCCCCGGCTGCCGGACGGAGGTCGCGAACAGCACGGCGGCGACCAGCGCCAGCACCGCCAGCCGGAAGAAAATTTTCCAGCGTCTTGCGCGGCGCTGCTCGTCCAGCGTGGATTGCAGCAGTTTGCGCAGGACATCGCGCTCCCAGCGGTCGTTGTCGTTTTCCATCGCGTCAGTCTAACCCCGTTGCAGTTGTTTCAGCAAACATTCCAGTTCTTCCGGCAGCGGCGCCTCGCACGCGAGCGTTTGCCCGGCCCACGGAAACGCCAGCCGCCGGGCGTGGAGAAACATGCGTTTGAGGCCGATTTTCGCCAGCACGCGGTTGGCCGCGAAATCGCCGTACTTGCGGTCGCCGGCCACCGGGTGGCCGCAGTGCGCGGCGTGTACCCGGATCTGGTGGGTGCGCCCGGTGAGCAGGCGCACCGCGACCAGCGTGTGGCCCTTGTAGCGGCGCAGCACCTCGAAATGGCTGGTCGCGGCCTTGCCGTCGTCGTCGGTTTGCTGCCGGTGCGGGCCGCGTGACAGCGCCTGCGACACTTCGCCCGGCGCCTGCCAGCGGCCAATGACCAGCGCCTGGTACTGCTTGTCCATTTCGCGCGCGCGAAAAGCGCGGTGCAGCGCAAGCAGCGCGCCGCGCGATTTGGCGAAGGCGAGACAGCCGCTGGTGCTTTTGTCGAGACGGTGGCCGAGTTGCACATCGTCGTCCGGGCGCATCTGGCGCAGCACATCCACCAGGCCGTAACTGTGGCCGGTGCCGGCGTGCGCGGTCCGCCCGGCCGGTTTATTGATGACGATGAGTTCGCGGTCCTCGTGCAGGATGAGCCGCCCGGTCGCGGCGATGTCCCCGTCGCTGATCCGCACCGCGTGCTTCGGCTTTATTTCGAGCGGCGGCACGCGGATGCGGTCGCCGGCGCCGAGGCGGTAATGGGGTTTGGCGCGGCGGCTGTTGACGCGCACTTCGCCGCCGCGTATCGTCCGGTAGAGGCGGCTTTTGGGGACATGCTTGTAGCGCGCCAGCAGAAAATTGTCGAGCCGCTGGCCGCTGCAATCGTCCTCGACATCATAGTAGCGCACGCTGCGCTCGCCGGCCGCCGCCGTTTGCGTTGTCTCATCCGGGTGCATGGCGGCCACTGTACCAGAGTCGCGGACCCACTCCCGGACTGGCTGCGTATTTCCTTGTTAAATGGCGGCGCAACGCGGTTATCGCGGCAAAATGCGGTCATCGCGGCGAAATGAGGTAATCCCTGCTTATACAACGGATTAGACTATGCTTGACAATCGTTTATAGTTGCTCCACCTGATTTCCAGAAGGACCTATGTGGAATCTTCCATTTTTGACCGTCTTGAGCCGGGCGGCGTTGATCGCCGCAACCGGCCTTCTCGGCGTGCCGTCTCCGTTATGGGCGCAGGCCCAATGCGAGGTGGGGCTGTCCGATGCGCTGGGTGACCCGCTTGGTTCCACCACGGAGCTTTTCCATGTGCGCCCCGGAGACGAATTTTATATGCCCATCAGCGTCAGCCCCGGCTGCGCTAATCTCAGCGCAAACTTGCGGGTGCCGTATTACCTGTCGCGGTATGTACCGAACGATGACACGACTTATCCGGAGGTCTTTTTTCAGCCCCAGCCACGGCGTATGACGGGCGGGGGAGCGGCGATGAGCGGAATGAACAGCCGCCGCGGTCTCTGGGAATTCACGTCGCAGGACATCATCGCCGGGCGTCTGGAGATTCCGATTTCCACCATTCCCAACGCGCTGGAGGGATGGCAATTCCGCTTCACTATCGTCTATGCAGTGAAACGGCCGGGGTCGGGTGATATCTATGGCAGGTCGAACGAGGTGTACACCATCGGCGCGGGCGTCAGCGACACGGTCACCATAAGGACCAACGGCAGTCTGATAGGTGATGGCGGCGTTGCTCAGACGCAAGTAGGGGTGCAGCCAACAATACAGGTCGGCATGGGCTCCGCTTTTGGCACAGACGGCCCGGTGGCGCGCTCCCACCTCATCGCAATCGCCGCCAACGCGGCCGACGACCGCCTGCTTCGTCTCGGCGCGGTGACGCCGGCGATGGCGGAGGAAGGCACGGCGGTTGCTTTCACGGTCTTTATTAACCCCTTGAATGACCGCATGGTTTATTCAGACGGCGGCGTCGGCGCGTCCTGGCGCATCGTCGGCAATGGCGGCAGCCCGGGCAGCAGCGCATCGGCGGCGGACTTTCATCCCGCCACCGGCACGCTCATCATCCCGGCGGGGGAGCGCGTGGCCACCGCCACCGTGATGGTTCTCGATGACGGTGTGGACGAGGCATCGGAGAACTACCGGATTGAACTGACCGACCCGCGACACGCCACGCTGGACACGCCGATCCGGCAGGACGGCATCATCTCCGGTCTGGCATTTGCGCCTCTTGTCGGCGCCCGCGAGGTCAACGAGGGCGATGTGGCCATCTACACCGCCGCTTTGACCGGCGGCCCGGAACACACCAGCACAGTGACGGCTTTCTGGAGTGTGAGCGTGAGCGGCATTGGCGCGAATGGGGCGTCACCGCTGGACTTTGAGGCTGATGACGGCATGTATCCGGACGGCGTCCTGGCTTTCCCGCCCGGCACGGTCTCGACGACGTTCGCGGTGCCCACTCGCATGGACACATTCACTGAATCGAACGAGGCTTACCGGGTGTCGGTTTCCGTGGCGAACGTGGCGGGTATCGCCGATGTGAGCCACACCGGAATCATTCTCGGCAACCCCGGCCTCGAACCGGATGTGGATGTGGAGTTTGCCGGGCCGGACCGGAGGGTGGATGGCGACGAGGGCGACACACTGTTGTTTCCGCTGAGGTTCAACCGTATCAGACTGCCCACCACAAACGCCGTGGCGAGGGTGTTTTACACCGTGACCGGCCCCGAAATCACGGCGGCGGATTTCGCCGCGGCGGGTACGAATACGTTCAGCCTGTCGCGCAGCGACCCCGAGGTCAGCACGCAAAATCTGTCCATTGTGATTGCCGACGACGCGGTGGCGGAGCGAACCGAAGACTTTGTTCTGACCCTGACCGACCTCACCCTGACCGGCGGCGTGGGCGGCCTCACAAGCGGCGGCCAGAATCAGCGCGCGGGGCGCATCAACGACAACGACTATCTTGAAGTGTCGGTCGTGGCCGCGGAGGACAGCGTCACCGAGAGCATTGATGACGAGGTTGTCTTCATGCTGGCATTGGATGGCGGTCTCAACACTTTCAGCGCCACCACCGTTACTTACACGCTGGGAGGCGGCGCCGAGCGCGGCGTGGACTACACCGGCGCCGGAATCGCTGCGGGTGATGCGGGGGCAACGCAATACACCGCGACAATCGAGCAAAACAGCACGATGGCCGCGGTGGTTTTCAATCTGACGAATGACGCCATACCGAGCGAAAGTGACGAAACCATCCTCCTGACCGTAATCGGCGTCGGCAATGTCGCGGGTCTGTCGTCGCGCCCGAAGCCGGGCGGCGCGCAGGCGATGGTGACCGTCAGCGACAGCCGGCCGCCGGTGGTGGATGTGGGTCCCGACCGCGACCATGTGGCCGAGGGCGCCGTTACCCTGACCGCCGTTGTGACCCGCGCCGCCGGTGATTCAGACAGCACACTCACCTATGAATGGCGGCAGACACTCTCCGATGGCGTCACTGTCATCCGCGGCGGCGCAGGCTGGCTCGGCCCGATCGGCGGCGCCACCGGTACCGTCACCGCCGCCAATGGCGTGGTCAGCGCGACCTTTCACGCGCCGGATGTGATCGAATCCACCGATTATTACTTCCGCCTGAACGCCACCGCCACGGTGGCCGGCGCCGCCATCGGCGGGGCCGGCGACACCTTGCGGATAACCGTTGAAGATGTGGAGCCGCCGACGGTGAATGTCGGCGATGACATCGTAGTCTCGGAAAACACCCCCGTCACCCTGACGGCCGTTGTCACAGACCCGGATAACGACCGCAACCTGCGTTCGCGGTGGAGCCAGATTGAAAGCGAGCCGACCGTGACTTTTACCGATGCGGCCAACCCCGACACCCGGGCCAGCTGGGGCGGCGTCGCGCCGGGGGTTACGGTCTCCGTCACGCTGATGCTGACCGTGACCGACAGCCAGGGCCTGGTGGGCACGGACACGCTCAGCGTCAGCGTGTACGGCTACACGCCGTTGCCGTCGGAATGTGCGGTGGGGATGCCCGATGCGCTGGGTGACCCGCTTGGTTCCACCGAGCCGCTTTTCCAGGTGCGCGCGGGAGACGAATTTTATATGCCCGTCAGCGCCAGCGCCGGCTGCGCGAATCTCGGCGCCAACTTGCGGGTGCCGTATTACCTGTCGCGGTGGCAACCGGCCAACACAACCTATTCGAATATTTTCCTGCATCCCCAGCCGCAGCGTGAGACCGGCGGTGCGGCGGCGATGGCGGGAATGAACAGCCGCCGCGGTATCTGGGAATTCACGCCGCAGGACATCAGCGCCGGGCAGCTGGAGATTCCGATTGCCGTCGCTTCCAGCGCGCCGGATGGGCAGACCTTCCGCTTCAATGTCGTTCATGCGGTGATGCGCCCGGCGGAGGGTGCATTCGGAGTCGGAAACACTGCCTACACCATCGCCGCGGGCGTCAGCGACACGGTGATCATAGACACCAATGGCGGGTTGTCGGGCGCTGACGGCGTCATTCCCACGCAAAGACGGGTGCAGCCCGGCGCGGACTCCGATTTTGGCGGCGGCGGCCCGGTGGCGCGCTCCCGCCTCGTCGCCATCACCACCGCCGCGCCCGACCGCCCGCTCCATCTCGGCGCGGTGGTGCCGGCACTGACGGCTGAGGGCACATCGGTTACTTTCACGGTCTTTATTGCATCCTCCAATCCTTCCGATGGTGGTACCGGCGTGTCCTGGCGCATCGTCGGCAATGGCAACAACCCGGGCGGCAGCGCATCGGCGGCGGACTTCGTCGCTTCCACGGGTACGGTCAGGATTCGGGCGGGGGAAACCGAGGCCACCGTCACCGCAGCCATTGCCGACGACGGCGTAATCGAGGCGCGCGAGCACTACCGGGTCGAATTGACCGACCCGCGGCACGGCACGCTGGGCACGCCGAACTGGCAGCAAGCCGCCATCATGGGAAGCAGCCTCAGCGCGCCGGTCATCCGGCAAGTGAACACCAATCCTTCCGGCGATACCGTGCCGGACAAGACGGATGGTGCTCCCACCACCCTCACATTGGCTTTCAATGTACTCGACCCGCCGGCAGGTGTCAGCCACACCGCTGTCGCGCAGCAGGTGGACGGCTTGAGCAGTACAGCCGACGTCATTGACGAAGGCGACCCCCGATACCTTGAAATGCTGGCTCCCCAACGTTTTGATGATGGGGAGCAGTATGTATATCTTGCCCGGGTGGTGCTGAAAGACGTCCCCGCCACGACGGCCTATTACTTTCGCTTCATTGTCACCGCCGTCGCAAACGGCCTCACCAGCGATCCGGCGAGTGTCGCTTTCGCGATTGTCGTGCACAACACGGATCCGCCCACGCTGACCCTGGCGGGCGGCGGCGCCGTCACCGAGGGCGCCACGGCGACCTTTGTCCTGATGCTGGACGGCGACCCGCTGACGGCGACGGCGACGGTGCCTTTCCGGGTGACGGGCGATGCCGACGACTATGATATTGCGGAGCCGTCCGGCCTCTCTCCGGACGCCACGACCGGCATCGTGATGATAGCCCGCGGCACGACCACCGGCCGGATTGTGCTGGAGATCAGTGACGACAGGGAAACCGAGGGCGAGGAGACGCTGACAGTGGAGCTTGAAGCCTCGCAAGCGTCGGCGAGCTTCCGCCTCGGCAGCGCGAGCAGTGCGTCTGTTACCATCGCCCCCAGTGATCGCGCGCCGACGATTGGGGAGGCGGGCTACGCTCTGCTCGGTTCCGTGATGCCGCCTGCAACGGTGCCGGACAAGACCGGCGGTGTCACATCCACTCTGCTTCTGACTGCCCGCGTAGCCTCTCCGTCAGCGGGCGTTACTCACACCGCTGTATGGCGGCAGGTCAGCGGCGTGGGCGGTGTAGTCATCAACAGCAACCACCCCGATTACGCCGGAGCGGAAATTTCCAGCGAAGCTCTCGGGGGCTTTTATAGCTCTGGAGTGAGTTTGAAAAGCGTCCTCACCACGACCACCTATGTTTTCCGGTTCACGGTCACCGCCACCGCCATCGTGGGGGAGTTCGCCGGGGGGGACTTCACCGAGATGTCGTCGCGCGAGGTTTCGGTTGTCGTGTACGACACCGATGCACCGGTGGCGCAAGCAGGGGAAGTTCCGGCCCCGACGGTGGAAGGCACCACAGCCACTTTGGCCGGCAGCGGAATGGACGCAGACGGTGATACCGGCCTGAGCTACCGCTGGACGCAGAACCCGCCGTCGCCGGAGATTGTTTTCGCCAGCACCACCGACCCCGCCACCGTGGTGACGTGGCCGGATGTAACGACGGGCAGCGTGATGGAGTTCACGCTGATTCTGACGGTAACGGACAGCCAGGGACTGTTTGCCATGGACACGTTGAGTGTCACGGTGCGCGATGACACACCGCCCGTGGCCGACGCAGGCGATGCCCTGAGCGTGAACGAGGGTGAGACGGTGTTGCTGGACGGCACGGGCAGCCGGGACTCGCGCGGCGGCGCCAGCACAAGCCAGTTGAGTTACCTGTGGCAGCAGGTGACGTCCAACACCGCGACGGCGGAGGCCGTCGCAAACGGCCTGACGTTGACGACCCCGCAAGCGGCCGTCACGACCTGGATTGCGCCATCGGTGGGTGGGGATTACCACTTCCGCCTGACAGTGACGGACAGCGCAACGCTGCTGGCTTCGGCGGACGTGGTGACGGTGACGGTGGCGAGGTTCCCGGACCGTATTCTGTCGGTCAGCGGCCCGTTGTCGGCCAGCGAGGGTGAGGTCGTGACCTACACGGTGGTCTTGAGCGGCGGGATTCCGCATACGCAGCCGATTACGGCGACCTGGGCATTTCAGATGGGCGAGCAGTCCGGAGACGATGACGCGGAAGCGGCGGACTTTGGCACAGGCGGCGACGCTGAGTTTCCGACGGACAAAGTCAGTTTCGCGGTGGGCACGACCCGGTCGGAGTTCAGTGTTCTCATCTACGACGATGTCGTTGCGGAAAGTCAGGAGCACTATGATGTGGTGATTTCGAACCTTGAAGATCCGTCTGACAGGACGAGGTTGTCAGGCTCAACCGACACACTGACCTTGTCCGGTGTCGAGATTGCCGCGAGTGACTATCTTGAAGTGTCCGTCTCGGCCGAGAATGACGTAGTCGCCGAGGGCGCCGACAGCGGGGTAACCTTCAACCTGTCGCTGGAAGGCGGCACGAACAGCGTTGGCCCGACCACGGTCACCTATGTCCTGGGAGGCAGCGCAATGCGCGGTGTGGACTACACGGCCGCCGGCATTTCCGCAGCCGATCCGCTGGAAACAATCTACAGCACGATGATAGGCAGGAATGGGACCGCGGCATCGGTTGTTTTAACGCTGACGGACGATTCCACAGCGAGAGAAAGTTCCGAGACAATCGTCCTGACGGTGGTCGGTGTCGCCAATGACGCGGGTCTGATGTCGCGTCCGCGCGCGCTTCATTCGTCAGCGACTGTGACGGTTGCAGACGACGAGCCTTCGGCGGCGGAACTGGTTCGTTTGTATATGCCGGTTGCCGCCGCCGGAGACGACAGGCAATACCTTGAGACGAGTTCAACGGTTCTGGACGGCAGCGGTTCGCTTCCCGGCGCAAGCAGCGATTACAGCGTTTTGCGTTATGCATGGGAGCAGGTGAACGCTGACGACACAGGAGCGGATGTCATCACGGCGGGGGGAGGAAATTATCTGGGCATCATCACCACTCGTTCCGGAATGCCCGCCGTCGGCATGGTTACGCGAACGGATGTGGTGCAGGCGACGATTTATTATTTCCGTCTGACGGTCAGCGTGACGACGGCGGGAGAGACCTATTCAAGTTCTGATGTGGTTTCGGTGACAATCAACGATGTGGAGCCCCCGCTGGCCGATGCGGGCCGGGACTTTGCGGTCACGGAGAACGTGAGCGTGGTCCTCTCCGGCCATGTCAGCGATCCGGACAATGACGCCGGTTTAAGCCTGGAGTGGACGCAGTTGGAGAGTACGCCGGCAGTGACTTTTTCCGCCGCTGCCAGCACGAACAGCGAGGTCAGCTGGACGGGAGTCCCGGCCGGCAGCACGGCGCTGGTCACGTTGCTTTTGACGGCGCGGGACAGCCAGGGACTGATTGCCACGGACACGTTGAGTGTCACGGTGCGCGACGACACGCCGCCCGTGGCCGACGCCGGCGAGAACATGGGCACGGAAAAGGACGTGGTGGTGACGTTGGACGGCACGCGCAGCCGGGATTCGCGCGGTGGCACCAGCCAGTTGAGTTACTTGTGGGAGCAGGTGGCGTCCAGCGACGCCATGGCGGCGGTCGTCATAAATGGCGGCGTGGCACTGAAGACCCCGAACGCGGTCAGCACGGAGTTGGCTGGGCTGCGTACAGAAGGGGATTACTACTTCCGCCTGACAGTGACGGACCGCATAACGCGACAGGCTTCGGCGGCCGTGGTGACGGTGACGGTGACGGGGTTCCCGGACCGTGTTCTGTCGGTCAGCGGCCCGTTGTCGGCCAGCGAGGGTGAGGTCGTGGCCTACACGGTGGTCTTGAGAGAAGGAATTCCGCATACGCAGCCGATTACGGCGACCTGGGCATTCCGGATGACCGAGCAGTCCGGAGACGATGACGCGGAAGCGGCGGACTTTGGCACGGGCGGCGATGTTGAGTTTCCGTCGGGCAAGGTCGGTTTCGCGGTGGGCACGACCCGTTCGGAGTTCAGTGTTCTCATCTACGACGATGCCGTTGTGGAAGGGCGAGAGCACTATGATGTGGTGATTTCGAACCTTGAAGATCCGTCTGACGGGACGATATTTTCAGGCGCAACCGAGATGCTGACTTTGTCCGGTGCCGGGATTGCCGCGAGTGACGATCTTGAAGTGTCCGTCTCAGCCGAAAATACCGTGGTCGCCGAGGGCGCCACGACGACCTTTGTCTTGATGCTGGACGGCGACCCGCTGACGGCGACGGCGACGGTGCCTTTCCGGGTGACGGGCGATGCCGACGACTATGATATTACGGAGCCGTCCGGCCTCTCTCCGGATGCCACGACCGGCATTGTGATGATAGCCCGAGGCACGACCACCGGCCGGATTGTGCTGGAGATCAGCGACGACAGGGAAACCGAGGACAAGGAGACGCTGACAGTGGAGCTTGAAGCCTCGCAAGCGTCGGCGAGCTTCCGCCTCGGCAGCGCGAGCAGTGCGTCTGTTGCCATCGACCCCAGTGATCACGCGGCGGTTATCGCGCAGCTGGGCTACAGTCTGCCCGGTGTTACGCCGCCGCCTGCAACGGTGCCGGACAAGACCGGCGGGGCTGCTTCCACCTCCACCCGTCTGCTTCTGACTGCCCTCGTAGCCATTCCGTCGGAGGGCGTTTCTCACACCGCTGTATGGCAGCAGGTCGGCGGCGCGGGCGGTAGAGTCGTCAACAGAGACCACCTCGATTACGCCGGACCGGAAATTTCCAGCGAAGTTCTCGGGGTCTTTTATAGCTCCCAGGTGAGGTTGAAAAGCGTCCTCACCACGACCACCTATGTTTTCCGGGTCACCTTCACCGCCACCGGGAGCGACTTCATCGAGATGTCGTCGAGCGAGGTTGCGGTTGTCGTGTACGACACCGATGCACCGGTGGCGCAAGCAGGGGAAGTTCCGGCCTCGGTGGTGGAAGGCACCACCGCCACTCTGGCCGGCAGCGGCATGGACGCAGACGGTGATACCGGCTTGAGGTACCGCTGGACGCAGAACCCGCCGTCGCCGGAGATTGTTTTCGCCAGCGCCACCGCCCCCGAGACCGTGGTGACGTGGCCGGATGTAACGACGGGCAGCGAGGTTGAGTTCACGCTGACTTTGACGGTAACGGACAGCCAGGGACTGTTTGCCGCGGACACGTTGAGTGTCACGGTGCGCGACGACACGCCGCCCGTTGCCGACGCCGGCGATGCCCTGATCGTGAACGAGGGTGAGACGGTGTTGCTGGACGGCACGGGCAGCCGGGACTCGCGCGGCGGCGCCAGCACAAGCCAGTTGAGTTACCTGTGGCAGCAGGTGACGTCCAACACCGCGACGGCGGAGGCCGTCATAAACGGCCTGACTTTGACGACCCCGCAAGCGGCCCGCACGACCTGGATTGCGCCATCCACGGGTGGGGATTACCACTTCCGGCTGACAGTGACGGACAGCGCAACGCTGCTGGCTTCGGCGGAGGTGGTGACGGTGACGGTGGGGAGGCTCCCGGACCGTATTTTGTCGGTCGGCGGCCCGTCGTCGGTCGGCGAGGGTGAGGTCGTGACTTATACGGTGGTCTTGAGCGGCGGAATTTCGCATACGCAGCCGATTACGGCGACCTGGGCATTTCGGATGAGCGAGCAGTCCGGGGACGATGACGCGGAAGCGGCGGACTTTGGCACGGGCGGCGATGTTGAGTTTCCGTCGGGCAAGGTCGGTTTCGCGGCGGGCGCGACCCGGTCGGAGTTCAGTGTTCTCATCTACGACGATGTCATTGTGGAAGGGCAAGAGCACTATGATGTGGTGATTTCGAACCTTGAAGATCCGTCTGACAGGACGGTGTTTTCAGGCTCAACCGACACACTGATCTTGTCCGGTGTCGGGATTGCCGCGAGTGACTATCTTGAAGTGTCGGTCTCGGCCGAAAATGACGTCGTCGCCGAGGGCGCCACGGCGACCTTTGTCTTGATGCTGGAAGGCGGCACGAACAACGTTGGCCCGACTACGGTCACCTATGTCCTGGGAGGCAGCGCGATGCGCGGTGTGGACTACACGGCCGCCGGCATTTCCGAAGCCGATTTGCTGGAAACAATCTACAGCACGATGATAGGCAGGAACGGGACCGCGGCATCGGTTGTTTTAACGCTGACGGACGATTCCACAGCGAGAGAAAGTTCCGAGACAATCATCCTGACGGTGTCCGGCGTCGCCAATGACGCGGGTCTGATGTCGCGTCCGCGCGCGCTTTATTCGTCGGCGACTGTGACGGTGGCGGACGACGAGCCTTCGGCGGCGGAACTGGTTCGTTTGTATATGCCGGTTGCCGACGCCGGAGACGACAGGCAATATCTCGAGACCAGTTCAACGGTTCTGGACGGCAGCGGTTCGCGTCCCGGCGCAAGTGGCGATTACGGCATTTTGCGTTATGAATGGGAGCAGGTGAACGGCGCCGGCACGGAAGCGGATGTCATTACATCGGGAGAAAACCATCTGGGCATCATCACCACCCGTTCTGAAATGCCCGCCGTCGTGGTTACGCTGACGGATGTGGTGCAGGCGACGATCTATTATTTCCGTCTGACGGTCAGCGTGACGACGGCGGGAGAGACCTATTCAAGTTCTGATGTGGTTTCGGTGACAATCAACGATGTGGAGCCCCCGCTGGCCGATGCAGGCCGGGACTTTGCGGTCACGGAGAACGTGAGCGTGGTTCTTTCCGGTCGTGTCAGCGATCCGGACAATGATGCCGGTTTAAGCCTGGAGTGGACGCAGCTGGAGAGTACGCCGGCAGTGACTTTTTCCGCCGCTGCCAGCACGAACAGCGAGGCAAGCTGGACGGGAGTCCCGGCCGGCAGCACGGCGATGGTCACGCTGCTTTTGACGGTAACGGACAGCCAGGGACTGATTGCCACGGACACGTTGAGTGTCACGGTGCGCGACGACACGCCGCCGGTGGCCGACGCCGGCGATGCCCTGAGCGTGAACGAGGGCGAGACGGTGTTGCTGGACGGCACGGGCAGCCGGGACTCGCGCGGCGGCGCCAGCACAAGCCAGTTGAGTTACCTGTGGCAGCAGGTGACGTCCAACACCGCGACGGCGGAGGCCGTCATAAACGGCCTGACGTTGACGACCCCGCAAGCGGCCGTCACGACCTGGATTGCGCCATCGGCGGGAGGGGATTACCACTTCCGGCTGACAGTGACGGACAGCGCAACGCTGCTGGCTTCGGCGGAGGTGGTGACGGTGACGGTGGCGAGGTTCCCGGACCGTATTCTGTCGGTCAGCGGCCCGTTGTCGGCCAGCGAGGGTGAGATTGTGACCTACACGGTGGTCTTGAGCGGCGGAATTCCGCATACGCAGCCGATTACGGCGACCTGGGCATTCCAGATGAGCGAGCAGCCCGGGGACGATGACGCGGAAGCGGCGGACTTTGGCACAGGCGGCGACGTTGAGTTTCCGGAGGGCAAAATCGCTTTTGCGGTGGGCACGACCCGGTCGGAGTTCAGCGTTCTCATCTACGACGATGCCGTTGCGGAAAGGCAAGAGCACTATGATGTGGTGATTTCGGACCTTGAAGATTCGTCTGGCAGGACGAGGTTGTCAGGCTCAACCGACACGCTGATCTTGTCCGGTGTCGAGATTGCCGCGAGTGACTATCTTGAAGTGTCCGTCTCAGCCGAGAATGACGTGGTCGCCGAGGGCGCCACGGCGACCTTTGTCTTGATGCTGGAAGGCGGCACGAACAACGTTGGCCCGACCACGGTCACCTATGTCCTGGGAGGCAGCGCAATGCGCGGTGTGGACTACACGGCCGCAGGCATTTCCGCAGCCGATCCGCCGGAAACAATCTACAGCACGATAATCGGCAGGAACGGGACCGCGGCCTCGGTTGTTTTAACGCTGACGGACGATTCCACAGCGAGAGAAAGTTCCGAGACAATCATCCTGACGGTGGTCGGTGTCGCCAATGACGCGGGTCTGATGTCGCGTCCGCGCGCGCTTCATTCGTCGGCGACTGTGACGGTGGCGGACGACGAGCCTTCGGCGGCGGAACTGATTCGTTTGTATATGCCGGTTGCCGACGCCGGAGACGACAGGCAATACCTTGAGACGAGTTCAACGGTTCTGGACGGCAGCGATTCGCTTCCCGGCGCAAGCAGCGATTACAGCGTTTTGCGTTATGAATGGGAGCAGGTGAACGGCGCCGGCGCGGAAGCGGATGTCATTACATCGGGAGAAAACCATCTGGGCATCATCACCACCCGTTCTGAAATGCCCGCCGTCGTGGTTACGCTGACGGATGTGGTGCAGGCGACGATCTATTATTTCCGTCTGACGGTCAGCGTGACGACGGCGGGAGAGACCTATTCAAGTTCTGATGTGGTATCGGTGACGAGCAACGACGTGGAGCCCCCGCTGGCCGATGCGGGCCCGGACTTTGCGGTCACGGAGAACGTGAGCGTAATCCTCTCCGGCCATGTCAGCGATCCGGACGATGACGCCGGTTTAAGCCTGGAGTGGACGCAGTTGGAGAATACGCCGGCAGTGACTTTTTCCGCCGTTGCCAGCACCAACAGTGAGGTCAGTTGGACGGGAGTCCCGGCCGGCAGCACGGCGATGGTCACGCTGCTTTTGACGGTAACGGACAGCCAGGGACTGATTGCCACGGACACGTTGAGTGTCACGGTGCGCGATGACACGCCGCCCGTGGCCGACGCCGGCGATGCCCTGAGCGTGAACGAGGGCGAGACGGTGTTGCTGGACGGCACGGGCAGCCGGGACTCGCGCGGCGGCGCCGGCACAAGCCAGTTGAGTTACCTGTGGCAGCAGGTGACGTCCAACACCGCGACGGCGGAGGCCGTCGCAAACGGCCTGACTTTGACGACCCCGCAAGCGGCCGTCACGACCTGGATTGCGCCATCGGTGGGTGGGGATTACCACTTCCGGCTGACAGTGACGGACAGCGCAACGCGGCTGGCTTCGGCGGACGTGGTGACGGTGACGGTGACGAGCTTTGCAGACCGTATTCTGTCGGTCAGCGGCCCGTTGTCGGCCAGCGAGGGTGGGATTGTGACCTACACGGTGGTCTTGAGCGGCGGAAATTCGCATACGCAGCCGATTACGGCGACCTGGGCATTCCGGGTGAGCGAGCAGTCCGGAGACGATGACGCGGAAGCGGCGGACTTTGGCACAGGCGGCGACGTTGAGTTTCCGACGGACAAAGTCGTTTTCGCGGTGGGCATGACCCGGTCGGAGTTCAGTGTTCTCATCTACGACGATGCCGTTGTGGAAGGGCGAGAGTACTATGATGTGGTGATTTCGAACCTTGAAGATCCGTCTGGCAGGACGGTGTTTTCAGGCTCATCCGACACACTGACCTTGTCCGGTGTCGAGATTGCCGCGAGTGACAATCTTGAAGTGTCCGTCTCGGCCGAAAACACCACGGTCGCCGAGGGCGCCACGGCGACCTTTGTTTTGATGCTGGACGGCGACCCGCTGACGGCGGCGGCGGCGGTGCCTTTCAGGGTGACGGGCGATGCCGCCGACTATGATATTACGGAGCCGCCCGGCCTCTCTCGGGACGCCACGACCGGCATCGTGATGATAGCCCGCGGCACGACCACCGGCCGGATTGTGCTGGAGATCAGTGACGACAGGGAAACCGAGGGCGAGGAGACGCTGACAGTGGAGCTTGAAGCCTCGCAAACGTCGGCGAGCTTCCGCCTCGGCAGCGCGAGCAGTGCGTCTGTTACCATCGCCCCCAGTGATCGCGCGCCGTTTATCCTGGATGCGGGCTACGCTCTGCTCGGTTCCGTGGTGCCGCCTGCAACGGTGCCGGACAAGACAGGCGGTGTCGCCTCCACCTCCACCATTCTGACTCTGGCTGCCCTCGTAGCCTCTCCGTCAGCGGGCGTTACTCACACCGCTGTATGGCGGCAGGTCAGCGGCGTGGGCGGTGTAGTCATCGACAGCAACCACCCCGATTACGCCGGAGCGGAAATTTCCAGCGAAGCTCTCGGGGGCTTTTATAGCTCTGGAGTGAGTTTGAAAAGCGTCCTCACCACGACCACCTATGTTTTCCGGTTCACGGTCACCGCCACCGCCATCGTGGGGGAGTTCGCCGGGGGGGACTTCACCGAGATGTCGTCGCGCGAGGTTTCGGTTGTCGTGTACGACACCGATGCACCGGTGGCGCAAGCAGGGGAAGTTCCGGCCCCGACGGTGGAAGGCACCACAGCCACTTTGGCCGGCAGCGGAATGGACGCAGACGGTGATACCGGCCTGAGCTACCGCTGGACGCAGAACCCGCCGTCGCCGGAGATTGTTTTCGCCAGCACCACCGACCCCGCCACCGTGGTGACGTGGCCGGATGTAACGACGGGCAGCGTGATGGAGTTCACGCTGATTCTGACGGTAACGGACAGCCAGGGACTGTTTGCCATGGACACGTTGAGTGTCACGGTGCGCGATGACACACCGCCCGTGGCCGACGCAGGCGATGCCCTGAGCGTGAACGAGGGTGAGACGGTGTTGCTGGACGGCACGGGCAGCCGGGACTCGCGCGGCGGCGCCAGCACAAGCCAGTTGAGTTACCTGTGGCAGCAGGTGACGTCCAACACCGCGACGGCGGAGGCCGTCGCAAACGGCCGGACGTTGACGACCCCGCAAGCGGCCGTCACGACCTGGATTGCGCCATCGGTGGGTGGGGATTACCACTTCCGGCTGACAGTGACAGACAGCGCAACGCTGCTGGCTTCGGCGGACGTGGTGACGGTGACGGTGGCGAGGCTCCCGGACCGTATTTTGTCGGTCGGCGGCCCGTCGTCGGCCAGCGAGGGTGGGATTGTGACCTACACGGTGGTCTTGAGCGGCGGGATTCCGCATACGCAGCCGATTACGGCGACCTGGGCATTCCAGATGAGCGAGCAGTCCGGAGACGATGACGCGGAAGCGGCGGACTTCGGCACAGGCGGCGACGTTGAGTTTCCGGAGGGCAAAATCGTTTTCGCGGTGGGCACGACCCGGTCGGAGTTCAGTGTTCTCATCTACGACGATGTCGTTGCGGAAAGGCAAGAGCACTATGATGTGGTGATTTCGAACCTTGAAGATCCGTCTGGCAGGACGATGTTTTCAGGCTCAACCGACACGCTGATCTTGTCCGGTGTCGAGATTGCCGCGAGTGACTATCTTGAAGTGTCGGTCTTGGCCGAGAATGACGTAGTCGCCGAGGGCGCCACGGCGACCTTTGTCTTGATGCTGGAAGGCGGCACGAACAGCATTGGCCCGACCACGGTCACCTATGTCCTGGGAGGCAGCGCAATGCGCGGTGTGGACTACACGGCCGCCGGCATTTCCGAAGCCGATCCGCCGGAAACAATCTACAGCACGACGATAGGCAGAAACGGGACCGCGGCATCGGTTGTTTTAACGCTGACGGATGATTCCACAGCGAGAGAAAGTTCCGAGACAATCATCCTGACGGTGGCCGGTGTCGCCAATGACGCGGGTCTGATGTCGCGTCCGCACCCGCTTTATTCGTCGGCGACTGTGACGGTTGCAGACGACGAGCCTTCGGCGGCGGAACTGGTTCGTTTGTATATGCCGGTTGCCGACGCCGGAGACGACAGGCAATACCTTGAGACGAGTTCAACGGTTCTGGACGGCAGCGATTCGCTTCCCGGCGCAAGCAGCGATTACAGCGTTTTGCGTTATGAATGGGAGCAGGTGAACGCTGACGACACGGGAGCGGCTGTCATCACGGCGGGGGGAGAAAATTATCTGGGCATGATCACCACTCGCTCTGGAATGCCCGCCGTCGGCATGGTTACGCTGACGGATGTGGTGCAGGCGACGATCTATTATTTCCGTCTGACGGTCAGCGTGACGACGGCGGGAGAGACCTATTCAAGCTCTGATGTGGTATCGGTGACAATCAACGACGTCGAGCCCCCGCTGGCCGATGCGGGCCTGGACTTTGTGGTCACGGAGAACGTGAGCGTAATCCTCTCCGGCCATGTCAGCGATCCGGACAATGATGCCGGTTTAAGCCTGGAGTGGACGCAGTTGGAGAGTACGCCGGCAGTGACTTTTTCCGCCGCTGCCAGCACGAACAGCGAGGTAAGCTGGACGGGAGTCCCGGCCGGCAGCACGGCGCTGGTCACGTTGCTTTTGACGGCGCGGGACAGCCAGGGACTGATTGCCACGGACACGTTGAGTGTCACGGTGCGCGACGACACGCCGCCCGTGGCCGACGCCGGCGAGGACATGGGCACGAAACAGGAAGTGGATGTGACGTTGGACGGCACGGGCAGCCGGGACTCGCGCGGCGGCGCCAACACCAGCCAGTTGAGTTACCTGTGGCAGCAGGTGGCGTCCAACGACGTCATGGCGGAGGTCGTCACAAATGGCGTGGTACTGAAGACCCCGGACGAGGCCATCACGGAGTGGGCTGCGTCGGAGAACGGGGATTACTACTTCCGCCTGACAGTGACAGACCGCATCACGCGGCTGGCTTCGGCGGACGTGGTGTGGGTGGCCGTGACGGAGGACGGCCTTTTGCCGCGCCGGTCGCTGCGGGTCCGCATCCGGGTATTTCTCGAAGGCGCCGTCATTCCCTGAATCCGGCACGAAGCAAGTGTGCATGCAGAATCTGTGTTATAATGAACCAATGCCTGCATTGAATCTGAGCACAGGGATGCAGGCCGCAAGCGATGAACAATCCCCGGACAGCAGACAACAAAGACGAGGGCGGGAACATCCCGCTTACCGTCCATCCCATTGGTTTCGTTTGTCTGCGCGGACCGCATACCATGCTGGAGTCTGCCGCGGGGATTCGCTATGTTGAGTATCATGATTAACCGGACAACCAACGACACGGGTTCTTCCCTGTATATTATTCCATCTCCGTCGCGCTACTCGGCGACGGTTCCGCTCCGCGGTGAGCGCGGCCCCACGTTGTGTCCGATCCAAGTGGAAAAAAATAAAAGCAATGAAAAGAATTCTAGTCAATGCAACTCAACAGGAAGAGTTGCGCGTGGCCGTCGTGGACGGCCAGAAACTTTGCAACCTGGATATAGAGACCCCCTCCGACCGCCTGAAAAAAGGCAGTATCTACAAGGGGATCGTCACTTCCGTAGCGCCTAGCCTCAACGCCGTCTTCGTCGAGTACGGCGCCGACCGCCACGGCTTTCTGCCGTTCAAGGACATCTCCGGCAAACGCGGCGGAGACGACGGCGGCCGCAGCCAGATCAGGGAAGGCCGGGAACTGGTCGTCCAGATTGCGCGCGAGGAACGCGGCGACAAAGGCTCGCTGCTGACCAACTACATCAGTCTTGTCAGCCGCTATCTGGTGCTGATGCCGAACAGCTCGAAAGCGGGCGGTGTCTCGCAGCGCATCGAGGGCGATGACCGCGAAGACGCGCGCGACGCGCTGAAAAAACTGGACCGCCGCGGCGAAGAGGGCGTCATCGTGCGCACCGCGGGCATTCACCGCGAGGCACGGCTGTTGCAGCGCGACCTCGACTACCTGCGCACCCTGTGGCAGGCAATCTGCAAGGCCGGCGAAGAGCGCGCCGCGCCGTTTCTCATCTACCAGGAAAGCAACATCGTCGTCCAGGCGCTGCGCGATTACATGCACGAGGACATTGACGAGATACTGATAGACGACGAGCAGGTACACCGCGAGGCCAGGGAGTTTTTCCAGATGATCGCGCCGGAGGATGCGAGGAAATTGTCCTTCTACGACGGCACGGCGCCGCTGTTCAGCGACATGCAGGTCGAAAGCCAGATTGAGAAAGTGTTCGAGCGCCAGGTCTCGCTGCCCTCCGGCGGCGCCATTGTGATTGACCCCACCGAGGCGCTGACCACGATCGACATCAACTCGGCGCGGGCCACGCGCCGCGGCAACATCGAGGAGACCGCGCTGCACACCAATCTGGAGGCGGTGGACGAGATTGCGCGGCAATTGCGCCTGCGCGACCTCGGCGGCCTCATCGTGATTGACTTCATTGACATGATGCCGCTTGCCAACCAGCGGCGGGTCGAGAGCCGTCTGGCGGAAGTCTTCAAGGAGGACCGCGCCCGCATCCGCCTTGGCCGAATCTCGCAATTTGGCCTGTTCGAAATGTCGCGCCAGCGCCTGCGCCCGTCGCTCGACGATTCGAGCCAGCAGGTGTGTCCGCGTTGCAACGGCCACGGCCATATCCGCACGGTCGAGTCGAGCGCGCTCGCGGTGTTGCGTCTGATGGAGGAGGAGGCGCTGAAGGAGAAAGTAAGGTGCGTCATTGCGCAGGTGCCGGTCGAGATCAACAGTTTTCTGCTGAACGAAAAGCGCGCCGCCATCAACGAAATCGAGAACCGTCACGGCGTCAGCCTGATCATCACCGCCGACATCCAGATGGAGACGCCGCATTACCGGGTAACATCCCACCGCGAGAGCGACTCCACCAACATCGAAAAGAAAAGTTACCAACTGGTGGCCGCGAGAGAGCCCCGCTCGGTGCGCGCCTCCCCGCGCAGGTCGGAAGTCGGCGGAGAAGCGGCGGTTACGCTGATGTCAACCAACGGGAGATTCTCCGGCAAGGGCCTGCTTTCATCGCTGTCGCGCCTGTTCAGGAAGAAGCCGGAGAAAGAAGAAAGCCGGCGTGGGCGCTCGTCGGACGGCGAACGCGGCGCCTCGTCCCGGCGCGGTCGGCGCCGGCGTTCCGGCGGACAACGCTCCGGCGACGCGCCGCGCGAGCAGCGCGGCGAACAACGCGGCGAACAGCGCGGCGAACAGCGCGAGCAGCGTTCCGGCAATGGGCAGCGCGGGCAGCGCGGACAGCGCGGCGGACGCCGCGGGCAACGCGGCGGGCAGCGTGGACAGCGCGGCGGACGCCGCGCCTCGTCCGACCGCGACAGGCAGCGCGACGAAAACGGACCTCGTTTGGAATCACGCGACAGGCAGCGCGACGAAAACGAGTCCCGTTCAGAATCACGCGACAGGCCGCGCTACGAAAGCGAGTCCCGTTCGGAATCACGCGACAGGCCGCGTCACGAAAGCGAGTCCCGCTCGGAATCACGCGACAGGCCGCGCCATGAAAGCGAGTCCCGTTCAGAATCACGCGACAGGCCGCGTCACGAAAGCGAGTCCCGTTCGGAATCACGCGACAGGCCGCGCCAGTCGCAGCGCGGCAGAAGAGGCCCGTCTCCGCGCTATCCCGGCGAAGCCGGGACACGGGAGCAGACCCGCCCCGCCGAAGCCGCGCCAGTCGAGGACGCGCAGCAGCAGCCGTTTGATTCGCCGGTTGATGCCGCCCCGCAGCCGGTGTATCCGTCGAGGGAAGTGACGCCGCAGCCTCCGGCCACCGACCTGTCGAGCCTGCCGGAAGACGCCGTGGCGAAAGCGCCTGCGAGGGACGCGCCGTTGCCTTCAACCCCTTCCGACCTGACCCAGGTGGAGACCAAAGAAAAAGATTCCGCCCCGGTGGAATGAAAGTCCGCCTGTCGAACACCCTCAGCGGCGACAAGGAGGAATTTGCGCCTCTGCGAGAAGACCGCGTCACGATGTACGTTTGCGGGCCGACGGTCTATCACTACATCCACATCGGCAACGCCCGCCCGATTGTTGTCTTCGACCTGCTCTACCGCCTGCTGAAAAGCCTCTACCGCCGGGTGGTTTACGTCCGCAACATCACCGATGTGGACGACAAGATTATCGCGGCGGCGGCGGCCGCGAACGTTTCCATCGGCGAACTGACACGCCGCTACACCAACGCGTTCTACGAGGACATCGCGCCGCTCGGCGTGCTGGCGCCGGACGTCGAGCCGCGCGCGACCGGCCACATCCGTCCGATGATCGCGATGATCGAGCGCCTGCTTGAAAGCGGCCACGCCTACGAGGCCGAAGAGCACGTTCTGTTTCACGTTCCGGCGATGCCGGACTACGGGCGCCTGTCGCACAGGGACATTGCCGATCAGCAGCCCGGCGCGCGGGTCGAGGTCGAGTCGTATAAAAGACATCCGTCTGATTTCGTGTTGTGGAAACCGGCCGCCGCCGGCGAGATCGGCTGGGACAGCCCGTGGGGGCGCGGTCGTCCGGGCTGGCATCTGGAATGTTCGGTGATGGCCGGCATCCACCTCGGAGAGACCATAGACATTCACGGCGGCGGCCGCGACCTGGTGTTTCCGCACCACGAGAATGAAATCGCGCAAAGCACGTGCGCGCACGGCGGCAGGCTGTTCGTGCGCTACTGGGTGCACAACGGCCACATCACGGTGGACGGCGAGAAGATGTCGAAATCGCTCGGCAATTTTTTCACGCTGCGCGACGTGCTGCGAAAATTCCACGGAGAATGTGTGCGCCTTGCGCTGCTGGGCGTGCATTACAAGAAGCCGCTCGACTGGTCGCCCGACGTGCCGGAACAGGCGCGGCGCACGCTCGAAAAATGGTACCGCCTGCTGCTCGACGCCCGCCCCGCCGCCGCCGACGCCGACCCGGCCGTGGTCGCGGCCTTGTGCGACGACATGAACACGCCGCTGGCGATTGCGCGGTTGCACGAGATTGCGCACGCCGCGTCCGCCGCCGCCGACGCTTCCGCGCGCGCGCGCCACCTGGCGCTGCTGCGCGCCTCGGCGGCGCTGCTGGGCCTGCTCGAGAACAACCCGCAGGCCTGGCTGCGCTGGCGTCCCGCCGCCGCCGCTTTCGACGACGCCGAGATCGAGGCTTTGATCGCCGAGCGCGCGCGCGCGCGCGCCGGGCGCGACTTCCCGGCCGCCGACCGCATTCGCAGGCGTCTGGAACGCGCCGGCGTCGTCCTTGAAGACGGCGCCGAAGGCACGCGCTGGCTGAGACAGTGAGCGTGACGCGCCTGCTGACTTTTCTGATCAAGGGCAGCCGCTGCCTGCTGACGCCGTTCATCGGCGCGCGCTGCCGTTTTCATCCGACCTGCTCGGACTACGCGCTGCAAGTCGTGGCGCTGCACGGCCCGCTGAAAGGCTCCTGGCTTGCGTTGCGCCGGCTGCTGCGTTGCCATCCGTTTTCGTCCGGCGGTTACGATCCGGCGCCGCTTGCAGGCAAGCGGCGTGCTACAATGAATCCCCGTGAACGTCGGTGATGTGCAGTTTGCGGCGCGCGACAGTGTCGAGCAGGTCGAGGAGGGTGACCGACTCGCCCCCAAATTCGACGACAACGGCTTGCTGCCCGTCGTCACGACCGACCATGCCGACGGCGAAGTCCTGATGCACGGCTACATGAACCGCGAGGCGCTGGCGCGCACCATCGAGACCGGCGAGGCGCACTACTGGAGCCGCAGCCGCAACTGCCTGTGGCGCAAGGGCGAGACCAGCGGCCTGGTGCAGAAAGTCCGGCAAATCCTGATAGACGACGACCAGGACGCGGTGTGGTTGCGAGTCGAGGTCAGCGGCGGCGCCAGCTGCCATGTCGGTTATCGTTCGTGTTTCTACCGGGAGGTGCCGGTCGGCGGCGGCGCGCGTTTGCGCTTTACGCAAACCGACAAGGTATTCGACCCGGAGGTCGTCTATAAGGGGCGTTCGAACCCGACGCGGCTGTAAGACGACGCGGCCTCTAAAAGCCCGCCTTTTTCATCCAGTGTTTCGCCAGTTCGGGATTTTTCCCGACCAGGGCGCCTTCCTCGTAGAGCATCGCGAGCGTCGTCTGCGAGCCGGCCAGGCCCTGTTCGGCGGCCCGGGTGAACCACTGGACGGCAGCCTCGCCGTCTTGTTCCACGCAGTCGCCCTCCATGTACATAAAGCCCAGTCCGTGCTGCGCCAGCGCGTGATTGCGTTCGGCGGCGCCGCGCATCAGGCGCAGGGCGGCCTGCGGATTGACCGTCACGCCGAGGCCGTTCTGGTACATGATGGCGCAGCGGTACATCGCCTCGATCTCGCCGCTTTCGGCCAGCGGCGACAGCAATCGCAGCGCGCGCGTGAATTGTTTGGCCTCGAACGCGGCGATGCCGCTGGTCATGGCGATGCCGTCGTCCGCCGGCATCACGGGCCTCCCAGGTTGGCGCCTTCCTTCTTCGGCGGAATCACGTTTTCGCGGGTGACGCCGAGCATCAGGATCGCGGTGCTGGCGACGTAGATGGACGAATAGGTGCCGACGACGACGCCCACCATCAACGCGATGGTGAAGCCGCGGATGACCTCGCCGCCGAAAACCAGCAGCGCCGCCAGCACCAGCATCGTCGTCAACGACGTCATCAGCGTCCTGCCCAGAGTGTGGTTGATGGACTTGTCAATGGTGACGACGGTCTCGCTCTTCAGTTTGATGAAGTTTTCGCGGATGCGGTCGAAGACGACGATGGTGTCGTTCAGCGAGTAGCCGATGACCGCGAGTATCGCCGCCAGCACCGCGAGATCGAACTCGATGCCGGTGACCGAGAAGAAGCCGATGGTGATGATCACGTCGTGCGCGAGCGCGATAATCGAGCCGAACGCGAAACGGTGCTCAAAGCGGAAGGCGACATAAATCAGGATGCCGAGCAGCGCGTAGAGCATGGCGAAACCGCCGTCCTCGCGCAGCTCCTCGCCGACCTGCGGGCCGACGAACTCGACGCGCCGCAGCGTCACATCGTCGTGCTGCTTCAGCGCGCCGAATATCCGGTTGCTGAGCTCGGATTGCGAGACGGCCTCGTCCGGCGCCACCCGCACCAGCACGTCCCTGGCGGTGCCGAAGTGCTGTATCTGCACATCGTCAAAGCCGGCGGCGGCGAGGTTTTGGCGCAGCGGTCCGAGTTCCACCGGTTGCGGATAGCCCAGTTCGATGACGGTGCCGCCGGTGAAATCCACCCCGAACGACAGCCCGCGCATGCTCAGCGAGACCACCGAGACGGCGAGCAGCAGCGCCGACGCCACCATCGCCGCGCGCCGGTGGCGCATGAACCCGAAGCTAGTGTTTTTCAGAATCTGCATCGCCTAAATCGCCAGGCTGCCGGTTTTGCGCCCGCCGTACACCAGGTTGACGACGGCGCGCGTTCCCATGATGGCGGTGAACATCGAGCACAGGATGCCGATGGACAGCGTCACCGAGAAACCCTTGATCGGGCCGGTGCCGAAAACAAACAGCACCAGCGCCGCAATCAACGTCGTGATGTTGGCGTCGGCGATGGTGGACAGCGCCTGGCGGTAGCCGTTGTCTATGCTCGCCTGCACGCTGCTGCCGGCGGCCAGCTCCTCGCGGATGCGCTCAAAGATCAGCACGTTGGCGTCCACCGCCATGCCGACCGTCAGCACGATGCCGACGATGCCGGGCAGCGTCAATGTCGCCCCCGGAATCAGCGACATGACGGCGACAATCAGCATCAGGTTCGAGGCCAGCGCGAGGTCGGCGATGAGGCCGAACAGGCGGTAGTAGATGGCCATGAAAACGATGACCAGCAGGAAACCGAGAAGAATCGAGCGCATGCCCTTGTCAATGTTCTCCTGCCCCAGGCTCGGCCCGACGGTGCGCTCCTCGACAATCTCGACCGGCGCCGCCAGCGCGCCCGCCCTCAGCAGCAGCGCCAGTTTGCGCGCCTCCTGCGTCGAGTCGAGGCCGGTAATCTGGAAACGCTTGCCGAGTTGCTCCTGGATGCGGGCGACGCTGATGACTTCCCTGATGGTCCGCGTGCGCCGTTGCAATTCGCCGTCCGGGTCGCGGTAGGTCTCGGTCTTGTTCTCGATGAACACGACCGCCATCAGGCGCTTGACATTCTCGCCGGTGATGCGGCTGAAGATGCGCGCGCCCTTGCCGTCGAGCGTGATGTGCACCGCCGGCTGGCCGGTCTCGCCGTCGAGGCCGGAAGCGGCGTCAATGATGTATTCGCCGGTGATCATGACGTTTCTCTTCAGCAGCACCGGCTCGCCGCCGCGTTCGTGGAAAAGCTGCGTGCCCGGCGGCGCGCGCCCGGAAGCGACGGCGCGCGCCGGGTCGGACTGCTCCGCCACCATCCGGAACTCCAGCGTCGCGGTCGCGCCGAGAATCTCCTTGGCCTTGGCCGTGTCCTGCACGCCCGGCAGCTGCACGGCGATGCGGTTTTTTCCCTGGCGCGTGATGACCGGCTCCGCCACGCCCAGCTCGTTGACGCGCTTTCTCAGCGTCAGCACGTTTTGCTGTATCGCGAAATCCTGCACCGTCCTGACCTCGCTGCGCGCGAGCGCCAGATCGAGCCAATGGCCCCCGTCGCGCTCCTTTTCCTCGATTGAAAACGCCAGCGGCATCTGTCTTTGCACCAGGTCGAGGGCTTGTTCGCGCTGCTGCGGGTCGTCGAAAAGCACCCGCAGCGTCAGTGTGCTGACGGATTCGGTGACGCCGCGGTAGCGGATGCGTTCTTCGCGCAGCAGGTTGCGGATTTCATCGCGGTAGCGTTCCAGCGCCTTGCGCAGCGCCGCGTTGCTGTCCACTTCGAGCAGGAAATAAACGCCGCCCTGCAAGTCGAGCCCGAGGTTCATCGGCGTCGCGTTCAGCTCGTTCAGCCACGGCGGCGTCGCCGGCGCCAGGTTGAGCGCGGTGATGTAGCGGTAGCCGAGCGTCTCGCGGATGCGGTCGGCGGCGGTCAGCTGGTCTTCGGGGCGGCGGAAGCGAATCAGCAGCTGGCCGTCATCGGTGTGCTCGATGGCCTTGTATTCGAGGCGCTCTTCGCCCAGCAGTTTCCTGATTCTGGCGGCGGTCTGGCGCCCCACCTCGCCGCCGGAACGGGAAATCTGGATGGCCGGGTCTTCCGGGTAGATGTTGGGCAGCGCGTAGGTCGCGGCCAGCGCCAGCACCAGCACGATCAGCAGGTGCTTCCACAACGGATAGCGGTTGAGCATCGGCTGGGCCGCCATTTATTTTTTGCCGGGCTTTTTCTTCGGTTCGTCTTCCAGCATGCCTTTCGGCATGACCGAACTGATCGCCTGTTTCTGCACTTTTACCTCGACGCCGTCCTGGACTTCCAGGCGCACGAAACTTTCGTCCACCTGCGAGATTTTCCCGAACAAGCCGCCCGAGGTGACGACCTCGTCGCCGCGCGACAGCGAAGCCAGCAGCTGCTTGTGGTCGCGGTTGCGCTTGTTCTGCGGGCGGATGATCATAAAGTACATAATCAGGAAGAAAATCCCGACCATGACCAGCAGTTCGGTGCCGGCGCCGCCGCCGCCGCCGCCCTGCGCCCAGGCGTTTTCAATCAGAATGTTCATGGGGGCGCATTATTGCACAATTCGCCGTCGTTGCCGTACATCCGGTAAAAATCGCGCGTGAAATTTTTCAGGCGGCCTTGTCGTATCGCCCGCCTGAGGCCGCCCATCAGCCGCCGGTAGTAGCGCAGATTGTGTATCGTGTTGAGGATGGAGCCCAGAATCTCATTGCCGCGGTCGAGGTGGTGGAGATAGGCGCGCGTGAAGTGGCGGCAGGTGTAGCAGTCGCACGTGTCGTCCACCGCCGCCGTGTCGTCGCGGTAGCGGGCGTTGCGCAGCCGCAGCACGCCGTGTTGCGTATAGAGGAAGCCGGTGCGCGAATGGCGCGTCGGCATGGTGCAGTCGAACAGGTCCATGCCGCGCCGCACCGCCTCGACGATGTCCCCGGGGCGTCCGACGCCCATCAGGTAGCGCGGTTTGTCGGTCGGCAGCCACGAGTGCGCCGGGTCGAGCACGGCCAGCCGCTCGGCGTCGCTCTCGCCCACCGACAGCCCGCCCAGCGCGTAGCCGTCGAAGCCCATCTTTGTCAGGCGTTTCGCCGATTCGCGCCGCAGTTCGGGATAGACGCCGCCCTGGACGATGCCGAACAGCGCCGCGCCTGTGTCGCCGCGCGCGTTGAGCGAGCGTTCGGCCCAGCGCATGGACAGCTCCATCGAACGCCGCGCCTGCTCTTTGGACGCGGGCCAGGGCGTGCATTCGTCGAAGCACATCATGATGTCGGCGCCGAGGGCGCGCTGAATCTCAATCGAGCGCTCGGCGTCGAGGAACACCTCGTCGCCGTCCACCGGCGAGCGGAAAAGCACGCCTTCCTCGGAGACCTTGCGCAAGCCGGCGAGGCTGAAAACCTGGAAGCCGCCGGAGTCGGTCAGAATCGGGCGGCGCCAGCCCATAAAGCGGTGCAGTCCGCCGCCGCGGCGGATGACGTCCACGCCCGGGCGCAGCATCAGATGAAAGGTGTTGGCGAGCACCAGATCAACGCCGATGTCCTCGAGCACCGCCGGCGTCGCCGCCTTGACGGTGGCCGCGGTGCCGACCGGCATGAACACCGGCGTCTCGACCGCGCCGTGTTCGAGTTGCAGCACGCCGGCGCGCGCGCACCCGTCGGTGGCCTCGAGCGTGAACTTCACCGCGGCTCTCCGCCGTTCCTGTCAAGCCAGGTGGCGTCGCCGTAACTGAAGAAGCGGTAGCGTTTGGCGACGGCGTGGCGGTAGGCGGCGAGCATCCGTTCGCGTCCGGCGAAAGCGCACACCAGCACGAACAGCGTCGTTTTCGGCAGGTGAAAGTTGGTAATCATCGCGTCCACCGCGCGGAACCTGAACCCCGGGCGGATGAAAATTCCGGTTTCGCCGCGAAACGGCAGCGGCTGCGCGGCGTCGTTGGCCGCCGCGGTTTCAAGCCCTCTTGCGACCGTCGTGCCGACGGCGACGACGCGGCCTTGGCGTTTGCGGCAGGCGGCGACGGCCCCGCACAGCGCCTCGCCGACGTGCAGCGTCTCGCGGTGCATCCGGTGCTGCTCGACGGTTTCATGGCGCAGCGGCTGAAAGGTGCCGGCGCCGATGTGCAGCGTCAGCGAGGCGATCTCGACGCCGTCGGCGCGCAGGCGCGACAGCATGGCCTCGTCGAAATGCAGGCCGGCGGTGGGCGCCGCCACCGAGCCGGGGCGTTTGGCGTACACCGTCTGGTAGCGCTCTTTGTCGAGCGCCCCGGGTTTTCTGCGGATGTAGGGCGGCAGCGGCACTTCGCCGTGGCGGCGCAGCAGGGTCTTGAAGTCGCCGTCGCCGAGCGACAACGTGAACAGGTCGCGGCGGCGTTCACCGACGTGCAATTCGCAGCCGCCGACCTGCAACACGGCGCCGCGCCGCAGCGGCTTGTTCGAGCGCAGATGCGCCAGCGCCAGGCCCGCTTCGAGCAGGCGTTCGATCAGAATCTCGACGGCGCCGCCGCTCGTCTTGCGCGCGTGCAGGCGCGCCGGGATGACGCGGCTGTCGTTGACGACCAGCAGATCGCCCGGGCGCAGCAGCGCCGGCAGCCCGGTGAAGCGCCCGTCGCGCAGACCGCCGTCGGCGCGCACATGCAGCAGGCGGCTCGCGGTGCGCGCAGGCGCCGGGTAGTCCGCAATCAAATCCGCAGGCAGTTCAAAGTTAAAGTGGCTGTTTTGCATCGGCGGCCTTCTTCGGGCGGATTGCCCATGCACACCATGATACCCTGAAACCGCCGCGCGTGCGGTTGCCTGCGGCGGCGGTTTTGGCGCTATACTGAGCGCATGATTTCAGTGGTGATTCCCAACTGGGAAAGGGCGCGCAACCTGGCCTGCGTCATTTTGCCGGCTCTCGAAAAATGCGCCTGTATTGATGAAATCATCATCACGCACGGGCGCCGGGAGACGGTGTTTGACTACGAAAGCAGGCACTGCCGCATCGTCCACCGCCGCGACGACGGCGATGTCAACCGCCGCTACGGTCTGGCGCGCCGCTTCGCCGCCGCCGCCGACGCCCGCAACGACACCGTGCTGTCGCTCGACGACGACATTGTCATCCCGGAATCCAGCCTGCTGGCGCTGCGCGAACAATTCGAGCGCGACCCGGACATCGTCCACAGTCTCTACGGCCGCGACCCCGACCGGCAACTGCGCTACTGCGACCGCGTTCGCACCGGCGAGGTGACCTACGCGCTGACCGGCGCGGCGCTGCTGTCGAAGCGGCTGGTTCATCTTTTTTTCGAGCACGCGCCGCTGGTCGAGGAACTGGTCAGGGAGAAAAGCAAGCCGTTGTGGAACGGCGAGGATTTGTTCATGTCGCTGGTGGCGATCAAGGCCAACCGGCGGCTGAACCGCGCCCATGCGCTGCCGCGCATCGAATTGGATTTAGATGACGGCGGCGTCGCGCCGCCGAAAATCAGCGGCCTTGCCGCGCACCTGGACTGGCGCAGCCAGTTCTCCCGGCACGCCATCACGGCGCTGGAGGTCGGCGGCCTCGTCCGGGTTTCGTCCGGTTATGGCGCGGCGCGCCGGTTGCGGTCGTCGGCGGGGCGGCTGGCGCGGCGGCTGGCCGGCGGCGCGGCGTGACCATCGTCTCGCACAAGCACCGGTTCATCTTCGTGTGCCCGCGCAAGGTCGCCGGCACCAGTATTCGCCTGAATCTGTCGCCGCTTTGCGGCGACGGCGACGTCATCGCCGGCGACGAGACCTTCCGCCCCGGCGTGGACGCCGACGAGTACGGCACGATGCGCGCGCGCAACAACGACGGTTATTCACAGCCGCACATTCTGCCGGACGACATCCGGCGGCGGGTCGGCGAGCAGGTGTGGAACGACTATTTCAAGTTCACCGTGGTGCGCAATCCGTGGGATTTGTTCGTGTCCCTCTACTTCTACAAGTTCAAGGTGGACTGGCCGAACCTCGTCAGGGACGCAGGCGGAATCGTGCAGCGCGGCGGCCTCGGCAACGCCCGTTTGCATCTCAGGCTGCGCCGCGCGCGCCGCGACTTTGCACGCGGGCGCCACCGCGAGGGCATCGAGTTTTCGTTGAGGAAGGGTTTGTTCGCCGCGCTGGTGGCGGAAATCCCGGCCTTCTATTTCAGCGACGGCGAACCATTCGCCGACTATTACATCCGCTTCGAGAACCTGCAGGACGATTACAACGAAGTGTGCGGCCTGCTGAAACTCCCGCGCCGCGACCTGCCCAGGACCAAGACCCGCGTGCGGGAGAAAAACCGGCATTACCACGACTACTACACCGACTACTCCAGCGCCTGCATCACGCGCCAATGCGGCGCGATGGCGGACGCCTTCGGCTACCGCTTCGACTGATTGTCGCCGTCGCCGTCGCCGTCGCCGTCGCCGTCGCCGATGCGGGTGCGCGTGTTGAAGGCTTGCGCCAGCGTCGAGGCATCCACGTATTCAAGTTCCCCGCCGATGGGCACGCCTACATCCGCTTCGAGAACCTTGCAGGACGATTACGACGAAGTGTGCGGCCTGCTGAAACTTCCGCGCCGCGACCTGCCCAGGACCAAGACCCGCGTGCGGGAGAAAAACCGGCATTACCGCGACTACTACACCGACTACTCCAGCGACTGCATCACGCGCCAATGCGGCGCGATGGCGGACGCCTTCGGCTACCGCTTCGACTGATTGTCGCCGTCGCCGTCGCCGATGCGAGTGCGCGTGTTGAAAGCTTGCGCCAGCGTCGAGGCGTCCACGTATTCAAGTTCTCCGCCGATGGGCACGCCCTGCGCGATTTTGGTCGTCTTGATGCGGCAGCGCGCCGCCAGTTCGCCGATGACGTGCGCGGTGACGTCGCCTTCGACGGTGGTGCCGGTGGCGAGTATCAATTCCCGGACGCCGTTTTTCCTGAGCATCTCTTCAAGCAGGTCGAGGCCGATTTCGCGCGGGCCGATGTTGTCCAGCGGCGACAGCCTGCCGTGCAGCACGAAATACAGCCCCCGGTAGCCGGTGTTCGCTTCAAGCGCCATCAGGTCGGCGGGGTTTTCGACCACGCAAATCAGCGCGGGGTCGCGGCGGTTGTCGCCGCAAATGGCGCACAACGGATGCTCGGTGAACATGCGGCAGCGTTCGCAGTTGCCGATTTTCTCGACCGTCTCGCGCAACAGTTCGGCCAGCGCCGCGCCGCCGGGACGGTCGCGTTCGAGCAGGTGATAGACGAAGCGCTGCGCGGTCTTCCTGCCGACGCCCGGCAGGCAGGTGAAGGTCTCGATGAGTTGTTTCAGCAGGTCTTTGTGCGCCATCGGTCGCGGGCGGCGGGGCGGGTTGCGAAGCGCCCGGCGGCGCTCAGCCCTCGGATTCGACGGGGTGCGTCGAGTCGGGAATGGTCTGCGCGCCGAAACGCTCCTTGATGGAATGTACCTGCGGGTTCTTCTCGATGGACTGCGCGGCCTTGCGGCGGCGCTCCAGGTCTTTGCGTTTTTTGACTTGCGCCGGCGTTTCCCCGGACGACGCCGTCTCGAAGCGGAGGGCGGCTTGCGCGCCGATCAGCCGGCTCAGCGTTTGCCGGATTTCCTCTTTTCGCTCCGGCGTACACAGGCCCTCGATGCGCGTGTCCACCGCCAGCGTCGCCGCGGTTTCGGATTGCGGCGTCAGCAGCGAGTTGAAACAGATTTCGCGCAACGGACCCTGGAAACCGGCGGCCTCGATCAGCCGCACCCAGCCCTGGACATCGCCGCAGTCGGCCAGGCTGAAGTTGCCGTGTTGAGGCGCGTCGTCGGCGGTGGCGCCATCACCGGCGTCGGCGGGCGCGTCTTGCATCGGCGGTTGTGCGGCGGCTGCGTCTTGCGTTTGCGGCTGTGCGGCGGGTGCGTTTTGCGTCGGTGGTTGTGCGGCGGGTGCGTCTTGCGTTTGCGGCTGTGCGGCGGGCGCGCTCTGTGTCGGCGGTTGTGCGGCGGGTGTGTTTTGCGTCGGCGGTTGTGCGGCGGGTGCGTTTGGTGCGCTTTGCGTTTGCGGTCGTGCGGCGGGTGCGCCTTGCGTTTGCGGTTGTGCGTCGGGTGCGTTTGGTGCGTTTTGCGTTTGCGGCTGCGCGGCGGGTGCGCTCTGTGTCGGCGGCTTCGCGGCGGCGGCGCGCTGCGGCGTGTCCGGTTCCAGCGGCGTGAAGTGCATCATCCTCAGCAGCGTCATCTCGAATGCCGCCTTGTCGTCGGGCGCGAACGCCATGTCGCGCTTGCCGCCCAGCGCGATCTGGTAGCACAGTTGCAGATCTTCCGGAGAAATGGCGGCGGCCAGTTGATCCACGTCTTCGGCTTTCAGTTGCGGCGAAATCGCGGCGTCCGGCAGCGCCTGGCGCAGCGCCACCTGGTGCAGCAGCGCGAGAATGTCTTTCAGCAGGTTCTCGAAATCCACGGCCTTGCGGTATGCCATTTCGACCAGTTCGAACAGTTTCGCGGTGTCGCGCGCGGCGATGCAGCGGCCCATCTCGACAATCTGCTGGCGCGCGGCCAGCCCCAGCATGGTCTCGACCTCGCTGCTTTTCAGGCGGCCGTCCCCGTAGGCGATGGCCTGGTCGAGCAGGCTCAGCGCGTCGCGCACGCTGCCCTCGGCGGCCACCGCGATTTCCCCGAGCGCGCCTTCCTCGTGCTCGACCTTCTCGGCGTCGAGCAGCGCCGCCAGGTGTTCGTGAATCAACTGGTAGGGCAGGCGCGTCAGGTTGAATTGCAGGCAGCGTGACAGAATCGTGACCGGAATTTTCCCCGGGTGCGTCGTCGCGAAGAAAAACTTCACGTGTTCCGGCGGTTCTTCGAGCGTTTTCAGAAGCGCGTTGAAACTGTTGACCGACAGCATGTGCACTTCGTCTATCAGGTAGATCTTGTAGCGCCCGGCGCTGGAGGCGTATTGCACGTTGTCCAGCAGTTCGCGCATGTCGTCCACGCCGGTGCGCGAGGCGGCGTCCACCTCGATCAGGTCCATGAAGTTGCCGCCGTCCACCTGCGTGCAGGCGGTGCAGTCGCCGCAGGGCGTCGCGCTGACGCCTTTTTCGCAGTTGAAGCATTTGGCGAGGATGCGCGCAATCGTGGTTTTGCCGACGCCGCGCGTGCCGGTGAACAGGTAGGCGTGGTGCAGGCGGCCAAGTTTCAGCGCGTTTTCCAGCGCACGGATGATATGGCGCTGGCCGATGACCTGCTCAAAATTGCGCGGACGCCATTTGCGCGCCAGTACCTGATAGCTCATCGTGTCGTGTCGTCCGGTGTGATTCGATTGGGGAATACCGGCAAAGTATATCGCAAAAAGCGGAGGAAGAATCGAGACATGAAACGCGGCTCACAACCTTCTCCCGGCCCGTCCCGCCTCATCAGGAAACACGGGCAACATCAGCAGGCCGTCCGCGGGTTGTCCAATGGATACTTAGCGTAGGATTGGGCTATATGGCAAAAGCACAAGTTCCATCAACGCCGTTATAAACAAGCAATCCCATGGCCAGGATATCGCGGCCGATTATAACGTCAATGCCTTGGTTTGCTATTTCAACGCCTAATAGCTCGACATAACCCTTTTTTGCCATTGCTGTTATGTCAAGCATAATGCCTGAGTAAAGTGGCGAAGTATAATTACTATGCGACGGGGTTGACATTTTCACTTCATCTATAACGGGGAATGAAAAGTCTTGTGCTAATTCCAAATCAATACAACTTTTCGTTGCTCCTGTATCTATCAAAGCCATCCCCTTGCGGCTTTCTATTATGTCAATAGCTCTCTCGGTAAAAAGTTTCTTCATATAGTCAGAATAGTCAATCTGAATATGTATTCTAGGCCCAGTGTTGATCAGGATATCCCTGGGGCGGAGCTTAATCTGTTCTCCTTCTGAAGTAATACCCTCTCCTTCATAGCGGTAGGTGGCAATCGTCATTTGCTTTGTAAAAGCCCCAGTGTGAGCGCAGGCATGGATATTTCGGGCTGTTTCTCCGCTACCTGCCTGACAAGAAAACAACCCGTAGGGCCATACGTCCTCATGCCATAATTAACAGCATCCAATTTGTTGGCAAAAAACCCTACTTCTTCACCCTTTATCACAACAAACTCATTAAGGTTATTCTCAACAAACTCAGGCAATTTTGATTCAAAAATTTTTGTTTCTTTTTCTAACATTGTCATTGTGTTTCCCTCTTTTGATTGGCTGTGCAGTGTCTTTAATAAGGGAACTGCGACTATGATGCATTATATTACAAGTTCAGATTCCCTAACCCTGATCCCGGACTCAGTCCGCGCTGAAACTGAAAGGCCGCCTCCGGGCGGCCTTTCTTTTGCCAGTTAGCACAAGTTTCAGCGCGTTTTCCAGCGCGCGGATGATATGGCGCTGGCCGATGACCTGCTCAAAATTGCGCGGACGCCATTTGCGCGCCAGTACCTGATAGCTCATCGTGTCGTGTCGTCCGGTGTGATTCGATTGGGGAATACCGGCAAAGTATATCGCAAAAAGCGGGGGAAGAATCGAGACATGAAACGCGGCTCACAACCTTCTCCCGGACCGTCCCGCCTTGCCGTCCAGCTGACGGCCCCGTTTCCGTGCGGGAATCATATACAGCAGTCCCCAAACGTTGGGAGAAGAGGAGTTAAAACAGGGTTGAAAGTTGGATAAAAAGGGCGGCAAGCGGCGGCTGAACAAGAAATAAAAGTGTCATAATACGAGGCTGTCTGTAAAGGCAATCGGATTTCATCAGAGAAGGAGAAACGAAAATGGAGGTACAAGACCAGACAAAGAGTCTCACCTATGAGGTGGAAAAGGAGATTAAGGGGGAAAAACTCCTCAGTGAGTTAATTATCTATATTGCGAGTAAGTGCCAGGATGATGAGACTTTTGGTGCTACAAAACTGAATAAGATCCTGTGGTGGAGTGATTTTGCGGCTTTTGCTAAATATGGTGAACCCATTACAGGTGTTGCCTATCAACGCCTGCAAAACAGCCCCGTGCCTAAAAAATTGTTGCCAGTGCAGGAGAGGCTTACCAAAGATAAGTCTATTGTTGTAAGGGAGTTCAGGAATCCTCTTGGATATACTCGAAAAGTGGTTATTCCATTAAGGACTCCCAAAATAGATTACTTTAATTCGTATGAAGTTGCCTTAGTGGACTTGGTAATTGATAAGACGAAGGGGAAAACGGCTACAAAAATCAGTGATATGTCTCATGGCAAGGCTTGGGAGATTGCGGGGCAGGATAAGGAGCCTATTCCGTATGAAGCAGCGTTTTTATCAAATGAGCCTACAAATGCCTATGATATTGCCCGTACACGTGAACTTGCCAGGGAGCATGGTTGGGCAACTAATTAGTCGCATATCGCTAAAGGGACACAATGAGAACACTAATCCATAATGAAATATGCAACATAAGTAGCCGCCAGTCATGATAAACGACTGGCGCCGTTTGACCTCAGTGATGCCTAAGCGCCGGTATGTAGATTACGAGGAAAACTACAAAAAGGACGCGTACGATGCGCTGAAATCCCATTTTGACAGTTGGGAAAAATTCGAGCATTTTTACAATTCTCTCAGTACGACATCCATTAAGGACGAGTTCCTCCGTGTAACATGCTTCTATCGCTTACTCGTGAAGAAAGGTGATTGGCATGTGGAGGGCTCAGAGCAGGTGATTGGCTATCTGACCAACTCGTTTAAGGTCATAGCACTAACTGCCATTATTGAGTCCCTGTCAGGTATTCGGTCCCAAGCTTGCTATGCCACCCAACGTTGTGCTTTTTTCTTCCGCAATTTGCCGCAAGATCGCCAAGACACACTATGCCGTGCCATCGAAATAAATAGAGAGCCTCTTGAGTCGATTGATGATGTAGCGAGGTTCCTCTATGGGCTACGTAGCGAATTTGTACACGACGCACGTCTTGTTCTTGAGTTACATGACTCTCGCCCTGTCACGTCGAAGAAAGATAGGAAGAAAAATGGAGAGGAGGATGAGACAGTTGTGGCCTACACCGACTTGTCAATCGGGGATTTGATGGAAATCTTTGAGGAGGGTCTTTTAGAGTACTTCCGCCGTGAACATTAGGTGCAACGAGAAAATCATTTTGAAATCGGCTGCGTGTAATCGCGCAGGCGGCACGATTTCGGGATGGGATAACCCGTAGCACCTCGGAAACAGAGCGCCGCCGGCAGCCCGCCGGCGGATTGTCCAGGGGCGCGCTCGGCATTGAAAGCGGACACGGAAAGAAGCGGAGGTGCTGTCGGGTAACATGCTGGCGCGGGTTCTCCGCAGGCAGCCCTTGAGGAGCCCATCGTGCTACAATCAACCCATTGAAAAAGCATCGCCGGAATCCTGTGATGATGCGAGCCGGTCGGCTGGATTCGAACACAAAACTACCCTCGGGGATACTTCCTTGGGGGAGACTCTCTTGAGGCAACAATGGAGAGCTTTATGAAAGATGAAGAAATGGAAGAGTCAAGAATAAGAGAAATTGTTGAAGGAGCGATTGCTCCACTCTCAGCAAAAGTGGATGCACTTGAGGCTGATGTCCGTACACTTGTGTACTGGACGATTGGTACATCCCTGACCACAATCGTGGTGGCCATGGGGCTGGTGGGTTTCGCTATCAGTGTTTTTGGCAACCACATGCAATCCATGCAATTGCTTATATCAGCGTTGCAGTTGCCTGTGGCAAATTGACTCTTCCCGGGCTCAGTCCCCATTAAAAGAAAGGCCGCCTCCGGGCGGCCTTTCTTTTGTCCGCCAGTACAAGGGTTATCCCGCCTCCGTTGCTTGTGACCGGCGCGTATGGAATACTGCATGACGAGGGTGCGCCGCGTGAGATACGCGTGGACTGGACGGTCACTGGCGGCTCAAGCGCCACTGGATTTGAGCCACCGACAAACCCTCTGGGTCTTCCCCCCAGGGAAAATTCTCCGGATTATTGAAGGAGATTGATAATGAAAAATGAAGCGGTAACACAGGGACAATTTGAAAACGGGATGGCCGATCTCAGGTCCGACCTCAGATCTGATATGGCACAGATGAAATCTGAGCTGGTACGATGGATGGTTGGTCTGTTTCTTGGCGTTCTTGGCCTGACAGCCCTGATCGTTGGCACCCTTGTCAATGCGCTGTTGCTCAGCAACTGACCCCGGACTTTTTGTCCGCACTGAAATTGAAAGGTCGCCTCCGGGCGGCCTTTCTTTTGCCAGTTAGCACAAGGGTTATCCCGTCCGCCTCCGTTGCTTGTGACCGGCGTGTATGGAATACTGCATGACGAGGGCGCGCCGCGTGAGATACGCGTGGACTGGACGGTCACTGGCGGCTCAAGCGCCACTGGATTTGAGCCACCGACAAACCCTCTGGGTCTTCCCCCCAGGGAAAATTCTCCGGATTATTGAAGGAGATTGATAATGAAAAATGAAGCGGTAACACAGGAACAATCTGAAAACGGGATGGCCACTATCAGGTCCGATATGGCACAGATGAAATCTGAGCTGGTTCGGTGGATGGTCGGTCTGTTTCTTGGCGTTCTTGGCCTGACAGCCCTGATCGTTGGCACCCTTGTCAATGCGCTGTTGCTCAGCAACTGACCCCGGACTTTTTGTCCGCGCTGAAACTGAAAGGCCGCCTCCGGGCGGCCTTTCTTCTTACGCCGGATGGTATGGCAGTTAGATTTCACAACCAGCAGTGTGGTATATTCTGCTTAAGGAGGAACCCCACCATGCACGACACTTTCCCATTCGCATAACAAGGTTGGAACCCATAATGTCTGAAACTGCTACTACGGTTTCTGGCGCCATCGTCGGCGCCCTTGTAGTTGTCGTCGGTACGAGGAGATTGCCGGGTATGCGAAGCAATCAGACAAGTATCCTGAAGACTCAACGAGCGGCGATAGTCAGCACTCACGCCAGCATTTTCGCGCTTATTCAATAACCCCGCCTCCGGACTCAGCCCGCACTGAAACTGAAAGACCGTCTCCGGGCGGCCTTTCTTCATCAAGCCCTCCGCAGCAGCGGCTCTTCGGCACGCGGAAAACGGCTGCCGGGGCGCCGCCCGGCCAGGCCGGTGCAGTGCGGGGGCCTACAAAAGCTCAGACACCTTTGGCACTCTGATCTGCGAGGAGAGCCATGCAAATCCATCGTGTCGGATACCGCATCAAGGGGTATTCACGAGTAGTCAAATCAGGGCATCTTTGGGAGATGACGAGCAAAGATGCCCTGCAACGTATCAAAATCCTTGAGTTCGCCGAGCGGCACGGACAGGGCGCCGCTATCGATGCCTTTGAGGTTAGTTCGCGCACGCTGTATCGCTGGCGCCGCGCGCTCAAACTTCACAACAACCGCATCAGCGCACTCACCCCCAAATCATGCGCGCCGCACCGCAAACGGCCGCCGGCCACCGCGCCCGCCGTGGTCGCCCAAATACGCGCCATGCGTTTCCACAAACACCACCCCAATATAGGCAAAGCCACTATCCACGCCAGTCAGGAGTTCCGCGCCTGGTGCCGCAAGAACCGGGTGGCGCTGCCGAGCGTGTCCACCATCGGGCGCATCATCGCCCGCGCACCGGATAAAATGCACCACGCCCCGCTCCGCCTCGGCCCGCGCGGACAGCCCAAATCCGTGCGCCGGCAACACAAAACACGCCGCATCAAAGGCTATCAACCCGCCCCGCTCGAACTCATCGCCGGCGACACAATAGTGCGCATGCGTGATGGCATCCGACGCTACCTCACCACCTTCATCGACCCCAACAGCCGCTTGGCCGTCGCCTTCGCCTCGCGCACCGCTTCCAGCCGTCAAGCCACCCTTACCCTCAACGCCCTCATCGACCTGCTGCCGGCAGCGCCTAAATACCTGCTCACCGACAACGGCTCCGAGTTCATGGGCGACTTCCAAAAACGACTCGATGAACTCCATATCACCCACTGGTGGACCTACCCCAACTCACCCAAAATGAACCCTCACGCCGAACGCTTCAACCGCACCATCCAGGAGAGTTTCGTCGACTACCACGACGACCTCCTGTTCTCCGACCTGACCCTCTTCAACCAAAAACTCGCCGAATGGCTGGTCTTCTACAACACCCAAAGACCACACCATTCCCTCAAACGCCAATCTCCCATACAATACCTCTCACAACAACTTCCATACTGCCAAAGGTATTGGACTTGTACAAGCCCTGGCGACCATTTCCCTGGTGTGCTACCATTTGCCGCATGACTGACATGATTAACCAAGCCCACAACATTGAACAAACGGGCATGACGCGCGCACAGGCCGAGGCCATGGTCAAGGTAATCCATGACTCCATCGCGGATGCGCTCAAGCCGCTCACAGACAGAATGGACGGCATGGCGACAAAAGCCGATTTGACCGAGTTAAGAGGCGAAATGGCTGCCAGCGAAAAGCACATGACGCTCATCGTCGTGTTCGCCAGTATTGCGATTATCGGAACGATGGTGGTCGCCACTGCCTTCGGCTGATATGAAACTGTTTTTGATTTCCCCCACAGATCATTGTCGGGAAACAGCAAAAAAACTTATCGAAGAAAACTTTGAGGGGCACTATTTTACCCTCGAGAATCGCGAGTCGCCGTTGTGGATTGTCGCTGCGCCGACAGATAGAACGCCTGCACAGATAAGTGAAATAATCGGTATGCGTACAGGCGCCCAGCCCGTTGTGTCGGGTGTTGTGCTGGAAGTATCTGATTATTTCGGCCTTGACTCAAAGGGTCTTTGGCAGCAGCTTTCGGTTTGGCAGAATGCCGCAGATTAAACACGAGGATAATGTTTTTCCTCTGGGCACTCCCCCAAAGCCGGGTGGAAATGGCGGGAACGGGAACTTTGGAGAAAGGCTGGCAACGCTGGAAGAACGGATGAATCATCTGGCAACCACGGCAGATTTGGAAAGAGTACAGACAGCACTGGAAACCAGAATGGCAAGAATGGAAGGTGAGTTTAGTAGCATAAAAAAACTTCTGTATGCGCTCGTAGGCATCTTGTTTGCTGGACTTATCAAATACATTTTCTTTCCATAAAGTTTCAGTCCATAGGGGATAGAAGAGCCGCCCTCGGGCGGCTTTTCTTTGTACGCCCGGTTGCCCTCCTCAATGAGGTCGCCGGCGGGCGCCGAGGTCACAGCCAAGCAAACGGCCGCCTCCGGGGGCACTAGGATACCTCCAGACCCGAGATTGTCCCGAGAACGGGCATTCTCGCGGCCGTTTTTCGCCGCGGCTGGCACTGGATGGCCGATTCCGCCATATCTGGCCCTCGATGTCCTGCAGGCCTGCCCCGGGGGATGTCGCCGTCGCCAGCGCCGGCGACGGGACAGGCCACCGCCGGATGCGGCTGTCAACAGGGCCGGGACCATCCGTCCGGGTACCTACAAAAGCTCAGACACCTTTGGCACTCTGATCTGCGAGGAGAGCCATGCAAATCCATCGTGTCGGATACCGCATCAAGGGGTATTCACGAGTAGTCAAATCAGGGCATCTTTGGGAGATGACGAGCAAAGATGCCCTGCAACGTATCAAAATCCTTGAGTTCGCCGAGCGGCACGGACAGGGCGCCGCTATCGATGCCTTTGAGGTTAGTTCGCGCACGTTGTATCGCTGGCGCCGCGCGCTCAAACTTCACAACAACCGCATCAGCGCACTCACCCCCAAATCATGCGCGCCGCCGCGCCTGGCAGTTGCGCGTGCCCGTCAACGCCCCCGACCTGCGCGCCTTCCTCTACGACAACGGCAGCGTCCTGAGCGAGCGCTATGTCCCGGACGAGGGCTGGACGCTGAAATCCGAACTCGAAGAACACGCATTGCACCGCCTGCAAAAGCGTTTCGGCTGCGTCGCCGTCAGCGGCGACCTGCCTGTTTGACGGGCTTTGTTTGTGCCGGGTGAAGCGCGCTTGCGTCAGGCCGGCAGCGTCTTTGCCTTGATTCTTTTGGCCGCCTTGATCAGCGTCTTGTCCAGCGTTGCCAGCGGTATTCCGTGCCGCATGGCCAACTCCAGATAAGCGGCGTCGTACGTTGTCAGGGATTCGGCGCGGGCGAGGCTCAGTACCTCTTTGAGGGCGCGGCTGTCGTCTGTGTCGGTGGTGATGGGCAGTTTGTCGACGAGTTCCACCATGGCCGTGATTTGTGCGGCGGTTATCCGCCCGTGTTTTTCGGCCCGCACCAGAACATTGCCGAGTTCCAGACGCCACAGACCGGGAACGAGTGCGCCGCCGTCGTGCAATTGTTCAAGCAGTTGATCTGTTTTCGGACCGGCTTCATCCTCGACAAGCCAGGACACGGCGATGGAACAATCGAGAACAAACGCGCTCACCGGCGACCTTCGTCACGCAGGGTTTTCCAGTTGAGTTTGCCGAGTTTCACTTCCTTGCGAAGTGTCAGCAGTTTGTTGATGGCTGCGCTGAGTTGCGATTGCTCAGCCTGCCCGGCGGGCACCAGACGCGCCACCGCCTTGCCTCGTTTGGTAATGAGCACTTCTTCCCCCTGACTGACTTTTTTCAGCAGCCAGGACCAATGGGTTTTTGCCTCAAATGCACCGACCTTGATCATCGTGTTCCTCCTTAACAGACCGGTTTAATAGACTAGTATAAAGATTGCACAGATATTGTCAATTGCGACGCTTGTTTGTACAGGGGGTTGACAATCCGGCTTGCATTCTTATAAAATGGCGCGCGACCTGCTACCATACCTTATGCTAAAAACCATGATTTTTCTGTTGAGACCGCTGTCGGCGGCGCGTTGCGTTGCAATGTTGCTGTTTGCGGCGTTTGTTGTTGCCGGCGAGGCGCAGGCGCAGACGACAATGCGCGTCGTCGGCAGCACGAGTGGGCTCAATGAAGGCCAAACCACTACCTTTACCGTGCGGGCGGCCTCCCCCACGGTCGGCTTAGTACCGGGTACGTATATGATACCTTTCACGATAACGGGCGCTAATGGGGGCGATGCCGCCGATTACGAGTTTGTGGCGGACGCCAGCCTCGTCTCATACGAGTCAACGGGCGTTATCAGCTTCGCCACCCTCGGAAGGATCCAGATACGTTTAACCGACGACTCCGTTCCGGAGCCCCAGGAGTCGCTGACGTTACAGATAAGCACGCCGACAGGCGGTACTGTTTACCCTTTGCACCCCACGAACAACGCGGCGACCATCACCATCAATCCGAGCGATCCGATTCATATTGGCTTCGCGGAGAATTCCCGCGCCGTTGCGGTGCGGGAGGGTGCGGGAGCGGTCACCCTGACCGTCGTAATCAGCAGTCCTGGGACGGCCACCGCGATTGAGCGCGATGCTTTTTCCCTTGTCGTCAGCACGATGGACGGAACCGCCACCGGCGGCGACGACTACGTGATGATCACTGAGCAGATGATCGGCCCCTTCGGCGACGCCACCCGCAGCCAGTCCGTAACGATTACCATCCAGGACGACATGGCGCCTGAGCGTGAGCGTGCATCCACTTTCTCCGTTGCGCTCTCCTTTCCCCCGGGCGATGAGCCGCCGCCGAACGTCGTGATTGAGGACGGCACGACCACCATTGACATTGTGGACGACGATTTGATTCGTATTGGCTTCGAGGAGGATTCCCTTGAGGTGCCGGAGGGTGCGGGAGCGGTCACCCTGACCGTCGTCATCAGCGACGTGCCTGTGTCGGGCGGGCTGATGGGTCGCGCTGCTTTTTCCCTTGTGGCCAACACGATGGCCGGAACCGCCGATGGCAACGACTATACGGAACTCACTAACCACTCTGTCGGCCCTTTCAGCGATGCCACCCGCAGCCTGGACGTAGCGATTGCCATCCCGGACGACATGGTGCCCGAGGGTGCATCCACTTTCTCCGTTGCGCTCTCCTTTCCGCCGGGAGAGGGGACGCCGGCGGACATCCTGATTGTGACCGGCACGACCACCATCAGCATTGTGGACGACGACCCGGTTACGCTTGGCTTCGCGGAGGATTCCCGCGCTGTTATGTGGAGAGAGAGTTCGGGAACGGTCACCCTGACCGTCGAAATCACCGAGCCTGCGGCGGACGAGCCGCTTGAGCACGTTTTTTCCATCGTGGCCAACCCGGTGGAGGGAACCGCCGATGGCGGCGACGACTACCCGGTCACCAGCTACCCTGTCGGCCCCTTCAGCGGCGCCACCCGCAGCGTGTCCGTAGAAATTGCCATCGAGAACGACCGTGTGCCTGAGGAGGCAGAGACTTTCTCCGTTGTGCTCTCCCTTCCCTCGGGGGCCGCCGACGCCGGGAACATCGTGATTGCGCCCACCACGGCCACCATCACCATTGAGGACGAGGACCGGGTCACAGTGGGTTTTGAGCGGACGAGCTACGTGGAGAGCGAGGATGTAGGACAGTTTCAGGTGTGTGTTATGGTAACCAATCCGCCCCTTAGCCAGCCTCTAGACCGCACGTTCCCCGTGAGCGTGAATACCAGAGAAAGTGAGGCCACTAACGCCGACTACAACCCGATTACCAATCAAGTGGTCGGTCCTTTCTCAGATGCTCGGCGCAGGGAGTGCTTCGCCGTCGGCATAACCAATGACACGTTGATTGAGAACACCGAGCGGTTCCGCCTGGAGTTGAGCCAGCCGTCGGGTCAAGCGTTGTCCAGGGTGGATGTCAATCCTGACATGGCCACCGTTACCATTAACGACGACGAGGAACTTCTCATAGGCTGGAGTGATCCAGCATTGGCGGTGTTTGAGGGAGATGTAATGGTTGTCGGGACTGTCTCCATCTTGTCAACCGCGATGTTGACTCGTGACAATATCTTCGTCATAGCCAATACGGTGGACGGAACCGCCTTCGGCAGCACCGACTATGTGGCGCGTACTAACCAGCGTATCGGCCCCTTCAGCAGCGACACCCGCAGCCTGCCCGTAGAGATTGGCCTGATAGACAGAGAGACGGACGACGGGTCAAGGACTTTCAGTGTAACCCTCGCCGCCGCTGCCGGCAGTCTCCCGCTTACGCGCAATCCTGACACGCTCACGATTACCATTCGCGACGACCCGGTGAGGGTGTCGCTGGTGGAGCCGGAGCCGGGCGCTTTGTTCATTGCGGCAGACGACGCAACAACACCGCAGGCCGGGCTGAATATCAGCACCCCCCGGGGCGCGGCGACTACGGTGCTGTGGAGTATCACCACCGGCCCGGCGTCGATGAATTCCGCCGCGCCGGAGGATTTTGTCGGACACAGCAGTTATCCGATTACCGGCGCGGTTGTAGTCCTCTCCACCACCACCGAGACTCATCTCTTCGATTTGCCGGGGTTGGTGGAATATACGGACCGGGATACCGAGGACAGGTTCTTCACGCTGACCCTGACCGGCGCCAGTGGCGGCGGTCTCGCCGCTGGAATCATCACGGCCACGCCAAGCGTCGTGACGCTGGGGATTGCCGGCAGGGACACCGCCCCTCCGCGGTTCAGTGGCTTGTCGTGGGCCGGCGGCCAGAGCCGCGTGTGGCTCAGGGCGAACGAAGACCTGGCCATTTTGCCCCCGTCGCGGCGCACGGAAGTCATGACGCCGGAGCAGTTGGCGGCCAGCGCCGAAGTGCGCGGCTTTGCGCTGACAGTGACCGGGTCGAATGTGGGCGCGGTTATGGTGACGAGCGCGTTATACCACGCGCCGAGAGGCATCGCGCTGGAGCTGGCGCGTGAACTGACGGTGGATGACGGCGGTGTGTTCGCGGTGTATGAATATCCGGGCGGCGATGTGCCCGGCATCTTCGACCGCGCGCTGGATGTACGTACCAACGAAACCCGCAACCAGACGACGCAGACCGCCACCATCACGATATCCTACGGCGTGATGGCGGACGCCGACTCCGATGGCATACCGGACGCGGCGGAAGCGCGCATCGGTTCCAATCCGCTGGTGGCGGCGTTGCCGGGTGAACGGCCGGCGTTTGCCATTGCTTCGGGACGAAGGGGCAGTGCGGGCACACCGGCGCTTATCGCTTATTCGGGAATCCGCGAGTATGGAGCCAGGGCTCATCTGGGCGTTTCATCGGTGCTGAGCACGACGCAGACGGCGGCGAACACTACGGTTACGCAGGCGGCGGCGACGAACATTCAGGCGTATTACCTGAGCGACACCTTCGGCTACGACGGCGGCTATGCGGATATCAGCAGTTACGGCTGCACCGGGGAGTTCCCGGCCAATTACGCGGCAATGGTGCGCGCCGGCGGCTGCGAGACGGTGGACTGGAGCAACGTCATCGCAAATGTCGAGCACAGGATAGGCTGGCTGGCGACGACGGGTGAGAACGGCTTGTGGGCTGTGGATACGGCGACCGCCAGCAATCTGCCGGAGCAGTTCATCCAGCGTGTGCCGGAACTGAATATGGACTCGCAGCGTCTGTTCACGACGGGCAACGACGTGGTGGTGCGGGCTGCCTTTGACAGCACTCGAATCGCCGCCACGACGCTGACGCTGGAGTTGTCGAGAATACCCGTTGGCAGCACCGTCGCCACGGCCGAAACTGAGGACAGCGCCGGCACGCCCCCGACCTTTTCAATCACGTCAAGCTTTGCAATCCCGGCGACCACCGGCACGGAAGTCTGGCAGATTACCGGCTTGAGGAATGCAGGAGGCACGTTCCGGCTGTGGCGTGCAACCACCCGCTCTTCCCCGAGGATGGACGAGTATTCGCTGGGTCTTTCGACGCAGACGGTGGTCGAGGTTGTGCCCGGTGCGGACGGCTTCCCGCCGGTGGTGGGGCGTCCGCAGTTGACGTGTAACGGCAACGTGGTCAACGTGCTGGTGACAGGCGTGGCTTGCACTTTGGAGTTGCCGGTCCGGGTTGGCAGTACGCCTGAGACCCGTGTCTTCACGCTTACCGCGCCGGATGATGTGCCGGAATCGATTGAGGTAGCCGGTTCAGGCGACACGACCGCGACGGTGATGCTCCGCTATCCGGTGGTCGCCGCGACGGATCCGCTGGCGACGGCCGGCGGCGACGCCGATAACGATGGCATTGCCGACGCCCACGACCCCTACGATGACATTGCCTACCTGCCGGTGGCGGTGTCGCTGGAGGTGTCGGGCACGGCCGGCGCAAGAATCTGGCAGCACATCCGTCCGGTGTTTTCGGGGCAGGGTCTGCGCATCGGCGACTCGTCTCTTGCGCGGGCGGTCACGGCGGGGGCCACGAGGGGCACGGTCGTTTACAACGACTATGCGGCATCCAGATTTGACAATCTGCCGTCCGGTTTGTCGGCGGTGTATGACTTCTCGGTTTTCGGCGTGGACTACGCCGGGGCGGGCGACGAGGGCGGCCTCGCGGGCGTGATTATTCCGCTGCCGCAAGCCCGGTATGACGACAGCGGTGCGAATTTGGTGGTCAAGTACCGCGAAGGCGCCGCCCCTGTGAACTTTGAGGCTACGCCGGACGGCAATGACTACGGCTTCGCGCCGCTTGTGGACGGCGCCTGCCCGGATGACACCCGTGCCGTCGGCAGCCGCTACCGCGACGACGACGGCGTTCTCAGGCGTGTGAAGTCGGCGGGCGACGCCTGCCTGGTGGTTTATGTCCTGGACGGCGGCGATTATGACGCCGATGGCGCAATCAACAGCGTTGTCAAAGATCCCCTCGGCCTGAGAGCCGGCGCTGTCGGCGGCGGCGGTCGCCGCCACCACAGCGGCGGTTTCGGCCTGCCTGCTCTCGCCGCGCTGCTGCTGCTGCTGTTGCTGGTTTCTGGCCGCCGCGGCGCGGCGAACCGCCCCTCCTAAGACCGTATCTTTCCACGAAACAGCCTGAAACGGCTTCATTGAACCCTTCTCTGGCACAAGGCAAGCGCGTAGTCTCAGGCATGCGGCCTACGGGGCCGTTGCATCTCGGGCATTACCACGGCGTTCTGAAAAACTGGGTTGAGCTGCAACTGAGCCACGAATGTTTTTTCTTCGTGGCGGACTGGCACGCGCTGACGACGCACTACGAGGACACCTCCGACATCCGGGGCAACGTGTTCGAGATGGTCATAGACTGGCTCGCCTGCGGCGTCAATCCGGGCACGGCGACGTTGTTTGTGCAATCAGAAGTGCCCGAGCACGCCGAACTGTATCTGCTGCTGGCGATGATCACGCCGCTGGGCTGGCTGGAGCGGGTGCCGAGTTACAAGGAGCAGCAGGAGAGGCTGTCGGGCAGGGATTTGACCACCTTCGGCTTTCTCGGCTATCCGCTGTTGCAGACCGCCGACATCCTGATGTACAAGGCCGACCTGGTGCCGGTCGGCGAAGACCAGGTCGCGCATGTCGAACTGTCGAGGGAGATTGCGCGCCGCTTCAATTATCTCTACGGGCGCGAGCCGGACTTCGAGCGCAAGGTCGAAAGGGCGATAGACAAACTCGGGCGCAAGAACGCGCAACTCTACCGCGAACTTCGCAAGAAACACCAGGAGCAGGGCGACGAGCGCGCGCACGATGTTGCCGTGGCGCTGGTGGAATCGCAGCAAAACGCCTCCATCGGCGACCGCGAGCGGCTGTGCGGTTATCTCGACGGCATGTCGCGGCTGCTGCTGCCCGAGCCGCAGGCGCTGTTGACCGCCGCGCCGAAAATCCCCGGCGTGGACGCCCGCAAAATGTCGAAATCATACGACAACACCATTTCATTGCGCGAGCCTGCGGACTCGGTGGAAAAGAAACTGCGGACGATGCCGACCGACCCGGCGCGCAAACGCCGCGGCGACCCCGGCGACCCCGAAAAATGCCCGGTGTGGCAGTGGCACAAGATTTATTCCGACGACCGGCGGCGCGAGTGGGTGCAGGAGGGTTGTCGCACGGCGGGCATCGGCTGCCTCGAATGCAAGCAGCCGCTGATTGACGCGGTGCAGGAGGAAGTCGCGGGAATCCGCGCGCGCGCGCGCGAATACGAGGACGACAGGGGCACCGTCGAGAAAATCATCGCCGAGGGCAACGACGCCGCGCGCGAAGTGGCGCGCGACACGCTCGAAGACGTGTGCCGCGCGGTCAAACTGGCGGGCGGCTGACGATGACCGGGGAATTGCAGCGGGAAATGTCGTTCGCGGTCGTCGCCGGGCAGCCGCTGGATGCGCCGCCCGAGGACCTCTACATACCGCCGGACGCGCTGCGTATTTTCCTCGAGACTTTCGAGGGGCCGCTCGATTTGCTGCTCTACCTGATCCGGCGCCAGAACCTCGATATACTGGGGCTGCCGGTGGCGCAAATCGCCGCCCAATACATGCGCTATATCGCGATGATGCACGAAATACAGATGGAACTCGCCGCCGAATATCTGCTGATGGCGGCGGTGCTGGCCGAGATCAAGTCGCGGATGCTGCTGCCGCGCGCCGAGGACGAGGCCGAAGAGGAAGACCCGCGCGCCGAACTGGTGCGCCGCCTGCTTGAATACGCCCGCTTCCGGGAAGCGGCGCAGAACCTCGACGAAATGCCGCGCGTGGCGCGCGAACTGTACGAGTTTGAAACGCCGTGCGCAGGCCTGACCATCGTCAAGCCGCTGCCGCGCGTCGAGCTGGACGAGATAGTCCGTGCTTTCCGCGAAGTGCTGCATCGCGCCGTGTTTCACCAGCGCCACGAGGTGGCGAGGGAGCCGCTGCCGGTGCGCGAGCGGATTACCAACGTGCTGCAACTGCTCGACGGCGGCGGGCCGGTCGCGTTTGCCGACTGCTTTACGCCGCAGGAAGGCAGCGCCGGCGTCATCGTCACGTTTCTCGCGCTGCTTGAACTGATCAAGGCGGGCATGGCGGTGGTGGTGCAGAACTCGGCCTACGCGCCGATTTACCTGAGGGCGGCCTGAAGGAGGGCGGGATGGACGCGGTACAGATGAAAAAAGTGGTCGAGGCGCTGTTGATGGCGTCGCCGCGCCCGCTGCAATTCAACGAGTTGGCGAAACTGCTGGCGCACGACGGCAAGATGCCCGACCGCGCCACGCTCGGCGAAGTGCTGGCGGCGCTGGAGGCCGAGTGCGACGGGCGCGCGGTTGAACTCCGGCAGGTGGCGTCGGGCTACCGCTACCAGACGCGCGAGGACTACGCGCCGTGGCTTGCGAAACTGTGGGAGGAAAAGCCGCCGCGCTACTCCAGGGCGCTGCTCGAGACACTGGCGCTGATTGCCTACCGCCAGCCGATTACGCGCGCCGCCATCGAGGAGGTGCGCGGTGTTTCCGTCAGCACCACCACGGTGCGGATTCTCGAGGAACGCGGCTGGATCGAGGTCGCAGGCTACAAGGAGACGCCGGGGCGTCCCGCGTTGTACGCGACAACGCGCGCCTTCCTCGACGACTTCAACCTGCGCTCGCTCGACGAGTTGCCGGCGCTGGCCGCTCCCGGCAGCATCGCCGGGCCGGACACGGACGCCGAAATCGCGGCCATCGCCGCGCCCGCGCCGCAAGACACGCCGCAAGACACGCCGCAAGACACGCCGCAAGACGCGCCGCAAGACGCGCCGCAAGACACGCCTGCGAATGCGGCCGAACTTTCCGACCATGTCGCGGGCATTTCGCAGAATACAAATACAGAAGTTGCCGGCTGATGCCGCCGGCGCTGATTCAACAGCCCTGACTCCGGGCGGCCTTTCTTCAATCAAGCCCTCCGCAACAGCGGTTCTTCGGCACGCGGGAAGACGGCTGCCGTTGCTTTCTTCCGAACCTGGCGGGATTCGCAATCCCCCGCTGCAAAGGCGCCGCTGCGAAAGGCCGTCTGTGATTATGCCCGTTCTGGGCGGAAAAGGCACGGGGTTGCGGCGCAGATTGCGGCGAGACGGGCGGCAGCGGCGTCCGGACAGGCGCGGTGCGGTGCGGGGTTGCGGCGCAGATTGCGGCGAGACGGGCGGATGCGGCGCCCGGACAGACGCGGTGCGGTGCGGATTCCGGGCAATCCGGCTTGTGTCTTGTATAATGGCGCGAAACATGGCGCTGAAACAGGAGCGCTGAAACAGGAGCGCTGAAACAGGAGCGCTGAAACAGGAGCGCTGAAACAGAATGTCAGAAACCAATGTCAAGAACCGTGATTCTCTGTTGAGACCGCTGTCGGCGGCGCGGCGCGCTGCGATTGCGATGTTGTTGTTTGCGGTGTTTGTTGTTGTCGGCGAGGCGCAGGCGCAGGTTAATGTGGGCGTACGCACCTCCGCTGGTTCTGATGTTCTGAGTGAAAATGATATAGCGGTATATTCCGTGAGAGTGTCACGGCCCCCGGGTGGCGCCACGAATATAGATGTGCCTTTCACGGTAACGGGCGATGCCGCCGATTACGAGATTGTGACGAATACCGGCCTCGTCTTATACGGGTCAACGGGCGTTATCACCTTACAGTCGCACCAGACGTCCAGGTTTCTCCAGATTAGGATTATCAACGACACCATTGAGGAGGGCGAGGAGATGTTGACGGTGTCGCTGGACGCGAGCCCGGACTATACTCTGGGCATCCCTGCTCAGAGTATCGGAAGTAGCGCGACCACCCTCATCAGGGCGAGCGACCTGAATATCCAGTTGGGTTTTACTGGCGCCAGGGGCGCCATCGTTTCAGAAGGGGCGGATAATACTGAATTCTGCGTTGGAGTGACTAACTTACCGCCGACTTTTGGCGATGTGAGGGTCACCGTGGCAGTCAACATCGTGGAAGAAGGCACCGTCACCAGCGACGACGCCTTCCTGACCACAGACACCAACGTCATGAGCGTCGCCGACGCCGTGGTGACCCCTGAGAGTGCGGTCGGTACTCTCTCAAGCGTGTCTGACAGACTCTGCTTCATCGCCGTAGCTAGAAGAGACGGGCGGCCCGAGAATAGTGAGATGTTCCACATGGACCTGTCCATTACGGAGACGATGACCGTGGTGGCAGATCACAATGTGTCGCTGATGACAAGCTTCACCCGCGCCACCCTCGAGATTGGGGACGAGGATCCGATTCGTATTGGCTTCGCGGAGAATTCCCGCGCCGTTACGGTGCCGGCTGGGGCGGGAGTGGTCACCCTGACCGTCGCAATCAGCACGCCTGCGTCGGCCATACCGATTGAGCGCGGTGATTTTTCCCTTGTGGCCAACACGATGAACGGAACCGCCATCGGCAGCACCGACTACGTGGTGATCACTGACCAGAATATCGGCTCTTTCGGCGACACCACCCGCAGCCAGCCCGTAACGATTACCATCCTGGACAGCATGGTGCCTGAGGCTGGTTCCACTTTCTCCGTTGCGCTCTCCTTTCCGGGAATGCCGCCGCGAGACACCTCTATTGAGCACGGCACGGCCATCGTCTCCATTGTGGACAACGAGGTTCGTATTGGCTTCGCGGAGGATTCCCTTACGGTGCAGGAGGGTGCGGGAGCGGTCACCCTGACCGTCGAAATCAGCGAGCCTGCGGCGGGCGCGCCGATTGTGCGCGAGGATTTTTTCCTCGAGGTCAGCACGGTGGACGGAACCGCCATCGGCAGCACCGACTACACGGTGCTTAACCAGAATATCGGCCCCTTCGGCGACACCACCCGCAGCCAGTCCGTAACGATTACCATCACGGACGACATGGCGCCTGAGGATGCATCCACTTTCTCCGTTGTGCTCTCCATTCCCTCGGGGGCCGCCGACGCCGGGAACATCGTGATTGTGACCACCATGACCACCGTCACCATTGTGGACGATGATCCGGTTACTCTTGGCTTCGCGGAGGATTCCCTTGCCGTCACGGTGCCGGAGGGTGCGGGAGAGGTCGCCCTGACCGTCGTCATCAGCGAGCCTGCGTCGGGCGCGCCGATTGATCGCGCTGATTTTTTCATCGCGGCCAGCACGATGGATGGAACCGCCGATGCCGCCGACTACGGAGCGCTCACTGGCGAGCGTATCGGCCCCTTCAACAACACCACCCGCAGCCACTCCGTAACCATTGCCATCACGGACGACATGGCGCCTGAGGGTGCATCCACTTTTTCCGTTGCGCTCGGGCTTCTCGCGGGAGAGGCGCCGACAGCGGCGGACACCGTGATTATGCCCGACACGGCCATCGTCACGATTGAGGACAACGACGAGATTCGTCTTGGCTTCGCGGAGGATTCCCTTGCCGTCATGACGCCGGAGGGTGCGGGAGCGGTCACCCTGACCGTCGTCATCAGCGAGCCTGCGTCGGGCGCGCCGATTGAGCGCGATGATTTTTCCATCGTGGCCAGCACGGCGGACGGAACCGCCGATGGCAGCGAATACACGATGCTCTCTAATGCCACAATCGGCCCTTTCAGCAGCGACAACCGCAGCCAGTCCGTAACGATTGCCATCACGGACGACATGGTGCCTGAGGGTGCGAGTGTATCCACTTTTTCCGTTACGCTCGCCTTTGCTCCGGGGCAGACGCCGTCGAACACCAGAATTGTGACCGGCATGGCCATCGTCACCATTGTGGACGACGATCCGGTTATTCTTGGCTTCGCGGAGGATTCCCGCGCCGTTACGTGGGGGGAGAATTCGGGAACGGTCACCCTGAGCGTCGAAATCAGCGAGCCTGCGGCGGGCACGTTGATTGATCTCGATGATTTTTCCATCGTGGCCAGCACGGTGGCCTCCAGCGCCGATAGCAGCGAATACATGGCGTTCACCAACCGGAATATCGGCTCTTTCGGCGACACCAATCGCAGCCTGTCCGTAATGATCGACATCGTGGACGATGATGTGACTGAGGCTTCACTCACCACTTTCTCCGTTGCGCTCTCCTTTCTCCCGGGAGCGACGACGCCGTCGGGCGTCGTGCTTGATCCCGACACGGCCATCATCTCCATTGAGGACGATGAGATAGTCACAGTGGGTTTTGTCTTTGATTGTTGTCGTACTGGTGCTGCCAGCCTGGATGAAAGTGCGGCACCGCGCTTTTCTTTAGGTGTAATACAAAATGGTGAACCCGCAACACAAACAATAGAGCGCATAGTCAAAGTGGATTTCGATTTCGAGCCAATGACCGGCGATCCCATCGGCTCCTCCGACGCCATCGGAGGTGGTACTCGCGACTTCGGCGCATGCATCTCCAACGACTACTGCAGCACTAGTAGCGGTACTTTCTTCGTAGGGGGGGGGACAGCTCAGCCTCATTTCAGGACTAGCCAGTACGCTATTCACAATGACATGGTCGTTGAGAACGACGAGCAGTACCGCGTAGTTATAACGCATCCGACGGATTCAACGGCGTTGGATAGAAGGTTGTTGAATATCAATCCTTCGGTGTTGACCGTTACCATTCTTGACGACGATCCGCTTCCTGTTGGCTTCACGACGGATTCCCTCGTCGTTACGGCGCCGGAGGAGGCGGGAGTGGTTACCCTGACCGTCGCCATCTCCGCGTTTGGTGGTATTGAAGTCACTCGTGATATTTGCAATTTTTCTTCCCTCAGGGTCAGCACGACAGGCGGAAGCGCCATCCGCGGCACCGACTACGAGGTATTCACTGACGCCAGTATCGCCCACTCCGGTGGCGACAGCTGTAGTCTGCCCATAGGAATTGGCCTCCCGAACGACTTTGTGCCTGATACTCCAACCACTTTTACCGTTGTACTCTCCACTGTGGACAACCCCAACCCGGAGGACAGCGTGGTGCTGAATCCCGACAGGATGATGGCCACCGTCACCATTATTGAGGACGACGATTCGGTTCGTCTTGGCTTCACGACGGATTCCCGCAACGCCATGGTGTTGGAGGGGGCGGGAGCGGTCACCCTGACCGCCACCATCCTCGGCGAGCCTGAGTCGGGCGCGCTGGCGGATCGCGCTGCTTTTTCCATTATGGCCAGCACGGCGGACGGAAGCGCCGCCGATGGCAGCGAATACACGATGCTCTCTGATGCCACAATCGGCCCTTTCAGCGACACCGCCCGCAGCCACTCCATAGCGATTGCCATCGCGGACGACATGGTGTTTGATGGTGCATCCACTTTCAGCATTGCACTTGCCGTGCCTGCGGGAACGGCCTCCTCGGACATCAGGATTGTTTCCGAGTTTGGCGTGGCCACCGTCACCATTGTGGACGACGAGCCGGTTCGTGTTGGCTTCACGACGGATTCCCTCACCGTTACGATAGGGGAGAGTTCGGAAACGGCCACCCTGACCGTCGAAATCATCGAACCTGCGCCGGACGTGGGGATTGAGCACGTTTTTTCCATCATGGCCAACACCATGGCCGGCAGCGCCGACGGCAGCGACTACGAGGCGCTCATTAACGAAAGTGTCGGCCTTTTCAGCAGCGACAATCGCAGCGTGTCCGTAGAGATTACCATCACGGACGACATGCGGTATGAGGGTGCATCCACTTTCTCCGTTGCGCTCGCCACGCCGCTGGCGGACATCGAGATTCATCCCGACAGGGCAATGGCCACCATCACCATTGTGGACGATGATCCGGTTCGTGTTGGCTTCGCGACGGATTCCCGCATCGTTACGGTGTCGGAGAATGCGGGAGCGGTCACCCTGACCGTCGTCATCAGCGAGCCTGCGTCGGACATGCCGATTGAGATTGATGATTTTTCCATCGTGGCCAACACGATGGACGGCAGCGCCGATACCGCCGACTACACGGTGCTCTCTGACCAGAATATCGGCTTCTTCGGCAACGCCACCCGCAGCCAGTCCGTAGCAATTGCCATCACGAACGACATAGTGCCTGAGGGTGCATCCACTTTTTCCGTTACGCTCTCCTTTCCGGGAGCGCCGCCGCAGTTCGCCGCGATTGATCCCGACACGGCCATCATCTCCATTGTGGATCCGGTTCGTATTGGCTTCGCCGGGGATTCCCTTATGGTGCAGGAGGATGCGGCAACGGCCGACCTGACCGTCGAAATCAGCGTGCCTGAGGCGGGCATGCCGGTTGATCGCGCTGATTTTTCCCTTGTGGCCAGGACGATGGACGGAACCGCCGTTGGCGGCGTGGACTACGAGGCGCTTGACCAGAATATCGGCTTCGGCGACACCACCCGCAGCCAGTCCGTGACGATTACCATCCCGGACGACATGGTGCCTGAGAATGCATCCACTTTCTCCGTTGCGCTCTCCTTTCCTGCGGGAGTGACGACGCCGACGGACATCGTGATTGTGACCACCATGACCACCGTCACCATTGTGGACAACGATCCGGTTACTCTTGGCTTCGCGGATGATTCCCGCGCCGTTACGGTGCCGGAGGGTGCTGGAGAGGTTGCGCTGACCGTCGTCATCAGCGAGCCTGCGTCGGGCGCGCCGATTGATCGCGCTGATTTTTTCATCGCGGCCAGCACGATGGATGGAACCGCCGATGCCGCCGACTACGGGGCGCTCACTAACGAGCGTATCGGCCCCTTCAACAACACCACCCGCAGCCAGTCCGTAACCATTGCCATCACGGACGACATGGCGCCTGAGGGTGCATCCACTTTTTCCGTTGCGCTCGGGCTTCTCGCGGGAGATGCGCCGACAGCGGCGGACACCGTGATTATGCCCGGCACGGCCATCGTCACCATTGAGGACAACGACGAGATTCGTATTGGCTTCGCGGAGGATTCCCGCGCCGTCATGGTGCAGGAGGGTTCGGGAACGGTCACCCTGAGCGTCGAAATCAGCGAGCCTGCGGCGGGCGTGCCGATTGAGCGCGATGCTTTTTCCCTTGTCGTCAGCACGATGGACGGAACCGCCACCGGCAGCAGCGATTACGTGGTAATCACCGAGCAGATGATCGGCCCTTTCAGCAGCGACAACCGCAGCCAGTCCGTAACAATCACCATCCTGGACGACATGGCGGCTGAGCCTGCATCCACTTTCTCCGTTGCGCTCTCCTTTCCGCCGGGAGATGCGCCGCCGCCGAACATCATGATTGAGGACGGCACGGCCACCATAGACATTGTGGACGACGATTTGATTCGTATTGGCTTCGCGGAGGATTCCCTTACGGTGCCGGAGGGTGCGGGAGCGGTCACCCTGACCGTCGCCATCCTCGGCGTGCCCGGGTCGGGCGCGCTGATGACTCGCGAAGCTTTTTACCTTGTGGCCAACACGATGGACGGAACCGCCACCGGCGGCGACGACTACGCGGTGATTACCGAGCAGAGGGTCGGCCCCTTCAGCGACGCCACCCGCAGCCTGTCCGTAACGATTGCCATCCCGGACGACATGGTGCCTGAGGGTGCGCCCACTTTCTCCGTTGCGCTCTCCTTTCCGCCGGGAGAGGGGACGCCGCCGGACATCGCGATTGTGCCGGCACGGGCCACCATCACCATTGAGGACGACGATCCGGTTACTATTGGCTTCGCGGAAGATTTCCGTGCTGTTATGGTGAGGGAGAGTTCGGAAACGGCCACCCTGACCGTCGTCATCAGCAATCCTGCGGCGGACGAGCCGCTTGAGCGCGCTTTTTCCATCGTGGCCAACCCGGTGGACGGAAGCGCCGATGGCGTTGACGACTACCCGGTCACCAGCTACCCTGTCGGCCCCTTCGGCGGCGCCACCCGCAGCGTGTCCGTAGAAATTGCCATCAGGGACGACGATGTGCCTGAGGAGGCAGAGACTTTCTCCGTTGTGCTCTCCCTACCCTCGGGGACCGCCGACGACGGGAACATCGTGATTGCGCCCACCACGGCCACCATCACCATTGAGGACGAGGACCGGGTCACAGTGGGTTTTGAGCGGACGAGCTACGTGGAGAGCGAGGATGTAGGACAGTTTCAGGTGTGTGTTGAGGTAACCAGTCCGCCCCTTAGCGAGCCTCTAGACCGCATGTTCCCGTTGAGCGTGAATACCAGAGAAAGTGAGGCCGCTAACGCCGACTACAACCCGATTACCAATCAGGTGGTCGGTCCTTTCTCAGATGCTCGGCGCAGGGAGTGCTTCGCCGTCGGCATAACCGATGACACGGTGATTGAGAACACCGAGCGGTTCAGCCTGGAGTTGAGCCAGCCGTCGGGTCAAGCGTTGTCCAGGGTGGATATCAATCCTGATTTGTCCACCGTTACCATTAACGACAACGAGGAACTTCTCATAGGCTGGAGTGATCCAGCATTGGCGGTGTTTGAGGGAGATGTGATGGTTGTCGGGACTGTCTCCATCTTGTCAACCGCGATGTTGACTCGTGACAATATCTTCGTCACAGCCAATACGGTGGACGGAACCGCTTTCGGCAGCACCGACTACGTGGCGCGTACCAACCAGCTTATCGGCCCCTTCAGCAGCGACACCCGCAGCCTGCCCGTAGAGATTGGCCTGATAGACAGAGAGACGGACGACGGGACAAGGACTTTCAGTGTAACCCTCACCGCCGGGTCCGGCAGTCCTGTGGTCAATCCCGCTACGCTCATGATTGCCATTCGCGACGACCCGGTGAGGGTGTCGCTGGTGGAGCCGGAGCCGGGCGCTTTGTTCATTGCGGCAGGCGACGAAGTACCGCAGGCCGGGCTGAATATCAGCACCCCCCGGACCGCGCCGCTTACGGTGCTGTGGAGTATCACCAGCGGCGCGGCGTCCATGAATTCCGCCGCGCCGGAGGATTTTGTCGGACACAGCAGTTATCCGATTACCGGCGCGGTTGTAGTCCGCTCCACCGCCGCCGAGACTCATTCCTTCGATTTGCCGGGGTTGGTGGAACCGACGGGCGGGGATATCGAGGACAGGTTCTTCACGCTGACCCTGACCGGCGCCAGTGGCGGCGGTCTCGCCGGTGGAATCATCACGGTCATGCCAAGCTTCGTGACGCTGGGGATTGCAGGCATAGACAGCGCCCCTCCGCGGTTCGAGGGCTTGCCGTGGGCCGGCGGCCAGAGCCGCGTGTGGCTCAGTGCGAACGAAGACCTGGCCATTTTGCCCCCGTCGCAGAGGATGGACGCCATCGAGCCGGGCCAGTTGGCGGCCGGCGCCGAAGTGCGCGGCTTTACGCTGGACGTGAGGACCGGGCCGAGTACGGGCACGGTTACGGTGACAAGCGCGTTGTACCACGCGCCGAGAGGCATCGTGCTGGAGCTGGCGCGTGAACTGACGGTGGGTGACGGCGGTGTGTTCGCGGTGTATGAATATCCGGGCGACGATGCGAACGATGTGCCCGGCATCTTCGACCGCGCGCTGGATTCGCGTACCAACGAAATCCGCAACCAGACGACGCAGGCCACCATCACGATAAACTACGGCGTGGTGGCGGACGCCGACTCCGATGGCATACCGGACGCGGTGGAAGCGCGCATCGGTTCCAATCCGCTGGTGGCGGCGTTGCCGGGTGAACTGCCTGCGTTTGCCGTTGATCCGATGCGAGAGGGCACTGAACTGGCGCCTGCGTTCATCGCTTATTCGGGAATCCGCGAGTATGGGGCCGAGGTTCATCTCGGCGTTTCATCGGTGTCGAGCACGGCGCAGACGGCGGCGACGAACATTCAGGCGTATTACCTGAGCGACACCTTCGGTTACGACGGCGGCTATGATTCGAGGATCAGCAGTTACGGCTGCACCGGGAAGTTCCCGGCCAATTACGCGGCAATGGTGCGCGCAGGCGGCTGCGAGACGGTGGACTGGAGCAACGTCATTGCGGATGTCAGTCACCGGATAGGCTGGCTGGCGACGAGTGCGAACGGCTTGTGGGCTGTGGATACGACGACCGACAGCGATCTGCCGGAGCAGTTCATCCGGCGTGTGCCGGAACTGAATATGGACTCGCAGCGTCTGTTCACGACGGGCAACGACGTGGTGGTGCGGGCTTCCTTTGACAGCGCTCAAATCACCGCCCCGACGCTGACGCTGGACTTGTCGAGAATACCCGTCGGCAGCACCGTCGCCACGGCCGAAACTGTGGCCGGCGCCGGCACGCCCCCGACCTTTTCAATCACGTCAAGCTTTTCAACCGCGACGACCGGCACGGAAGTCTGGCACATTACCGGATTGAGGGAGGGAGCCGTGTCCCGGCTGTGGCGTCCATCCACCAGCGTTCACCCGATGATAAGAGATTACTCGCTGGGTCTTTCGACGCAGACGACGGTCGAGGTCGTGCCCGACGCGGACGGCTTCCCGCCGGTGGTGGGGCGTCCGCAGTTGAGGTGTCTCAACGTCGTGCGCACCGTGGTGCGGTTGTCAGGCGGTATCAGTACTTGCAGTATAAGGATACCGGTCCGGGTCGGCAGTACGACCGAGACCCGTGTCTTCACGTTTACCGTGCCGGATGTTCCGGAATCGATTGAGATAGCCGGTTCAGGCGGCACGACCGCGACGGTGATGCTCCGCTATCCGGTGGTTGCCGCGGGTAATCCGCTTTCGGATGTCCTCGGCGACGCCGATAACGATGGCATTGCCGACGCCCACGACTCCTACAGTGACATTGCATACCTGCCGGTGGCGGTATCAATGGAGGTGTCGGGCACGGCAGGCGCAAGAATCTGGCAGCACATCCGCCCGGTGTTTTCGGGGCAGAGTCTGCGCCTCGGCGACTCGTCTCTTGCGCGGGCGGTCACGGCGTCGGCCACGAGGGACACGGTCGCTTACAACGACTATGCGGCATCGAGCTTTGACAATCTGCCGTCCGGTTTGTCGGTGGTGTATGACTTCTCGATTTTCGGCGTGGACTACGCCGGGGCGGGCGACGAGGGCGGCCTCGCGGGGGTGATTATTCCGCTGCCGCAAAGCCTGCGCGGCCAGGCGTTGAGCCTCTTCAAGTACAGCGATTCGGAGGCCAGCGGCACGGGTGCGTTGAGGCCGTTCAGCACCGCCGACGGCAGCCGTTATGGTTTTGCGGAATTGAGCGATGGCGGTTGTCCGGACGATGACGGCACAAACTACGATTTCAACACCGGCGCGGTCGGCGACTGCCTGGCGGTTTATGTCGTTGACGGCGGCATGAACGACGACGATGGCGAAATCAACAGCATTGTCAAAGATCCCCTCGGCCTGAGAATCGGCGCTGCCGGCGGCCGCAGCCGTCACAGCGGCGGCGGCTTCGGCCTGTCGGCTCTCGCCGCGCTGCTGCTGCTGTTGCTGGTTTCTGGCCGCCGCGGTGCGGCGAACCGCCCCTCCTGACCGTATCTTTGCACCTTTCCTCGGGTAGTACTACGAGGACACCTCCGCTGGCCGCTCCCGGCAGCATCGCCGGGCCGGACGCGGACGCGCCGCAAGGCACGCCCCATGTCGCAGGCATTTCACAGAATACAGAAGTTGCTGGCGGATGCCGGTGTCGGCTCGCGCCGCCGGATTGAACGCCTGATTGCCGATGGCCGGGTGCGCGTCCGTGGCCGCCTCGCGCAGCTTGGCGACCGCGTGTCGTCGTCGGATTCCATCTCCATTGACGGGCGGCGCATCGTGCTGCCGGACGTGCGTGTGCGCCGCCTGATCATGTTCCACAAGCCGTGCGGCGTGATCGTAAGCCGCGGCGACCCCGGCGGCAGGCCCACGGTGTTCGACCATCTGCCGCCGTTGCGGGGCGCGCGCTGGATTGCCGTGGGCCGCCTCGATGTCAACACTTCCGGCCTGTTGCTGTTGTGTACCGACGGAGAACTCGCGCACCGCCTGATGCATCCTTCAAGCGGTCTGGTGCGCGAATACCTGGCGAGAGTGCGCGGGCGCGTTACCGCCGACGCGCTCGAACGCCTGCGGCGCGGAGTTCAGCTGGACGACGGCCCCGCCCGTTTCGAAACACTGGAGGAGCACGCCGCCGCCGACGGCAGCAACCGCTGGTTCCGCGTCAGCCTGCGCGAGGGGCGCAACCGTCTGGTGCGCCGCCTGTGGAAGAGCCAGGGTTTTACGGTGAACCGGCTGATTCGCGTGCGTTTCGGCCCCGTCCGACTGCCGCGCGACCTGCCCGGCGGCGAATGGCGCGAGATGGATATGGGACTTCTGGAGAACGTGTAGCGGAGCCATCTCCGGAATCGGGGGCTGGATAACAGAGGATTTAACTACTAATATAAAATCAATTAGTAGTTATTTATAGATTGACAGAAAGGGGTTTAACTACTAATATAAAATCAATTAGTATTTATTTATAAAAGAGCCTTCTCAATGAAAATTCCTTCCAAACCACTGACGTTCAAGGAAATTACGGAAAAGATGTCCGACCCCGGCCTGTTGCGGCGCATCGCGGAGATTCCGGAACAACAGGCTGGCCCCGCGCCGCAGGGGAAGTATCGCCACTGGGACACCTTCCGCCGGATACAGCCCCCCGCCGGTCTCACGCCACAGGAGTGGTGGGTGGCGGTTAAATGGGCACGCTTGCAGACCCGCCGTTTTATTCCGCTTGCAGATTGTGCGGGGCGCCGTTTTTTTTATACCATGCCCGACCCCGCCCTTGAGATGCTCCACACGATTGACCAGGGTGCGAGTGGCCGGATTGCCATGCCCGACTCGATTGTCAATCCGCAGACCAAAGACCGCTACCTGCAAAGCTCTCTTATTGAAGAGGCGATCACCTCCAGTCAGCTGGAGGGCGCGGCGACCACCCGCAAAGTGGCGAAAGAGATGTTGCGCTCGGGGCGAACACCGGCGGATCTCTCCGAGCGAATGATTCTCAACAACTACCGTGCAATGCAATTCATCGGCGAATGCAGGGAGCGGAAGATGACGCCGGCCATGATAAAAGAGATACACGGAACCATAGCCGAGGACACGCTTCCCGCCGACACTTCCCCGCCCTGGCTGCGCCAGGACAACGAAATCGCGGTATGGGACGACCGTGACAACACCTTGCTGCATCAACCGCCGGATGCGGGCGAAATTCCCGCGCGCATGAAAGGGCTTTGCCAATTTGCCAACGGCAGTCCGCGGGACCGCTTTGTGCATCCGGTCGTGCGCGCCATCCTGCTGCACTTCTGGCTTGCGTACGACCATCCGTTCATTGACGGCAACGGGCGCACCGCCCGCGCCCTGTTTTACTGGGCGATGCTGAAGCGGGGCTATTGGCTCGCCGAATTTCTTTCCATCTCCAGCATTCTGCACAAGAGGCCGGCGGCCTACGGGCGCTCGTTTCTGTACACCGAAACCGACGAGGGCGATCTCACCTATTTCATTCTGGACCAACTGCGGATTGTTTGCAGATCGATAGAAGAACTGCACGGTTATCTTGCACGCAAAACCGGCGAGATACGCGCCATTGAACAGATGCTGCGCGCCACCGCCGCGTTGAACCATCGGCAAGTTGCGTTGCTCGGCCACGCGATGCGCAATCCCGGTTCACGCTATTCCATTCAGTTGCATCGCCGCAGTCACGGGGTTACGTACCAGACGGCGCGCAATGATCTGCTGGTGCTGGAAAAAACAGGTTTACTCGTCCGCTCGCGCGCGGGGCGCGCATTTTCCTTCGCGGCACAACCCGGTTTGGAACAGCGGCTGCGGGAAAGTCGCAAGGCTGTGGAGATTCCAGAAAATGAAACAAAGGAGGCAATGTAAATGAAAAGTTTTGTGGCCGGTCTGCTGGCCGGGGTGATTGCGGGCGGCGTCGGCGGCTTTGCCGCCGGTATCTTTGTGTTTCCTTATTGGTTTCCGCCGCCGCCGCTCAACGAAGTGGTGGCGGACAAGGCGGGCAGGCAAGTCATCGCGCGCGGAGATTTCATACACGCCAATCCGTCGGACCCGGTGCATTACGGCAGCGGCGGGGTGACGGTGTACGACGACCTGCTGCACCTGGAGCCGGATTTCGAGGTCGGCCCCGGCCCCAAATACCACGTCTATCTGGTGCCGCAGGCAGGCATCACGCCCGATACGCCAGTGCCGGACACGATGTTCGTGGATCTGGGACGCCTGAAGGCCTTTGCCGGAAGCCAGAACTATGCCATTCCCGAAGGCGTGGACCCGGGCCGCTACCCGTCGGTCGTCGTCTGGTGCGAACAGTTCGACGTGCTGATCTCACCCGCCGCGCTCACGTTCGGCAACTGAACACGCCGTCATGCGCGACAACAAGGGCAAGCGGATTTTTTTCAGCATCCAGCCGGACGAGGAGGCGGTGCGCACGTTGGTGCGGGCGCAGTCGGCCATCGCCGCCGCCGGGCGGCCCATGGCGCCGGAGAATCTGCATCTGACCGTCGCCTTTCTCGGCTCCTGCGACGTCGCGCGCGAGTCCTGCGCGAACCGCGCCGCGCTCGGTGTGCGCGCCGAGTCTTTCCGGCTTTGTCTCGACCGTTGCGGGCATTTCGAGCGCCCGCGCATTGTGCACGTTCATCCCGCACAAACACCGCCCGGGCTGTTGTCGCTGCACCGCGGCCTGTGCGCCGCCCTGCGCGCTTGCGATTTCGGCGCGCCGCGCGCGTTCAAGCCGCACCTGACGCTGTTTCGCGGTGTCACCCGGCCCGTCACGCCGGACGAGTTCGCCGCCGCCGAGTGGACGGTGCGCTCTTTTTGCATGGTCGAGTCGCGGCTGACCGAGAAGGGCGCACGCTACACGGTGCTGCACGAATACCCGCTGGCCTGACTTTCGGGCGGGCCTGACGCTGTTTCGCGGCGTCACCCGGCCCGTCACGCCGGACGAGTTCGCCGCCGCCGAGTGGACGGTGCGCTCTTTTTGCATGGTCGAGTCGCGGCTGAGCGGGAAGGGCGCGCGCTACACGGTGCTGCACGAATACCCGCTGGCCCGGCGTTGCTTGTCATATTGGCCGCATTGGTTATCATGCCTTGATATGGCGGCGCAGACACAAAGCACCAATCCGGTGATCGGGCGGACCATGCCAGGCTCCGACATCGTCATCGAGACCCTCTCCGACCTCGGCGTGGACACCATTTTCGGTTACAGCGGCGGCGCCATTTTGCCGACCTACGACGCCATTTTCCGCTTTAACAAGGGGCACGACACCGGCGCCGGCGATGCCCTTCAGCTGGTCGTGCCCGCGAACGAGCAGGGCGCCTGCTTCATGGCCTCGGGTTACGCCCGCGCCGGCGGCCGCCCCGGTGTGTGCCTCGTCACGTCCGGCCCGGGCGCGACCAACTGCGTTACCCCGATTCGCGATTCGCTCGCCGACTCGGTGCCGCTGGTGCTTTTGTGCGGCCAGGTGCCGACCAGCGCGATGGGCACCGACGCTTTCCAGGAGGCGCCCATCGTCAACATCATGGCGCCGTGCGCCAAGCACGTTTTTCTCGTCAAGGACATTGACAAACTCGAGGCGACGATACGCGCCGCCTTCGAGATCGCGACCAGCGGCCGCCCGGGGCCGGTCGTCGTGGACATCCCGAAAGACGTGCAGAACATGGAGTGCGAGTTTCGCGGCGAAACCCACACGCTGCACCTGCACGGCTACCGCGGGCGCATCCGGCGCATCCTCGACAACCGCCTGACGCCGGAAAAATGCCGCGATTTCTTCGACTATCTCGGCGCCTCCGAACGCCCGCTGCTGTATGTCGGCGGCGGCGTCATCCATTCCGGCGCCGCCGGGTTGCTGCGCGATTTCGCCGGGCGTTACCGCCTGCCGGTCGTCACCACGCTGATGGGCATCGGCGCGGTGGACACGACGCACGACACCAGTTTGCAGATGCTCGGCATGCACGGCACCGCCTACGCCAACTACGCGGTCGAGGACTGCGACCTGCTGATTGCGGTCGGCGCGCGTTTCGACGACCGCGTCGCCGGACGCCCCGATGTGTTCGCGCCGAACACCCGCGCCATCATGCACATTGACATTGACGGCGCCGAGATCAACAAGGTGATGAACGCCGCGTGGTTCCACCACGGCGACGCCGGCGTCACGCTGCGCGACCTGATGGACAACGACGGCGGCTTCAGCGCCGGTTTCGAGCCGTGGCTCGCGCACGTCCGCCGCCTCAAGCACAAATACAAGCTCGACTACCGGCGCGACGGCGACCTGATTCAGCCGTATTACGTGCTTGAACTGCTCAACGAGCTTGTCCATGGCGAGGCCATCGTCGCCACCGGCGTCGGCCAGCACCAGATGTGGGCGGCGCAGTATCTCGACTACAAGCACCCCCGCACCTGGCTCACGTCCGGCTCGATGGGCACGATGGGCTTCGGCCTGCCCGCCGCCATCGGCGCGCAGTTTGCGTGCCCCGGCAAGATGGTCTTCGACATTGACGGCGACGGCAGCCTGCGCATGAACTTCGGCGAACTCGAGACCGTCACCACCTACGACCTGCCGCTCAAGGTCCTGCTGATGAACAACTTCGGCGACGGCATGGTGCGCCAGTGGCAGAAAACCTTTTTCAAGAGCCGCTACGCCGGCTCCGACAAGTCGCTCTACCGCAAGAATTTTGTGCAGGCGGCGAAGGCCGACGGCTATCCCTTCGCAAAGCGCGTCAAAAACAAGGCGGAACTGCCCGATGTGCTGCGCGAGTTTGTCGCCGCCGATTCGCCGGCCTTTCTCGAAGTCGTCATTGACCAGGACGCAGGCGTCTATCCGATGGTCAGCCCCGGCACCGGCTACAAGCAGATGATTACCGGCGATTACATTGCGCGGCGCGGCGACGGCGCCGCCGGAGAGGACGAGGAGGTCGATCCCATCAGCAGTTCCGGCATGTTCTGAGCGGCGGTCTGTTATAATTTGAATTTTTGTCAATGACGGGAGGAAAGCAATGATGACCAGCGGGGATTTGCGCCATGAAAGCATCCGAATTATTTGTTCGCGCTCTTGAGAACGAGGATGTTCAGTACATCTTCGGTATTCCCGGCGAGGAAAACATCCACATCATGGATGCGCTGCTCGACAGCAACATCCGCTTTATCCTCACCCGCCACGAGCAGGGCGCGGCTTTCATGGCCGATGTGTACGGGCGTTTGACCGGCGAGCCTGGCGTGTGTCTGGCGACCCTCGGCCCGGGTGCGACCAACCTCATCACCGGTTTCTCCGACGCCAACATGGACAACGCGCCCATCATTGCCATCGCCGGGCAGGGCGCGACCACGCGCATGCACAAGGAAAGCCACCAGATTCTGAACCTGGTGCGCCTGTTCGAGCCGATTTCCAAGTACAGCGTCGGCATTCGCTCGCCGAAAACCATCCCCGAGGTGGTGCGCAAGGCGTTCAAGGTCGCCAAGACCGAAAAGCCGGGCGGCTGCTTCATGGATCTGCCGGAGGACGTCGCCTCCGCCGACCTGCCGGTCAGCACCTTTCTGCCGAACGACGACACCGACGAGCCGGCGGCGCAGCACGAGCAGATCGAGGAGGCGGCGAATCTCATCAGCAGTGCGCGCTTCCCGATTGTGATGGCGGGCAACGGCGTCATCCGCAACCGCGCCTGCGAGCGCCTGATTGCCTTCGCCGAGAACCTGAACATTCCCGTCGCCAACACCTTCATGGCGAAGGGCTGCATGCCGTTTTCGCACCGCCTGAGTTTCGGCACCGTCGGCTTGCAGGCGCGCGACTACGTCGCCTGCGGTTTTGCCCGCGCCGACGTCGTCATCTGCATCGGCTACGACATCGTCGAATACCATCCCTACCTGTGGCACCCCGACAAGGACAAGAAAATCGTGCACATAGACGCCTGCGTTTCCGAGGTGGATGAACACTATGTGACCCAATGCGAGGTCATCGGCGATGTCGGCGTGTCGCTGGAGCGCATCTCGGAACGGGTCAAGAGCCGCAGCGGCGAGAATTATTACCAGAAAATGTCGGAATACTCGGCCAACCTCAGAAACGTCATCGTGGACGAGTTCGACAGGCACGCCAACGACACCGGCTTCCCGGTCAAGCCGCAGAAAATTCTGTCCGATATTCGCCAGGTGCTCGACGAGAGAGACATCGTCATTTCCGACGTCGGCGCCCACAAGATGTGGGTTGCGAGGATGTACCAGGCGGAAGCCCCCAACACCTGCATCATTTCCAACGGTTTCGCGTCCATGGGCATCGGCGTGCCGGGGGCGATTGCCGCCAAACTGGTCCACCCGGATCGCAATGTGCTGACCGTCACCGGCGACGCCGGTTTTTTGATGAACTCGCAGGAGATTGAAACGGCGATGCGCATCAACACGCCGATAGTCATCCTGATCTGGCGCGACGACAGCTACGGCCTGATACGGTGGCACCAGTTGAAGACCTTCGGCAGGGACAGCCATATTGATTTCACCAACCCCGATTTCGTCCTCTACGCCGAAAGTTTCGGCGCCCGCGGCTTTCGCGTCGAAAGCGCAGGCGATTTGCGCGGCGTGCTGGAGGAGGCCGTCTCCTGCGGCACCGTCGCGATTATTGATTGCCCGGTGGATTACTCCGAGAATATGAAATTCACCGAAGAAATGGGGCAGCTCGTCTGCCCGATCTAGACGCGCCGCCGGGCGGCGAGGAGGGAACCAGAACATGACACGACAACACTGGAAACCGCTGCTGGCGCGGGACGCAGGCAAGGGCGGCAAGGTCGTCGAGGTGACCCGTCCATGGGACGGCGCCACCCTGGCGACGGTGGAAAAATCGAGTGGCGACACCGCGCTGGCGGCGATGCAGACCGCCCACGACGTTTATCGCGACCGCGACGCCTGGCTGACGCCGGCCCAACGCATCGAAATCCTCGAGAAAACCTGCCGGCTGATGGGCGAGCGCGCCGATGAACTTGCGCTGCAGGCCGCCGCCGAGGGCGGCAAGCCGCTGCCCGACTCGCAAGTGGAAATCGCCCGCGCCATCGTCTCGCTGCAAAGTTGCGTGGATTGCCTGCGCTCCGAACGCGGCCACGGCGCGCGCATTCCGATGGGCGTCAACGCCGCCTCGATGAACCGCATGGCTTTCACAATCAAGGAGCCAATCGGCGTGGTGCTGGCTTTCAGCGCTTTCAACCACCCGATCAATCTGATCGCGCACCAGGTCGGTCCGGCCGTCGCCGCCGGCTGCCCGGTCGTCGTCAAACCGGCGGAGGTCACGCCGCTGTCGTGTTTCGCGCTGGTCGAGATGATGCACGAGGCCGGCCTGCCGAAAACTCATTGCCAGGCGCTGCTGATGGACGGCCACGACGCCTCGCAGAAACTGGTGGCCGACGAAAGGGTCGGCTTTTTCAGTTTCATCGGCAGCGCCAGCGTCGGCTGGATGCTGCGAAGCCAGCTTGCGCCGGGCGCGCGCTGCGCGCTTGAACATGGCGGCATGGCGCCGGTGATCATCGCCGCCGACGCCGACCTCGACGACGCCTTGCCGTTGATTGCCAAGGGCGGTTTCTACCATGCAGGCCAGGTCTGCGTGTCGGTGCAGCGGGTGTTCGCGCATTCCTCCGTTGCCCGCGATGTCGCCGCGCGGCTTGCGAAACTCGCCGACGCCATGGTCATCGGCGACCCGACGCTGCCCGACACCGAGGTCGGTCCGCTGATTCGTCCGGGCGAGGTCGAGCGCGTCGCCCAGTGGGTGGCCGAGGCCGGCGCCGAGGTGGTCTGCGGCGGCGAGCGCGTTTCCGACACCGCTTTCCAGTGTACCGTGCTCTACGACCCGCCCGCCGACGCCAAGGTCACCTGCCGCGAGCTGTTCGGCCCCGTTGTTTGCGTCTATCCGTTCGACGACCTGGACGAAGCCGTTGGCCGTGCCAACGAGCTGCCGTACTCGTTCCAGGCGGCGGTCATCACGCGCGACCTCGACACCGCCGCCCGCTGCGTGCGCCGTCTCGATGCCGCCACCGTCATGGTCAACGACCACACTGCTTTTCGCGTGGACTGGATGCCGTTCGCTGGCCATAAGCGTTCCGGCTACGGCGTCGGCGGCGTGCCGTACACCTTCGACGACATGCAGGCCGAAAAACTGGTCGTGATGCGCTCGAAGAACTGGTGAAGGATTCGGACGCCGGCGGCGGGCGGGGCGGGCATATGCGCCGCCACCGGGCTTCGGAGTCGGGGCTGGACCCCGCCGGCATCTGCCGGCAGGCGCTCGATGTCATCGAACGTCTGCAACAGGCCGGCTACGAGAGTTACATCGTCGGCGGCGGTGTGCGCGACCTGCTGCTGGGCGAGATACCGAAGGATTTTGATGTCGCCACCTCGGCGCGCCCCGAGGAAGTGCGCGCGCTGTTCAGGAAGTGCCGCCTGATTGGGCGGCGTTTCAGGCTCGCCCATGTCTATGGCGGCGGAAAAATCACCGAGGTTGCGACCTTTCGGGCCAACGCCGCCGACGCCGATTCCGGCGCCGACGCGAAAGCCGGTTTTCAGTCCGACGGCGGGCGCATCGTCCGCGACAACGTGTACGGCAGTCTCGAAGAGGATGCGCTGCGCCGCGACTTCACGATCAACTCCATTTACTACGATCCGTTCGGCGACCGTCTCGTCAGCCACGAGCGCGCGCTCGACGATGTTCACGCGCGTTGTCTGCGCACCATCGGCAAGGCCGAACGCCGCTACCGGGAGGACCCGGTGCGCATGTTGCGCGCGGTGCGTTTCCTCGCCCGCCCCGGCCTCGTCGCCGAGAAGGAGACCGGCCTTCAGATCGCGCGCCAGAGCGAGTTGTTGCGCGGGGTGCCGCCGGCGCGGCTGTTCGATCAGCTGCTCAAGTTGTTCCACGGCGGCGCCGCGCTCAAGGTCTATCGCCTGCTGATGGAGCACGGCCTGTTCGGCATGCTGTTTCCGCTGACGATGGAGGCGTTGGAACAGGACCCGCAAGGCGCCTTCGACGACTTCCTGCAAAAACTGCTGCTGTGTACCGATGAGCGCGTCAACGGCGGCCTGCCCTCGACGCCTGCGTTTGTGCTCGCAGGCTTGTGGTGGCGCCCGGTGGAGACCGCCGCCGGGCGTTTGCGCGCGCACGGCATGCCGGCGGAGGAGGCGTTGCAGCGCGCGGTGCGCGATGTCGCGCGCGAGCAGGGGCGCAGCGTCTCGGCGCCGATGCGGCTGGTGGCCATCGTGCGCGAAATCCTGTCGCTGCAGCGGCTTTTCACCAGTTCGCGCAAAAAGGATTTGTCGCGGCTGCTGACTCATCCGAGGTTTCGCGCGGCGTGTAATTTTTTCCGCCTGCTGGAGCAGGCCGGTCTGGCCGACCACAACGCCTGCCCGGGTTGGGAGCGCATCGAGGAGCTGGAACTGAAATCGCGCCGGCGGGAGTCGGCGGAGCCGCGCAAACGCGGCGGCGGCGGGCGCCGGGGACGGCGCGCACCCGGCGCCGCGCCGCGCCGTTCGCGCCGCCGCCGCGCGCCATCATCCGAAGGCGGCGGATGACGCTCGCGGCCATCGCGCTGGGCGCCAACCTCGGCCCTGCGCGCGACAACGTCGCGCGCGCCATTGACCGCGTCGCCGCGCCGCGCCGTTCGCGCCGCCACCTGCCATCATCCGGAGACGACGGATGACGCTCGCGGCCATCGCGCTGGGCGCGAACCTCGGCCCAGCACGCGACAATGTTGCGCGCGCCATTGACCGCGTCGCCGCGCTCGATGCGACCCGTCTTCGCGCCCGCTCGTCCCTCTACCGCAGCCGCGCCGAGGGGCCGCCCGGCCAGCCGGACTACGTCAACGCGGTGGTGCTGGTGGAAACGCGGCTGGCGCCGCTGGATCTGCTCGCCGAATTGCAGCGCGTCGAGCAGGCCTTCGGGCGCGAACGCACCGAACGCTGGGGGCCGCGAACACTCGACCTCGACATACTGACCTACGGCGACCGGGTGATGGACGACCGCCGTCTGGCGGTGCCGCACCCGCGCGCGCACCAGCGCTGCTTCGTGCTGAAGCCGCTGGCGGAGATTGCGCCCGACCTGGTGGTGCCGGGGCGCGGTCCGGTTTCGCGCCTGCTCGAAAATCTGCCCGGCGCCGATGCCTGCCGCCGGCTGGACGAGAAGAAACCGGCTGTGCCCGAAACCGTGCGCTCCGGTTATTTTGTCATCGAAGGTCCGGTCGGCGTCGGCAAGACCAGTCTCGCAGGCAAACTGGCCGCCAATCTCTCCTGCCGCCTGGTGCTCGAACAGGTGGACGACAATCCCTTTCTGGAACGGTTTTACCAGGACATCGAAAACATGGCGCTGCCGACGCAGCTGTATTTTCTGATGTCGCGCCTGCGCCAGTTGGAGGAAATCCGCCAGGCCGACCTGTTTGCGGAAACGACGGTCAGCGATTTTCTGCTTGAAAAAGACCGCTTGTTCGCGCGGCTTACGCTGGACGACCGGCAGTTTGAACTCTACCGGCGGATTTACGAGGCGCTGTCGGTGTCGCAGGTCACGCCCGACCTCGTCATCTATCTGCAGGCGCCGGTCGAGGTGCTGATGCGGCGCATCGACAAGCGTGGCCGGCGTTTCGAGCGCATGATAGACGAGGATTACCTGCACCGCCTGAGCGCCGCCTACACCGATTTTTTCCACTATTACGACCGCGCGCCGCTGCTGATTATCAACACCGGCGACATTGATTTCGTTGAAAACGAATCGGCCTGGCTGCAACTGAAAGAACGGATTTTGTCCGCGCGCCCGGGCAAAAACTATTACAACCCGCTGCCTGACGCTCTCGCCTGAAGGCGGCCTTATAATGACCGCATCATGGTTGCCATGACCGACACCGATGTGCGCCGCACGCTGCGCGTTCTGGCCGGGATGAAGCAGGCGGGCGAGCCGATTGCCTGTCTGACCGCCTACGAGGCGTCGTTCGCGCGCGCGATGGACCGCGCCGGCGTTGATCTGGTGCTGGTCGGTGACTCGCTGGGGATGGTGGTGCAGGGGCGGCACACGACGATTGCGGTGTCCACCGATGATGTCGCCTACCACTGCCGCTGCGTCCAGCCCGCGCTGACGCGCGCGATGCTGGCCGCCGACCTTCCCTTTATGAGCTGCCTGTCGCCGCTGCAGGCGCTCGACCGGGCCAAACGCCTGATGCAGCACGGCGGCGCGCAAATGGTCAAACTCGAGGTCGCCGAAGGCGCCGGCGCGGTCATCGCCGCGCTCGGCGGGCAGGGTGTCGCGGTGTGCGCCCATGTTGGTCTGAAGCCGCAGTCGGTGCATAAGCTTGGCGGCCTGCGCCGCCAGGGCGAGGAGCCGGCGGCGGCCGACGCGCTCGTGCGCCAGGCGGTGGAGTGTGTTGAGCACGGCGCCGACATGGTGCTGGTCGAGTACGTGCCGGATGAACTGGCGCGGCGTCTGACGCGGGAGGTGCCGGTGCCGGTGATCGGCATCGGCGCCGGCCCGCATTGCGACGGCCAGATTCTCGTCATGCACGATGTGCTCGGCGTCAACGACCATCCCCCGAAATTCGCGAAGAACTTTCTGCGCGAGGCCGGCTCCGTCGAGGAGGCGTTCGCGGCCTACGTGCGCGCCGTCAAGTCGCGCGCCTTTCCCTGATGCACCTGGCAGAAACCGCCGCCGATGCGCGCACGCGCGCGCGGCAATGGCGCCGGGACGGCGAGCGTATCGCGCTCGTGCCGACCATGGGCAACCTGCACCGCGGCCATCTGGAACTGGTGTCGGCGGCGCACCGGGCCGCAGGCAAGGTCGTCGTCAGCGTGTTTGTCAATCCGTTGCAGTTCGACCGCGAGGCCGATTTCAACGCCTACCCGCGCACCGCGGAGCGCGACCTGCACCTGCTGGAACGGCACGGCGCGGATCTGGCGTTCGTGCCGTCGGCGCCGGAAATCTGCCCGCCCGAATCAAGCGCGATGCGCCGGATTACGGCGGGGCCGCTCGCCGCCGGGCTGTGCGGCGCGCACCGTCCCGGCCATTTTGACGGCGTCGCCGTCATCGTCGCCGTGCTGTTTGATGTTTTCCGTCCCGACGCCGCCGTCTTCGGCGAGAAGGACTATCAGCAACTGTGCATCGTGCGCGACCTCGCCGCGCGCCTCGGTCATGCGACGGAAGTCGTCGCGGCGCCGACCGTGCGCGAGGCCGACGGGCTGGCGCTGAGTTCAAGAAATGCGTATCTGACGCCGCGGCAGAGAGAGCAGGCGCCGGCGCTGTACCGCACCTTGCAGTGGCTCGCCGAAGAAATCCGCGATGGCGGGGATGACTTCGCCGCGCTCGGCGAAGCCGCGCGGCGCCGGATGAGCGAAGCCGGGTTGCGTCCGGAGTACGTCGAGGCGCGGCTGGCCGGCACCTTGCAGACGGCCGGTCCGGGAGACAGCCCCATCGTCTTGCTGGCGGCGGCGTGGCTGGGCCAGGCACGGCTGATTGACAATATCCGGGTTTGATCCGCGGCGTCGGCGCCGGCTCGAATATGCTATGATTTATTGGGACTGGCGGACACGTTAATGTCCGGCCGGTTTTGCGAACATGAACTCTTTCGGCGCTATTTTTCTTAAATCAAAACTGCATTGTGCGCGGGTGACCCACGCGCGGCTGGACTACGACGGCTCGTGCGCGATTGACCGCGAGTTGCTCGATCTTGCCCAAATCCGCGAATACGAGCAGATTGAAATTTACAACCTGTCGAATGGCGAGCGCCTGACCACCTATGCGATTGCCGCCGGGCGCGGCAGCCGCATACTGTCGCTGAACGGCGCTGCCGCGCGCCGCGGCGTGCCCGGCGATGCGGTCATTGTTTGCGCCTACGCGGTGTTGTCGCCGGAACAGGTGCAGACGCATGAGCCGGTGCTGGTTTATCTCGACGAGCACAACAATCCGCGGCACGGACTGAGGCCGGTCTCCTCGAACTGAATCGCGCGGCGCCGGGCCGCGTTCATTGTCCGCCAGAGAACCCGGTTGTTTATTTTTGTGCAGCCGCCGCGCAATGAATAAAGCACACAGAATTCCCTGAGAATTTCCCTGCCGTTCGTCGGAAACAATTCTCTGCTATTTCGCAGTCTTGCCATTTTTCCGCCCGGCAATTGGAATTTTCGGCTGGATTGAATCGCCGGGCCGTGTCTATAATCCGGTTATGAAAGGCGCGCCACAACTCACATTTCGTCATTCGTCGGCCATGCGCTACCGCTGGTCCGGAATCCGACCTGCCGCCGTGCGGGGAGTCTATAAATCGGTTTTCAGCCAACCGATTTTATGGAGATGAAAATGACTGACGAACGCAAAGAGAAAAAACCAGCGGACGACAAACCGAAAATGGAAGTCCGTGAACCGCCGGCGCCGGCGTATAAGCCGTTGCCGGAGTCGCTGGATCGCGACACCCCGGTCACTCAAGGTGAATTCAGGGAGGCGACGTTTGAAATAAACGCCCGGATGGACACCCGGTTTGCCGAAGTGAAAACCGAGTTTGCCAAGCTACGCGGTGACATGAACACCGGATTTTCCGACCTGCGCGGCGGATTGAAAGGGGACATCGCCGACCTGCGCGACGAATTGAAGGGGGACATTGCCGGACTGCGCGACGAATTGAAGGGGGACATCGCCGGACTGCGCGACGAATTGAAGGGGGACATTGCCGGACTGCGCGACGAATTGAAGGGGGACATTGTCGGACTGCGCGACGAATTGAAAGGGGACATTGCCGGACTGCGCGCCGAATTGAAAGGGGACATTGTCGGACTGCGCGACGAATTGAAAGGGGACATTGTCGGACTGCGCGACGAATTGAAGGGGGACATCGCCGGACTGCGCGACGAATTGAATGAGGGCATTGCCGGACTGCGCGACGAATTGAAGGGGGACATCGGCGGACTGCAAGGTGAGATAATCAAACTGCGTGGTGACATCGTCACCAAAATTGAGGAATCTCACAGAAAAACCATACAGTATTTTGTCGGGATTCTTTTCGGTTTCTCAGGACTGATGTCCGCCGTTGTGTTCGGCATCCTCCACTACATGAAGTGACGAAGAATCAGCCGGTGTTTCTCATTCCGGTGGCGATGGCGCTGATGGAGCGCAATACCAGGGCAAGGGACTCGTTTTCCATCGGCGCGGTGTCTTCGTCCGCCGCCCGCTGTCTCAGGCAGAGCGGGCGGTAGCGCCGGATCAGCGACGAGAATTTCCCTGCCGTTCGTCGGAAACAATTCTCTGCTATTTCGCAGTCTTGCCATTTTTCCGCCCGGCCATTGGAATTTTCGGCTGGATTGAATCGCCGGGCCGTGTCTATAATCCGGTTATGAAAGGCGCGCCACAACTCACATTTCGTCATTCGTCGGCCATACGCTACCGCTGGTCCGGAATCCGGCCTGTCGCCGTGCGGGGAGTCTATAAATCGGTTTTCAACCAGCCGATTTTATGGAGATGGAAATGACTGACAAACGCAAAGAGAAAAAACCAGCGGACGACAAACCGAAAATGGAAGTCCGTGAACCGCCAGCGCCGGCGTATAAGTCGTTGCCGGAGTCGCTGGATCGCGACACCCCGGTCACTCAAGGTGAATTCAGGGAGGCGATGTTTGAAATAAACGCCCGGATGGACACCCGGTTTGCCGAAGTGGAAACCGAGTTTGTCAGGCTGCGCGGTGACATGAACACCGGATTTTCCGAACTGCGCGCCGAATTGAAAGGGGACATCGCCGACCTGCGCGCCGAATTGAAGGGGGACATCGCCGACCTGCGCGCCGACATCGTCACCAAAATTGAGGAATCTCACAGAAAAACCATACAGTATTTTGTCGGGGTTCTTTTCGGTTTCTCAGGGCTGATGTCCGCCGTTGTGTTCGGCATCCTCCACTACATGAAGTGACGAAGAATCAGCCGGTGTTTCTCATTCCGGTGGCGATGGCGCTGATGGAGCGCAATACCAGGGCAAGGGACTCGTTTTCCATCGGCGCGGTGTCTTCGTCCGCCGCCCGCTGTCTCAGATAAAGCGGGCGGTAGCGCCGGATCAGCGACAACTGTATGTGGTTGAGCGGGTCGAGGTACGGGTTGCGTCTATGCAGCGACAGCATCAGCGTTCCCTGGTGTGCGAGCAGTTGCTTGCAGCGGCTGATTTTGAGGATGCAGGCGACCGTCTTGTGGTACTCGGCCTCAATCCGGCGGTAAATCACGGTGGCCGTTTCGCGGTCGCTGCACAGGTCGGCGTATTCGCGCGCGGTTGACATGTTGGCCTTCGACAGCGCCATCTGCACGTTCTCCAGCAGATTGTGAAAGAACGGCCAGTGGTCGTAGAGCGATTGCAGTTTGTCGAAGTTGCCGGGTGCGGCGGCGGCGTAGTTTTCAAGCGTCGTGCCCAGGCCGTACCACGCGGGCAGCGTGTGGCGCGACAGCGACCAGCCGAACACCCACGGGATTGCACGGATGGACTGGCGCGAGCGGTCGCCGCCGCGGCGGTGCGTCGGGCGCGAGCCAATACTCATCTCGCCGATCTCGGTCACCGGCGTGGCTTCGTAGAAGTAGTCGAGCAGGCCGTCGGTCTCGTCAATCAACTCGCGGTAACTGTTTTCGCCGAGACGCGCGAGTTCGGCCATGATTTCGAGATTCTCCTGCTCGTCCTTGGGCTTCGACTTCAGGTCCAGGCGGTGCGTCATCGCCAGGTGCTGGCTGGCTTCGAGCAGCCCGGAGATGGAGGTCGAGAGCTGGTAACTCGCGGTTTCCCTGCGGCTGTACTTGAAGGAAAGCACCTCGCCTTGCTCGGTAATCTTGATCTGGCCGTGCACCGTGCCGGGCGGCTGCGACGTAATGGCCCGGTAAGTCGGGCCGCCGCCGCGTCCGACCGTGCCGCCGCGTCCGTGGAACAGGCGGCACACCACATTGTGCTTGACCGCCAGGCTGGTGATGCTTTTTTGCGCCTGGTACAGTCCCCAGGTGGACGCCAGGATGCCGCCGTCCTTGCACGAGTCGGAATAGCCGAGCATGATTTCCTGCAGGTTGTCGGACGCCGCCAGCAGCGTCTTGTAGGCGGGATTGGTGAACAGGTCTTCCAGCGTCTGCCGGACGCCGGTGAGGTCCTCTATGGTCTCGAACAGCGGCGTCGGTTGCAGGTGGCAGAATACGTCGGTGCCGAGGCCGATAAGCCCGGCGAGTTTGCCGAGCAGCATGACTTCAAGCACATCGTTTGCGTTGCGCGTCATCGAGATGACGTAGTGGCCGACTGCGTTGCGGCCGATTTCGCGGTGGATTTGCGAGATGCAGTGAAAGACCTCGATGATGCGCCGCGCCTCGTCGCCGAGTTTTTCTTCGTCGAGCGGCGGCAGCGACGGCGCTTGCAGTTTTTCGGTCAGAAAGGCGGCGCGTTCGTCGTCCGACAGGCCGGCGTAGTCGTCGCAGCCCCACTGGCGCGCGATTTCAGCGACGGCCTGCGCGTGCCGGGTGGATACTTCGCGCACGTCAAGCCGCGCCAGGTGGAAGCCGAAAGTCTCGGTCAGGCGAATCAAGTCTTTCAGTTCGGCGTCGGCGACGCAGTCGTCTCCGTGGTGGCGCAGCGATTCGTCTATCGAGCGCAGGTCGTCGAGGAATTCGTGCACGCTGCGGTAGGCGTGGTTTTCGGCGGCCGCTTTGTCATTCTCGCCCGCCTGGATGCGTTCGAGCGTCCTGCACAGCCGGTATCGCATGACCGAGATTTTCTGGCGGTACGGCTCCTTGGTAAAGTCGTTCGTGGCGTCCTCGAAAGCCAGGCGCGCAATCGGACGGTCGCGCTGTTGCAGCAGGATGAAGTTCTCGGAGACCTCGACCAGATTGTTCGAGTAGGCCAGGATGCCGATGAGCTCGTCGAGGCGCCGGGTGTATTCGGCGATCACCGCCGCCGCCTGCATCCGCACCGTCTTGCGCGTGACTGCGGGCGTCACGTAGGGGTTGCCGTCGCGGTCGCCGCCAATCCACGAGCCGAAACGGATGAAACTCGGCAGCGTGATGGAATCGTCCGGGTAGATGCGGGCGGCGGCTTCCTCCAGGTTGCGGTAGGTTTGCGGCACCGCCTCGAACAGCGATGCCTTGAAGTAATAGAGGCCGTTGCCGACCTCGGTCTCGACCTTCGGCTTGTTCAGCCGCATCTCGTCGGTTTTCCAGAGGATTTGTATTTGCCTCTTCAACTTCTCGATGACGATGTCTTTTGACGCCCTGTCGCGCTGGTCTTCGAGTTCGCACACGGTGTTCATAATGCGGTCGAGCAACTGCATGATGGTGCGCCGCTTGGCTTCGGTCGGGTGCGCCGTGAACACCGGGATATAGCGCAGCCGGTTCAGCAGCGTCTGCAATTCTTCACCGGTGATTCCGTTCTTCTTCAACAACGCCAGCGCGCCCTCGAGCGAGCCGCCGCGCACGTCCTGTCCGGGGTTGAGCGCGGCCTGGCTGAAGCGGTGGTGGCGGGAGATTTCCTCGGCCACGTTGACCAGGTTGAAATACATCGAGAAAGCCCGAATGACCCAGTTCACCGTGTCCAGATCGAGGCCGGCGATGTAGCTCAGCAGGCGGTCGCGCTTTTTGCGGTTGTCCTCTTTTTCGAGCGAGACAAACCCGCGGCGCAGTCTCTCGACAGCGTTGTAAACGTGTTCGCCGCTTTGTTCCTTGATGACATCGCCCAGCAGGCTTCCCAACAGTTTGACGCGCGTACGCAAGCGGCGATCGGCTTTGATTTGTTCCGGTCGCATGGTGATATGGAGTGGCAGGGCGTTATTTTAACAAATTGTCGGCAGGGCGGGCGAAACAGCCCCGCGGGCGCGGTGCAGCAACGATTCAGCGGCTTGCCGCGATGCGCCGTTGTGGTTGCGCCTAGCGTCCGCCGCCGCTGTTTTCCGGATTTTGCGGCGCGAAAAGGTCCCGGAAAACGCCGTTGCCGTTCGCCGGCTTTCCGTCTGCCGGTGTTTGCGGGGCGGCGGGTGCGTTGTCGGCGCCGCCGGGGGCGGCGCGCTCAAACATGCGCCGCTGTTGAAAGGTGCGCACGCGCTCGCCGGCGTTGATTCGTTTTTCCTCGCGGACCGCGGCCTTGCATTCCTCAAGGCCGACGGTGCCGGCGAACCAGGCGGTGCCGAGGCCGGCGACGAACACGGCCAGAATCAGCAACAGCGCCGGCTCCAGCAACAGCGGTTTTTTGCGCGTGTGGGAGCTGATCTTGCCGCGCGCGATTTTGTCCGACTCGGCGGCGGCTTTCTGCTCGCGCCGTTTGATGACCTCGAACACCGCCGCGCAAAACAGCGTGGCGGCGACGACAATCACCGCCAGCGCGCTGATGGAAGGGTTGATGCCGTAGCGAACCTTGCCGGCCAGCACCGTGGTCAGGGTGCTTTCGGAGACGATGGTGAAGACGGTGGTGTTGTAGTTCTCGAACGAGGCGAGAAACGCGAGTACCGCGGCGGAGGCGATGGCGGGTTTGAGAAACGGCAGCAGGATTTTACGGAAAGTCTGCACGTGGCTTGCGCCGAGGTCCAGCGCCGCCTCCTCCAGCGCCGGGTCGAAACGTTGCAGGCGCGAGATGAACACCAGCATACTGTAGGCGGAGATGAAAGTCGCCTGGCCGACGATGGTCAGAAAGAGGCCGTCGTAGAAAAAGCTTTCGTGGCCGGCGTTGAACATGGCGCCGATGCGGTCCCAGAACACCAGCGTCGAAATGCCCAGCACCACGCCGGGAATCAGGATGGGGGAGATGACCACGGTGTAGTACCACGGGCGCACGCGCTCGCCGACCTGCATCAGCATCAGCGCGCCGGCGAGGCCGGTGGGCACCGCCAGCGCGACCACGCCGAGGCCGATGAAAATGCTGTTGCGCAGCCCCTCCACCAGGGTTTTGTCGTTGGCCAGCACCTCGAACCATTCCACCGAAAAACACTCCCACGGCGACACCCGCGGGAAGGCGGAACTGTTGAACGCGGTCACGCCCATCAGCACCAGCGGCCCGAACAGATAGACGAAAAAGCAGGCGCCGAACAACGCCAGACCGACGCGGGCCGCAAGACCGCCGTGCACGACGGTCGCCCTCAGCGCCGCGATCACCGCGTGATTTCTCCGAGGCGCACCTTGAACGCTCTCATCAGCAGCAGCACCAGGACGATGCAGGAGATCAGCAGAATAATCGCGTACGCCGAGCCGCGCGACCAGTTGCCGGCCTGGTTGAAGGCCTGGTAGATAATCTGGGTGAACCACAGGCTGCTCGGCCCGCCGAGTATCTGCGGCGCGGCGAGGGCGCCGGCGGTGAGCATGAACACCATGGTGCAGCCGGAGGTGATGCCGGGCTTGGCAAAGGGGATGACCACGCGCCAGTGTATGCGCCACCACGGCGCGCCGAGGTCGCGCGCCGCCTCGATCTGGTTTTTGTCGAGGCTTTCGATGGCGTTGTAGATGGGGAATATCATCAGCAGGATGAAGGCGTAGCCGAGGCCGGCGTAGAGGGCGATGTTTTCGCGCACGAAGTCGTAGGGTTGGTCGAGGATGCCGAGGGCCATCAGGCTCTTGTTGAGCACGCCGCTTGCGCCGAAGAGGATGTGGAATGCGAAGGCGCGCAGGATTTCGTTGACCCAGAACGGCACAATCAGCGCCAGCACCATCAGCCGCGCCCAGCCGCCGCGCGCGACCTGCGCCAGGTAATAGGCGATGGGGTAGCACAGCGCCGCGTCAAACAAGGTGACAAAAATCGCCGCCGCGATGGTCTTGAAGAACACCTGCAGGTCAATGATGTTGAACGAATCTTCGCCGCCGCCGTACACCATGTAGCGATAGTGCTCCAGCGTATAGTAGTGCTCCGGCGTGCCCCACTTCGGCGGCGGTACGTTGGCGCGAAACGAGAAATCAACCATGAACAACTGCGGCAGGACGATCATGAACCCGATCCAGAAGCCGACCACGGCCAGCAGAAACACGGACAGGCCGGCGCCGTTGCGGCGGTGAAATTCCTGCAGATAGCGAACCAGTGTCATGGGCGGCTTGTGGCGGCTGCGGCGCGCGCGGCGCCTTACTCGGCGGCGAGCGGGCCGGCGGCGGTCGCCACCGCGCGCTCCGGCGCGAAGCCCAGGGTAACCTGCTGGCCGCTGTGGCGGGTGATGGCGTTGCCGTCGTTGATTACGGACAGCTTGAGTTTCTGTTCGCTGCCCGGGACGTTGAAAAACACCTGCCGGAAACTGCCCTCGAACTCCTGCCGGTGAATCTGCGCGCCGATGCGATTGTCCATTTTCCCCTCGTCGTCAAACTGAAGCGACTCCGGGCGGATGAATACGAAAGCGTCGTCGCCCACGGCCAGGGCGTCCTCGCCGCCGCCCTGCGCGGCGCGGGCGTGCAGGGCGCCGAGGGAGGTGTCCACGGTGACGGCGGCGCGGTTCACCGCGCTGACCTTGCCGCGAAACAGATTGTTCTCGCCGACAAACGAGGCGACGAAAGCGGTGGCCGGTCTGTCGTACAGGGTGTTGCCGTCGGCGACTTGCTCAATCACGCCCTCGCGCATCACCGCGACGTTGTCGGACATGGTCAGCGCCTCGCCCTGGTCGTGGGTGATGTAGATGAAAGTGATGCCGACGCGCCGCTGAATGTCGCGCAATTCGGTGCGCATGTGCTGGCGCAGTTTCAGATCCAGCGCCGACAGCGGTTCGTCCAGCAGCAAAACCTCCGGTTCCGCCGCCAGCGCACGGGCGATGGCGACGCGCTGGCGCTGGCCGCCGGACAACTCGTTCACCATCTTCGCGGCCTGTCCCGGCAGTGCGATCAACTCCAGCAGCTCGTCGGCGCGCTTGCGTCGTTTGGCCGCGCCCACGCCTTTCACCTCCAGCGCGAAGGTGATGTTCTCCCACACCGTCATCAGCGGAAACAGCGCCAGATTCTGAAAAATCAGCGCCGTCGGGCGCTTGTTCGGGCCGATGCCGGCCATGTCCCTGCCGCCGATGAGGACGCGCCCCTCGCTTGGATCGAGAAAGCCCGACACCGCCCGCAGCAAGGTCGTCTTGCCGCAGCCGGAGGGTCCGAGAAAACTGAAAAATTCGCCCGCGCGGATGGTGATGTTGACCTCGCGCGCGGCGATGAAATCGCCAAAGCGTATCCACACATTCTCCATGGCGACTTCCGAACTCATCGCGCGCTCAAGGTGTGGCGCAGGCGGGCACCGTCATTGCCCGCCGTTGTTCAGGCATTGACAAACTTGTTTCGGTACTCGGTGCGTACATCCGCGTACCACTGCGGCTCCGGCGGCCACGGATTGAGTTTGGACAAGGCGTCGCCCGGATAGGCGTCGAGAAAGTTTTTCTTGTACACGTCGTCGGTATATCGGTCGGCGCCGACGACCGCCGAGTTGTAGCCATGCTTGTCAATGGCTTCGCCCGCCGGGCGCGGCCGGTAGCAGAAGTCTATGAACGCATAGGCCGCGTCCGTGTTTTCCGCCATGGCCGACAGTGACATGCCGTCCACCCACGCGAGCGCGCCCTCTTTCGGCGCCCGGTAGGCCACCGGCTCGCCCTGGCTCTTGAGCGTTAGCACCGGGCCGTCCCAGGTCTGGCCGACCACCACGCCTTCGTTGAGCAGGCCGTTTTTCTGGCTGTCGGCGTCGTTCCAGAACAGTTTGATCTGCGACTTGCGGGCGATGCACCATTCGGTCACTTTCGACCATATCGGGCGCATCACGTCCTCGCTGCGGTAGGCTTTCCACATGTCGCCCGGCTCCAACTCGCCGATGGTTTCCATGTAGAGGCCGGCGCCCATCATGCCGGAGTGCGGACGGCACATGGTTTTGCCGCGCACTTCGGGCTGCCAGATGTCGCCGTAGCTTGGCGTGTCGTCGTCGGGCGCCCACAGATCGGTGCGCCAGCCGACGGCCTCGGTGCCCCAGATGTGCGGCAGCCAGTGGGGGCCTTTGCTGTTGAAGTTCCACTCGGTGTCGCCCACCTTGAGCATGGCCTTGTTGACGTTTTTCAGGTTCTTGATGCGGGCGTAGTCAAACGGTTGCAGCAAATCCAGGTCCACCCACTGCCCCGAGCGCAGGTTGGTCGGCGAACAGATGTCCACGCCGCGGCCCTTGGTGGCTTTCATCTTGTTGATGATCTCCTCGTTGGAGCCGATGCCGGTGTAGTGGACCCGAATGCCGGTCTCGTCCGTGAACGCCTTCAGAAAATCCGGCGGCAGGTAGTCGGACCACATCAAAATGTTCAACTCGCCCGATGCGGCCAGCGCGCGGGAGCTGATAATCCACGGCCCCACGGCGGCGCCGGAGGCGGCGGCCACGCCCGCCGCGGTGGCGCCGCGCAGAAACGACCGCCGTGACACGGCGGGGTTGGGATATTCTTTTTTCATGGTTGAAAACTCTCCTTGATTTGCTCCGCTCGCACGGCCATGTAGAATGAAACACCATTTTAACAGATTTGAGCACAAGGAAGACAAGGTACGCATGAACAACCAATCATTGGTTTGCTGGGATGCGCTGCACGCACACCGCGGCGCGGTCGGTGATGTGCGCATCCGCGACTTGTTCGCCGCCGACCCGGCGCGTTTCGACAAATACTCGCTGGAATGTTGCGATCTGTTCCTCGATTATTCCAAAAACCGGGTCACCGACGAGACATTGCGCCTGCTGTTCGAGCTGGTGCGCGCCGCCCGCTTTGACGAGTGGCGGGCGCGGTTGTTGTCGGGCGGCGAGGTCAATTGCACCGAACGCCGCCCGGCGCTGCACACCGCATTGCGGCGCCCGCTGGACGCGCCGCTGATGGTCGCCGGGCGCGATGTCATGCGCGAGGTCGCCGATGTCCGCTCGCGTATGCGCGAAATCAGCGAGGCGCTGCGGCGCGGCGCCTGGCTCGGCGCCGACGGCGCCGCGGTGCGCGATGTCGTCAGCATCGGCATCGGCGGCTCGCATCTCGGCCCGCTGATGGCGATGCGCGCCTTCGCCGACGCGCCGCGTGCGGACGCGGCGCCGCGGATGCACTTTGTTTCCGGCGCCGCCGTCGGCGAACTCGAACGGCTGTTGCCGTCGCTCGACCCCGCGCGGACGCTGTTTGTCATCGTTTCCAAGTCGTTCACCACGCCCGAGACGCTGCACAATGCAAAGCGGGCCGCGGCGTGGCTCGGCGGCGTCGCGCGCGGTCATTTCATCGCCGTGTCGGCCAACGCCGACGAGGTGCGGCGCTTCGGCATCGCGCCCGAGCACCACCTGCCGCTGCCGGAGTGGGTCGGCGGGCGTTACTCGCTGTGCGCCGCCGCCGGCCTTCCGTTCGCGATTCACGCGGGGATGGACGCTTTCGACGAGATGCTGGCCGGCGCACATTGCATGGACCGGCATTTTGAACAGGCACCGCCGGAGTCGAACGCGCCGGTCATTCTGGCGCTGCTCGACGTCTGGTATGCCAACTTTCACGGCGCGCAAAGCCGCGCGGTGCTGCCCTACGACCATGAACTGGCGCTGTTGCCGGAGTATTTGCAGCAGCTCGAAATGGAGAGCAACGGCAAGTCGGTGGACCGGCGCGGCCGGGCGCTGGTGCGCGACAGCGCGCCCGTGGTGTGGGGCGGCAACGCGCTGGAAGGCCAGCACGCTTTTTACCAGTTGCTGCATCAGGGCACGCGCCTGGTGCCGGCGGATTTCATCATCAGCGCGCGCCCGGCGGCGGCGGATGCATGGCCGTGCGCGAACTTCCTGGCGCAGTCGCACGTGCTGATGCAAGGCGTCGAGGCGTCCGAGCCGTGGCGCCGTCATGCGGGCAACCGCCCGGTCAACGCCATCATGCTGCGCCGGTTGACGCCGCGCACCCTGGGCGCGCTGATTACGCTGTACGAGCACAAGGTGTTCACCCAGAGCGTGGTCTGGAACATCAACCCGTTCGACCAGTCGGGTGTCGAGGCCGGCAAGACGCTGGCGCGCAGCATCTACCGGGCGCTTCAAGGCGGCGGCGAGGTCGGCGAGGACGCCTCGACGCGCGGCCTGGCGCGCCGCTACAGGGAGTGGGGGGGCTGAGAGGGTTGCCGGGTTTTGTGCGCGCGCTGTTTTCGTTCCATCTCGCGCAGCGCCCAGCGCACGTGTTCGCGCACCAGCGGCGACGGGTCGTCGCGTTTGCTCGTCAGCGCGGCGGCGATGTCTTCTGAATAGTCGGCGTTGCCGAGGGCGACGGCGATGTTTCTCTGCCAGCGCTCGTGGCCGATGCGGCGGATGGGCGAGCCGGCCAGTTTGCGCCTGAATTGCTCCTTGCTCCAGGCGAACAGTTCCAGCAGGCCGGCGCCGTCGAGGTGGTGGCGCGGGCTGAAGCCGCTCTCGCCGGAAAGGCGCGCGAAGCGGTTCCACGGGCACACCAGCTGGCAGTCGTCGCAGCCGTAGATGCGGTTGCCCATCAGCGGGCGCAGTTCGACCGGGATGGAGCCTTTCAATTCGATGGTCAGGTACGAAATACAGCGCCTGGCGTCCAGTCGGTACGGCGCGACGATGGCCTGTGTCGGGCAGATGTCGAGACAACGCCGGCAGCGGCCGCAGTGGTCGTTTTGCGGCGTGGAAGCGGGCAGCGGCAGCGTGGTGTAGAGCTCACCGAGAAAAAACCACGAACCCGAAGCGCGGTGAATCAGGTTGGTGTGCTTGCCGATCCAGCCGAGGCCGGCCTGCTCGGCCAGCGGCTTTTCGAGTACCGGCGCACTGTCCACGAAGGCGCGGTAGCCGAACGTGCCGAAAGCGTTCTCCATCCGCGTTGCCAGTTTCTGCAGCCGGTTGCGCATCAGCTTGTGGTAGTCGCGCCCGAGCGCGTAGCGCGAGACGTAGCCCAGATGCGATTGCTCCAGCACCCGCCATGGGTCGGCGGCGTCGGGCAGGTAGTTCATCCGCACCGAGATGACGCTGACGGTTCCCTCCACCAGCCGTGCGGGGCGGCTGCGCTTGTCGCCGTGCGCGGCCATGTAATGCATCTCGCCGTGCATTCCGGCGCCGAGCCATTCCATCAGGCGCGCCTCATATTTTTCCAGCCGGGTGTGCGAGAAACCGACGCCGTCAAAGCCGAGTTCGCGGCACCACGTCCGCACCCGGCGGATGATCTGTTGTGGTTGTATTTCGTTCATGGTGGAGAGACCCCATCGGCGCCTGATTCGTAGTATATTGCCCAAATGCGGCAGCGGGGCTGAATGCAGTGTCCCGGCCGGGTCCATCTGCGTGGATTTCGTCCCGGGGCTTGCCTGCTGTGGTAAATTAAACTGTTTCCGCAGAAGAATACAAGGAGGCTGAAATGGATGTGATGGAGCGTATCAAACAGCAGGTGGAAGGCAATCCGGTCGTCATTTATATGAAAGGGACGCCGCAGTTGCCGCAATGCGGTTTTTCGAGCCGTGCGGTGGAAGCCCTGAAACAGTGCGGGCACAAGTTCGTCTATGTCAATGTGCTGCTTGATCCCGAGGTTTTCGGCGGTTTGCCGGGTTATGCGAACTGGCCGACGTTTCCCCAGGTTTATATCAGCGGCGAGCTGATTGGCGGTTGCGACATCACGCTGGAGTTGGCCGCCAGCGGCGAGTTGCGGCAGATGGTGGAAACGGCCGTCGCCGGTGCGAAGGAATAGGGCGGTATGCAACTGGAGCGATTGACGCCAGGCGATTCGGTGCCCGACGTGCTGAACGTCGTCATCGAAATTCCGGCGCACGCCGCGCCCGTCAAATACGAGGTGGACAAAAAAAGCGGCGCGGTGATGGTGGATCGTTTCATCAACGTGCCGATGTACTATCCGGCGAACTACGGTTTTGTGCCGAACACGCTGTCGGAGGACGGCGACCCGCTGGACGTGCTGGTGATTACGCCGACGCCGGTCGCCGTCGGCTGCGTGGTGCCGTGCCGCCCGATTGACGCGCTCGACATGAGCGACGAGTCGGGGCGCGACCTGAAAATCGTCGCGCTTCCGGTGCGCGGCATGAACGGCGGTTACGACGACGTCGAGACGGTCGAGCAGCTGCCCGGCAATCTGCTCGACCAGATGGCGCATTTTTTCGAGCACTACAAGAAACTCGAACCGGGCAAGTGGGTCAAGATTCGGGGCTGGCTCGGCGCCGACAGAACCCGCGCGGAAATCCTTGACAGCGTGCGGCGCTGTTCGACGGGAACCGATGTGCCCGGGGGACGCCCGGCGGGTGAATGAACGAGCGCGCGCGCCAACGGCTGTTTTTGACGCGAACCAGAAGCGCCGCGCTGGCGATGCTGGCGCTGGTTGCCGCGCTGTCGTTTCATCTTTTCACGCTGCAGGTGACCGAGCACGGTTATTACCGCACGTTGTCCGATGAAAACCGGCTCAACCTGATTCCGTCGCCGCCGCCGCGCGGCCTCATCTACGACCGCAGCGGGCTGCTGCTCGCCGACAACAGCACGGTGTACAGCCTCGAGATTACACCGTCGCTGGTGGTGGACATGGACACCTTGCTGCGCCAGGTGCGCACCGTCGTCGAGGTCGGCGACGACGACCTGCGGCGCTTCAGAAAGGCGCTGCGCACGGGCGGCTTTACCCGCAGCATCGAGTTGCGCACACGCCTGAGCGAGAAGGAAGTCGCGCGTTTTGCGGTTCTGCGCCACCGCCTGCGCGGCGCCGATGTCGTCGGCCGCCTCGTGCGCCATTATCCCTACGATGAATTGTTCGCCCACGCCATCGGCTATGTCGGCGCCATCAGCCGCGACGATTTGCTCAATCTCGACCAGCGCCGCTACCGCGGCAGCCGCTACATCGGCAAGACCGGCATCGAGAATCATTACGAGCGCGAACTCCACGGGCGCCCGGGGTTTCGCCGCGTCGAGGTCAACGCCGGCGGCCATCTGATACGCACGATCGGCGGGCGCAAGCCGCGTCCGGGCAGCGATGTCATGCTGACGATCGACACGGCGCTGCAAGAGCAGGCGTATTCGGCGCTGGGCGATCACGACGGCGCCATCGTCGCCCTCGACCCGCGCAGCGGCGACGTGCTGGCGCTGGTCAGCAAGCCGTCTTTTGACCCGAACCTGTTCTCCGGCAATTTTTCGGAGCGGCAATACCGCCATCTGCTGAACAGTTCGGCCAAGCCCTTTTTCAACCGCGCGGTGTCGGGGCAGTATCCGCCCGGCTCGACGATCAAGCCGATGGTCGCGCTGGCCGCGCTGCACAACCGCGTCACCGACATGCAGCGCAAAATCTTCGCCGGCCCGTATTACCAGCTGCCCGGCTACTCGCGCCGCTACCACGACTGGCGCAAGGAAGGGCACGGCTGGATCAGCCTGGACACGGCGATTGTCCAGTCGTGCGATGTGTTCTTCTATGACACCGCCCACCGTCTGGGAATCAACCGGCTGGCGCTGTTTTTAGAGGACTTCGGACTGGGCAGCGCGACCGGCGTGGACACCACCGCCGAATTGTCCGGCATCGTGCCGTCGCCGCAGTGGAAACGCGAAGCGCTCGGACAGTCGTGGTTCCCGGCGGAGACCATCATCGCCGGCATCGGTCAAGGCTACATGCTGGCGACGCCTTTGCAGATGGCGGCGATGGCGGCGACGCTGGCAAACCGCGGCGAGCGCGTCGTGCCGAGGCTGGTCAAGGCGGTGCGCCAGGCCGACTTGTGGCGGCCGTTGCCGGTGGCCGAGCGCAAGCAGGTCGTCACCAGCCCCCTGGAGCACTGGGATTACGTGATTGACGCGATGGTCTCGGTGATCCACAGCCCCAACGGCACCGCCTACCGCATCAGCCGCGGCATGGACTACGCCGCCGCCGGCAAGACCGGCACGGTGCAGGTCAGCGAAATCAAGCACGACTATCACGACTATGACGACCTGATAAGAAAAGAGGCCCCGCCCGCCGAGGAGGGGCTGGAGGATCACGCGATGTTCATCGCTTTCGCCCCGGTCGAGCATCCCGAAATCGCGGTCGCGGTCGTGGTCGAGCACGGCGGCAGCGGCGCGCGCACCGCGGCGCCGATTGCGCGCAGGATATTCGATGTGTATTTCGGCCTGCTGCGCGCGCAATTTTCCCTGCACGCTTCCGAATAATGGAGCACACCTACTGGCTCGTCCGGCTGCGGCGTCTTGTCCGGATGGACTACCCGTTGTTGTTTCTGCTGCTGGTGCTGGCGCTCATCGGCGTGATGACGCTGATCAGTTCGGCTGGCGGCGACGCTGATCTGATTCAGCGCCAGATTGTCCGCCTGCTGATTGGTTTTTTTCTGATGTTTTTGCTGGCGTCGGTTCCGATTCGCGCCTACCGCCGCTGGGTGCCGGTGTTGTACCTGATCGGCGTCGTGCTGCTGCTGGTGGTGCTGTTCGCGGGCGAGGTCATCAAGGGGGCGCAGCGCTGGCTCGACGTGTGGCTGGTGCGGTTTCAGCCGTCGGAACTGCTGAAAATCGCGACGCCGATGCTGTTGTGCGCGCTGCTGGCCGGCAACGCCACCATCCGCCCCGGTTTTGCCAGGACGGTGCTTGCCTTTGCGTTGCTGGGGCTGCCGGCCGCCCTGATTTTGTTGCAGCCGGATTTGGGCACCGCCTTTCTGGTCGCCGTTTCCGGGCTGTTCGTGATTTTTCTGGCGGGTCTGCACTACCGCTGGATTCTGCTGATATTTCTGGGCGGGCTGGCCTCGACGCCTTTTATATGGAATGCGCTGCGCGAATACCAGCGCCAGCGCGTGCTGGTGTTTCTCGATCCGCAAAGCGACCCGCTCGGCGCCGGCTATCACATTATCCAGTCGAAGATCGCGATTGGCGGCGGCGGCTTCTGGGGCAAAGGCTGGATGAACGGCACCCAGGGGCATCTCGGCTTCGTGCCGGAGCGCTCGACCGACTTCGTGTTCGCGGTGTTCGCCGAGGAATTCGGCTTTATGGGCATTTGCGTGCTGCTTGCGATTTATCTCGGCATCGTCATTCGCGGCATGATGATCGCCGTGTCTGCGGCGGACCAGTTCAGCCGCCTGCTGGCCGGCAGTCTGACCTTTTCCTTTGCCGTTTATGTGCTGGTGAACCTGGCGATGGTCAGCGGCCTGCTGCCGGTGGTCGGGGTGCCGCTGCCGCTGCTCAGCTACGGCGGCACTTCGGCGGCGACGTTGCTGGCTTCATTTGGTATCCTTATGGCAATTTCCAGTTACCGCCCGATGATGAGAAAAGTTCCATGACGATGAAAATTCGCGCCGCGCCGTTTATGGCGCCGGCGATTGCGTTGCTCGCCACGCTGCTCGCCGGCGTTGCGCCGCCGGCGGCTGCGCAGTATCAAGACCGCGTTGATGTCGAGGCCTACATCGCCGACATCGTCTCGCGCTACGACTTTGAGCGCGACGCGCTTGAGCGGCTGTTCCACGACGCCGAGAAACAGGAAAGTGCGATTGAGGCGATGGATCGCCCGGCGGAGGCGAAGCCGTGGCACGCCTACCGCGACATTTTCCTGACCCGCGCGCGGGTGCGTGCCGGGGTGCGCTACTGGCACGAACACCACGAACTGCTGGAGCGGGCGACCGCGCGCTTCGGCGTGCCGGCGGAGATTGTCATCGCCATCATCGGTGTCGAGACCTATTACGGCCGCATCACCGGGAGCTTTCCGGTGTTCGACACGTTGGTGACGCTGGCTTTCGATTATCCGCGCCGCGCGCGTTTTTTCCGCCGCGAATTGACCGAGTTTTTGCTGTTGTGCCGCGAGGAGAAGATGGATTGCACAAAAGTGCGCGGATCGTACGCCGGCGCCATGGGTCTCGGCCAGTTCATCCCGAGCAGTTACCGCGCCTACGCGGTGGACTTTGACGACGACGGCGTGCGCGACTTGTGGAACAGCCCGGCGGACGCCATCGGCAGCATCGGCAATTTTCTGGCGCGCCACGGCTGGCACGGGCAGGCGCCGCTCGGCGACTATGTGGCGACGGTCGCGGGCGACTACGAGACGCTGCTCAACCGCAAAATGAAGCCGTGGCTCTCGATTTCCGATCTGGACGAGCGTGGCGTCCGCGTGGGCGGCTTCATGCCCCGCGAGGAGAAGTTTGCGCTGTTCGATTTCCAGCACGAGAACGGGCGCCGCAAAACCTGGGCCGGCTATCACAATTTTTTCGTGATTACCCGCTATAATACCAGTCGTCGTTACGCGATGGCGGTTCATCAACTGGGCCAGCAAGTTCACCGCGCGTACCGGCCTGCTGAACATTGAGTATTGAATTTTCATGCGAAGCGTAACCACGCCTGACCTCGCCTTTTTTGCGTGCACGACACGGCGTACGGCCGTTGCCGTTGCCGTTGTCGTCGCATCGTTGCTGGGCGGCTGTGGCGCCAGCCGCCACACCCCGGTCGCCGTGCCGGCCGACCTGATTGAAAAGCCCCGCGCCGAGCGCCCGCGGTCCAGGGTCGTCGTCGAAGCTTCCGGGCCGGGCGACGCGCTCAGTTCCTATGTCGTGAACGGCAGGCGCTATTGGGTGCGGCCGCGGGACGTGGGCGCGCGCGAAACGGGCATGGCCTCCTGGTACGGCGGCAAGTTCAACGGCCGCCCGACGTCCAATCAGGAGATTTTTGACATGAACAAGCTGACGGCGGCCCACAGGACGCTGCCGCTGCCGTCCTATGTCAGGGTGATCAACCTGAAAAACAGGAAAAGCGTCGTTGTCCGGGTCAACGACCGCGGACCTTTTCTGAAGGAGCGGATTATTGACCTGTCCTGGGCCGCGGCGCGCAGACTGGGTATGGTGCAAGACGGCGTGGTGCCGGTGGTGGTCGAGGTGTTGAAGACGCCGGTGCGCCCCGGCGCCTATATCCAGGTCGGCTCCTATTTCAGCCACCACCGGGCGGCGGCGGTCGCAAGCGTCATCCGGCGGCACAACCTGAAACCGTTCGTGGACGAGAGCCGGCCTTTCGCGGCGCGCCCCGTTTACCGGGTTCGTCTCGGGCCTTTCGCCTCGCCGGAACTGGTGGTTGTCGAGAAAGTGCTGAAGGCGGGCGGCTTTATGAATTACATCGTGCTGCCCCGATGAGTCGGCGGCGCTGGTCGGCGGGGTGTTTCGTCACTCTGTTGCTGTGGAGCGCGGTTGCGGCGGGGGCGGGCGACTGGGCGCCGCGTTCGCCGGACTTTCCGGTCAAGAGTTACCTGCTGATGGATTACCACAGCGGCGCGATTCTCGCCGAGAAGGACGCCGGCGAGCCGTTTGAACCCGCCAGCATCACCAAGTTGATGACGGCCTACGTGGCGTATCGCGCACTGGCCGACGAACTGGTGGAGTTGGACGACCAGGTCAGAATCAGCGAGAAGGCGTGGCGAACCGGCGGTTCGAGAATGTTTGTCGAGGTCGGCAAGGAGGTTTTGCTGCGGGATCTGGTAGCCGGCATGGTCGTGCAGTCGGGCAACGACGCCAGTATCGCGCTGGCCGAGCACATTGGCGGCACCGAAGAGGCGTTTGTCGGCATGATGAATGAAACCGCCAACCTGCTGGGACTGGGCGGATCCAATTTCAAGAATGTCAGCGGCTTGCCGATGGAAGGTCATTACATGACCGCCCACGATGTCGCCCGGCTGTCGCGCGCGCTCATCCGGGATTTTCCGGAGCATTACCGGCTTTATGCGCAGCTCGAGTTCACCTACGGCGGCATCACCCAGCACAACCGCAACAAACTGCTGTGGCAGGGGCGCGACCTCGGCGTGGACGGCCTCAAGACAGGGCACACCGACGAGGCGGATTATTGTCTGGCGGCGTCGGCGAAGCAGGGCGACATGCGCCTGGTCTCGGTCGTGCTCGGCAGTTCCAGCGATGCCAAACGCTTTCAGCAGACTTCCGAACTGCTGCGTTACGGCTTCCGCTTTTACCGCACTTCGCGCCTGTTCGAGCCGGCGCAGGCGCTGACGCAGGTGCGGGCCTGGGGCGGACAACGCCAGTATGCCGACCTCGGCCTGATGCGCGATTTCTACGTGACCTGGCCGAAAGTCAGCGGCGGCAAGGTGCGCACCGAACTGTCGGTGCAAGAAGACATCAGCGCACCGGTTGAGCGCCACCAGACGCTGGGCGTCGCGCGGGCGTTTTTCGGCGACCGCCTGCTCAGGGAGGAGCCGCTGGTGGCGCTGGAAGGCGTGCCCGATGGGGGATTTTTCACGCGACTGAGCGACGGTTTTATCCGGTTGTTTGAATGACCGCCTACCACGACGGTCGTTTCCTTGCGCTTGAAGATTGCTGTATCAGCCCGCTGGATCGCGGTTTTCTGTTTGGTGACGGCGTCTATGAGGTGATGCCGGTTTATCGCGGCCAGGTGTTCCGCTACCAGGCGCACATGAACCGTTTCGCCCACAGCCTCGAACAGGTGGAAATAGCAGACCCGTATTCGCCTGAACGCTGGCGCGAGATTCTGTCCGGACTGATTGAGCGGTCGGGTTTGTCCAATCTCGTCCTTTACGTGCAGGTCACGCGCGGCGTCGCGCCGAGAGACCACGTGATTGCGGACGCCGCCGCGCCGACGGTGTTTGCGATGACGATGCCGGCGCCGGTGAACGGCGACGACGCGGGTGTCAGCGCCATCACCGCCGAGGACACGCGCTGGAGCCGTTGCGACATCAAATCCCTCAGCCTGCTGCCCAACGTATTGTTGCGGCGCCGGGCGCGCGACCACCGGGCCTGGGAGGCGATACTGCTGCGCGACGGCTGTGTCACGGAGGGCGCGGCCAGCAACGTGTTCATCGTCGCCGACGGCGCATTGGCGACGCCGCCTGAGGGGCCGCGGCTGTTGAGCGGGATTACGCGCAGCGTCGTCATCGAGATCGCGGCGGCATGCGACATCGGCTGCGAGCAGCGCGCGCTGGCCGCCGCCGAACTTTTCTCCGCCGACGAAGTCTGGCTGACGAGTTCGACGCGCGGAATCGTGCCGGTCACGGCGATTGACGGAAACAAAATCGGCGGCGGCGAACCGGGCCCGCTGTGGCGGCGCTTTTCGGGTTATCTCGCCGACTGGCGCGGGTGAACCAGCCTTCGTCGTACAATCTCTGGCCCGTTCCTCTGGCATCCGCGCCCGGAAATCAGCGAACCGAATGGGCTATCATATAACCATGAAGACGAAAACCAGCGCCGCCGGCACGTTTGTGTTCTCCGCGATCCAGATGACCTCGTCGTCGGATTTGCATGACAACCTCGAACGCGCCGCCGGTTTCATCGGCGAGGCCGCGGCGAAAGGCGCCGCGCTGATTGTGCTGCCGGAGATGTTCGCCTTTATCGGCGAGCATCAGAGAGACCAGCTGGATGTGCGCGAGGTTTCCGGACACGGCCCCATCCAGGACTTTCTGGCGGAGCAGGCGGTGCGCCACGGCGTGTGGCTGGTCGGCGGCACTTTGCCGATGGAGTCGCCCGACCGCGACCGCGCCTACGGGGTGTCGCCGCTGATCAGCGATACCGGCGACACCGTCGCCGCCTACCGCAAGATTCACCTGTTTGACGTGGACTTGCAGGAAGACGGCCAGAGCTACCGCGAATCCGGCACCTTCCGGCCGGGCGCCGATGCGGTGGTCGCCGACACACCGTTCGGGCGTCTGGGGCTGGCCGTGTGCTACGACCTGCGTTTCCCGGAAATGTTCCGGCTTCTGGGCGAGATGGGCGCCGAGATGATCGCCGTGCCGTCGGCTTTCACGCAAGCGACCGGCGCCGCGCACTGGGAGTCGCTGGTGCGCGCGCGCGCCATCGAAAACCAGGTTTGCATCATCGCCGCCAACCAGACCGGACGCCACGCCAACGGCAGGAGCACCTACGGCCACAGTTGCATCGTCGATTGCTGGGGCGTCGTTCGTGCCGGCGTTTTCGGCGACGAGGCCGCCACGGTGACCGATGTGGACCTCGACAGGCAGCGCCAATTGCGGCGCAGTTTCCCCTGTCTCGAACACCGCGTCTTCAACATCGGCGGCGCATCCTGACCTGAACCGGCGTCAACGCCCGCCGGGCGGCGCCACAGGACTCAGCCCGGCGGCAGCGCCTTGCCGCTGTTCAAGACGTCGTCGGGGTCGAGCGCATCGCGCACGCGGCGCATGACTTCGAGCGTCGCCGCATCCACTTCGAGGGAGACGAAATCGCGCTTGCCGAGGCCGATTCCGTGTTCGCCGGAAATCGAGCCGTTCATGCCGACGACGACGGAGAAAATTTCCGCCAGCGCGTTTTCGGCGGCGTGTATTTCGTCCGGCCGGTGCAGGATGTTGACATGCAGGTTGCCGTTGCCGGCGTGGCCGAAGGCGGCGACGGCGACGGCGTGGCGCTCGCTGATTTTGTGCAGGCGGCGCAGCAGGTCGGCAAGGCGCGCCACCGGCACGACGACATCCTCGTTGATTTTGCACGGTCTGAAATTCCTCAATACCGGCGACAGCGTCTTGCGCGCCTGCCACAGCCGCGCGCTTTCCTCCTCCGTCGCCGCCTCCTCAAAGGCGATCAAGCCGCCGTTGGAGGCGGCTTTGCGCAGCGCCGCCGCGGCCTCGCGCACGGCGCCGGCGCTGCCGTCGGCCTCGATCATCAGCATCGCCTGTGCTTTGGTGTGCACCGCCTCGCCGCGGTGCGCGCGCAGCAGGTCGAGGCAGATGGCGTCCATCCATTCGAGCGCGCACGGCACCGCCGGTTGCGACATCATCGAACACACCGCCTCGCCGGCGGCGTCCGCCGAGTCGTAGAGGGCGCGCATCGTGCGCCTGCACGGTGGCAGCACCGTCAGTTTGAGAACGGCCTCGGTGATGACCGCAAGCGTTCCTTCCGAGCCGATCAGAAGCCGCGTCAGGTCGAGGCCGACGACGCTTTTGCTGGTCTGCGCGCCGGTTTGCAGCGTTTCGCCGGCGCCGGTCACCGCCTTCAGTTGCAGTGTGTTCTCGCGCGGCGTGCCGTACTTGACGGCGCGCGGGCCGGCGGCGTTGCACGCAAGGTTGCCGCCGATTGTGCAGTAATCCGCGCTGCCCGGGTCCGGCGGCCAGAACAAGCCGGCGTCGGCGCAGCGTTCCTGCACCGCGCGGTTGATGGCGCCGGGTTGCACGCGCAACGTGCGGTTGGCGACGTCCATTTCAAGGATGCGGTCCATGCGTTCAAACGAGACGACGACGCCGCCGTGCAGCGGCACCGCGGCGCCGGTTGTGCCGGTGCCGCGTCCACGCGGCGTCAGCGGCACGCGGTGCTCGCGGCAGGCGCGCACCAGTGCGACCGTTTCCTCGTGGTTTTCGGGAAAGACAACGGCGCCGGGCGGCGCGTGCAGGCGGCTGTTGTCGTAGCCGTAGGGCCAGCATGCGGCGGCGTCAGTCAGCACACGCGGCGCCGCGCAGGCGCTTTGCAGGCGTTTGATGAAATCCGCGGTCAGCGTCAACGCTTGAAGGGAGACATTTCAGGAAGGCGTTTTAGCGGCGTCTCTCAGGAAAGAGGAGCCGGCCAGAAGACGGTCGGTCAAATCGCACAGACAGTGGAGCGACAGCAGATGCACTTCCTGGATTCTCGCGGTTGAAGCGGCAGGCACGCGAATCTCGACATCGCCGCTTTGCAGCGCCCGGGCCATGGCGCCGCCGTCCATGCCGCCCAGTGCGACGACCCGCAGGCCGCGGGCGTGGGCGGCGGCGATGGCGGTGTTGACGTTGCCTGAGTTGCCGCTGGTGCTGATGGCCAGCAGCACATCGCCGGCGCCGCCGAGCGCCTCGACCTGGCGCGCGAAAATTCTCGCATAACTGTCGTCGTTGGCGACCGATGTCAGGATGGACGAGTCGGTGGTCAGCGCGACGGCGGCCAGCGCCGGTCGGTCGGTCTCGAAGCGGTTGACCATCTCGGCGGCGAAATGCTGGGCGTCCGCGGCCGACCCGCCGTTGCCGCAACTGAGAATTTTGCCGCCGTCGGCCAGACTTTGCGCGATGAGTTCGGCGGCTTCGACAATCGCGCCGCCGACGGCGTCGAGCGCTTTGCGTTTGGCCGCGATGCTGGCGTCGAACAGCGCGCGCACGCGCTCAAGGCTTGCTTCGGCGCCGGTTTGCGCGGATGGGGTCACGGGCGTTGTCACAGGCGCGATTATAGCGTATGCGCGTGCGCCTCAGTCGCTGCGAAAGGCGTCGCGTATCCAGTCCACGTTCGCTCCGGACAGCGCGACGACATCGAAACGGCAGGCGTGGCGCCAGCGGCTGTACTGGAGATAGCACTGTGCCGTGGCGATCAGCTTTGCGCGCTTGCGACCGTCCACCGTCTCGGCGGCGCTGCCGTGGCTTTTGCCGCTGCGGTAGCGGACCTCGACAAAGACCAGCGTGTCGTCCTCGCGCATGACCAGGTCAATCTCGCCGAAGCGCGACAGGTAATTGCGCTCGACGAGCTCAAGGCTGTGGCGCCGCAGGTGTTCAAGCGCGGCGTCTTCCGCCGCCCGCCCGGCGGCGCGCCGGTCGCCGGTTTTTTTCACCAGCCTTCGCCGAGCGATATCGGCTTGCCTTTGGAAAACCGCGCCCACGACAACTGCCGGTAGAGGCGGCGGTTGCGGCCGAGCGAGATGAGGCCGGTGGCGCCCCTGATTTTTGCGTTGCCGCCGGCGATTCGGCGAATCGAGTATGCCAGGCGGTAGGCGTCGGCGCCGAGCGCGAACAACCGCGGGTGCTCGTCCGGCTTTTCGGTGTCGGCGTCGAGCATGAACGGAATGTCGCAGTAGATGAGGCCGTCGAGTTCGCGCAGGATTTTCTCCTGGTCCGGCGCATAGACGTGTGATGTCGCGTACACCGGAAGATCGTCGGCATAATAGTATTTCAGCAGCGGATAGATCAGCGCCGCCTTTTCATGGTTTGCGAACAGCACCGCGGCGCTGATGTCGTCGCGTATGCGCGGCGTGAAATGCACTTTTCCGTCGAGCATACGCTGGATGGCGACGCCGCGCTTGCGGCTTTCGTCGAGTTGCAGCGCCGCCTGGACGGTGTTGGCGTAATCGAGAATATTGACGTCGTAATGGCGCGTTTCCTGGATGTGTCCGCCGAGTTCGGTGTAGCGCTCGGCGAATTGCCGGTAGAGCCGCCGGCCCCAGTCGTCGTCGGGTGTCAGTGCCAGGATATAGCGGTGATTTTTCTGGTGCAGTTTCTCCGCCACCTGCACCGCGTCGTCCTCGGGCAGCAAGCCGAACTGGAACCACTCTCCCTCCGTCTGAAACTGCCGGTCGCTGCGGTAGTTCAGCGTGATCAGCGGTGCTCCAAAACCGCCGGTCTGGAGCAATTCGTCCACCGCCTGCTTGAGCAGCGGGCCGATGACGAGTTCGGCGCCTTGTTCAACCGCCTCGCGGTAGAGTTCGGGTGCATTGCGCTCCTGGTCGGTGTTGTGGAAGTGCACGTCGAGTTCGCTGTCGGCGGCCTCGTGCGCGGCCAGGAAACCCCGCCGGATGGCCTTGCCGATGCGGGCGTAGCGCCCGGTCAGCGGCAGCAACAGCGAGATTTTCTGCGGGCTGAAGTCGAGGTAGTTCCAGTGTGCCTGCAGTTGTTCGGGAACGGCGTCCGGCACAATCAGGAAACTGTTCTTGCGGCGCCAGTCGGCGTAGGCTCTTTCCAGCGTCGGCCGGTCAATGCCGGGCGGCGCCACCAGCGCGTACAGTTCAAGCCACGCCCGCAGGCGGCGATCGTCGGTGTCGGCCAGCTGCTCCTCGATCTCGTCCTCGTCGGCGAAGACGAGCGCTTGCCACAACTGCATCGCGTTGTCGGTGGCGGCCTCGTCGCCGAGCAGGCTTTCCCGCCGCACGCGCATGGCGACGCTGTCGGCGTAACGCCCGGCGTCGGACAGCGCGCCCGCCAGCAAATCAAGCGCCTCGGCCTTGAGCGGCCCGCCGCCGGCGCCTGTCAATTCCTCCGGCAGCAGCGACAGGACTTTGGCGGGCTGCTCCGTTTGCCGGTAGAAGGTTGCTTCGAGAATGCGCTTTTCGAGAAGGTCGGGGGGCTTCAATTCGGCCTCGTCGATTTCGACAAGGTGCTGGTGCGCGTTCAGCAGGTAGTGTCCGTCTATCAGTGCGCGCACGCTTTTGACCTGCATTTGCTCGCGCTGCGGAGAAGGCAGGTCGCCGGCGGTGTCCCACAGCGTTTCCGCCGCCTGCGCGTGGCGTCCATCCCGGTTCAGTTCCGCCGCCTTTTTGTAGGCGTTGTTCATCCAGAATTTCTGCAGCGGGTTGAGCTGCATGTCGAGATTGGCGCATCCGGCGACAGCCAGGCACGCCAGCGCCAGCAGATGGCGCGGGCGCAGGCGGCGGCTGCTCCGCCGCGCGGGGGACGTTAATTCCCGCATCGGGAGAATCTGCATTGAGACGGCATCGGCAAACGGTTATTGATGGGCTATCTTACTATAATGGCGAATGACACGGTGGCATGACGACATGACAAAGGCAGAGAACACCCCGGGCACGTTGTACGTGGTTGCCACGCCGATAGGCAACCTGGGCGACTTCACGTTCAGGGCGGTGGAGGTTTTGCGCGGCGTGGACTGGATTTTGTGTGAGGACACGCGCACCAGCGCGACCCTGCTCGGACGCTACGGCATCGCCGCGCGCACCGGCAGCCTGCATCGCCACAACGAGGCCGGCAAAAGCGACGTAATCATCGGGCGGCTGCTGCGCGGCGATGACATCGCGCTGTTGAGTGACGCCGGCACGCCGCTGATACGAGACGCCGGGCGCCGTCTGGTGGCCGCGGCCCACGAGCGCGGTGTGCGCGTGTCGCCGCTGCCCGGCGCCGGCGCGGCGTTGGCGGCGCTGTCGTGCGCCGGCTTCGACGCCGACCGTTTTGTTTTCGAGGGTTTTTTGCCGGCCACTGCGTCTGCGCGCATGGCCCGCCTGCGTGAATTGCGCCGCGAAGGGCGTACCATGGTTTTTTTTGAGGCGCCGCACCGCCTGGTGCAGGCGCTGGACGACCTTGCCGCGGTGTTTGGCGGGGAGCGTATCGCCTGTCTCGCCAAGGAGATGACCAAGGTGCACGAAGCCGTCGTCCGCGGCCGTCTGGGCGATGTGCGGCGATGGCTGGACGGGGAGGCCGCCAGGGGCCGCGGCGAGTTCGTGCTGCTGGTCGAGGGCGGCGGCGAACCGGATGACGAGATGACGCTGTCCGCCGAAAACCTGCTGCACAAACTGGCGCAGCACCTGCCGCCCGGCACCGCCGCCGGCATCGTCGCCGAACTCAGCGGCCTGCCGCGCAACCGCCTTTACAAGCGCGTCCTCGGCGACCGCCGGTAACCCCGTCCGGGCGCGTCCGGCCCGCGCGTGTTTCAGTGTGTCAGCGAGCGCGCCAGTTCGAGCACGTCGGGGGCGTCGAGCACCCGGTCGTTGGTCTCGAACAATGCCGCGATGCAGGCGCGGTGCAGTTTCAGTTTCAGCGCGCCGACGCCGAGGCCGCCGAACACAATTTTGCCGTGGCGCGCGGCCGCGCGGTCGTTCATCTCGATGCCCTCGAAACCGGGCGGCGGGCGCGTGTTGACGTCAATGACGGCTTCGAGCGCCGCCAGCTCGCGCCATTGTGTAAGGCCGAGCAGCTGTACGCCGGTCTTGCCGGCGCCGAAGGCGATTTGCGCGCCGTCCAGCGCCGCCGCCGTTTCCCCGGCGTCGCGGCATTGGCGCGCTTCAATGACCGCGCCGAAGCGTTGCTTCATCAGCGCGCAGGCCTGTTCCGCGCGGCCGAGGTTGCGCGAGGTCAGGCGCACTTCGCGCGCGCCGCTCGCGGCCAGCATGACCGCGGCGCGTTGGCCGACGGGGCCGGTGCCGGCGAGCACCGTCGCCGTCCTGCCGGCGATTTCGTATTTCGACGCCAGCAGCGCGACGCCGGCGGCTGCCGTCGTGTTGCAGCCGCCGCTGTCGAGCATGACCGACACCCGGAAGCGGTCGAAGAAAGCGCCGGTGACGGCGGTGAGCAGTTTCTGGCCTTCGTCAAGATCGCCGCCGCTGATGAAGATGGCGGTGTTTTTTTTATCTGCGGGGGCGCGCGTGTAAATCGCGCCCTCGGTCAGTTTTTCGCAGTTGTCCGCCGAGACGCCGCCGTACTGCGCCAGGCGGTCGGCGCCGCCGTCGTAGGCGACCACGGCGTCAAACGTGCCGGGGACGGTGTCGGTGTCGAAATGAAGCAGCAGTTTGTCCATGGAGCCGTCCGTGCTGGTGCCGAGGAGAGGACTTGAACCTCCACGGGGTTGCCCCCACTGGCACCTGAAGCCAGCGCGTCTACCAATTCCGCCACCTCGGCAGGGATTTAACGTGTAAAATGGCAGCAACGAACGAAAGAATTTATAGCCGCGCCGGATGAATGTCAAATGCAGGCGGCCACGCGCGGCGCCGCGACTCCTTCCGTTTTCTTCCGCATGAGCAGAATTGTTATTCCCGAAAGGCAGTCTATTTACGAAGTGCTCGACGCGAGCGTCGCGCCATTGCGTTTCAAGAAACTGCTGAATCACTTCGATCTCGAAGGCGATGACGAGATCACCGCCTTCACCAGGCGGCTGAAGGCGATGGCGCGCGACGGCGAGATAGAATGTGACAACGGCGGCGCCTGGACCGCCGCGCGCAAGCCCCGCTTTGTCAGCGGCGACATCGTTCGCTGCAACGGCGGCCTGGCGCTGCGCGGCGAAAGCGGCGACGACGTCGAGCTGCCGGAGAGACTGTCGCGGCGTTTGTTCGCCGGAGACCAGGTTCGTTTGCGCACCGTCGGCGGCTCGAAGCGCGGCGAGGCGAAGCCGGTCGCCGTCGAGGTCACCAATCGCCGCCACGAATTGATCGGCTTGTTCTCGAAGCGCGGCAACCGCATTGTACCGTTGCGCGAGCGCCACCTCGGCAGCATTCCGGTCAGCGACGACGGCGGCCTGCACCCGAACGACGGCGATGCGGTGGTCGTGCGCCTGCAGCCGCCGTCGCCGCGGCCGCCTTATCTGACGGGCGCGCTGATCGAGGTTCTGGGGCAGCGCGGCGGCGCCGGTCTCGAAGTGGATATGGCGATACGCGCCTTCGACATTCCGCACGAGTGGCCGGACGAAGTGCTGCGCGAGAGCAAGGCGTTCGAGCGCCGCGCGGCGCCGGCGCCCGGCGCCGGGCGGCGGGACTTGCGCGCGCTGCCGTTCGTGACGATAGACGGCAGCGACGCGAAGGATTTCGACGACGCCGTGTGCTGCGAGGAGGGCGCGGATGCGACGACGTTGTGGGTCGCAATCGCCGATGTCGCGAGTTACGTGAAGTCCGGCACGGCGATGGACCGCGAGGCCGCCGACCGGGGCAACTCCGTTTATTTTCCGGGGCGCGTCGTGCCGATGCTGCCGTCGCTGCTGTCGGACAACCTGTGCTCGCTGCTGCCGAACGAGGACCGCGCGGCGCTGGTTTGCCGCATGAGTATCTCGCCGCGCGGCGAACTGCTGGACTACGACTTCTGCAAGGCCGTCATCCATTCGCACGCCCGCCTGACCTACGGCGAGGTCGGCGGTTTCTTCGCGCGCCGCGCCTCGCTGCCGTCCGGCTGCCCGGCGGAGGTCGCGGCGATGCTGCGTCGCGCGCACGCCACCTGGCGCGCTCTGCACAAGGCGCGCGTGCGCCGCAACGCGCTGAATTTCGAGACCTCCGAGGCGCGCGTGATGCTCGACGGGCGCGGGCGTTTGCGCGCCATCGCGCCGCTGGTGCGCAACGACGCCCACCGCCTGGTCGAGGAGTTCATGATTTGCGCCAACGTCGCCGCCGCCGGTTTTCTGGAGCAGCACCACCGGCAGTTTCTCTACCGCGTCCACCAGGGTTTCAAGAAGGACGGCTTTGAAAGTCTCGACCTGTTTTTGCGCGATCTCGGATTTTCGGCGGGCGACGGCAGCCTCGCCGGGATGGCGCGCGTGCTTGAGAAGGTGGACGGACACGAGCACCAGCGCATGATCATCGGCGTCATCCTGCGCTCGCTGGCGCGCGCCGTTTACACGCCGGTCAACACCGGGCATTTCGGCCTGGCGCTTGAATCCTACGCGCATTTCACGTCGCCGATTCGGCGTTATCCCGACCTGCTGCTGCACCGCGCCATCCACCGCGTACTCGACTCGCCCGACGGCGCCGACTACGATGCGCGCACGATGCGCCGATTCGGCGAGGACTGTTCGTTCACCGAGAAACGCGCCGACGACGCGACGCGCGACATCGAACGCTATTACAAGTGCGTGTCTTTGGAGGAGCACGTCGGCGAGACCTTCACGGGCCTGGTCACCGCGGTGACGTCGTTCGGTCTTTTCATCGAGTTGGAGGGCCTGCATGTCGAGGGCCTGCTGCACATCCGCCTGCTCGACGACGATTATTACCAGCACGATCCGGTGCGCCACCGCCTGGTCGGCAGCCGCCGCGGCAAGACCTGGCGGCTGGGCGACGAGGCCGAGGTCACGGTGATGCGCGTCGCCCCGCAGGAGCGCGAGATTGACCTGGCGCTGCCCGGCGCCGCCGCCCACCGCAAATTCTTCCAGCGCCAAAGCCGCCGCCGAACGCCGAACTGAAGCCGTGGCGGGCGGCGGGGTGTGTCGGTGGTGCTTGCCGAGGCGCGGTATCTCTCTTATAATACGAAGTTGCGTGCGGAAAGTTGCGCGGAAAACCACAATCAGCAATGCGTCATTATGAAATCATGTTTCTGGTCCACCCGGACCAGACCGGCCAGGTGAACGCCATGGTCGAGCGTTACCGTTCTATTGTTCAATCCGGCGGCGGAGCCATGCACCGGCTGGAGAACCTCGGTCTGCGCCCGCTGGCGTATCCAATCAACAAGGTCAAAAAGGCGCACTACGTGTTGATGAACATCGAGACCACGTCCGAGACCATCGGCGAGATTAAGAATTCCTTCCAGTTCAACGATGCCGTGGTTCGCAACATGGTCACTCGCTGCGACAGCGCAGTGACCGAGCCGTCGCCGCTGATGCGCTCCGCCAAACAGGAAGAAGAGAGAGCCGCCGAGGCCCAGGCACGAGCCGCCGCCGAGACCCGGGCGCCAGCCGCCGCCGAGACCCGGGCGCCAGCCGCCGCCGAGACCCGGGCGCCAGCCGCCGCCGAGACCCCGGCACCAGCCGCCGCCGAAACCCCGGCGCCAGCCGCCGAAACCCCGGCGCCAGCCGCCGCCGACGCGGACACCGGCGAGAGTGCCGGCGCAAGCGCCGACACGGATGCGCAAGCCGACAAAGAACCTTCCCCGAGCACGAACTGAAATGGGGTCCTACCAGAAAAACCGCAAGTACTGCCGCTTCACCAAGGCGGGAGTTTCCGGGATTGATTACAAGGATGTCTCCCTGCTGAAAGACTTCATCACCGACACCGGCAAAATCATCCCAAGCCGCGTCACCGGCACAAAAGCCATTTTCCAGCGGCAATTGACGGCGGCAATCAAGCGCGCGCGTTATCTCGCGTTGTTGCCGTACACCGACCGCCACTGAGTCCGCGGCCCCTGGGTCGTTGCGGCAATTCATCCGCCGGGCATGAGGAAAATCGCCGCCTTCGTCGCCTCCGGCTATCCACAGGCGCTGGCCGCCGTCACCGGTTTCACGCTGATATCCGCGTTTCTGCCCATCGTCGGCCTGCTGGGTGGCGCCTGCATCGCACTCCTTGTTCTGAAACTCGACTGGCGCCGTGCCTGCGCAGTCATCGCCGGCGCTTGCGCGGTGCTGGCGGCGCTGGCCATTCTGGTCGGCGGTTGGCAGGGCGGCGCGCCGATGATCGTCGGCACATCGCTGTTGCAATGGCTGCCGCTGACGGGCTTCGCCCTGATACTGCGCCGGTACCGCTCTTTGTCATGGCCGCTGACCGCGATACTGGCCGTTGGCGTTGCCGGCGTGCTGGCGGCGTTGCCGTTCGCGGGTATCGAGGACTGGTGGCGCGAGGTGCTGCGCGGCTACACCGTGCTGTTCGGCGACGAGCGTCTGACGGAGGCGCTGGAAGCCATCGTGCCTTTGATGACGGGCATTGCGCTTTCGTCGCTGGTGATGGTCTGGTCTCTGATGTTACTATTGGGGCGGTGGTGGCAGTCCCTGCTGGACGCCCCGGGGCGTTTCCGGGACGAATTCACCGCGTTGCAAATCGGCAGGGGAATTGCAATACTCGGACTCGCGGTTTTTGCGGTTTCAACGCAGGCCGAATCCGCGGTCTGGAGGCAACTGGCCATCGTCGCCGTGCCGCCGTTCATGCTGCAGGGCGTGGCCGTGGCGCATGGCCTGCTCGCCGGTCTGGAACAACGACGGTTGTGGCTGGTGGCTTTTTACGCGGTGCTGACGGTTTCCGTCATCGAGCCCCGGTTGTGGCTGGTGGTGATTTTGATTGGCCTGGTCGAAAGTCTGTTCGGCCTGCGCCGCCGGTTCGCGCCGGCCAACAGAGACTGAGAGGATTAACATGGAAATCATACTGCTCGACAAGGTGGAAAAACTGGGGGACATCGGCGATGTCGTCAAGGCGCGCCCGGGCTACGCCCGCAACTACCTGATTCCGTCCGGCAAGGCCGAACCGGCCACGCCTGAGAACATGGAGAAGGTGGAGTTCCGCAGGGCCGAACTCGAACAGCAGGCGCAACTCGAGAAAGCCGCGGCGCAGGAGCGCGCCGACAAGATGCACGAAACCGAGGTCGTTCTTGATGTCGCAATCAGCGAGGAGGGCAAATTGTTCGGTTCGGTTGGCACCGTCGAGATTGCCGAGGCGGTGTCGAAGGCCAGCGGCGTCGAGGTCGCCAAGCACGAGGTGCGCCTGCCGGACGGCGTGTTCCGTGAAGTCGGCGACTACCAGGTTGAACTGCACCTGCACGTTGATGTGAACGCCGTCATCCGGCTGAAGATCGTCGGCAGGGAATAAGCCGCCACCGGCACCGAACGATGGACGCGCTACCGACCGGGGGGCAACGCGCGGGTGCGGCGCCGGCCAGCGCGCCTCATTCCGTCGAGGCCGAGCAGGCCGTCATCGGCGGGCTGCTGCTGGACGACGAGGCGTGGGACAAGGTCTCCGACATTCTGACGGAGACGGACTTTTACTCGCAGCCCAACCGCACGTTGTTTCGCGCCGTCAGCGGGCTGGCCGAGAGCGGCAATCCGTGCGATGCGCTGACCGTGGCTGAACGCCTCAAGGGCGAACTGAAAAGCGATTCCGGCGGCGGCGCGCGGGCCGGCGGGGAGAGCACGTTGTTGTATCTGGCGGACCTGGTCAACGCCACGCCGAGCGCCGCCAATATCGTGGCCTATGCGCACATCGTGCGTGAGAACGCGGTGCGCCGCCAGTTGCTCAAGGTGGCCGCCGGCATCATCGAGGACGTGCATTCAATGACCGACGGCAGCGCCGAGCTGATAGACCGCGCCGAGCAGAGCATCTTCAAGATCACCGACGCCGGCGCCCGCAAGGCGGCGGATTTCCAGGCGCTGAAAACGCTGGGGCAGGAAGTCTATGAGCAGGTGGACCAGCGCCGCCAGTCGCCCGGGCTGATGACCGGGGTGGCGACCGGATTCCGGGAATTCGACGAGAAAACCAACGGCTTGCAGGCCGGCGATCTGGTCATCATCGCCGGGCGTCCGTCCATGGGCAAGACCAGTTTTGCGCTGAACATTGCCGAGCACGCCGCCGTCGGGCAGAAGTGCGGTGCAGTCGCGATCTTCAGCATGGAGATGCCGGCCAACCAGATTGCGACGCGCTTTTACTCCTCGCTCGGCAAGATAGACCAGATGCACCTGCGCACCGGGCGCCTCAACGACGAGGAATGGGCGCGCCTGACGGACTGGTATGCGCGCTTTTCCGACGTCCGCATTTACGTGGACGACAGCGCGAGCCTGACGCCAACCGAGGTGCGTGCGCGGGTGCGCCGCCTGATGCGCGAACACCGCGATCTGGCGCTGGTCGTGGTGGACTACCTGCAATTGATGCGCTCGCATAGCACCGCCGAGAATCGCGCCGGCGAAATCTCCGAAATCTCGCGCTCGCTGAAGGCGCTGGCCAAGGAGGCCAACCTCCCGGTCGTGGCATTGTCGCAGTTGAACCGCAACATCGAAAACCGCCCGGAGAGAAGGCCGCAGATGTCGGATCTGCGCGAGTCCGGCGCTCTTGAGCAGGACGCCGATCTGATTGCCGTGCTCTACCGCAGCGGCGAGCAGGGCGAGAGCGACAACACCGGGGCCGTCAATGTCGAGGTCGTCAAACAGCGCAACGGCCCGACTTTCAAGACCCAGCTGACCTTCATCGGCAAATACACCCGCTTCGAAAACTACTTCCCCGAAGAAGGCATCGGCGCGTCGCCTTATCCCGACCACACCGCCGACGTCGTCTCCGACTTCGAGCAAATCTGAGCGTTTGCCGCCGCGTGGCCAGGCCGCTCGTTAAAAGTCTCGACACCGCGGCGCTGGCCGTCAATTGCGATTACCTGCAAGGCGTGTGCGGCAAGGCGCGCCTGATGGCGGTCGTCAAGGCCGATGCCTACGGCCACGGCCTGGTGGAGACGGCGCGCGCGCTCGGCGCGGCGGACGGCTTTGCGGTCGCTTGCGTCGGCGAGGCCGTGGCGTTGCGCCTGGCCGGAGTGTCGCACAAGATTCTGGTGTTGCAGGGTTGCCGTGATGCGCACGAATACGGGCTTGCGCGCGAGCACGGTCTTGCGCTGGTCGTGCACCGCGAGCGGCAGATTGCATGGAGCCGCGATGCCGGCGGCGGCGTCGAGTTGTGGCTCAAGTTCGACACCGGCATGCACCGCCTCGGTTTTCCGCCCGCATCCCATTCGCGGATTGTGCCCGGTGTGCTGGACATGAAGGGCCTGCCGTCGCCGCCGGTGCTGATGTCGCACCTGGCTTGCGCGGATGACGCCGACGCCGACGCCGACCGTGGCCAGATCAAGGCGTTCGATGAAATCTGTTCGCACTATCGCCGGCACGGACTGCTGGCGTCGCTCGCCAATTCGGCGGCGACGTTGCGGTTGCCGGAAACGCACAAGGACTGGGTGCGGGTCGGAATCGCGCTCTACGGTGCGCCGCCGCTTCATTGCGACGAACGCCACCGCGCTGGCCTGAAACCGGCGATGCGCCTGACGGCGCCGGTCATCGCCGTGCGCGATTTCGACCGCGGCGACCGCATCGGTTACGGCGGCGATTACGTTTGCCGCAAGCCGATGCGTGCGGCCATCGTTGCCGCCGGTTACGGCGACGGTTACCCGAGGCACGCCGAATCGGGCACGCCGGTGTGGCTCGCCGGTGCGCGCCGTCCGCTGGCGGGGCGCGTCTCGATGGACATGCTGACGGTGGACATAAGCGGCGCCGATGTGGAGGCGGGCGAGGTCGCCGAACTGTGGGGACCGAACTTGCCGGTGACCGAAGTCGCCGCGCATTGCAGCACGATTGCCTATGAATTGCTGTGCAGCGTCGCCCGTGCGTGACGGGCGGGAATATGCTGTCTTACAACTCCTTAGTTTTAGCGAAAAGCGCCATCTGACGGCATTTCACCCCCTAAACGGCATATCGCCAGGGATGTAAATCGTCGTTTCTTCCAATTCTCTATCATAATAGAGGGATACAGAGGATTGGTGATGGGCAGAAGTGAACATAAATTGAATTGGTGTTCGCAGAATTTTTCAAGAGTCTTTGGGCTTTGTCGGGAATCTTTTATTTCGGGTAATCTCCTTTTTGCGGCGTTGCTTGTCTGTCTGAACTCCGTCGCGTTGGCGCAGACTTCGGCGCAGACTGTCAATATTTGTGATCGTAGTGAGCGGGTGAGGGCCGCAATTCTGGGGAGTCTGGAGGGATCGAATGAGTGTAAATCAATCTCCAGAAGTGCCCTGTCGAGAATACAGACCCTGACGGTTACTTCGGACGGTAGCGCCGTCAAGTTTGGGCCGGGAGATTTCAATGACCTGCCGGGCATGAGCAGGCTGGACTTGAGCAGCAACGGGATTCAGGATTTGCCGCCTGATCTTCTCAACGGAGTCCCGCCTGGCTTGACTGAGCTGGATGTGAGTGACAACCCCGTGACCCGTATTCCGGTACAAATTCTTGCCCGTCTGGATGCCGGAGGAAGCGGAAACCGTATGGAAATCGATGCTGAAGACTTCATCAGCGGCTTTCGATATACACAGGGGGGCCGTGCGACGACTTTGTCGCGGCTGGTTCTGTACGAAGGCCAGACCACCAACGCGTATCGGGTCAACACGTTTGAAGTTTCTTTGCCGGATGATACTGATTTGTCCTACCTCACCATCGGCGAGTCATTGCAATTCAACTGGCATGGGCAATCGTTGAATGTGAATAAGGAGGCACGGCGAATTCTTGCCCCTGTGGATGGTGGGGAAATCTCCTTCAAGAGGAGACTATTGTCTTCTTCACTGGTATTGGAAGTCCCGGGGGACGGTGATTTCGATGAAGAGACGTTGGAACGCAAGTTGCGGTGGAGACTTTTGGGAACGCATACTCAAGCTCGTCGGGGCAAGGAGCCCGTGGACCTGTGGGTCGAGGATATTCCGGTGGAAGTGCGCGAGACGCTTGAGTTGCGCGACGGGAATCCGGCGCCCAACCGGATTGCGATGGGTGCGTCAGCCGGAGCACTGGTTGCCGGCTGGGATCCGCAGCTTGTACCCAGTGCCAGCGCCACAGTCGCGGCGACTTTGACTTACCGGTACGAATTGGCGTCAAACCCCGGCCAATTGTTCGTAATCGGCGCCACCGGCGGCGCCTTGTCGCTGGCGCCCGGGAAGTCGCTGCCCGCCACCTCACTGAGCCATGACGTGGTGGTGATGGTGACCGCGACCGGGCCTACTGGGCATGCGGTGACAGTGACAGCGAGAGTGACCATCGTGCAGGACGATGGACTCTGGAATATCTGTGATCGTACGCCGCAAGTGCGCCGGGCCATTCTGGCCGGGAGGGGCGGCAATGATTGTGCATTCGTCGCCGGGCCTTTGGAGTTTAGTAATGACCTGGTGGTTACCGGGTCGGTGTCTGCATTGAAGAGAGGGGACTTTCGGGGCATACGAAGCCAAAGAGATCAATATCTGAATTTATCAAACCTTGGTCTGAATCGCCTGTCATCCGGAGTTTTCGAGGGCATCGGCAGGATTTATGGGCTGGATATTTCGAAGAATGAACTCGACAGTTTGCCGGCGGATGTTTTTGATTCTGTTCCCGTGGGATTGTGCGCCACCATTCTCCATCGTAATCCGCTGACCCGTTTGCCGGCACGGATGCTGGCGCGCCTGAGAAGCATTGCACCGTCCTCAGAGATACGTCAATGCAGCAGCGCCGGACAGTTCCATTTGGTAGTTGACGGGGACTATTGCACCGGAAAGAGCGAATGTAACAACGCTCCGGACCATCTCGACAACTTTCGATACCTTGATGCGAACACCGGAGAGGTTGTGTCATCGAGTCTGGTCTTGACGGAAGGGGAACCCTATGAAATCTGGATTGAACTGGACGGTCTTCAGGGGGTCAGCGGAACGCTCGAGCTGCAACTGGGGAACAATCGATTCTCGGTGGAGCCAGAGGCGCTGGAGTTCAGCGCATCGTCTGAAACGACCCGGATCGAAGCAACAATAACGGCTGGCGAAGACAGAAATCGTGAGCATGAAACAGAGGACCTGTTCTGGCAGGTCATGGGGGCAACCGATGGGTTCTACATAGTAGAACGGGGAGCTACAAGTCGGATAATAAGGCACTATACCGGTGACAGAGAAACATCGGGTTTTGATAGCGTCGGTGGGCATCATTTGGGAACACAAAAGCTGCCGGTGAAAGTGCTTGAACCGATGGAGATAGAAGACACCGACCCCGCGCCCAATCGTATCTGGAAGGGGGCGCCGGCCGGAACCGCCGTGGTCGGCTGGGCGCCGCGGTTTCTGGTGGATGGCGCCACCTCCACGGAAGTGAGTTATTCGCTGGCGTCGGGCGCCGGCTTGTTTGGAATCGTCCCTGCAACAGGCGCGCTGTCGGCGCACGGCGCAGGTTGGCCGCCGTCATCGGCGGGGCCGCGCAACATCGTCGCGAGGACGTATTACAAAGGAGAGCCGGCGACGCGGACGGTGACCATCGAGGTGTTCGACACGCTTGCGCTTGAAGATGTCGATGTGGCGCAAAACGTCATTGCCGTGGGCGCGCCGACAGACACACAAGTGCGGGGAATAACGCCGGTGGCACGTGCCGACGGCGGCATGGTCACGGGCGAAATTACTTACGCCCTGGCCGGAGGGGGGTTGTTCAGTGTGAACACGTCTTCGGGCGCGATTTCGTTGGCGCGCCTTCTGATGGATGGAGACATCGGTGTGTACACGACCACGCTGACGGCGTCGTACGGCGGCGCCACGGCGATGTTGCCGTTGTCCATTGTGGTTCATGCCTCGGGCCGCGCTAACATTTGTGATCGTACGCCCGTGGTGCAGGATGCAATCCTGAAGGCAATCCTGGACATGACGCGCGTTACCTACAGTTGTGATTCCGTTCCGTTGACGAGCATGGGGAAAATTTCCAGCCTGGATTTCAAGCCCCCGGTTGCGGCATTGTCGGATCTTGACTTTCAGCGGATGCCGGCGTTGGCATGGCTGGATCTTGATGGCCTCGGCTTAACGAGTTTGCCGCCCGGGACTTTCAGAAGTTCAACGGCCCTGAGAACTTTGTATCTGGATTCCAACCGGATAAAGACTTTGCCGGCGCAACTGCTGGCCGACCTTGCGGCGGTTACTGTTTTGCGGGTTGATCAGGGGGTTCGTGTCGGCAATATCCAATACCGGGTGGATGGCGAGGTCACCACAGGGACGCTGGTGTTGAATGAGGGCGAGAGCCGCGACATTCAGTTTGAGGCGGTCGGCGATTTTCACACTACGTTGACGTTTACTTTCCAGGCGGCAGGCACGCCGGTCGCCGCAACGCCGGCAAAAATTGAAATTGGCCCGTTTGCCGGTGCGCAAACCGTGAGGCTGAGCGCCTTGGAAGATGCGGATATTGTACATGACAGGAGTCCGGTGTCGTGGAGGTGGAGTCTGGAGCCGTCTGGAAGAGTTGAGCGAAGTGGGAGTAGTGATGATATTCCAACTCCGGACCTGGCCGTGCAGGTGAACGAGACGGTTACGCTGACAGACACCAACGCGGCGGCCAATCAATTGCGTGAGGACGCGGAGGATACCGTTTCAGTGGCCGGCTGGTCGCCGCGGGCGCATGTGGGATCCGCTGCCGTGCGGGTGAGGTACCGCCTGGCGGCGGATGCCGGCGGGTTGTTTGAAGTGGATAGCGCAAGCGGCGCGTTGTCGCTGGCGGACGGGCAGTCGCTGAATTACGCGGCGTCGAGCCGGCATACCGTGGTCGTGGAAGCGAACTACGGCGGTGTGACGGCGGTGCGCCCGGCGATCATCGAGGTGCTCGATGTGACCGCCATTTGCAACCGCACGGACGCGGTGGAAAACGCCATTCTGAATGCGACGCCCGCCGGGGATGTTTGCGGGTCGGTGCTGGTTTCGGAGTTGGCGGCGATTACGACGTTGACAGCCGTCGGCGCGGCGGCGTCCGTGACAGAGGCGGATTTTGACGGTTTGCCGGTCCTTGCGTACCTGGATTTGACCGGTGCCGGCGCGGTTCGCCTGCCAGTGCAGGTCGTGGCCAATCTGGCGGGTCTCACGCGCCTGCGGCTGGACGAGCGCGCACGAATCAGCAATATCGTTTACCGCTATCAGGACGACAACACTGTGGTCACGCCGCCTTTGGTTCTGGACGAAGGCGCGAGCCGCAGGTTGCGGGTCGAGACGACCGGCGGCGCCGTCAGCCGGGCGTTGAGTTTTTCGCTGGATGGGAGTGGTCTGCAGGGAGTGACTTCGACGGTGAGCCGTCTGGAGTTGGGTTCGCCGTTTGCATCGGCCCTGGAGTTGAGGGCGCTGGCGGATGCGGATTTCGACCCGGCCAGCGGTATGCTGGCGTGGTCGTGGCTTGCGCCTGCCGGGCTTCGGATTGAGGCGCGTTTCGGCAGGGCGTTTGTGCGGCGCCCTCTCCTGACGGAGGGTTTGCAGGTGGATGTGCGCGAGACGGAAGTGTTTGACGACATCGATCAGGCGGACAACTCAATTAGCGAGGCGTCGGCGGTGGGTGACGTGGTGGAGGGTTGGTCGCCGCGGGTTCTGGTGAATGGCGCCACTGCGACGGCGGTGCGTTATCGTCTGGCGACAGATGCGGGCGGTTTGTTCGGGATTCATGCCGCGAGCGGCGTGTTGTCGCTGGTGTCCGGGGGCCTGGATTACGAGACGTCCACTGCTCATACGGTCGAGGTGATTGCGCGGGTGACGCGTTCCAATGTGGAGGCATCGTTGACGGCGGTCATCCACGTAGGCAACGTGCCGGAGTTGTCGTTCAGAGGGGTTGCGGAGGGCGTAATCTCGGAGGCGGCGGCTGTGGGCGCGCCGGTGTCGGGCGTCAGTATGTCGCTGCTGGATGATGACGTGTCGCGCAATGACGGAATGGATTATGAACTGACGGGCGAAGGTTCCGGGGATTTTGTGTTGGCAGTGAGCGGCAATGTGGCGAGTTTGCAGTTGTCGGACACGCGGCTGGACCATGAGACGACGCCGACTTATCTGCTGATGTTACGGGGGACATATCTGGATGCAACCATCAGCACGCGAATTGTGGTGAACGTGCTGAACGTGTTGGAGGAAGTGATTCTTGAAGCGGGAACGGGTTATGAAGTAGAGGAGGGCGTATTGCCCGGCACAGATGTCGGTGTGATGCTGGTAGTGAAGACCGAAGACGGAGTGACACGCACGAGTGGAGTGTCGTATTCGCTGGCTGGAAGCGAAGTATTCAGAATAACGCCGGAAGGCGGGATTGTGGTGTCGGGTGCAATCGACTACGAAGCAACGACACAGCACAGTCTGATAATTACAGCAACCTACGGCGGAGTGACATCGAGCGAAGTGGCTGTGATGATTGGAGTGAAAGACTTGTCGCTGTCATTGTCGGGAGTGTCAAGCGGCATGATTGCAGAGAGCGCCACATCAGGTGCGGCGGTATCGGATGTTGAAGTATCTGCGTTGTTTGGCGAGACGACGGTGACGAGTGCGGCATCCTGGAGATTGTCAGGAACAGGTTCTGATACTTTCCATATAACAACGGCCGGCGGTATTGCGAGTTTGCAGTTGTCGGACACACGGCTGGATCGCGAGACGACGCCGACTTACACATTGGTGTTGAGTGCATTGTATTTAGGCGAATCCGCCAGCGTGCAGATTACGGTGAACGTGCTGAACGTATTAGAGGAAGTGATTCTTGAGGCGGGAACGGGTTATGAAGTAGAGGAAGGCGTATTGCCCGGCACAGATGTCGGCGTGATGCTGGTAGTGAAGACCGAGGACGGAGTGACACGCACGAGTGGAGTGTCGTATTCGCTGGCTGGAAGCGAAGTATTCAGAATAACGCCGGAAGGTGAGATTGTGGTGTCGGGCGTAATCGACTACGAAGCAACGAGCCGTCACAGTCTGAGGATTACCGCAACCTACGGCGGAGTGACATCGAGCGAAGTGGTTGTGATGATTGGAGTGAAAGACTTGTCGCTGTCATTGTCGGGAGTCTTGACAGGCGAAATCATAGAGATTGCGAAACCGGATACGACGGTATCAGGTGTTGAAGTATCTGCGCTGTTTGGCGAGACGACGGTGACGAGTGCGGCATCCTGGAGATTGTCAGGAACGGGTTCTGATGCTTTCTATATAACAACGGCCGGCGATATTGCGAGCTTGCAGTTGTCGGACACACAGCTGGATCGTGAGACGACACCGACTTACACGTTGGAGTTGAGTGCATTGTATCTGGGCGAATCCGCCAGCGTGCAGATTGTGGTGAACGTGCTGAACGTGTTGGAGGAAGTGACTCTTGAGACGGGAACGGATTATGAAGTAGAGGAAGGCGTATCGTCCGGCACGGATGTCGGCGTGATGCTGGTAGTGAAGACCGAGGACGGGGTGACGCGCACGAGTGGAGTGTCGTATTCGCTGGCTGGAAGCGAAGTATTCAGGATAACACCGGAAGGCGAGGTTGTGGTGTCGGGCGTAATCGACTACGAAGCAACAAGCCGTCACAGTCTGATAATTACAGCAACCTACGGCGGAGTAACATCGAGCGAAGTGGTTGTAATGATTGGAGTGAAAGACTTGTCGCTGTCATTGCCGGGAGTCTTGACAGGCGAAATCATGGAGATTGCGAAGCCGGATACGGCGGTATCGGATGTTGAAGTATCTGTGCTGTTTGGCGAGACGACGGTGACGAGCGCGGCGTCCTGGACATTGTCGGGAACGGGTTCTGAAGTTTTCCATATAACAACGGCCGGCGATATTGCGAGCTTGCAGTTGTCGGACACGCGGCTGGATCGTGAGACGACACCGACTTACACGTTGGAGTTGAGTGCATTGTATTTGGGCGAATCCGCCAGCGTGCAGATTGCGGTGAACGTGCTGAACGTGTTGGAGGAAGTGACTCTTGAAGCGGGAACGGGTTATGAAGTAGAGGAAGGCGTATTGCCTGGCACAGATGTCGGCGTGATGCTGGTAGTGAAGACCGAAGACGGAGTGACGCGCACGAGTGGAGTGTCGTATTCGCTGGCTGGAAGCGAAGTATTCAGGATAACGCCGGAAGGCGGGATTGTGGTGTCGGGCGTAATCGACTACGAAGCAACGACACGGCACAGTCTGATAATTACCGCAACCTACGGCGGAGTAACATCGAGCGAAGTGGTTGTGATGATTGGAGTGAAAGACTTGTCGCTGTCATTGCCGGGAGTGTCAAGTGGCATGATTGCAGAGAGCGCCACATCAGGTACGACGGTATCGGATGTTGAAGTATCTGCGCTGTTTGGCGAGACGACGGTGACGAGTGCGGCGTCCTGGACCTTGTCGGGAACGGGTTCTGATGCTTTCCGTATCACGACGGACGACAGGGTTGCGAGTTTGCAGTTGTCGGATGTGGCACTGGATCGCGAGACGACGCCGACTTACACGTTGGAGTTGAGTGCATTGTATTTGGGCGAATCCACTAGTGTGCAGATTGTGGTGAACGTGCTGAACGTGTTGGAAGAAGTGACTCTTGAAGCGGGAACGGGTTATGAAGTAGAGGAAGGCGTATCGTCCGGCACGGATGTCGGCGTGATGCTGGTAGTGAAGACCGAGGACGGAGTGACGCGCACGAGTGGGGTGTCGTATTCGCTGACCGGAAGTGAAGTATTCAGGATAACGCCGGAGGGCAGGATTGTGGTGTCGGGCGTAATCGACTACGAAGCAACGAGCCGTCACAGTCTGAGGATTACCGCAACCTACGGCGGAGTGACATCGAGCGAAGTGGTTGTAATGATTGGAGTGAAAGACTTGTCGCTGTCATTGTCGGGAGTATTGACAGGCGAAATCATAGAGATTGCGAGGCCGGATACGGCGGTATCAGGTGTTGAAGTATCTGCGCTGTTTGGCGAGACGACGGTGACGAGTGCGGCGTCCTGGACCTTGTCGGGAACGGGTTCTGATGCTTTCCGTATCACGACGGACGACAGGGTTGCGAGTTTGCAGTTGTCGGATGTGGCACTGGATCGCGAGACGACGCCGACTTACACGTTGGAGTTGAGTGCATTGTATTTGGGCGAATCCACTAGTGTGCAGATTGTGGTGAACGTGCTGAACGTGTTGGAGGAAGTGGTTCTTGAAGCGGGAACGGATTATGAAGTAGAGGAAGGCGTATCGTCCGGCACAGATGTCGGTGTGATGCTGATAGTGAAGACCGAGGACGGAGTGACGCGCACGAGTGGAGTGTCGTATTCGCTGGCTGGAAGCGAAGTATTCAGGATAACGCCGGAAGGCGAGATTGTGGTGTCGGGTGTAATCGACTACGAAGCAACGACACGTCACAGTCTGATAATTACAGCAACCTACGGCGGAGTGACATCGAGCGAAGTGGTTGTGATGATTGGAGTGAAAGACTTGTCGCTGTCATTGTCGGGAGTATCAAGCGGCATGATTGCAGAGAACGCCACATCAGGCACGGCGGTATCGGATGTTGAAGTATCTGCGCTGTTTGGCGAGACGACGGTGACGAGCGCAGCATCCTGGACATTGTCGGGAACGGGTTCTGGTGCTTTCCGTATCACGACGGACGACAGGGTTGCAAGTTTGCAGTTGTCGGACACACGGCTGGATCGCGAGACGACGCCGACTTACACATTGGTGTTGAGTGCATTGTATTTGGGCGAATCCACCAGCGTGCGGATTGTGGTGAACGTGCTGAACGTGTTGGAGGAAGTGACTCTTGAGGCGGGAACGGGTTATGAAGTAGAGGAAGGCGTATCGTCCGGCACGGATGTCGGTGTGATGCTGATAGTGAAGACCGAGGACGGAGTGACGCGCACGAGTGGTGTGTCGTATTCGCTGACCGGAAGCGAAGTATTCAGGATAACGCCGGAAGGCGAGATTGTGGTGTCGGGTGTAATCGACTACGAAGCAACGACACGTCACAGTCTGCTAATTACCGCAACCTACGGCGGAGTGACATCAAGCGAAGTGGTTGTGATGATTGGAGTGAAAGACTTGTCGCTGTCATTGTCGGGAGTATTGACAGGCGAAATCATAGAGATTGCGAAACCGGATACGGCGGTATCAGGTGTTGAAGTATCTGCGTTGTTTGGCGAGACGACGGTGACGAGCGCGGCGTCCTGGACATCGTCAGGAACGGGTTCTGATGCCTTCCATATAACAACGGCCGGCGGTATTGCAAGTTTGCAGTTGTCGGACACACGGCTGGATCGTGAGACGACGCCGACTTACACGTTGGCGTTGAGTGCATTGTATTTGGGCGAATCCACTAGTGTGCAGATTGTGGTGAACGTGCTGAACGTGTTGGAAGAAGTGACTCTTGAAGCGGGAACGGGTTATGAAGTAGAGGAAGGCGTATCGTCCGGCACGGATGTCGGCGTGATGCTGGTAGTGAAGACCGAGGACGGAGTGACGCGCACGAGTGGGGTGTCGTATTCGCTGACCGGAAGTGAAGTATTCAGGATAACGCCGGAGGGCAGGATTGTGGTGTCGGGCGTAATCGACTACGAAGCAACGAGCCGTCACAGTCTGAGGATTACCGCAACCTACGGCGGAGTGACATCGAGCGAAGTGGTTGTAATGATTGGAGTGAAAGACTTGTCGCTGTCATTGTCGGGAGTATTGACAGGCGAAATCATAGAGATTGCGAGGCCGGATACGGCGGTATCAGGTGTTGAAGTATCTGCGTTGTTTGGCGGGACGACGGTGACGAGCGCGGCATCCTGGAGATTGTCAGGAACGGGTTCTGATACTTTCCATATAACAACGGCTGGCGGTATTGCGAGTTTGCAGTTGTCGGACACACGGCTGGATCGTGAGACGACGCCGACTTACGCGTTGGTGTTGAGTGCATCGTATTTGGGCGAATCCACCAGCGTGCAGATTGTGGTGAACGTGCTGAACGTGCTGGAAGAAGTGACTCTTGAGACGGGAACGGGTTATGAAGTAGAGGAGGGCGTATCGTCCGGCACGGATGTCGGCGTGATGCTGGTAGTGAAGACTGAGGACGGAGTGACGCGCACGAGTGGAGTGTCGTATTCGCTGACCGGGAGCGAAGTATTCAGGATAACGCCGGAAGGTGGGGTTGTGGTGTCGGGCGTAATCGACTACGAAGCAACGACACAGCACAGTCTGATAATTACAGCAACCTACGGCGGAGTAACATCGAGCGAAGTGGTTGTAATGATTGGAGTGAAAGACTTGTCGCTGTCATTGCCGGGAGTATCAAGCGGCATGATTGCAGAGAACGCTACATCAGGCACGGCGGTATCGGGTGTTGAAGTATCTGCGTTGTTTGGCGAGACGACGGTGACGAGTGCGGCGTCCTGGACATTGTCGGGAACGGGTTCTGAAGTTTTCCGTATCACGACGGACGACAGGGTTGCGAGTTTGCAGTTGTCAGGTGTGGCACTGGATCGTGAGACGACACCGACTTACACGTTGGAGTTGAGTGCATTGTATTTGGGAGAATCCACCAGCGTGCAGATTGTGGTGAATGTGCTGAACGTATTAGAGGAAGTGACTCTTGAAGCGGGGATGGATTATGAAGTAGAGGAGGGCGTATCGTCCGGCACGGATGTCGGTGTGATGCTGGTGGTGAAGACCGAGGACGGAGTGACGCGCACGAGTGGAGTGTCGTATTCGCTGACCGGGAGCGAAGTATTCAGGATAACGCCGGAAGGCGGGGTTGTGGTGTCGGGCGTAATCGACTACGAAGCAACGACACGGCACAGTCTGAGAATTACAGCAACTTACGGCGGAGTGACATCGAGTGAAGTGGTTGTGATGGTTGGGGTGAAAGACTTGTCGCTGTCATTGCCAGGAGTATTGACAGGCGAAATCATAGAGATTGCGAAACCGGATACGGTGGTATCGGATGTTGAAGTATCTGCGCTGTTTGGCGGGACGACGGTGACGAGCGCGGCGTCTTGGACATTGTCGGGAACGGGTTCTGAAGTTTTCCATATAACAACAGCTGGCGATATTGCGAGCTTGCAGTTGTCGGATGTGGCACTGGATCGCGAGACGACGCCGACTTACACATTGGTGTTGAGTGCATTGTATTTGGGAGAATCCACCAGCGTGCGGATTGTGGTGAACGTGCTCAATGTGTTGGAAGAAGTGACTCTTGAAGCGGGAACGGGTTATGAAGTAGAGGAGGGCGTATCGTCCGGCACGGATGTCGGCGTGATGCTGGTAGTGAAGACCGAGGACGGAGTGACGCGCACGAGTGGAGTGTCGTATTCACTGACCGGGAGCGAAGTATTCAGGATAACGCCGGAAGGCGGGATTGTGGTGTCGGGTGCAATCGACTACGAAGCAACGACACGGCACAGTCTGATGATTACGGCAACCTATCGCGGAGTGACATCAAGCGAAGTGGTTGTGATGATTGGAGTGAAAGACTTGTCGCTGTCATTGTCGGGAGTGTCAAGTGGCATGATTGCAGAGAGTGCCACATCGGGTACGACGGTATCGGGTGTTGAAGTATCTGCGCTGTTTGGCGAGACGACGGTGACGAGCGCGGCGTCCTGGACATTGTCGGGAGCGGGTTCTGATGCTTTCCATATAACAACGGCCGGCGATATTGCGAGTTTGCAGTTGTCGGGTGTGGCACTGGATCGCGAGACGACGCCGACTTACACATTGGTGTTGAGTGCATTGTATTTGGGCGAATCCGCCAGCACGCGGATTGTGGTGAACGTGCTGAACGTATTGGAGGAAGTGATTCTTGAGACGGGAACGGGTTATGAAGTAGAGGAGGGCGTATCGTCCGGCACGGATGTCGGCGTGATACTGATAGTGAAGACCGAAGACGGAGTGACGCGCACGAGTGGAGTGTCGTATTCGCTGACCGGAAGCGAAGTATTCAGGATAACGCCGGAGGGCAGGATTGTGGTGTCGGGTGCAATCGACTACGAAGCAACGACACAGCACAGTCTGATAATTACAGCAACCTACGGCGGAGTGACATCGAGCGAAGTGACTGTAATGATTGGAGTGAAAGACTTGTCGCTGTCATTGTCGGGAGTGTTAAGCGGCATGATTGCAGAGAGCGCCACCTCAGGTACGGCGGTATCGGATGTTGAAGTATCTGCGTTGTTTGGCGGGACGACGGTGACGAGCGTAGCGTCCTGGACATTGTCGGGAACAGGTTCTGATGCTTTCCATATAACAACAGCCGGCGGTATTGCGAGCTTGCAGTTGTCGGACACGCGGCTGGATCGTGAGACGACGCCAACTTACACATTGGAGTTGAGTGCATTGTATTTGGGCGAATCCGCCAGCGTGCGGATTGTGGTGAATGTGCTGAACGTGCTGGAGGAAGTGACTCTTGAAGCGGGAACGGGCTATGAAGTAGAGGAAGGCGTATCGTCCGGCACGGATGTCGGCGTGATGCTGATAGTGAAGACCGAGGACGGAGTGACACGCACGAGTGGAGTGTCGTATTCGCTGACCGGGAGCGAAGTATTCAGGATAACGCCGGAAGGCGGGATTGTGGTGTCGGGTGCAATCGACTACGAAGCAACGACACGGCACAGTCTGATGATTACGGCAACCTATCGCGGAGTGACATCGAGCGAAGTGGTTGTGATGATTGGAGTGAAAGACTTGTCGCTGTCATTGCCGGGAGTGTCAAGCGGCATGATTGCAGAGAGCGCCACATCGGGTACGGCGGTATCGGATGTTGAAGTATCTGCGTTGTTTGGTAGGACGACGGTGACGAGCGCGGCGTCCTGGACATTGTCGGGAACGGGTTCTGAAGTTTTCCGTATCACGACGGACGACAGGGTTGCGAGTTTGCAGTTGTCGGGTGTGGCACTGGATCGTGAGACGACGCCAACTTACACGTTGGAGTTGAGTGCGTTGTATTTGGGCGAATCCGCCAGCGTGCGGATTGTGGTGAATGTGCTGAACGTATTAGAGGAAGTGACTCTTGAAGCAGGACCGGGTTATGAAGTAGAGGAAGGCGTATCGTCCGGCACAGATGTCGGTGTGATGCTGGTAGTGAAAACCGAGGACGGAGTGACGCGCACGAGTGGAGTGTCGTATTCGCTGACCGGAAGCGAAGTATTCAGGATAACGCCGGAAGGCGAGATCGTGGTGTCTGGCGTAATCGACTACGAAGCAACGACACGGCACAGTCTGATAATTACCGCAACTTACGGCGGAGTAACATCGAGCGAAGTGACTGTAATGATTGGAGTGAAAGACTTGTCGCTGTCATTGCCGGGAGTGTCAAGTGGCATGATTGCAGAGATCGCCACATCAGGTACGGCGGTATCGGATGTTGAAGTATCTGCGCTGTTTGGCGAGACGACGGTGACGAGCGCAGCGTCTTGGACATTGTCGGGAACAGGTTCTGAAGTTTTCCATATAACAACGGCCGGCGATATTGCGAGTTTGCAGTTGTCGGATGTGGCACTGGATCGTGAGACGACGCCAACTTACACGTTGGTGTTGAGTGCGTTGTATTTGGGCGAATCCACCAGCGTGCGGATTGTGGTGAACGTGCTGAACGTGTTGGAAGAAGTGACTCTTGAGACGGGAGCGGGTTATGAAGTAGAGGAAGGCGTATCGTCCGGCACGGATGTCGGCGTGATGCTGGTAGTGAAGACCGAGGACGGAGTGACGCGCACGAGTGGAGTGTCGTATTCGCTGACCGGGAGCGAAGTATTCAGGATAACGCCGGAAGGCGGGGTTGTGGTGTCGGGTGCAATCGACTACGAAGCAACGAGCCGTCACAGTCTGATAATTACAGCAACCTACGGCGGAGTGACATCGAGTGAAGTGATTGTGATGATTGGAGTGAAAGACTTGTCACTGTCATTGTCGGGAGTCTTGACAGGCGAAATCATAGAGATTGCGAAACCGGATACGGCGGTATCGAATGTTGAAATATCTGCGCTGTTTGGCAAGACGACGGTGACAAGCGCGACGTCCTGGACATTGTCGGGAACAGGTTCTGATGCTTTCCATATAACAACGGCCGGCGGTATTGCGAGTTTGCAGTTGTCGGACACACGGCTGGATCGTGAGACGACACCGACTTACACGTTGGTGTTGAGTGCATTGTATTTGGGCGAATCCGCCAGCACACGTATTGTGGTGAACGTGCTGAACGTGTTGGAAGAAGTGACTCTTGAGACGGGAGCGGGTTATGAAGTAGAGGAAGGCGTATCGTCCGGCACAGATGTCGGCGTGATGCTGGTAGTGAAGACCGAAGACGGAGTGACGCGCACGAGTGGAGTGTCGTATTCGCTGACCGGAAGCGAAGTATTCAGGATAACGCCGGAAGGCGAGGTTGTGGTGTCGGGTGCAATCGACTACGAAGCAACGAGCCGTCACAGTCTGATAATTACCGCAACCTACGGCGGAGTGACATCGAGCGAAGTGGTTGTGATGGTTGGAGTGAAAGACTTGTCGCTGTCATTGCCGGGAGTGTCAAGCGGCATGATTGCAGAGAGCGCCACCTCAGGTACGGTGGTATCGGATGTTGAAGTATCTGCGTTGTTTGGCGAGACGACGGTGACGAGTGCGGCGTCCTGGACATTGTCGGGAACAGGTTCTGATACTTTCCGTATCACGACGGACGACAAGGTTGCGAGTTTGCAGTTGTCGGACACACGGTTGGATCGTGAGACGACGCCGACTTACACGTTGGTGTTGAGTGCATTGTATTTGGGCGAATCCGCCAGCGTGCGAATTGTGGTGAACGTGCTGAACGTGTTGGAGGAAGTGACTCTTGAAGCGGGGATGGATTATGAAGTAGAGGAAGGCGTATCGTCCGGCACAGATGTCGGTGTGATGCTGGTGGTGAAGACCGAGGACGGAGTGACGCGCACGAGTGGAGTGTCGTATTCGCTGACCGGAAGTGAAGTATTCGGGATAACGCCGGAAGGCGGGGTTGTGGTGTCGGGCGTAATCGACTACGAAGCAACGAGCCGTCACAGTCTGAGAATTACAGCAACCTACGGCGGAGTGACATCGAGCGAAGTGGTTGTGATGGTTGGAGTGAAAGACTTGTCGCTGTCATTGCCGGGAGTCTTGACAGGCGAAATCATAGAGATTGCGAGGCCGGATACGGCGGTATCGAATGTTGAAATATCTGCGCTGTTTGGCGAGACGACGGTGACGAGCGCGGCGTCCTGGATATTGTCGGGAACGGGTTCTGAAGTTTTCCATATAACAACAGCCGGCGGTATTGCGAGTTTGCAGTTGTCGGACACACGGTTGGATCGCGAGACGACGCCGACTTACACATTGGTGTTGAGTGCATTGTATTTGGGCGAATCTACCAGCGTGCAGATTGTGCTGAACGTGCTGAACGTGCTGGAGGAAGTGACTCTTGAAGCGGGAACGGGTTATGAAGTAGAGGAAGGCGTGTCGTCCGGCACGGATGTCGGTGTGATGCTGGTAGTGAAGACCGAGGACGGAGTGACGCGCACGAGTGGAGTGTCGTATTCGCTGACCGGAAGCGAAGTATTCAGGATAACGCAGGAAGGCGAGATTGTGGTGTCGGGTGCAATCGACTACGAAGCAACAAGCCGTCACAGTCTGATGATTACGGCAACCTATCGCGGAGTGACATCAAGCGAAGTGGTTGTGATGGTTGGAGTGAAAGACTTGTCGCTGTCATTGCCGGGAGTGTCAAGCGGCATGATTGCAGAGAGCGCCACATCAGGTACGGCGGTATCGGATGTTGAAGTATCTGCGCTGTTTGGCGAGACGACGGTGACGAGCGCAGTGTCCTGGACATTGTCGGGAACGGGTTCTGAAGTTTTCCGTATCACGACGGACGACAGGGTTGCGAGTTTGCAGTTGTCAGGTGTGGCACTGGATCGCGAGACGACACCGACTTATACGTTGGTGTTGAGTGCATTGTATTTGGGCGAATCCACCAGCGTGCAGATTGTGGTGAATGTGCTGAACGTATTAGAGGAAGTGACTCTTGAAGCGGGGACGGATTATGAAGTAGAGGAAGGCGTATCGTCCGGCACAGATGTCGGTGTGATGCTGGTAGTGAAGACCGAGGACGGAGTGACACGCACGAGTGGAGTGTCGTATTCGCTGACCGGAAGCGAAGTATTCAGGATAACGCCGGAAGGCGAGATCGTGGTGTCTGGCGTAATCGACTACGAAGCAACGAGCCGTCACAGTCTGATAATTACCGCAGCCTACGGCGGAGTGACATCGAGCGAAGTGGTTGTGATGATTGGAGTGAAAGACTTGTCGCTGTCATTGCCGGGAGTGTCAAGTGGCATGATTGCAGAGAGTGCCACATCGGGTACGACGGTATCGGGTGTTGAAGTATCTGCGCTGTTTGGCGAGACGACGGTGACGAGTGCGGCATCCTGGACATTGTCAGGAACAGGTTCTGAAGTTTTCCATATAACAACGGCCGGCGATATTGCGAGCTTGCAGTTGTCGGATGTGGCGCTGGATCGTGAGACGACACCGACTTACACGTTGGAGTTGAGTGCATTGTATTTGGGCGAATCTACCAGCGTGCAGATTGTGGTGAACGTGCTGAACGTGTTGGAGGAAGTGACTCTTGAAGCGGGAACGGGCTATGAAGTAGAGGAGGGCGTATCGTCCGGCACGGATGTCGGCGTGATGCTGGTAGTGAAGACCGAGGACGGAGTGACACGCACGAGTGGAGTGTCGTATTCGCTGACCGGAAGCGAAGTATTCAGGATAACGCCGGAAGGCGGGGTTGTGGTGTCGGGTGTAATCGACTACGAAGCAACGAGCCGTCACAGTCTGAGAATTACAGCAACCTACGGCGGAGTGACATCGAGCGAAGTGGTTGTGATGGTTGGAGTGAAAGACTTGTCGCTGTCATTGTCGGGAGTCTTGACAGGCGAAATCATAGAGATTGCGAGGCCGGGTACGGCGGTATCGGATGTTGAAGTATCTGCGTTGTTTGGCGAGACAACGGTGACGAGCGTAGCGTCCTGGAGATTGTCGGGAACGGGTTCTGATACTTTCCATATAACAACGGCCGGCGGTATTGCGAGTTTGCAGTTGTCGGACACACGGCTGGATCGTGAGACGACACCGACTTACACGTTGGAGTTGAGTGCATTGTATTTGGGCGAATCCACCAGCGTGCAGATTGCGGTGAACGTGCTGAACGTGTTGGAGGAAGTGACTCTTGAAGCGGGGACGGGTTATGAAGTAGAGGAAGGAGTATCGTCCGGCACGGATGTCGGTGTGATGCTGGTAGTGAAGACTGAGGACGGAGTGACACGCACGAGTGGAGTGTCGTATTCGCTGACCGGAAGCGAAGTATTCAGGATAACGCCGGAAGGCGAGATTGTGGTGTCGGGTGCAATCGACTACGAAGCAACGAGCCGTCACAGTCTGATAATTACCGCAACCTACGGCGGAGTAACATCGAGCGAAGTGGTTGTAATGATTGGAGTGAAAGACTTGTCGCTGTCATTGTCGGGAGTCTTGACAGGCGAAATCATAGAGATTGCGAAACCGGATACGGCGGTATCGGATGTTAAAGTATCTGCACTGTTTGGCAAGACGACGGTGACAAGCGCGGCGTCCTGGACATTGTCGGGAACAGGTTCTGATGCTTTCCATATAACAACAGCCGGCGGTATTGCGAGCTTGCAGTTGTCGGACACACAGCTGGACCACGGAACAACGCCAACCTACACACTGACATTGGAGGCGTCGTATCTGAATGAGTCCACCGACACGCAGGTGACCATCGAAGTGTCAGATGTGAACCGGCTGATGATCCGTGTCACGGGAAGCGCCCCCTATAACGTAAGCGAAGATGCGCCACCAGGCGCTCGCGTCAACAACGTGTCGCTGACGGCGTACACGGAAGATGGAGTCACACGCACGAGCGAGGTAATCTGGCACATCAGCGGCGTCGGCGGTTTGTTCAGCATAACAAGCACGGGATCCGTCATCGTGGACGGCGCCCTCGACTACGAGACTTCGACATCGCACATGCCGACGGTTACCGCGTCCTGGCAGTCCATGACCTCGAACGAAGAACAGTTCACCATCCTCGTGACCGATGCCGTGCTCGATCCTGAACTTGTGGATGAAAACAACGCCCCCAATGTCGCACTCAACACCACGAATTCCCGTGTCACCGGCCTGAGCCTTGCCTTCAGGCTTGACGGTGTCAAGCGGACCGACAATCTACAATGGACTCTGCAAATCACCTCCCCGGGCGCCGATGATGCATTCACAATTGACGGCGGTAGCGGCGAGATTACGTTGAAGCGGCCCTTCACGCCGGGAACCTACACAGCCACGGTGGCAGCGGCCACGGTGGCAGCGAGGGGCATCGACAGAACCGCATCGCTGCCGCTGTCCATTCAAGTGTCCGACGGTCTGAAGGTACGCATCCGGGTCTTTCTTGAAGGCGCTGTCATTCCCTGACACAGCGCCGCTTTCAGGATATAATGCGGCCTTGTCACACCTCTCCCAACCACAGGAAGAAACATGTTCAAAACCAGCACGAGAATCGCGGATTTTGATTCCGAACTGTCCATCGCAATGGAAACCGAGCGCAAGCGCCAGGAAGACCACATTGAGTTGATTGCGTCGGAAAACTACACCAGCCCGTGCGTGATGGAGGCGCAAGGCTCGGTGCTGACCAACAAGTACGCCGAAGGCTACCCCGGAAAACGCTATTACGGCGGCTGCGAGAATGTGGACGTCGCCGAGCAACTCGCAATCGACCGGCTGAAGGAACTCTACGGCGCCGACTACGCCAACGTGCAGCCGCACTCCGGTTCGCAGGCCAACGCCGCGGTGTATCTCGCGTTGTGCAAGCCGGGCGACACCATCCTGGGGATGAGCCTCGCGCACGGCGGCCACCTGACGCACGGCGCCAAGGTGAATTTCTCCGGCCAGATTTTCAACGCGGTGCAGTACGGCATCAACGAAGACGGCTTGTTGGTTTATGACGAGATCGAGAAGCAGGCCCTCGAATGCAAACCGAAAATGGTCATCGCCGGTTTTTCAGCGTATTCGCGGGTTGTGGACTGGGAGCGGATGGCGGCCATCGCCGCGAAAGTCGGCGCCTTTCTGGTGGTGGATATGGCGCACGTGTCTGGTCTGGTGGCTGCGGACGAGTATCCCAGTCCGGTGCCACACGCCGACGTCGTGACTTCGACCACGCACAAGACATTGCGCGGCCCGCGCAGCGGTTTCATCATCAGTCGGAGCAACAAGGAGATTGAGAAAAAACTCAACTCGATGGTTTTCCCCGGTATGCAGGGCGGCCCGCTGATGCACGTCATCGCCGCCAAGGCGATCGCGTTCAAAGAGGCCATGCAGCCGGAGTTCAAGGAATACATCCGCCTGGTCAAGAGCAATGCCGTGATCATGGCCGACACCATGGTCAAGCGCGGCTACGACATTGTTTCGGGCGGCACCGAGAACCACCTGATGCTGGTCAGCCTGATTTCCAGAGGCATGACCGGCAAGGCGGCGGATGCGGCGCTGAGCCGCGCTCACATCACGGTCAACAAAAACAGCGTGCCGAACGACCCGAACTCGCCCTTCGTGACCGGCGGGTTGCGCCTCGGAACGCCGGCCATCACGACCCGCGGTTTCGACAACGAAAGCACCGCCGAACTGACCAATCTGCTGTGCGATGTGCTCGACGACATCGAAAACGAGAGCACCATCGCCGCAGTCAGGGAGAAGGTCACCGGGTTGTGCCGCAAATTCCCGGTTTACGGAAACTGAAAGCGTGAGCGCGCACCGCCTGAAGTGAATTGTCCATTCTGCGGCGAATCCAGGACTGAAGTTACCGACACGCGGCCTGTTCCCGGCAACAACTGCATCCGGCGGCGGCGTGAATGCAAGGCCTGCCGCAAACGTTTTACCACGTACGAAACCCTGCACCTGACCGCTCCCAAGGTGGTCAAGCGTGACGGCCGCCGCGAGCCGTTTGACGCCGACAAATTGCGCCGCAGCATCGAGGTGGCGACGGCCAAGAGGCCGATTCCCGAAGGCGCCATCGGCGCGGTGGTTGAGGCGGTCGAACTCGGCGTCATGTCGGTCAGAAAGCAGGAGATGGATTCCGTTCGCATCGGCCAGGCGGTGATGCGCGAACTGGAGAAACTGGACCAGGTCGCTTACGTGCGTTTTGCCTCGGTTTACAAAAACTTCCAGACCGCCGGTGCGTTTCGCGAGCTGGTGGAAGGAATCGGCGGCCACCCGGACGGCGGGGACGACAAGCAACTGCCGCTCGACATTGATGAATGACACTTATTTTATGTGCAAGGCGCTGGCGCTGGCGCGGCGCGGGCTGTACACCGCACACCCCAACCCGAGGGTCGGCTGCGTCATCGCCAGGGACGGGCGCATCGTCGGCGAGGGGTTCCACCACAGGACCGGCGACGCGCATGCCGAGATCATCGCGCTGCGCGAGGCCGGCGACGCGGCGCGCGGCGCGACGGTTTATCTGACGTTGGAGCCGTGTTCGCACCACGGCAAAACGCCGCCGTGCAGCACGGCGCTGGTGCAGGCCGGGGTTGCGCGCGTGGTCGCGGCGATGCGCGACCCCAACCCGCAAGTGAACGGCGCCGGCCTGGCCGCCTTGCGCGAGGCCGGCATGGACGTTGAATACGGCCTGCTCGCCGACGAGGCGCGCCGCCTGAACCGCGGCTTCATCTCGCGCATGACGCGGCGGCGTCCGTGGTTGCGGATCAAGTCGGCGGTCAGTCTCGACGGGCGCATCGCGTTGGCTTCGGGAGACAGCGCCTGGATCAGCGGCGCGGCGTCGCGCCGTGACGTGCAGTTCTGGCGCGCGCAAAGCGGCGCGCTGCTGACCGGCAGCGGCACGGTGGTGTACGACGACCCGCGGTTGAACGTGCGCCTGTCCGCTTCCGACCTGGGCGTGTCCGGCGAAATATGCCAGCCGATGCGCGTCGTCGTGGACGGCTCCTTGAAGACGCCGCCGACGGCGCGGATTTACGCGCCGGAGGGCCGGGCCGCCGTCGCCGTTTGTGGCGCCGACGCAAAACACGCCGCGGAATTCACGGCGCGCGGAGTCGAGGTGCTTGCTTTTGAGGGCGGACGTGTGCCGCTGGCGGCGCTGCTGGAGACGCTCGCCGGGCGTTTCGAGATCAACGAAGTGCAGGTGGAAGGCGGCGCAGGTCTGAGCGGTGCGCTGATTGAGGCCGGTCTGTGCGATGAATTGCTGCTCTATCTGGCGCCGCATCTGTTGGGGCATACCGGCAAGGGGCTTGCGCAATTCGGCGATATCATTGAAAGTATGGACCAGCGGAGGGAATTTGATTACCGGGACGTGCGCATGATTGGAGACGACATCAGAATATTGGCGAGGCCATGTCCACGATAGTGGCGGTGCGCAAGAACGGTTGCGTGTGCATCGCGGCGGACACGCTGACCAGCTTCGGCGACGTCAAGCAAAGCAGCGACTACGAGTTGTCGCACGACAAGATTTTTGAGTACAACGGCAACTACATCGGCATCGTCGGCAGCGCCGCCCACGACGCGGTGGTGAGGAGTCTGCTGTGGGACAACGGCGCCGATTACGATTTCAGTTCGCGCATGGCGATCTTCGAGTCGTTTCGCAAAATCCACCCGCTGCTGAAAGAACACTACTACCTCAACCCCAAAGAGGACGACGACTCGCCCTACGAGTCGAGCCGCATTGACGCCCTCATCATCAATCGGCACGGCATGTTTTCCGTGTTTTCGCTGCGCGAGGTGTTCGAGTACTCGAGGTTCTGGGCCATCGGCGCCGGCGCCGAGTTCGCCCTCGGCGCGATGTTCGCGGTTCACGGACATTTCAACGAGGCCGAGGAAATCGCGCGCGCCGGTGTCTGTGCCGCCGCCGAGTTCGACAATTCAAGCGCCCTGCCGCTGACGATATACTCGGCCGCCCTCGACAAAAACTCGCCCGCCTGAGCGATGTTCAGCGGCATTGTGCGGACGACGGGCCGGGTCGCGGAAGTCGCGGATTTGCCGCGCGGGCGCCGTCTTCGGTTCGAGACCGGGCCGCGTTTCGCAAAGAACATCTCCGCCGGCGCCAGTTGGTCCGTCAGCGGCGTCTGCCTGACCGTCGCCGAATGCAACGGCGCCGCTTTCGCCGCCGATGTGTCGGCTGAAACCCTGTCGTGCACGACGCTCGGCGGCCTGGAGGTCGGCGACGCGGTCAATCTGGAACCGGCGCTGGCGGCGTCGGGAAGATTCGACGGCCATTTTGTCAGCGGCCACGTGGACGGCGTCGGTGAAATCACCGCCTGCGACGAGGACGGCGAGTCGCGGCGCCTGGACATTCGTTTTCCCGAAGCACTCGCGCGCTATCTGGCGCGCAAGGGATCGGTTTGCGTGGACGGCGTCAGTCTGACAGTCAACGAGGTCGGCGCGTCTTGTTTCTCGGTCAATGTCATCCCGTACACGCTGGCGGCGACGACTTTCTCAAACCGGCGCATCGGCGACGCCGTCAACATCGAGGTGGACCTGCTGGCGCGCTACCTCGAGCGCTTGATGGAGTCGCGGTGACGGCGGCGCGCGTCCAACGCGGCCGGCGCCGCCCCGGCGCGCGGTTGCTCGGCATCGTGCTGCTGGTGCTGCTGGTGATGTTGCAATTCTCGCTGTGGGGCGACGACGGCCTGTTGCACTGGTGGAGTCTGCGCGACGCCAACGAACAGGAACGCCTGATCAACCACGGCCTCAAAGAGCAGAACGAGGCGCTCGCGCGCGAGGTGCGCGATGTCAAGACCGGCGTCAGCGCGATTGAGGAAAAGGCGCGCGAAGATCTCGGCATGGTCAAGCCGGGAGAAATGTTTTTTAGAGTCATCGAACGCGGAGCCGGGGCGGAGAGCGGGCCGGACGACGGGCCGGACGAGAGGCGGGAGCGCGTACGCGAATGAAATGCTGGGGCGTCGTGCCTGCCGCCGGCTGCGGCGTGCGCATGAACGGCGATGTGCCCAAGCAATACCTGCCGCTGGGCGGCGCCAGCGTGCTCGATCGCAGCCTCGCGGCGCTGCTCGCCCACCCGGCGATAGGCACGGTGATGGTCGCTTTGTCGGCCATAGACGACCGTTGGTCGGAAAGTCGCTTTGCAAACGATGCGCGCGTGTTGTCATGCACCGGCGGGAGCAGCCGCGCCGAATCCGTGCGCAACGCGCTTGAAGCGCTGTCCGGTCTGGCCGGCGACGACTGGGTTGCCGTCCACGACGCCGTGCGGCCCTGTCTGCGCGGCACGGATTTGGCGCGCCTGCTGAGCGAGGCGGCCGACGAGCAAGCCGGCGCCATCCTGGTCGTGCCGATCAGCGACACGGTCAAGCAGGTGGCCGGTGATTACGTCGAGCGCACGCTCGACCGCGAACGTGTCGTGCGGGTGGCGACGCCGCAGGTGTTTCGTTACCGCCTGTTGTGCGAGGCGCTGGAGCGCGCGCTGGCCGACGGTGTCGAGATAACCGACGAGGCCAGCGCGATGGAGCGCGCCGGTCATCGGGTAAAAGCGGTGGTCGGCGACGTCGGCAACGTCAAGATTACCTACCCGGAGGACTTGCGTTGCGCGGAAAATTACCTGGGATTGGGAGACAACAAATGAACGACGGACTTCGAATCGGACACGGTTATGACGTGCACGCCTTTTGTGAGGGCAAATACATCGTCATAGGCGGTGTGCGGATTCCGTTTAACCGCGGGCTGAAGGCCCATTCCGACGGTGACGTGCTGATTCACTCGGTGTGCGACGCGCTGCTGGGCGCCGCCGCGCTCGGCGACATCGGCTCGCACTTTCCGGATCACAACGAAGCCTACGAGTCCATCAACAGCCGCTGGTTATTGCACAAGGTGCACGAGATGCTGGCCGGCGCGGGGTTTGAGATCGTCAACCTGGACTCGACGCTGGTCGCGCAGGAGCCGAAGATGCAGCCGCACATTCCGCGTATGCGCGAGAACCTGGCCGAAGACCTGTCGCTTGCATCGGAGCGCATCAGCATCAAGGCGACGACGACCGAGCAACTGGGCTTTGCCGGACGCCAGGAGGGACTGGCCGCCCACAGCGTCGCGCTGATTGGACGCGCCTGACGCGCGATGAACGATGTCGATTTCCCGCGGCGCTGCGCCGACCTGCTGTCCGGCAAAGGCCCCTTTGCCAGGTGCATTGACGGTTTCAGCGAACGCCCGCAGCAACTGGCGATGGCGCAGCGGGTGGCCGAGGCCGTCGCCCGCTGCGACAGCCTGGTGGTCGAGGCGGGCACCGGCATCGGCAAGACGTTCGCCTATCTGGTGCCGGCGGTGTTGTCGAAGCGGCGCACGATCATCTCGACCGGAACGCGCCACCTGCAGGATCAGATTTATTTCAAGGACCTGCCGATTGTGCTCGAAGCGGTGGGCGCGCGGATTGAAACCGCGCTGCTCAAGGGGCGCGGCAATTACCTGTGCCTGGAGCGGCTCGACCGCTACGCGCAAACGCAGATGCTCGACCCGGACGCCGGGAAAAGCGTTGACACCATCCGGCGCTGGTCGCGCGAGACCGATGACGGCGACATCAACTCGCTGAAGGAGGTGGCCGAGGACGACCCGGTATGGCCGCTGCTGCTGTCAACGCCGGACACCTGTCTCGGCTCGAGCTGCCCGCACCACAGCGGCTGTTTCGTATCGAAGGCACGGCAGAAAGCCGCCAAGGCCGACCTCGTTGTCGTCAATCACCATCTGCTGATGGCGGACATGGCGCTGAAGGAAGAGGGTTTTATGGAATTGCTGCCGGGCACCGACACCATCGTCGTGGACGAGGCGCACCAGTTCAGGGGCGTGGCCGAGAACCATTTCACCGAACGGCTGACCAGCCGCAACCTGGGCGATTTGCTGCGCGATTGCGAAAGCACGGCGAAGGCCGAGGAGGCCGACGACGAGTCGCTGGCCGGGGCCATCGGCAAATGCCGCGAGGCGCTGGAGCGGTTCACGCGGCTTTTTGCGAAGCTGCCCGAGCGCGCGCCCGCCGCCGCGTTAAAGTCCGCCGCGCGTTTCGACGAAAGGCGCAAGGCGCTCGACGATGCGCTGGAGGCGCTGGCGTCGCGCCTGAAACCGTTGCGCGAATTGTCGGAGCACTGGCTGAACCTGTGGCACAGAAACGAGGCGGTGAAAGAGAGTCTTGCCCGCATGCTGGACGATGGCGGCGACGCGGTCGCGTGGTTTTTGCACGGCTCGCGTTCTTTTCAGCTGTGTCTGAGTCCGTGCGACGTTTCTTCGCTGCTGGCCGGCAAAACCCGTCTCTACGATGCGAACTGGATTTACACCTCGGCGACCATCGCCGTCGGCGAGGACTTTACGCACTTCCTGTCCGAACTGGGGCTCGACCCGGACAGCGCGCAGGCCGCTTTCGACAGCCCGTTCGATTACCGCCTGCAAACGGCGCTCTACCTGCCCGAAAACCTGCCCGACCCGAACGACGAGCACTACACCGAGGAATTGATGCACACGGTCAATCCGCTGCTGGAGATGTCCGACGGGCGGGCTTTCCTGCTGTTCACGAGCCACCGTGCGCTGAACCGGGCCGCCGAATGGCTGACCGGCAACACCTCGTGGCGGCTGCTGGTGCAGGGGCAGGCGCCGAAGATGGAGTTGATCCGGCGTTTCGGCGATGGCCGCGGCAAGCTGCTGCTTGGCACCAACAGTTTCCGCGAGGGCGTGGACGTCAAGGGCGCGGCACTGAGTTGCGTGATGATAGACCGCCTGCCGTTTGCGTCGCCGGGCGACCCTGTGACGCAGGCGAAGATCGCGCGGGCGAGGAAACAGGAGCGCAACTTCTTTGCCGAGAACACGCTGCCGGAAGCGGTGCTTGCGCTGCGTCAAAGCATGGGCCGCCTGATTCGCGATGAAACCGATTCCGGCGTCATCGTCATCGGCGACCGCAGGATTTACGCCAAATCCTACGGGCGGGTGTTTCTCGACAGCCTGCCGCCGATGAAAGTGTTTCGGAAAATTTCGCCGCTGAAGAGTTATTTTCAATGAGCGCGAACGTTCTTGCGATTGACACCGCGACCGAGGCGTGTTCGGCGGCGCTTCATTGCGACGGCGCGGTTTGCCGCCGCTTCGAGATTGCGCCGCGCCGGCACAACACGCTGATTTTTGAGATGTGCGAATCGCTTTTCCGGGAGACCGGCGTCGGCCTCGACCGTCTCGACGCGCTGGTTTTCGGCAAGGGGCCGGGCGCGTTCACCGGCGTGCGCATCGCCGCCAGCATGGCGCAAAGCGTGGCGTATGCACGCGGTCTGCCGGTTGTGCCGGTGTCCGATTTGCAGGCGGTTGCGCAGCGGGCGATGGAGCGCCACGCCGCCGACTCGGTGCTGGTCGCGATGGACGCGCGCATGGGCGAGGTGTATTACGGACATTTCATCAAGGGCGCGGACGGTCTTGCCGCGCCGGTCGGGGAGGAGGGTCTGGCCGTGCCCGGGCGGGTGCCGGGCGCCGCTGATTTTCGCGGCATCGGCGCAGGTTCGGGTTGGCGGGCGCACCGCGAGGCGTTGAATGCGGTGCTGGGCGGCGGTTTGAGCGCCTGCGACGAAGAATTGCTGCCGGACGCCGCGGCGATGCTCACGATTGCGCTGCCCGGAATCGCGTCCGGCGCGACGGCCGGGACGGTGGTCGAACCGATGAACGCGCTGCCGGTTTATCTCCGCAGTCCGGTCTGACTATAATAGGCTGTTCAGTTGGCCGGGGTAGCACAATCGGTAGTGCAGCGCATTTGTAATGCGAAGGTTGGGGGTTCGATTCCTCTCCCCGGCACCAATCATCCGGCAAACTGTAATGAATTACCTCAAATGTTTCCCAGCCACTTTCCCCGCCGGCAAACTGTAATGAGTCACCTGAAATGTTTCCCAACCGCTTTCCCCGTTTCCACGTTGTAATGAGTCACCTCAAATGTTTCCCGCTCGCCGTCCTGGCCGCCACGTTGTTGTGCGCCGGCTGCACGTGGATTGGCGGCGACTTTCGCGGCGAGCCATCGGAGATGGATGCGAACATCAGCGAGGGTGCCAAAGGTCTGCTGGCGCAGGCCTTTGCTTTCGACGCGGCAGACGGCGACCTGGTGCTGGCGGACCATCATCTGCACGCCGTTGCGCGCGGCACGACCCCGGCGAGCCGGGGCGGCTATCTCAACCCGGACATGCACAGCATTTTTCACCCGCGTTCCTGGCTGAAGACGATTGCCTTCATGGACGCCAGCGGCGTGGACGACCTCGACCTGCTGGAGCAGCAGTATGAAAAGAGGCTGCTGGATCTGCTGTTGCATTTTCAGGATGTGCAGCGCCGTTATCTTCCGGGCGGCGGCGAAAGCCGTTTTTATCTCTATGCGCTCGATTATTACCACGATGAAAAAGGGGAGCTGGTGGAGGAGTACACCGACATGCACGTGCCGAACGACTATGTGATCGAGTTGAGCGCGCGGCTGAACCGCGAACTGGCGGCGGCCGGGGCCGAGCACACCGGCAACCGGGCGCGCGTTGTCGCGGTGGCTTCGGTTCATCCGTACCGCAGGGATTTCAGGCGGCAACTGGCGTGGCTGGAAGAGCAGAACGTGAAGCACATCAAGTGGTTGCCGCCCTCGATGAACATCGACCCGGAAAAAGTCGCCGCCGAAAATTACCGTGAACTGGCCGAGAGGGACATGGTGCTGCTGGTTCACACTGGCCGTGAGCATGTGTTCCGGGTGCAAAGCCAGGCGCACCAGCATCTGGGCGACCCGGAGAAACTGCGCCCGGCGCTGGATTGCGGCGTGCCCGTCGTGGCCCTGCACAGTGCCCGCCGGGGCAAACACCCGGACACCGGCGCCGCCTATTTCGACGGCCTGATGCGGCTGATGGCGGTGGAGGAATACAAAGACAGGCTCTTCAGTGAGATTTCCGTCATGATGTTAGGCGGCAGGCTTTCGGGCGACTCGCGCAATTTTCTGGTGCGGATGATGGAGAAGGCGGAGGAATCGGGGCCGCTGCACAACCGGGTGCTGAACGGCAGTGATTACCCGGTGCCCGCGCTCGCCGTCCTCAATCCGACAAAAGGACTGGCCGAGCGCGGACTGATCAGCGAAGACGAGAGGCGGTGGCTTGATGAAATCTACGGCTACAATCCATTGCTTTTCGACTTCGTCGCCAAGCGTACGCTGCGACACCCGCAAACGAACCGGCGCATGCCGGAGAATTTTTTCTTCCCGCTGGAGCCCAGGAGAAAGGCGGCAAAGGCGACGGACGCCTGCCCGCGGGCCGCGCATTAACCCGCCTTCTATCTCATAAAATAGAAAATATAGGACATTGATTCTTTAATGTGTTTTCTATGGGACAAAACGGAATTTGCTGGGAAAAATATAATTCCCTTTTATAACAAAGAGAAAATAGCAACTTTTCTCACTTTTGTCTCATAAAGCAAGAACTGTGGCACAATACCTCTGAAATATCTCATTTATGAGACATTATGAGTTGGGCTGTGAATCCGGAACCAGAGAAAACAAGCAAAGCAGAACAGGGGGCACCTTTCACGCCACCGAGCCTGCCTCTCCAGTCTCTTGACTGGACGAAGTTCATTCCTTTCCTCAGCGATGCACATGACGGAATTGCTCGTTTTGATACATTACTGGGAAATATACCGAATGTCAGGCTGTTTTTGTCCCCGCTGATGACCCGGGAAGCAGTGTTGTCTTCGCGTATTGAGGGCACACAAGCCTCGCTTGAAGATGTGTTTCGATTTGAGGCGGGAGAAAAAGCAGAAAACGAAAGGGAAAGCGACATCCGGGAAGTAATCAATTACCGCAGAGCAATGGATTTTTCCATTGAACGTATGGAAAAGATTCCGCTGTCAGGACGGCTGATGAAAGAGGCGCATGAAATATTGCTCTCCGGTGTGCGTGGCAGGAAAAAAAACCCCGGTAATTTTCGTGATAACAGAGTGCATATTGGCAAACCAGGAGATCCCGTCGAACGGGCGACTTATATTCCTCCAGAAGCGCAACAAATTCCGGATCTGTTTTCCAATCTGGAGAAGTATATGCATTTCGATGATCTGGATGTTCTGGTACAACTTGCGATTGTGCATGCCCAGTTTGAAATGATTCATCCATTCTGGGACGGAAACGGCAGAATCGGCCGTTTGCTCCTTCCATTGTTTCTATATCACAAGCAAAAAATCAGTCACCCGCATTTCTATCTCAGCGAGTATCTGGAGAAGGAGCGGGATCTTTATTATGCCCTGCTCAAAGGCATATCAGAGCGCGGTAACTGGGAGCAATGGATTCAATTCTTTCTGACGGCTATTGCCATCCAGTCTCGTGAAAATACTGTTAAAGCACAGGAGATTATTAATCTGTATAAAGAAGTCGTGCACAAAGTGGAGCATACAACCCGTTCACGATACACTACACAGATTACCGACTTCATCTTTTCCAATCCATGCTTCTCCAGCGTTTATTTTCGGAATCAGACGGCTGTTCCCCGATCCAGTGGATCACGGTTGTTGAACTTGCTGGAAGGAGGGAAAATCATAACAAAAATAGTTTCCGGAAAAGGGCGCCGGGTGTCTATTTATTTCTTCCGGGAACTGATGGATATAATCCAGTGATATTTCGCACAAGGGCTTAAGCGGACTGTTTCGTCAGTTTGGCCCAGGTGTCGCGCAGCGTCATCGTGCGGTTGAACACCGGGCGGCGGTCGCGGCCTTCGTCGCGGTCTCTGACGAAGTAACCCAGCCGTTCAAATTGGTAGCAGCGGTCGGGCGGGGCGTCAGGCACCGAGGGCTCCACCAGGCAATGCTGCCGGACGACCAGTGATTCGGGATTGACCGCGTCCGTCACATCGTCGCAGGCGAGCGGGTTTTCGACATTGAACAGCCGGTCGTAGAGGCGCACCTCGGCCTTCTTTGCGTGGGCCGCGCTGAGCCAGTGGATGGTGCCCTTGACCTTGCGTTTATCGGCGGTGCCGCCGCCGCGGCTTTCGGGGTCGTAGCGGCAGCGCAGTTCGGTGATTTCGCCGGCGCCGTTTTTGACGGCCTTCTCGCAGGTGACGTAGTAGGCGTATTTCAGGCGCACCTCGCGCCCCGGCGCCAGGCGGAAAAATTTCTTCGGCGGGTCTTCCATGAAGTCGCCGCGCTCGATGTAGAGTTCGCGCGAGAAGGGCAGTTTGCGCGTGCCGGCGGCCGGGTTGTTCGGGTCGTTGGCGGCATCCACTTCCTCGACGCCGTCTTGCGGATAGTTTTCGATGACAATCTTGAGCGGGTCGAGCACCGCCATCGCGCGCGGCGCCGACTCGTTCAGTTCGTTGCGCACGCAGGTTTCCAGCATGTCCATCGAGATCCAGCTGTCTTTTTTGGTGATGCCGATGCGCTCGCAGAAATCGCGAATTGCGGCGGGCGGAATGCCGCGCCGGCGCATACCGGAGAGAGTCGGCATGCGCGGGTCGTCCCAGCCGGCGACGATGCCGGCCTCGACCAGCTTTTTCAGTTGGCGCTTGCTGGTGATCGTGTGGGTCAGCTGCAGGCGCGCGAACTCGATCTGTTGGGGGTGGTGCACGTCGAGCGCGTCGAGGAACCAGTCGTAGAGCGGGCGATGGTCTTCAAACTCCAGAGTGCACAGCGAATGGGTGATGCCCTCGATCGAGTCCGACAGACAGTGCGTGAAATCGTAGGTCGGGTAGATGCACCAGCGGTCGCCGCTGCGGTGGTGCGCGGTGTGGCGGATGCGGTAAATCGTCGGGTCGCGCATGTTGATGTTGGGAGCGGCCATGTCTATTTTTGCGCGCAGCACGTGTTCGCCGTCGGCAAACTCGCCGTCGCGCATTCGCCGGAACAGATCCAGGTTCTCTTCGACGCCGCGCTCGCGGTCGGGGCTGGCTCTGCCGGGCTCGGTCAAGGTGCCGCGGTAGCTGCGGATTTCATCGGTGCTGAGGCTGCAAACGTAGGCTTTGCCGCCGCGAATCAACTCGACCGCGTAGTCGTAGAGCCGCCCGAAATAGTCCGATGCGTAAAGCAGTTCGTTCCACTCAAAGCCGAGCCAGCGCACATCCTCGATGATGGCCTCGGTGTACTCGGTGCTTTCCTTCTCCGGATTGGTGTCGTCGAAGCGCAGGTTGCAAAGCCCGCCGTCCACTTCCCGCGCCAGGCCGAAATTCAGGCAGATGGACTTGGCGTGGCCGACGTGCAGGTAGCCGTTCGGCTCGGGCGGAAAGCGGGTGACGAGCCTGCCACCGTGCTTGTTGTCCGCGAGGTCCCGCTCGACAATCTGGCGGATAAAGTTCGTCTGTGGCTCGTCCGCCGGCTGTTTCATGCTCATATCATCCGCCGCAGCACATCGTCGCCGTCAACAAACCGGTGCTTGAACGCCGCCGCGGCGTGTATCGCGGCCAGCACCGCGACGCCGTAACCGAGCCAGTAATGCAGCGATACCGCAAAATCGCGCGCGGCATCGCCGGCCTCGTACAGGGCGGGGATTGCGAAGCCGCCCGGCAGCGGCAGCGGCGCGCCGGCGGACGTTGAAATGACGTAGCCGCTGAGCGGCAGCACGAACATCAGCGCGAAGAACGCGCGGTGCACCGCCTTCGCCGCCGCGCGTTCCCGGCCGCTGAGACACGCCGCCGGCGCGGGCGTCGGGCGCGCGACGCGCCAGACAATCTGAAACGCCGCCAGCGGCAGCACCAGCATTCCGAGCGCGCGGTGCCAGAACAGCGCGCCCTGGTACCAGCGGTCGTAGTAACTTATCTCCGTCAGCCACCAGCCGAGCGCGACCAGCCCCAGAATCAGGGCCGCAATCAGCCAGTGCAAGGTTCGCGCAACGCCGTTGTAACGCTCCGGCGATTCCCGCATCAGCGGCGGATGCCTTCAATGTAGAGGTCCATCTCGACGTTTTTCGCCGACGGCCCCAGGTCGAAATCCATGCCGAAATCGGCGCGCGCAAAAGTGACCCAGCCCTCGAAGCCGGCGCGGTAGCCGCCCCACGGGTCGTCGCCTTCGCCGATCTTGCTGATGGCGACGGCAATCGGCTTGCTGCGCCCGTGCAGCGTCAGTGTGCCGTGCATTTTGCCGCCGCCGGCGTCGCCTTCATAGCGCGTGCTCTTGAAAACCGCCTGCGGGTGTTTGGTCACGTCGAGAAAATCCTCGTTGCGCAGGTGCTTGTCGCGTTCGGCGTGGTTGCTGTCAACACTCGCGGTCTCGATCTCGATCTCGATGCTGCCCATCTCGGGGTGGTCGGCGTCGTAGTGGAAAGAGCCGGAAAAGCGGTTGAACCTTCCGACCAGCCAACTGTAGCCGAGATGCTTGACGCGGAACTGAATAAAGGAATGCGCCGGGTCAATGTCGTAATCGGCGGCGAAGGCAAAGGGCGCGGGCAGCGCGAGAGCGGCGGCGATGCAGATATTGAGGACGGCTTTTTGTGTTTTGTTTGTCATGGCGACTCCGGTTTGGCGTATTCTATCGCATTGGCGGCGCGGCCATGTAAAATACGGCCCGTGCAACCCCCCGCGTCCCCGTTTGAATCCGCCTGCCTGCTTGAACACCTGCCGGTAAAAACCAGGCGCCGCATCGCCTCGCTTTGCGTGCTCGACACCGTGGACTCGACCAGCGATTACCTGCTGTCGCGGGCCGATTCCGCGGATGAAGCCGCGGGCAGCCCCGCGAATAAACGATTCGATTTGTGTCTGGCGCAATCGCAGACGGCGGGGCGCGGGCGCTTCGGCAACGTCTGGGTTTCGCCTCCGGGCGGCAACGTGTATCTCTCGGCGGCGTGGCGCGCGTCTGTCAAAAACACGCGGGCCGACTGGCTCGGCCTGATGACGGCGGTGGCGCTGGCGCGGCGTTTGCGCGAGGCGGGCGCGCGCGAAGTCGGTGTCAAGTGGCCGAACGATCTGTATTGCGGCGGCGTGCCCGGCGCCAAGCTCGGCGGTGTTCTGATTGAGCGGCGCGGCTCGCTGTGCGTGGCCGGCGCCGGTATCAACGTGGCCGTGCCGGCGCGCGCGGGTGCCGCGATTGACCGGCCATGGGCGACGTTGGCCGAGGCCGGGCTGATGTCGGCGGCTCCCGGTCGTCTGGCGGCGCTGGTGGTCGAGGCCGTCGTCGAGGCCGCCGACTGCGTGTCGTCGGTCGGCGCCGGGGCCATGGTCGAGCGTTTCGCGCCGCTTGATTTTCTGCACGGCAGGCCGGTTGAAGTGGTCTCGGCCAAAGGCTCTTTCAGCGGCGTGGCCAGGGGCGTCAACCGCGAGGCCTGTTTGCGCGTGCAGGCGCAAGGCGGCATGAAGATCTGCCGCTGCGAAGAAGTGAGTGTGCGTCTGTGAGGCTGCTTGTGGACATTGGCAGCAGCCGCTGCAAATACGCGCGCTATGAAAAAGACGCTATCACTTTTTGCGACGCCGTGCCGGTTGGCAGCATGGACGGCGGCTTGCGCGGCTCGTTTGAAAAGCACCTGCGGCAGGCGCCGCAATCGGTGCACGTCGCAAGTGTCGCCGGCGACGAGCACAACGCCCGCTTTGCGGAAGTGGTGCGCACGGTCTTTGCGATCGAGCCGGTCGTGTTGTCGCCGATGCTGCCGGTTTGCGGGGTGGCCACGCGCTACCGGCCGGAGCAGTTGGGGGTGGACCGCTGTCTCGCGCTGGTCGCGGCGTGGCATCGCGTCGCCTGCTCGTGCATCGTCGTTGATTGCGGCACCGCGGTGACGCTGGATTATCTCGACGCGCACGGCCTGCACCATGGCGGCGTGATTCTGCCCGGACCCGGCCTGCTGCATGATGCGCTGCGGCGCGGCACGCACCGCCTGGAAGAAGTGAACCCCGATGCCGGGAATGTGCTCGCCACCGATACCGGAAGCGCCATTGGCGCCGGTTGCCGGCGCATGCTTCACGCGGCGCTCGACGGCATCGTCGGCGACTTGCGCGCGCGGGGCGACGACGATGCGCAGATCGTCGCCACCGGCGGCGGTGTGCAGGTGCTGGCCGAAGTGCCGGGGCAGAGTTTTCTGTCGGCGCCGAATCTGGTGTTCGAGGGCATGATTCTTGTCGGCGAGTCGCGCGGGTGGCGCGAATGAGCAATACAACGAGCGATTGCGGCGTCTTTATGGTCGGGCTGGACGGCCCGGCGCTCGCGCCCGAAGAAAAAAGCCTGCTCGCCCACCCGCTGGTCGGCGGCGTTGTTCTGTTCACGCGCAACTACCGCGACCCGGAGCAGTTGCGCGGCCTGACGGACGAGGTGCGGGCGGTGAAGCGCGGACTGCAGATCGCGGTGGACCAGGAAAGCGCCGGTGTGCAGCGGTTGCGCGAACATTTCACCGCGCTGCCGGCGCCCGCTTCCGTCGGACGGCTGTACGACCGCGACCGCGACCGCGCCCTGCGCGTCGCGCGCGCCTTTGGCCGCGTCATCGCGCATGAGTTGCGCGATGTCGGTATTGATTTCAGTTTTGCGCCGGTGCTCGACATCAACACCGGCAAAAGCGGCGTCATCGGCGAGCGCGCTTTTCACTCCGACCCGCGTGTCGTCACCGCGCTGGGGCGCGCTTTTATCGAAGGGCTGCACGACGCCGGCATGATCGCGGTCGGCAAGCATTTCCCCGGACACGGTTCGGCGGTTGGCGACACCCACGAACAGGCCGTCCGCGACGGGCGAAGTTTCGACGCCATTGCCGCGGCCGACTTGCGGCCCTTCGAGGCGCTGGCGTCGGCGGGGCTGCTCGACGCGGTGATGCTCTCGCACGTAATCTACTCTGAGGCGGACGCCGTTCCGGCGAGCCTGTCGCGCTACTGGCTGCGCGATGTCTTGCGCGGACGGCTGGGGTTTCGCGGGCCGGTCTTCAGCGATGACCTCGGCATGGCCGGCTGCCTCGACCTGGACGCGGCGGCGCTCAAGCGGGCGCTTGACGCCGGTTGCGACATCGCGTTGGTCTGCAATAATCGAGCCATGGCGCGGAATCTGATGGCGGGTTTTGCCGATAGCGAGATTGAGCAATACAATGCAGCGGCGGCGCGACGTTGGGACTCGGCGCGCCGCACGCTGCAAGCCGCCGCGCGCGAACCGTTTGATTACGGGCAGGCCGTTGATTTGCTGAAGCGGCACAGGTAACGAAATCATGCAGGAATTTTTACGTCAATCGAATTATCTGGGCATCGGCCCGGATTCGCCGCTGTGGTTTGTGCTGGCGCTGTTCATGATTGTTTTCGGGGTGATGGCCGCCAGTTGGCTGGTCAACCTGTTTGTGCGCAAGTTGATTCAGCGCGCCGGCCGCACGGCCACGACCTGGGACGACATATTGCTGACCAGCCTGAAGAGGCCGCTGACGGTGTTCATCTGGACCGTCGGCATTTCCTACGCCGCGGAGTTTGCGTGGCACGATGCCGACGCTTATCTGGCCGGACTCATCGGCACCGCCAGGAAACTGCTGATCATCCTGACGCTGGTGTGGTTTGTGCTGCGCTTTCTGAAAGGTTTCGAGCAGCGGCTGCTTGAGAAAGAGGGCAAGGGCAGGATACTCGACCGCGCCGGCGCGCGCGCGCTGAACAAACTGCTGCGGGCGTCCGTCGCCGTCACCGCCGGGTTGATGATGTTGCAGACGATGGGTTACAGCATCGCCGGACTGCTCACGTTCGGCGGCATCGGCGGCGTCATCGCCGGCTTCGCCGCCAGGGACATGCTGGCCAACTTTTTCGGCGGGCTGATGATTTACCTCGACCGGCCCTTTACCGAGGGCGACTGGATTCGCTCGCCCGACCGTGAAATCGAGGGCACCGTCGAGTATATCGGCTGGCGGCTGACGCGCATTCGCACGTTCGACCAGCGCCCGCTGTATGTGCCCAACTCGGCGTTTGCCAACATCGCGGTCGAGAACCCGTCACGCATGAGTCACCGCAGGATTAACGAGGCCATCGGCGTGCGCTACGACGACATCGCCGTCGTGCCCGCGATTGTGGACGGCGTCAAGCGGATGCTGCAGACGCACCCGGCGATTGACACGGGCAAGACCCTGATCGTGAATCTGAACGAGTTTTCCGCCTCCTCGGCGGACATTCTGATTTATACCTACACGAAGACGACCGACTGGGCCGAGTTTCACGAGGTCAAGCAGTCGGTGCTGCTGAAGGTGCACGACATCGTCGCCGGGCAGAACGCTGAGATCGCATTCCCGACGACTACGATGCACGTTGCCAACGCGGGGCTGCCGTGGGAAGAATGAGGCGGCTTAAGCGTGTGTGCCGGCGGGTGCGGCCTGCGTCATCTCGCGCACGATTTCCGCGAGTCTTTCGGAAGAGCGGTGGGTGCCGAGCTGTTTGCGCACATCGGCAAAGTCCTGCTGCATTTCCCGGCGGCGCTTGACGTTGGTCAGCAAATCGTAGGCTTGCCCGCAAATCTCCTGCGGCGTGGCCTCGTCTTGCAGCAACTCGGGGATGACCGGCTTGCTGCTGATGATGTTGACGAGGCTCACGTAGGGAATTTTGACGAGGCGCCGGGCCACGAACCAGGTTGCCGGCGACAGTTTGTAGATGCCGACCGTCGGCGTGCCGCATAACGCGAGTTGCAGGATGGTCGTGCCGGTGGCGCTGATGGCGACGTCGGCGCGCTTCATCTCCAGATAGGTTTCCCCGTACGCGAGTTCGCAGTCGAAAGTATTCTGTTGCAGACACGGCGCCAGCAGGCGCTCGTCAATGCCGGGCGCGCGCAGCAGCCGGAAAGCGACCCGGCCGCCCAGGCGTTTCGTCAACTTCGCGGCGGCGGCGCAAAGTGTGGGCAGCAGCCGCTCGATTTCGCTGCGCCGGCTGCCGGGCAGCAGCAGCACGGTTTTTTTCTTGCGTGGTGGGCTGGCGGTGTCGGCGGCCGGACGGGTGTGTTCCCAGTGTTCGATGTCCTCGATCAGCGGATGGCCGATGTAGTCCGCCGGCACCCCGTGCGATGCGAAGAACGTCTCCTCGAACGGCAGGATGACCGCGAGCCGGCAGACGTTGCGGTAAATCTTTTTGACGCGCCCGCTGCGCCACGCCCACACCTGCGGCGCGATGTAGAACAGGACCGGGATGCCGCGTCTGGCCGCGATGTTCGCCAGTTTGAGGTTGAATTCCGGGTAATCCACCAGCACCAGCAAATCGGGAGGTTCGCGTTTCAGCGCGCGCTTCAATGTGCCAAACGCGCGCCGCAACGCCGGGTAGTAACGCACGGCCTCGACGAGGCCGACCACCGCCAGATGGGTGGAATCCACCAGCAGGTTCGCCCCCGCCTCTTTCATGGCGTCGCCGCCCATGCCGCAACACTCGAAACCGCCGACCTCGTGCAGCCGGCGAATCAACCTGGCCGCATGCTGATCACCGGACGCCTCGCCGGCAACCAGCATGATACGGCGGGTGGGGGTGGGCACTGGTTAATCCTCCAACAACTTGACGAAGTTTAAAATATGGTAATTATCCCCTCGAAGCAAGTGAAAGGACTCCTGCGTAATCTGTATTGTAACGCTCATGTGTGGCACGACTACAAAAGCTCTGTTATTGAGGCGGCATTGTTGGACGATTCACGACATCAAAATGCCGACCATTCCATGGGGTTTGTTTTGAAGGCAACTTCCCTTATGCAAGAGTCCAAATCCGCTTTTTTGGCTCCTTGCTTTCCGGGTACATTTTCGCCAACTTTCGATTGGCGGCCCAAAATTCTGTTATACGCACTGCCTTCGCTCTGGAAACGAAAGCATTACCCCTTCCACGAGGCCTGCACACCCCCCTCCGGCGACAATTGCCTTCTGATGCCGTCCACATCTCCCAGAAACCACAGCGACTGAATCTTCCCGTCCCTGATCTCAAAGAAGGCGATGGCATCCCATTGAATGATTTTGTTCGTCGCCTCGACGCCGAAAAACACGTCTCTGTGTTTGCCGTGGAAAAGCATTTTCGCCGCGATCTTGTCTCCTTCCGAAATCATGTCGTCGAGTTCGCACCGAAAATCGCCCAGCGCCTTGAGAACTCCGTCAAGGTATTCAATGAAAGGGCTCAGTCCCGAGTTTTTCACGCCCAGAGAACTTCTGAATGTGACATTCTCGTCAATAATCTCGGATGCGATTGCGTGGTTTCCTTCGCACCACATCTGCTCGAAGCGTTTGATAATTTCCCGATTGTTCATGCCAGCCTCCCGTGCCGTGTGTCGTTGCCGCCTTTTTGCGGCGTCGGCGCGGCATTATATAGGGTCGGGTGTAAAATCATGCCTGACCATGACAGCCGCCGACCCGATATTGCCGAAACTCGTTGCCGCCGGCGCGCGCCTGCCGGACTTCGGGCGGCGCCTCGTCGCCGGCGTGGACGAGGCGGGCCGGGGGGCGCTGGCCGGGCCGGTGGTCGCGGCGGCGGTGGTTTTCGATCCTCTGCGCCCGGTGGATGGCTGTGCCGATTCCAAGACCCTGAGCGCGGAGCAAAGACAAACGCTTGCCGGAGTCATCAAGCGCGATGCGCTGGCGTGGTCGGTGGCGTGCGCCGATGTCGGCGAGATCTTCGAACTGAACATCCTGAACGCGACATTGCTCGCGATGACGCGCGCCCTGCGGGGGCTGGCGGTGGCGCCGCAACTGGCGCTGATTGACGGTAACCGGTGCCCCGACACCGCCGTGGCGTGTTGCGCCGTCGTCGGCGGCGACGCCCGCGTCGGCTGCATTTCGGCGGCCTCCATTCTGGCGAAGACCGAGCGCGACCGCCGCATGGTGAACCTGCACTCAGACTACCCGGCCTACAATTTCGCCGCGCACAAGGGCTACGGCACGCGCGAGCACCTGCGCGCGTTGCAGACCCACGGCGCCTGCGAGATTCACCGCAAAAGTTACCGCGGGGTCAGGGAAACGCTCGTGCAGGACTATCGGCTCGAACCATGAAGACGCCGCCGTTTGTTCACCTGCACCTGCACACCGGCTACTCCATCAACGACGGTCTGCTTCGCATCCCCGAGTTGATGGAAGAAACGGCGCGCCGCGGCACGCCGGCGGTGGCGCTGACCGATCTCAACAACCTGTTCGCCGCGATCAAGTTCTACGGCGCGGCGATGGAGCGCGGCATCAAACCCGTCATCGGCTGCGAGTTGCACATCCGCGCCGACAACACCAACGAGGCCGCCGACGAGATTGTGCTGCTGTGCGGCGACGAGCGCGGTTATCACAATCTGACGCGGCTGGTCAGCCGCGCCTATGTCGAGGGCCAGGAGCACGACACGCCGCACATCCTCCGCGACTGGCTTGAGGACTGCAACGAGGGGCTGATTGCGTTGTCGGGCGGTCCGCGCGGCGACATCGGCAAGGCGCTGGCGAGCGGTGAGAGCAAGCGGCTCGACCGGGCGCTGTCTTTCTGGACCGGACTGTTCGCCGACCGCTATTACATCGAGTTGCACAACACCGGGCGCGAGGGCGAGAAGGCGTATCTCGAACGCGCGCTGGCGCTGGCCTCGAAATCGGCGTTGCCGGTCGTCGCGACGAACGACGTTCGCTTCCTCAGGCGCGAGGATTTCGAGTCGCACGAGGCCAAGGTCTGTATCAGCCAGGGCCACATCCTGGCCGACAAGCGCCGCCCGCGGCGTTACAGTCCGGAGCAGTATCTGAAGAGCGCCGAGGAAATGGCAGCGTTGTTCAAAGACGTTCCGGGCGCGCTTCAAAACACCGTCGAGATCGCGACGCGCTGCACGCTCGAACTGGAATTCGGCAAGACGCTGCTGCCGGATTTTCCGCTGCCCGAGGGCGAGACCGCCGCCGACAAGATTACCGCCGGCGCGCGCAAAGGGCTTGAGGAGCGGCTTGCCGGCACGGACTCGTCCGGCCACGAGCAATACCACCGGCGGCTGGCTTCCGAGCTCGAGATCATCGGCGACATGGGTTATCAGAGTTACTTTCTGATCGTCGCCGACTTCATCGCCTGGGCGAAGCGCGAGGGGATTCCGGTCGGGCCGGGGCGGGGTTCGGGCGCCGGTTCGCTGGTGGCCTGGGCGCTCGGCATCACCGAACTCGACCCGATCCACTATGACCTGCTGTTCGAGCGCTTCCTGAACCCGGAGCGGGTTTCAATGCCCGATTTCGACGTGGACTTCTGCATCGAAGGGCGCGACCGCGTCATCCAGTACGTCGTCGATCGCTACGGGCGCGACCGTGTCAGCCAGATTATCACTTTCGGCAGCCTCGGCGCGAAGGCGGCGGTGCGCGACGTGGGCCGCGTGCTGGGACATTCCTACGGCTTCGTGGACCGCGTCGCCAAGTTGATTCCCAACCAGATCAACATCACGCTGAATGAGGCGCTCACACAGTCGCAGGAACTGACGGAGTGGTGCCGCAACGACAACGACGTGCGCCAGATTCTGGACGACGCGAGAAAACTCGAGGGCCTTGCGCGCAACCCGGGCAAGCACGCCGGCGGCGTCGTCATCTCGCCGACGCCGATGGAGGATTACACCGCGCTGTATTGCGAACCCGGCAGCCGCAACGCGGTCACCCAGTTTGACATGAAGGACATCGAGAAAATCGGCCTGGTCAAGTTTGATTTTCTCGGCCTGAAGACGCTGACGGTCATCGCCAGGGCGGTCGCCCACCTGCGCGCGCGCGGCGCCGCCGACATTGACATCGGCCGCATTCCGCTCGACGACACGAAAGTGTACGACCTGCTGCGCGAAGGCAACACCGCCGCCATATTTCAACTGGAATCCGAGGGCATCCGCCGCTTGATGAAAAATCTGAGGCCGGACCATTTCGACGACATCGTCGCGCTGGTGGCGCTCTACCGCCCGGGGCCGCTGCAGTCCGGCATGAGCGATGAGTACGCCGAGCGCAAGCACGATGTCGCGCGCATCCGTTTTCCGCACCCCAAGGTGAAATCCATTCTGGAGCCGACCTACGGCGTCATTCTCTACCAGGAGCAGGTGATGGAGATTGCACGTGTGCTCGCCGGCTATACACTCGGCGCCGCCGACATTCTGCGCCGCGCGATGGGCAAGAAGATCACGAAGGAAATGGCGGAGCAGCGCACGGTGTTTGTCGAGGGCGCGGTGGCGCGCGGCGTCGAGAAAAGGACGGCTACGCACATTTTCGACCAGATGGAGAAGTTCGCCGATTACGGTTTCAACAAGTCCCACTCGGTGGCCTACGCGCTGCTTGCCTACCAGACCGCGTGGCTCAAGGCCAACTACCCGGGTGCGTTTATGGCGGCGGTGATGTCCGCCGACATGGACGACACCGACAAGATCGTCTATTTGATCGGCGAGTGCCGCCTGATGGGTCTCGAGGTCGAGCCGTCCGACATCAACCGTTCGGAATACGGGTTCGCCGAGGTGGACGGCGGCGGCATCCTCTACGGCATGGGCGCGATTCGCAATGCCGGCGCCGCCGCCATCGAGACCATCGTCGAGGACCGCCGCGTCGGCGGCGCGTATTCCTCGTTGCGCGATTTCTGCGCGCGCCTGGTGCCGGCCATCAGCAAGAATTTGCTGGAGACGCTGATTCGGGCGGGCACTTTCGATTCCGTCGAGCACGACCGCGGCGCGATGCTTCATCATCTGCCGAGAATTTACGCGCTGGCCGAGCAGCGCGCGAACAACCGCAACACCGGGCAGAGCGATTTGTTTGGCGAACCGCCGAAGGAGAGCGACTGTCCGCCGCTCGACACCGCCGAGCGGATCAGCCGGGAGCAACTGCTGAAGATGGAACGCGACAGCCTCGGCCTCTACCTGACCGACCACCCGGTCTCGTGGTACCGCCAGGAGCTGACGAGCATGACCGACATGAGTCTGCACGAGGTCAAGCGGCTCGCCGGCGATGCGTCTGTCCAGAACATGGGCGAACACAAAACGCTGTGGCTGTCCGGTGTGATCATGAACATGCGCGTGCGTTACACGCGCCAGGGCAAGGCCGCGTTCTTTACGCTGGACGACGGCAGCGGGCGCCTCGAATTGGCCCTGTTCGACAAGGATTACGCCAATTACGCCGACATGCTGTCACACGACGACATCGTCGTGGTCGAGGTGTACCGCAACGCCTACGACAACACCCGCGAGACCAGCCGCTGGCGCACGCGCACCATCCTGACGCTCGACCAGGCGCGCAAACGCTTCTCGAAGAACGTCCAGATCAGCATCCGCGCCGACGCCGACGAGGACGAACGCCTGCCCGGGCGGCTGGAGGAATCCCTGTCGCCTTTCATCGAGCCGGGCGGCTGTCCCGTCATTGTCTCGTTGCGCACCGCCGAAGCGGCGACGCGGCTGCGGCTCGGCGACGACTGGAAGGTGCGGCCGTGCGAGGAGATGCTGTGCCGCCTGCAACGCATTGACGGCGTCGAGCAGGTCGCTTTCAACTACTGACGCGCGTCGGTGAATCGAGCCGGGCGAGCGCCTGGTCCACATCGGCGATGATGTCGTCAATGTGCTCCAGCCCCGCCGATATCCGCACCAGCTTCCCGGTGATGCCGATGGCGAGGCGTTCTTCCTCGGTGATCGAACTGTGCGTGGTCGAGCGCGGGTGGGTCACGATGGTGCGTGTGTCGCCGAGGTTGGCCGACCGCGAGCACATCTCAAGACCGTCAATGAAGGCCGCGATTTCCGGTTTGCGCAGGTGGAACGTGATGATACCGCCGCCGCGCCGCATCTGCCGCGCCGCCAGTTCATGTTGCGGGTGCGACGGCAGTTGCGGGTAACGCACCCATTCGACCTGTTTGTGCCCTTCCAGAAACCGCGCCAGTTGCAGCGCGTTGGCGCAATGCTCGTGCACGCGCAGGTGCAGTGTTTCGAGGCTTTTGCTGAGCACCCAGGCGTTGAAGGGCGACAGCGTCGGCCCGGTGTGGCGCAGGAAGGTTTCCAGCGGTTCGATCAGCGGTTGTTCGCCGACCAGCACGCCGCCGAGCACTCTTCCCTGGCCGTCTATGTACTTGGTGCCCGTGTGCATCACCAGGTGCGCGCCGAGCGCAATCGGGTTTTGCAGCACCGGCGTCGCGTAGGCGTTGTCCACCAGCAGGACGGCGTCCCTGGCACGGCACAAATCGGCGAGCGCCCGGATGTCAATGATGTCCATCAGCGGGTTGGACGGCGTTTCAATCAGGCACAGCCGCGTGCCGGGAGCAAAAGCCCGCTCCCACGTTTCCATCGTCGCCGACGGGTTGACCAGCGTGCATTCAATGCCCCACTTCGGCAGCAGCCGCGTCAGAATTTGCAGGGTCGATCCGAACAGGCAGGACGAGGCGACGATGCGCTGCCCCTGCTCAAGCAGCCCCAGCAGCGCCGCGAACAGCGCCGCCATTCCCGAGGCAAATGCCAGCCCGGCCTCGGCGCCTTCCAGCGCGGTTATCTTGTCCGCGAACTCGCGTGCGTTCGGGTTGTGGTAGCGGCCGTAGATGTTGCCCGCTGCTTCTTTCGCAAACAGGGCGCGGCCGTGTTCGAGACTGTCGAAGAGATAACTCGACGTCAGGTAAAGCGGAACCGAGTGCTCATGTTGCGCTGTTCTGCCGGCCTGCGTGCGGATGGCGACGGAGCGCGGATGCAATTTCCTGCGGGCCATCGCATCGCTCCGGGGCTGAGGTCCGCCATCGTTCGGTCAGGCGGCGTACAAGCCGTAGTCGTCCCCGCCATGGCCGATTACCGGAATTGGTGCCGGGCCGGACGGCGGCGGGCAGGGCAGGTCGTTCTTTTCGAGATAGTTCCTGAGGTCTTCAAGCGACCAGTCGAGTAGCGGGTGAAACCTGAAAACCCGGTAGTTTTCATCGTATTCAAAGAAAGCCCGGCCGGATACGCCGGTGCGAAAGGGCAGATGCACCCTGCGAATGCCGCTGAGCCACACGGACGCATCGCGCAGTGCGTGCTCCAGTTCCTCGGCCCGGTCCAGCGTGAAAATTTCGATTGGCAGGCGGGCGCTTTCCACGGCGTGGGCGATGACCCGGCTTTCCAGTTCCAGACTGGCAGAAAAGACGCCGCTTCCATTGAACACCTCTTGCAGGTGCTGCAGCCGCCCTTCGAGATCAAGGTGCGGGAAGACCCGGTTGAGTCTTTTCAGTTTTCGATCCCTGTTTGCGGACATCCAATGGCCTCCTTGAAAAGCCCCGTCTGGCTTTGTTCCAAAATATTTCCCGCACGATGGACAAACCATGTGCATAGGGGTATATTACGCGTCTTGAATATGATGAAAAATGATATTTTTTAATTTAATCATCTAAAATATAGATATATGACGCCAAGACAACTCCAATTGGTTATTGCCCTGATTGACAACGGGCTCAATATCTCGAAAGCGGCCCGACAACTGCATTGTGTCCAGTCCGCTGCGAGCCGCCAGTTGTCGCTGCTTGAGGAAGAGTTCGGCGTGCCGCTGTTTGACCGCGAAGGCAACCGCCTGTCCGGGACCACGAAGTTATGCGACGAGATTGTGCCTCATATAAAGTGCATACAGCAGTCGCAGGAGACGATCCTGAAGGTGGCCGAGGAGCACCGCCTCGGCGACGTGGGCAAACTGCACGTCGCCACGACGCATGCACAGGCCAAGTATTTTCTGCCCGGCGTGCTCAGGGAGTTCCGCGAGATGTATCCGCAGGTGACGGTCATCTTCCACCAGGGCAACCCGGTTCAACTGGTCAACCTGCTTCTTCAAAAAGAGGCGGATGTGGCCATTTGCACCGAGGAACTGGAGGAAAACGAGCAACTGCGCACCGTCAACTGCTATGACTGGAACCATATCCTGATTACGCCGCCGCGGCATCCGCTGGCGAAAAACAAGGTTACGTTGAAGCGCATCGCCGAACACCCGATTCTGACGTACGTGCTTGGTTTTACCGGGCGTCTCAAGATTCAGCGCATTTTTGAGAAGGCGGGCCTGAATCCGATGATCGCTTTCGAGGCCGCCGACACCGATGTGATCAAGGCTTATGTCAGGCTCGGTTTCGGTGTCGGCATCATCGCCGGCATGTGCTACGAACCCGGCAGGGACGGTGATCTGGCGATGCGCGATTTGTCGAAACTTTTTCCGAAATCGACGACGAAGATCGCCTGCCTGCACAATCACTACCTGAATCGCTTTACAACCGATTTCATCCGGCTGGTCGAGAAATACCGGCCGGATCGAAAGTGAGTCCCGCAAGGTGAAAACGGGAATGAAAACCAAAACCGCAACGGAGCAGATACGATGATCGCACACAACCTGGGGTTTCCGCGGCTGGGGCCGCACCGCGACATGAAAAAGGCCGTGGAAAGTTATTGGCGCGGAGACAGCGACGGCCGGGCGCTCGCGGCCGAGGGCGCGGCGCTGCGCCGCCGCAACTGGCGCTGGCAGGCCGATGCCGGGCTGGATCTGCTGCCGGTCGGAGATTTTTCCTGGTACGACCATGTGCTCGACCTGTCGGTCATGCTCGGCGTCATCCCCGAAAGATTTCAGGATGCCTCGCCGGCGGATACGGACACGATGTTCCGGATGGCGCGAGGACGCGCGCCATCCGGCCCGGACGCACGTCCCTGCGAGATGACCAAATGGTTCGACACGAACTATCACTACATCGTCCCGGAGTTCTCACGCGGGCAGTGTTTTGATGTCGCCGCGCAGCGTCTGCTCGGTGAAATCGAAGAGGCGCTTTCGCTGGGGCACAAGGTCAAGCCGGTCGTGGTCGGCCCGCTGACCTATTTGTGGCTCGGCAAGACCGCCGGCGGGCATTTTGACAAACTCGATTTGCTGCCGGATCTGGTGGATGCCTACGCGCGGATTCTGGCGCAGATTGCATCGCTTCCGGTCGAGTGGGTGCAGTTGGACGAGCCGGTGCTGGCAATGGATTTGCCGCAATCCTGGCGCGATGCGTTTGGCGCCGCCTACGGGCGCCTCGGCGCGCAGGGTCTCCATATTCTGTTGGCTGTTTATTTCGGCGAATTGAAGGAGAACTTCGACTGTGTCAAGGATTTGCCGATTGCCGGCCTGCACGTGGACGGCATGATGGGCGGCGGTGAACTGGAGGAAATCGCCGGGCGGCTGGACCCGGAATGGGTTTTGTCCGCCGGCATCGTCAACGGCCGCAATGTCTGGCGCAATCGTCTGGGGGAGAGCCGCGAGCGCCTCGCCGCATTGCAAGAGGCGCACGACCGGCTGTGGGTCGCGCCGAGTTGCTCGCTTGTGCACGTGCCGGTGGATCTTGATCTCGAAAGCGGCCTGGGCATTGAAATCCGGTCGTGGCTCGCCTTTGCAAGGCAGAAAGTCGCGGAAGTCGGGTTGCTCGCGCGCGCGCTGCGCGGCGAGGGCGGCGGCGACTGGGAGAGCGCCGTCGCCGAGTCTGAAGAAGCGGCGCAGTCGCGCGGAAATTCGCCGCAAACCTGCAACCCGGAATTGCGCGCGAGGGTGGATGAAATCATGGCATCGCCGCAAAAACGCAAGACGCCGTACCGGCGGCGCGCGGTGTTGCAGGAGCGCAGATTGAAACTGCCGATGTTTCCGACGACGACCATCGGTTCTTTTCCGCAGACTGCCCGTATCCGCGAGGCGCGCCGAGATTTCAGGAAGAATGTCATTGACCGGGAGCAATACACCGAAAAAATGCGCGGCGAGATTGCCGATGTCATCGGGTTCCAGGAGAAGATCGGCCTCGATGTGCTCGTCCACGGCGAACCCGAACGCAACGACATGGTCGAGTACTTCGGCGAATTGCTTGAAGGTTTTCTTCTGACCGGCAATGGCTGGGTGCAGAGTTACGGTTCGCGCTGCACCAAACCGCCGATTATTTTCGGCGACATCACCCGCCCGGCGCCGATGACGCTGGAATGGTCGGGTTACGCCCAGTCGCTGACGCAAAAGCCGGTCAAGGGCATGCTGACCGGCGCCGTCACCATACTGCGGTGGTCGTTTCCGCGCGACGACATCAGCCAGCGGCAGGGCATCTACCAGATTGCGCTGGCGCTGCGCGACGAGGTGGCGGATCTGGAGAAAGGCGGCCTCCGCGTCATCCAGGTGGATGAGCCGGCGCTGCGCGAGGGCCTGCCGCTGCGCAAACAGGGCTGGCGGGATTATCTCGATTGCGCGGTGCGCAGTTTTCACGTCACCACCGGCGGCGTCGCCGACGACACCCAGGTTCACACGCACATGTGCTACAGCGAGTTCAACGACATTCTGGACGCCATCGCCGCGCTCGACTCCGACGTCATCTCCATCGAAGCGTCGCGCTCCAACATGGAGTTGCTCGACGCCTTTGAGCATTTCAACTACCCCAGCGAAATCGGCCCCGGAGTTTATGACATCCATTCTCCGCGGGTGCCGCCGCCCGAACAGATGGCGGCGTCGCTGGCGGCGGCGAAGGAGAAGATCGCCGCGCGCAGGCTTTGGGTCAATCCCGATTGCGGTTTGAAGACACGCGGCTGGGAGGAGGTGTCGCAGGCGCTCGCCAACATGGTCGAGGCTGCGAAACGGCTGCGCCGCGACGCGCGGGGCCGCGGCTGAAGCCGCCCGCGCCCGCAACGCAGGCACCATTCCGATGTCAGGCGCGCCGAGCCATCCGGACATTGATTTCAGCCTGGAGATTTTTCCGCCGAAGACCGATGTCGGCGAAGCGCGGCTGCAGCAGGTGCTGCGTACGTTTTATGAGCTGAAGCCCGCTTTTATCTCGGTCACGTCCGCCAGCAGGCGCAGCGTGGCGGATTTCACGTGGGCCACCTCCAATCTGGTGCACGAGGAATACGGGAAAGTCGCGCCGCATATCACGTGCAGCGGCAAGAGCCGGGCCGAAATCGAGCGTCTGGCGGCCGGCTATCGCGCCCGCAGGATCAGCCGCATCGTCGCGTTGCGCGGCGATGCGCCGCCGCGAGGCGCCCGCGGCTCCGGCAACGAGCCCCTGCGCCACGCCGTGCAATTGGTGCGGCAACTGAAGCGGATCGCCGACTTCGACATTTCCGTCGCGGCCTATCCGGAGACGCATCCGGAGGCGTCCTCCGCCGCCGCCGACCTGGCGCACCTGAAAGAAAAAGTGGACGCCGGCGCGAACCGCGCAATCAGCCAGTTTTTCTTCGACCCCGACGTTTTTCTGCGCTTTCGCGACCGGGTCGTCGCGGCGGGTGTCTCGGTGCCGCTGGTGCCGGGGCTGCTGCCGATACTGAACTTCGAGCGCATGACCGGCTTCGCCGACAAATGCAACGCCGATGTGCCGCAGTTTCTGCGCCGGATGTTCGAGGGCCTCCAGCCGCAAAGTCTCGACCACAAACTGCTGGCGATGAATATATTGAGTTACCAGATTGGGCGCCTGATCGCGGAGGGCGTGACCCGGTTTCATTTCTACACGTTGAACGAGACCACCCTGATTCGGCATGTCTGCCGCTGGATGCGGATGGCCTTTTAAGGGCACGGTTGTCTATCGCGGCGCGGATGGTTAGAATCCCGCTTTACTGAAGTGCCGTTGATGTCCCGACCCGATTTGAAGCCGTTGTCGCCGCACCTGCAGGTGTACCGCCTGCCGCTGACGGCGATGTTGTCCATTATGCACCGCTTTACCGGCGTGATTCTTGCGTTCGGCACGGTGCCGCTGACAGGCGTTCTGGTGGCCGCCGCCGCCGACGCCGCGGCCTACGAACAGATTCGCGGTCTGCTGGCGACGTGGTGGGGGCAGGTCGCGCTGATTCTGTGGACGGGCGCCTTGTATTTCCATCTGTGCAACGGCATCCGCCACCTGTTCTGGGACGCGGGCTTCGGTTTCGAGGTGTCGGTGGCGTTTCGAACCTCGCTGTGGACTCTCGCCGGCACGTTGACGCTCACCGCGCTGACCTGGTTCGCCGCGTTCTGGATTCGGGGGATGCCGGCGTGAGCCTGCGCACACCGCTGTCGCAAGCGCGCGGGCTCGGCTCGGCCAGGGACGGAACCGGCCATTGGTGGGCGCAGCGACTGACCTCGGTGTTTCTGGTGCCGCTGGTTTTGTGGGGCGCTTTTTCGGTTGCGATGCTGGCCGATCTCAGCCACGCCGGCCTGGTCGCATGGCTGCAAAGCCCGGTGGTTTCGGTACTGCTGATTGCGTTGCTGATTGTCGTCTTCTGGCACATGGAACTGGGCCTGCGCATCATCATCGAGGATTACGTTCACCTGGCGTGGCTCAAGGTCGCGACCATCCTGCTGGTTGACTTCGCCGTGTTGTTGCTTGCCGTCGCCGGCGTGGCCGCCGTCGTCGGTATCGCCTTCCGGCAGTTGTAATCGGGGCGATGTCGAAAGCGTACGATCTGGAAGAGCACGTTTACGACGTCGTCGTCGTCGGCGCCGGCGGTGCCGGTCTGCGCGCCGTGTTCGGCATGGCGCAGGAGGGGCTGAAGACGGCCTGCATCACCAAGGTTTTTCCGACGCGCAGCCACACCGTCGCCGCGCAAGGCGGCATCAGCGCCGCGCTCGGCAACATGGGCGAGGACGACTGGCGCTGGCATATGTACGACACCGTCAAGGGCAGCGACTGGCTCGGCGACCAGGACGCCATAGAGTACATGTGCAAGGAGGCGGCGGCGTCCATCGTCGAGCTCGAACATTACGGCGTGCCGTTTTCGAGGACCGGCAGCGGGCACATCTACCAGCGGCCCTTCGGCGGCATGACGACGCATTACGGCAAGGGCATCGCGCAGCGCACCTGCGCCGCCGCCGACCGCACCGGCCACGCGATTCTGCACACCCTCTACCAGCAGTCGCTGAAGCACAACGCCGAGTTTTTCATCGAGTACTTCGGGCTGGACCTGGTGATGGACGAGGAGGGTGCTTGCACCGGCGTCATCGCGTGGGATCTGGCGACCGGCAAATTGCACCTGTTTCGCGCGCGCATCGTGCTGCTTGCGACCGGCGGCTACGGGCGCGCTTATTTTTCATGCACCTCGGCGCACACCTGCACCGGCGACGGCAACGGCATGGTGCTGCGAGCGGGGCTGCCGTTGCAGGACCTCGAATTCGTGCAGTTTCACCCGACCGGCATCTACGGCGCCGGTTGTCTGATTACCGAGGGGGTGCGTGGCGAGGGCGGTTACCTGACCAATGCCGTGGGCGAGCGTTTTATGGAACGCTATGCGCCGAATGCGAAGGACCTCGCCTCGCGCGATGTCGTCAGCCGCTCGATGACCATTGAAATCAACGAAGGACGCGGCGTCGGCCCGCAGAATGACCACATTCACCTGCATCTCGAGCACCTCGGCCCCGAGGTCATTGACAAGCGCCTGCCCGGCATTTCCGAGTCGGCGCGTATCTTCGCCGGCGTGGACGTGACGAAGGAGCCGATTCCGGTGTTGCCGACGGTGCATTACAACATGGGCGGCGTTCCCACCAATTACCACGGCGAGGTCATCCAGTTGAGAAACGGCAATCCCGACGATGTCGTCCCCGGTCTGATGGCCATCGGCGAGGCGGCGTGCGTGTCCGTGCATGGCGCCAACCGCCTGGGATCGAATTCGCTGCTGGACCTGATTGTGTTCGGGCGCGCCGCCGCCAGGCGCGCCGCCGAACTGCTGGGGTCGAGGCGCGACAAGGCGCCGCCGGCGCCGGCGGCTTCCGTCGAGCGCGTGCTGGACCGTTTCGACCGCATACGCCACGCCGACGGCGACCAGCCGACGGCGGTGCTGCGCCTGGAGATGCAGAAGATTATGCAGACGTACGCGGCGGTCTTTCGCACCGGCCGCAATCTGGAGGAAGGGCTGGCCGGGGTGCGCGATGTTCACGCACGCTTCTCGCATGTCCGGGTGGCCGACCACTCGATGATCTGGAACACCGATCTGGTGGAAACGCTCGAACTCGCCAACCTGCTGCCGCAGGCGGTGTGCACGGTGGCGGGCGCCCTCAACCGGCTGGAGAGCCGCGGCGCGCATGCGCGCGACGATTACCCCGACCGCGACGATGAAAACTGGATGAAACACACGCTGCTTCACTTTGACGACTCGTCCGGCGATGTCGGGATTCATTACCGTCCCGTGCATCTGCGCACGTTGACCGACGAGGTCGAGGTCATTCCGCCGAAAGCGAGGGTGTACTGATGGCTGTTGTACAATCGGTGCGGCGGCGAATTTAAGGTTTTATTCGGAGAACACAATGGCTCAATTCAGACTCCCGGCAAATTCCATCGTCAGGAAAGGCCGTCACTATCCCGCCGCGAATGTCGGACACGCCTCCCGCGGCGGGCGCATCAGGCGTTTCGTCGTTTACCGCTACGACTCCGGGACGGGCGAGAATCCGCGCACCGACACCTACGAGGTGGATCTCGACGACTGCGGGCCGATGGTGCTCGACGCGCTGATCAAGATCAAGAATGAAACGGATTCGACGCTGACCTTCCGGCGTTCCTGCCGCGAGGGGATTTGCGGGTCGTGCTCGATGAACATCTCCGGGCGCAACACGCTCGCGTGCACCAGGGCGATCAGCGACGTGCGCGGCGATGTCAAGGTGTTTCCGCTGCCGCACCTGCCGGTCATCAAGGATCTGGTGCCCGACCTGACGCACTTCTACGCCCAGTACGCGTCCATCAAGCCGTGGATTCGCACACAGACTCCGCCGCCGCCGGACCGGGAGCGGCTGCAGTCGGTCGAGGACCGCGAGAAACTGGACGGGCTGGAGGAGTGTATTCTGTGTGCGTGCTGCTCGACGAGTTGCCCGAGTTACTGGTGGAACAGCGACCGTTATCTGGGGCCGGCGATTCTGTTGCAGGCCTATCGCTGGATTTCGGACAGCCGCGACGAGGCCACCGGCGAGCGTCTGGACGAGATTGAGGATCCCTTCAAACTGTACCGCTGTCACACGATTATGAATTGCGCCGACGCCTGCCCCAAGGGGCTTAATCCGGCCAGGGCCATCGCCGAAATCAAGAAACTCCTCGTCGCGCGCCGCTTCTGATGGTCCGGCCGTTCGTCGCCGCGCGGCGCGCGTTCGTCGGTTTTCGCCGGTGAACGCCGGTAGAAAGCGGCTTTACTGGTTGTGCCGCAGGGGCACCAGGGAACTCGATATTCTGATGCTCCGTTATCTTGAACGCTACTACGACGGGGCGGAGGCCGATGAACGCACGGCGTTTGAAAAATTATTGCAATTTCCGGACCCTGAACTCTACCGGCTCCTCACCGACCGCCGCGCCGGCGACGATGACGCAATCAACCGGGTCATCCGGCGCATCGTGCAAAGCGGCCCGGATTGAGTTGGCGCCGTCGCGCATCGCCGGGGTGTCGCTGGTTGTCATCCATGGCCTGGCGCTGTGTGCTGTCGGCCTGTTGCAGGTGGAGACTGCGGTGAAACTCGCAATGGCTCTTGCGGTGTTCGTCCACGTCGTGCTGCGCCGCCGCTGCGCCGCCCGCCGCCCGCGAATTTCGACACTCGATGTCGAACCGGGACGCGGTGTGATTGCCTGCAATGCGTCGCCGGTCGCCGCGTTTCGGGTCGAGCATGTTTTTTGCTATTATCTGCAAATGAGCATACGATTCACCGATGGCTGTGGTTGCAGACTTTGTATCTTTGGTGATAGAGTCCGACCAGAGGATTTCCAACACCTTTGCTTATGCACCGCCGGTTACCGGCGGGCAGGCTGGATTCAGGCGAACCCGCGATTGAAAGATGAGTGAAACGACACCGGAAAATTTCTCCGGCGCCCGCGTAGCGGAGGACACCCGCGCCGCTGGCGTGACCGCGGACTTTGCGGGCCTGATGAGTTTGTACGGATGCAACTACCAGTTGCTTGACCGCTTGTGCAGAGAGTTCGATTTTGAACCGGGCAGCGGCCGCGTCATCGCCCGGGGCGATTACCTGCTGGCGTTGAGTGTCGAGTGCACGACCCGCTACACGACGACGATACACCTGGTTTACAGTTTTTTCAGCGACGTCAGGAGCGCGCCGCTGACGCCGATACTGCGTTTTCGCATACGGGCGTACCACGACACCCGCCAGGCCGAGGTGATTCAGCCGGACCTGAGCGTGGCCGTGGATACCCGCCGTCGCCGGCATCCCGGCTGGTTGAGCGTGAAATGGCGCTTCAACTATTTTCTAACCAATGTGCTGTCTTATTTTCACGGGCAGACACGTTGATGACTTTGTAACCGAGTGGGAGGGGGTCTCTGTTTAGGGCGCTACGGCAGTAAATTGGCGACCGCGTCGCGCTCCTCGCGCAATTCCTTGTCGGTCAGCGCAATCATGGAGCGCTCGAACTCGTTCAATTCGAGTTCCTGCACGATGCGCCAGTCGCCGCCGGCGGCGGTCACCGGGTGGGAGAACATGACTCCGGGTTTGACGCCGTAACTGCCGTCGGCGGGAACGCCCATGCTGGTCCAGTCTCCCGGCGGCGTTCCGTCCATCCAGCTGCACATGTGGTCTATGACGGCGGATGCCGCCGACGCCGCCGACGATGCGCCGCGCGCCTCGATGATGCGCGCGCCACGTTGTTGCACCTCGGGCACGAAAGTTTTCTCAATCCATTCCATGTCGGCCTTCACGGGCCGGCCGCCGACCTCGCAATGCAGCGGGTCCGGGAATTGCGTCGAGGAGTGGTTGCCCCAGACGACCATTTTCCTGATGTCGGCGGGCGCATGGCCGAGGCGGCCCGCGAGCATTGCGATTCCGCGATTGTGGTCGAGCCGCGTCATGCAGGTGAATTGCCTCGCGTCGAGGTCGGGCGCGTTGGCCGCCGCGATTAGCGCGTTGGTATTGGCCGGATTGCCGACGACCAGGACTTTGACGTCCTTCGACGCGTTTTCGTTCAAGGCGCGCCCCTGTACGCGGAAAATTTCTCCGTTGCTGCGCAGCAAATCCTTGCGCTCCATTCCCTTGCCGCGCGGTTTCGAGCCGACCAGCAGCGCGACGTCTATATCGCGAAAGCCCCGGTTCGGGTCGGTCGCCAGAACGCAGTCCGCAAGCGTCGGAAAAGCGCAGTCTTCCAGTTCCATCGCGACGGCGTCGAGCACCTTCCGCATCGGCTCAATCTCGATTAAATGCAGGATGACGGGGCGGCCCCCGGTCATTCGCCCGGACGCAATGCGGAAAATCAGGGCGTAACCGATGTTCCCGGCGGTGCCGGTGACTGCGATTCTGAGCGGTTGCTTCGTGGTCGTCATGACTGGACGGTATTTTGCGGGAAATGCGGCGCGCGCGCAACCTTCCCATTCCGCCCCGGTTTTGTTGTAGAATCCTGCGGTTGTTGAACGCAAACCCTGAAGGAGCCCTGATGAAATACAGATTTTTCACGCTGATGCTTGTTTTTCTGACCGCGAGCGCGAGCGCGGCCGACCGCGAGGCGGGCAGGCACAAGGCGGACGCCTGTCTCGGTTGTCACGGCATTCCTACTTACACCAACGTCTATCCGAGTTACCACGTGCCGAAACTTGCCGGTCAGCACGCCGCGTACATCATCGCCGCGCTGAAAGGCTACCAGTCGGGCGAGCGCAGCCACCAGACGATGAGGGCGCAGACGCATCGTCTGAGCGAGCGGGACATGGCGGACATCGCCGCTTTCTTCGCGTCGCTGCCGGCGGAGACGGCAGCGGGGCGGCAGTCCGGAACCATCGCGTTGTCCGAAGAGCAACAGCAGAAACTGCAAGTGTGCGCCGGCTGCCACGGCGAGGACGGCAACAGCCCGTTGCCGGAAAATCCGAGAATCGCCGGCCAGTACCGCGACTATCTTCATCAGACGTTGCTCGACTACAAGGGCGGGCGCCGCAAAAACGCGGTCATGCTCGGCATGATCGGGCTGCTCGACGAACACGATATGGAAGTGTTCTCGGCCTATTTCTCGAAGCACAAGGGCCTCGGTGTCACCGACATCGGCAACATGGTTACCCCTTGAAAGACGCTCAGGTTTTTGCGGACGCTTCGTCCGGCGTGTAGGCGCGGATGGTCAGCGCGTGCAGCATGCCGCCCGAAATGTACTCGGCGACCGTCGCGTAAACGGCCTGGTGGCGCTTGACCGCCGGCAGGTCCCTGAAATGCTCGCTGACGACGGTGGTTTCGTACTTGCCGTCGCCGCCGCTGACTTCGGCGCGGGCGCCGGGAATGCCCGACTCAATCAGGTTTTTAATCTGCGTTGTTTCCATTTGATACAATTATACTTCAGCAACCGGACCATCCCATGATTTTCAGGCAACTGTTCGAGCCGTCCTCGAGTTCCTACACTTATTTGATTGGCTGTCCCGACACCGGCGAAACGGCGTTGATAGACCCGGTCATCGAGACCTTTGACCGCGACATGCTCGCCGTGCAGGAACTCGGCCTCAAACTGTCCTACACGGTCGAGACGCACATTCACGCCGACCACGTCAGCGGCGGCTTCAAACTCCGCGCGCTGACCGACTGCAAAATTGCGGGCCCGGCGATGGATGAGCTGCCGTGCCGCGACATCGGCATCCGGGAGGGTGAAGCCTTCCGCGTTGGCCGGCTCGAACTGCATCCGTTGTACACGCCGGGACACACCGGCGCTCACCACGCCTACCTGATGGACAACGGCACCCAGAAGATGCTGTTCTCGGGCGACGCGCTGCTGATTGACGCCTGCGGGCGCACCGATTTCCAGTCAGGCGACGCCGGCGTACTCTACGACAGCATCCACGGCAAGTTTTACACATTGCCGGACGACACGCTGGTGTATCCCGCACACGATTACGAAGACCGCATGCTGACGACGGTCGGCCAGGAGAAAAAGCGCAACCCGCGGTTGCATACCGGCGTTACCCGCGATGAATTCATCCGGATGATGGACCATTTTGATTTTCCGAATCCGGCCAAGATGCAGTTCGCAGTGCCGGGCAACGAGCGCTGCGGCCAGTGCCCGGACAACATGCCGCCCGGTTCCGAGCGGTTGTGCGAAGCGCACGACCAGGGCTGACGGCCCGTCAAATCCCGACCGCCCGTTTCACCATCTCCGCCAGACGGCCGATGCCGGCGTCGCCGCGGTCTATTTCCACGATCGGCGCCGGCGTGTGCGCCGTGAGTTCGCGCGCGTTGTCGAGCACGGCAGCCGAATCAGGCGTCGCCGCGCCGCCGCGGTTGAGTGCGACAGCGATGACGTCCAGGTTTCTTGCGGCCAGCGCCTCCAGCGTCAGCAGCACGTGGTTGATGCAGCCGAGCCGGTCGGCGGCGACGACGATGACCGCAAAGCCGAGCGCCGCGGCGAGATCGGCGTTGACGCCGTCGCCCGCAATCGGCGACAGCAGGCCGCCCGCGCCCTCGACGATGGCAATGTGCGGTGGCTCGCTTTGGCAGGTCGCGGCCAGGTCGGCGATGCGCAAATCAACGCCCGCCAGTCGCGCCGCGCGCGCCGGCGATACGGCGTCCGTGAAGCGGTAGCGGCAGACGGAGTCGAGCGCCGGTTTGTGTTTCGAGGCGCGCGACAATTGCACGGCGTCTTGCGGCACCGGCCCGCCGGCGTCCGGTCGGCAGCCGCTCTCCACCGGTTTGAACACCGCCGTATCCAGCCCGCCGCTTTCGAGCGCGCGAATCAGCCGGCAGGCGATGACGGTCTTGCCGACGCCGGTGTCGGTGCCGGTGATGAAAACGCCGCGCGCGTCGCCCGCCATCAGGTCGCCAGCAGCAGGTCGCGTGCGCGGCGGTAGCGCTCCGAGGTTTTGCGGATGACCTCGGCGGGCAGCGGCGGCGCCGGGGCGGTTTTGTCCCAGTCAAGTCCTTCGAGATAGTCCCTGACGAACTGCTTGTCGAAGTTGGGCGGGCTTGCGCCCGGGCGGTAACCGCGCCTGTCCCAGAAACGCGACGAGTCGGGCGTCAGCGCCTCGTCGATCAACAGCAGTTCGCCGTCGCCGTCCAATCCGAATTCGAACTTGGTGTCGGCGATGATGATGCCGCGCTCGAGGGCGTAATCGGCGCCGGCGCGGTAGATTGCGAGCGCCGCATCGCGCACCCGTCCGGCGACATCCCGCCCGATTTGCGCGGCGACATCTTCGAAGGAGACGTTGACATCGTGCCGCCCGGCGGCGGCCTTGGTCGAGGGCGTGAAGACCGGCTGCGGCAATGCTTCGGCCAGCTTCAGTCCGGCGGGCAGCGCGAGGCCGCAGATGGCGCCGGTCTCGCGATAGTCGCGCCAGCCGGACCCCAGCAGGTAGCCGCGCACAATCGCCTCGATGGGCAGCGGCCTGGCCTTTTTGACGATGACGCTGCGCCCGTGGAGTTCACGCCGCGCACGCAGTTCAGGCACCATCTGCAGCGGGTCGAGGCCGCTTTTGTGATTCGGCATCAGCGCCGCGGTGCGGTCAAACCAGAAATTGCTGAGCGCGGTAAGGACCCGCCCCTTGCCCGGAATCGCGTTCGGCAAAACGACGTCGAATGCCGAAATGCGGTCGGTCGTGACGATGAGCAGGTGATTGGCGTCCACTTCATAGACGTCCCTGACCTTGCCCTGGTTCAGCAGCGGCAGGGATGCGACGGCGGATTCGAAGACGGCGTCCATCGTGCGTTTCATCCGCGGTGCGCTTGCGACAGGTAGCGCCGGCTCTGCATTTCGCTGAGCCGGCTTGCGGTGCGGTTGAACTCGGGGCCGAGGCGTCCGCCGCAGTACAGATCGGCGGGCGCCGCCGCCGCCGACACGATCAACTTGACGTTTCGGTCGTAAAACTCGTCCACCAGCTGGATGAAGCGCCGCGCCATGTCGTCGCGCTGGTCGAACAGGGGGACGTTGGAAATCAGCACGGTGTGGTAGAGGTGCGCGATCAGGATGTAGTCGGCGGGCGAACGCGGGCCTTCGCAGATGGCCTTGAAGTCGAACCAGGCGGTGTTGCACGAATGTCGTACGACGGGCACATCGCGCCCGTTGACCTCGATGGTTTCACCGGCGCCCGGGTTTGCGCCATCGGCACACCCGTCGATGGCGCAAAAATTTTGCGCCATCGCGTTCTCGGCGTCACGCCCGCACGGGTGGTGATAGACCTCGCCCGCTTCCAGCATCCGCAGGCGGTAGTCGGTGCGCGCATCCAGCCGTACGACCCGGGTGTGCCGTTCGATCAGCGAAATCGCCGGCAGGAAACGTTCGCGCTGCAGGCCGTCGCGGTAGAGTTTCGGCGGCGGAATGTTGGAAGTGGTCACCAGCACCAGTTTTTTGTCGAACAGCGCGCGCAGCAGGTGGTGAAGAATCATCGCGTCGGTGATGTCGGACACGAAGAACTCGTCCAGGCACAGCACCTTTGTTTGCTGCGTCAGCCGGTTTGCAACCGCTTCGAGAGGGTTGCGGCGGTTGCGCTCGCGCTTCAGCAGAGCGTGTATCTCCTGCATGAAGCGGTAGAAGTGAAGACGCTGCTTGCGCCTGACGGGCAGGGCGTCAAAGAACAGATCCATCAAAAAGGTTTTGCCGACGCCGACGCCGCCCCACAGGTACAGCCCCCGCGGCGGCGGCGCCGGCCGTCCGGCGGCGCGCTTCAGCCATCGCCGCCAGGCGGCGTGATTCGAATCGGCGATGATTTCATCCGCCAACCGCTGCAACTGCCCGACGACCTCAATCTGGGCGGGGTCGGGTTCGTAACCGTGCTCCGCCAGGCTGCACCGGTAGAGATCGCCGAGCCTGGCGGCGGTCGTTGTGTGCGGCGGTTCGGTCATGGCGGGACGGAAGATTCAGCGCATCAGTATATAGAAAAGTGCGCGGCTGGAGGGGGGAAATGCGCGGCGTGTTAAAATCCGTTCATTGAACAGGTAAATTTTGCAATGCACTCCGAACATCTCGATTTCGAGCAGCCCATAGTCGAACTCGAGCAAAAACTTGAAGAACTGCGCCGTCTCATCAGTCGCGGCGAGGTCGATCTGAACCCGGAAATCGAGCAACTCGAGCAGAAATGCCGGAGGTTGACGAAGCAGATCTACGACGGTCTGACGCCGTGGCAGACCGCCCAGCTGGCGCGGCATCCGCGGCGTCCGTACACGCTCGACTACATCGGCGCGCTGCTGACTGATTTTGAGGAGTTGCACGGCGACCGCCACTACCTCGACGACCCCGCGATTGTCGCCGGCATCGGACGTTTTTGCGAACGGCCGATTGCCGTGGTCGGCCACCAGAAGGGGCGCGACACGGAAGAGAAAGTGCGGCGCAATTTCGGCATGCCGCGGCCGGAGGGCTACCGCAAGGCGGCGCGCCTGTTCCGTCTCGCCGAGCGGTTCCGGATGCCGGTGTTGACGTTGATTGACACCCCCGGCGCCTACCCCGGGGTGGGCGCCGAGGAGCGCAACCAGAGCGAGGCGATTGCCGCCAACCTGCAGTTGATGTCGCTGATGGAGACGCCCATCGTCAGCGTCGTCATCGGCGAGGGCGGCTCCGGCGGCGCGCTTGCCATCGGCGTCGGCGACCGCCTGTTGATGTTGCAATACAGCATTTACTCGGTGATTTCCCCGGAAGGCTGCGCCTCCATCCTGTGGAAGGACGCGGACAAGGCGTCGGAAGCGGCGAAAGCGCTCGGGATTACGCCGCAACGCCTGGACGAACTTTCGCTGGTGGACGAAATTGTTCCCGAACCGCTCGGCGGCGCCCACAGGGACTTTGAGGCGGTGGCGGCGCGCTTGCGCGACAGCCTGAAAGTGCAATTCGATGAACTCGGAAGCCTGCCGGTGAAGCAAATGCTGGACAACCGCTACCGCAGATTGACCGAAGTCGGGCATTTCAAACGTGTCTGAGCCGGCGCATGGCCGGGATCTGGCCCGTGGCGTTTTTGCGGAACTGTCGGGTTTGCTGGCGCGCCTGAATCCGTCGCGGATGGTGCTGGCCTGGAGCGGCGGCTGCGATTCCAGCGTCTTGCTGCACTTGCTGCAGCGCTTTGAAAGACCGCCCGCGGTGGCGTTGCTCGCGGTGCACATCAACCACGGCTTGCACGATGAGGCCGATGCATGGGAGCGGCATTGCCGTCGGCAGGCGCGGGAGCTGGGCGTTGAAATGACCGCGATGAAGGTGCAGGCGCGGGCCGCGCGCGGCGCGAGTCCCGAAGCGGCGGCGAGGCGCGCGCGCTACGATGCGCTGTGCCGCTTCGCAGGTTCCGGCACGTTGCTGCTGACCGCGCACCACCGCGACGACCAGGCCGAGACCGTGCTGCTCCAGTTGATGCGCGGCGCGGGCCCCGCCGGGTTGTCGGCGATGCCGGAATGCGCGTCTTTCGGCGGCGGCTGGCTGGCGCGGCCCATGCTGTCTTTTCCGCGCGCGGCGATTCGCGATTACGCGGTCCGGCGGCGGCTGCGCTGGGTCGAGGATCCGGGCAACGAGGACGTGCGTTATGACCGCAACTACCTGCGCCATCGCGTCGTGCCGCTGCTGAGGGCGCGCTGGCCGGAATGGGAGGCGACGACCGCGCGTGCCGCGCGCCACCAGAGCGAGGCGTGCGAACTGCTCGATGCCGAGGCCGCGCGCCTGCTCGCGCGCTGCAGTACGCCGGACGGGCGGACGCTGCTGGTAAAAGCATGCTCGGCGCTGTCGGCGGCACGGCAGAAGATTGTGCTGCGGTGCTGGCTCCAGACATGCGGGTTGCGCACGCCTGGCGAGCGCCAACTGGAGTACCTGCGCGATGCGCTGATTTCATCGCGCCCGCGCAGCGGCAGCGTCATCGCGTGGCCGGGTTCGGAGATTGGTTTTTACCGCGACAGGCTTTATGCACGGGCGCGTGCGCCGGCGGTGTCGCCGATGGAAAGAGCCTGGCCTTGCGGGGCCGACCTGGAACTGCCGGAGTTGAAGCGGACGTTGCGCTGGCGGGAACTGTTGCGCCAGGCGCCGGCGCTCGGCGACGCCGCGCGCCTGCATGTCGGTTTTCGCCGCGGCGGCGAGCGTTGCGCGCGCCGCAACGGCGACGATTGCTTTCATCAGGATTTGAAAAAAATCTTCCAGGCGCGCGGCGTGCCGCCGTGGGAGCGCAACCGGGTGCCGCTGGTCCATGCGGACGGCCGCCTGCGCCTGGTTTGGGGCCTGACAGCCTGCGATTGACGGGTAAGGCTTTGCGGGCGCCGGTGCGGTGAATTTTATGATTAACAGCGGAGCGGTTTGCTTCTAAAATGGCCATTCATGTTGTTGGATAGCGCAACGGCGGGATGCCGCCTGTTTTTCGAGAGATGACCCGCTACGTCTTTGTTACGGGCGGCGTCGTGTCGTCGCTGGGTAAGGGGCTCGCCTCCGCCGCCATCGGCGCGATTCTCGAAGCGCGCGGTCTCAAGGTCGGCCTGACCAAGCTCGACCCGTATATCAACGTCGATCCCGGGACGATGAGTCCTTACCAGCACGGCGAGGTTTATGTCACCGCCGACGGCGCCGAGACCGATCTCGACATCGGCCATTATGAACGTTTTGTGCGTTTCAAGGCGGGGCGCAACAACAACTACACCACGGGGCAGATTTACGAGCGCGTCATCCGCAAGGAGCGCAGCGGCGATTATCTCGGCTCCACGGTGCAGGTGATTCCGCACATCACCGACGAAATCAAGACGGCCATCCGGGAGGGGGCGGGCGATGCCGACGTCATGCTGGTCGAAATCGGCGGCACTGTCGGCGACATCGAGTCGCTGCCGTTCCTGGAGGCCATCCGCCAGTTCGGGCTGGAAAGCGGCGAGCATTGCGCCTACGTTCACCTGACGCTGGTGCCGTACCTCGGGACCAGCGGCGAAATCAAGACCAAGCCGACCCAGCATTCGGTCAAGGAGCTGCGCTCTATCGGCATTCAGCCCGACCTGCTGTTGTGTCGTTCGCAGCGGCCGCTGCCGCAGGAGGAGCGGAAGAAGATTGCGCTGTTCACCAACGTCGCCGAGGACGCCGTCCTCTCGGCGGTGGATCTTGAAAACATCTACGAGATTCCCCTGTGGCTGCACCAACAGGGCGTGGACGACCTGCTTGTGAGCCGTCTCGGGCTGGCCGGGACGCGCCCGGCGGATCTCGGCGAATGGCGCACGGTGGTGCAGGCGCACCGCTCGCCCGAGACCGAAGTCCGGATCGCGATGGTCGGAAAATACGTCGGCTTGACCGACGCCTACAAATCGGTCAACGAGGCGCTCGCCCACGCCGGCCTGCAAACGCGCACCCGCGTCGAGATTGTTTACGTCGATTCCGACCGCCTGGAGAATGGCGTCGAGGATCTCGCCGGCATGGACGGCGTGTTGGTGCCGGGCGGTTTCGGCCTGCGCGGCATTGAAGGCAAGATTCGCGCGGCGGAGTACGCGCGCGGTCACGGCGTGCCTTATTTCGGTATCTGCCTGGGAATGCAGGTCGCGGCCATCGAATTTGCGCGCCACATCGCGCATCTGGAATCCGCCAACAGCACCGAGTTCGACGCCGCGACGCCGCATCCGATCATCGCGCTGATTGCCGAGTGGAACGACGCCTCGGGCACGGTCAAGCGGCGCAGCGAGGACTCCGACCTCGGCGGCACGATGCGCCTCGGCGAGCAGGGTTGCAGGCTCACCGCCGGTTCCGCGGCGCACGGGATGTACCGCGACGACGTAATCCACGAGCGCCACCGCCACCGCTACGAGTTCAACAACACCTACAAAGAGCGCCTGTGCGACGCCGGACTCGTGATTGCCGGGGTGTCCATGGACGAAAAACTGGTCGAGATCATCGAGGTCGGGGGCCATCCGTGGTTTGTCGGCTGCCAGTTTCATCCCGAGTTCACTTCGGTGCCGCGTGACGGCCATCCTCTTTTTATCGGCTTCATCAACGCCGCCGACCGTTTCCGCCTGGAGCGAAACTGATGGAATTGTGCGGCTGGCAGGTCGGGGCGGATCGTCCGTTTTTTCTGATCTCGGGGCCTTGCGTCATCGAGAGCGAGAAACTCGCGCTTGAAACCGCGGCGCAACTGAAAGCCGTCACCGATGAACTCGGCATCCCGTTCATCTACAAGTCGTCTTTTGACAAGGCCAACCGTTCCTCGCACGACAGTTTCCGCGGCGTCGGCTTTGAGCAGGGGTTGCGCATACTGGAGCGGGTCGGCAAAGAGGTCGGCGTGCCGGTGCTGACCGACGTGCACGAGAACACGCCGCTGGACGAAGTGGCGCAGGTCGTTGACGTTTTGCAAACGCCCGCTTTCCTGTGCCGCCAGACGAATTTCATACAGAGCGTCGCGCGCGCGGGGCGGCCCGTTAATTTGAAGAAAGGACAGTTTCTGTCGCCGTGGGAGATGAAAAACGTCGTTGAAAAAGGCCGCGCCGCCGGCAACCGGCAGTTGATGGTTTGTGAAAGAGGGTGCAGTTTCGGCTACAATAATCTGGTGTCTGATATGCGTTCTCTGGTCATCATGCGTGAAACGGATTGTCCCGTTGTCTTCGACGCGACTCATTCGGTGCAGTTGCCGGGCGCCCGTGGCGGCGAATCCGGCGGCCAGCGCGAGTTCGTGCCGGCGCTGTCGCGCGCGGCCGTCGGCGTCGGCGTTGCGGGCCTGTTCATGGAGTCCCATCCCGACCCCGCGCAGGCGCTGAGCGACGGCCCCAACGCCTGGCCTCTCGGCGAGATGCGTGGTTTGCTGGAAGAACTCAAGGCGATCGACACCGTTGTCAAGGCGGCCTGAGCGCTGTCCGCGACCCCAATGCCATGAAGAAAATAACCGATATTCGCGGGCGCGAAATTATTGATTCACGCGGCAACCCTACGGTCGAGGCCGAGGTCGTCGTCGGCGGCGTGACCGGGCGCGCTTCGGTTCCGTCCGGCGCGTCCACCGGTTCACTCGAAGCCGCCGAACTGCGCGACGGCGACAAGAAGCGTTTTCACGGCCGTGGTGTTCGCAACGCCGTCACCAATGTCAACACCGAAATCCGCGAGACGCTGATTGGCATGAGCGCGCAGGAGTGGCGGGACATAGACAATGTGATGATTGAACTCGACGGCACCGAGAACAAAAGTCGTCTCGGCGCCAACGCGATTCTGGCGGTCTCGCTGGCGGCGGCGAAGGCGGGCGCCGCCCTCGAGGGCGTTCCGTTGTACCGCTACCTCGCCGCCGGCAGCGTGCCGGTGTTGCCGGTGCCGATGATCAATATCCTGAACGGCGGCTCTCACGCGAGCAACAACGTGGACATCCAGGAATTTATGATTGTGCCGCTCGGCGCCGACGATGTGCGCGAGACCATCCGGGTCGGCGCCGAGATTTTTTATTCGCTGAACCGGGTGCTGGAGAAACGGGGATTCAGCACGACCGTCGGCGACGAAGGCGGCGTGGCGCCCGATCTGGAGTCGAACGAGGCCGCCATCGAAATCATCCTGGAGGCCATCGAGGTCAGCGGCTACAAGCCGGGGCAGGATATTTTTCTCGCGCTCGATGTCGCGAGTTCGGAATTGTTCAATGGCGGTTTCTACGAGCTGTCATCGGAACAGCGCCACTACGACAGTGCCGCCTTTATCGAGTGCCTGGCGGAATGGGTCGAAAAATATCCGATTATTTCAATCGAGGACGGCATGGCGGAGGACGACTGGGACGGCTGGCGCGCGATGACCCGCAAGCTGGACGACAGGATTCAGCTGGTGGGGGACGATTTGTTCGTGACCAACACGGAAATCATCAAAAAGGGCATCGAGACGGGCGTCGCCAACTCGGTGTTGATCAAGCCGAACCAGATCGGCACCTTGACGGAGACGCTGGCGGCGGTTGATCTCGCGCAAAACGCCGGTTACAGCTGCGTCCTGTCGCACCGTTCGGGTGAGACCGAGGACGTGACCATCGCCGACCTCGCGGTGGCGACCGGCGTCGGCCAGATCAAGACCGGGTCGCTGTGCCGCACCGACCGCGTCGCCAAATACAACCAGTTGATTCGCATTGAAGAAGAACTGGGGCGGGACGCCGGGTTTGCCGGACGCGCGGCCTTTGAACGGTTTTTGTCGCCTCGGCGGGCGTGAGCCCGTCCGCCGGATGTGATGCCGAGCGCAACCATCGAAGAGCTGGTCGCGGACATTCGCAACGGGCGGATGGTCATTATCATGGATGGTGAAGACCGCGAAAATGAGGGTGACCTGGTGATGGCGGCGGAGCGGGTCACGCCGCGGGCGATTAATTTCATGATTACCCACGGCCGCGGGCTGGTCTGTCTGACGCTGACGCGCGAGCATTGCACACGTCTTGAACTGCCGTTGATGGTTGACAGCCCCGCCGACTGTCTGGCAACGAACTTCACCGTCTCGATTGATGCGCGCACCGGCGTCAGCACCGGCATATCGGCGCACGACAGGGCGCATACCGTCCAAACCGCGGTCGCGCCGGGCGTCTCGCCCGGCGATGTGAACCGGCCCGGACATATTTTTCCGCTGATGGCGCAACCGGGCGGCGTGCTGACCCGCGCCGGGCACACCGAGGCCGGGTGCGATCTGGCGCGGCTTGCCGGCGCCGCCGAACCGGCGGCGGTCATCGTCGAGATTCTGAAAGAGGACGGTTCCATGGCGCGGCGCCCCGATCTCGAGGCCTTCGCGCGCCACCACCGCCTGAAAATCGGCACGGTGGAGGACTTGATTCGCTACCGCACCGAACACGGGGCGCGTGCCGATGACTGAGATCCGGCGAATCGAGGCGAAAGCCGACGGCCGCGGCGCGAGGTTTTGCATCGTCGCTTCCCGTTACAACCGGAAAATCGTGGCCGCGCTGGCCGAGGGCGCGCTGCGGACCTTGCGCGAGCACAACGCGCAAGGCGTGGACATCGTGCATGTGCCGGGTGCGTTTGAAATTCCGCTGGCCGCGTGCCGTTGCGCCGACGCCGGCCGTTACGCCGGGATCATCGCCGTGGGCTGCGTCATCCGCGGGGAGACTCCGCATTTTGAGCACGTCGTGCGCGAATGCAGCCGCGGTGTCGCCCGCGTCATCCTCGATACCGGCGTGCCGATTGGGTTCGGCGTGCTCGCGGCGGACAACGCGGAACAGGCGAGGGCACGCGCCGGCGCCGAAAAAAACCGCGGCGCCGAGGCGGCGCTGGCGACGCTGGAAATGGCCGGTCTTCTCCGGCAACTGGGCTGACGGGAACGGATTGATGGGCGATCATTTGTTGTTCCATGCCCGCAGCCGCGCCCGGCGGCTGGCGATACAGGCCGTTTACCAGTGGCAGATGACCGGCCAGGATTTCGACGAAATCGAGGCGCAGTTTGTCGGCGGCGACGGCTACGACAAGGTGGATGCCGGTTATTTCACCGAATTGCTGCGTGCCGCCATCGACCGGACGGCGGACGGTGATCTCCAGCAATGCATGGACATGCCGCTCGAAGACGTGGACCCGATTGAGCGCGCGATTGTCCGCAACGCGGGCTACGAAATTTTGTGCCGTGACGACATTGACGCCGCCGTGGCGATTACCGAGGCCGTGCATCTGGCGAAGAAATACGGCGCCGAGCAGGGCTACCGCTTTGTCAACGGCGTTCTCGACCGCCTTGCAAAGCGCTGTTCCGGAGAAACCATGAGCGAGGAGCAACTGGTGCAGACCTATCTGGCGCGCCCGTCCGGCGACGCCGGGGTGGTCGTCGGCATCGGCGACGATGCCGCGGTGCTCGGCCCGGTTGCGGAGCAGCTGGTGGTGGCCGCCGACACGCTGGTGGCCGGCACGCATTTCGCCGCCGACGCCGACGCCGGCGATGTCGGCCACAAGTCGCTGGCGGTCAATCTGAGCGACTTTGCGGCGATGGGCGCCGTGCCTCGCTGGGCGTTGCTGGTGCTGACACTGCCGCGCGCCGACGAAGACTGGGTGTCGCACTTTGCAAAAGGGTTTTTCGCGCTTGCCGATTCGCACAAAATCAGCCTGGTCGGAGGCGACACCGCGCGCGGCCCGCTGTCGGCCACGGTGCAGTTGATCGGCGTCGCCCCCGACGACTGCATGACTCGCGGCGGTGCGCGCGACGGCGACGGCATTTACCTGACCGGCGCGGTCGGCGACGTCGGACTGACGGCGCGGCGCGCCGGGCGCCTGAACCATTGCGGCGCCGCCGCCGCCAACGCCTGCCGCCGCAAGGCGGCGCGGCCTTCGCCGCGTGTCGAGGAGGGGCGGCTCATCGTGCAGCACGCGAGTGCCGCGCTGGACGTCTCGGACGGCGTTTTCAGGGATTTGTTGCGCCTGCTCGACGCCGGCGGCGTCGGCGGCGAAGTTGAAATGGACCGCGCCCCGGTCTCGCGGACGTTTCGCCGTTGCTGCGACACCGCCGCGGACTGGCTGTCGGCGCTGACCTACGGCGAAGATTACGAGTTGCTGTTCACGATGGACGACCGTCATTTCGACGAGTTGCAGGAGTCTTTGAAATCCGCGGGACTGTGCGGCATCACTCGCATCGGGCATATCACCGCCGCGCCGGGATTGCGCTGCACCTGGAACGGGGATGCGGTGGACTTGCCGCGTTCGCCCGGCCACGACCATTTTCAGTGATGAAGAAGCCCGATTTCCGCTTCATGTCCCGGAATCCGGTGCATGTTCTGTCGCTGGGTTTCGGCGCCGGTCTGGCGCCGGTCGCCCCCGGCACGCTCGGCACGTTGCTGGCGTTTCCGGTGTATTTTCTGATTGTCGGGCTGCCGGCGTGGGCTTATCTGGCGGTGGTCGCGGCGTTGTTCGCGGTCGGCACGGCCGCCGCCGGTTACACGAGCGCGGCACTGGGCGCGCACGACCATCGGGCCATTGTGATTGATGAGATTGCCGGCATGTTGCTCGGCCTTTTTTATCTGCCCGCTCATTTGCCCGGCGACTGTGCCTGGCTGGTTCTCGCCTTCCTGCTGTTTCGCGTTCTCGACGTGCTCAAGCCGTGGCCGATTGATTGGGTGGACCGCCATGTTACCGGCGGTTTCGGGATCATGCTCGACGACCTGCTCGCCGGCCTTTTCACCCTCGTCGGGATGCAGGCGCTGTTGTTGATTATCGGCGCATGAAAGTCCGCACGCGTTTCGCACCGAGCCCGACCGGCGTGCTGCACGCGGGCAGCATGCGCACCGCGTTGTTTTCGTGGCTGTACGCGCGTCGTCACGACGGCTGTTTTGTGCTGCGTATCGAGGACACCGACCGCGAACGTTCCAGCGAAGAGTCGGCGAACGCGATTCAGGACGGGCTGGCGTGGCTTGGGCTGGATTGGGACGAAGGCCCCTTCTACCAGAGCCACAGAATGGCGCGTTACCGCGAAGTCATCGCGCGCCTGCTCGACGAAGGCAAAGCCTATCATTGCTACTGCACCCGCGAGGAACTCGAGGAACTGCGCCGCGAACAACTCGCGAAGGGCGACAAACCGCGTTACAACGGGCGCTGCCGCGATGGCCGCGCGCCGCGCGCGGGCGTTGCGCCGGTGGTGCGCTTTATGAATCCGCAACAAGGCGCGGTGGTCTTTCGCGACCATGTACACGGCGAGGTCGAGACCGCCAACAGCGAGCTCGACGATCTGGTAATCGCGCGCGCCGACGGAACGCCGACTTACAACCTGACGGTCGTCGTGGACGACATGGACATGGAGATTACACACGTGATTCGCGGCGACGATCACTTGAGCAACACGCCGCGCCAGTTCAATATTTTCCGCGCGCTCGATGCGTCGCCGCCGGACTACGCGCACGTGCCGCTGATTCTCGACCGCCACGGCGCGAGGCTGTCGAAGCGCACCGGGGCGCCCGGTGTCGCGCACTACCGCGAGCAGGGCTATCTGCCCGCGGCGCTGCTCAACTGCCTGGTGCGTCTCGGCTGGGCGCATGGCGACCAGGAAGTGTTTTCGCTCGATGAGATGGTGCGGTATTTCGACCTCGACGGCCTGAATGCCTCCGCCGCGGCGTTCGATCCCGACAAACTCGACTGGCTGAACGGGCACTATCTGGCGCAAACGCCGTCGGCCTCGTTGGCGGATGATTTTGCCGCGCGCCTGCGGCTGCTCGGATGCGACCCCGCGCAAGGCCCCGCGCTTGAAGACGTGATGGATGCGATGAAGTCGCGTCATCCGACGTTGCAGGCAATGGCGCAGGGCGCGGTTTTTCTGTACAAAGAAGAAATAGACTACGACACCGCCACGGCGCGCAAACACGCGACCGCCGAGGTGGGTTCATACCTGAACCGCCTGCTCGCGGCGCTGGAGTCGGTCGGGGAATGGCGCGATGAAGTGCTGAAACAGACCTTGTCCGGCGTGCTGAAAGAATTGAACATCCCGATGGGAAAACTCGGCAAACCGCTGCGCTTCGCGCTGACCGGCGGCGCACCCAGCCCCGACCTCAGCCGGGTGATGGAATGGCTGGGGAAGGAACGCTGTCTCGCGCGGATACGCCGTGCGCTTCCGGTGGAGTAAAATCTCAGGCTTGTCTGTGAGTTGACCGACATGAACAACGACCAACACGGAAGAATTGTCGCTTTTATCTGGGGCATCGCAGACGATGTGCTACGCGATTTGTACGTGCGAGGGAAATACCGCGATGTGATTCTTCCCATGACCCTTCTTCGTCGCCTGGACGCGGTACTGGAGAACAGCAAGCAAGCCGTCTTGGATGCGATGAGCCGACTGGATAAAGCCAAAGTGGTCGAACAGGACGGGACTTTACGTATGGCCGCCGGGCATGCGTTCTACAATGTTTCCAAATTCACCCTACGGGACCTGAAAGCCTGTGCCAATCAACAGCAACTTCGCGCTGACTTTGAAGCATATCTCGACGGCTTTTCGCCCAACGTGCAGGATATTCTCGACAACTTCAAGTTTCGCAACCAGATTCCGGACCTCTCGAAAGCTGATGCGTTGGGCACATTGATTGAAAAACTCACATCACCCGATATCAATCTCAGCCCCTACCCGATAAAGAATAAAGACGGATCGATCAAGCATCCCGGTCTGGACAACCACGGCATGGGCACAATCTTTGAGGAATTGGTGCGCCGTTTCAACGAAAAGAATAACGAAGAAGCCGGTGAACACTGGACGCCGCGCGATGCGGTCAAGTTGATGGCAAAACTCATCTTCCTTCCCGTTGCCGACAAGATCAAGTCCAGCACCTACCTGCTCTACGACGGCGCCTGCGGTACCGGCGGGATGCTGACGGTCGCCGAAGAAACATTGCGGGAACTAGCCAAGGAGCAAGGTAAAGAAGGGGAATTATATACAAAAATGCACCAACTATTTAGCATTCTTCTTGCCTTCACCAGACAACAAAGCCTTCCTTACGACATCATCAAACCATGCAGGCGGTCGCCTTCTTTCCCTCTTGACCTTCCGCGTTGTTGGCTTTGACTTGTTCATGCTCCGAAAGTAATTCTATGCTGCATGTGTTTCTCACGCGCCGTTATTTTCTTGTGTAGGTATTCCATAGGCCGATTGCCTTTTGTACGATTGCAACTTCCACAAAGCAACTGATAATTCTCGTAGTAATTCCCACCACCTTTTGACCTCGGAATAATATGGTCAACCTCAAAGTGTCGTATCTCAAACTCATCACGACAGCCGTTACATGCCCCTTTTTGCTCATTGAACAATCTGTCTTTCACACTCTTACTCTTTTCCGACTCAATCTTTACATCCGTTCGTACTGGCACATCCTTTCTATGGATAAACTCATCGAATAATCCTGCTTCATCTGACAATCTATCCACCACCAACTCTGCCGCTTTGCTTTCAATGTCTATTCCTACCCACCCGCGCTGTAACTGTTGTGCCGCTACCATTGTCGTAGCACATCCGCAAAACGGGTCAAACACTACATCCCCCTTTTTACTACTGGCTTTGATAATGCGATTGAGTAATGCAAGCGGTTTCTGTGTAGGGTATCCGGTGCGCTCTTTCGCCATGTTATTGATTGAGGGAATACGCCATACATCGTGCATAAGTTTCCCGCGTTCATCTCCCTGTAAAAAACCCTTCTTGCCGTAATTCGTTCCTTTGGCGTACGAACTGCCTTTAACATACGGCTCTCGCATATCATTCCAGTTATACAAATGCTTATCGCGCTTCTTGGCGTAGAAGAATATAACATCGTGCTTTCTACCGAAGTTTGTTTTTGCTCTATTTGAACCGTTGTAATAATGCCAGATAATCTCATTCAGAAAGTTCCCCTTTCCGAACACTCTATCAAGTAGCACTTTCAGATAGTGACTCGCGGTAGGGTCGCAATGTAGATACAAACTTCCAGTACTCTTTAACACTCTGTGCAATTCTATTACCCTTTGCGTCATGTAGGTTATGTATGACATCATCGGTTTGCCGTGTATCCCTTCCACTGCCTCTATAAACTGAACAAGGTACGGATAGTTACTCACCAGCCGCTCAAGGCAGGCTTCATCTACATCCTGCCAAGTCCACATATCCTTGAAACTTGCCCCTGCTGATTTACTCCCTACAGGTGCCGAATAAAACCGCTTGGAATTAAACGGCGGGTCAAGGTAAATCAAGTCCACCGACTCACTGTTCATGCCGTTCAAGATGTACAAGTTATCACCCGTGTACAAAGTGTTCTGGCATATACCATTTGGGGGGGGGCAGCCTTCACTTGATTAACTCCAGCACACAATAAAGGGCAACAGCACAGCCGAGAGTATTGTTGTTAATCACAAACTGCACCATTGCCCCGTCCTGTTACTTCCCTGTCAAATCTTTGTACTTGATACGCTTGCCTTGCATTCCATTACAAAGCGCGACAATCCTGTCTTCCGTATCCACTTCACAGTTACCCTCATTCAACCTGAAAGCAAACTCATCTACATATCGCTGTAAATGCTTCTCGCTGAAATTGTGGAAGGTGCCTACATATCCACGCTTGAGCACAGCCCATACCGACTCAATGCCGTTAGTATGTGCCATTCCATTTACATATTCCTTTGCTGAATGATTGACCTTGCTATGGTCGTATCCTTCCAACCCCAAGTAAGCCCTGTGGTCGTCGGTATAAACAACCGAACCCTTTTCAATGTGCTTATGAATTGCACCTTGTAGCGTAGGCTTGTCCGCACTCTCTACCGACATGGCCTTTACTTTACCAGTGCGCTCTCGCATACCCATTACAGCCGCCTTACCCACTGCTCCACGACCAGCCCTCAACTTCTTGTTGCTATGCTTGTTGCGTTCCTTGCCGCCGATGTAGGTTTCATCCACTTCCACAATATCTGAAAGCAATACATCACCGCTCTTAAAGGCTTCACGGATTCTATGACCAAGAAACCATGCAGTCTTTTGAGTAACGCCAATCTCTTTACTCAACTGCAAACTGCTAATGCTTTTGCGGGAAGTAGCAATCAGATACATCGCATACAACCACTTGCGAAACGGCACCTTGCTACTCTCCATGATGGTACCTACCCGAACAGTAAATACCTTGCGGCAACTATGGCACTTGTAATGACCTTCTCTTTTCAGTGTCATTACCTTGCCATGCTTGCAATGCGGACATACTGGCTTGCCCTTCCAAAGCAAACGCTCTACATACTTACGCGCTCTCTTCTCTGTCGGAAACATGGCCATAAAGTCAAATGTGGATAGGGTTTTGGCTACTCTCTTTTTCATTTTGATATACTCCTATATCAGTGATTAACAACCCGTTTATTATTGCATATTTCAGCGCAAATGTCAATCACTAAAAACCTTTACCCTATAAGGCTTTCCCCCGTTTTTGGTGCATTTTGGTATATAATTCCCTAAAGAAGTTAAGACACACCTCTATGGCCAGGAGATTAACGCCGAGACCTACGCCATCTGTAAGGCGGATATGCTACTCAAAGGTGAAGGCGAAGCGGCGGATAACATCGTCGGTGGTGCTGAATATTCAACTCTTTCTAACGATGCCTTCCCGTCCACCGAATTTGATTTCATGCTCTCCAATCCCCCCTATGGCAAGAGTTGGAAAAGCGATTTGGACCGCATGGGCGGGAAAGGCGAAATAAGCGACACGCGTTTTTCGATTAGTCACGCTGATGTTCCCGACTACTCTCTGGTAACCCGCTCCAGCGACGGCCAGATGCTTTTCCTGGCGAACATGCTGAGCAAAATGAAGCGGCGCACGAAACTCGGCAGCCGCATTGCTGAAGTACACAACGGGAGTTCACTATTCACGGGTGACGCCGGGCAGGGCGAGAGCAATATCCGCCGATGGGTTATTGAAAACGATTGGCTGGAGGCTATTATCGCGTTGCCGTTGAACCTGTTTTATAACACTGGCATCGCCACTTATATCTGGGTACTCAGCAACCGCAAGCCTGAACACCGCAAGGGCAAGGTGCAACTCATTGACGCCACCGGGTGGTATCAGTCGCTACGCAAGAATCTGGGCAAGAAGAACTGCGAACTCGGAGAGAATGACATCAAGCGCATTTGCGATACCTTTCTTGCGTTTGAGGAGTCAGAGCAGAGCAAGATTTTTGACAACGAGGCTTTCGGCTACTGGAAAATCACCGTTGAACGCCCGCTTCGCATTGAAGGCGCCGACCCGAATCGCGCTTACAAAGCAAAAGAAATCAAGGACATGAAAGAAAATGGTAAGCGAAGCGAGGAGGCTCCGCCCATCATCAAGAAAATCCACAAGAAAGGGACAGTCCCCGACCCATTGCGAGGTCTTTTCGAGACCGCCATCAACGGCAAGCCCGCCGTAGTGGAATACGAACCGGACACCGACCTGCGCGACACCGAACAGATACCGCTACCGGAAAAAGGCGGCATTGAGGCATTCCTGAAGCGTGAAGTGTTGCCGCATGTTTCCGATGCCTGGTATGTCGAGAACAGCGTCAAGATTGGCTACGAAATCAGTTTCACCCGCTATTTCTATAAACCTCAGCCGATGCGCACACTGGGGGAAATTCGCACTGATATTCTGGCATTGGAGAAGGAGACGGAAGGGTTGTTGGGCGAAATCGTTGGGGAAACCAATTAGTGGCACTATGAATAGGGGAGGGAAAGTACTGTAATGATTTCCAACCTCAAACCTTATCCCGCAATGAAGGACTCTGGTGTCGAGTGGCTGGGAGATGTGCCGGAGCATTGGGAAGTGCTGCCAAACCGGGCTATGTTTGATGAGGTTAAAGACCGCGGATATCCTGACGAGCAAATGCTGTCCGTTACCATAAAAAAAGGGGTGATTCGCCAATCAGCGCTTCTTGAGACTACATCTAAGAAGGATAGCTCAAATTTGGATAAGTCAAATTACAAGGTTGTACAGCCCGGAGATATAGCATACAACAAAATGCGTGCATGGCAGGGGGCGATTGGTGTTTCAAATTACAGAGGCATCATTAGTCCCGCGTATGTAGTGCAGCGGCCACATAATTGTAGCAATCCTAATTACTTCCATCAGCTTTTTCGAATTCCGTCATTTGCAAAAGAAGCCGAGCGCTGGTCCTATGGCATTGCATCAGATATGTGGAGCCTGCGTCCTGAACACTTTAAGACCATCCACTCATGCTTTCCACCTCTCTCGGAACAAGTCGCGATTGTTCACTATCTGGATTATGTGGAGCAACGGGTGTGGCGGTTTGTTCGAGCGAAGCAGAAGCTGGTTGAATTACTGAAAGAACAAAAACAGGCCATCATCACCCGCGCCATCACCCGCGGCCTCGACCCCAATGTTCCCCTAAAAGACTCTGGCATTAAATGGCTGGGGGAGGTGCCGGAACATTGGGATGTTCGGCGAACAAAAATTCTATTTAATGAGCGAAGCGAAAAAGGGTACCCTAATGAACCTTTACTTGCAGCGACCCAAACGAAGGGAGTTGTTCGCAAAGAGCAATATGAAAGCAGGACAGTTCTGGCACTGAAAGATCTTCACTTATTGAAGTTGGTGTGTGTTGGTGACTTTGTTATCAGTCTTAGATCGTTTCAAGGAGGTATTGAATATGCGCATGAGCAAGGGATTATCAGCCCTGCATACACAATCCTCGTTGTAAAAAATACAGAAAACCACAGGTATCTCGCGCACTTGTTCAAATCGATGCCATACATCGAAAATCTTAGGTTCTTTGTGACTGGAATCAGGCAAGGCCAGAACATCGACTATGAAAAGTTAAGCCGCTCAAGATTACCTATTCCTCCTCTGCTTGAACAAACCGCTATTGTCGAATACCTTGACCGCACCACCGCCGACATTGATACTACCATTGCACGCGCCCGCCGCGAGATTGAACTCCTGCAAGAATACCGCACCCGCCTGATTGCCGATGTAGTCACCGGCAAGGTTGACGTGCGTGGGGTGGCAAACAGTCTGCCTGACGAATTTGGTGATTCGGAGCCGATAGGCGAGAGAAACGCTTTGAGCGACATAGGCGAAGAAACTGAAAGGATGGAGAGACTGGAAGGTTGACCATTTTCCCCTTGTCAGCCCGAAAAGTTTGTTATATTAATCACATTGGGTATCCGCACTATTACAGACGGTTACGAACCAATCAATTCAAGGCATAAGAAACCATGTTTTTTGTACTCGCAGTAATCAAGGGCACGTGGTGAAGAAATGGCAGAAATAGCGACCGAACAAAAGCCACCCAAAGAGGAGATTGAGGGCCACGACAAAACAGCTGGCGATGGCAGTACGGGATACCCTCTAGATTCTCTCTTCATTCGTCAAGAAACAAGGTCGGTTTCAGAAGTTCTTGGTCGAGTCAAGAACAACCGCTGGATACTCGACCCGGATTTCCAGCGCGATTTCGTATGGCCGCATGATAAACAGTCAAAGCTTATCGAAAGTTGCATTATGCGCATCCCGCTTCCGGTTTTTTATGTTGCGGAAGGGCTGGGAGGGGAAATTATCATTGTGGACGGGCTACAGAGAATCACTACTTTTCTGAACTATGTAAATGACGAATTCAAGATACGGGGTACCGGTTTAAATGACGGGGGTAATCGAGAAAGCTCCATTGAAGGGAAGAAGTTCAGTCAATTGCCTCTGAAATTACAAGAGCGAATTCTCGATACACAGCTTATTATGTATATACTTGATGCCAATGCGCCGGAACGTGCTCGACTCGATATTTTTGAGCGCGTAAACAGCGGTATCGCTTTGAGTCGCCAGCAAATGCGCAATGCGGTATACAATGGTCCTGCAACGCGTTGGCTCAAAAAAGCAGTGGAAAGCGAACTGTTCCATGCGGCAACAGGATATGCACTGAAACCTGAAATCATGAGAGACCGGGAGGCGGTGAATCGCTTCTGCGCGTTTAGCATTCTCGGGGTAGATGAATACCGCGGAGACATGGACGAATTTCTGGCTAAAGCTCTGCGTTATATGAATGACCCCGATAATGAGGCGTGTTTGAATGACCTCATGAAGAAATTTAATCGGTCATTACAATCTAATCGACAACTCTTTAAGAGACATGCATTCCGCAAATCACTTGTTTTTGAAGGGCCCGGCATTAAACGTGGTAAGCTCAATATTTCTCTTTTCGATGTTTGCACAGTGTTGTTGGCAGAGTTCCCGGAAGAAATCTCCCTTGAATCAGAATTGGGACATAAAATCCGCGAAGCGATGGTCAATCTAATTGATGATGAGCAGTTCAACAGTGCTATCAGCTACTTTACCAATAATACCAAGTCTGTAAGAACCAGATTTGAACTTGCCACAAAAGCATTCGGAATCAGGAACTGAAGCCATGGCACTGCGCTCGCTTGAATTTTCCAATCTAAAGTGTTTCTCGGCTCTGCGTCTTGCATTGGCGCCGCTTACGCTGTTCACCGGCTTCAACTCGGCAGGGAAATCCACAGCATTACATTCTCTCCTTCTATTGACACAAGGCCTCAGTCTGGATTCTGACTCGGCATATTTGCCGCCTAATGGGCCAATTATTCGACTTGGGCGACCGAGCGATGTGTTGTCAAGCCAAGCGGAAGAGCGCCGGATTGGAATTTCAGTTGCTACCGGGAATGAGCATGCTTCATGGAGTTTCAGTCCTGTGGACCCTCAAATGCGTTTATCTGAACCTAGAAAAGACTTGTTCCATATTGAGAGGGTGACATATCAGCGGCGGAATACGGAACCGCAAAAGTGGGCCGGGAAAATGTGGGACAATCCAGATACTGGCGCTTCCTCAAGCGATTTAATTCATGCACTCAGGAATATTATATTCTTGAATTCAGAGCGCGGCGAAATATCCGATGTATATCCGTCTCCAGACAATGCAAACATTATTTATGCAGATGTCGGTTGCGAAGGACAATATGCGCCGTGGTGGTACGAATGGGCAGCAGATGAGGAAGTTGACTCATTCCGGTGGCATCCCAATGAGGATGCAGGAAGTCTGCGCCGGCAGATGGATGCTTATTTAAATGATCTTTTCCCCGGTACGCGAGTTACGGCAAATAAAGTAGAAAAGACTTCTCTCATACGGCTGTTGTTTGGCATTGGGACAGAGAATGACTGGTGCCTCCCGGCCAACGTGGGATATGGGCTTACGTATGTGTTTCCGATTCTCGCGGCAATTCTTTTGGCTCGGGAAGACCAAGTTTTGATTATCGAGAGCCCGGAAGCTCATCTCCATCCACGCGCACAGTCCCGCATGGGGGAGATACTCGCTCGTATTGCGACCACTGGTGTTCAGATATTGATTGAAAGTCACAGCGATCATGTCCTGAACGGGATTCGTTTGGCCGTGAAAAAGAGAGTTCTCTCACATTCGGATGTGGCGGTTCACTTCTTTTCCGGGGTGGATTCTAAGGCTGGCCATGGTGTGATTTCGCCAGCTATTGATGCAGAGGGCGCTTTTGACATTTGGCCCGAGGGCTTTTTCGATCAGAGTGAATTAGATCTTGCAACGCTGATAGGGTGGGACCAATCCGCGTGAAGTGGTACATCAACGAGTTATCACTTCAAGGACAGTTTGAGACGGGAAAAGCGTTTCTCAATGATTTCCTGAAAGTAGCTTCGATTCGTTGGAAATTGAAAGGGAAAACGTATCAGCTTTTCTGTACCGATGAACTCAAACATCGACCGGTTACAGCCTGGATGAATGCTTCCGAGGCTGTGGAGCAAAGCAAGCCCGATATGAAAAGATTGTTCTTTGGATGGGTTTCTAAAGCTAGCTCATTCGTAGAAAATGATAAGCAGGACGAACCAGATAACTATTTCGAATTTGAGGGTGAGGACGTTACATATAGCGGCCTTGGGGAGGCAGCCAGAAGAGTGCGTGTGCACGACCCGTCCGGAGTCTTTAGTTTCACCGGTGGTCGGATCAATTTCGAGCGAACCCCTTTAACGGTCTTGCATGGCCTCCCCGAAGACCCGTTCGGTAAAATCAGTATCCCCAACACTTGGGATGTACAGAAACTCGAATCTTGCCTGAATGAAAGGCGTGCCCCACAGAGTTGGGAAGAATTAATAGAATTCTGTCAAGAGCGCTTCAATCATCTGGAAATTTCGGATGATATTTTGAAGACCGCACTTTCCCGAGAAACATTTTCTGGAATTATCTCAAACAGAATCGAAAGTCGTTTGAACGTCTTGCAAGAAATCATGTCGGACCGCCGTGTTTCTGACGGGGGAATGACGGATGCCGCTAATGAGCTATGGAAGAAACATAGCCAAGGCCGCAAAGCATGGTTTAGTGATGAATCTGAAAGCAACAAGAGAAAATTTAAACAGAAATTGACCTTCAAGGATCCTTCAGACCCTTCCGAATCATTGTTCTGCCCTTGGCATGGGAAGATTAGTCGGGAAACTTTTCGAATTCATTTTGAATGGCCGGTTCCACTTGGACAAGTCCGGCTTAAAGTCCTTTACATTGGCCGAAAAATCACCCGGCAGTAATAATCGGGCTCGGCATGTTGACGGGTAATTGATGAAGGTGCTCGATTTTAATGACTAAATCTCCAGTCCTTTGGAATATGCAGATTTTCTTAACTGACTGTCATTTGACAAAGAGTGCCTGAGTTATGTCCAGTAGCGTCACTGACACCTCTGAACGTGGTCTTGAACGCCATATCTGCATGGTTTTGGCCGGCCAGCCCTGTGACCCGCCTAAGGAGGGTTCGGTGTCCGAACTGCCGGTTAGTTATGGCGGAGTGGGCTGGATTTGCGGCAACCGGCATGACTACGACCGTGAGTACTGCGTGGATTTGGCGCAACTTTCAGCCTTTCTGGTCGCTACGCAACCGGAGGTGGCCGAATCGCTGGGGTTAGATAATGATTGCCCTGCACGGCGAAAGTTTCTGGCACGACTACGAAGTGGGATTAGCAAGCGCGGCACCATTGACGTGCTGCGCCGTGGAATCAAACACGGCGCCCATAACCTCAACCTTTTCTACGGCACACCATCGCCGGGGAACGAAAAAGCCCAGACATTGTTCGAGGCAAACCGCTTCTCAATCACGCGACAGTTGGGTTACAGCCGCACCAATCCGAAACTTGCGTTGGACATGGGGCTCTTTATAAACGGTCTGCCGGTTGCCACTTTTGAATTGAAGAACAGCCTCACCAGGCAGACGGTGGATGATGCGGTCCGGCAGTACAAGACAGACCGCGACCCGAGCGAGAAACTCTTTGAGTTTGGCCGTTGCGTGGCGCACTTTGCGGTGGATGAACAAGAGGTGCGTTTTTGTACGCACTTGAAGGGCAAGGCATCATGGTTTCTGCCTTTCAACAAAGGTTGGGAAGGCGGCGCCGGCAACCCGCCGAATCCCAACGGCATCAAGACTGATTACTTGTGGCGCGAAGTGCTGACTCGAACGAGTCTTACCAACATCCTTGAGAACTACGCCCAAGTGGTGGAGTCGAAGGACGAAAAGACCGGACGCAAGAAGAAAGCGCAGATATGGCCTCGCTATCATCAGCTTGATGTTGTGCGCCAACTTCTGGCCGACGCCGGGGCAGAGGGTGTGGGTAAGCGCTACTTGATTCAGCACTCGGCGGGGAGTGGAAAATCCAACTCCATCGCCTGGCTGGCTCATCAGTTAATCGGGTTGGCGAAAAACAACAAGCCCGTGTTTGACTCGATTATTGTGATTACCGACCGACGCATCCTCGACAAGCAAATTCGAGACACTATTAAACAATTTGCCCAGGTCGGAGCAACGGTGGGACACGCTAAGGATTCGGGCGACCTGCGGAAATTCATTGAAGAAGGCAAAAAGATCATCATCACAACGTTGCAGAAATTCCCGTATATCCTCAACGAGATTGGAAATGAACAGAGAAAACGGTGTTTCGCCCTCATCATTGACGAGGCACATTCCAGTCAGGGCGGCAAGGCTGGTGCGTCTGTGGCGCGGGCACTCGCCGAGGCGGGCAGGGAAGAGGAAGGGGAAACTTTCGAGGACCAGATTAACCGGCTGATGGAATCGCGTAGGCTGCTATCCAACGCCAGTTACTTTGCTTTTACAGCCACTCCGAAGAACAAGACGCTGGAGATATTCGGCAACCCGAACCCGCAAGCGGACGGCACGACCAAACACCGTTCTTTCCACATCTACACAATGAAGCAGGCTATTCAGGAAGGCTTTATTCTGGATGTGCTTCAGCACTACACGCCGATAAAGAGTTACTACAGACTGGCCAAGACCATTGAGGCGGATCCCGAGTTCGATGCAAAGAAAGCCAGAAAAAAGCTTCGCCGCTATGTCGAAGGTCACAGTCATGCGATTCGGCTCAAGGCCGAAATCATGGTTGACCACTTCCACGAGCAAGTCATTGGCCAGGAAAAAATCGGCGAACAGGCGCGCGCGATGGTGGTGACTGGCGGCATTCAGCGCGCAATCGAATACTACAATGCCATCCGCGCCTATTTGCTTGAACGCAAGAGCCAATATAAGGCTATTGTGGCTTTCTCGGGCGAGCACGACTACAACGGCGCGAGGGTCAGCGAGGCGTTGCTCAATGAATTCCCATCAAGGCTTATTGAGGACAAGATTCAGGAAGAGCCGTACCGGTTTCTCATCTGCGCCGACAAGTTTCAGACCGGCTACGATGAGCCGCTTCTGCACACGATGTATGTTGACAAAAAATTGTCAGGCATCAAGGCTGTGCAAACGTTATCGCGCCTCAACCGTTCCTATCCGAAAAAGCACGATACTTTTGTGCTGGACTTTATGAATGACGTTGACGGCATTCGGGAAGCGTTTAATCCCTACTACCGTGGCACCATTCTGGCTGACGAGACCGACCCCAACAAACTGCATGATATTCAGGCAGACCTTGACGGTTATCAGGTTTATTCGCCGGAACAAATAGACAGCTTTGTTCGGCAGTATCTGGACGGCGTTGAGCGCGACCAACTTGACCCTGTTCTGGATCAATGCGTCAAAGTATATTTGGACGAACTGGATGAAGACGGCCAGATTGCTTTCAAGGGCAAGGCCAAGGCATTTACCCGCACTTACGAATTTCTTTCGGCGTTGCTTCCATACAGTAATTCCGAGTGGGAGAAGCGCACCATCTTTCTCAATTTTTTAATCCCGAAGTTGCCCGCCCCCAAAGAAGAAGATTTGTCCAGAGGCATCCTGGAAGCCATAGACATGGCCAGTTACCGGGCTGAGGTGAAAGCCAAGACGCAGATTGCACTGCAAGACGATGATGCCGAGATTGACCCGATACCGACCGGTGGTGATATGCGAAAGCCGGAGATTGAGATGGATCCATTGTCCAGCATCATCCGGGATTTCAACAACCAGTTTGGTGGCGATGATAGGGATCGGCAGTTCATCAGAGAACTACCTGAAAAGATAAAAGCGAACCCCGCTTTCCGCAACGCATGCCAAAACTCCGACAAACAAAATGCACGCATTGAGCATAACGAAGCTCTGAACCACATTATGCTCGAAGCGCTTCCAGATTATACGGATCTACACAAACAGTTCAGCGACAATGAGTCTTTCAAGAAGTGGCTTTCGGACAGCATGTTCAAGCTCACCTATAACGAGATGATTCAACACCGGGGCGAAAGTGTCGGCGGATAATTTCATCACTTCACCTCGGTGATCTTTGCGAGGACGCTGATGATGGGGTGGTCGAGGTAGTGGAGTTCGCCGGGCAGCAGGACTTTCTTCATGTGAATCGGAATCAGCGTCGTTGTCGGTTTTTTCGCGACGGTCGGTTCGGCGGCGTAATCCGGGTCGTATTGAAAGTCCAGGCGCAGTTGAAAATACTGCTCGTGGCTGAGCCAGGCGATGCCTTTCAGCAGCCCCGCCGCCGGCTCTCCGGGGAGGTTGATGTAACGCGCCTGTTCGCGGTTGAAGGCCGGTTGTCGCCAGGCGATGTGGCGCAGGATTTTGAACGAGCCGTCGGCCTCGATTTTTTCGGCCTGTCGGGCCAGTCGGTATTGCGAGCGGTCGGTGACCGGCAGAATCCGGTCGCCGGGCGCGGCCTGTGTAAGGTCCAGCGCCGGCTGCCTCAGCCGGTGCACCAGTTCGGGCTTGACGACATTGCGCAACTGCTCCGCCGCGCCGTCGCCGTGTTTCAGGATGAGCAGTTCGATCTGGTAGAGTTCATCGCTTGATTGCGCGTATGCGCACGGCGCCGCGAGCAGCAGCGCCCAAATCATCAGGGAAGCGGCGGTTTTTTTCATGAACAGTTGGCCTGCGTAGTGATGTTATCAAAAAAACCCCGGATTTGCCGATTGCGGTCGGCCACGGTCTCCAGCGGTTCGGTGACGGCCAGTTTGTTCGGGCCGTCGAAACGGTGCAGCGAGGGTTGGTTGCGCACCAGTTCAAGCAGTTTGCCGGTGTCGAATGCCGGTTCTTTGTCGAAATGGACACGAAAGCCGTCGTGGTCCGCCTCGATCCGGGTGATGCCCAGGTGGCGGCAGCGCAACCGCAGCGCCGCGCCGAGGAACAGGTTGTCGGTGTATTCGGGCCGCGGGCCAAAGCGGTCGGCCATCTCGATTTTCAGTTCGTCGAGGTCGTCTTTGTCGGCGGCGCCGGCAATGCGCCGGTAGAGCACCAGGCGCAGGCCGATGTCCGGCACGTAACTGTCGGGAATCAGCGCGGGCGCGCCGAGGTTGACGTCGGTGACGGTGTCGAGCGGCGCGTCCAGATCCACTTCGCCGTCGGACTGCAACGCCTCGACCGCGCGTTTCAGCAACTTGTTGTACATCGTGAAGCCGACTTCCTGGATGTGCCCGCTTTGTTCCTCGCCGAGCAGCTCGCCGGCGCCGCGAATTTCGAGGTCGTGCACCGCCAGCGTAAAACCGATTCCGAGTTCTTCGAGCGATTCAAGCGCCTCCAGCCGTTTCATCGCATCGCCCGTCATCTGCGCCTTCGGCGGCACCAGAAAATAGGCGTAGGCGGAATGGTGGGAGCGCCCGACGCGCCCGCGCAACTGGTGCAACTGGGCGAGGCCGAAGCGGTCGGCGCGGTGGATGATGATGGTGTTGGCGCTCGGAATGTCGAGGCCGCTTTCGATGATGGTCGTGCACACCAGGATGTTGTGGCGCTGGTGGTAGAAATCAACCATCGTGTTTTCCAGGGCTCTTTCCGGCATGGCGCCATGGGCGACGGCGACGCGCGCCTGCGGCGCCAGTTCGCGCACGCGCCCGGCCATTTCCTCGATTGTGCGGATGTCGTTGTGCAGAAAATAAATCTGGCCGCCGCGTTTCAATTCGCGCTGGCAGGCCTCGCGAATCAGCGCGTCGTCCCATTGCTTGATGAAGGTCTTGACGGCGTGGCGGCCGGGCGGCGGCGTGGCGACAATGGAAAGGTCGCGCAACCGGATCAGGCTCATGCTCAAGGTGCGCGGAATCGGGGTCGCCGTCAGCGTCAGGATGTCGCAGCGGGTGCGCAGCGCCTTCAGTTTCTCCTTGTCCTTGACGCCGAAACGGTGCTCTTCGTCAATGACAATCAGCCCCAGCCGCTTGAAACGGATTTTCTCGTACAGCAGTTTGTGGGTGCCGATGACGATGTCCGCGGCGCCGTCCTCGATCGCCGCAACGCTTTTTTTCAGTTCGCCGCGGCTGCGGAATCTCGACAGCATCTCGATTCGCACCGGCCACGCGGAAAAACGGTCCCGGAAGGTTTCGTCATGTTGTCTTGCCAGCAACGTCGTCGGCACCAGCACCACGGTCTGGCGGCCGTTTTGCGCGGCGATGAACGCGGCCTGCATCGCAATCTCGGTCTTGCCGAAACCGACATCGCCGCAAACCACCCGGTCCATCGGTTTTTCCGAGCACAGGTCGTTGATGATCTCGGCGATCGCCTTGCTCTGGTCGGGCGTTTCCTCATAGGGGAAGGCGGCGGCGAAAGCGCGGTGGTCGGCCTTGTCGAGATCGAGCGCGAAGCCCTTGCGCGCGTCGCGCCGCGCCTGGGTGTCGAGCAGTTCGGCGGCGACATCATGGGCTTTTTGCGCCGCCTTGCGCCGGGTCTTCTTCCATTGGCCGCTGCCCAGTTTGTGCAGCGGCGCGGTTTCGGCGTCGCCGCCGATGTAGCGGTTGAGCAGATGCAGCGACGCGACCGGCACGTACAGTTTGTTCTCCTCGGCGTATTCCAGCACGCAGAACTCCGACGGGTAGCCGGCGAGCTCGAGCACTTCGAGGCCGCGAAAACGCCCGATGCCGTGTTCCTCGTGGACAATGGGGCAGCCGATTTCCAGACTGTCGAGATTCTCGATCAGCGCCTCGGCGTCGCGGGTGCGTCTGGCATGGCGGTTCCGCGTCGCGGCGCGTTGCCCGAGAATCTGATGGTCGGTAATCAACGCCAGTTTCTCGCTCTCGAAGACGGCTCCCTGATGCACCGGCCCGACGCACAGGCACGGGGAGTCGCCGCCGGAGGCAAAGTCGTTCCAGCCCTCGACGATTTTTGCGCGCAGCCCGAAATCGGCGAGCAGTTCCGACAGTTGTTCGCGGTAGCCGGGCGACTGCGCGGCAATCAGGATGCGCCCGTCAAAGCCGCCGATGAACTCGCGCAAGCGGGCGGCGGGGTCTTGCTGTTGCAGGTCGAAGGCCAGCGGCGGCGGCAGGCGGGTGGCAAAATCCACCGTGTCGTCCCGCCGCGTGCCGTGCCGGAACGGCTGCATTTCGACGCGCTGAAAATCTTGCATCCGCGCCGCCAGTTCAGGCGGCTCCAGATGCAGTTTTTGCGGCGCAAGCAGCGGATGTTCAGGGTCGTCGCGCAACTGCCGGTAGCGCCCGTCAATGTAATTCCAGTGTTCGGCGGCGTGGTCGTCGAGCGGCTCGGGCAGCACCAGCAGCGTGTCTTCCGGCAGGTAATCGAACAAGGTCGAAAGGCCGTCGAAGAACAGCGGCAGGTAGTATTCGACGCCGCCGGGAACGACGTGCTCGCTGATGTCGCGGTAAACCGGGCACTCGTCCGGGGGATTGCTGAACTCGACGCGGAAGCGGCGGCGGAAATTCTCGATGGCGGCGTTGTTCATCGGGAACTCGCGCGCCGGCAGAATGACGGCCTCGCCGACGGTCTCCTCTGACATCTGGGTTTGCGGGTCGAACCGCCGCAGGCTGTTGATCTCGTCGTCGAGCAGGTCAATGCGGATTGGGTGTTCGGAGGATGGCGGATAGAAATCAACAATGCCTCCGCGCACGCTGTAATCGCCGTGGTGCGAGACTTGCGGCGCCGCCGAGTAACCGCCTTCGTTCAGCCGCCCGCGAAATTCGCCGATGTCGAGCCGGCCGCCGCGTTTCAGTGCAAAGGTCTGCGTGTCGATGAACGAGACGGGCGCGACCCGCTGCATCGCCGCGCCGCAAGTGGCGATGCAGATAGCGGATTCAAGCCGCGGCAGGCGCGAGAGCGCCGCCATGCGCGCCGCCGAGATGTCCGAGTGGGGAGAGAAACGGTCGTAGGGAAGCGTTTCCCAGTCGGGGAAGAGCATGATGTTTTCGCCGGCGCCCAGAAAGAAGCGCAACTCGGTCTCGAATTGCAGCGCCGCCGCCACATCGGGCGCGATCAGCAGAATCGGGCGGCGGCGGCTTTTGAGCGTGTCGGCGACGGCGCGGGCCGCCGCGCAGCCGTGCAGCCGCCCCCAGCGCACGATGCCGGATGAGCCGTCCGGCAGATGGTTTCGCGGGGGTTGCAGCATGGTGTCGGGTAACAAAAAAGCGGGGTCTTTCGACCCCGCTTGCATATTACCCGCCGACAGCAGCCGAATCAATCGGCCGGATCAACCGAAAGTGTCCACCACGATATTTTCAAACCAGCTGTGGGCGTAGAGCACTTCTCTGCGCCTTGCCTCGTCGGAGGCGTCCATCGGCGTCAGCCCGCCCGCCACCTTGCTGATTTTGCTCTTGTCGGCGGCGAGGCGGTAAACGGCTGCGACCGAAATACCGTAGTCGGGCGCGACAATGCTGTAGCAGGTGTTGACGTAGGAGGGCGTGCCCATGGATTTGCCGCCGAGAGAGGCGACGACCGCCGCGGCGCACACCTTGGCTTGCGAGTTGGCGGCGTAGCCGGACTTCGGCATGCCGGTGGCGATGCTGGCATCGCCGATGACGTGCACGCCGGGGTGTCTGGTGGACTCGAAGGTGTCGAGATGCACCGGGCACCAGCCGGAATCGTCGGCGCAGCCGGAGACTTGCGCGATGTGTCCGGCCTTTTGCGGCGGAATGACGTTGATGACTTCAGCCGGAAAGTCGTCCAGTTCGGTGGAAACGGTGTTCTTCGACGAATGGACCGCGACCACGCCGCCGCCGGTTTCCGAACCCGCCATCCATTCGATCATGCCGTCGTAGCGGTCTTTCCAGCCCTGGGTGAACAGGCCCTTCTTGGAGAACTTGTCCTTGGCGTCTATGACCAGCACCTTCGACTTCGGCTTGTGTTTTTTCAGGTAGTGCGCAATCTGGCAGGCGCGCTCGTACGGCCCCGGCGGACAGCGGAAAGGATTGGCCGGCGGCGCGATGATGACGGTGCCGCCGTCGGACATGCTTTCGATCTGCTTTTTCAGCAGCGTCGTCTGCGGGCCGGCTTTCCAGGCGTGCGGCATGCGCTGGCTGGCGGCCTCGTCGTAGTTCTCGATCTTGTTCCAGAGAAAGTCGATGCCGGGGGCCAGCACCAGCCGGTCGAACTTGTATTTGCGCCCGGCGTCGGTCGTCACCATCTTTTTCTTGTGATCGACTCCGGTGGCCTTCGCCTTGACGACATTGACGCCGTGCCTGGCAAGGCCCTTGTAGCCGAACCGCAGGGTCTTGAACTGCCGCTCTCCGCCGAGGACCTCGTTGCTCATAAAGCAGGTGTGGTAGTGCTCGTTGGCTTCAATCAGCGTGACGTCTATCGCCTTGTTCATCTTCTTGACGTAGCGGGCGGCAATGGCGCCGGCGGCGCCGCCGCCGACCACAACCACTTTGCTGGCCGCGCCGGAGGCGATCAGCGGAAAGCCCAGGCCGGCGGCGGCGCCCGTCACCGCGGTCGCGGCGCCTGCGCTCTTGATAAAGTTTCTTCGGTTGAATTGAATCATGTTATGGGTCCTCGCTTACTTCTTGACGCTGGCGTAGTAGTGCAACAGACTCTGCATTCCCGCCATGCCGTGTTCTTCGTGCATTTCTTTCAGTTTCGTCCGCATTTTCTTCGGCGCCTGACGCCGTCCTTCAAGGTAATCCGACAGCGTGAATTCCAGGTAGTGGGTCCACTGCCCGGCCAGCAGGCCGACATCGTCCTCCGGCGACAGGCCGCCGTCGGCGTGGCACTTGTCACAGTATTCCTCGTGCAGTTCTTCGCCCAGGCCGACTTTCGAGCGGTCGTAGGACTGCTTGACGATGGAAGGCTCGCCGGCGGCGAACACTTCGGCCATCCGCTTGATTTCATCCAGGGTGTAGCCCTTGGCGAGGCGCCCCATGATGGTGCTTTCACGCGTGAACATCTCGGCGTCCTCGTACATCTTGTCTTTCTCGAGCTCGGCCATGGCTTTTTCCAGGCCCTCGGGGTCGTCGTCGTATTTATAGGACAGCATGGCTGTTGCAAAATAGTTTCTGGTCATGCCGGACAACGACGGAATCGCCGGTCCCGCGCTGACGCCACCGGCGCCGTGGCAGGCCACGCAGGTGTTGGTCAGCATTTCCTCCGTCGCCATCTCGGCCTGGGCGGGAGACAGGCAGACAGCCACTGCGAACAGCGCAACGGCGTGTATGAACAATCGCTTGAACATGGTTCCTCCTCAAGGGGTAGAAAGGCGAGTATATAAGCGGCGCCGGTGTATTTCAAGCCCGATGTCCAGGACAAATGCTGTACAGCCGAATCATACAGCCGGTCTGTCGCACGGGATTGGCCTTTGCACGGCGCGCATGCCGCCGCGGGCGGGCGAAGCATTAACGCGCGGCGGTGTCGCGGGGTTTTCTCGGGCGTTTGTGGGCCACGCCCTTGTGACATTCAATGCAACTGTCGCCGCGGGCGTGAGCGCGCTTGTGTTTCTTGCGCGCGGTTTTGTCCTGTTCGTCCAGGTCCATCGCCTCGAACAGGTGGCATGTCTTGCACTCCCTGGATTGGCTCGCCTCCATCTTTCGCCACACGCGGTTGGCCATGGTCCAGCGGTGCGCCTCGAACTTTTCCTCGTTGTCTATCGTGCCGAGAATTTCATGCCATACGTCTTTCGCCGCCATCACCTTGGCGTGCATTTTGGGAAACAGCGGATTCGGCACATGGCAGTCCTGGCACTGGGCGCGCGCGCCGCTTGCGTTGGAGAAGTGGAGCGAGTCTTCCCATTCCGCCTTGACCCACTGCATGGAGTGGCACGAGGTGCAGAATTCGGTCGTGTTGGTCGCCTCCAGCGTGGCGGAAAATCCGCCGGCGGCGGCGATGCCGGCGACGACCAGGGCGGTGGCGGAAAGAATGGCTTTGTGCTTGGCTTGCATGTCGCGTACGCATTATAGCACTGCGCCGCGCGGGTTTGCGGCGTGGGCGTTAGAATAGGCGGATGCAGAACCAATCCATGGACAACGGCTCGCTCAAAGTAAGCAATCTGGCTTTTTCCCGCGATGGCCGCATGTTGTGCGAAGGTCTCGACCTCGTGCTGCGCGGCGGCGAGTGGTGCGCCGTGACCGGCGCCAACGGCGCCGGCAAGACCACGCTGCTGCGGATTTTGTGCGGCCTGTCGGAGGCGGACGCCGGCGCCTTTCACTGGCGCGGCCTGTCGCCTGCGCTGGAGCGCGGGCGCTACCACGAGCAGGTCCTGTATATCGGACACAAGTCCGGTTTCAGGAGCGAGTTGAGCGTCGCCGCCAACCTGGCGTTTTATTCCGGCCTGGGCCGCGCGCGCGCGGCGGACACGGTGGCGCAGGCCATCTCGGCGGCGGATGATTTCGGCATCGCCGGCTGGCTCGACACGCCGTGCGCGAAACTGTCGCAAGGGCAGTTGCGGCGCGCGTCGCTGTCGCGGCTTCTGGTCGAGCGCGCGTCGCTGTGGCTGCTGGACGAGCCGGGTGTCGGCCTCGATGACGACGGCATCGGCCGGCTGGAGCGCCTGCTGGCCGCGCATCTGGAGCGCGGCGGCGCCGCGCTTGTGGCGACGCACGGCGCGCTGGCGCCGCCGGGCCGTCCCGCCGCGCACAACCTGCGCCTGGGCGAAGATGTTTGACGCATTTGTATCGCTGGTGCGCCGCGATTTGTCCGCCGCCGTGAACATCCATTCCAACTGGCTGATGCCGGTCGCGTTTTTCACCGTCGTCGTCAGCCTGTTTCCGCTGGGAGTGGACGCCGACCCGGCGGTGCTGCGACGGCTCGCGCCCGGCATCATCTGGATCGCGGCGCTGCTGGCGGGACTGCTGTCGCTTGAACGCGCGTTCAAGGACGACTTCGAGAACGGCTCGCTTGAACAATGGCTGATTACGCCGCACGGCGTTTATCCGTTTGCGCTTGCGCGCATCTTCGCGCACTGGTGCATCACCGGCCTGCCGTTCATGCTGCTGGCGCCTTTCTACGGTTACCTGCTCGGCATGCCCGTGCACAGTTTGCCGGTGGTGGTTTTCAGCCTGGCGCTGGGCACGCCGGTGTTGAGCGCGCTCGGCGCGGTCGGCGCGGCGCTGACCGGCTGTTTGCGCCGCGGCGAGATGTTGATGGTGTTGCTAGTGTTGCCGTTTTACGTTCCGTTGCTGGTGTTCGGCGCCAACGCGATGGACCTGGCCGCGGCCGGCCTGCCGGCGGAGGCGGCGCTTGCAATTTCAGGCGCGATACTTATAGTGACATTGCTTCTGGCGCCGCTCGCCGTTGGCGCCTCCCTCAGAGTAATGCTCGACTGACATGCTTGACGCGAAACGCTATGCCTCGCTGCCGTCTTTCTACCGCCTGTGCGGACGGTTGTTTCCGTGGCTGCTGCCCGCCACCGTCGTGTTGCTCGCGGCGGGCCTGTATTGGGGGCTGTACCTGGCGCCGACCGACTACAAGCAGGGCGAGGCCTACCGCATCATGTTCATTCACGTGCCGTCGGCCTGGATGTCGCTGTTCGTTTATATGGTGATGGCGCTGGCGGGTGCGGTGGCGCTGGTGTGGCGGGTCAAACTCGCCGAACTCATCCACATCGAGTGCGCGCCCATCGGCGCGTCGTTCACGGCGCTGACGCTGCTGACCGGCATGTTGTGGGGCAAGCCGATGTGGGGCGCTTTCTGGGTGTGGGACGCGCGCCTGACATCGGAGTTGATTCTGCTGTTTTTGTATCTCGGCGTCATCGCGTTGTACTCGGCGATTCCCGACCGCCGCAAGGCCGCGAGGGCGACCTCGGTGCTGGCGATAGTCGGCGTCGTCAATATTCCCGTCATACATTACTCGGTTCTGTGGTGGAACACCTTGCACCAGGGGCCGACGGTGACCCGTTTCGACGAGCCGGCGGCGCACATCAGCATGTTGGCGCCGCTGTTGTTCATGGCGGCCGTCTTCAATCTGTATTTCGTCACCGCGCTGCTGGCGCGGCTGCGCAGTTCCATCGCCGAACACTGCCGCGAGCAGCAATGGTTCAGGGGCGAGGCCGGGATTCGTGCCTGACGCCGGCTTTCTCGACTGGCTTTCGATGGGCGGTTACGCCTGGTTCGTGTGGCCTTCCTACGCGCTGGGTCTGGTGGTGCTCGCCGCCAATCTCTACCTGCCGCTGATGCGCCACCGCCGCCTGTTGCGCCGCGGCGCCGCTGCAAAAGAGGGCGGCCAATGACACCCAGGCGCAAGCAGCGGCTTGCTTTCATCGTCATCCTGCTGGCCGGTTTCTCCGTCGCCGCGGCACTGGTGTTGTACTCGCTCGAGAAAAATCTGCTGTACTTTTACACGCCGACCCAGGTCGCCCGGGAAATGCCGCCGGTTGACAGGACCTTCAACCTGGGCGGCATGGTCGTGCCCGGCAGCATCCGGCGCGGCGAACGTGTGCATTTCGAGCTGTCTGACAGCGAGTCAACCACCCGCGTCGTTTATCACGGCCTGCTGCCCGACCTGTTCGGCGACGGCCAGGGCGCCGTTGCCACCGGACGGCTGCGCGACGACGGCGTGTTCGCCGCCGATACGGTGCTCGCCAAACACGACGAGAATTACATGCCGCCCGGTGTCGCCGAATCCCTCGGCCAGGACCCGGTCGGCATCGCCAGGCCGCAGGCCGGCGCCGCGCAGTGATCGTCGAACTCGGCCATTTCGCGCTGGTGCTGGCGTTTGTCGTCGCCATCGTGCAAGGCACGTTGCCGCTGGCGGGCGCGCACTTCAGGGTCGCGCCGTTGCTTCATCTGGCGAAGCCCGCCGCGCGTTTGCAGTTTCTGCTGCTGGTTTTGTCCTATGCCGCGTTGAGCGCCGCTTTTCTCAAAGACGATTTCTCGGTGCGCTACATCGCCCAACATTCGAGCGCGGCGCTGCCGACCTATTACAAACTGGCCGCCGTGTGGGGCGCGCACGAAGGCTCGCTGCTGTTGTGGATGCTGATACTCGGCGCCTGGACTTTTGCGGTCACGCTGTTCAACCGCGGCCTCAGCGATGTTTTCCTGGCGCGGGTGCTGGCGGTGATGGGACTGGTGGCGGCGGGTTTCATGCTGTTCACGCTGGCGACGTCCAATCCGTTCGAGAGACTGTTCCCGGCGCCGTCGTCGGGGCGCGACCTCAATCCGCTGCTGCAGGATCCGGGGATGACCATTCATCCGCCGATGCTGTACATGGGTTACGTCGGCTTCTCGGTGGCGTTCGCCTTCGCGGTGTCGGCGCTGCTGGACGGCCGCCTCGACGGCCGCTGGGCGCGCTGGTCGAGGCCGTGGGTGCTGGCGGCGTGGGTGTTTCTGACCGTCGGCATTACGCTCGGCAGCTGGTGGGCGTACCACGAGCTGGGATGGGGCGGCTGGTGGTTCTGGGATCCGGTCGAGAATGCGTCGTTCATGCCGTGGCTGGTCGGCACCGCACTGCTGCATTCGCTGGCGGTGACCGAGAAGCGCAACGCCTTCAAGGGCTGGACCGTGCTGCTCGCGATTCTGGCGTTTTCGCTGAGCCTGCTCGGCACCTTTCTGGTGCGCTCCGGCGTGCTGGTGTCGGTGCACGCTTTTGCGTCCGACCCGGAGCGCGGCGTCTTTATCCTGCTGTTTCTGGTGGTCGTCGTCGGCGGTTCGCTGTTGTTGTACGCGTTGCGCGCGCCGCGCATCCGCAGCACCGGGATGTTCGATTTCCTGTCGCGCGAGAATTTTCTGCTGATCAACAATGTCATCCTGGTGGTGACGATGTTCTCCATCCTGATCGGGACGCTCTACCCGCTGGCGCTCGACGCGCTGGGTCTCGATAAAATCTCGGTCGGCGCGCCGTATTTCTCGGCGGTGTTCGTGCCGCTGATGCTGCTGGCGGCGCTGGCGGCGGGCGTCGGCCCGGCGGTGCAGTGGAAACGCTCCAATCCGCGCCCGCTCTACCGGCGGCTGCGCGTGCCGCTGGCGCTCGCGCTCGCAACCGGACTGGTGTTGTCCGCGGTTTTCGGCGACGGGATTTCCGTCGGCGTCCTGATCGGCGCCGCCGCCGGCGCCTGGGTGCTGCTGACGACGGTCCTCAACGTGGGGCGGCGCCTGCGGCGCGGCAGGCCGGACGGCGGCCCGGCGCGCGCCGTATTGCGCACGTTGCCGCTTTCCTTTTATGGCATGAGCGTCGCCCATGCCGGCCTTGCGCTTTTCATTTTCGGAGTGACTTTCAGCAGCGTTTACAGCGAAGAGAAAATGGTGCTGCTGCAAGACGGGCAGTCGGTCGAACTCGCCGGTTACCGCTTTGTGCTGGAGGGCGTGGCGGAGAAAGAAGGCCCCAATTACGACTCGAAAGAAGGCCGGGTCGGCGTGTTTCGCGGCGATGCGCCGGTCGCGGTGCTGCACCCTGAAAGGCGGGTGTACCGGGTGCAGAGCGACGCGATGACCGAGGCGGCGGTGGATGGTACTTTGCTGCGCGATTTGTATGTGGCGATGGGCGAGGTGGTGGACGGCGGGCGCTGGGAGGTGCGCGTTTATTACAAGCCCCTGATACGCTGGATCTGGCTGGGCGCGTTTCTGATGGCGCTGGGCGGCGTCTTGTCGGCGTCGGATGCGCGCTACCGTATCGCGCGCGGCGATGCGTCGAAAGCGGGTGAGGCGGCATGAGCCGCCACATCTGGATTGTCGCCGCGTTCGTGCTGCTGGTCGCGCTGCTGGCGGCGGGGCTGCGCCTGGATCCGTCGCGCGTACCGTCGCCGCTGGTCGGCAAGCCGATGCCGCCGTTCACCGCCGCCACCGTGCACAGACCCGGGCGCGTCGTCGGCGAGAAGCAACTGCCGGGGCCGGCGCTGGTCAATGTCTGGGCCAGCTGGTGCGTCGCCTGTCATCAGGAACACCCGGTGCTGCTGGCGCTTGCCGGGGACTGGCGCGTGCCGATTTACGGAATGAATTACAAAGACCGGCGCGAAGACGCCGTTGCCTGGCTGGAGCGGCTGGGCAATCCGTATGTGTTCAGCGTGTTCGACCAGAGCGGGCGCATCGGCATAGACTGGGGGGTCTATGGCGTGCCCGAAACCTTCGTCATAGACGGCGCCGGCGTCATACGCTACAAGCACATCGGTCCGCTGGACCACGACGACGTCGAGGAAGTGCTGTTGCCCTTGCTGGCGGAGCTGGAGGAGGGACGGGCGCGATGACGGCCGCTTTCATTCAGACGGTTTTACTGTCGCTGGCGGTGGCGGGCGCGGCGCCGTTCGCATCCGTCGAACAGGAGCGGCGTTATTACGAGTTGCTGAAGGAACTGCGTTGTCTGGTGTGCCAGAACCAGTCGCTGTCGGATTCCAGCGCCGAGCTTGCGGGCGATTTGCGCGACGAAGTGCGAACGATGGTCGCGGACGGCAAAAACGACCGGGAGATTGTTGATTTTATGACCGCGCGCTATGGTGATTTCGTCCTTTTCAGGCCGCGCTTCAAGCCCGCGACCTATATTCTGTGGCTGGCGCCGGCGGTGTTGCTGGCGGGCGGGCTGTTCTGGCTTTTCCGGTGGCAGGTCGTGCGCCGGCGCCGCTCGGACGAGCCGGAGCAGGTGGAGTAAGTCGGTGGCGCTGTTCTGGATTGCGGTCGCGTTGTTGTGGGCGGTCGCGCTGTTGTGGCTGCTGTGGCCGCTGCTGGCGCGCGCGCGCGCCGCGCGCGCCACGGGCGCATCCGTATTGCCCGCGCAGTTGGAGGAGTTGCGCCGCGATGTCGAAAGCGGCCTGCTGGATTCATCCGAATATGAAAGCGCGTTGCGCGATCTTGAGCGCGCCGACGGCGAAAGCGTTGACGAGGACAAGACCGCCGCCGCGTCGCACGCGCCGGATTGGCGGTGGCGCGGGGCGGGCGCCGCGCTGTTGTCTCTTTTTGTAATCGGCGCCAGCGCCGGCCTCTATCTGCACTGGTCGAGCGGCTACCCGGAAACGGTGGGCGAGATGTCGTCGCCGCAGGCCTTCGGGGAGATGGTGGAGCGCCTCGCCGGAAAACTCGAAAACGATCCGGAGGACGCCGCCGGCTGGGTGCTGCTCGCGGGCTCGCAGAAAATGCTCGGCGAATACGCGCAGGCGGTGTATGCCTACCGGCAGGCGGCCGGGCGCATCGAGCTGGATGACTGGATCAAGGTGGAGTACGCCGAGGCGTTGTTCCTGGACGCCGGCGGGCGTTTCGAACCGGACACGCTGGAGTTGCTGGAGCAGGCGCTGGTCACCGACGCCGACAATGAAAAGGGATTGTGGCTGCTCGGCATGGCAAATTTCCAGTCCGAAAATTATCCGGAGGCGATTCGTTACTGGGGCCGTTTGCAAAGCGGCATTGAAAACAACGCCGAGATTCACGAGGCAATCGGCGAGCAAATCGCCGCGGCGCGCAGCCGGATGGCGGGCGGCGGCGACAAGCCGGCGCCCGGCGAAGCCGGACGCCGCATCGCCGTGATGGTTTCCATCGCCCCCGAACTGCTGGAGCAGGCCGCGCCCGACGACACGGTTTTTGTTTACGCCAAAGCCGTGTCCGGGCCGCCGATGCCTCTTGCAATCCGGCGTTTCCGGGCCGCGGATTTGCCGCTCGAGGCGTACCTCGGCAGGGAAAACTCGATGACGCCTTCAATGACGCTCGACGATTTTGACTCGCTGCGCGTCATCGCCCGCGTGTCGAAGTCGGGGCTGGCGGCTGTGCAGGCCGGGGATTTCATCGGCGAGAGCGCGCTGCCGCCGGGCGCCGGCGACGCCGTCGAAGTGCACATCGGCAACGTCGCCGGGGAGTAACGCGGTGTCCGGAATCGAGTACCTCATCGGCTGGCGTTACACGCGCGGCAAGAAACAGAACCATTTCATCTCGTTTGTCTCGCTGATCTCGATTCTCGGCATCGCCGTCGGCGCCACCGTCATCATCACCGTGCTGTCGGTTATGAACGGCTTCAAGGAGGAGATACGCGAGCGCATGCTCGACATGGTCTCGCACGCCACGCTGGTCGGCGCCGACAGCCGCGTCGAAAACTGGCGGGAGTTGAAGGCGGAACTGGAAAGCGAGGACGACGTCGTCGCCGCGGCGCCCTTCATCGAGATGCAGGGCATGCTGCTGAACGGCGACAAGGTCAGCGGCGCCTACATGCACGGCGTGCAACCCGAGCAGGAGGCGCGGGTGTCGAACGTTGCCGGACACATGGAATCGGGTTCGCTGGAGCTGCTCGAAGCCGGCGGCTTTCAGGCCATACTCGGCCATGCGCTGGCGCACCACCTGCGCGTCTCGCCCGGCGACCGCGTGACCGTCGTCAGTCCGCAGTCCGCGGTGACGCCCGCCGGCATCATTCCGCGCATGAGGCGTTTCACCGTCGTCGGCACTTTCAAGTCGGGCCTGTCGCAGTTCGACCGCAGCATCGCGCTGCTGCACATGGAGGATGTGCGAAAACTGATGCGCATGGGGGATGCGGTCAGCGGCATCCGGATGCGCCTTTCCGACCTGTTCGAGTCGCCCCGGATTACGCGGCGGCTGAACCTGTTGCTCGGCCCCGAGCATGGGGTGGTGGACTGGACGAGCAGCCACAGCAATTTCTTCCGCGCCATTGAACTGGAAAAACTGCTGATGCTGATTGTGATGACGTTGATCATCGCCGTCGCCGCTTTCAACATCATCTCGATGCTGGTCATGGTCGTCATCGAGAAGCGCGCCGACATCGCCATTCTGAAGACGATGGGCATGCTGCCGCGCCGGATTATGAAGATCTTCATCGTCAAGGGGTGTCTGATTGGTTTGTTCGGCAACGTGCTTGGAGTGGCCGGCGGCATCGCGCTGGCAAGCCACCTCGAGAGGCTGGTCGGCGCCATCGAGCGCGCCACCGGCTTCAAGTTTCTGGCGCCCGACGTGTATCCGATTACCGAGGTGCCGTCGCGGCTGCTGGCCGCCGATGTCATCCTCGTCGCCACCCTGACTTTCGTGCTGACGGTGCTGGCGACGATTTATCCGGCGTGGCGGGCGGCGCGCATCCGCCCCGCCGAAGTGCTCGGAGAATCATGAGCGCGCCCGCCGCCATCGAATGCCGCTCGCTGTCCAAAAGTTACGGCGCCGGCGCGTTGCGTGTCGAGGTGCTCAAGGGGCTGGACCTGACGGCGGCGGCGGGCGAGAGCATCGCCATCGTCGGCGTGTCCGGCTCGGGCAAGAGCACGTTGCTGCACCTGCTGGGCGGCCTCGACTGCCCCGACGCCGGCGCCATCCATCTCGGCGGCGAGCCGCTGGCGGCGATGTCCGAGGCCGCGCTCAGCCGCCTGCGCAATCGCAACATCGGTTTCGTCTATCAATTCCACCACCTGCTGAACGACTTCACGGTCCTCGAAAACGTCGTGATGCCGCTGCTGATTCGCAGGAACAACCGCGGCGCCGCGCGCGAGCGCGGTCTGGCGATGCTTGAAAAGGTGGATCTGAAACATCGTGCCGACCACAAGCCGCACCAGTTGTCCGGCGGCGAGCGCCAGCGCACCGCGGTCTGCCGCGCGCTGATTACGCGCCCGGCCATCGTGCTGGCGGACGAGCCGACCGGCCAGCTCGACCGCGCCACCGCCGGGCAGGTCACCCGCGAGATGTTCGACCTCAACCGCGACTGCAACAGCACGCTGGTGTTCGCGACCCACGACGAGCATCTGGCGGCGCGCCTGGATCGCGTGTGCCGCCTTGAGGACGGCCGTCTGGCCGTTGCGCCGCAATGAACCCGCCGCAGCGAGCCTGAACGTTCCATCTGCATCGGCAAAGCCGCAACGGCGGGTTGTCCCGGCGGTTGTCCGGCGGCGAGCGCCAGCGCACCGCGGTCTGTCGCGCGCTGATTACGCGCCCGGCCATCGTGCTGGCGGACGAGCCGACCGGCCAGCTCGACCGCGCCACCGCCGGGCAGGTCACCCGCGAGATGTTCGACCTCAACCGCGACTGCAACAGCACGCTGGTGTTCGCGACCCACGACGAGCATCTGGCGGCGCGCCTGGATCGCGTGTGCCGCCTTGAGGACGGCCGTCTGGCCGTCGTGCCGCAATGAACCCGCCGCAGCGGGCCTGAACGTTCCATCTGCATCGGCAAAGCCGCAACGGCGGGTTGTCCCGGCGGTTGTCCGGCGGCGGCGCGGATGGCGCAAGAGTGATTCGGTTATGTATTTTGCCGGCGCTTCATGGATGGGGCGTGTTTCATCCAGTTCATCCGGCATTGGTTCGAGTAAGCGGGACGCCGCCGACAGGCGGTCATCAGCCCCCGTTCTTCCAATTCAGTCGCCCGGAGCCTGCCTTTTCTGCTTCTGTGAAATGATTTGCAGGCGCCAGATGAGCCGCACCAGCGTGTAACTGACCGCCGCGCCGGTGGTGGCGGCCAGCAGGCAGCCCAGCAGCAGCGGCTGCCAGACCTGCCCCAGCCCGGTGGTCAGCCAGGCCAGGCTCATCTCGTATTCAAACGGGACAAACGAGGTCCCCAGTACCGTTTGTCCGATTTTATAGCACATATAGAAGATCGGCCCCATCGTCAGCGGATTGGTGATCCACACTAACAGCACCGAGATGGCCATGTTTCCGCGCAGAACGATGGCTGCCAGCGCTGCGATCAGCATCTGGAAAGGCACCGGGATGAAAGCGCAGAAACTGCCGATGGCAAAAGCGGTGGCGACGGAGCGGCGGTTGATATGCCATAGATTCTCCTTGTCGAGCCAACTGCCGAGCATGCCCAGGCGAGGGTGTTTGCGCACCCCGACGTGGGGGAACAAGCGTTTGATCCATTTTTTGGGCATCGTTTTGTTTTCCGGCGGCGAATGATTGTAATGAAATTGAATTGAAACTTCCAGATGATTGCCACGATACATTTTGTCGCGTTGTTCTTTGTCGCCGGCAACCTTGCGCTGCACGGCCTCGGGCAGCTGCCGCCGGTCGGGTGGAGTCTGCTGTCGGCGCCGCTGCTTGCCGGGCTGGCGTCGCGCCGTCCGTGGCTGCTGGCGGCGGGCGCTTTCAGCGCCGGTTTTCTGTGCGCGCTGCTGGCTGCACACGACCGCCTCGACGCCGTTCTGGCGCCCGAACTGGAGGGCAAAACACTTGAGATAACCGGCCGCGTCGCGACGATACCGCTGAGGCGCGGACGCTACTCGGTTTTTGAGTTGGCGGTGGAGCGCGTCGCCGGCGCGGACGGCGCCCGGACGCCGCGCAAAGTGCGCGTCAAACTGTACGGCGAACATGTGCAGGTGCGCGCCGCCGACCGGCTGCGGATGCGCGCGCGCCTGAAACGTCCGCACGGCTACGCAAACCCCGGCACTTTCGATTACGAGAAGTGGCTTTTCATGCGCGGCATCGGCGCCACGGGCTACGCGCTCGGCTGGGAGAAAATCGGTGAAGGGTCGCGCTGGTCGCCCGTCGTCTGGCGCCAGGCGCTGTTGGAGAAATTGCGCGCGCACCGCGACGTCATCGCCCACGTGGATTCCGTCGCCGCGTTGTCGCTCGGTTTCAGCCAGTCGCTGACGCCCGCCCGCAGTCAGATACTGGCCGCCACCGGCACCCGGCACCTGTTCGCGGTGTCGGGTCTGCACATCGGCCTTGTTTTCGGCGTGTTCTTCTTTTTGCTGCGCGCGCTGTGGTCGCGTTTTTTTCTGGCGCGCCTGCATTACCCGCCGCACTGCGCGGCGTCCATCGCCGCGCTGCCGTTCGCTTTCGGCTACGCGCTGCTGGCCGGGTTTTCGCTGCCGACGCAGCGCGCCCTGGTGATGCTGCTGTGCTTTGTTTTCGGGGTACTGCAAAAGCGGCGCCTGCCGTTGTCGCAGTCGCTGTCGGCGGCGCTGCTTGCCGTTTTGTTGTGGGATCCGTTCAGCAGTTTGTCGGTGTCGTTGTGGATGTCGTTTGCGGCGGTCGGCCTGATTGTGCTGTTCCTGTCGGCGTCCACGAGGCCGCCGGACTGGCGGCAATGGCCGAAACTGCAAGTCTATCTGTCGCTCGCGATGATACTGCCGACGTTGCTGTTCTTCTCGCGCGGCTCGTTGATCGCGCCGCTCGCCAACCTGCTGGCGGTGCCGCTGGTGAGTTTTCTGGTGCTGCCGGCGTCGCTGTTGTCCACCGCCTTCGCCGCGCTCGGCGACGTCCCGGCGGTGTTTGTGCTGCACTGCGCCGACGCTTTGTTCGAGGGGTTCTGGCGCGCCGGCGCATGGCTGGCGGCGTTCGACGGCGTCGAGTGGTTCCATCATCCGCCGAAGTGGGCCTTGGTTTCCGCGTTGGCGGGAATCGCGCTGCTGCTGGCGTTTCCGCGCGCCTGGCTGAAACCGCTGGCGCTGGTTTTTCTGCTGCCGCTGTTCAACAAGGCGGTGCTGCCGCCGCCGCCCGGCGATTTCGAGGCGGTGTTTCTTGATGTCGGCCAGGGGTTGTCGGTGTTCGTCGCAACCCACCGCCATGCGCTGCTCTACGACACGGGTCCGGCCTATCCGTCGTTCAACACCGGCGAGGCGATCGTGGCGCCGTACCTGCGGGCGCGTGATGTGACGCGCCTCGACGCGCTGATTGTCTCGCACACCGACAACGACCACGCCGGCGGCGCCGCCGGCGTGCTGCGCCATATCGGCGCGCGGCGGCTGCTCAGCGGCGAGTCTTTCGAGGTGGCGGGCAGGCGCTTTGAAGTGTGCCGCGACGGCCAGACCTGGACCTGGGACGGGGTGCGTTTCGAGATTCTGCACCCGGCGTCATCGCACCGGCGCACGCGCAACGACGCCTCATGCGTGTTGAAAGTCAGCAGCGGCGCGCGTTCGCTGCTGCTGACGGCGGACATTGAGAAGGCGTCGGAGCGCGCGCTGCTGGGTGACGAGCGCATCGCCAGCGAGGTCATGCTGGTGCCCCACCACGGCAGCCGCACCTCGTCCGACCCCGCGTTCATTGACCAGGTTGCGCCGCGTCTCGCGGTGGTCACGGCGGGCTACCGCAATTCGTTCGGCTTTCCGAAGGCCGACGTCATCGGGCGCTACCATGAGCGCGGCATCCGCGTGCTGAACACGGCACAGGCCGGCGCGCTGAGTCTGCATTTCTCGCCGTCCGCGGAAGTGCGCATCGTCGCGCACCGCGAGCAGGCGCGGCATTACTGGAATTGAGCGGCGGGCGGGAGCATTTTTTTGAGTTGCCGCCAGACGGTTTCCATCAAAAGCGGCTGGGCGAGGGCGGCGGGGTGGATGCCGTCGCTTTGCAGCATGCCGGGTTTCAGCGCGTCTTCGAGGCGCAAAGCGGCGAGCGGCGCGTGCTGGCTTTGCGCGACGTTTTCGAAGGCGCGGCGGTGCGCCTCGGTGTAGCGGCGTCCATGCTTCGGAATCAGCGGAATGCCGACCAGCAGCGCGCGGACACCGGCGGCATGCGAGGTTTTGACGAGGGCTGCGAGGTTGGCCTCGATGCGGGCCGTGGGCAGGCGGTTCAATCCGTCGTTGCCGCCCAGTTCGACGATGACGATGTCGGGGTCGTGGCGCTCAAGCAGCGAGGGCAGGCGGCGCAGGCCGGCGCCGGTGGTGGCGCCGTTGACACTGGCGTTGATGACGGTGTGCTTTGCGGTCAATGTGCCGCTTCGCCCGTTCAGTCGTTTTTGCAAAAGCGCGACCCAGCCGGATTCGGGGGCCACGCCGTGCGCCGTTCCGATGCTGTCGCCGAGCACCAGCACCGTCACGGCGGCGGCGTTCTGCACGCCGCAAACAAGCGGCAATACGAGCAACAGATAAAGCAGCCTGAGCGTACGGCGTATGGGTTGTTTGTTGATGTGTTTTTCCTTGTGGAGTATTGAATTCTAAAGGACGCAAGTACAAGCAGGACAACAACGCATGTTTGCTATCCATTGTGCTCACAGGCGGACCAGAATAACGCCCCCTCGGCCTTCGGGCCCCGGGGGTTTTTTCGCAGGGGAATTATTCCCGGTCGGTAATATTTTGTTGTTATTTCGCTGTATCTCCTGTAATGTGACCGTACGGTAACTTTTGGAGGGCGCAATGAGATATACATCGGAGCAAATCGGCAAAGTAGTTCGCCAGACCCGGAAAGTGCTGGGCGTGACACAGAAGAATCTCGCCCTGACTTCGGGAACGGGCTTGCGCTTCATCATTGACCTGGAGAAGGGCAAGCCGACCTGCCAGCTGGAGAAAGTACTGGTCGTGCTGCATACGCTTGGAATTTCGGTACGGATGACCGGGCCGAAGGGACTGCAGGGAGCGGCTGTTGAAAACGCTTGACGTGTATCTGCACCGTGACCTGGTCGGGCATCTTGTTCAGCACGATGACCAGGCGATGACGTTCGACTATGCACCTTCCTGGCTGGAGAACCCTGCGCGTCGTCCGCTGTCCCATTCACTGCCTTTGGCAGCCGAACGTTTCACCGGCAAAGAGTGCAGAGGTTTTTTTGCCGGTATTCTGCCGGAGGAAAGCAACCGCAAACTGATAGCGAAAAATCTCGGCATCGACGCCCGGAATGATTTTGCGATGCTCGAGCGGATGGGCGGGGAATGCGCGGGAGCCGTTACCTTCATGCCGTCCGGCCAACCGCTGTCCGCGGAGAAGGTATCCCGCCGTGTTCTGTCCGAAGACGATCTGGCTGCGGTTTTCCGACGGTTGCCGCGCCGACCGCTGCTTGCCGGCGAGGAGGGCGTGCGCCTTTCTCTGGCCGGCGCGCAGGACAAACTCGCCGTTTGCGTGGAAGGCGGCGAGATTTCGATACCTCTCGGCAATACGCCCAGCACCTGTATCCTCAAGCCCGCCGGCGGCCGCTTTGACGGGATGGTTGCGAACGAGCTGGCGTGCATGTGTCTGGCCGCCGCTGTCGGACTGCCGACGGCGAAGGTGCAGGCGCACCGGGTGCGCGGGTGCAATTATCTTCTGGTCGAACGCTATGACCGCGTGGTGCGCGATGGACGGGTAACGCGCCTGCACCAGGAGGATTTCTGCCAGGCAACCGCGACCCCGCCCGATGTGAAGTATCAGGCCGAAGGCGGCCCGTCGCTGCGGCGGTGTTTCGATGTGTTGCGGGAGGCGTCCGACGTGCCGGTGCTGGATTTGCAGATTCTTCTGGACGCCGTAATCTTCAACTACCTGATTGGCAACCACGATGCACACGGCAAGAATTTTTCGATGCTGCACGGCGCCGACGGTTTGGTCCGGCTGGCTCCGCTCTATGATCTCGTCTGCACGGTTCACTACCGGGAACTCAGCGCAAAAATGGCGATGAAGATCGGCGGCGAATACCATTCCGGGCGCGTGTCCTTGCGCCATTTTGAAGGGCTGGCCGATGAAGCGAAGCTGGCTGTCCCGATGGTCGGCGGGCGGGTTCGCGAGATGGCCGAAAGGCTGGCCGCCGCTTTGCGCGAGCCCGGTGTTTCCGATGAGCGAGACGATGAAATCAAGGCGCTGTTGCGGCGAAGATGTGAAAAGGCGCTGTCATGGTTTCAGCCCGCCGCTTCGCCCCGCCGCGGTTCCCCGCGCCGCATTTGATAAACTACCAGGTTATCCCGGCCCCACCGCATGAAAACCACATCTGAAATCAGACAGTCCTTCCTCGATTTTTTCGAGGGCAGGGGGCACGCCATCGTGCCGTCGGCCCCGCTGGTGCCGGCGAACGACCCGACCTTGCTGTTCACCAACGCCGGCATGGTGCAGTTCAAGGACATTTTTCTCGGCAGGGAAAAGGCGCCGTACCGCCGCGCCGCCAGCAGCCAGCGCTGCGTGCGCGCCGGCGGCAAGCACAACGACCTTGAAAACGTCGGCTACACGGCCAGGCACCACACGTTCTTCGAGATGCTGGGCAACTTCAGTTTCGGCGACTACTTCAAGGAAGAGGCAATCGCCGGCGCCTGGGAGTTCGTCACCGGAGTCGCCGGGTTGGCGCCGGAAAAACTCTGGGTCACGGTGTACGAGGATGACGACGAAGCCGCGCAAATCTGGCTCGACAAAATCGGCATCGCCGAATCGCGTTTTGCGAGAATCGCCGGGCAGGACAATTTCTGGACGATGGGCGAGGTCGGCCCGTGCGGCCCGTGCACCGAGATTTTCTACGACCACGGCGCGGACGTCGCCGGCGGCCCGCCCGGCTCGGCCGACAGCGACGGCGACCGCTATGTCGAGTTGTGGAATCTGGTGTTCATGCAGTACGAGCGCGATGCCGCCGGCGAACTGCGCCCGCTGCCGAAACCGTCGGTGGACACCGGCATGGGTCTTGAACGCCTCGCCGCCGTGCTGCAGGGCACCAGCGACAATTACGGCACCGATTTGTTTCGCCGCCTGATTCAAGCGGTCGCCGGCCTCGCCGGCCTGCCGGACGACGCATCGTCTCCGTCGCTCAAGGTCATCGCCGACCACATCCGCTCGTGCAGTTTTCTGATGACCGACGGCGTGGTGCCGTCGAACGAGGGGCGCGGTTACGTGCTGCGCAGAATCATCCGGCGCGCGCTGCGCCACGGCCGCAAGCTGGGAATCGAAGAGCCGTTTTTTCACCGCCTGGTGCAGCCGCTGGCGGCGGAGATGGGAGAGGCCTGCCCGGAACTGGCGCGTGCGGGCGGGCGCGTCGCCCGCATGCTGCGCGACGAGGAGGAGCGTTTCGGCGAAACCCTGAGCCAGGGCCTCGCGGTGCTGGAGGAGAACATGGCGCGCCTGTCGTCCGGCGAATTGCCCGGCGATCTGGTGTTCAAGTTGTACGACACGTACGGCTTCCCGGTGGATTTGACCGCCGACATCGCGCGCGAGAAAGACCTGGCGGTGGACTACGACGGCTTCGAGCGGCTGATGCAGCAGCAGAAAGACAGAGCGAAGCGGGCGAGCCGCTTCACGATGGAAGCGGATACACCGGTGCCGGTCGAAGGCGAACATTCGTTCAGCGGCTATGACACGCTGCACGACAGCGGCCGCGTGGTCGCGATGTTTCGCGGCGGCGAACGGGTGGAGACGCTGGGCCGCGGCGAGGAAGGCGCCGTCTTCCTCGACAACACGCCGTTTTACGCCGAGGCCGGCGGCCAGGTCGGCGACAGCGGCAGCCTCACCGGCGCGCACGGCGTCTTCCGGGTCGGCGACACGCAAAAAGCGGGCCGCTTCAACAAGCACATCGGCGTCGTCGAGCAGGGGCGCTGCGAGTCGGGCGAGACGATGCGCGCGCAGGTGGACGCCGCGCGCCGCGCCGCCATCGTATGCAACCACTCGGCCACCCACCTGCTGCACGCGGCCCTGAAGCAGGTGCTCGGCGCGCATGTCGAGCAGAAAGGATCGCTGGTGGCGGCGGAGCGGCTGCGTTTCGACTTCTCGCACCACGAACCGGTCGGCGCCGGCGAACTTCGCCGCATCGAACGCCTGGTCAACGATAAGATACGTGAAAACCTCGCCGCCGAAACCGAGTGGATGCAAAAGGACGAGGCGCTGGGCAAGGGCGCCGTCGCATTGTTCGGGGAGAAATACGACGACATGGTGCGCGTGCTGAGCATGGGCGACTTCTCGGTCGAGCTGTGCGGCGGCACGCACGTCGGGCGCACCGGCGACATCGGGTTGTTCAAGATCACCGCCGAATCCGGCGTCGCCGCCGGCATCCGCCGCATCGAGGCGCTGACCGGCGCCGGCGCGCTCGAATACGTCGAGGCGCGCGAAGACCGGCTCGGCGACCTGTGCCGCGCGCTGAAAGTGCGCGAGCACGACGCCGCGGCCAAAGTCGGCGAACTGATCAAGACCAACCGCCGTTTGCACAAGGCCGCCGAGACCGAACAGGCGCGCGCGGCGGCGGGCGCGGCGGGCGGAGACCTGGCGGCGTCGGCGGTCGAGGTCGAGGGCGTGCAGGTGCTCGCCGCGCGCGTCGAGAACCCCGACCCGAAATCCATGCGCGTACTGATGGACGGCCTCAAGAGCCGTCTCAAAACCGCCGCCATCGTGCTGGCGGCGGTGGACAATGGCCGCGTAAAACTGATTGCCGGCGTGACCAAAGACACGACCGCGCGCGTCGAGGCCGGGCATCTGGTCAACGCCGTCGCGCGCCGGGTCAAGGGTCGCGGCGGCGGCCGCGCCGACATGGCCGAAGCCGGCGGCAGCGATCCTTCGCTGCTGGACGCCGCGCTGGCCTCGGTGCCGGACTGGGTGCGCGAACAAATGCAGGGTTGATGCGCACTCGTATTAAAATGTGCGGCATGACCGCCGAAGCCGACATCGCCTGCGCCGGCGCCCTCGGCGTGGATGCGATTGGTCTGGTGTTTCATCCCGAAAGCCCGCGTTGTCTGAATCTTTCCAAAGCCGCCGATTTGCTCGCCGCGCGCGCGCCGTTTGTGTCGGTGGTCGCGCTGTTCATGAACGCAGGCCGCGCCGCCGTGCAAAAAGCGGTGGACGAACTCGACGTGGACTGCCTGCAATTCCACGGCGAAGAGACGCCCGAATTCTGCGCCTCGTTCGGCTTGCCGTACATCAAGGCGCTGCCGATGGGCGGCGGCGATGATTGCGCGTCCGCCGTCGCCGAGTTTGCGCCGAGCGCGAGCGCGCTGTTGTTCGATGCGCACCGTCCGGGCGAAAGCGGCGGCCAGGGCAAGACGTTCGACTGGAATCGCCTGCCCGACACCGCCGCCGCCCCGCTCATCCTCGCCGGCGGCCTGACGCCGGCCAATGTCGGCGATGCGCTGCGGCGCGTGCGCCCGTTCGCGGTTGATTTGTGCAGCGGCGTCGAGCGCGGCAAGGGCGTCAAGGACCACGGCGCGATGCGCCGTTTCGTCGAGGCGGTGCGCGCCGCCGACGACGGTCTCGCGCGGGACGGAGGCTAACGGATGCAGCCCGACGTCGCCGGCCATTTCGGCCCCTACGGAGGCCGTTTCGTCGCCGAGACGCTGATGCAGCCGCTCGAAGAACTCGAGCAGGCGTACCTGCGCTACAAGGACGACGCCGAATTCATCGCCGAGTTCAACGAGGAACTGGCGCACTATGTCGGGCGCCCGAGTCCGCTGTACCACGCGCGGCGCTGGAGCGAGTCGCTCGGCGGCGCGCAGATTTACCTCAAGCGCGAGGACCTGAACCACACCGGCGCGCACAAGATCAACAGCGCGCTGGGGCAGGGCCTGCTGGCCCGGCGTCTCGGCAAGACCCGCATCATCGCCGAGACCGGCGCCGGCCAGCACGGCGTCGCCGCGGCGACGGTCGCCGCCCGCCTCGGACTGGAGTGCGTCGTCTATATGGGCACCGAGGACATCGGGCGCCAGAGCCCGAACGTGTACCGGATGAAACTGCTGGGCGCCGAGGTGGTGCCCGTTTCGGCCGGTTCGAAAACGCTGAAGGACGCGCTCAACGAGGCGCTGCGCGACTGGGTGACTTACGTGGACAACACGTTTTACATCATCGGCACGGTCGCCGGGCCGCATCCGTATCCGCTGATGGTGCGGGATTTCCAGTCGGTCATCGGGCGCGAGGCCAGGAAGCAGATTGTTGACAGGACCGGCTCGCTGCCGCGCGCGCTGGTCGCCTGCGTCGGCGGCGGTTCGAACGCGATGGGCCTGTTCCATCCGTTTCTGGATGACGACGGTGTCGAGCTATACGGCGTCGAGGCGGCCGGGGAGGGGCTGGGCGGCAGCCGCCATTCGGCGACGCTCACCGCAGGCCGCCCCGGCGTGCTGCACGGCAACCGCACCTATCTGCTGGAGGACGCTCAGGGCGCGATTCTGCCGACCCATTCGATTTCAGCCGGGCTGGATTACCCGGGCGTCGGCCCCGAGCACGCCTGGCTCAAGGACAGCGGGCGCGCGCAATACGCCTGCGTCACCGACGAACAGGCGCTGGCCGGTTTCCACGCGCTGATACGCCACGAGGGCATCATCCCCGCGCTTGAAAGCAGCCACGCGCTCGCCTACGCCGAGCGGCTGGTGTCGCGTTACGCCGACGGCGACAGCGTCATCATCAACCTGTCGGGGCGCGGCGACAAGGACCTCGACACCGTCGCGCGCATCGAGGGGATTGCGCTGTGAGCCGCATCGGCGAGTGTTTCGCGCGTCTCGGCGGCGGCAGAAAGGCGTTGGTGACCTACATCATGGCGGGCGACCCGACGCCCGGCGACACCGCGCCGCTGATGCACGCGCTGGTGGAGGCGGGCGCCGACATCATCGAACTCGGCGTTCCGTTCACCGACCCGATGGCCGACGGCCCGGTCATCCAGGCCGCGAGCGAACGGGCGCTGGCGGCGGGAATGAATCTGCCGAAAGTTCTCGAAGTGATGCGCGAGTTCAGGCGCGACGACGAGCGCACGCCGGTCGTGTTGATGGGCTACCAGAACCCGATCGAGGCGATGGGAGTGGAGCGTTTCGTGGACGCGGCGGCGGCGGCGGGCGTGGACGGCGTGCTGACGGTGGACCTGCCGCCGGAAGAGGCCGGGGAGATGCTCGACGCGCTGCACGGGCGCGCACCGCAGTCCCTGGATCCGATCTTTTTGTTGTCGCCGACGACCACGCCCGAACGGATTCAGCGGATCGTGTCGGTGGCGCGCGGTTTCGTCTATTACGTGTCGCTGAAGGGCGTGACCGGTTCGGAGCGCCTCGATCCCGGCGACATCGCTCCCAGGGTGGCCGCGATCCGGCGGCTGACGAGTCTGCCGGTCGGCGTCGGCTTCGGCATTCGGGACGGCGACACCGCCGCGCGCATCGCCCGGGTCGCCGACGCGGTGGTCGTTGGCAGCGCGCTGGTTCGCAGCATCGCCGATTGCGGCGGTGACTCGCCGCGGCGCCTGTCCGCGGCGTCGCAATTCGTCGCCGGGCTGCGCCGCGCGATGGACGCGGCGGCGGGCGCCGGCGAGGTGGCGTGATGGGCTGGTATGAAAAACTGATTCCGTCGAGGATACGCGCCTCCGGCGGCAACCGCAAAATCCCGGAAGGGCTGTGGCACAAGTGTCCGGCGTGCGGCGCTGTTCTCTACCGCCCGGAACTGGAGGAAAGCCTCCATGTCTGCCCGCGCTGCGACCACCATCTGCGGTTGTCGGCGCGCGAGCGTCTCGACCTGTTTCTCGACGAAGGCCGGCGCGAGGAAATCGGCGGCGATCTGGAATCCACCGACTTCCTGAAATTCAGGGACAGCAGGCGATACCGCGACCGCCTGGCGGACGCGCGCAAACGCACCGGCGAGAACGAGGCGCTGGTCGTGGTCAAGGGCGCCCTCAAGGGGCGCGCGCTGGTGGCCGCGGCGTTCGAATTCGGTTTCATCGGCGGTTCGATGGGCTCGGTCGTCGGCGAGCGTTTCAAGCTCGGCGTCGAGCGCTGCATCGCCGACGGCGTGCCGCTGATTTGTTTCTCGGCGAGCGGCGGCGCACGCATGCAGGAGGCGCTGGTGTCGCTGTTGCAGATGTCGAAGACCAGCGCGGCACTGGCGCAACTGTCACACCGCCGCCTGCCGTTTGTCTCGGTGCTGACCGACCCGACGATGGGCGGCGTTTCGGCGAGCCTGGCGATGTTGGGCGACATCATTCTCGCCGAGCCGGGCGCGCTCATCGGTTTCGCCGGCCCGCGCGTCATCGAGCAGACGGTGCGCGAACGGCTGCCCGAAGGATTTCAGCGCAGCGAGTTTCTTCTCGAACACGGCGCGATTGACATGATTGTGCCGCGCACCGAGATGCGCGGTCGCGTGGCGTCTATTCTGTCGCTGCTGGCGCCACCGCCGGAATGAGCGCAAACACCATTGAAACACCGCCGATGAATTGAACATCGTGGCGCCGGACTTCCCGAAATCAGCCGCCGGCTTTTCTGAAGGCGCCGATGAGGTTGCTGCCCGTCGGCAGCGGCAGCAGATTCAGTATCTTGTAGAAAAACGGCGCCTTCAGCCGCAGCCCGAGCAGGAACGCGAACACGTAACAAATCTCGACGATTTCGAAGTCGCACATCTGCGCCAGGTCGGCGAGGCTTTTCGGGGTGTGCGGCCGGATGTGGGTCGGGTCGTCCCAGAAATCCGCGCCCGGCGTCGGCGACGACAACACGAGCAGGCCGCCGGGAGCGATGACGCGGCGCAGGCTTTGCACGAGGTGCACCGGGTCGCGGACGTGCTCGATGACGGATTGCGCGAAGACCACGTCGAAAAAGCCGTCTTCGTATTCCATCGTGTCGCAATCACCACGCGCCACGTTCAGCCCCCGCCGCCGCGCCAGTTCAATCGAGTAATCGGAACAATCAATGCCGTGGGCGTCGAGGCCGCACTGTATCGCGATTTGCAGCATGTCGCCGGGGCCGCAGCCGTAGTCGAGCAGGCGCATGCCTTGGCGCAGCTCGAAGCGGCGTATCACCTTGCGGAAGTAGGCAAGCCGCAGTTTCCGGAACACGCCCTGGTATTCGAGATACATCGTCAGGCGAGAAATTCGGCGGTGGTTCGCGCGATGCGCCGCGCGTCGTCTGCCGTCACGTGCGGGTGGCACGGCAGCGTAATCAGGCAGTCGCGGATGCGCCGCGCTCCGGGGAAACGCGCGGCGTCCACCCGGATGCCCTGATCCACATACATCCAGCTTGCCTCGATGCGGCATCGGTGCAGGTGCGCGATCAGGCGGTCGCGCACGGTGGCGGCGACCAGGCACGGGTAGCGGATGTAGTGAATCTTTCCGAGGCCGGGGTCGCGCTCGATGAGTTGGACACCGGGCGCGCCGCCGAGTATCTCCTCAAGGATGTCGGCGTTGCGACGCCGTATTTCAAGATGGCGTTCCAGTTTTTCCAGCAGCGCGCCGCCGACGCCCGCCTGGAAGCGGGAAACCGAATCCAGCGCACCGTCGCCTTCCGGCGCGCGGTCGTATTCGGCGGATGTTTTGCGGATGGTGTCTTCCATCGAGAAGCGCTGCCGCAGATTGGTCTTTCCAATTTGTGCGGCCTTCATGAAAAGGTGGTAGGCGTGCGGGTTCGACAGGATTCTGAACGCGGTCAGCGTCAGCAGCCGGCTGCCGCCGCGCCGCCGCCGCGCGCGCCCGAGAATCCGCTTCATTGCGTCGTCGTGGCGGGTGACGACCGCGCCGCCGCCGATGGGCAGGGCTTTGCCTTCCTGGAAGTTGAGGATGGTGAAGTCGCCCAGCGTGCCCAGACGCGCGCCGTCGTATTCGCTGCCAAAGCCGTAGTCCACGCCCTCGACCAGCGCCGCGCCGCTGGACCTGCATGCGTCGGCGATGTCGCGCATCGGATAGGCGAGGCCGAAAAGATTGGCGCACACCACCGCGCCCACCCGCGACAGATCGATGCGCCGGAAATACTCCATGTCGAAAGCGAGCGTGCGCGGGTCGGTGTCGCAGTACTCGATCTCGAGTCCCGCGGCGAGAATGCCGTGCGCGAAACTGGGGCAGGAATAGCGCGAAAGCACGACCCGGCGCCGCGTTGAAATCTCGCGCACCGCCAGCATGCACGCTTTGACCGAGCGCATCAGGGATTTGAATGTGCAGGCGCGCGCCGCGCCGAAATAGCCGGCCAGCGCCTGCTCAAAGTCCGCCACGGCGTCGCGGCGCACCGCACTTTGGCAGCCGTGGGCCAAATCGGCCCAGGTTACGGGCGTGATTGCAGCTGGCAGGAATCTCATGGCAGACGGGAAGTCATGGGTTTGCGGAATTATTTTATATCGCCGCAGTTTGATAGAATAACAAATTTACCCGGTTCAGTGCATGAAAACGACATCCGAAATCAGGCGGTTTTTCGCGCGCCTGCGCGAATGACAATGAACGGGACGGCTTTCAACTGTGCCGGCGCGCCGGACGATTTGCGGTCCTGGCTGAGGCGGCACAAGCGCGCCCATCCGGCGGAAATCGAACTCGGGCTGGAGCGGGTGCGCGAGGTCGCGTTGCGCGTCGGGCTGTTGCCGGCGCCGTGGCCGGTCGTCACCGTCGCCGGGACCAACGGCAAGGGTTCGACGGTGGCGATGCTCGAATCCATCCTGCGCGAGCACGGCTGCGTGACCGCGAGCTATACTTCGCCGCATATCCACCGCTACAACGAGCGCATCAAGGTCGGCGGGGAATGTGCCGGCGACGAGGCGTTGTGCGAGGCTTTCGAGGTCATCGAGCGCCAGCGCGGAGAGGTCAGCCTCAGTTTCTTCGAGGTCGGCACGCTGGCCGCGCTCTATCACTTTCACCGCTGCTCGCCGGACATCGTCATTCTGGAGACCGGTCTCGGCGGGCGTCTCGACGCGGTCAACATCGTGGACGCCGATGTCGCGGTTATCACCGGCATCGGCATTGACCACACCGAGTGGCTCGGCAGCAACCGCGAGTCCATCGCCGCCGAGAAGGCGGGGATTGCCCGCCCCGGCAAGCCGTGCATTTACGGCGACCCGGAGCCGCCGCGCCGGGCCATCGGGCAGCTGACGGAGCAGGGCGCCGTGGTCGAGCGTTTCGGCGTCGATTTTGATTACCGCAAACACGAACACGACTGGGATTTCGTGGCGCGCGGCGGCGGCCTCGAAGGGTTGCCGCCGCCGGCGCTCTACGGCGAGATTCAACTGCGCAACGCGTGTTGTGCGCTGGCCGCGCTGGCGCACCTGCGCGAGCATTTCGAGGTGGCGCCGGATGCGGTGCGCCGCGGGCTTGCCAACGTGCGGCTGCACGGGCGTTTTCAGATACGGCGTGTCGCGGCGCCGGACGGCGAGCGTCTGCACATTTTCGACATCGCGCACAATCCGCACGGCGCCGAAGTCATGGCCGGCAACATCCGCGGCCTGGCCGGGCCGGGTCGCCTGCACGCGGTTTTCTCGATGTTGTCGAGCAAGGATGTCGAGGGCGTTGTCCGGATCGTCGCGCCGCTGGTGGACTGCTGGTACCTGAGCGAGGCCGCCTCCGCGGATGCGCTGCCGCTGGCGCGGTTGTGCGAAATCGTGAGCCGTCACGCGCGCGCGCGGCCGGTGCGCCGCTTCGACTCGGTCGCGCAGGCGTACCGCGATGCGGTTTCCCGCACCGGCGGCGGCGAGCGCCTGCTCGTGTTCGGCTCGATGCTGACGGTGGCCGAGGCTCTGGCCGACCCCGTATAGACGCCGCCGGCGAGCGCCATGTCAGGGTATCTTGTGTATGATTCCGTGGGTACGGCAGGAGGGTTGCTGCACAATTCCGCCAATCTGGCTGCACAAATCAGGGAGGCGTTTTTATTGGGGCGCACGCTGGTCGTGCCGCCTCCCAATCTGGCAGCCAGACACGATGGCGGATACCCTTCGCCGCCCGAATGGGGCCGCTACGTGGATCTGGAGAATTCCCTGCTGGAAATAAAGCACAAGAACGGAGAAAGCGAAATCCGCCGGTTTCCGGTCTTGTCACAGGACGATTTCCGCTCGCTGAAAATCCCGGATAAAGAATGCCTGCATTTGTCCGGTGAATCTCCGGTTTCCGACGAGCAGAACCGGAGACACCGGGTCATTTCCAAAACACTGGCGTTCGCCGGCAAAATGAACCGCGACATCATTCCGATGGGTCTTTATTATGAAAATGCACGCGTCGCCGGCATCGAGGTGGGATTCAAGCCTTCCGAACTGGTGGAGTCGCTGGCACGGCCCGTGTTGCAGGCCCTCGGCGAAGAGTATGCCGCCGTGCATTTCAGGATCTTCTTGTCGGAAGGGGCTCGCAGTCGGACAAGACTGCTCGGCCTCGGGGTTGTGTGCGGTTTGTTGACCCGCCTGTTCGTCAAGGATTTCAAGAAGCTAATCCCGCGGGACCTGCCCGTGTACTTTATGACGAGCCATCCTGGCGGCAACCGTCATCAGCATCTCGGAAAACATTTTACGGTTTTTTCTTACCGCCGGTTCCCTGAACTGAAGCGATTGGTGTCGCAACACGAGGCGCCGCCGGACAATTACCTGCTGGCGCAAGTGGAGTACTGCATCTTCGCACACGCCGATATAAGAATCAGCACGAGAAAGTCCTTCAAGCATACGCCGATAACGAGATATCTGATTATGGCGGGCCAAAAGCCCGACAGCGGCGTTCCCGTCAACCTGCTTGAGGCTTCCGGAAACCTCTTTGTGCGGATTCTGAAACGCAGGGGTTGGCTTTGAGTTTTCAGTCTTTATCGTAATTCCCATATAATACGAGCATGGAACAGCCGATGAAGGAGAGACTTGCGGGCGCCGTGATTCTGGTTGCGCTGGCGGTCATTGTTCTGCCGGCGTTGTTTGACGGGGAGGGCCACCGCGAGTTTTCACGGGTCAAGGTCGAGATGCCGGAGAAGCCCGCGATTGTTTTCGGGCAGCATTTTCCGGCGCTTGATCAAGCGGACGGGGAAACCGCCGCCTTGACCGGCACCCTGGTCAGGCGGGCGCCGCTGAAAGAGCCGTTGCGCGCCGCCCCGCCCGTCGGCGGCAAGAATCCGCAACAGGCGTTGTGGGTTGTGCAGGCCGGCGTTTTTTCGGTCAGGGAGAATGCCGACAGCCTGCGCGGCAAACTCCGCAAGGCGGGATTCGATCCGGTTTTTTCCAGGGAAGCCGAAAACCGGCGGGGCGAACCCGTGTACTTTGTCAGGATCGGCCCGCACAAAAGCCGCGGCGCGGCGGAGAAAATCGCCGGCAACCTGAAAAAGAAGTATGACATCCCGGCGCTCGTCAGGGCGTACGGCGGCAGCGGCGGCTGAGCGGAGCCTTGCACAAATGGCTTATCTCGACATCTTTATCTTCGTCATTGTTTTTGTTTCGATGGTGCTGGGGATTTACAAGGGCTTCATCCGCGAGATCACGTCGCTGGTGACGCTGCTGCTGGCGTTTTTCGCCGCTTTTCGTTTTGCCGACTACCCGCTGCGCTGGCTGCCGGAGGAATGGCGCGGCCGCGAACTGGCCGCCGCCGGCCTGACGCTGGGCGTGGAGGATGTCGCGCGGGTCGCGTCCTTCGTGGCGATTGTGTTGCTGGTGCTGGTCATCGGGCGCATCGCCGGCCACCGCGTCAACCGGCTGGTTCACGCCAGCTCGCTCAGCGGCGCCAACCGCTTTTTCGGCGGCGTCTTCGGCTTGGTGCGCGGCAGCGCCATCGTCATTTTGCTGGTGCTGCTGTTCAGTCTGACCGAGATTCCGGACTCGGCGTGGTGGCGCGGCGCGTTGTTCCTGCCGCCGTTTCTCGAAGGCGCGGGATACGTGATTTCGGTGCTGCCGGAGCAGTACTCGGACTACTTCATGCTGAACTCCGGTTTCAGCCGCGGCGCCGGCCGGGAGGACTTCATCTGATGTGCGGCATTCTCGGAATTTACGCTCACTCCGACGTCAGCCAGACACTCTACGACGGCCTCGTGCTGTTGCAGCACCGCGGCCAGGACGCCGCCGGCATCGTCACCTGCGGCGACGGCAAGATTTACCAGCGCAAGGGCAACGGCCTCGTCCGCGACGTGTTTCATTCCGAACATCTTCACGGCCTGCACGGCAATGTCGGCATCGGCCATGTCCGTTATCCCACCGCCGGCAGCAGCAGCGAATCGGAGGCGCAGCCGTTTTATGTCAACAGTCCCTACGGCATCGCGCTGGCGCACAACGGCAACCTGACCAACTCCGGGCGTCTGATCGCCGAACTGTTCGACCAGGACCGGCGCCACATCAACACCGAGTCCGACTCCGAAATCCTGCTCAACGTTCTCGCCCACGAGCTGTTGAACCAGCGTTCGCTGGTGCCGGGGCCGAGGGAGGTTTTCAACGCCGTCAACCGTCTGCACAACCGCTGTCGCGGGGCCTACGCCGGGGTCGCGTTGTTCGCCGGTTTCGGCCTGCTGGCCTTTCGCGACCCGCACGGCATTCGCCCGCTGATTTACGGCGTCCGCGAAACCGGCGCGGGTCTGGAATACATGTTCGCGTCGGAAAGCGTGGCGCTGAAGTCGTTCGGTTTCGAGATTGTCCGCGACCTGGCGCCGGGCGAGGCGATTTACATTGACCGCGACGGCGAACTCTACGCCGAGCAGTGCGCGCGCTCGGCCCGCTACCACGGCTGTATTTTCGAGTATGTCTATTTTGCGCGCCCGGACTCGGTGCTGGACGAGGTCTTTGTTCACAAGGCGCGGATGCGCATGGGCGAGCGGCTGGCGGACAAGGTCGCCCGCCAGTGGTCGGATCATGACATCGACGTGGTCATTCCGGTGCCCGACACGAGCCGCACGGCGGCGCTCGAATTCGCGGTGCAGCTGGGTTTGCGCTACCGCGAGGGTTTTATCAAGAACCGCTATATCGGCAGGACTTTCATCATGCCGTGGCAGACCGAGCGGCAGAAATCGGTGCGCCAGAAACTCAATCCGCTGGAGCCGGAGTTCAAGGACAAGAACGTGCTGCTGGTGGACGACTCCATCGTGCGCGGCACCACCTCCAGACAGATCATACAAATGGCGCGCGAGGCCGGCGCCAGGAAAGTCTATTTCATGTCGGCCTCGCCGCCGGTGCGCCATCCGAACATCTACGGCATCGATATGCCGGTGCCGGGCGAGTTGATCGCGCACGGGCGCACGCCGGAAGAGGTGTGCGATGTCATCGGCGCCGACCGCCTGATTTACCAGGATCTCAAGGCGCTGGTGGACTCGGTGCGCCGCGGCAACCCGGCGCTCAGGAATTTCGACTGTTCGGTGTTCGACGGCCGCTATGTGGTCGAGCCGGAGAGCGGCTATTTCGACCGCCTCGAGCGGCGGCGCGGCGATGCCGCCAGGCGGCGGGGTGAGCGCGGTTCCGGTCTGCGCAGCGTCGGTTGACCGGCGGCGGCGCAAGGTGAAGGTTCTGCGCCCGGGCTTCGACTGGCGTGGTCTGACAAAACGTCTTTGCCGGGAATATCCCCGGCGCGCGCATTTGCCGCTGACCCTGGTGGACCCGGCGGCGCAGCAAGTGTGCGTTGTTTCCGGGCGGTTGTTGCGGGCGTGTTACCCGGTCTCGACCTCGCGCTACGGTCTCGGCGGCGTCGAAGGCTCCTGGCGCACGCCGACGGGCGCGCACTATGTCTTCAGGAAAATCGGCGCCGGCGAGCCGCTGTTTTCGCGTTTTGTCGCGCGCCGGCCGGTCGGAGAAATCCTCGAACCGAACCCGCTTTCGACCGTCAGCCGCGAGGACGCGATCTGCTCGCGCATTCTGCAGCTGGCGGGGCTGGAACCGCGCGTCAACCGCGGCGGCGGCCGGGATTCCCTGCGACGGTGCATCTACATTCACGGCACGATAGACGAGAAGCGCATCGGCTCGCCGGCGTCGGTGGGTTGTATTCGAATGAAGAACGACGACATCGCCGCACTGTTCGAGTTGCTGCCGCCGGACTCGCTCGTTTATATCCTGGACGGCGCGTCGAAGTGACGGCGCCGTCCCCGGCACAGCGCGCGCGCGCCGACCTGACCGGAATTTTCAACGCCGGTCTTGCGCGCGTGAGAGGGCGCGAGGCCGTTCACGAGTACTTCGCCGCGCATCCGCCGCCGCCGGCGCCGGTGCATCTCGTCGCCGTCGGCAAGGCGGCGTCGGCGATGGCCGCCGGCGCGCTCGATGTGCTGCAAGAGCGGGTGGTCGGCGGTCTCGTCATTACCAAGCACGGCCACGTGGACGACGATCTGGCGAGACACCCCGACGTGCGCTGCATCGAGTCCGACCACCCGGTGCCGGGCGCCGCCAGCCTCGAAGCCGGCGCGGCGCTGCTGGACTGCCTCGGTTCGTGGGCGCGCCCCGGCAACCGCTTTCTCTTTCTGCTGTCGGGCGGCGCTTCGAGCCTGGTCGAGGTCCTGGCCGGCGGCCTGCGGCCGGACGGTCTGGAACGGCTGACGCGCGACCTGCTGGAAAACGGCCTTGACATCGCGCGCATGAACACCGTGCGGCGCGCGGTTTCACGCATCAAGGGCGGGCGGCTTGCGCCGTACCTGAACGGCTGCCCGGCGCTCAACCTGCTGATTTCCGACGTGCCGGGCGACGATCCGGGCGTCGTCGGCTCGGGCCTGCTGACGCCCGTGCGCGAGACCTTCAGTCCGGATGATTATCCGGCGCCGGTCGCCGCCGCGCTGCAAAACATCCGCGCCGTGCCGGTGCCGGAGGAGTCCGCGTTCGCCGCCATCGAAACGCACATCATCGCGCGGCTTGCCGACGCCCGGCAGGCGTGCCTGCGCCGTGCCGGGGCGCTCGGCTACGACGCCGCCAACCCCGCCGATTTTCTCGACGGCGACGCCGGTGACACCGCGCTGGAAGTCTGCCGGCGCCTGTGCGAAGGCCGGCGCGGCGTGTTGATTCTCGGCGGCGAGACGCTGATGCAGTTGCCTGAAAATCCGGGGCGCGGAGGGCGCAACCAGCACCTGGCGTTGTCGGCGGCGACGGCCATTCAGGGACGCGACGATGTTTTCCTGCTGGCTGCCGGCACCGACGGCACCGACGGCCCGACCGATGCGGCCGGCGGCCTGGTGGACGGCGGCACGGTGGCGCGCGGCGAACATGCCGGGCTGTCCGCCGCGGATTGCCTGGCGAGGGCCGACAGCGGGACTTTTCTGGAGGCCGCGGGCGACCTCGTCATCACCGGGCCGACCGGGACCAATGTGATGGACCTGGTCATCGGCCTGAAGACGGCCTGAGGAATTTGCCGGCGGTTCAGTCCGGCGAATCAGTCCGGCAGTTCAGTCCGGCGGTTGCACTCGCAGGCTGCCGCCGTCCAGCTCCAGCACGCTGCCTTGTTCGTACCAGTCGCCGGGCACAATGCGCTGCGCCGGTTCCCCGTCCATCGTGAAATCGTGAACCGCGGGGCGGTGGGTGTGGCCGTGAATCAGCCGCCGCACCGAGAAGCGGCGCATGTAGGCGGTGACGGTGTGCTGCTCGACATCCATGTCATCACCGGGCCGACCGGGACCAATGTGATGGACCTGGTCATCGGCCTGAAGACGGCCTGAGGAATTTGCCGGCGGTTCAGTCCGGCAGTTCAGTCCGGCGGTTGCACTCGCACGTTGCCGCCGTCGAGTTCCAGCACGCTGCCTTGTTCGTACCAGTCGCCAAGCACAATGCGCTGCGCCGGTTCCCCGTCCATCGTGAAATCGTGAACCGCGGGGCGGTGGGTGTGGCCGTGAATCAGCCGCCGCACCGAGAAGCGGCGCATGTAGGCGGTGACGGTGTGTTGCTCGACATCCATGGTGGCCTCGCTTTTGCGCGTCATTGCATTGCGGCTCTTTTGGCGCAGCGACAGGGCCAGGCGCCGGCGCCAGCCGGGTCTGAGCCGCCGCACCGCCGCCATCGTCAGCGGGTGGCGTATGACGCGGCGGTAGCGCTGGTAGCCGGTGTCTGCGGTGCACAGCAGGTCGCCGTGCATCAGCAGCGTCGGGTGGTCGGCGTCGAGGATGTGCGTGTCCGGCAGCAGGCGGCAGCCGGTGCGCTGCGCGAAGCGCGCGCCGACCATGAAGTCGCGGTTGCCGGCGATGAAATAAACGGGGACGCTCGCGCTCAGCCGGGCCAGCGCCTCGATGACATCGGTGAATTCCTCCGCCGGGTCGTCGTCGCCGATCCAGTAGTCGAATAAGTCACCGAGGATGAACAGTTGTTCGGCGCGCTTCGCACGGCCCCGGAGGAAGCCGGCGAAGCAGTCCATGATGTGCGGGCGGTCGGGACTGAGGTGGCAGTCCGAGACGAACAGCGCCGTCATTCAGCCGCGATGGCCGCCTTGCTGATGGTGACGGTTTTTTCAGGCACGTCGCTGAAACCGCTGACGCGCGTTGTTTTGACGGCGGCGATCTTGTCCACCACATCCATCCCCTCGACGACCTTGCCGAACACGCAGTAGCCCCAGCCTGCGTCGGTTTCTGACTTGAAGTCGAGAAAGGCGTTGTCCTTGAGGTTGATGAAGAACTGCGCCGACGCCGAATGGGGGTCGTTGGTGCGCGCCATGGCGATGGTTCCGCGCAGGTTGCGCAGGCCGTTGCCGGCCTCGTTTTTTATCGGCGCGCGCGCCGGCCGCTGGCTCATGCCTTCCTCGAAGCCGCCTCCCTGAATCATGAAGTCGGCGATGACGCGGTGAAAAATCAGGCCGTCGTAGAATCCGTCGCGCACATAGGCCAGGAAATTCTCGGCCGTGGCCGGCGCCCTGGCCGGGTCGAGTTCAATGACGATGTCGCCGTAGCTGGTCGTGAGGCGCACGTGCGGGGCGCCGGCATCGGCGCACGCCGTCATACCCAGCGCCAGCAGCGTGCAGCAGGCGGCGGAGAGATGTGGAAACAGTTTGGACATGGTGTGTTACCTGGGTTGAGTGTTTGCGAAGAAGCCCATGTTACCCGTTATCTCGCGGAATTTGAACAGCCGGCGCCCGCGCTTGCGTTATAATCCGCGTTGCGGGGCATAGCGCAGTCTGGTAGCGCACCTGCTTTGGGAGCAGGGGGTCGGAGGTTCAAATCCTCTTGCCCCGACCATGGCGCCTGTAGCTCATCTGGATAGAGCATCGGTCTTCTAAACCGGAGGTAGCAGGTTCGAGTCCTGCCAGGCGCGCCAGAGGTGGGCGTAGCTCAGTTGGTAGAGCACAGGATTGTGGCTCCTGATGTCGTGGGTTCGATCCCCATCGCTCACCCCACCCCCCGCGCCGTCCACCGGCGCCCGGTTTGCCGACAAGGGCCGCGCTCCGCCCGGCGAACGGCCTATGGGGTATAATCCCGCCGGGTTTGCCGCATCATCTGAAGCGGCTTTTCAACACAAGATTTTTATGAGTCATTCTCGCCTGTCTGTCCCCGCGATATTGCTTCTCGTCTGCGGCGCCGTCTTGTATCCGGACATGGCCCGGGCGCAAACACCGGCGGTTTCCATCGCCCCGCTCAATCAGTCCGTCACCGAAGGCGCCAACGCCGTCTTCATCGTCACGGTCGGCGGCATGACCACGATGCCGACCACGGCCACTTATCTGGTAACGGGCATCGGCGCCCAGAGTGGGGCGCGGCCGCAAGACCTCGGCAATGCCGACAACACGATGCGGCTCGAAAGCTTCCCGTCAGCCGCGACCGTGTTCATCGAAGCCGGCATGAACGCCACCGCCACGATCGTCCTGCCCATCTTCCGGGACGGTGTCAACGAGCCGGCGGAGCGATTCGCCGTTCGCCTGACCGGCGCCGAAGGCGGCGCCACCGCGCTGTCCGACGCCATGTTCGCCGTCGTGACCATCCCCGCAAGCAGCGATTTCACGATCTCCCTGGCCGGCCCGGTCACCGCGACGGAAGGCGACGCCGTCGAATACGATTTCGGGATTGCAGGCGCGACGCTCGGCGCCGACTTGCAGGTGCCTTACCGCGTCGAAGTCGGCGGTGCGGCCTCGGCGGATGACCTGCAAATCCTGACCCCCGGCGCCGCGCCCTTCAGCGGCGACCCGGCCACCGCTTCCGGCCGCCTGACCATCGCCGCCAGCGTTACAACCAGCACGCTTGTCATTCGCATCGTGGACGACATGGTGGCCGAAACCATGGCGGAATCCATCGTGGTGTCCATAGACGCCGACGTATTTTTCACAGGCAACAACAACGTCTTCCCCGACATCACCGACTCCAACAGCCTGGAGAGCACGTTGGCCGACCCGTCCGCTGGCCGCGTCATCCTGTCATCAGGCCCGGTGGCGGCAGTGGCCGAGGGCGGCACAGCAAGCTTTATCGTGCGCATTGTCGGAGTCACCGACGCCCCGGTCACGGTCACGTATGCCGCCGCCGCCTTCGGCGCCGAGCCGGCCTCGGCGGCGGACTTCGGCGACGGCCGGGCCACGGACTTTCCGTCCGGCATGGTGACAATCCCCGCAGGCACGGATCCGTCGGCGACGATATCTTTGCCCATCTCCGACGACGACAGCCTCCCCGAACGCGAGGAAACCTTCAGCATCGCGCTGACCGGCGCCGAAGGCGGCGGCATGGCAACGCTGACACTGGCCGACTCGCGGCTCGTCGCCGTGATTGCCGCCGACGGCGTGACGATTGCCGCACCGTCCACGGCGACGGCCGAGGGCGGGGAAGCCGTCTTCGTCGTCACTGCGCGCGGCCAGACGACGATGGACACCATCGTCACCTGGTCGGTCTCGTCGGCCAGTGCCTCCGGCGCGACACCCGCCACGCCGCAAGACCTTGGCAATGCCGGCAATACGGCGGCGCTCTCGGCGTTTCCGTCGGAGCGCAGCGTGACCATCGTGGCCGGCATGAACTCCACCGCCGCCATCCGCATTCCCGTTTTTGACGATGTGGTCAACGAAGGCCGGGAGGTTTTCGACGTAACACTGATCAGCGCCGAAGGCGGCATGACCGTCGCAGGCCCGCCGCCGCTGAACACGGCGCAGGGAGTCATCGCCGACAGCAGCGACGACTTCACCTATTCTTTATCCGGCCCGACCGCGGCGGTGGAGGGCGACACACTTGAATACACCGTGCGGCTGCATGGCGGCGCGCCGCTGACAGACGACCTGAGCGTCGCCTATCAGATTGAGAACATTGCATCGGGCGGCGTGTCCGGCAACGACTATCAGGTGCTGGAGCCTGCGGGCTTCGCCGGACATGGGGCTGCCAGTATGCTGGAGATTCCCGCCGGCAACGACCGCATCGCCGTGCGGGTCCGGTTCACCGCCGATGCCGCTCAGGAAACGCCGGAGGAATTATTCCGTATCGCTCTGTCCGGAAGCTTCAGCGGAAACAACGGCGTCTTTCCCGCTCCCGATACGGACTCCATTCGCATTGACACAACGGTTTCCGACCCGCCCGCCGGCCGCGTTGTCCTGGCCGCAGGCCCCGGAGCGCCGGTGGCCGAGGGCGGCGCGGCGTATTTCACCGTGCGCGTCGCCGGCTTGAGCAGCGCCACCACGGTTCGGTATGCCATCGCCGGCAGCGGCGACAACCCGGCGGCGGCGGCGGATTTCGGCAACGGCCAGGCGGCGGATTTTCCGTCCGGCAGTATTGAGATTGCCGCGGGCATGGACTCCAGCGCGACCCTCTCGATACCGCTGGCCGCCGATGTCGTCACCGAGCCTGAAGAAACCTTCACGCTGACTCTGGTCGGCGCGGACAGCGCAGGCCCGGCGACGCTGGCCCTCGCGCCGTCCATCGGCGCGGCCATCGCCGCCGATGCAGTCGGCCTCATCAGTCTGACTGGCCCCGAAGCCGCCATCGCCGAAGGCGGCGTTGCAGATTTTACCGTGCGCCTGTCTGGTTCAATCAACAAAAGCATACGAGTGCGTTACCGGGTCAGCACCGGCACCGGCGTCGTCGTACAGCCGCAGGACTTCGGCAGCGGACGCAGCAGCGCCCTCCCCACAGGCGTCCTGAGTCTGAACGCGGGCGCCGATTCCACCGTCAACCTGTCTATTCCGGTCCACGACGACGCGCTCAACGAAAGCACGGAAACCTTTGTGCTCGAACTGGGGAGGATAACCGCCGACGAGGGCGGCTCCGTACCCAGCCTTGCGGCAGCGTCCAGCGTAACGGTTGCCATCACCGACGACGACCCCATAACGGTCGCGCTGGACGCGCCGGCGCAGGCCGTCGCTGAGGGCGAGGCCGCGGTCTTCACTGTGGAAGTGTCCGGCGGCGCACGCGACGGGAATCTGACCATGGCCTGGGCGACCACCGTCACCACTGCGGGCGACAATGCCGCCGCCGCCGATTTCGGCAGTGCCGGCGCCGCCGACCAGTTTCCCGCAGGCGTCCTGAGATTCGCGCCCGGCGACAGCCGGATGAGCGTTTCCGTTCCGCTATGGGAGGACCATGTCATGGAACCGGAGGAAACCTTTGTGTTTCAACTGGAACGCGCCGACGGCAGCGCCGGCGCGGTGTCCGCCTCGACGCGCGCGACGGTTGCCATCGCCGAATCCGTCAGCAGGACTCGCGTCTTTGCAGTCACCGGGCCGGAGTACATTACCGAGGGCAGCTCCGGGACGTACACCGTCACCTTCGAATCCGGCACGACCCTCACCGGCAGCGTGACGCTCGACTGGAGCATCGCGGGGCGCGGCGCAGAACCCGCGCAGCAGGATGATTTCAGCGGCGAACTCACGGGCGCCCTGATTTTCGCCGCCGGCGACGCCACGGGTGCGACCCGCAGTTTCACCATCCATGCCGCCGACGATGTGATGGCGGAGGGCGAGGAAAGGTTTGCGCCGGAGTTTGACGAAACCGGGGTCGGCGTTCGGACGCTGACGGCGGCCATCCGCGACAACGACGAAATCACCGCCACATTGAGCGGCGGCGGTCAAGCCGCCGAGGGCGGCGACATCGCTTTCGCCGTCACGTTGGGCGGCAGTACGCGCGCGCGCGTCGTCGCCATTCCGTGGCGCATCGCCATGGACACGACGGCCACGACCGCGGACGCCGATGCAGGCGACTACGAGCCGGACAGCGGCTTTTTCACCGTCGAGGCCGCCGCGACGACCGCCATGCTGAACCTTTCCATCGTGGACGATGACGTTACGGAGCGCGCCGAGGCTTTTGTGCTGCATCTGGGCGAGGCGACCCCCGGCGCGCACTCGCTCCGGACACTGGTTTCATCGCAGATCGCGACCATCGCGCTGAGCGACCCCCGGCGAGTGGTGTTCGCGCAGACGAGCCGGACTGTCGGCGAGACGGCCGGCGCGGTTGAGATGCAGTTGCAGTTTGAACCGCCCGGCACGGCCGGAGAGGACGTGACGGTGCGGCTCACGCCGGCCAGGGGCGAAGGCGGCATCATTGACGCTGATTACCTGTTGTTCGACGCCGCCGGCGACGCGACGCTGGCCGCGGGCACGCAGCACACGCGGGTCACGCTGCCCGCGGGCGAGCGGGGCGCGCCGGCAAAAATCGAGATACAGGATTTGCCTCTCTTCGAGAGCAACAGAACACTGCGCCTGGAAATCAGCGACGCCCTGATTGGCGGAACCACCGGGCTGGTCACCGTGGGCGAGGTCAGCGGCACCAGCATCACCATCCGGGATGAGGATCTTATAAATGTTGGCATTCTTAGACCCAGCGGTGCCCTCGCGTATCAGCTTACTGAGGAGTCGCAATCTCCTGCTATTTTCGTGCAGATAGCAGGCTATGGCACGAGGAAGGCAGGGGAGCCACCGTTGAAGATTATCACCAGGACGACGCTAACGACAACGTCACCCTACGTTGTCCGGAATTTTCAGAATACCGCTGATGGACTAGCGACAGCTACGGTAGGCCTCGCTTCACTTTCAGGCTCCCTTACCTTTGAAGCCTTTACTAATATTCAATTCAGTGATGACGAGGTCGGACTTGAGGATATAGAACGCGGCAGGTATAGCATTCTTACGCACGACGAAGCCGAAGAGATAGGCAGGGAGCAGGATCCGAGAATTTCCTTGAACTTTTCGCCAGATGCGGAATATCCGCGTGAAATAGCAGTCCTCGTGAATGACAACGAGTTTATACGGGATGACCCGGGTAAGTGGGTGAATTTGTCAACCCTCGAGGTGGATGAAGCGCGGGGAGTTCTTATGGATGATGATAGCCCGGGGCTAGCTGATGTGAGGGTGCTCGGCGTAGGGGACCGTGCGGCTTTTTCAGCGCGAGATCTCAGGTTTCAATGGACGGCCAGGGTTGCGCCGGGCGGCGTAGCGCAGGCCACGCCGGGGGAAGACTACCTGTTGGAATCCGCATCGTTGGATCGCGGGACTACTATCGTTCCTCCGCTGACTTTTGTTGATGACGACATCGCGGAAGATGACGAGTATTTTCAATTGGGCTACAGCTCCACCGGTCCGGAAGTATTAGGGAGGCTAAGAATTGATAGTGGTTGGAATATTACCGGGGGATTCAGAACGATACGCATCAAGGACAACGACGACATCCGCATTAATTTCGATCAGGAACGCTACACGGTGTCTGAAAGTGACGGCGCCTCCACTGTCTGTGTGGAAGTCCCGGCCTATACCCGCAACCAGACGGTTACGGCGACCGTGGTCGTGGAGGACATCACCGCCGTGCGCAACACGGACTACACGATTACCGGCGACGGCGCCCTTGCCGATTTCACGAGTTCCGGTTCGATACAAAGGCGCTGCCTGAATCTGGCGATAGTGAACGATGCGGTGTCGGAAGCAGACGAGGTGTTCAGGCTGAGCCTCCGGTTTGACGACAGCACGGCATCGCGGATTGCCTCGGTGCGGCCGACAGTGACGGTTGCCATTGAAGACGACGACACCTCGGCGTCGTTCGGCAATGTCCGCAGCCTCTACGCCGACCGGCCGGACAACCTGGTTTGCGACGACTGCGGCGATGACGACCGAATCGTCTATCGGCTCGCCAACCCGGCCGTGGACGGCGCGACTTTCGGCTTCGATGTCCAGGTCCGGCTGACGCCGCCGGACGGCGTGTCGCCCGGCGCCTTTGTGTCGCAAAGCACGTTCGGCATCGTTCACGACAACGATGTTTTGAGCAACTGCCGCGCCCGCCACGCCGGCCTGACCCGCGACCGCGGCCCCGGCGCGTTTTATCTGCTGGAGACGAACACGGCCACGACCGGCACTTCGGTGTGGACTTTCTCCGCCGCCGGCGCCGGCGCCTACGACCCCGGTGACGTCGCCGCCAACCGCGCGCGCTTCGGTGAATTGACGCCCGACTACCGCGACCTGTTCCATATTGATTGCGACATCGCCGATGCCGCCGCCCATACCGATGTCAGCATCGCGGCGGCCGGCTGGAACGGTTTGCGCACAATGGTTTCAAGCGGCCAGGACCGCGGCCATCTGGCGTACGCCGCCAACCGTTTCGAGGGCGCGGCGATGGAAGGCGGCCCGTGGGCGGTGGAAGTGAATTTGTACGGCGACGGCCTGCGCGCGGATCTGGTCATGAACCAACCGATGCAGCCGGTTTCGGCGGCGACATTCGCGCTGACGGGCGACGGCGTCGGCGCCGCGACCGTAACCGGGGCCGCGCTCGCGGCGGAATCCGCCCGCGTTGTCGAGTTGACGTTGTCGCAGATTACGACCGGCACTGTCGTCGTCGCCACCGGGCAGACTCTGACGGCCGCGGACGGCTCGGCTGCGCCCGACGCTCATTCGGTGGCGCAGCTGCCGGCGCACGACGCCGCCGCGCCGGCGATGACCGGGGCCGTGCTGGAAGACAACAACACGGTCAGGCTGACCTTCGACGCCGCCCTCAGGGCCGACACCGTGTCCACCGGCGACTTTGTCTTGTCGGTGCTGGAGCCGGACGGCGTGACCGGGGTCGAGGTGGTTTCGCTGGAGCACTCGGACACGACGGTAACGCTGGTGGTGCGGACACTCGGCGGCCTCGTGCAGGAGGGCGCGGCGCGCTCGCGAAACGGGGACGAGAGACTGCGGGTTCGACTGGGCAGAAACTTCGTCGGCGACCTCGTGGACAATGTGGACGATGCCAACGACCATGTCGTCGCCACGCACCAGTTGCCGTCGCACGCGCTGGAGTTCGCGGATGATTTGAGGCCGACGCTCGTCACGTCGTTCACGGCGGTTGCGCGGACCACGGATTCCGGCATGTACAGCATGACGTTCCAGGCCGGGTTCAGCGAGACGGTGAATCTGGGAAGCGGCAGCTTCCGCGTACTGGAGGTGGATGTCACCGGCGACAATACCGGCGGCACGGAGGTCGCCGGTATCAACGTTGCGGCGGATAGGACGGAGCAAAGCGCCGCCGTCACGACCTACACGATTACACTCGGGCCGCTTACGTCCGCGCAACACCCCGCGTCGGGCAACGGCTATGCCGTTGAACTGGTCGCCTCGATGATATCCGACGAGGGAGGCAACCGGTTGCTGCCTGCCGTGGATGTGCGCGCACTGTCGGGCGGACACAACGGCAAAGGCGTCTTCCATGCCTCGGAAGATCTTGATGCGCCGATGCTGACGAATGCCGAACTGAACGCCGCAAACACGATGTTGACGCTGACCTTCGACGAGACGGTTGACTATATCGGCAACGGCGGTTCTCCCGGTATCGAGATTGAGGTTACAGAGAACCCGTGGATTACGACGGTGTCGGTGACTTCGATCACGGCGTCGGACAGCCTCCTGCTGGTCGGGATTGAAACGCAGGGGCCGCCGCCGCTTGACGGCCTTTCCGCCATGGGCGGGGAACAGGCGACCGTCACGCTGGAAGCCGGTTCCCTGCGTGATGTGATCGGCAACCTCGTAGCCGAAGCGTCCGAGAACTTCACGTTCAACGACAACGCCGCGCCGGCCATCGCGGACATTGCGCTGGAAACCAGCGCCATCGCGGGCGGCACCTCGAGAAGGGTTATATGGACGGTGACGTTCACCGAGCCGGTGAGCGGCGTGGCGGCCGACAGTTTTGATGTTTATACGCTGGCTTCGAGCACCGCGAGCATCAGCGACGGCCTGCACCAGGGCGGCGCCGACACCTTCGCAGGCGCCGGTTTCGAGTTCATGGCCGGCGCCACGACCGCCAGTTACACTCTGGTTTTGCGGGAGCCGTTCGGCCCGCCCGTTTATTATGTGCTGGCGACAACCAGCACCAACGTCATCCGGGAAACGGCGCCGACGGCGCGCGCCCTCGGCGATTCGGTGCAAACCGGCCCGGACGGAGCGCGCGGCCTGCTGGCGCTGTTCGACCAGACGCCGCCGGAGGTGGTCGGGCGGCCCTCGGTTTCGAGCGATAACACGACCATCTTCTACCGCTTCAACGAGAATCTCCGGTTGGTGGAAGGCGTCACGACCGCGAATTTAATCACGGCGTTCAATGCCGGAATTTCAACGGCCATGGCGGCGGCGGTCGCGGGCGACCCCGCCGGTTACGACCGCACCGGGGTTCTGAACGACGCCATCAGCGGCATCAGCGTGACCGGCGCCACACTGGATGGCATGGAGTTGCGCCTCGCGTTTGCAGTCAGCGGGCCTGCGCCGCTGAGCGGCGCGGTGCCGGTCACGGCGACGGATTTCCTCCGGATTGCCTTTCCCGCCGACGTCATCGAGGACATTGTAGAAGGCGTTGACGGCGGCAACGCCGTGGCGGTCCGCGACGACCGCTTCACGCTGTTCGACACGGCGCCGCCGCAGGTTGCCTCGGTCACGCGCCGCGGCGACCCGATGGAAAACCCGGACACCACGTCGGCGGCAAGCTGGACGGTGACGTTCACCGAGCCGGTGGACAACGTGGACAGCGGTGATTTTGTGTTGTGCGAGGGGGCCACCGCCACCGCCTGCACGACGGAAACGACGTTCACGGGCACGGTGATCAACACGGACGCGGACGTTTCGCGCGAATACGCCGTCTCGACCAGCAGCCTTGTCCAGCAAATCGGCGCGTCGGTTTTCTACAGCCTGCGGCTTGACGGCGACACGCAGATTGCCGAAAAGTACGCGTTGGGCCGGGAGATAGAGGGGCTGCCGTTCACCGCCGGCGAGGCGCACGAGGTGCGCGACACCGTCGCGCCGGTGCTGGAAAGCGCTTCTCTCGACTTTCCCGCAGGCCGGCTTGCGACCGCGACTTTTGTGTTCAACGAGGCGGTTGCCCTGCTGCCTGCGGCCGATTTCAACACCAGCGTACGGATTGCGGTATCGACCGGCAGCGAATGGATTACCGGCGCGGTATTGGCCGGCGCGCTGGTGGCGGACGGCGCCAACCTGCATATACCGCTGCAAACGACCGGCGCCGCGCCGCTGAACGGAAGCTCGGCGGACGGCGGCGAGGTGATTGAAGTTGAATTGCAAGCCGGCGCGGTGGTGGATGTGCCCGGCTATACGCCCGCCAACGCCGCGACGTTTCAACGGCAGTTGAGTGTCCCGGAGAACGCGCCGCCGCAGTTGCGGCTGCGGATGCCGGGAAGCAGCCTGATTCCCGACTTTCGCGCCAACAGGGTTTTTCCCGATACGGGCGGCAAGAGAATCATCACCTGGAGAATCCGCTTCACGGAGGCGGTTGATGGTGTGACCAGCCGGAGTTTCACGCTGTTTTCGACGCCCGGCGTGACCGAAGAGACCTCGCTTGAGGATTTGGCGGCCAGTCTGACGAGCGACGCCGGCGTCATGGGTTTGCGGACCTCGGCGACGACGTTTTCGTCCTTCACGGTTTCGCCGGTGCTGGAGGGAGGCGACCCGCCCGTGGTGACGCGGGTGTCCGGCAGCGACACCTATTCCGACACCTGGGAATTGATGGCCACCGGGCTGGATGCGGCCAACATTGGCACGATGACGTTGGCGCATTACGTGGTGCGTTTTGAAGAGACGCAGGCGGTGACGGAGATCGGTGACGACGAGGGCAGGTCTTACACGGGCTTTACGCCGGCGCGCCCGGTCTGGAGCGAGGTGCAGTCGGCGGGCGACATCGGTCCGCCGCAAGTCGTGGCCGAGGCGGAGGTGGAGAGGGTGCCGGACAACCGCTCCCGGCTGCTGCTGCACGTTACGGTGGAAGATTTGCTCACAACGACAAGCGTCGCCGCCTTCGCCGACGGGACTCTCGGCGTGAGCGCGCGCGACGGGGCGCCGGCCAACGCGGCGGCTCTTCCGCACGCGACGGTGGCGCAGATGGAACTGATGCCGTACAGCGACACGACCGCCGTGCGGGTGCGCATGGATACGGACAACCAGACCACGACCCTGACATTTCGCGCGCGCCTGTCGGGCAGCCTTGACGACGGCGAGTCGGCTGTCGGCGGCGAGCGCTTTGCCTTTACGATTCCGGGCGGGCGGCTGACGGACGTTTTCGGGAACACGCAGGACGCGGCGATGATGTTCATGGCCGAGGCGCCCGAGAGCGGCGCGCCGGAAGTGACGACTTTTGGAGTGCTTTCTTCGGCGGAATCCGCGCCCAACAGCGGCGTGTTTAATCTGCGCTATCTGGTGGAGTTCACCGAGCCGGTGGCCTTTGCAAGCACGGCGCTTGCGTTGTATTCGTCGCCGGACAGACGCCAGCCGCCGCTGACGGCGCCCGCGACGACGATAGACGCCGCGCTGGCCGGCGTGCGGCTCTTCGGCACAACGCCTTTGGTGGAGAGTACGATGACGCAGGCCCGCTACATCGTGACCTGGGAGGAAGTCCGGCGCCCGCCCGCCAATGTCCGGGGTTATGTCGCCTTTATTGCGGCCACCGATGTCGCCGAAAGCAGCGCGCCGATGACCAAAACCGTCGAGGATTGTCCGTATTACGAGACAGCCCCTGAGATGCCGGGCTGTTTGTCGGCGTCGGCGGATGTCTCTGATGTATCGCCGCCGCGCTTTCGGGGGGCGGGCTACGCCGGCAGCCGTTTGTGGCTGCAATTCGATGAACCGGCGCGGGTGCTGGCCGCGGGCGCGGAAGTGGCCGACGGCGCGGTGCTCGAAGGTTTTGAGGTGCTGCCCGGCGACAGCATGATGCGGGGCACCAGCAGCAGTGTGGTCGTGAACAGGGCGGTTTATCGCGTGGCGACGCAGTCGGGTGCGGCGTCCATCGCCGCCATCGTGCTGGAACTGGATGGCGTGATTCAAAGCAGCACCGAAGCCACGGTGTGGGTGCGTTACACGCCGCCCGCGGACACCGCCGTCGCCGGCATTTACGACAACGCCGACCTGCGCGGCCTGAACGACGCGCCCAACCGGATTACGCGAGTTCAGGCATTTACGGTGTCGGAGGGCCGGACCGCCGACAGCGACGGCGACGGTATCCCGGATGCGGCGGAAATTGCGTATGGCGGCAGTCCGCTGGTGGCGCTTTCGGATGCCGAGAGGGCGGCGCTGCCGCAAGTCCTGCTGAGCCGGGGCGCGGGTGCCGACATCGCAATCATCGCGTATTCGGGCATCCGCGCGCACGGCGCCGACCTTCATCTCGGCGTCAGCACGACGGGCAGCGTCGCCGCCAGAAGGGCCGCCTACTATTTGACCGACACCTTCGGCTATACGCCGTCGTCCGGCCAGACGTTCGAGTACGGCTGCAGCGGGCAATTCCCGGCCAATTACGCGGCGCCGGTGGCGGACGGCGGCTGCGCGGTCGTGGATTTCGCCGACATTGTGCCGGGCATGGATCACAGAATCGGCTGGCTGGCGACGGCCGGGTCCGGTTACTGGCTGCCGCAGGGCACGACGAGCACGCTGCTCGAACAGAACATCCGGCGTGTGCCGGAATTGAACATGAACACCGAGCGCCTGTTCTTCCTGGCCGCCGATGCACAGAGCGCCACGGCGACTGTCACCGCGAGCCACGACGGCCCCGAGGCGGCGTCGGATCTGACGTTGGCCCTGACGACGAATCCGGGCGGCGCGGTCGCCGCAGCGACGGGCAGAAAGGAATTTTCGGTCGTGATTGCGAAGAGCGACGTGACCAGCGACGTGCGAACCTGGGGGATTGCGGGACTGTCGGGCGGCGGCGCGTCGTTGTGGCGTGCCGGCACCGACACCGACACGTTGACGGCCGCCAGTTACTCGCTGGGGCTGGCGATGCAAACAGAAGTGGTGCGGCTTGCCGATGACTCGCTGCCGCCGACGGCCGGCTTGCCGGTGTTGTACCGCAGTCCGTGCTGCAATGCCGCCAACATTCGGTCGGTGCTGGCGGAGGGCGATTTCGTCGTCGCGCTGCCGGTCGAGAATCTGCATGCAAGCCTCGCCCCGGCGGTGACCGCGACCGGCGCCGGCGTGCTGTCGGCGCTGTCGGCGTCGGCGCTGCGTTCAGGCGCGGACGATGAGATTCGGGTCGCCCTGAGCGTGGCGGCGGTGACGACGCCGACCTCGGTCACGCTGCGTGTCTCGGCGCCCGGACGCGGCGCCACCGCGACGGTTACGCTGGCCTGGCCGGTGGTCGCCTCGGGCAACGTACTGGCCGACGAGGCCGCGCGCGACGAAGACGACGACGGCATCGCCGATGCCAACGACCGCTACCTCGGCGACGGCCGTTTGCCGGTGTCGGTGTCCAGCCCGACCGCGGTGCTGGCGGGCGCGGATTCGTGGCATCACATCCGGCCGGTGCAGGCGGGGCAGAATGTTCGCACCGGCGCGCTGGCGCTCAGACGCGCGGCGATGGCGGCGACCACATTGCTGCCCGGCGACGAGCCGCCATACAGCGACTATGCATCGTCGTTCTTTGATATCGAAGACTTCGAGGTGGTGTACGACTTCAGCGTATATGGCGTGGATTATTCGGCCATGCTGGCGCCGAACATGACGGCCACGACGATTGCGGGAGGCCGCGCCGGCGTGATTATTCCGCTGCCGCAATCCCTGTATGACGCCGTCGGCCTGGAGTTGTTCAAGTACCGCGAAGGCGCCGCCGCGGTGCGCTTTGAGACTACGCCGGGCGGCGATGACTACGGCTACGCGCCGCTTGCGGACGGCGCCTGCCCGGATGACACCGGCGTCGCCGGCAGCCGCTACCGCGGCGCCGACGGCGATCTCAGGCGTCCAAAGTCTGAGGGCGACGCCTGCCTGGTGGTTTATGTCCTGGACGGCGGCGATTATGACGAAGACGACGCCAACCCCAACGGCGTTGTCCACGACCCGCTGGGTCTGCGCTTCGGCACGTCTGGCGGCGGGCGTACGAGCGGCGGCGGCGGCGGCGGCGGCAGTTTCGGCATCGCCGGTTTGTTGATGTTGATGCTGGCCGCGATGCTGGCGCCGCTGCGCCGCCGGAGCGGATTCCGGCTTTCGCGGAAATACCGGGCGAAGGCGGCGCCATGAGAGGGTTGGTGCTGGCTTTTGCGTTGACGGCGGCCACGCCGGTGTGGGCCGACGACTATGCGGCGGCGAAGAACGTGGTGGACGGGCTGGTTCAGGAGTTGCTGGTCGAGGTCAAGGCCAACAAGGCGCTCTACCAGGACAACGATGCGGAATTGTTCGCGTTGATTCGCGAGCGCATCCTGCCGGTGGTGGATGTCGCCGCATTGAGCCGGCTGGTGCTGAACAAACACTGGAAAGGTCTCAGCGAGGAGCAACGCGGAACTTTCACCGCGACGATGGAATCGCTGCTGGTTCGCAGTTACGGCAAATCGCTGACCCTGCTCACCGAGGTCGAGCGGATTCATTTCCCGCCGCCGACCCGCACCAGCAGCGGCAAGTATGTGGTGGTTCGGAGCGATGTCACCTTTCAGGTCAATGAGCCGCCGCTGCGCATCAACTACGTGATGCACGACAAGGGCGGCCAGTGGCGGGTTTTTGATCTGGTGATTGACGGCCTCAGCCTGGTCAAGCAGTTCAGGCAGAATTTCGACCGCGAGATTCGCGAAGACGGTTTTGACGCACTGGTCGGGCGCCTGGAAGCTGCCTCCTGAGGCAGCGTGGCGTGCCCACGGCAGGCATGGAAAAACTCTATATCAAGGGCGGGCGCGATCCACTCGCCGGTTGTGTGCGCATCTCCGGCGCCAAGAACGCGGTGCTGCCGGTGCTGGCGGCGACGCTGCTGACCGACGAGTTGATGACCATCGGCAACGTGCCGCACCTCAACGACGTCACCACCACCATCGAACTGCTGCGGCAAATGGGGATTTCGGTCGTTATTGACGAGCGCATGAACCTCGAGGTCAACAGCTCCACCATCAACAACTTTTTCGCGCCGTACGAGGTCGTCAAGACGATGCGCGCCTCGGTGCTGGTGCTGGGGCCGATGCTGGCGCGCTACGGTTATGCCCGGGTGTCGCTGCCGGGCGGTTGCGCCATCGGTTCAAGGCCGGTCAATATCCACCTGGACAGTCTGCGCATGATGGGGGCGAAGATCGAGGTGGACGACGGCTACATCATCGCCAGCGCGCCGTACATCCGGGGCGCCGACATCGAACTGCCGGATCGCACGGTGACGGGCACCGAGAACCTGCTGATGGCGGCGACGCTGGCGCGCGGCGAGACCACAATCCGCAACGCCGCGTGCGAGCCGGAAGTCGTGGATCTGGCGCGCTGCCTGCGGAAGATGGGGGCCGACATCGGCGGCGAGGGCAGCGACACGATTACCGTGCACGGGCGCGAGCGGCTGCACGGTTGCAGTTTCGACGTGCTGCCCGACCGCATTGAGACCGGCACCTTTCTGACCGCCGCCGCGATGACCGGCGGCAAGGTCAAACTGGAGAACACCCACGCCGGGCTGATTGACACCATTTTGTGCAAACTGGAGGACACCGGCGCGCACATCAACACCGGCAACGGCAGCATCGAGATTGACATGCGCGGCAACCGCCCGCGCAGCGTCAGCATCGAGACCGCGCCGTACCCGGCTTTCCCGACCGACATGCAGGCGCAGTTCACCAGCCTCAACGCCGTCGCCGAGGGTTCGGGCGTGGTCACGGAGACGGTGTTCGAGAACCGCTTCATGCACGTTCAGGAAATGCAGCGCATGGGCGCGGACATCGAGGTGCGGGGCAATTCGGCGTACATCACGGGCAGCCCGAAACTGACGGGCGCACCGGTGATGGCGACCGATTTGCGGGCGTCGGCGTCGCTGATTCTGGCCGGCCTCGTCGCCGAGGGCGAGACCGTGGTGGACCGGATTTACCACATTGACCGCGGCTACGAGTGCATCGAGGAGAAACTCTCGCAACTCGGCGCCAACATCTACCGCGTGTCGGCGTAGGGCGCGGTGGCGGAGCGTTTCAGAATCGCCGTCGCCAAGGGGCGCTTGCTGCAAGAGGCGCTGCCGCTGCTCGAACGCATCGGCCTCGCGCCGGACGGCGACCCGTTGCGCGGGCGCCGCCTGGTGCTGCCGTGCGCGAGCGACGACGGCATCGAGATTGTCATTATCCGCGCCGCCGACGTGCCGACCTTCGTCGAGTACGGCGCCGCCGATTTCGGCATCGTCGGCAAGGATGTGCTGATGGAATACAATGGACGCGGGTTCTACGAATTGTGCGATCTCGGCATCGCCGCCTGCCGCATGGTCGTCGCAGGCCGCGAGCCGCCGCAGGCGCTGCCGCGGCGCCCGCGCGTGGCGACGAAATACGTGGAGACGACGCGCTGCCACTTCGCGCAAAACGGGCGCCAGGTGGACGTGGTCAAACTCTACGGCTCGATGGAGCTGGGGCCGATTCTCGGCCTGTCCGACCTGATTGTGGATCTGGTGGACACGGGCGAGACGCTGCGCACCAACGGCCTGGCCGTGGTCGAGGAGATTGCCGGCATCAGCGCGCGCTTGATTGCGAACAGGGCTTCCATGAGAATAAGAGGCGCGGCGATGCGCGCCGTCGCCGACCGCTTTGCGGCGGTGGCGGTGCGCCGGGAAAGCGAACGATGAAATACCAGACCGATGATCTGAAAATCCGGGAAATCAGGGAGTTGATTGCGCCCGAGGAACTGGTCGCGCAGCTGCCCATCGGCGAGCCGGTGTCGGAGTGCGTCTATCGCTCGCGCGAGGCGGTGCAGAACATACTGCACGGGCGCGACGGGCGCCTCGTCGTAATCGCCGGGCCGTGCTCGGTGCACGACGTGGATTCGGCGCTGGAATACGCGCGCAAATTGCGCCCGCAGATTGACGAATTTTCAGACGCGCTGCACATTATCATGCGCGTTTATTTCGAGAAGCCGCGCACGACGGTGGGCTGGAAGGGGCTGATCAACGATCCCGACCTCGACGACAGTTTCGACATCAACAAGGGCCTGAAGACCGCGCGCCGCCTGCTGCTCGACCTCAACAGCGAAGGCGTGTCGGCGGCGACCGAGTATCTCGATCTGGTCAGTCCGCAGTACGTTTCCGACCTCATCAGCTGGGGCGCCATCGGCGCGCGCACGACCGAGAGCCAGTCGCACAGGGAGCTGGCCTCCGGCTTGTCGTGCCCGGTCGGCTTCAAGAACGGCACCAGCGGCAACATCCAGATCGCGATTGACGCGCTGCGCTCGGCGTCGCGCCCGCATCATTTTCTGTCGGTGACCAAGCAGGGGCGCTCGGCGATCTTCTCGACCGGCGGCAACCAGGATTGCCACATCATCATGCGCGGCGGCCAGCAGACGAATTACGACGCCGGCAGCGTGGACGAAGCGGCCAGGAAACTGACCGAGGCCGGGCAATTGCCGAAGATCATGGTGGATTTCAGCCACGCCAACAGCCTCAAGCAGCACCGGCGGCAGAAGATAGTCGGCAAGGCGGTCGCCGACCAGCTGCGCGCGGGCGAGGACCGGATCATGGGCGTGATGATCGAGAGCAATCTGGTCGAGGGACGCCAGGATCTCGAACCGGGCGGGAAACTGGTGTACGGGCAGAGCATCACCGACGCCTGCCTCGGCTGGGAGGACACGGTCGAGCTGCTTGCGGAACTGGCGTCGGCGGTCGAGGCGGGCCGCGCCGCGCGGGGCCGCTGATGCCGCCGCTTGCGATTCCCCGACTGAGCACCCGCGACGGCGATTTTGAGAAAGGCCTGCGCGAGTACGTCTCGCGCCGGGCCGACGTCGGCGCCTCCGTCGAGGCGCGTGTGCGCGAAATCATCCACGATGTGCGCGAGCGCGGCGACGCCGCGCTGATTGAATACGCCGCCGGCCTCGACGGGCTGGAAGTGAGCGAGGCCGCCGAACTGCGGCTGCCGCCGCAGCGCGTGGCCGCCGAAGCAGCCTCGGCGCCGCCGGACATCGCGCAGGCGCTGGAAGAGGCGGCGCAGAGAATACGGCGTTACGCCGAACGGCAGAAACTCGACGGCTGGCAATTCGAGGACGACAGCGGCGCGCAACTGGGACAGCGCGTCACGGCGCTGGAGTCGGTCGGGATTTATGTGCCCGGCGGCAAGGCGGCGTATCCGTCGTCCGTGTTGATGAACGCGATTCCGGCGCAGGTGGCCGGTGTCGAGCGCATCGTCATGATGGCGCCGGCGCCGGGCGGGCGGCTCGATGCGGCGGTGATGAAGGCGGCGGAAATCGCGGGCGTGTCGGAGATGTACACGCTTGGCGGCGCCCACGCGGTGGCGGCGCTGGCGTACGGCACGGACACCGTCGCGCCGGTGTGCAAAATTGTCGGCCCCGGCAACGCCTGGGTGGCCGAGGCGAAACGGCAGGTCTTCGGCCAGGTCGGCATTGACCTGATTGCCGGGCCGTCCGAGATTCTGGTGATTTGCGACGGGCACACCGAGCCGCAGTGGATTGCGTGCGACTTGTTCGCGCAGGCCGAGCACGACGAGCAGGCGCGGGCGGTGCTGCTTTGCACCAGCGCGGAGTATCTGGACGAGGTGGCGCGCTGCATGAACGAATGGATCGGCGACATGCCGCGCGCGGACATCATTCGCGCGTCGCTGCGCGATTACGGACTGATGATCGAGGTCGCCGATCTCGGCGAGGCGGTCGCGATTGCCAACCGGCTGGCGCCGGAGCATCTGGAACTGTCGGTCGAATGTCCCGAGGATTTGCTCGACGGCATACAAAACGCCGGCGCCGTCTTTATGGGGCGCCATACTTCCGAGGTGCTCGGCGATTATTGCGCCGGGCCGAACCACGTGCTGCCGACCGGCGGCAGCGCGCGCTTTTTCTCGCCGCTCGGCGCGCACGATTTTCAGAAGCGCACGAGTGTGGTGCGGTGCCCGCCGCGCAGCGCCGAACAACTGGGGCGGATTGCGAGCTGCCTGGCGCGCGCCGAAGGGTTGTTCGCGCACGAGGCGTCGGCGCGCTGCCGCATGACGCCGACGCGCTGATGACGGTGGACTGGATACGCGCGGAAATACGCGCCGCCGATGCCTACGCGCCGACGCCGGGCGACAGCGCGGTCAAGCTCGATGCGATGGAAAGCCCGTACGGCCTGGACGCCGGGCTGAAGGCGCGGTGGCTGGAGAAACTGGGCGATTGCGAGGTCAACCGCTATCCTTCGAGGCAGGACGCGCTGAGGGAAAAACTGGCGGCGGTGACGGCGCTGCCCGAAGGCTGCGGCCTGATGTTCGGCAACGGCTCCGATGAGCTGCTGCAAATCGTGGCGCTTGCGGCGCGCCGGCGCGGCGCCTGCCTGTTGTCGCCCAGCCCCGGTTTTTCGATGTATCCGGTGATCGCGCGCAATTGCGGGCTGGAGTTCGCCGGGGTTGCGCTGGAGACGCCGGGCTTCGCGCTGCGGCGCGGCGCGATGCTGGAGGAAATCGAGCGGCGTCAGCCGGCGCTGGTGTGGCTGGCGTATCCGAACAATCCGACCGGCAATCTGTGGCGGCGCGACGACGTGGATGCGGTGATTGCCGCGGCGCCCGGCATCGTGCTGATGGACGAGGCCTATACCGCGTTTGCCTCCGACTCGTATTGGCCCGCGCTCGGACGTCATGGCAATCTGCTGGTGTCGAGGACTTTTTCCAAGGTCGGCCTGGCGGGGTTGCGCTTCGGGATGCTGGCCGGGCCTGCCGATGTCATCGCCGAACTGGATAAATTGCGTTTGCCGTACAACGTCAATGTGCTGACCGAGGCGAGTATCGAGTTTATGGTTTCGCATCTGGATTATTTCGACGCCAAGGCCGCCGCGATTCGCGCCGAGAGGGAGCGGCTGTACACGGCGTTGCGCGGGATGGACGGCGTGACAGCGTATCCGAGCGAGGCCAATTTTGTGCTGATTGAACTGGTGCGGGCGCCGGCGGCGCGGGTTTTTGACGGGTTGCGCGCGCGCGGGATTCTGGTGAAGTGTTTTCCGGGCGACGGCGTGCTCGACAATTGTTTGCGGGTGACGGTCGGCGCGCGCGCGGAGAACGACGCTTTCGTCGAGGCGCTGGCCGGGCTGGTCGCGGACGGCGGATGACGACGTTGGCTGAAATGGCGGACTACGCCGACCGCTGCCTGGAAGCGGGGCGGTTTGAGGATTACTGTCCGAACGGCTTGCAGGTGGAGGGCGCGCGTCCGGTGCGCCGCGTGGTTTCGGGCGTGACCGCGTGCCTGGATTTGATCGAGGCCGCGGCGGAACGCGATGCCGATGCGTTGCTGGTTCACCACGGCTATTTCTGGCGCGGCGAATCGCCGGTGCTGACGGGCATGAAGGCGCGGCGGCTGCGCCGTCTGCTGGAAAGCGGCATGGGGCTTTTGGCCTACCATCTGCCGCTGGACGCGCACCCCGAACTCGGCAACAACGCGCAACTGGCGCATCGTCTGGGGCTGCGCGTCGAGGGCGTGCTCGACCAGGACCGCCGCGCGCCGATTGCGATGCACGGGGTGCTGGAATCGCCGTGCGACGCCGGGGAATTTCAGCGGCGCATCGAGCGGGCGCTTTCGAGGAAGCCGCTGCTGGTGGCCGGCGGCGGCGACACCGTACGCACCGTCGGCTGGTGCACGGGAGCGGCGCAGGATGACATTGAGTACGCGGTGCGTCTCGGTCTCGACGCATTCATCAGCGGCGAGGTTTCGGAGAGAACGACGCACATCGCGCGCGAGGAAGGCGTGCATTACTACGCCGCAGGCCACCACGCGACCGAACGCTACGGAGTGCAGGCGCTGGGCGAGCGGTTGGCGCGGGAGTTTTCGGTCGAGCACGTTTTCATCGACATTGACAACCCGGTTTAGGCCGCCGGAGGGTTGCCAAATGGCCGGGGCCGTTGATGAACAATGCGCCGAAGCCGCCCTGGTCGTTCTGGTCGAGCGCGTTTTGTCGCACGAGTTTGCCGAGATACCGATAACCTACATGGGCCTGGCGAGACTCATCGCCTTCCCGAAACCGCATACGGGAAGCAACTTCGCCGGTCGCATAGGAAGGACTCTCGCGGTCATCGGCGCAAGACTGGAGCGTTGCGAGGTGCGCGGGGAGCCTGTTCCCCGAATCCAGTCCCTGGTTGTCAGCAAAAGCACCGGAATTCCGGGCGATGGTTTTGCAGGCTGCCGCCGGGGTTATCAAAACCTGCCGGCGGAGGAGAAACGGCGCATCGCCGAACAAGAGCAAAAGAAAGTGTACGAGTTTGGCGGGAAATGGCTGGAGGTGCTTGAACAACTGGACATTTCGTATCGGCACAATCTCTCTCGTTGCGTGTGACCGGTAGCCGGAGCAATCCCTGTCCCGGGTTCCGCCGGTCCGTGGCCGCGACCGCAAGCAGCGTAATGAAACCCGGTACACCCGCCTCATCTCCAATGGCGCCGCCTGCGGATGGCGGCTTTTATGGACGGGCCATGCTGTACAGGACAAAAACCGCTGAAAACGATTGTCTAATGCCGGAAAAATGATTATCATACGAGATTATCAATGCCCCGGAGCCGGATGATTTCCGGGGTTGCCTGCATGTCGGACAAAAACATATTGGATACCAAACGGCGGCGTTTTCTCAGGACGCTGGCCGGATTGATTGGCGGCATCGGCGGCGCGGTGTCAACGTGGCCGTTTATCAAGATGATGAGCCCGAGCGCCAGAGCGCAGGCCGCCGGCGCGCCGGTCGAGGTGGACTTGTCGAGGATAGAACTCGGCGGAATGATACGCGAGGAATGGCGCGGCAAGCCGGTGTGGATTGTGCGCCGCACGCCGGAGATGCTGGAATCGCTGGACACCTCCGAGTCCCATCTGCGCGACCCGGTCTCGGATTTCTCCGAGCAGCCGGAATACACGAAAAATTCGCACCGCTCGATCAAGCCCGAATACCTGGTGCTGGTGGGGGTTTGCACACACCTCGGCTGCTCGCCGACTTTTCGCCCGGACATCGCGCCGGAAGATCTCGGCTCGCACTGGCCGGGCGGGTTTTTCTGCGCCTGCCACGGCTCGCGCTTTGACCTGGCCGGGCGCGTTTATCACAGCGTGCCGGCGCCCAGGAATCTCGAAGTGCCGCCATACCGTTTCGTCTCCGCCGACCGCATTGTCGTCGGCGAGTCCGGGGAGGAGAACGCGTGACGGAAAAGGCCGGCGGCCTGATTGGCTGGATAGACGAGCGTTTCCCGCTGACCCGGCTGTGGAACGACCACCTCGCCAAATACTACGCGCCGAAGAATTTCAACCTGTGGTATTTCTTCGGCTCGCTGGCGCTGCTGGTGCTGGTCATGCAAATCCTGACCGGCATTTTCCTGACCATGCATTACAAGCCCGACGCGGCGCTGGCTTTCGCGTCGGTCGAGTACATCATGCGCGACGTCGAATGGGGCTGGCTGATACGCTACATGCACTCGACGGGCGCCTCGGCCTTTTTCATCATCATCTACCTGCACATGTTTCGCGGCTTGATGTACGGCTCTTTCAAGAAGCCGCGCGAATTGCTGTGGCTGGTCGGCATGTTCATCTACCTGACGCTGATGGCCGAGGCGTTCATGGGCTATCTGCTGCCGTGGGGGCAGATGTCCTACTGGGGCGCGCAGGTCATCATCAACCTGTTCGGCGCGATTCCGTATATCGGCCCCGACCTGGCGGTGTGGATACGCGGCGATTACGTGGTTTCCGACGCCACGCTCAACCGCTTTTTCGCATTTCACGTCATCGCGCTGCCGCTGGTGCTGGTCGGCCTGGTGTTTATTCACATCATGGCGCTGCACGAGGTCGGCTCGAACAACCCCGACGGCGTCGAAATCAAAAAGAACAAGAACAGCGACGGCAACCCGCGCGACGGCATTCCTTTCCACCCCTACTACACGGTCAAGGACATTGTCGGCGCCGTCGTCTTTTTGCTGTTGTTCACCATTGTCGTTTTTTACATCCCGGAGATGGGGGGCTATTTCCTCGAACACAACAATTTCATCGAAGCCAACCCGCTGCTGACGCCGGAACACATCTCGCCGCTGTGGTATTTCACGCCGTTTTACACGGTGCTGCGCGCCATTCCCGACCCGTGGTACGGCGTGCTGGCGATGATGGCGTCCATTGCGGTCCTGTTTTTCCTGCCGTGGATAGACCACAACCCGGTCAAATCGGTGCGTTACCGCAGTTTTCTGTACAAGTTGAATCTGGCGTTTTTCGTCATCGCTTTTTTCTACCTCGGCTATCTCGGCACGCTGGCCGTCAACCCGGTTCGCACCGAGATGGCGGTGCGTTTCAGCGAGTTGTATTTCCTGTTTTTCTTCGTGTTGTGGGTGTACAACAAAAGGCGCACGGCGACGTTTTACATCGGTTGTTTTGTGTCGGTCGTCGGCCTGATTACGCTCTACGATTACCTGCGCGGCTACGATGAGATATGGCCGCTGATCGTGCCGGGCTGGACGATTCCGGCGGTCTATCTGGCAATCCATCTGCTGCTGCCGATGATCAAACGCCTGGGCAGCGACAAGCCGGTGCCGGACAGGGTGCGAATGTGATCGCGCGGAGGACTGTGCGGATGACGGCGCTGTTGATCGCGCTGACAGGCGCGCAGGCAAATGCGGCCGACATGGGTTATCCACTGCAACCGGTTGAAATCAGCATTCACAATCACGCCTCGTTGCAGAGAGGGGCGAAGTATTTTGTCAACTATTGCCTGAGCTGCCACAGTTCGCGTTATGCGCGTTACAAATGGGTCGGCGAGGATTTGGGGCTGTCCGGGGAGATGGTCCGGGAAAACCTTATTCTCACCGACGGCAAGATCGGCGACCTGATGACCATTGCGATGCCCGAGGACAAGGCGCTCCAATGGTTCGGCGCGCCGCCGCCGGATTTGACGCTGGTGGCGCGCTCGCGCGGGGTGGACTGGATTTACACCTACCTGAAGTCTTTCTATCTGGACGAGTCCCGGCCCCTGGGCGTAAATAACGCGATATTCCAGCATGTTGCGATGCCGCACGTGTTATGGGAGTTGCAAGGATGGCAAAAACCGGTGTATAAGAAAGGTGGAGCCAACGGCAACAGGCAGGTCATCGAAGGGTTTGAACTGGTCAAACCCGGTTTGCTGTCTGAAGAAGAATACGACGAGGTCGTGCGCGACCTGGTCACTTTTCTCGCTTATCTGGCCGAACCGGCGGCATTGAAACGGGAAAAATCCGGAATATGGGTTATCCTGTTCCTTCTGGCCCTGTTGGGCGTAACTTATTTTCTGAAACGTGAGTACTGGAAAGATATCCATTGACAGCAAGACAACGTTGCTGCCGGACCGGCAGATTGTCATGACGTTGTTCTCCGGGTCGCTGTGCCCGATGTGCCATCGCGTGCGAATCACGCTGGCCGAGAAAGAGATTGATTTCAATACGGTGCCGGTGGACGGTTCGAGCACGCCCGATGATTTGTCGGAAATCAATCCCTACAACTCGGTGCCGACGCTGGTGGACCGCGACATCGTGGTGTACGATTCGCGCACCATCCTCGATTATCTCGAAGAGCGTTTCCCGCACCCGCCGCTGATGCCGATTGACCCGATGCGGCGCGCGCGCCTGCGCCTCGGCATGTATCACATCGAGACCGACTGGTATCCCCAGTTGAAAAAGGCGCAGTCCTCGAATCGCAAGGTCGCCAGCAAGGCCAGAAAGGTGCTGGAGGAAGCGCTGCTTTCGCAGGTCTCCATTTTCCAGTCGAGCCGCTATTTTCTGAACGACGAGTTCAGCCTGCTGGATTGCAGTTTCGCCTCGATTCTGTGGCGCCTGCCGACGTTGAACATCACCTACGCTTCCAACAGGCGGCTGAGGCCGGTGTGGCAGTATGCCAAACGGATCTTCGAGCGGCCTTCGTTCCGCCTGAGCCTGACCGACGCCGAGGCCGAACTCGCGCCCCGATAGACTGCGGTCTTGACCTCGCGGCGGCCCTACATATTCCGCGCGATTCACCAGTGGATCGTGGACAACGGCTGTACACCGCATATTGTTTTCAACTCGCTGCACCCCGGCGTGCAGGTGCCGCCCGGCCACGACAAGAACAACCTGGTGACATTGAACATATCGGTGGACGCGGTGCGCGATTTTGTGATGGACGACGAGGTCGTCTCCTTCAGCGCGCGTTTCGACGGGCGGGCGATGCCGGTTGTGGTGCCGCTGGACGCGGTGATGATGATTTACGCGCGCGAGAATCTGCAGGGCGTGGTGCTCTCCGACGAGGCGCAGCTGGACGAGTCCGAGCACAGGAATGTGCCCGGCAAGAAGCCGGGCGGCCCCGACCTGAAACTGGTGGAGTAGGCGCCGGTCAGCGCCGCCACTTGATCGAGCAGCCGATACTCGGCGTCTGTTTTTCCGGCCCGCGTCCGGTTTCGGCGATTTCTTTCATCGCCTCGTAGAGTTCGCGCGGCGAGCGGTCGCCGGTTTTTACCGGGCCGCTGTCGTCAAGACGCCCGCGAAACTGGAGTTCATAATCGGTGTTGTAGCCGAAGAAGTCGGGCGTGCAGACGGCGCCGTAGGCTTTGGCCGTCCCCTGGCTTTCGTCGTACAGATAGGGAAACGAGTAGCCGCAGCGTTTCGCGACTTTTTTCATGTTGTCGAAAGAGTCTTCCGGGTAGTCATCGGGGTCGTTCGACATGATTGCGACCGAGCCGATTCCATGCTCGAGCAAGGCGTCGGTATCGCGCACCAGTTTGCGCTGAATCGCCTTGACGAAAGGACAGTGGTTGCAGATGAACATGACCAACAGGCCGTTTTCCCCCATGCAACCGCGCAGGTCGTAGGTTTTGCCGTCCACGCCGGGCAGTGTGAAGTCCACGGCGGGAAGGCCGAACTCGCAGACCGGGGTTGTTTTTGCCGCCATTGTGTTGCTCCTTTCAAGGGGAAGGCGCGTAGCATACGCCGCTTTTTGCGCCCTTTCAAGCGGGGCCGGCCGGGCGGCGGATGACTCGGCGCGTGCGCTTGGTATAATGCCCGGTTTATTCCCGCCATGGAAAAGCTTTTTACTTCAGAGTCGGTGTCCGAAGGGCACCCGGACAAAATCTGCGACCAGATTTCCGATGCGGTTCTCGATGCGGTGCTCGACGCCGCGCCGACGACCGACGCCCGGCGCGGTGTTCGTGTCGCCTGCGAGACGCTGGTCAAGGACAACCGTGTGATTCTGGCTGGCGAGACGAGGGCGCTGGCGGGTCTTGATTACGAGGCCATCGTCAGGCGAGTCGTCAACGACATCGGCTACGACCGCCCGGAACTCGGCTTCGATGGGCACACCTGCGAGGTGCTGCTGCTGCTGGGCGAGCAGTCGCCCGACATCGCGCAGGGCGTGGACCGCGACGCCGCCGGCAAGCAGGGCGCAGGCGACCAGGGGTTGATGTTCGGTTACGCCACCGAAGAGACCGATGCGTTGATGCCGGCGCCGATTGATTACGCCCACCGCCTCGTCAGACGCCATTCCGAGGTGCGCAAAGACGGCGCCGTCGCGTGGTTGCGCCCGGACGCCAAGTCGCAACTGACGTTTCGCTACGAGGACGGCCGTCCCGTCGGCATTGACGCGGTGGTGTTCTCGACGCAGCACGACGAGGGCGTGTCGCATGACCGGATCGAAGAGGCGGTGAAGGAGGAGATCATCGCGCCGGTGCTGCCGAAGCAGTGGCTTTCGCCCGACACCCGCTATTTCATCAATCCGACCGGGGCTTTCGTCATCGGCGGGCCGGTCGGCGACTGCGGACTGACCGGGCGCAAGATCATCGTGGATACGTACGGCGGCATGGCGCGTCATGGCGGCGGCGCCTTTTCCGGCAAGGATCCGTCGAAGGTGGATCGTTCGGCGGCTTATGCCGCGCGCCATGTCGCCGCGAACATCGTCGCGGCGGGGCTTGCGGGGCGCTGCGAGGTGCAGATTTCCTATGCCATCGGCATCGCCGAGCCGACCTCGGTGAGCGTCGAGACCTTCGGCACCGGCACAATCGAAAGCGGGCGCATCGAGGCGCTGGTGCACGAACACTTCGATTTGCGCCCGGCCGGCATCATCCGGGCGCTGGATTTGTTGCGGCCGATATACCGGCGCACTGCAGCTTTCGGCCATTTCGGCAGGCGCGACGAGGATTTCACGTGGGAGCGCCGCGACAAGGCGGACTTGCTGCGTGATGCGTCGTGAGTTTCACATATTGACCAATTCAGCGGAGAGAAGATGAACCATCCAGTAAAAAACCTGAAAGAAGACTACCGGGTCGCCGACATCGGCCTTGCCGGGTGGGGGCGCAGCGAAATCGCGATTGCCGAGACGGAGATGCCGGGGTTGATGGCGTTGCGCGGGCGTTACGCCGGCAAAAAGCCGCTCGAAGGCGCGCGCATCGCCGGCTGTTTGCACATGACGATACAAACCGCGGTGCTGATCGAGACACTGATTGAACTGGGTGCGAGCATCCGCTGGTCCTCGTGCAATATCTTCTCGACCCAGGATCACGCGGCGGCGGCCATCGCCGCCACCGGCGTTCCGGTGTTCGCGTGGAAAGGCGAGAGCGAGTCGGAATACTGGTGGTGCATCGAGCAGACGTTGCGCGGGCCGGACGGCTGGACGCCCGATTTGCTGCTCGACGACGGCGGAGATTTGACCGGCTTTGTCTGTCAGCGCAGGCCGGAGTTGCTGGCGTCGCTCAAGGGGGTCTCCGAGGAGACCACGACCGGCGTCAAGCGTCTTTACGATATGCAGCGCCGGGGCGAATTGAAGATGGTGGCGTTCAACGTCAACGACTCGGTCACCAAGTCGAAATTCGACAATATCTACGGCTGCCGCGAATCGCTGCTCGACGGCATCAAGCGCGCCACCGATGTGATGATCGCCGGCAAGACCGCCGTCGTTTGCGGTTACGGCGATGTCGGCAAGGGCTGCGCCCAGTCGCTGCGCGGGCAGGGCTGCATCGTCCTGGTCACCGAGGTGGATCCGATTTGCGCGTTGCAGGCGAGCATGGAGGGCTACCGCGTGGTGACGCTGGAGGACGCCGTCACCCGGGCCGATATTTTCGTGACCGCGACCGGCAATTACCGGGTCATCTCATACGAGCATCTGCAGCGCATGAAAGACCAGGCCATTGTCTGCAACATCGGTCATTTTGACAACGAGATTGATGTCGCCGCGCTGAAGGAGAACTGCCGCTGGGAGAACATCAAGCCGCAGGTGGACCACGTCGTCTTTGCCGACGGCAAGCGCGTTATTCTTCTCGCCGAGGGACGCCTGGTCAATCTCGGGTGTGCGACCGGTCATCCCAGTTTCGTGATGTCCAATTCTTTTACCAACCAGGTGCTGGCGCAGATTGAATTGTGGAAAAACAGCGGCGATTATGATTGCAGCGTCCATATACTGCCGAAAAGACTCGACGAGGAGGTCGCCCGCCTGCACCTCGATAAGGTCGGCGCGAAACTGACGAAGCTGACCGCCGAGCAGGCGGAATACACCGGCGTGCCGGTGGACGGCCCTTACAAACCCGACCATTACCGCTATTGATTGAACGCCGTGCACGGCGGGAACTACGCCGCGTTCAATCACTTTTGGCACAAGCCGGGTGGCGGGTCGGCCGTGTTAGTATGACGCCGACTCGACGGACAACAATACAAGGAGGATGTCGTGACCAATTCAACTGACCGTGCCACTTTTTTGCCGGTAACCAACGAGATTGTTTCGACCATAGTGGCCGGGCAATGCAGAAGCAATCGGGACTTTTTGTCCCTTATCCGGAACGATCCTAGAGAAGCATTCCGGCAACTGCTGGATCACCAATTCGACGACGATGCGAAAATTCGGGTCGTTCAGAATACCAGGGATGAATTTAATATTTGTGTTCCGGCGTATGAAGGAATGAGCAAGGGAGTGCTCGGCAAGAGGATATGAAAAGCATTTCCGGAGGCGAGGTCATCTTCAGTATCATCGGCGGCATGATAGCGCTTGCCGCTGTCGGCACCGGCATCGGGCTCGCCGCGGGTCTCGGTGTCTCCCAGCAGCAGGGCAGATTGCGGCATCTGGGCATCGAACCCGAAACCCTTCCCGCTCCTTGAATCGTGAGTCGCGCGGCGGGAGAGTGCCGCGCGTCTATCTTGAACGGCGCCTGGGTGTCGGCGTCGAGTTCGAGGCCACCAGTGGCGTCCACCATCACCTGCTCCATGTCCTGCGGATGCGCACGGGCGCGCCGGTTTGTTGCTTCAATCATCTCGGCGACGAGTTTCTTTGCCGGGTCCTGTCCATATCGCGCCGCGCAACCGTCATTTTGTGCGAAAGCCAGTTGCAGCCGTGCGCCGAACCGGCGCTGGACGTGCGCCTCTACCTGGCGTTGTGCAAGGGGGAGTGCATGGACTTTGCGATTCAGAAAGCCACCGAGCTGGGCGTCTCCGGTATCCAGCCGCTGGTGACGGCGCGCACCGCACCGATGCGCGCCGCCGGGCGCCTTCAGCACTGGCGCGGCGTCGTCGTCAGCGCGTGCGAGCAAAGCGGCAGGGTGGCATTGCCGCTGCTGGCCGAACCGCTGGAGCTGTCGGCGTTGCCGCCCGTTGCCGGCGATGAACCGGCGTTTGTGCTGAACCCCGGCGCCGCCGCCCGGCCGGACACGGCGCGCGGCAAGCCGCGGCGCGCGCACTTGCTGGTCGGCCCGGAAGGCGGCTTGCGCGACGATGAAATCCGCCGCGCCGGCGAGGCCGGCTTCCAGCCGGTCGGGCTGGGGCCGCGCACATTGCGCGTCGAGACCGCGGTCACCGCCGGCGTCGCCCTGCTTCAATATCTATACGGCGATTTGTGAACCCGTTATTCCGGCGAAGGATTCAAGCGGTGCGGAATCCGGCCGGAGGGGAAAGTCAGTAATTCGCGGCGACGTATTGCTCGATCAGCCGCTTGAAGTCCTCGGCCAGGTGTTCGCCGGACAGCGTGACGCTGCGTTTTCCGTCAATATAGATTGGCGCCGCCGGCCGCTCTCCCGAACCCGGCAGGCTGATGCCGATGTTGGCCTGCTTGCTTTCGCCCGGGCCGTTGACGACGCAGCCCATCACGGCGACCTTCATGTTTTCGACGCCACGATGTTTGTCTTTCCATTCCGGCATTCTGCGTTCGAGGTAATCCTGTATGTCGCAGGCCAGTTCGCGGAAGTAGTCGCTGGTGGTGCGGCCGCAGCCGGGGCAGGCGGTAATCGCCGGCGTGAACGAGCGCAGGCCGAGACTTTGCAGGATTTCGCGGGCGACCAGCACCTCCTCGGTGCGACTTTCGCCCGGAGCCGGCGTCAGCGAGATGCGGATGGTGTCGCCGATGCCTTCGTGCAGCAGAATCGCCAGCGCCGAGGCCGAGGCGACGACGCCTTTTCTGCCGAGACCGGCCTCGGTCAGGCCGAGGTGCAGCGGGTAATTGCACAGCCCGGCCAGGCGGCGATAGACCCGGATGAGTTCGCGCACGTCGCTGAGTTTGCACGACAGGACAATGTGGTCGTGCGGCAAGCCGAGTTCCTCGGCGCGCCGCGCACTGGCGAGCGCGGACTCGATCAGCGCCGCGCGGGTGACGGCTTCGAGTGAATGAGGCTGTTGCCGCGCCGCGTTGTCGTCGAGTCTTTGTTTCAGGAGCTCCTGGTCGAGGCTGCCCCAGTTGACGCCGATGCGCACCGGCTTGCCGAACTTGCAGGCGCTTTCGATGATCTGCGCGAACTGCGAATCGCGGCGCGACCCGCGCCCGACGTTGCCGGGGTTGATGCGCAGCTTGTCGAGATGTTCGCCGCATTCCGGGTGTTGCCGGAGCAGTTTGTGGCCGTTGAAGTGGAAGTCGCCCACCAGCGGCACGTCCACGTTTTGCGCCGCGAGACGCCCGGCAATCAGCGGCACCGCGCGCGCCGCCGCTTCGTTGTTCACGGTAATCCGCACCAGTTCCGAGCCGGCTTCGGCCAGTTCGACGATTTGCGCCACGCTCTTTTCAACGTCCGCGGTGTCGGTGCTGGTCATGGATTGAATGACGACCGGATGACCTCCGCCGAGGACGACCCGGCCGACACGCACTGCGGACGACAGGCGCTTTTTCGAGATTTCGCTTTGCGTTTCAGACATGGTGTTTTGCCATTATAATCGTAATATTAGAGTTGCTCGCCGATGTTGTTATCCAAGGCCATTTCCTGCCGCACCGAAGGCAGGGGTTTTTACAATCTGACCGATCGCATACAGGCCTTGTTGCCGGAGGCGGGCGAGGGCTTGTGCCATCTGTTTGTTCACCACACCAGCGCCTCGCTGGTGATTACCGAGAACGCCGACCCGGCGGTGCATGAGGATCTGGAATGTTTTATCAGCGCTCTGGCGCCGGACGGCGACCCGCGCTTCAGCCACGTGGCCGAAGGCCCCGACGACATGCCGTCTCACATCCGCTCGGTGCTGACCCAGACTGAATTGAACGTGCCGGTACAGGGCGGCCGGCTGGCTCTCGGCGTCTGGCAGGGCATTTATCTGTGGGAGCACCGCACCTCGCCCCACACCAGAAAAGTGACGTGCACCCTGCTGGCCTGAACGCCGCCGCCAACGAAAACCCGCCACAGAAATTTTCACAGGAGTCAGCCGATGTCAAACGATGAAATCCACAACCGCATGACGGTGATCGAACGCCACCTGCGCAATATGAGGATGGCGGTGGTGATAGTCGTCGCTTTCTTTCTTTACGAATCGCTGATGCCGCCGGAGTTGCGCCCGGGGCGGCATGAGAAGATCGAGGACAGTCTCAAGACCAGGGAGCTGGTGTTGATGGACGAGGCCGGCGACGCGCGTGCGCGCCTCGACGTGACGGACCAGGGCGGCGCCCGGCTGGTGCTGCGTGACCGCGCCGGCAACCGCGTTCGCCTCGGTGCGGACACGGTGGTCGTCGGCGTGCGCGACGGCGCCGACATCGTCGAGCAACTGCGCATCGAGGCACGCGGCATCGAGGCATACGACCGCGCCGGCAACGTCGTCGGTCGCCTGCCGTGATGAACGCCGGCTGAGCGGGTTTTCGGCGAATGGCGCAAGTCTGCGTAAGTTTTCGCAAGGTTTCCAAGAACTACGACCGGCAGTCGTGGATCGTGGACAATCTGAACCTCGATGTGTACGAGGGCGAGTTTCTGACCCTGCTGGGGCCGTCGGGTTCCGGCAAGACGACCTGTTTGATGATGCTGGCGGGTTTTGAGGAGGTCACGAGCGGCGAGATACTGATTCGCGGCACGCGCGTCAACGACATTCCATCGCACAAGCGCGGCATCGGCCTGGTGTTTCAGAACTACGCGCTGTTTCCGCACATGACGGTGGCCGGCAATCTGGCGTTTCCGCTGGAGGTGCGCGGCATGGACAAGGCCGAAATACGCGAGCGCGTGGACGAGGCGCTGGACATGGTGCATTTGTCCGGACTGGACGGGCGGTTTCCGGCGCAACTCTCCGGCGGGCAGCAGCAGCGAGTGGCGCTTGCGCGTGCGCTGATTTTCCATCCGGCGCTGGTGCTGATGGACGAACCGCTGGGCGCGCTGGACAAGCAGCTGCGCGAACGAATGCAGTACGAAATCAAGCGTCTGCACGAGAAACTCGGCCTGACCGTGATTTACGTCACGCACGACCAGGGCGAGGCGCTGACGTTGTCGAGCAGGGTGGCGGTGTTCAGCGAGGGCAGAATCCAGCAGATTGACGCGCCCGACTCGATTTATGAATACCCGGTCAACGCGTTCACCGCCGGCTTTATCGGCGAGAACAACCTGCTGGAAGCCAGGGTGCTGCATGTGTACGAGGAAACCTGCGCCGTCGAGACCAACGGCGGCAGCCGCCTGCAGGGAACGCCCATCGGCCTCGCCGACGGTGTCGAACGCGTGTTGCTGGCGGTGCGCCCGGAGAGGATATTGATCAGCCCGGGAAGCGATTGCGGTAATATTCTGGAAGGTTGCATCAGCGAGCTCGTCTATCTCGGTGATAACATGCGCGCTGTCGTCGAACTGGGCGGTAAAGAAGAACTTGTCATCAAATATCCAAACGATCGGGGGAAATGGAATGTCGAAATCGGACAACAAATCAAAGTGGGCTGGTACCCGGAAGACTGCCGTGTGTTCGCCTCGTAGGCGCCGACTCGCGCTGGCCGCGGCGCTGGCCGCAATGCCGGCCACGGTCGCGGCGCAGGACGCGCTGACGGTGGTGTCGTGGGGCGGCGCCTACAGCTACAGCCAGATCAAGGCCTACCACGAGCCGTTCACGGCAAAGACCGGCATCCGCGTCCATGCCGAGGACTACAACGGCGGGCTGGCCGAGATTCAGGTTCAGGTGCAGTCGGGCAACGTCACCTGGGATATCGTGGACATGCCTTTGGCGGATGTGGTGCGCGGCTGCGACGAGGGCCTGCTGGAGCCGGTGAATCTCGCGGCGTTTCCGCGCGCACCCGACGGCACCCCGGCAGAGAAGGATTTTCTGCCGGAGATGCTGCACTCGGAATGCGGCATTCCGCTGATTGTCTGGTCCACGATCTTCGCCTACGACGAAAGCCGCTTTCCCGGCGACAAGCCGGCCCGTCTGGAGGATTTCTTCGACCTGGAAAAATTCCCGGGCAAGCGCTCTCTCAGAAAGTCGCCGCGCTCGACCCTGGAATTCGCGCTGATGGCGGACGGCGTGCCAATCGACAAGGTCTATGCGATGTTGTCAACCGACGAGGGCTTGCAGCGTGCGTTTGCCAAACTGGACACCATCAAGGACCACGTAATCTGGTGGAAAGCCGGTTCGCTGCCGCCGCTGATGCTGGCCGACGGCGAAGTGGTGATGGCGACCGCGTACAACGGGCGCATTTTCAACGCCTGGAACAAGGAGAAAAAGCCGTTCAGGATCGTCTGGGACCGGCAGATCTGGTACAAGAATCTCTACACCATCGTCAAGGGTACTCCGCATTACGAGCAGGCGCTCGCCTACGTCCGGTTCGCAAGCGACACGCAGCGCCTCGCCGACCAGGCGCGCTACATCTCCTACGGCCCGGCGCGGCGCTCGGCCATGTCGATGATTTCGACTCATGCCGAGACCGGCGCCGACATGGCGCCGCACATGCCGACCACACCGGAGCACTTTCGGAACGTACTGGAGAGCGATTTCGAATGGTGGGCGGACTACGGCGACGAGATGACCGAGCGCTTCAGCACGTGGCTTGCGAGGTGACGCGCGCCGCGCAGCCGCCTTTTTAGAATATGATCGAGGCCGGAAAACCCGGGCTGGACGCCGCCTTTGCGGTGGTGCGCGCCATCGGCTTGCCTGAGGACAGGAAGGCGATCGAAATGGAGCGCCGCGAACATCTGGTGCGCGGCGTCGCCGCCGGTTTCCATCGCGCCCGCGCTTTTCTGCTGGTCGCGCCGCTGCTGCTTTTTCTGGCAATAACCTATCTGGTGCCGATGGGCGGCATTCTGCTTCGCAGCGTTGACGACTCGGCGCTTCAGACCTATATGCCGAAGAGCGCGGCGGCGCTTGCGCGGTGGGACGGCGCCGGCTTGCCCGGCGAGGACACGCTTGCGGTTTTCGCCGCCGAACTCGGGCAGGCACGCAGGGAGCGCACAATCGGCCGGGTCGCAAACCACCTCAATTACAGGATGAGCGGCATGCGCAGTCTGTTCAACAAGACCGGGCGGCGTCTGGCCGCCGCCGACGAGGCGAAACCCGGGCATCCATCCTGGGGCGAATGGCTGGCCGAACTCGACCCGCGCTGGGGGCGGCATCAGACCTGGACGACGCTCAAGGCGGCCTCGGGCCGGTACACGTCCGCCAATTATCTGGCGGCGCTCGATTTGCGGCACGGCGAGGACGGCGGCGTCATCCGGCAGCCGGAAGGCAAGCGGATTTACGTAAAGATTTTTCTGCGCACGTTGTGGGTCAGCCTCGTGGTCACGGTGTTTTGCCTGCTGCTGGGGTTTCCCATTTCCTATTTGATGGCGGGGCTGCCGCCGCGCATCAGCAACTGGCTGATGATTATGGTGCTGCTGCCGTTCTGGACCTCGTTGCTGGTCAGGACGACCAGCTGGATTGCGCTGCTGCAATCCAGCGGCGTCATCAACAGCACGCTGGTGTGGCTTGGCCTGATCGCCGACAATGAGCGCATCCAGATGGTGTTCAACCTGACCGGCACGGTGGTCGCGATGACGTACGTGCTGCTGCCGTTCATGGTGCTGCCGCTCTACAGCGTGATGAGGGGAATTCCGCGTTCGCTGACGCGGGTCGCCGTTTCGCTCGGGGCGACGCCGCTGACCGCGTTCATGCGGGTCTATCTGCCGCAGACGCTGGCCGGCGTCGGCGCGGGAAGCCTGCTGGTGTTCATGCTGGCGGTCGGCTACTACATTACGCCGGCGCTGGTCGGCGGGCAGAGCGGGCAGTTGATCAGCAACTTCATCTTCTACCATATCAAGGCGTCCCTGAACTGGGGGTTTGCTTCGGCGCTGGGCGCGATTCTGCTGGTCGCGGTGCTGCTGATTTACTGGATTTACCACAAGTTGGTCGGCATCGAGAGGATCCGGGTGGCATGATGGCGGCGCGCGCGCGAGCCGGCTCCGCCACCGGGCATTACCTGTTTCGCATCGTCTGCGGACTGGTGTTCGCTTTCCTGATGCTGCCGTTGGTGGTCATCATTCCGCTGTCGTTCAACGCCGAGCCGTATTTCACCTTTACCAGGGAGATGCTGACCTTGCAGCCGGAGGCCTTTTCGCTGCGCTGGTACCGCGACATCGCCGACAATCCGCAGTGGCTGCTGTCCGTGAAAAACAGTTTCATCGTCGCTTTTTTCGCGACGCTGCTGTCGGTGATTCTCGGCACCGCGGCGGCGGTCGGCCTCGACCGTCCCCGTTTCCCCGGCAAGACGCTGATTCTGAGTATCCTGATCTCGCCGATTGTGGTGCCGATTATCATTTCCGCCGTCGGCATGTTCTTTTTCTATTCGGCGGTTCATCTCGGGCAGACGCTGACCGGCCTGGTGCTGGCGCATACGGTGCTGGGTTCCCCGTTCGTCGTGATTACCGTCACCGCCGCACTGTCGCGCCTCAACCCGGCGCTGCCGCGCGCGGCGGCCAGTCTCGGCGCGCCGCCGGCGCGGACTTTCTTCAAGGTAACCGCGCCGCAGATTGCGCCGGGCATTTTCGCGGGCGGCTTGTTCGCCTTTGCGACTTCGTTTGATGAGGTGGTCGTTGTGCTGTTTCTGGCCGGCTTTGAGCAGCGCACGATTCCGCGCCAGATGTGGGCCGGCCTGAACGAACAAATCAGCCCGACCATTCTGGCGGTGGCGACCCTGCTGATTCTGTTTTCGGTGCTGCTGATTGTCACCGCCGAGTTGTTGCGGCAACGCTCGGAGAAGCGCTCGCTTCAGGCCGGAATTTGAGGTCGGGTCTGGATTGGCGCCCCGGGCAGGGTTCGAACCTGCAACCTTCCCCTTAGGAGGGGGACGCGCTATCCAGTTGTGCCACCGGGGCGGGCCGGCCCGATACTATACACTACCGGACATTGTATGGATTGGAAATGTCGGCGATGTATGTTTTCTGGCTGGGTGTTGCGCTGCTGGCGGCGCAGGGAGAGGCTGTCGCGCGGGACACCGTCGGCGCACGCGAAGCGTCCCCGCGCGAGATTTCCGTCTGCAAGGCGCGTTTTCCTTTCGGGCTTTTCATGGACGAGGAGTCGGTGTTCAAGGGCTGGAGAAGAGCGGCCGGGAGGGGAGGCGCGCACGCGCAGTGCGGACCGGGGCGTGACGATGTCCGCCTGCGGAGCGTCCGCTTCACGGCGGGGGACGGCGCAAGCCTGGCCGGCTGTTTGTTTTCCGCGCGCGGCGCGGCTTCGTCCGGTTACGCGCTGATTGCGCAGGGCAACGCCTGGACGGCGCGCGACGTGGTCGAGACGTTCATGCCGCTGGCCGTGGAGCATCCCGAAATTGATTTTTACGTGTATGACTTCAGGGGTTATCCCGGTTCGGAGGGCAATCCGTTTTTTCACGCGATGATCGAAGACTACAAGGACATCCTGAGTCATCTGAACACCGAGTACGAAGACGCGGACAAACACCTCTACGGATTTTCTTTCGGCGGCCTGTTGCTGATCAATGCGCTGGACGGCCCGTCGGCGCGCACCAGCTACCGCAGCATGGTGATTGATTCCACACCCGGCACGGTGAACTTTGGCCTGTATGACTGCGCCGATGAATACAGCCCCAAGCGCAGGCTCGACGAATCCGGCCCGTGCCGCAACGTCACATTCATGCGCTCCCCCGGCGATTATGTGGTTCCGCTGTCGCGCACGCAGCCGCTGTGGGATGCGGTGGGGCGGTGCGGCGGCAGGCGCTTTGAATACCTGGCAAAGCACTGCCCCGGCGCAAAGGGCGAATTCAACCACCCTTTCCAGGGGGAGGACGCGCTGCTTGCGAAGTGCCGGCTCGCCCGAATCGGTCTTGAGTTGTTTGGCCCCTGACTACTCGTCGCGAGCGTGCGCGCCCGGGCGCTCGCTTCCGGTCCAGCCTTCCATCCGGTGTTCGACCACGATGCGGGTGGAGATGCCGCCGCGCACGCGGAATTTCGCGGTCAGGCGGATGAAGCGCGGGTTCAGCAGCCTGCGCAGGTCGTCGAGGATTTCGTTGCTGACCGCCTCGTGGAAGGCGCCCCGGTCTCTGAAGCCCCAGATGTAGTTTTTGAGACTTTTCAATTCGACGCACAGCCGGTCGGGGATATAGGAGATGGACAGGTGCGCGAAGTCGGGCTGGCCGGTGAGCGGGCACAGGCAGGTGAACTCCGGAATCCCGATTTGGATGGTATAATCCCGCCCAGGTTGAGGATTTTCAAAAGTTTCCAGATTTTTGCTGACGTGGCCGGACAAAGTCACACTTTCCCGTTGATGCGGACACCGATTCTAAGGGAAATTCGGGAATAATTCCAATGCCGCCCGGGCGATGAAACTCACAAAGATCAAACTCGTCGGATTCAAGTCTTTCGCGGATCCCACCGTGATTGAAATTGCCGAGGACATGACCGGTGTCGTCGGCCCCAACGGCTGCGGCAAATCCAACATCGTGGATGCGGTTCGCTGGGTGATGGGGCACACGGCGAGGAACATCCGCGCAACCAACCTCCAGGATGTGATTTTCAGCGGCACCCGCTCGCGCAAGCCGGTCGGACAGGCGTCGGTCGAGCTGATTTTCGACAATTCAAGCGGCTCCTTCGGCGGCCAATACGCGGCCTACGGCGAAATCTCGGTCAAGCGCATCGCCGACCGCAGCCAGGAATCGAAGTACTTCATCAACAACACGCGCTGTCGCCGCCGCGACGTGTCGGACCTGTTTTTCGGCACCGGCCTGGGTGGGCAGAGTTACGCTCTGGTCCAGCAGGGCATGATCGCCCGCATCATCGAGGCCCGACCGGAGGAGATGCGCCTGTATCTGGAGGAGGCCGCCGGCATTTCGAAGTATCACGAGCGCAAACGCGACACCGAGGTCCGGATGCGCCACACGCGCGACAACCTCGACCGGGTGCTTGACCACCGCGAAGAAGTCTCGAAGCAGGTCGAGAAACTCAAGCGCCAGGCGCGCGGCGCCGAACGCTTCAACGAATTCAAGCACCGGAAGGAAAAACTCGAGGCCAGAACCTCGCTGCTGGAATTCAGGCATCACGAGCAGCAGCGCCTGGCTTGCGAGCAGCGCGTTTCCGGCCTGCGGCTGCAACTGGAGGGCAACCAGGCCGACCTGCGGCGCATCGAGGCCCGGATTGAGGAGCAGCGCGCCACGCATGATGAACACAACCAGACGCTGAACGAGACGCAAAAGAATTTTTACCGGCTGAGCACCGATATTTCGGGCCTGGAGCAGGACATCGCCTACCGCACAAAAGAAGCCGGGCAGATACGCCAGGAGGAATCGGCGATTGCCCACGCCGTCGAAAAATGCCGCAAGCGTCTCGACGAACAACAGGCGCGGCTGGCCGAAAACGAGACAAGGCTGGCGGAGTCGCAGTCCGGGGCGGACGCCGCGCGCGGCGAGGTGGCCCGGCTGGAGGACGCGCTGCAAACGGCGGAGCGGCAGTTGGCGCAGACCGGCCACGAATGGGAACAGCACCACAGCGACACCAGACAATCGCTGGAGGTGGCCGAAGTCGGCAAGGTCAAACTGGAATACTGCGAGAAGGAACTGGAGGAACTCGCGCTCGCCGGGCGCGGGATTGTCGAACGCCGGGCGGCGCTGGATTTGCCCGCGCTGGAGGCGCAATGCTCGGAATCGAGGGGATTGCAGGCACAGTGCGAGCAGGAAGCGGCCGATTGCGGGCGCGAATACGACGAACTGGCGGCGGCGGTTACCGGTGTGCGCGACCGTCTGCATGAACTTCAGGGTTTGCTGCACGAGGAGCAGGTCGGGTTGCAGGACATGCGCGGGCGGCTGGCGTCGCTTGAAGCACTGCAACAGGCGGGTCTGGGGCGCGACCGGCAGGCGTTCAGCGAATGGCGCGAGCGCCACGGCTTGCACGATGCGGCGCAGATGGCCGCAAAAATCGAGGTGGACGACGGCTGGGAGGCGGCGGTCGAGCTGGTGCTGGACACTTTCCTGGAAGGCGTCGAGGTCGGCTCGCTCGAAGACCACGCCGATCATGCCGGGCAGATTGATTCCGGGCGTCTGGTGATGTTTGAGCACGGTTCGGGCGAGGACCGGGCGCAAAAGCCGTCGCTTGCCGACAAAGTGCGGGCCGACGCCGGCGTGCTGGCTCTGCTGCGCGGCGTGTATCCGGCGGACGACCTGGCGCAGGCGCTGCACCGGCGCTCGCGGCTGGCCGATCATGAGTCGTTCATCACCCGCGACGGCGTATGGGTCGGGCGCCACTGGATGCAGTTGCGCAAAGACGCCGACGAGCAGGGCGGCGTGCTGGTGCGCCGCAAGACCATGGAGCGGCTGATGTCGGACATCGAGACCGCAAACCGCAAGGCGTCGGAATTGCAACGGGAGTCGGAATCCGTGCGCCGGCAGTTGGCGCAAAATGAGTCCCGGCTCGAAGAAGTGCAGGGCCGGCGCGCCGGCCTGTTGGAGCAGGTGACCGAAGCCGGCGGCGATTTGCACCGGCGCGAGGCGAAACTGCGCCACGGCCGCGAGCTGCTGGCGGAGTTGGATCAGCAGCAGGAACAAGGTTCGCGGCGCCGGCAGGCAGTCGAGGCGCGGCGTCTGGAATTACTTCAGGCACACCGGGAGGCGCTGGCCTCCACGTCGGATTACGATTCAAGCCAGGCCGACTTGCAGCGCCGGCGCGCCGACAGCGAAGAGCAGGTGGCCGCCGCCAGAGCCGGATTGCGCGAGGCCCAGCAAAAATTGCACCGGCTTGAAGTCGGACGGCAGTCGCTGGCGTCGGGGCTGGAGGGCATTGCTGAAAACATCGCCCAGACGCGGCAGCAGCGCGGTGATCTTGAACAGCGCGCCGCCGCCATGAAGCGCGTCGCCGACGACTCGCAGAACCCGATTCAGAGCCTGCGGGAGGAATTGCAGAAACTGATTAACGAGCGCGCAGTCTGTGAACGGGAAGTGCAGGGCAAAAACGAGGGACTGGAAGCGGTGCAGGCGCAAATCCGGGAACTGGAAAAACGCCACAAGGAACTGGAAGCGGCGCGCGAGGCATTGCAGCAGCGCCATGAGCAGGCGCGCGTGGAAGAGCAGGCCAGCCACATTCGCTGCGAGGACTGGCAGAAGAAAATCGAAGAATGCCGCTGGACGCGCGAGGAAATCGAGAGCGAACTCGAACCGGAGACGACTCTGGACAACTGCCGCGAAGAACTCGAAGCGGTGGACAAGCGCATACACCGCCTCGGCGCGATCAATCTGGCGGCTGCCGAGGAGTACGGTGAGGAAAGCGAACGCAAGGAATATCTGGACTCGCAGTGCGAGGATTTGTCGAACGCGCTGGCGACGCTGGAGGCGGCGATTGCCCGGATTGACCGCGTCAGCCGCGAGAAATTCAAGAGCACGTTCGACAACATCAACAGCCGGCTGGAGGACGTCTTCGCGCGGCTGTTCGGCGGCGGCCAGGCCTATCTGCAACTGAATGAAAACGATTGGCTCAAGGGCGGTGTCTCGATCATGGTGCGCCCGCCCGGCAAGCGCCTGTCTTCGATCAATTTGCTGTCGGGCGGCGAGAAGGCGCTGGCGGCCATGGCCGTCGTGTTCTCGATTTTTGAACTCAGGCCGGCGCCGTTTTGCGTACTGGACGAGGTGGACGCGCCGCTGGACGAAACCAATGTGCTGCGGTTTTGCGAACTGCTGAGGGACATGCAGAACCGGGTGCAATTCATTGTCATCACCCACAACCGCCTGACGATGGAACACATGGCCTGCTTGATTGGCGTGACGATGGGCGAGCCGGGAGTTTCGCGGCTGGTCTCGGTCAACGTCGAAGAAGCCGCGCAGATGGCGGGTTGATGACCGAATTGCGCTGGATCCTGTTGTTAATCGGCGGGTTGATTGTCGCCGCTGTTTACGGCTACACCCGCTACCAGCGCCATTTGCGCGACGAGGCCAGTTTCGAGCGGCGCAAAGTGCAGCGCGATGTCCTGGCCGTTGACGACGAGGACCAGCCCGTGATTTCCAGCACCGAGGAGATGGTGGCCGCTTCCGATCTGCCTTCAATTGAGTTGGATCCGGACGGCGGGGAAGCCGCCGCCGGCGGCGTTGACGAGGACGCAGCCGGGCGGACGGGCGACGCAGTGCCGGACAAAAGCCGGGATATTCTGGTTCTGCATGTTCGCGCCGCCGCGGAGGAGACCTGGTCCGGAGAGGCCGTTGCGCGTGCCGCCGAAAGCGCCGGGTTGAAGCAGACCGACAAAAAAATCTTCCAGTATTTTCTGCCCGAATCGGAAGAGGCGCTTTTCCATGTCGCCAATATGTTCAAGCCGGGCGTCTTTGACTGGCAGCGTCTCGGCGAGGTCAAAGTGCGCGGCTTGAGCCTGTTCATGCAGCTGCCGGTGCATTGTCCGGCGCCCGATGCTTTCGAACACATGCTGGGTTGCGCGCGGCGCCTGATCGAGGTGCTTGGCGGTGAAATTCTCGACCCGCACCACCGCTCGCTGACCGGCGAGGCGCTTGCCGGGATGCGGGCGCTGTGCGAGGCGCATGACGAGCCACAGACCGGACGGATTTGACGGCGATGGCCGTCTCGCCGGCCAGGCGTGCCGAGCAGCTTCGCCGCCAGCTTGAAGACCACAATCATCGCTATTATGTCCTGAGCGAGCCGGTCATCCCGGACGCGGAATACGACGGCCTGTTCCGCGAACTGGAGGAAATCGAGCGTGCGCACCCGAAACTGGTAACACCTTCCTCGCCGACGCAGCGCATCGGCGCGGCGCCGCAAAGTCATTTTGCACCGGTCGCGCTTGCGGCGCCGATGCTGTCGCTCGACAACGCGCTGGACCGCGGCGAACTGGAGGCCTTTGACAAGCGCATGCGCGAAAGCCTGGAGCGGGACGTGGTGGAATACAGCGCCGAACCGAAAATTGACGGCGTCGCCGTCAGTCTGCTCTATGAATCCGGCGAACTGGTCCGCGCCGCGACCCGCGGCGACGGTTTTACCGGCGAAGACATCACCGCGAACGTGCGCACGATACGCTCGGTGCCGCTGCGCTTGCACAAGGCCGGCAAACCGCCGCCACTGCTTGAAGTGCGCGGCGAGGTGTACATGAGCAGGAAGGGGTTTGCGAAATTCAACGCAAAGGCCGAGAAGCAGGGTGAAAAAACATTCGTCAATCCGCGCAACGCGACGTCCGGCAGCCTGCGCCAACTCGATTCCGCTGTCACCGCCGCCAGGCCGCTCGCGTTTTTCTGCTACGGCACGGGGCCGGACGCAGGCGTGACGCCGCCGACCCTGCACACCGAAGTACTGGAACGGCTCAGGGGCTGGGGGTTGCCCGTCTGCCCATACGCCGGGCTGGCGCGCGGTCTCGGCGAGTGCGTTGATTTCCACCGGCGCATGATGAAACTGCGCGAGACGCTTGATTATGAAATAGACGGCGTGGTGTACAAGGTGAACCGGATTGCCGACCAGCAAACGCTGGGCGTGCGTTCGCGTTCGCCGCGCTGGAGCATCGCCTACAAATTCCCCGCGCAGGAGCGTATGACGGTGGTCAAGGCCGTCGAGTTTCAGGTCGGGCGCACCGGCGCGCTGACGCCGGTGGCGAGACTCGAGCCGGTCAGGGTCGGCGGCGTCACCGTCAGCAACACGAGTCTCTACAACATGGACGACATCGAGCGCAAAGACGTGCGAATTGGCGACACGGTGATCATCCGGCGCGCCGGCGATGTCATTCCGCAGGTGGTGCGGGTGGTTGCCGACAAAAGGCCGAAGAAGGCGAAGAAGATTGCGGTGCCGAAGCAGTGCCCGGTTTGCGGCGGCAAGGTCGCGCGCGGAGAGGACAAGGTGGCGGCGCGTTGTATTGAGAGTTTGAGTTGTCCGGCGCAGCGCAAGGAGGCCATCCGGCATTTCGCGTCGCGGCTTGCGATGGACATTGAGGGCCTGGGTGAAAAGTTGATTGAGCAGTTGGTCGGGAAGGGGCTTGTGAAAGATGTGTCCGACATTTACGCGCTGGATGTAAAGACGCTTGCGGAACTGGAGAGAATGGGGGAGAAGAGCGCGGAGAATCTGTTGGCCTCGATAGAGAAGGGCCGCGACATCAGCCTGGAGCGTTTTATTTACGCGCTCGGCATACGCGAGGTGGGCGAGGCGATGGCAAAGTCACTCGCGCGCCGTTTCGGCGAACTGGATTCGCTGATGCAGGCGGATGAGGCGGCGCTGGTGGATGTCCGGGATGTCGGCGAGGTGGCCGCCCTGCGGATTCTGGAGTTTTTCGGGGATAAAAGAAATTGCCAGATAATCAAGCAGTTACAATCAAAAGGCGTGCGCGTGCAAAAGACGGAAGTAACAGACCAGCCCGGCCCTCTTGAAGGTAAAACGTACGCAATCACCGGCACCTTGTCCATCCCGCGCAGCGAAATAAAACGCCGCCTTGAAATGTTGGGCGCCAAAGTAACCTCGACGGTAACCTCAAAAACAACAGCGCTAATCGCAGGCAAAAACCCGGGCAGCAAACTGGATAAGGCCGGAAGACTCGACGTGGATGTGTTGAATGAAAACGCCTTTCTAAAGTTGGCTAAAAAATAAATTTATTCCCAAAATCCTTTTCCGTAGAGTTAAAGAATATAGTATCATTTCTGTTAGGTAAGTTGTGCGTATTGTTTCATCAGTGCTTTTCCTGTTAATTTCAGCAAAAAGCAAGAATGTCACCACGATTTGCCTTCTATTCTGATCAGTGAGTTATATTTACTGGTTAAATCTGAAATTCTTCAGCTAACTTTTTGTTGAAGGATAACAAGGAGAAAAGATTATGAAAGCAATAGATGGATCTCCGAAATCTATTGAGAAGATTTTTGATGAGGAGTTTGAGATTCCAGAATTTCAGCGCCCCTATTCTTGGGGGAAGGATGAGTGTGAGCAACTATGTGTAGATTTATTCGAGTTTCTTGACGGGCAGAGAACTGATGAAAAATATTTTTTAGGATGCATTGTCGTATATCCAAAACTTGAAAGTAATAATGTGCTATGCGTGATTGATGGGCAACAGCGGCTAACTACGTTACTTATGTTTCTTAATGTAATGTCTCAAAAAGCGATCACCTATAAAACTTTGAAGGAAAAGATTTATAAAAAAGATCGTTTCACTGGCGATATTAAAGATGGTAAAGATGGTAAATATGGAGAGCCACGAATTGAGTCTCTTGTGTTAGCAGGAAAAGACAAAGAGAATTTACAGAAAGTTCTTTCTGGGGACCTCTTAGAATTGGGAGAAAAAAACCAATTCCACCTTAATTATGAACACATGCAGTCTTTGCTGGATGGCTGGTTGAAAAGTAAATCTGCAGACGAGTGTGCGTCGATTATGCAAACATTGCTAGATAATGTTGTAATGTTGCCTATTCATTGTTCAAGTGAAGATGATGCATTAACTCTTTTTCAGATTATTAATGACAGGGGCAAATCTCTTGATGACTCCGATATTTTCAAAGCTAAAATTTACCACGCTGTTCCCCAAGGCGACGAGGGAAAATTTGTAGTCCGTTGGAATAAAATGAAAAATCATGAGAATCTATTCAGAATTTATATGCATATTTCAAGGGCGGAAAAGAAAGATATAGGAAAGGAAATTGGGCTTAGGAAATACATGTTAAAAGAACATTTGGAAGACAAGAACACATTATCTCGTGACTATGAGACCATTCTGGAGTCTCTGGAAGCCTGCCATTGGAGAACGAATAACCATTCTTCCAGTGACGAGCGTATATCTGCAGAAGAAGATATTTATTGGGCTATTCTGGCGAGATACCCCAATGTGTATTGGCAGTACCCTCTGTATGTATTTCTAAATAAATACATGAAACGTGATGAAAATGCTAACTTTTTTCTTCCAGATGAGCAATCAGAGGAATACATAAAGTTGATGAAAGAGACTGTACGTTATTGTTTCATTAGAGGTGTGATGCATAACAGCGTTAATGCTATTAAAGACACGATATTCAAGGTATGTGTTGCCGTTCAACAGGGTACTGATTATGTCAGCAAGTACAGGGGAGATACAGACAAAGAAATTGAGGAATTTCACGAGAAATTAAAGAAATCAAACCTTGGGAGATATAGGAAAGGTTTGATTTTGCTCAATTCCTCCCTGAATGACAGACAAAAGCGCGCTGATTTTGGAAGTGCCCTTCAAGGCAAATACCATATTGAACATATTTTACCCAAAGACTATAACAATTATGATGGATGGAATGATGATATGCATAAAGAATCTATTAACAGGATAGGTAACCTCATGCCACTGGAAAAGAAAATTAATATTAAAGCAAGTAATGAATTCTTCTCTCGCAAGATGGAAAAATACAAAGAATCCAAGTTTCAAGATGCTTTGGATTTATCAGAGAAGAGTTCTGCACATTGGTATCCCGATGATCTTGAAGAAAGACACACTGAAGCATTAAAACGGCTTCAAAGATTCTTTGATAGCGACACCTGTTAACAGGATCGTTTCAAGCTTTCTTATCAAGGGAAGCCTGGGCACTAAGTCAGTGCATTGGGCCTTGTTGCGCTTACAAGAATATCTACAGACAGACAGCCTTCAATAGCCTCGTGCAGATTGCTTAATAACTCATCAAAAGAGTCACCTTGTGTTGCGCAACCTTTGATGGACGGCACTTCGGCCCAGTATCCGCCTTCTTCTGCTTGATGTATAACGACCTTGAGTTTCATAAAATCTCCATGAATGAACAGGCTCACTTCAGTCAGCCCTGCGTATTTTACCGCCAATAACGGCGAGGGGTGAGATTGTCGTACTTGAACAAGTTTTTGGGTTTGATAAGTACACAGAGAAGTGCTGGATGAAAATGCCTTTCTGAAATTAATAGAGAAGTAAGTTCATCATATATAATTCCTCAAATTTACCCAACTGAAAAGGAGGATGAGTAAATGAGATTTGTTGTATATGGTCCTTATGATTTAGAGCGAGATTCCAAAGGTTGGATTAGCAAGAGGTCGAATGGTCATTTCTGGGAAGAAATTGAAGATGAGGTACCAGGTTTGTCGACTGCGTGTGGATGCTATGTATTTCGCGTGGCTGCTGGCGGAGGCTCTAAACCGTGGTATGTTGGAAAATCAGAGAAACAGCCATTTAAGACAGAGTGTTTCTCAATTAGCAAAATGAATAAATACAACGAGATTTCTTCTACAAGAAAGCGTGGGCGTCCACAACTTATACTCTTGGCACAAGTGACGGGAAAAGATACTTTCCGTAAACCTACGACAGGTGAACGGCCATTTATTCAAGCATTGGAGTCAATGTTGATTGGTAAAGCATTTGAAAAGAACCCACGGCTTCTGAATATACAAGGCACCAGAAAAGCCCAAAAGCTTGTAGTCAAAGGTTTTTTGAATACATCAAGATTGGCTCGCGGTGGCCCTGCGAAGATACTCCGCGATACGTTAGAAGGTTGAATCGTTATACGTTCGTTTTACTTTGCACAACTGTCTTGAATCCTGAGGGCAAGAGACCGCATCTCTTGTCCTCCTTGGAGAGGGGAAAGCACGGGCAACGCCCATGAATCCCCGCCATTGCGGTTCCCCTCAAACGCCCGCCGCTTTCAGCGTATTCTCAATCAGGCAGGCCACGGTCATCGGGCCGGTGCCGCCGGGCATTGGCGTAATCGCGCCGGCCACCTCACGGACTTCCTCGAAAGCCACATCGCCGACGATTTTTCCATCGCGGCGACTGACACCGACATCAAACACCGCCGCTCCCGGCTTTACAAAACTGCGCCGCACCAGTTCCGGCATTCCGGCGGCGGCGACAAGGATATCCGCATCGCGACACACCGCCTCAATGTTCTTTGTCTTTGAGTGACACAGCGTCACGGTCGCATCCACGCCGCGCAACGCCAGTAGCATCACCTGAGGCAGTCCGACCAGGTGCGAGCGCCCGATGACAACGGCTTTTCTTCCCTCGGTCGGGATGTCGTATTGCTCCATCAGGCGCATCACGCCCAACGGCGTGCAGGGCACGAGATTGGGTTTCCCGCGCAACAGGCGTCCGAGGTTTTCGGCAGTCAATCCGTCCACATCCTTGGCGGCGGGAATCAGGTCAATCAGCGCGCCGGTGTCCACGGTGTCGGGCAGCGGCAGTTGAACCAGAATACCGTGAACCGATGCGTCCCCGGCCAATTCACGCACCGTTTCTTCCAGCGTGTGCTGTGCAACCCCGTCGGGCAATTCAATCAACCGCGTCTTGAGTCCGCCGCGCGCCGCCATCTTCAACTTGAGGTTCACGTACAGCCGGCTGGGCGCGTGGCTGCCGACCAGCACCGTCGCAAGCGTGACCTCCGGGTTGCCCGCCGCCGCGAGTTTTCCGGCGACCTGCCCGACGATGTGTTCGGCGGTCTTGCGGCCGTCGAGCAGGGTGGCCTTTTGAGTGGCCCGTTGCTGCGCGGTGTCGGTCAAATGTCCGGCGGAATCAGCCGCGCGGCTGTTTGTCGGGATGCAGATAAATCAGGCTTTTGCCGAGGCGCCCGCCGTAGTTGCCGGCGGAAATCATGATCAGGCCGCCGGTGTCTTTCGAGGCTTCGATGGCCGCCTGTGTGGCTTCGATGATGCAGTCCATGTCGCGCCCGTTCATGATAATTTCCATGACCGAGTTCACGCCGTCGGGCAGTTCGCACTCCACATCCGGATTGTCGCGCAGCAGCGGGCAGAACTTCTCGTAGGTGCTGGCGATGGTGAAGTCGTAATCGCTGCCGGCTTTCGAGCCGCTGCCGGCGATGCCGCCGGGGAAGGTCGAAATCACACCCGCCACAGGCGCAATCGCCTCGACGCCTTTTTCGGCGGCGGCCAGCGCCGAGTCGGTGTCCTTGCCGAAGAACCACAGGTTGCCGCCCATCAGCCCGTCGGCGTAGCCGAGCCTGCGGTCGAGTATGAACTCGCCGCCTAAAATCGGAATCCACCACATCTTGCGGCCATGGCGCGTGATGCGTTTCTGGTAGCCGTTTCCGAAGTAGGCGACCTTGCGCCCCATCTGAAAGTAATCGTCGCCATCCACCAGGTTGAAGCACGAGGCGGTCGGGCAGGTGAGCACATTCTGGCTGATGCGCACCAGTGCCGCGCGCTCAAGTTTTTGCGCACGGTCTTTCCAGAATCTCGGCGCGTGCAGCTGGACGACGGCGCCGGGGCGCCCGTCGGGCGTCTTGAAACTGTCGTCGCCGCCGGGGCCGACATAACGGTCCATCCCCGCCTCGCAGTCGCACAGGATAGAACTCGAACCGTTGCCGGTGCAGGCGTTGACGGCGTGGTCAAGCCATTTTCTGTCCCTGGCGGTAATCAGGAACTCGACATAAATACTTTTGAAAGCCTCGGCGTAGGTGTCGTCTATGAGCGCGCCCATCGTCAATTCCTTCCCTGGCCGTCGTACACCTCTTTTTCGGTAATCACCTTGTCCATGAACACGTCGTGTGGCGCGACCAGCACTTCATCGAATATTTGTGATTGGTAGGCGAGCGCCACCAGCCGGCAGTCGGGGCGCGCCCTTTCCAGCAGGCGGTCGTAATAGCCCTGGCCGTTGCCCATGCGCCCGCCGTCGGGGTCGAAGCCAACGCCCGGCACCATGACGATGTCGAGCTGCTCCGGCTCCACTTCCTTGGCCGGGTCGCCCCAGCGGTCGCGCGGCGGCTCGAGGATTTTCCACTTGCCGACCACCAGTTCGTCGAAACCCTCCAGATGCCACAGGCCGAGTTTGTTGTCGCCTTTTTCATCCACCGTGCAGTAGGGCACGATGATTTTCTTTTCGCCCTTCGCTATTTCCTTTTCCAGATGCGGTTTGGTGCGGGTCTCCGAGCGGCAGTCTATGTACCACATTGCGGTCTTCGCCTTCTGGTATTCCGGCAAGGCGATGAACCTTTCGCAGATGACCGCGCTGACTTCGTCCTTGTTCTCCTGCGCGGCGCGCGCATCGTAGGCCTGGCGGCGCATCTTGTTCTTACGCTCCATAATCTGCTCAAGTTCCTGCGGGGTCAATGACATGACGTTGCTCCTCCGGGTAATGGGTTGTTCTGCAAGTGGCTGGTTCTCAAAATGAGTTCGGTATCCTAAACAATTCAGCGTGCGGCGTCTATCCCGGCACCCTCAATGGCACGCTTTGCCGTATTTTTTCAGCCGCCAGTAGTTGTACGGCCACGGTGTCACGAAGCCGGCGGCCAGCGCCAGCGGCACCGCGGTCGGCGTCAGGATGGCGCCGCCGGTGATGAGCCAGTCGGTTGTGTTCATCGCCGTTTCCATCGCCAGCATCGAGATAAAACTCATGCCGAGCGCGGTTTTGAGCGCGGCGAGCGGCGAGAAGTGCTGCCGTATCAGAATCACCGTTTCCAGCAGCACGCTGGTGGCCAGGCCGTTGACCATGGCCAGCGCCATGATGGCTAGCACCGGCCAGGCGATGCCGCTGAACTGGAAGAAGGCGATGGTGCCGAAGTCGCCGATGGCGCAGCCGATCAGGCACCACATCGTGTTGTAGGCGCTTGTCCCCCACGTGCGCCGGCAATTCCAGAACGCTTCCATCAACGGGTGTTCAGTCGGTCACGGCGCCGTCGGAGGCGGAGCGCACCAGCCGCGCGTACTTGGCGAGCACGCCGCGCCGGTAGCGCGGTTGCGGCGCTTTCCATTGTTTCAGGCGGCGCTTGATTTCCGCCGCCGGCAGTTCCAGGTTGATCTCGCGCCGCGCCGCGTCTATCGTGATCCGGTCGCGGTTGCGCACGATGGCGAGCGGCCCGCCGATGGCTGCTTCCGGCGTGATGTGGCCGACGACAAAGCCGTGGCTGCCGCCGGAAAAGCGCCCGTCGGTAATCAACGCGACATCGTTTCCCAGCCCCTTGCCCATGACGGCCGAGGTCGGCGCCAGCATCTCGCGCATACCGGGGCCGCCTTGCGGACCTTCATAGCGGATTACGATCACGTCGCCTTTTTTCACGGTGCCGTCGAGGATGCTTTTCATCGCCGCCTCTTCGGACGCGAAAACCCGCGCCTTGCCGGTGAAGTGCAGCCCTTCCTTGCCGCTGATTTTGGCAACCGCTCCCTGCGGCGCCAGGTTGCCGCGCAGGATGACGAGATGGCCGTCCGCTTTGATCGGGTCGTCGAAAGGCCGGATGATGCGCTGCTTTTCCGGGTAGGGCGGCGTTTTCGCAAGGTCGTGTTCCAGCGTGTGGCCGGTCACGCTGAGGCAGTCGCCGTGCAGCAGGCCTTTGTCGAGAAGTTGCTTCATCAGCGGGCGTATGCCGCCGATGCGCACCAGCTCCGACATCAGGTAACGCCCGCTCGGTTTCAGGTCGGCCAGTACCGGCACGCGCTTGCCGATGCGCGCGAAGTCGTCAAGCCGGAGCGCGACGCCGCACGAGTGCGCCATCGCCAGCAGGTGCAGCACCGCGTTGGTCGAGCCGCCGAGAGCCGTGACCATCGTAATCGCGTTTTCAAACGCTTTGCGGGTCATGATGTCGCGCGGCAGAATCTGTTTTTTGACCAGATTCACGACCAGCCGCCCGGCCTCGGCGCAGTCGTTCATCTTGTTGCGCGACACCGCGTTTTGCGCCGAACTGCCCGGCGCGCTCATGCCCATCGCCTCGATGGCCGACGCCATCGTGTTGGCGGTGTACATGCCGCCGCACGAGCCTGCGCCCGGAATCGCGCAGGACTCGATCTCGTTGAATTCGCGCGCGCTCATCTCACCCTTGCTCCTGGCGCCGACCGCCTCGAACACGGTGACGATGTCGGCCTTGCCGGCGGCGGTGCGCCCGGGAAGAATGGTGCCGCCGTAGATGAACACCGCCGGGCGGTCGAGGCGCGCGAAGGCCATCATGCAGCCCGGCATGTTCTTGTCGCAGCCGCCGATTGCGACGAGGCCGTCGAAGCCTTCGCAGGCGGTGACCGCCTCAATCGAGTCGGCGATGATCTCGCGCGAGACCAGCGAGTATTTCATGCCTTCGGTGCCCATCGAGATGCCGTCCGAGACCGTGATGGTATTGAACACGAGCGCTTTGCCGCCGGCGCGGTCTATGGCGCGCGCGGTGCGCTCGGCGAGCTGGTCAATGTGCATGTTGCACGGCGTGACTTCGCTCCAGGTCGAGGCGACGCCGATTTGCGGCTTTTTGAAGTCGGCATTGGTAAAGCCGACGGCGCGCAGCATGGCGCGGCTTGGCGCACGCTCGATGCCGTCAACGACGGCGGCGGAATATTTGCGGGCTTTGCTCATGCAAGACAAAGCATTGTAGCACTGTTCAATCGAACGCGAGGCGCAGGCCGGCGAAGATATGGCGCTTGTCGGGCGCGTGGAAATTTCTGAAACTGGGGCGTTTGCAATCCGTTTCGCTGAACGCGCTGGCGCCGCGCAATGTGTAATGCGCGCCGTCGAACCAGGGCGCCGAGTATTCATTGTAGGGAAAGGCCCTGAAACCGTCATAGGGATGGAAAGCGTTCGCGCACCATTCCCACGCCTGCCCGTCGTTGTCGAAACAGCCCTGTGCGCACGCGGTTTCCCATTCGTACTCACACGGCAATCGGGCGTCGGCATAGCGGCTGAAAGCGCGCGCCTCGAAGTGACTGAGGCCGTGCACCGGCGCGTCGGGTGCCAGCACACGCACGCCGTCGCAGGTCGCCTCGAACCAGCCGTCGCGCCCGCGCAGCCAGCCGTCGGGCGCCTGGCAGGCCGCCGCGCGCCGCCAGCGCAGTCCCGCCGCGTCCCAATGCGCGTCTTTCCGGTAGCCGCCGCTTTCAATGAAGCCGAGGTACTCGGCGTTGGTGACGGCGGCGCGGTGGATTGAAAAGCCTTTCATCTTCCTGTCGTGCCTCGGCAGTTCGTTGTCGAACGACCAGTTGTCGCGTCCGCCGATTTCGTATTCGCCGGCTTCCACGCGCATGGCCCGGCGATGAACCGGAGCGGCTTGCGCAAGCCCGCCGACGTGGTCGTGTTCCCTGCAAAGGGCGAGTTGCCGTTGCGTCAGCGCCATGCGCATCGTCTCGATGTGCTGCGCGTGATGCTGCACCAGAAATTTCAGCAGGTAGCCGTCTTTCATCAACGGATGCCCGGCCAGCGCGTCGGGCGGCGCTTTCAGCAGGCGGATGTTGGCGCGCTGGCGCCGGCGCGTCTCGTCCAGCAGCGTCTCCTTGTCCGGCAGGCGCGGTCCGCGCCCGGCCTTGACGTTGTTTTCCGGCAGATACAGGCTGCGTTCCCCGGCGTTCAGTGTTTCCTCGTGCAGCCACAGATCCTCGATGAAAATCGCGTGGCCGACGTGCCAGCCGACGGGGCTCAGGTCGGCGTGGTATTGCCTGCGGCATTCGGCGTCGCTGAGCGGCGCCGTCAGCGACAGCAGAATCTGCTGGAGTTGCTGCAAGCGTCCGACCAGGCCGGGGTTGTTCATAAGTCCGACCACGCCGGTTCGCCGGCGCGGGTGACGACCAGCAGCTGCCGCTCCGGCACCGCGTTCCAGCCGTCGCCGGCCGGAGTCAGACACTCCGACGCGATAAACCGCCGCGGGCCGTCGCACAGGTAATACAGCGACGGCGCGGTTTCGTTGAATGCACAGCGCACCGAGTACAGCGCATCGCCGTCGCCGACGATCACGTTGAGCATCGCGCGTTGTTCGCCGATGCGCTCTCCGATCCAGGCGACGGTGCGCCGCAGCGCGTCGCCGACCGTGTCGTCCGGATGGTCGCGCCGCATCTGGCGCAGCAGCGCGAACAGGTACTCCGAATCGGTCAGGCCGCGCACCGCCGCCTCGATGTCGTCGTCGAGTTTTTCGATCAGCGGTTTGCGAAGGCCCGGGCGGAAGTTGTCAATAAAGCCGTTGTGCAAGAACAGCAGCGACTCGTCGTGAAACGGCTGGGTGTTGTGGAGGCCGTTGGCGTAGCCGGGCGTGGCGCTTCGCACCATCGCCAGCCACAAGTCGCGATGCAGCGTATCGGCGAGGCCGCCGAGATTGGCGTCCGCCCAGATCGGGTCGGGGTTGCGGTAAACCGCGGGCCGCCCGTCGTCGAGATACCAGCCGAAGCCGAAGCCGTCGGCGTTGAGTTTTGCGTACGTCAGCTCCTTCGGCTGCCACGACTGGGCATACAGGCTGTGCTCGGGTTCGAGTAGAAAACCCTTGAGCGACAGCGGCTGTCCGAGGTAGGCGGCGAGACGGCACATTCCGCGATTTTACAATGAACTGGAGCGATTGCGCGCGACGGCCTCACAAATCCGGAAGTGATACGCTCCGGGAATGGTTTTGAGTGGGTTCATGGGATACCCCGGGGTTGAAGACGCTTGTGCGTTGCGCGGCATAGTCGCCACAATCGGCAAAGGACAATGACACCCTGGGCGGATTGCAGTAGCCGCATCAGCGCCCGAGAAGCTGTTTCGTCTTTCGCAGCACCCGGATGATGAATTGGACCCGGACATACTCAAGCCATAGCAGTGCCTTGCGCGAAAAACTGTTGGCCTCGGCAATCTGCAAGCGCACCATTGTCAGTGACGTCACGCCACTTCGGTTTCGGGAAGTACAGATGGGATAGCGCGCCTGGATGCTGCCTTCAACATCGGTGGGCAGGGAAAAATCAAGCCCGTGCTTGAACAGCAGCAGTGTCAGGATAGCTTGTTCGTAGCGGTGTTCGCGGAAATTCTGTGGTGGAGGGGAGGGGCGATCCCAAGGTGTCAGATAACGATAATTGTCCTCCATGCACACGGCCAGCCACTCCTCCGCCAGCGCCATCGTGCGTGCGGTTTTGGTGATGAAGATGCGCCCTGATTCATGTTGCGGCCGCTCTGCCCACCGTCGTTCGGGGTCGAGCCGCAAGAGGGTATCCATCTTGGTCCATGCCTCGACCGTACACGCCGGCGACAGTCGGAAAGTGAGCACGAAATGCTCTGCGCACAACGCAAAGTATTCCATCAGCCTCGGTTTGCCGTATAGATTGAGTTCACATCCGGCATCCACAAACAGCAGCAGGTCGCCGTCTCGCATCGCTTGCAAGTGGTGATGTATCAGGAACGGCTTCCACAGATAGTAACCGTAGCCGGGACGGGTCTCGATGAAGTCGCCGTGGCGTGCGCAAAAGCCGGGGAAATCGCGCCGAAAGTCTTCGTCGGTGTATCCGATTATCTGATTGAACAGGTTGAACTCCGCCGCCTCACGGCAAATTCGTCGCACCGCGCGATGGTAGCCCCGGCGGCGGCGATGCCCCGGCCGCCCGCCGCCGAAGGTCAGAAAGGAAACTTCAGGCTCGCGTTTCACGCTCAATACCCGCGCGCGAAGTCGCCGACGTTAAGTTTCGCGTACATGATTTCTTTCGGTTGCCACGGCTGGATATAATGGCTGTGCTCGGGTTCGAGCAGAAAACCCTTGAGCGACAGCGGCTGTCCGAGGTAGGCGGCGAGACGGCACATTCCGCGATTTTACAATGAACTGGAGCGATTGCGCGGGACGGCCTCAAACGCTTTTGCGGTGCATGTTATAATAATGTTCTTACAGGATTGCAGTTGCGCCCGCAGTAAGGATGAAGCAGCCAGCCGCCACAGAAGTTGAATCTCCCCGGTGTATTGACGTCGAGCCGTGCCTTGATGTGCGTACGCTGGAGGAAGACGTCATCTCCGGCCTTTTCAGCAAGCCGAGAACCCTGCCCCCGAAGTATTTCTACGACTCCACCGGTTCGTATCTTTTCGACCAGATCTGCGACACCGACGAGTATTATCTGACACGCGCCGAAAGCGACCTGTTGCGGGAATGCGCCGACGAGGTCATCGGCCGCGTCCGCCCCGACCACATCATCGAGTTCGGCAGCGGCGTGTCGCGCAAGAGCCGTTACCTGCTCGACGCCTGCGAAAGGCTCGGCCTGCGCTGCACCTACTGGCCGATGGACATCTGCCGCGAAGTGGTCGAGGGAGCGGGGCGCCAGTTGATGGACGAGTATCCGTGGCTGCGGGTGAACGGACTGATTGGCGACTACAACGCGGGTCTCGGCAACATCGAACTGAGCGGTGGCCGGCGCCTGGGTGTGTTCATGGGCAGCACCATCGGCAATTTTCATTCTGCCGATGCGGTCCACTTTCTGACCGATATCCGCTCGCTGCTGTCCGGCGACGACAGGCTGCTGCTGGGCGCCGACCGTGTCAAGGAGGCGTCCGTGCTGAACGCGGCCTATGACGACGCCGCCGGTCTGACCGCCCGTTTCAACCTGAACGTGCTGAACGTGCTGAACGAGGGGCTGTCCGCCGATTTCGAGCCCGGCAATTTCGAGCATCATGCGTTTTTCAACGAGTGGCGCAAGCAGATTGAAATGCACCTGGTTTCGTGCTCGCGCCAGCGGGTTTATTTCGGCGGCCTCGACCGCAACCTCGAACTCGACGCGGGCGATTCGATATGCACTGAAATCAGCCGCAAGTTCACCGACGACTGCCTGTCCTCGCTGTTGCGGGAAAGCGGCTTTTCAACGGACCGGCATTACGTGTCCGGCGACGGCTATTTCTCGCTGGTGCTGGGACGCATTGCCAATGCCTCGTAAAACACGCCCGCACCCGCGCGCCGGGAGGCCGGCATGAGCGCTGCCAGTATTCTGGTGGTGGATGACGAGCCGACGATTTGCGAGATGCTCTATTACGTGCTCGGCAGCGAAGGCTACCGGGTGAGCCAGGCGCTCAGCGCGGACCAGGCGCTCGACCGGCTCCAGCAGCAGACGCCGGACATTGTGCTGATTGACTGGATGATGCCCGGCATGAACGGCATTGATCTGGTGCGCAACATTCGCGCGAATCCGGTCACGCGGGATTTGCCGATTATCATGCTGACCGCGAAGACGGACGAGCGGCAAAGAGTGGCCGGCCTGTCGGCGGGCGCCGACGACTATGTAACAAAGCCGTTCTTCAAGCGCGAATTGAACGCCCGCATCAAGGCGCTGTTGCGGCGCACGAAACCGCACAAGGGGCTGGAGAAAATCACCAGCGGCGCGCTGGTTCTGGACCCGGCGGAACACCGCCTGGAGATCAACGGAAAAGCCGTTGCCGTCGGCCCGACTGAATTCCACCTGCTGCATTTTCTGGCGGCCCGGCCGAAACAGGTGTTCACGCGCCGCCACATACTCGACGGCGTCTGGGGCATCGACAAGTTCGTCGGCGAGCGCACCGTGGACGTGTACGTCCGCAGGCTGCGCAAGACGCTTGCCCTGCACGGCTTCAGGGAAGCCGTCGCCACCGTGCGCGGCGTCGGCTATTGTTTCCGGCCCGGCTGAACAGCGGCGGCATGCAGGATTCCCTGCGCAACAACCTGCTCGCGCTGCCGCTCTTTCTCGCGGCGGGGGTTTTGTTCGGCCTGGTTTACGACGAGGTTCTGCTGTTCTTGTTTCTCGCGCTGCTGGCTTTTGTGTTGGTGCTGTTGAACCGCCTGTATCGCCTGCACCGGCAGATGGAGAAAAGAACCTCCGCTGCCGGATGGCCGCAGGGAGGCGATGAAGAAGAGGACATCGTGCGCGACCTGGCGCGTCTTGAGGAGATGGAGGGCACGCGCGGCCTGGTCGTGACCCGTGAAAACGGCGACATCGTCTGGCTCAACCGGGCCGCCGCCGCGCTGCTCGGCCTGAAACCGGAGCAGGACAAGGGCGCCGACATCGTTCATCTGATACGCAATCCCGATTTTGTCCGGTGTTTTGCCGAAAGCCGTTTTGGGCGGACGGTGGAGATGAACTCGCCGGCTTTGCCCACGGTCGGCATCTACCTGCTGCCCTGCGGCCCGCGCCACCGTCTGATTGTGGTGGATGATTTGTCGCGCCTTCAGAAACTCGAGACCATGAACCGCGATCTGATCGGGAACGTATCGCACGAACTGCGTTCTCCGCTGACGGTGGTCATCGGCTATCTCGACATGCTCGACGAGATCTGCAAGCGCGGGGAGGACCGCCGCTTCGACGTGGCGCTGACGAGTATGCGCCGGCAGGGCGACCGCATGCAGCATATCGTCAGCGACCTGCTGGAGTTGAGTGAACTCGAGGTGGCGCCGTCGGGGGAGAAGCCCGCCGATGTGGTCAGTGTCGCCGAACTGGTGCGCACGATGCAGGACGAAATCCGCGAACTCGACCCGTCCGGGCGTTGCCGGATTGTGACGGAAATCGCCGACCTCGGCATTCGCGGCAGCCGCGCCAGACTGCACAGCGCGTTTTCCAATCTGCTCAGCAATGCCGTGCGTTATTCGCCGGACGGCGGCACGATTACGCTGCGCTGGCAAAGCGACGAGTCGGGCGCGCGCTTTTGCGTCGCCGACGAAGGCGTCGGCATCGAGGCCTTCCATCTGCCGCGCCTGACCGAGCGGTTCTACCGGGCGGACAAGGACCGTTCACGCACGACCGGCGGCACCGGCCTGGGGCTTGCCATCGTCAAGCATGTCCTGAATCATCACGATGCAGAACTGGAGGTGCAAAGCGCGCCCGGCAAGGGCAGCGTGTTCTGCTGCCGTTTTCCGGCGGCGCGCGTGGCCGGGCCGCGGGCGTAGTCAGCCGAAGCGGCCGGTGATGTATTGCTCGGTCAGTGTGTGCAGCGGGTTGGTGAAAATGGTGTCGGTGTCGCCGACCTCGATCAGGATGCCGAGGTGGAAATAAGCGGTTCGCTGCGACACGCGCGCCGCCTGTTGCATGGAGTGCGTGACGATGGAGATGGCGTAGTTGCGGCGCAGTTCGTCAATCAATTCCTCGATTCTCGCCGTGGCGATGGGGTCGAGCGCCGAGCACGGCTCGTCCATCAGAATGACTTCCGGATTGACCGCGATGGCGCGCGCGATGCACAGCCGCTGCTGCTGCCCGCCGGACAGGCTGATGCCCGGCTGGTCGAGACGGTCAACGACCTCGTGCAGCAGGCCGGCCTTTTCGAGGCTGGTGTGCACGATTTCGTCGAGTTCGTAACGGTCGCTGGTGAGGCCGTGGATGCGCGGCCCGTAGGCGACGTTGTCGTAAATGGATTTCGGAAACGGGTTGGGTTTCTGGAACACCATGCCGACCCGGGCGCGCAACTCGACGACGTCCATTTTTTTGTCATAGATGTTCTGGCCGTCGAGCGTCACCGTGCCGCTTACGCGGCAGTCGTCTATGGTGTCGTTCATGCGGTTCAGGCAGCGCAGGAAAGTGGATTTGCCGCAGCCTGATGGGCCGATGATCGCAATGACCTCGTTTTTGGCGATGTCGAGGCTGGTGTTTCTGATTGCGTGCTTGTCGCCGTAGTGGACGTCCATGTCGCGCACCTGCATGTGCGGCTGCTCCACCATGGCCGCGCCGACGGTTTCAAAGTCCTGTTGCAGGACGGCGTTTTGCAGGGCGGCTTTCGTATTGGTTGGCGATTTCATTTTTTACCAGCGCCGTTCAAAGCTCTTTCTCAGGAGGACCGCGGCCAGGTTCATCACAATAAGGAAGACCAATAATACCAGCGTGGCGGCGGCGGCGAGTTCGGTGAAAGCGCGTTCGGCCTGATTGGCCCATAGATAAACCTGCACCGGCAAGGCGGTTGCCGGGTCGGTGAAATTCTGCGGAACATCAACGATAAACGCGACCATGCCGATCATCAGCAGCGGCGCGCTTTCGCCGAGCGCCTGGGCCATGCCGATGACGGCGCCGGTCAGCACGCCGGGCATCGCCAGCGGCAGCGTATGGTGCAGGACGGTTTGCATCGGCGACGCGCCCATCGCCAGCGCGGCATGGCGCATGGACGGCGGCACCGCCTTCAGCGCGGCGCGGCCGGCAATGATAATCGTCGGCAACGTCATCAGCGCCAGCACGATGCCGCCGACCAGCGAGGACGAGCGCGGCAGCCCGAAGAAATTCAGGAGTACCGCAAGGCCGAGCAATCCGAAAATAATGGACGGAACCGCCGCCAGATTGTTGATGTTGACCTCGATGAGATCGGTCAGGCGGTTGCGCGGGGCAAACTCCTCAAGGTAAACGGCGGTGGCGATGCCGATCGGAAAAGACAGCATAAAGGCGACGAGCAGCGCGAAAAATGAGCCGGTCAGCGCGCCGAGCAGGCCGGCGCGCTCGGGTTCCCTGGAATCGCCGCGCGTGAAGAGATTGCGGTTGAAGCGTCTCTCGACTTTGCCGATTTCGGCCAGACGGTCAAGCCAGGCGATTTGCCGGTCGCTGAGGCGGCGGCTGTCCTCGGCCAGATTGCGGTTGATTTTTCCCTTGTAGAAAAGATCCGACTCGTCGTCGGCCAGCGCGTCGAAGCGGATGGTGGAGCCGATGGCCGACGGGTCGGCGGCGACTTGCGCGCGCAGGTCAAAAGCGGCGCCGGAACTCACCAGCTTGCGCAGGGCTTTTTTGTCGTGCCGTGAGCGGGCCTCTGGAAACAGCGAATACAGCGACTGATGAACCAGCCCGCGGTAGTCGGCCCTGGCGAGCGCGTTTTGCAGGGCGTCCGGCGAGACGTCATGGCCGGCGAAAGCGCGTTCGTTCAGCTCGATGTCGAGCAGGAAGCGGGTCTGGGTGAAGGCGCCGGTGCCGGCGTTGATGATGGCGCCGAACAGCAGCACGACGAAAGACAGGCCGACCAGGACCGATGCCATGCCCGCCATGCGGAAGCGTCTTTCTGCACGGTAGCGCCGTCTCAGGCCGCCTCTGACTTTTTCCAGCGTCGTCGCGTTACTCATATTGTTCACGGTAGCGGCGCACGATGTGCAGCGCGATGATGTTCAAGACCAAAGTGATGGCGAACAGCGTCAGACCGAGGGCGAAGGCGGCCAGTGTTTTGGGGCTGTCGAATTCCTGGTCGCCGGTCAGCAGCGAGACAATCTGCACGGTAACGGTGGTGACCGATTCGAGCGGGTTGGCGGTCAGCCGCGCGGCGAGACCGGCGGCCATGACCACGATCATGGTTTCGCCGATGGCGCGCGAGATCGCCAGCAGCAGTCCGCCGATGATGCCGGGCAGCGCCGCCGGCAGCACGACTTTGCGCACGGTCTCCGAGCGTGTCGCGCCGAGCGCATAGGAGCCGTCGCGCAGGTTCCTCGGAACGGCGACGATGACATCGTCGGACAGCGAGCAGATAAAGGGAATCAGCATGATGCCCATGACCGCGCCCGCGGCCAGCGCGCTTTCCGAGGACGCATCGAGGCCGAGCGCCAGGGTCGCGTTGCGGATGGTCGGCGCCACCCACAGCACCGCGAAGAAGCCATAGACGACGGTCGGGATGCCGGCGAGAATTTCGAGCATGGGCTTTGCAACGGAGCGAAGGCGTGTGGTGGCGTATTCGCCCAGAAAGATCGCCGACATCAGTCCGAGCGGCGCGGCCATCGTCATCGCGATCATCGAGATCAGCAGCGTGCCGGCGAACAGCGGCACCGCGCCGAAGGCGCCGGACGAGCCGACCTGGTCTTCGCGGATTGCCGTTTGCGGGCTCCATTCGACCCCCAGCAGAAAATCGCCGATGGGCACCAGGCTGAAGAATTGCAGCGCCTCGAACAACACCGACAGCACGATGCCGATGGTGGTGAAGATTGCGATACTCGAACAGATCAGCAGCAGGTTGCGGAGGAAGCGCTCGATGCTTTTGCGCGCGTTGTGGCCGGGTTCCAGGTGCCGTCTGGCCCAGGCGAGCGCGGCGCCGAAAGTCAGCGCGAGCAGCGTCATCAGGGCGAAATGGCCGCCGAGTTCAAACGGATTGCGCACGGTGTCCGGCAGGCGGGGTTCCATGGCAAGCCACAGCGCAAGAATCAGCATCGCCGGGATTGCGCACCACAGCGCCGCGTACCACCCGTAGTGGAGCGGGCGCGATTTGCCTGCGCCGGGCAGGCCGGCGAAGCGGGTGGCGCGTCTTGCGGCGATCATGTAGGTGACGCTGCTGGCGGCGAGGATGAGCAGCATAATCTGGAGTGGATTCATCGGTCTGGAGGTCGGCTGTGCGACAAGATAAACGCTCAATGTGTCAGTTGTGTGACAGGCGCGGCAAGAGCCTGCGCGGGCGCTTTTTGCGTTCCGGGAGGAATCAGGAACGGATGATTTCGCGCGACAGCGGGGTGCCGCGGGCGATGTCGCGGGCGGCGGTTTTGCCCAGCACCTCGTCCAGGTATTTCGGCGCCAGGCCGAGGCCGGGACGGATGCTGCGCACGTTGTCCGCGGTGAACGTCTCGCCGGCGCGTATGTCCTGCACCACGTACAGCGAGCGGCGGAATTGCGCCGACCTTTTTTCGCAGGCTTTCGGTTCGCGGCGGATTTTGCCGGCGGAGGTCCAGACGATTTTGACATCACGGCACAGTTGTTTCAGGTCGTCCGGTTCCAGTGAGAAACTGTCGTCCGGGCCGCCGTCGTCGTGGTTCAGCGTGAAATGTTTTTCGATGATGCAGGCGCCGAGCGCGGCGGCGGCGATGGCGGTGGCGTTGTCCGGGGTGTGGTCGGACAGGCCGACCGGGACGTCGAAATGCCGCGCCATGTCGGCGATGGTGCCGAGGTCGTAGTCGGCGGCCTCGGCGGGGTAGGCGCTGATGCAGTGCAGCAGCGCCAGCTCGCGGCAGCCGGCGTCGCGCGCGGCGGCCACCGCTTCTTCGATTTCCTCCTGAACGGCGGCGCCGGTCGAGAGGATCAGCGGCTTGCCGGTGGCGGCGGCGCGGCGGATCAGCGGCAGGTCCACCAGTTCGAGCGATGCAATCTTGTAGGCCGGCGCGTTCAGTTGCTCCAGATAATCCACCGCGGTGGAGTCGAAAGGCGAGCTGAAGATGGTGAGGCCGAGTTCGTGCGCGCGCGCGAACAGCGGCTCGTGCCATTCCCACGGCATGTGCGCCCATTCGTACAACTGATAGAGGGTTTTTCCGGCCCACAGCCCTTCGGTAATCTGAAACTCGCGCGCATCGCTGTCCATCGTGATGGTGCCGGGCCGGTAGGTCTGCAACTTGACGGCGTCGGCGCCGGCCTTTGATGCGACCTCGACCAGTTGCAGCGCCCGTTCGAGGCTGCCGTTGTGATTGGCCGACAGTTCGGCGACGACATAAGGGGGGTGCCCGGGGCCGATGAGGCGCCGGTTCACGGTGATGGGCTGCATGGTGTTAAGCGGATATCAATATTCTGAATGTCCACAGACAGGTAGCCTGTGTATTTTACGATGTTACCTTCTGAAGCCACCAATTGCGTCTGCGATTGCCGCGAGCGTTTTGGGCGGGTCGTAGAGACCGCTGTCCCGGATGTCGCGCAATGTACAGGTTTCGAGTCTTGCAAGATTCTTGAATACCGAACCTGTAACCTGCTGCCTCGATTTCACGCGGGACACGTTTATTCCCTGACTTTCGAGAAAGGCCCGGACATGGTTGACGTTGGGCATGAACCTTTTTGATTCATAGCGTTCGGCCATGTCAATAATAATGGCTTCCTTTTCCTGATCCATCAGGTTGAGAGACCTGACAACAGTAATTGCGCTGCGTCTTGTTCCCGTTTTGGGGGCCGCTGTTGTCATGGGGCTTGTTTCTTTAACTGTGTACTTCATGCTTCACCTTTGGGGTTTGGAAAACCCCATGGATTGGAGAACTTCATCAGCGACTTTGGGAAATTCATGTACGGCGTTGCCTGGGTAATCCGTGAATGGGCTTTCCGTGAGCTTGGGATACCCTCTGGACTCGTGCATGCGTTCTGCAAGAACGGGCCACGCATATTCAGACGCCAAAGCTTTAAATTCTGCTTCTGCTTTTTCATGATGCGGCCCTTGGGATCCCCCGCTGGTCCAGCTTCTGTTAATAATAACACCTTTGACCTCGAGAGTGTGCCCATGGTTCCCGCCCTGGAAGTCATCAAGCGATTTTTTCAGGAGCGGGAAACCGATGGTCGAGAAAAATTCGGTTTTCACTGGAATGAAAATATACCGTGAAGCATGGTACGCAGCCCTGGTGAGGATAGATTCAGTCGGCGCACAATCAATAAGTATGAGATCTTTTTTCTGCATTTTCTGGCTGATAAATCGGGCAAGAATTCTTTCATCGACGAAGATGCGGAAGGGGCAACTCCATCACCAGCAAGTCCACATCGTTTGTGCTTGGGGGAATGTTGGATTCGCGAAACCCTTGTTCATGATACAAGCGCCGGGCAGGCAGATTGTCCCTGAAAACTTCGCATAACAGCCGGCGTAGTTTCAGTTCTTCAGCGGCATGGCGTATGATATTTTGTATGACGCGCCGCGCCAGTGATGCGCGTCCGGCGGCGCTTTGTTCCGAGTAGTCGCACAGGTAGAAACCCCACCAGCCGGTTTTTTCCCGGGCGTCCAGACGGAAGAAGGAGGCCACCGCCATCGGCTCGTCGTTTTCCTGGTAGATGTGCCATTGTTTCGTTTCATCCGAACGGGTTTTTTCCCACCAGGCCAGATGTTCTTCCCATGAAATGCGGTGCTTCGTAATCATCGCCTTGCGCACCCGCGGGTGGTTACGCCAACGCAGCAGATTTTTCAGGTCGGTATCAGTGATTGAACGTAAGTTTCCGTTCATTGCAGTTTCTTCAATGCTTCGGCAACCCTTCCGGCGCCTTGCCCGTCCACCAGACGGCTGCCGCGGGAAGCGGTCTGTCGGCGCCATTGCCGGTCGTGCAGGGTTTGTTGCAGTGCGGAATGAAAGTCATTGGCCCAGTGTCCGTGGCGGAGAGTGATGCCGATGCGTTCCTGTTCAAGTGCGGCGGCGTTGGCAAGTTGGTTTTCCGCCGCGACGATTGTAATCGAAGGCAGCCCGAGGCAACATCGCTCCCAGACACTTCCGCCGCCGGCGCCGACGGCCATATCCGCGCGGCTGATGCGTTCGGCCATGTCGTTCACCGCGACGGAAACGCCCGTTCGCACCGGCAGATTGGCGGCCACTTTTTCAATTTCCGCGCGCCGGGAGAAGGCCGCGCCCAGAATAACGTCGATTGCAATATCATCCGGTAAATCAGCGGCGGAAAGTTGCCGCAGTACGGCTCCCGTCAGGTTGTCCGGGTCGGCGCCGCCCAGGGTTACAAGCAGGTTCCGGATTTCGGTCGTTTTTTCCCTGCGCGCCAATGTAGCGGGGCGCAGTTCGGCAAATTCCGGGCGCAACAGGGTGTAGGCGGCGCCCAGCAGAAAGCGGCAGGAGGGCGGCGACAATGGCCGGTAGTCTTCTTGCTGCCGGTTGCAGACACAGTCCAGCAGCAAGTCGCAGTCGTGTTCGCGGTTTGCCAGATCGTCAATCACCATGATCTTTTTTGCATAGGGGCGCATGGCCGCCTCCCAATGCCGATCCAGAGAGTAGTGATCCACAATCAGCCAGTCACACGTCTTGGTTTGTTGAACGACATGTGCGGTTTCTTCGGCGTCGCGGCGCCACAAGGCACCCGCAGCAGGTGAGTCGAGCAGGGCGCAGTTGTATTGTTTGCCGCGCACAAGACCGACCAGATTGCCTTCGTGCGCCCGGCAGATGAAACGCACTTCGGCGCCGCGCTCGCGCAAGGCGTCGGCCAGCGTCAGGCAGCGCATGACGTGTCCGCTGCCGATGGTCGCCGAAGCGTCGGTGCGGATGACGATTTTCATGATTGGCTCCGTTATTTTGCCGGCACTGGCGCCGACTGGGAGTTGATCGCGGCCAATTCCGGCCGTTGTTGCAGTAGCTGGAGAATATCCTCCATTGTGAAGCGTGGATTGCCCGGGTACAAGGCTTCATAAACCTGTGTGACAAAAGTGAAGTCATCCTCCGTGTCCACGGTCCAGCGCAAGCCGGAGTAATTCTCGGGAGAAGTGAAACATCCGGTGCGGAATTGTTCCGGACGGCGCTTGATATAAAGTGTGACATGCTCGCGGTCGTCCGGCGACCGTGCGTCGCGCCATGCTGTTTCGAGGGCGGCATAGCGCATGATTTCGACATTCAGGCCGCGCGGGTAGCCGGAATCATGACCGGCGGAGGTGTAGTCGTTTTCTTCCCGGACATGCTGTTCTATGGTTCCGTCTATGATTCGGGGATCCATCAGCGGGCAATCGCAGGTCATGCGTACGATGTGCCGTGGTTTGTAATGCAGGGCCGCCTGATAGTAGCGGTCCAGGACATCTTCGAGATTGCCGCGAAAGCAGTGAACGTGCAGCGAAGAGCACAATGCCTTGATTTTATCGTCCGACGGCCGGTCGCTGGTGGCAACGGCCAGTCTGCCGATTTTGTCGGCGGTCCGGGTGCGCTCAATCTGCCGCTGCATCATTGGCTCATTCAGAATGGGCTTCAATACTTTTCCCGGCAGGCGGGTGGAGGTGGTGCGCGCCTGGAGAAGAGTCAATACCTGCATGGTGTTCAAGCGACGGGACGGGCCGGATTAATCAGTCTGTTTTCTCAAGCAGAAACATAACGTCCCGGTTGTCATTTTCCAGGTAAGCGATTTTTTTTTCTTTTACAAGCCTAAGGTCCGGAAATTTGTCGAGGTAAAGTTTCGAGAAATTGGTTTTCCACATCAAGTCATCCTGTCCGCGATAAGGGATGGATGTATATTCTTCGGAAAAATATTCGTATCCCCAGATATAGCGTTTTGAGCAACGATGAATTTCCCTGATTGCGGAGGAAATGTCCTCCGGGCTTATGTGAATCAGCACACCGGAAGTGAAAACAATATCAAAAAAGTCGTTTTTGAATGGAATATCAGACGCCTCTCCGAGGGTCAAATCAATGTCATGCGTAAGTTGTCGGGCTTTCTCCAGCGCATGCGCCTGAACGTCAATCCCGTACAGTCTGCTGAAGCCCATGTTTTGCAATAGTTGCAATTGAACGCCTGTGTTGGTTCCGACTTCGAGGACACGAGACGCACAGTCTATGCCGTTCATGAATTCCCGGTTGAGGTCGGAGCGCGTGAGTCCGAAGTTTTTCCGGTAGAGGGCGTCCATTTGAGCCGCAGTGTGCGGATTCTGGCTCGTGTAGGAATCCCCGAAATCACCGCCCCAGGTTTCTGTTTGAATTGTTTCCCCCATGGATTACATACGTATATTAAAGCCTTGTGCGGCAAGATACCGCTTTGCTTCGACAGGCGTTTGTTCCGTGAAATGGAAAATACTCGCGGCGGCCAGTGCATCCGCTTTGCCGTTGCTTATGGCCTGCCGCATGTGTTCATAACTTCCCGCTCCGCCGGAGGCGATGACGGGAACAGGAACGGATTCCGCGACTTGCCGTATCAGGTCAGTTTCGTATCCCGCCATTGTTCCATCACGATCAATTGATGTCAAAAGTATCTCACCGGCGCCGCGTTCAGCGACTTCTTTTGCCCATGCAACCGGATCTTTTCCGGTGGGATGGGTGCCGCAGCCGCTATACACCTCGCAAGAGCCATTGGCGCGCCTTTTGAAATCTATCGAGGCCACAACGCACTGGGTGCCATAAAGTCCGGAAGCGTCGTCAATCAGCCCGGGGTTTTCAAGGATGCCGGTGTTTACCGATATTTTGTCGGCTCCGGCACGCAGGAGACGGTAAAAGTCATCGGTGGTTTTGACTCCGCCTCCCACCGTCAACGGCATCGAGCATTCATCCGCCAACCGGTCAATTTCCATATAATCAACCATGCGCTTTTCCGGTGTTGCCGCGATGTCAAGAAAGATTAACTCATCCACTTGCCGGCTTTCATAGACCTTGATGGCCGGAACAGCCGTTCCGATTCGGCGCCAACTCTGGAAACTCACGCCTTTCACAAGGCCATGGTTCTTGTACAAAATGACCGGGATAATCCTGATCTTCAACATGGCGCATCAAGCCAGGAAATTTCGGAGCAATTGCGCGCCCGCTTTCATGCTTTTCTCCGGATGAAACTGCATGCCGTAAATATTTCCCTTTCTGATTGAGGACACCAGGTCCAGACCGTATGGTGTCGTCGAGAGGATTGTTTCGGGATCGGAGGGCACGAAGTGGTAACTGTGCACGAAATAAAAGTCCTTCCGGTTGTCCACATCGTTAAAGATGGGGTCAGCGCAGCGTTGAACAACCTCGTTCCAGCCGACATGGGGAATCCTGAGTTTTGTGTCCGCAGGAGCCAGTTTCAATACTTTGCCGGGAATCAGGTCCAGGCCGGCCGTATCGCCGCCTTCTTCACCCCGGGTTGCCAGCAGTTGCATTCCCAGGCAAATGCCGAGCAATGGGATTTTGTTCCTTGAAACGGCGTCTGTTATTGCCCTGGCCCATCCTGTCGTATGCAAGACAGTCATGGCTTCGGTGAAATTTCCGACACCGGGGAGAATCAGTCTTTCCGCTTTTTCGAGGGCCTGCGGTGTCGCTGAAACAACAGGGGCGCCTCCGCATTTTTCTACGGCGCGCACAATGGAATCGATGTTGCAGAGATTATGGTCAATAATCAATACACTCATTAATCACCATAACCAGTCTTTGTCAGGTTTCCTTTTCCGTCTTTGACGAGATTTCCATCGACATCCGTGATGAAAAGCTTTTTGTTTGTGAAACGGTCGCAAATAGCGGTGAATTCATCCACCGTGATTTCCAGAGGCGCCAGAATGTCTTCCAGGGGCTTCCCCAGATAGGACCAGGGAAACTGGCCATCGTGTTTTTTGACCAGGTCCAGGCCTTCTTTCCGTGACAGGCGCCCGCGTCGAATATACAGGCAGACAATATCCGTGGCGCGCCCGAAACCAAACTTCAGAAACTTGAAATAATCATGGATACCCGTCTGGTAATTGTCCAGATTTTCATAATTAAAAACGGATCCTTCAACGGTGGATTGATAAGTTGTAAAACCGTGTTTCCGGGCGAGCGATGCATTGGCATACCCGTCCCAGGGAAAATAGTATCCAAGAAAAAGGCCGGTTACACCGACTTTCCGGAGATCTTCGTCGGTGGGATAAGTGTAGGGTATGAGATTCCGTTCCTCGATTTTTTCATCCATGAAGGTGATATCGGAAGTTCGCATCCCCAGCAAACCGCCGAATTCTTCGAGCCACCTGCGGTCCAGCACGCTGTTCTTCGTAGCGGAAGCAGGGCCACCATACTCGTTCTGGGAGTTTTCTCCCCAGACAATCAAGGGCACATTGTAGCGAACGGCCGCATTGACAGGAATGGTAAATATCCCGACATGTTCCGGCCACGAGATATCGCCGACCTGCATCAGTCCGATGCGGTTGAGTTTCCGGCGAACGACGGGATTGGGTGAAAATTCGATGTAATCAACGCCGAGGTTTTTAATATTTTCAATATTTTTCCGCCCAATCTCGCTTAAATCGCATGTTGTCGAGGTTACGCACAACGGGTTCATGTCCAGGTCGAGCATTTGTAGCGCCATCGCGGTGCTGTCTTTGCCTCCGCTGACGGGAATGATGCAATCCCAGTGCTGGCCGTTGGCGGAGCGGTATTTCTTCAACAGGCCGGCAAATTCTTTCGCTCGCGTTTCCCAATCAATATTCTCGCGGGCTTCATAATTTCTGCAGGCACTGCAAACGCCATCGGCACCGAACCATAAATCCGGCTTGGTGTCCGGCATCACGCATTGTTTGCAGTAGTTCAGCATCGGTGTTTCCGCTTACGCCAGCGCTTCGTGCAGTTTTTCCGCTATCGTGTCTTGCTGTGTTTCCTGCAACGCCGGATACAGCGGCAGGCTGATGGCTTCGCGGTAATACGCTTCCGCCGCCGGAAAATCTCCGGTGTTGAAACCCAGGCGGCGGTAGTACGGCTGGGTGTGCACCGGGATGTAATGCAGGTTGACGCCGATGCCGGCTTCGCGCAGAGCGGTGAAGGCCGGCAGATGCCTTTGCGCGGCGACGCGGACGATGTAGAGATGAAAACTGCTCTCCGCGCCGGCGGCCTGTTCAAGCGGTGTCAGCGGCAGTTCTGCAAGGCGCTCATCGTATCGCCGCGCCAGTTGCCGGCGGCGCGCGACGAACGAATCCAGACGTTTCAACTGGCTGCGCCCGAGGGCGGCTTGCAGGTCGGTCATGCGGTAATTGTAGCCGAGTGCAATCTGCCGGTAATCCCACGGACCCGCGGGCGGGGTTTCCATCTCGCGCTCGTCGCGGGTGATGCCGTGCGAGCGCAGCAGTTTCATTTGCCTGTCGAGGTTCTCGTCGTTGGTCAACGCGATGCCGCCTTCGCCGGTGGTGATGATCTTGACCGGATGAAAACTGAAGACGGTGATGTCCGAATACCGGCAATTTCCGACCGGCTCGTCGAGGTAACGGGCGCCGATGGCGTGGGCGGCGTCCTCGATTATGCGAAATCCGTAGCGTTGCGCCAGCGCGTGTATCGCGCGCAGATCGCAGGGCTGGCCGGCGAGATGCACCGGGACGACAATTTTCGGCAGGCGGTTTTGTTTGTCGGCGACGGCGAGTTTTTCCTCCAGCGCGGCGCCGCTCAGGTTGCCGGTGCCCGGTTCAATGTCCACAAAATCCACCTGCGCGCCGCAGTGCAGGGCGCAGTTGGCGGAAGCGACGAAGGTAATCGGCGAGGTCCACAGCCAGTCTCCCGGCCCCAGTTCCAGCGCCAGGCAGGCGAGGTGCAGCGCCGAGGTCGCGCTGTTGGCGGCGCAGGCATGAAGCGCGCCGCAATACGCCGCCACTTCTTCTTCAAACGCGGGCGTTTGCGGGCCCTGGGTCAGGAAATCCGACAACAGCGCTTCGCGCACCGCCGCGACATCGTTCTCGGCAATGTCCTGCCTGCCGTAGGGGATCACGTTTCCAGTGCCCGTATCTGCTCCACCGTCAGAAACTCCGGGTTGTCGCCGGAGTTGTAATCGAAGCCCTGTTCCACGGGGCGGCCTTTTTCTTTCAGTGCGTTGGTGTTGTAGTCGTTGCTGCGGGAGAAGAAGGTGATGGCGGGGCGAATCACGTAATGGTCGTCGAACTCGATGGTCAGGTGGGAGTCGTCGGATGGGCACATCACCTCGTGCAGTTTTTCGCCGGGGCGGATGCCGACGGTTTTCAACGGCATGTCCGGGGCCATCGCGCGGGCCAGGTCGGTGATGCGTATGGAGGGGATTCTGGGGACAAAAATCTCGCCGCCCTGCATGCGCTCGAAACTTTTGAGAACAAAGTCCACGCCCTGCCGGAGCGTAATCCAGAAGCGCGTCATGCGCTCGTCGGTGATGGGCAGGTGCGCAGCGCCTTCGCCAATCAGCTTTCGGAACAGCGGCGCCACCGAGCCGCGGGAGTTGGCCACGTTGCCGTAGCGCACAACGGAAAAGCGCGTGCGGCCTTCCCCGGCGACATTGTTGGCGGCGACAAACAATTTGTCCGACACCAGTTTGGTGGCGCCGTATAGATTGGCCGGGTTGGCGGCCTTGTCGGTGGACAGCGCGACGACTTTTTCCACGTTGCAGTGCAGTGCCGCCTGGATGACGTTCTCGGCGCCGTGGATGTTGGTCTTGGCGCATTCCATCGGATTGTATTCAGCCGTCGGCACCTGTTTCAGCGCGGCCGCGTGGACGACGAGGTCCACGCCGTCCATGGCCTGGTGCAGGCGCGCTCCGTCGCGCACATCGCCGATGAACCAGCGCAGGCGCGGATCGTCGAGGTGCTGCTGCATCTCGAACTGCTTGAGTTCGTCGCGGGAGAAGACCACCAGCCGCCGCGGGCGGTGGTGCTCCAGCACGGTGGCGATGAATTCCCTGCCGAAGGAGCCGGTGCCGCCGGTAACCAGAACGTTTTTGTTTGTCAGCATTGCGGTGTTTCCATCAGACGGTGCCGGGTGTCAGTCCGTTCCGATTGCGGTTTCCCGGCCATGATAAGGCCTGCATCGCGTCGGCGCAATTTTTTGTTTATAATGACCGGATGGCAAACGATATTCTCCAGCACAGCGTCGCCCGGTTCGAGAAAGAAATTGAAGAGATCAAGGGGCTGGTGCTGCAGACTGGCGGCGCCGTTGAACAACGCCTTTCCAGGGTGCTGACGGCCCTGGTTGAAGGGGACGGCAAGTTGCTCGACTGGGTCGCGGACTCGGACAGGGACGTCAATATCCTTGAGATGGAAGTGGACGAAAAATGCGTCAGCATCCTGGCGCGCCGCCAGCCGGTGGCGCGCGACCTGAGGATGGTCACCGGCATTATGAAGATCATCACCGATCTGGAACGCATCGGCGATGAGTCCGAGAGAATCGCCCACCTGATGAAAGATTCCGTTCTCGATTCCATCCCGAAAAGCATGGCGCGGACCGTCAAACATCTGGGCTCGAATATCGTGGACATGCTGCGCAACATGCTGGACAGTTTTGCGCGTCTGGATCCGGAACTCGCCAGGCAGGTGCTCGTTCAGGACAAGGATGTGGATGAGGAATACACCGCGGTGCTGCGGCAGTTGATGACCTATCTGATGCAGGAGCCGCGTTACCTGCCGCACGTCATGAACATCATCTGGTGCGCGCGCTCATTCGAAAGGATAGGCGACCACATCAAGAACATAGCGGAATACACGATCTACATGGTCGAGGCGCGCGACGTGCGCCACAAGAAATCAAGGGCCTGAACGCCTCTGTCGCCCCGCTCAGGGTGCGCCGACCAGCATTTCCAGCAGTGCTTTTTGCGCGTGCAGCCGGTTGCCGGCTTCGTCCCAGACCACGCTGTGAGGCCCGTCGAGCACATCGGCGGTGACTTCCTCGCCGCGGTGCGCCGGCAGGCAGTGCATGAACAGCGCGTCCGCGGCGGCCTGTTTCATCAGCGCTTCATCCACCCGGTAGTCCTCAAAACTCCGGCGTCGCTGTTCGCGCTGTTCTTCCTGTCCCATGCTGCTCCAGACATCGGTGACGACGAGATCCGCGCCGGCGGCCGCTTCCCGGGGACGGTCGGTCAGCCGCGCCCTGGAGCCGGCGGCGTCGAGCAGGGTCTGGTCCGGCTCGTAGCCGGGCGGGCAGGCGATGTTCAGCCGGAAGTCGAACTGCTTTGCGGCATTGAGATAGGAGTGACACATGTTGTTGCCGTCTCCGATCCACGCCACCAGGCGCCCGGCGATGCTGCCGCGTTTTTCGAAATAAGTCAGCATGTCGGCCAGCAACTGGCAGGGATGGAAGCGGTCCGTCAGGCCGTTGATGACCGGCACGCTTGAACAGGCGGCGAAGGCGGCGGCGCGCTCGTGGTCGAAGGTGCGAATCATGACCGCGTCCACCATCTGCGACAGCACGCGGGCGCTGTCTTCGACAGGCTCGCCGCGCCCGAGTTGGGTGTCGCGGCTGGACAGGAAGATGGCGCGGCCGCCGAGTTGCGCCATCGCCGCCTCGAACGATACCCGGGTGCGCGTCGAGGATTTCTCGAAGATCATCGCCAGCGTCTTGTTGGTCAGCGGGCGCGGCGCGGCGCCGCGCTTCACCTCGACGGCGCGCTGGATCAGGGCGGCGAGCTGCTGTGCGCTGAGATCGTTGAGGGTCAGAAAGTGCTTTGCGGTCATGAGTCCTTCTCAAAGGTCTGGATTGTCGCCGCCAGGCGTTCAATCAGCAGGTCGGCCTGCGCCTGGTCCAGTATAAGCGGCGGCGCCAGCCGGATTACTTGCTCGACGGTGACGTTGATCAGGAGTTCGTGTTCAAGCGCGGTTTGCGCGAGGAACTTGCAGGGCCGGTCGAGTTCAATGCCGATCAGCAGGCCGCGTCCGCGAATGTCTGCTACCGAAGAAACCGCGGCCAGCGCGCGCCGCAGTCCGTCCAGCAGGTATTCACCGGTGCGTGCGGCTTGCTCGTGCAGTTTTTCCTTTTCCATCGTGTCCACAACCGCGAGGGCCGTGGCGCACGCCAGCGGGTTGCCGCCGAAGGTCGAGCCATGGGCGCCGGGCGCCAGATGTTTTGCGGTCTCGCGGCGAGTCAGGCAGGCGCCAATCGGCACGCCGTTGCCGAGCGCCTTGGCCGTGGTCAGCAGGTCGGGCGTGATGCGCTCGTGCTCGAAGCAATACCAGGCGCCGGTCCTGCACAGCCCGGTCTGGACTTCGTCCAGGATCAGCAACAGGCCGCGCTTGTCGCACAGTTCGCGCACCGCGCGCAGCGTGCCTTCGGCGGGGATGCGAACGCCGTTTTCACCCTGGATGGGCTCCAGCATCACCGCGCACAGCCCGGGTGTTTCGTCGGCCGCTTTTTCCAGCGCGCCGATGTCGCCGAAGGGAATCGGGATGAAGCCGGGCGCGCGCGGCGGCGGCGTGTACGGGTGTTCACCGAGCGGGTCGGTCGCGCTCCAGGCGCCCAGCGTGCGGCCATGGAACGCGCCTTGCGCGACTGCGATGAGCGGTTGTTCGTTGCCGTTCGCGCGCGCGGCCAGTCGCGCGATTTTGATCGCGGCTTCGTTGGCTTCGGCGCCCGAGTTGCAGAAAAACGCGGCCTCAAGACCGCTGATGCGCGCCAGTTCGACGGCGAGTTTTTCCTGGGCCTCGATTCGGTAGAGATTGGAGGTGTGCGTGACGAGCCGCGCCTGCCGGCACAGCGCTTCGGTCACCGCGGGGTGTGCGTGTCCGAGATTGCAAACGGCGATGCCGGCGGCGGCGTCGAGGTAACGCCTGCCTTCGTCATCCCACAACCAGACGCCTTCGCCGCGCGTGAAAGTAACCGGCAGGCGCGCGTAGTTCTGTATCAGGCAGCTTGCGGAAGCGTCCATTCAAAGACAGCCTGTTTCCCTGATTCTCTCGTAAATCCGGTTCACCAGTTCCTCCGGCGTCGCGGCGCTGGTGTCCACGGCAATCTCGGGATGGGTCGGTACCTCGTAGGGATCGCTGATGCCGGTGAAGGATTTTGTCAGGTTCTGTCTGGCGCTCCTGTAATAGCCTTTGACGTCGCGTTCTTCGCAGACTTTGAGCGGCGTGCTGACGTACACCTCGACGTAAATGCCGTAGTGCGATATCAGCCTGCGGTTCGCCCTGCGGTCGGCCTCGTAAGGTGCGATGGGTGCGCAGATGGCGATGCCGCCGTTTTTGGTGATTTCGCTGGCGACGAAGCCGATGCGCCGGACGTTAATCGAGCGGTGTTCTTTTGAAAAGCCCAGTTCGCTCGACAAGTTGGTGCGAACGATGTCGCCGTCGAGCAGCGTCACCTGTTTTTCACCCTGTTCCAGCAGCTTGGTCACCAGCATTTTCGCAAGCGTCGTTTTGCCGGCGCCGGAGAGGCCGGTAAAGAACACCGTGAAACCCCTTTTCTTCAGCGGCGGGTAGGTGCGGCGCAACACTTTGGCGACCTTGGCCGGCGTGAACCATTCGGGCAGTGTCTCGCCGTTGGCGAGCATTTCGCGCATTTTCGTGCCGGAGATGGTCAACAGTTTTGCGGAAGAGCGCCCGGCGTCGCCCGTGAAAGTGTATTCGCGTTTTTCAGGGTCGTAGGCGATTTCCTGGAATGCGACCGGCTCGATTCCGATTTCATCCGCATGCTGGATGAACATCTCCTGCGCTTCGAACGGCTGGTAGAACGACTCGCCGCGGCTGCCTTTTCTCGGGCCGGCGTGGTCGCGGCCTATGATGAAGTGGGTGCAGCCGTAGTTTTTGCGAATCAATCCGTGCCACAGCGCCTCGCGCGGACCGGCCATGCGCATCGCCAGCGGCAGCAGCGACATGGCGACGTTGTCCGGGGGATACTCGTCCAGCACCGCGCGGTAGCAGTGTACGCGGGTGTGGTAGTCAATGTCGTTGATTTGTGTAACGCCCACCACCGGATGAATCAGCAGCCTGGCGTCGGCGTCGCGCATCGCCTTTTTGGTCAGTTCGATGTGCGCCCGGTGCATCGGGTTGCGCGTCTGGAACGCGACGATCCTGCTCCAGCCATTGTGCTTGAACAATTGCCTGAGTTGCGCCGGCGTGTGCCGGTGCTGCGGGTAATCAACATGGTGGGGCAGGTTGAGCTTTTCGAGTTGGCCGCCGAGATAAATCGAATGGCTCGAATGCAGCAGGTGGTGCGCGCCGGAGTGGGATTCGTTGAGCGTGCCGTAAACCGCCTCGGATTCCTGCCGCAGGTTCGGTTTCCAGATGTCCTGGACGGTCATGACCGCCAGCGCGAAATTTTCCTCGTCGCGCAATGTGATCCTGTCGCCCGGCGACAATGGTTCGGCAAACTGCGGCGTGACGTCCAGTGTCACTGGGATAGGCCACAGGCGGCCGTCGGCCAGGCGCATGTCGGAGACCACGCTCTGGTAGTCGGCCTTGCCGAGAAAGCCGTCGAGCGGCGCAAATGCGCCGTTCATCAGAAGCTCTGCATCGCATTGCTGCCGTTGTGTCAGTTGCCACAACGGCAGGTGCAGTGCTTCGTGCAAAAGCGCCGTCTGTTTATCGTCCGGAGAGGGGGTATTGTGATTCGTCATTGTGTGGATAGCTTGCAAAGGTGCGGCAGTTTATCACGAAGACCGGCAATGCAGGAATTCAACCAATGACAGAGGAATCTCTCCTATCCGCATGATCTAATAAACTTTATTCTGAGTAAAAATCAGGTCTTGATTTTATCTGTTTCCTGTGAAAAATAATGCAACTATCAAGATGGACTGAGGACAGAGAAGTTCCAGATGACAGATTGTATGAGACATCTTCTGCAAAGAGGCGCGTTGCTGTCAATGTTGCTAGTCGCAGGCACAGTACAAAGTGCACCGGCGGGGCTTCCCTTTGTCGAAGATTTCCGCTCAAGTCAGTCGCACGATGACACCCGCTCGACCGCTCACTGGTCCACCGCCGGCGCAACCCTTCGCAACGGACACTGGTCCGGCAGTGTGTATTCGAAAAAAATCAACCTTCGTACGGTCGTCCCGCGCACGCTTCAGGTGACCGCCACCGTGGTGCAGCCGTTGCATACCAGCGTCACCTGGAAGCTGACGAATGACGGCGGTCGTCACTGGTACCCGGTGAGTCCCGGCACTCACTTTGTGTTTCCCGCATCGGGAAATGATTTGCGCTGGCGCGCCGATTTGATATCAACCTCGGCGGCACTGTCGCCGCGAATCACCGGTGTCGGCATTGACATTGCGGGTGGGACATTGCAAGCGAGCATCCCCGGCGCATCTCTTCAGTCCGGCGGCTCGTACCAGGGGCCGAAGGCTTTTGTCAATTTTTCGAACGACGTGACGGTAACGCTGGCCAATACCGGCGACCGGGATTTGCACATTGACGGCATCACGCTCGATGACGGCGAAGACCGCAGTTCGTTTTCGCTGCATTTCAGGAACGGCCCCATCCGTGCAATCGCGCCGGGCGCCTCGGCCTCGTTCGATGTTCGTTTTTCGGCGCATCGCCTGGGTCCTGTGACGGGGACATTGAGCATTGTCAGCGACGACCCTCGGCGTTCCGATTGGAACGCGCACTTGACAGGTTACGGCGTTCCACCCGCGTTGGCAGTGTACTATTATGCTGTCGGCAGCTTTCCGCAATTGCACGAGAATCAATCTTTCGAGTTTGGAAGTTTTCCCGTCGGCCGGAAATTTTACCGTGACATATTCGTTCACAATCAAAGCGAAGCCGCCATTGAAATCAGTCGCATAGGCGTCACCAATTCGGCTGGCCGGCAAAACGACGTGGTTCCACCCAGGCGCATCGGCAGTAACGAATTTGCCCGTTTTCGCCGTGCAATGGAGTTTGAAATCGTCCGGTCGGGGACGAACACCGCGACATTTGAGATTCATACAAAGGTCCCCGGTGGCCGGCTGTTCTCAATGCCCGTGCAGGCCACGGGCCTTGTGCCGGAAATGGATGTCCGGATTGACGGACATTCCGTCTTTGATGGCCACAGCTACAGTGTGGGCGAAGTGGCTTTAGGCGCCACACTGACCTTGCCGGTGCAGCTTCTGAACAGTGGAAACGCATGGCTGAAAGTCAACGGGATTACGCACCAGAGCAGCCCCGGACTCCGCGTTGACACCGATTCGCTTCCTCTTCCCGTTGTCCTGCGTGTCGGCGCTTCCTCGACGGCCTCCGTGCGCCTTGCGCCGCAAACAGCCGGGAAGTTCACTGCGACGTTGATTCTCTCCAGTAACGCATACGACCGTGTCACAACGTCCGACGGCATATTGCTCTATCCCGACAATGCGTACGGTGAAGCCGCCGCCCGTGCGCGGGCGGCGGGGGCTCATGTCTCGCCGTTCATCTTCGCTCCCGATGTCTATGCCGAGACCACCCGCGCGGTGATTTTGAACGGTAACTCCCGCGCGCCGGGTATTCGCATGGAGATTGACGGGCGCACTTTCGAGGGGGGCACGGGGACCTACGATTTCGGCCGGGTGCGATTGGGCGCCACGGAAACCGTGACCGTCCATATCCACAACGACGGCGCCGGCGCCCTCAACATCCACTCGGTCAGCGGACAGAATCTTTACTACGATGCTTCCAATCCCGGTTCTCAATCGGTCGCGGCGGGCAGCTCGACCTCCCTGGTTGTGGGCTTCGGTCCGCGTGTCGTTGGAGCTTCCACCGCCACATACTCTATCAACACCAATGCGCCGGAATACGCTGCATGGGATCTGAGACTGAGGGGGGAAGGCGTTGGCCCGATACTGGGCGTCAGTCTTTCGAGTGAAGGAAATCTCAATGAAATTCTCCGGCCTCTTGACGACGGCGCGGTTTACGAATTGAACGACGCCGCCATCGGCTCATCGGTTTCCGTCAATGTTCTTATTCGCAATCACGGAACCGAATATCTGGAAATTAGCGATATCAGCGTCAGTGGCGGAGGTTTCATGCCCGATAATCTGCGGCCGTTGTCGTTCGGGCGGGTGCGGCCCGGATTTTTCTACAGCGGTGTCATCCGCCTGTCGTTCATGCCGTTGCAAAGAGGGGTGCAGACCGGGAAGCTTTTGATACGCAGCAACGCCTTGCCCTCTCCCGAACATACGATTTTCCTGCGGGTCAGGGCCGTCGGACCCGAGATTGCCGTGCGCATCGGCGACTCCGGTTTCGATTCGGGCGCCGAAAGTTACAGTTTCGGCGTGGCGCACAGGAATACGACGGAAGCCGAGACAGTGTACATCAGCAACGCCGGTGACAGGACGCTCAGCATCCGTTCCGCCGAGGTGATTGGCGAGGGCTTCAGTCTTGTCGGCAGCCCCGGGGAGATTGCGCCCGGCGCAACCGATATGTGGACCCTGTATTTCACGCCGTCGAGCAGCAACACGGCTTACCGGGGGACGCTGGTGATTGCCAGCAATGATTTCCATGCGGGCGATTGGAGACTGCCATTGGCGGGCGCTATCGGTGAGTCCGAGCTGGCCGTCTCGGTCGGCGGGCTGGGCTTTGAGTCCGGTTCCGGCAGTTACCATTTCGGACGGGTGCGGACGAACACGACGGAAATCGCGACAGTGACCATCGCCAACACGGGCAAGGCCAAACTCGGGGTGATGTCCGTGGAGGCAGTCGGCAACGCTTTCAGCGTAGCCGAAAACAACACGCGCTCAATCAAGGGCGGTTCTTCGGCCACGTGGATGCTGCATTTCTCTCCACCGAGCGGCGTCACGACTCACCGGGGAACACTGGTCATCGTCAGTGACGATACCGACGAAAGCCGCTGGACGCTGAACCTGGAAGGCCACGGCGGCGAGCCTGACCTTGATGTCGAAATCGGCAGTCCCGGCTTCAGCTCGGGTGCCCGGCATTACAGCTTTGGCAGGGTGCCGGGGGGCACGACGGGAACCGCGGAGGTGAGAATTCACAATCAGGGCAACGCGAAGTTGAATATTCAATCCATTGCGCTGGAAGGCTCTCCCTACCTGCTCCTTGCCGGCGCGGATGTCCGGGGAATCGCGCCAGGCTCTTCCGCAACGTTTCTGGTGCATTTCATATCGCCGTTGCGGGAGATTCTTCACCAGAGGGCGACCCTGTCTATTCTCAGCAACGATATGGATGAAGCGGTCTGGCAATCCAGACTGGAGGGAGACGTCGCCTTGCCTGATATAGACGTGGAGGTGGGCGGAACCGGTTTTATCTTCGGGGATCCGCAGATCACCCACTCGTTCGGCCGGGTGAGGCAGGGTTCAAACAATGTTGTGACAGTGCGGGTTCTCAACAGAGGCACGATGGATCTTCATGTCGAGTCCATCGCGACGACCGGCCACGGCTACGGTCTGATTGACAGCAATCCCCGGAAAATTCAGCCCCGGTTCTTCGACGAATGGCTGCTGCGTTTTGATCCTCCGGCCATTCCCGGAACTTATCACGGAACATTGCTGATTGTCAGTGACGATCCTGATGAAAGCAACTGGAGAATGAAGCTGGATGCCGTCAGTGTCGGGCCCGATATCGCCGTTCAGGTGGGCGGCATTGATTTTGAGTCGGGCGTTGGCAGTTACGGTCTTGAGGAGACCGTTCCAGCCGTGCCGGTCACCGCGACCGTGACGGTTACGAACGCAGGCAATGCGCATCTTCACGTTCAATCCATCGAAATCACCGGCGACGGCTACAGCCTCCTCACGATGGAGACGCGCACGATTGCAATGGGCTCTTCCGGCTCATGGACATTGCGCTTCAATCCGGGCAGCAGCGTCGCGGCGTACCGCGGAATGTTGACGATAGTCAGCGACGACGCGGACGAAGGCCGCTGGACGCTGCCTTTGCAAGGCACCGTCATCGGGCCTGAGATTGCCGTCGAACCGGATGTTGCCAGTTACGACTTTGGCGAGGTGCGGAAGGGCACGACACAAACCCTGGAGGTAGCGGTTCATAACATCGGCAACACGAATCTTGAAGTATCGAATATCGGGGTGGCCGGCGCCGGTTACCGTCTTGCCGGCGGCAACAGACGGACGCTTGCCGCCGGTTCTTCCGCTACGTGGCTGGTGCATTTCTCACCGCAGGATCTGACCACGACCCACGTCGGAATGTTGTCAATCGCCAGCAACGATTTTGACGAGCGGCTGAGGCAGGTGCGCCTGGAAGGAACCGGGCTCGGCCCCGAGATTGCCGTTCAGATGAACGGCGCGGATTATGAATCAGGCGCCGGCGTTTATCATTTCGGCGAGGTGCTGTCGGGCACGTCGGAAACCGTGGCGGTGACGGTTCGCAACGAGGGCAATTTGGGTCTTGATATCGAGTCCGTTGAAGTGACCGGCGCCGGCTACAGCCTGGCCAGCCGCGGCCTCCGCGACATCGCGGTCGGCTCCTCCGCCACGTGGCTGGTGTATTTTCAACCGCCGGTTCTTTCGGCGACCTACCATGGGGCACTGACCATCGCCAATGACGATTCGGATGAGGGCGACTGGATGCTGCCGCTGACGGGCGTCAGTATCGGGCCTGATATCGCCGTCCGGGTGGAGGGCGTTGAGTTCGAGTCGGGTGTCGGCAGTTACGGCATTGAGGAGGTGGTGCTGGGCACGGAGGCGACCGCAACCGTGACGGTCATGAATGTGGGCACCACGGATCTTCACATCGAGGCCGTCGAGGTCACCGGCGCCGGTTACCACCTCGCCGATGCGGCCACGCGCACGATTGCGGCCGGTGCTTCCGTCTCATGGGCGCTGGTTTTCAAACCGCGCGAAAGTGTCGCGACGTACAGCGGAATGTTGACGATAGTCAGTGACGATGTGGACGAGGGCCGCTGGACGCTGGCGCTGGAAAGCAGGGCGGTCGGGCCGGTGATGGTTGTTGCGCCGGATATCGCCGATTACGATTTCGGCGGAGTGTGGGAGGGCACGACGCAAACCCTGGAGGTGACGGTTCACAACGAAGGCAGCAAGGCTCTTGAAGCCGCCGCCGGAGTCACCGGCGCCGGTTACCGCCTTGGCGGCGGCGACAGCCGGACGATAGCCGCCGCTTCCTCCGGCACGTGGTTGGTGCATTTTTCACCGCCGGGAAAAATCACGCCGGACACCGGAACGTTGACGATCACCGGCAACGACTATGTCATGCCGGTTCGGGTGCTGTCCCTGCGAGGATTCGGAATCGGCCCCGAGATCGCCGTTGAAGCGGGCGCTGTGAATTATGAATCGGGCGTCGGCGTCTATAATTTCGGCGGGGTGCTGCCGGGCACGTCGGAGACCGTGACGGTGCGGGTTCGCAACGAAGGCAACTCGGATCTCAACATCGAGTCGGTTTCAGCGGCCGGTGTCGGTTACAGCGTGGTCAACGGCGGCTCCCGGGTCATCCCGATGAACTCGTCCGCCGCATGGCTGGTGCGTCTTGCCGCGCAGGCGTACGGCACGACCTATCGCGGAACGCTGACGATTGCCAGCGACGACGCGGACGAAGGCGACTGGACGCTGAGTCTGATTGGAGTCAGCGGCGGCCCTGAAATCGCCATCGAGGTAACGGGGCCGGGTTTTGAACGGGGCGCCGGCATTTACGATTTCGGCGGGGTGACAGTCAGCACCCGGGTGAATGCCGTATTGACGGTCGGCAACCACGGCAACGCAATTCTGGTGCTTGAATCCGTCTCGGTGGCGGGTGACGACTACGATGTCAGCGATGGCGCCCGGGTTGTCAATCCGGGCAGTTCGGCCACCTACACGCTGTATTTCTCGCCACACGAGGCGGTCGAAATTTCCACCGGTGTGCTGACAATCGTCAGCGATGATCCGCATTCTCCGGAAAAGACCCTGGGCTTGACGGGCTACGGAATCGGGCCGCTGATGACTCCCATCATGATCATCGGCGGGCAGTTTTTCGGGTACGGCAGCAGCGAAGATTATGATTTTATCGCCAGTATCGGCGTAAGAGAGAGGTTCCGTATTTCGCTGGTTCTGCAGAATCTGGGCAACGCGCCGCTGGAAGTCAATGACCTTACCGTAAGCGGCACGGGTTTCAAGTTGGAGGCCGATTTGCCGGGCCTCGGCCTGAGCAGGCGCAGGACGATTGCGCCCGGCAATGCCACAATTTACACCAACGGGCTGATCTTCCAGTCCGATGTGCGCGGTGTTCATACCGGCCTCATTCAGGTGGACAGCAACGACATCATCAATCCGTTTCCGATACGGCTGAGAATCGACAATGTCGAGCCCGAGATCGAGGTCGAGGTGGGCGGTGTCGCGTACGAATCCGGCGGAGTGTTCGACAGCGGCCGGGTGCCGGTGAGCATGGTCGGAACTGCGGCGGTGGTCATCCGCAATGCAGCCACCCGGGAACTGAATATTCGCTCCATCAGCGCGACCGGCGTCGGTTACAGCCTCGCCGACACCGGCATCCGGAGTATCGCGCCCGGCTCCAGCGGCACATGGATGCTGCGTTTTGCGCCGCCGGACAGCGCCACGACACCTTACAGGGGAGCGCTGACCATCCTCAACGACGACTACGATGAAAGCACCTGGAGCCTGTCGCTGGAAGGCACGGGCATTGAATCCGAGATTGAAGTCATGGCCGACGGCAATCTGGTGGAGTCGAGTGCGACGCTTAATTTCGGCAGAGTCATCGAGGCGATGGCGACAACGGAAACCGTCATGTCGCCGTCGGGAAGCGCGACGCCGACCGAGACGGTGAGGTACCGGGTTGTGTCGGGAAGCGTGGTGACATTGCAGGACGGCGCGGTCAAACGGTTGTCGGTGGTGCACGGGGCGGCGACGAAGACCGTGACGGTGCGCAATACCGGCACCTACGTGCTGAAGGTCAGCGCCGCCTTGCTGAGCGGTCTGGGCTACAGCAGCGACATGCCGTCCTCGTTCGAGGTGGCGCCGGGCGAATCAACCAGTTTCAACATCGCCGTGGCGCCGACCGGCGACCGCAGGGCTTTCTTCGGAAAAATCGTGCTGGCGACCAACGACATTGACGAGAAAGTATGGGTACTGAATATGGCGACTTTCGTCCACGGCATACAAGTGAACGTGAAAGTGTTTCTGGAAGGGCCGTACGAGTATCGCTGATTGGCGCCCGCTTGTCTGACAGCAACTGGACCTCTATTCGAGAGAGGTCCATTGCGGTGGAATCAAATCACGAGTGTCAATGTGCCTCTCTCTCTGGAACCATAGACGGGGAGCGATTACATGTTTGTCGGGATGCGAATTGAGCCACGCTCCCCACCAACTGAAACTGGAATTGGCAATGATCATATCCCGGCAGGCTGCCATAAGGGCCATATCCACCTGTGGTTTATCCTGATGGGGGGTTACAAAAGTTGCATCGGGAATGAATGACAGAATGGAGCGTGCCGCGACAATATCATCGGAAAAAACAAAGTAGGTTGCTTTTTGCCCGCTCAAGTTGTTGGTGATGTCGATTGCTTTCTGATAATAAGCGCGTGTGCATACAGGATGCAGTGCTTTTTGGTCCGGCCGCAGATAATCGCCGCGTCTGACATGCAACGCCACGGGCCAGCGGGCGGCTTTAATCGCTTTCCAATGCATCTGCTCTTGCAGGGCAAGCGGATGTTTCAATTGAAAAGCGGCACGTATTGTTTGCTCGCAAGAGAGAAAAAATTTCTCACTTTGAAAATATCCACTTCGTAAAAGCAGCGGTGGACGAAGTTTTATGAGATTGGGGTCATAATCAAAACCTGGTTGGTGGTAGATGGTATAAGTTGGTTTATATCGGGGAATAAAGCGATGCAATCGATTCTGCCAGGAAGCAGAAAGGGTTTCAAACAGCGCCAGTTCTTCCATATCGGCCATGGTCGGCGCGAGTTTATATCGGTCCAGTTGGTATGTGCGGTTGTCGGAATAATTATAGTGACGAATATCCACTTTAACAGTGCACTGCCACTGCTGTCCCAGCGCAAGGGCGGCGGCATATTGAAACATTTGGTTGCCAAGTCCACCGGCAAGGCTGACAATGACAATTGGTTCGGGTTTTGCCGCATTCCTTTTTTTATCGTTGTCTGTCACAAAAAGATTCCAAAGGCGATTGAATTCTGCGCTGTATTTCTGATTTTCCTGAACATAGGATAGGTGCTTTGCTTTGTCCGGTCTTGTATCTTTGTATTCGATGTACTCCAGCATGCGAATAAGCATCTCGTGCGGTATGCTCGGAACACAAACATTTTTTCTGATTCTTTTGCCGTTGAAAACAGACTCTTCAAACCCCGGGTTTAGTGTGCTTTTTTTGTAAATTGAAAACGAATCGATAAAATCAAACTTGAAGTTCAGGGATTTTCCTTTTCGGTAAACATCAACGTGCAGATGTTTTCCATTCTCCGGGTAATGGATCTTGACGTCGATGTTGTTATATTGTTTAAGGAACAAAGTGGTGTAATCCATCATGCGCACGCGGTCTTTGCAAAGAATGTCCAAATCGCTGTGTTCACGATAATTCGGGAAATGTTCCGGTATTTTCAATATGCAATACTCTTCAACCCCATTCAGATTCATAAAAAATTCTTGAAGGTCGATCAGATTTGAAGACATTTTATTTTCTTCTTGCCGCGCCATTTCAGTATGGCGCACCGATGGACTCCATCCAGAATAACGTTATTGGAATTTATTATGGGAAGAGATTTCTTGCCATCGTCTCTACGATAGTTTTCATCAAAACTGGCGATTAAACAGTCGAACGCCTGTGGAAAATGGTCTTCCTGAAGCATTGTGCCAAAATTTTTGTTGAAATAATCGATATACGGTTTTTTGTGGCCCGACACATACCGGTAATGCGGCGTATCTTCCAACTTTTGTATGCTTTTGTTTATATTGGCATAAATCAGATCAAGATCGACCTCGATATCAGATATTCCACGGTAGCTCACTTGGATATGCCATGGAATATAATAGGCAAACTCCTTGTTCCTTCTGTAAAAGTCCAGGGATTCAATCTGGAAAACTCTTAAAAGATGTTCAACTTGTGATTCATAATCACTGGCATGAATGCAATGATCGTGTGAAACCCCCGGTGGTAGTGGCAAGATTACTTTTTTCGGGTCCTTGAACTTCGGATTGTACAGGCTCCGGATAGTATTCTTTGTTTCATTAATGTTTTCACATTGAATGTGACAAAACTTCGATTCGCCGATATATATTTCTCTCGGATTTTTGTTTTCAACTAATATAAATACACATTCTTTCGGGCTGTCGAGAAGATATCTTGATTTGGAGCGCAAGTGCTTCCACGGGACGGTGTCACAAGCATAAACTTTTTTGATAAACCTGGACATGTTGTTAATATCTTTTTTTATTATTCTGATGATATTGTACTTTCCGCTGTCCCTGATGATGCTTACGATTTCAGGAATGTGTATTAGTCCGTTTCCCCAAATAATAAAGCAATCATAGCGCATGGGGTTGCAGCTTCGACCCTCCACCATGGTGGCCCGGCCAGATAAAGGCGCCCGGTGTTTTCTAATCGCGCTTAATCTACACCAGTGCTTGAAGTTTTTGTAGAGATTCAATGTGACTAAAGTTGATGAACTAATCTTTAGAGTGTGCTACTTTTTTTGATTACTCTTACCAACAATTCGCAGATAATGTCCTTCACATCCTAGAATCGAAATTTATAAAATATAGGGAAACAAAAGTCAAGCCTACAATTGCAATACTAGCAGGGTTCAGGTATTATTAAAGTTGTATTCCACCATCAACAGATGAACTAGTGTGAGTATCTTTTCACTGCCTCCTCAAGATGCCGCTGAATGTCTGGTTGTCAGGCTTTGGTGACAATGCGGGGCTTTGCTGCACTAAACTTTTTGCATTGTTTTTTTCTCAACAACTGTCTGGCAGGTTCATTTGAGGAGTTGTTTGTCCTTGTGGCAAACAGCAGGTGATATTTTGGCCCCCAAAACTGTATCTTTGTAACAATGTCCCGACCTAAAGTCAGTGTTCTCATGGCGGTTTACAACGCCTTGCCGTATCTGCCGGAAGCGATGGACAGCATTTTGCAACAGACCTTTACCGACTTTGAGTTCCTCGTTCTGGATGACGGTTCCACAGACCGCAGTCTGGAAGTGATTCAGGATTATGCAGACAGATATTCCTGCATCCGGATAATCAGAAACAGGAGTAATTGCGGGCTGAGTTATTGCGGAAACCGTCTTTTGCAGGAAGCGCGGGGGGAATACCTTGCATTGATGGACGCCGACGATATCTCAGAAAAGGAAAGGCTGTGTATCCAGAGCCGGTTTCTGGACAAAAACCCCGACATCGGAATCGTCGGAACGGCGATGACGCTATTTGGCGGACAAAAGAAAGTGTCGCGTCCGCTGCTGCGGGATCTGGACATTAAATCCTATCTTTTGTTGGCGCCGGCGATAAGCAATCCAACGGTGATGATGCGGACCGCAATTGTTCGGCAAAATTCCCTTTCTTATGATGTAAGCAGCGGGTACGGCACGGATTATCTGTTCTGGGTGGATGCCTGTCCATTCACCAAAATGGCGAATCTGTCCATGCCGCTTTTGCGTTACCGTGTACACGGAAGTCAAAACAGCGTGATACTCAAAAAGGATCGTTATATTACTTGTGCCCGAGCCATGCAAAAGCATCTGTCCCGTTTTAACATTAAAGCGGAGATCGATGTTATCAGGCGTTTGTTGTGGCAACGTGATTTTCCCTGCGTCTCAATTAAGGAGATTCTGCAAATCAGACAATTGATTCACTCCGTTTTCTCCATCAAGCCGTTCTACGGTTATGAAGAAGGAGTGGCCTCGGCAGTCAAAAAGAAGATGCGGAGGAAATATATCCGTTTGTGGGGAAGGTGGATTATGGGTAAAGTATCGTCGATTGTCCCAAGATAAAAATTCTTTGTGTCTTTTGCGCCCTGCTGCTTGCGCCGTAAACCAAGCTGGAAGAGGTGTGAACCAGATGTCCGACATCGCCGGTGCGACATCTTTCCAGCAGGTTGTGAAAACCGTTTATATTGGTGCGGATGTAAGCGTTGAGGCTTTCCAGGGAATAGCGCCCACTGGGCTGGGCGACCATGTCGAACACCGTGTCAAAGCGCCGGGAGAGAATTTTTCCATCACCGCGCGTTCACCAATGTTGGCCCGGTGAAAAGTGGACACGCCGCTGTTTTTTGTTTCCTGTGCCGCGCGTAGATGTTTCAGGCGGTCTTTTTTCAGTTGTGGATCGTAGTAGTCGTTAAGCGTATCCACACCGACAACTTCTGCTCCTTCGACAAGCAGGCGTTTCATCAGGTGTGCGCCGATGAATTCCGCGGCACCGGTGACCAGAACACTCACAACAGGTGCTTGAGAAGGTTGCCTATATCCACGGCCTGATAGCCTTTTGCCGAAAGGTCATAAGCGAGGATGGTCGCGGTCGGGCCGCAGGCCAGCAAAAACAGGTTGTCTTTGGAATAGCCGCCTGATTGCCTGAGCAGATTGTCGTATTGGCCGTATGCGTTTTTGTCCGGAGCGCGGACAAAGGAACGGGATTTCGTGTTGTCGAATATTTCCGAAGAGGACACGGTCTTTTCAAACCTGCTATTGCAGACAAACGTCACGTCTCTGCCTTGCCACAGCCGTTGGATTTGACCGATGTGGGCGTGTACTTCTTCACGCGGCAGGTTGCAGTGGTAAGGCCAGAACACCCAGGAAGACAAATAGACTTTGTTCGCCATGTAATGAACGGACTCCCATTCGCGGAAATACAATTTTTTGTAATAGGAGCTCATGTTCGTGTCCGTGATGCGGGCCTTGTCTGGGAACGGAGGCACTCCGACGGCAAAGTTCAGGTAATCGCTGTGCAGTATTTCCCGCAATCGGCGCGATATTGCCGGACTTGCCGGCTGTCTTGCTATTGATTTGCCCCTGCACAGCCTGAATTCACCGTCACCGTATCGCGCGAAACTGATTTTCCGGGTCAGGATTTGTTCCAGGGTTTGTGTTTCCGTCAGGACTTCGGGGTATCTGTCCCGTATATACCGGAAGAAATATTCATTGATACAGCGATACAAAGGCTTGAACGACCTTGTGTTCCTGGCGCTGAACCGCAGAGTTTTTCTCCACTGCGCTCCAGGCCCGGACAAATGCCTGGATGCCGGGTCAGCGTACGAGGGCATTAATCACTCCGGCCAGCGCGCGCCCGTTTTTTTCGTTGGAAAGGTCCTTGATCAGACGCTTGTCATTGATGTTGGTCACCACATCAACCGTGTTGTGAAGCAACCGGGCATAGGCGCGCTCAAATTCTTCATGTGAGAAGCGGGTCTCCATGATTTCTTCCAGGGTCAAATCCCGATGGTAGGAGACGACGCCCGGCAAACCCTTGTAGGCCGCGTTGCCGAAGATCAACACGCGCTTGCCGAAACGGAGGGCGTCCAGGCCGACGCTGCCGGTGACGGTGGCGGCGAACTCGCACTGCTCCACCAGATCATAGGTGTCGGTCTTTTTGCTGACGTAGCGCAGGTTGGGTATTTTCTCCAGCCTGCTGTAGAACAGGCGGCCCCGGGAGTGATAGGTCTGGTGCGGATTTTCCTTGGCGACGATAAACCAGTCGTCCGGCAGCAGCGCCCGCAAACATTCAAGCGCCAGTATCTGGTCAACGAAGACGCCGCCCAGGCTGGTGGTGCTGAGCTCGGGTTGAAGGTGCAGCGCGAAATAAACAAATTTCCCGGAAGGCGGCGGTGTCGCCAGGAATTGCCTGTAGTTTCTCTTGAATCTCGCGTTTCTCGCCAAAGCCTGCAGCCGGTGGAGGACCAGGTTCAGGTTCCATCTGAAAAACGCCGCCGAAATCAGTTTGACCAGCAGATTGGTCCTGACTTTTCTGTCCATGTAGGGATACTTTTTCCGGTAGTTTTTTTCCAGCCGGACGGGTTCAATCTCCGTCTCGCCGGTGTCCAGCGAGCCGATGTTCTCGATGTCATCCGTGATAAATGATTTTCCGAAAACGGGCGCGGTGTAAAACATGTGGGTTTTGATGTTCAGCGCCCTGGCGACCTGATAAAGGAGGTAGTCGGCGTGGTGCGGGATGATCTCAAAAAACACATGGTGAATGTCGTTGGATTTGAGCAGGTCAATGAAAAAATGAATATAGACATGGAAGGCGTCCATCATGTCAATCGCGTCGTTGCTGCCGTAGAGAACGGGGCGCCGGCAGTACATATTCAGGAAAGTGTCCGCGTGCTTCCTGACTTCCGGATAAATCTCAAGAAACTCCTTCCTGTAACGGTAGTTGATTTTCAGCCGGTTGTTCCTGAACAGCAGGGAGCGGTAAAAGTCTTCCCGCGGCAGGGTCGTGACCTTGTTCTTTTTTCTGCCTATCCATACCTTGATGTTGATGTTGTCATCGAGGTATTTGCGGACGTCGCTGGTATAGTCCTCGGAGAAATCGTTGAGAAGGATATTCTTTTCAGCCATTTTCATCCGCAATCATCAGGTTTCCCCGCCTGTCCGTCTTGTTTTTTCCATTTGAGGCCACGGAGTGGAGCGCCAGGGAGTGAAGCCGCCATGTTGCCAGAACGTCAGTACAGTATGCCATATCGCCGTCTGTCCGCCACCCGGGTACAGGTCGAGGAGGTCGTGGGGGCCGAATTGGTCCAGGTAGATTCCACGCAGATCCCTGAGATCGAAAAATTTCCTGACCAGGGGAACCAATACCCTGGTGCGCGAGCAGCTGTCATAATCAATGAAGTAGAAGGTTGCTTGTTCAATCTCGTTTGAGGGCGGCGCGTCCACCAGAATATTAATCGCCTGGGGGTCGCGGTGGCGGATGCCCGCATTGTGCATCCGGTGCAGTTCCCGAACCAGTTTGTGCTGGACTGCGTCCAGCAACCGTTTGGCGTCGTCGCGGTTGTTCTCCCTGATGTCGCGGCACAAGTCGTCCAGCGAGCGGTCGGCTTTGATTTTTTCGTAAAGAAAGACGCTTTTTCTCCCGAACAGTCCCTTTTCGTTCCAGCTCCAGCAGGCCAGCGGCCTGGCCACGGGCAACCCTGCCCGCCACATGGCCAGGCAGCAGAGGAAAGCGTTGCGATTGTAGTCTCTGCCGAGCCATTGGCGGGCCAGCAAGTCCATTTTCCGCCTTCTCCTGTATCGCGGATCAATCCGGAAGACTTTCATGATGACTTCGCTGTCAGCGACAGGCAGATGGAAACTGTACAGCTTGTTGCGGCGCCGGCCGTGGCGTTTGAGCCGGTATGATTCGTTGGCGTAACGTTGGAAGCCGCGTTCCGCTATCCAGCTCTCAAGCGCGCGTGCCTGCGGAATATCAGCCACGAGATAGCGCCCGGATGCGTAGGCGCCGCGTATCATCTCTCCATTTTTCATGCCCTCATGCCCGGATGATTTTTCCGTCCCAGAGTCTTTCCAGAAAATCGGACCAATGGAGGCGGTGAATGTCGTCCCTGAAAAGGGCGGTTTTGTCTTCGCTGACAAGGAAAAACTGTTTAATAATCCCTTCCTCTTTCAGGGCCGTCAGTCCTTTCGTGTCTTCCCGCGACACCTTGCGCGTGGATTTGATCTCAATGGCGGTTTCATCGCCCGCAACCATATCCACTTCATAACCTGTCGATGTGCGCCAGTAATGCAACGGAAGATGCAGTCTTTTATAGTGGATATACGCTTTCATCTCATTGATAAGCCAGGTCTCGAAGCAGTTTCCGAAAGTATCGGAATTTCTCTCCAGAGTTCCGACCCCGTTGAGAGCGGCCAGAACCCCGGTGTCGAAGAAATAAAATTTCGAGGTGCTGACGGCCTTTCGCTTTATGGATCGGCTCCAGGGTTCGAGCATCTCGCCGATAAACGTCTCTTGCAGTATCGAATAATACTCACGGATCGTGCTCGGCGGCATCGCGTAATCTCGTCCGAGTTTGTCGAAGTTCAGAACTCTGCCGTTGGAAAGGGCGGCGGCTCTCAGGAATTTTGAAAATTGCGGGATTTTTCTGACAAGACCCTCGAGTTGTATTTCCTGTGTGATGTAGTTTGTCACGTAGGCCTGCAATTCCTCGCGCGGTTCGCGGCTCAAATAAACCGCGGGCAGGCCGCCGTAGCGCAGGTGCCGGGCCAAATCAAAGTCCGGTATTTCTTTCCAGGTCAACGGATGCAGGTTCTGGTTCCACGCCCTGCCGCCGAGAAGGTTGACACCCTGGTGGCCGAGTTTGCGCGCCGAACTGCCGGCCAACAGAAATTTCCACCCATTGTTCTCGATGAGCCTGTGCACTTCGTCGAGCAAAGACGGGAGTTTTTGTATTTCATCAATGACAATAAAGACGGGGGCATCGGGTTTGGTGATTTGCCCTCGCACCATATCTTCCATGTCGGAAGGATTGGCAGAGAGTGGCAGGTAAGTGTCCGAGTGCAGGAGATCAAAAAAGATCGCTTTTCCGCGCAGTTGCTTCCGTGCCAAAAAAGTTTTGCCGGTGCCGCGTGGGCCGAAAAGAAAGAAAGATTTCCGCGCCAGCAAACTCTGTAAATGAATGCCTCGCTCCAGTTCCATGCCCACGAGGATAGCACAGGTAAATAAAAATCCACATCACTACCGCGGATTTTCATGTAAAAACCACGATAGTGACGTGGATCTTCATAACTGATATATTTACTAATGTCATAAGGAACTCGCTGAGAAATCTAAAGTTTTAGAACGTCAAATTGCGCGTATTGAATCAGAAGCATTGCTATCCCTATGCTCCGAGTTTTAGAGATATCGTCAATCTGGCACCACTCTTTTTCGTCTTGTTGGCCGAAGGCAGCCTCGCCTGGCGCAGACAGCGTCTTAAGGAAGTAGGTGAGGCTATAGACCGCTCGGCAGTGTTTGCCAGAGAGGATCATTTATATTTCACAAAATATCTAACGGATATCGAGCACGGTTATGGGGCTGAGGAAGAATCTATTGAGAAGGCGGATTTCTGCGGAGAGACAATCAAAAATGATAATGGCCTGGATTTTGCTGATATTGAGTGATAGACCGGCACGAAATAAACGCAGGGCAGATTGTCAAAACGTCGCCATCAGGCGATTACAGAAAATAGTCCCGCCTTTCCTCGACTGCCGGCAACGACTCGAGTTTGTGCGGGTTGCGAATCAGGTCTTCGATGAACCAGTTGGCATGGTTGTACAGACAGGTCACATCCTTGCATTCCTCGGTCGCGTCGAACGCCTCAATCAGGCGCAGCGTGTTGTCGCGGGTTTCCCGGCAGGAGTCGTTTGTGGCGTAAGCGTGTTTGCCGCCAATCAGCGCTTGCGGCACGTGACGGTAAACAGGGCAGTTGAACACGCCGAGCGGGCTGATGACCTGGCGGAAAAATTGCATGTGGCAGTTGTGCGGCTGCTCGGTGTAGTCTTTGTAACTGCCGTTTTCAAGCACCCTCAGATTGGTGCTCTCGATCACCTTGAATGAGTCGTCCTGCTGTTGTTTCGCCCGCCCGATTTGTTCGCGTATCGTCTCCATGATGCCGCCGATGTGCTCCTCGTCCCTGACCAGGTCCACGATCTCGGCATTGTTTTCCTCGGCGCGGGTCAGGAAGGGCTTGAGCGAGATGTAGTCAAAGCGGTAACGTTTTGCGCGCTCCGCCGCCGCATTGATTTCGGCGACATTCTCGATGATGTCGGTGTCGTTTGTGTGGCAGTCCCGCCACACGATGATAAAGCTGTAGCCAATCTGCAATTCCGGGTTGGCGTCCTTGATGGCCGGAATCTGCTCGCAGATCCAGTCGAGTGTGCACTTTTTGCTGACGGGCTTGTGCATCGCGCGAAAAGTCTCGTTGTCCGCGGAGTCGAGCGACAGCCGCACCCAGTCGCCTTTGCCCATGACGTCGGCGACCTCTTGCACTTTTTTCATCAGGCTGCCGTTGGTGACGACGCCGATCTGGATGTCTCTTTCTTTCAAGTGCCGCACGATGTCGCCGAAACCGGGATAGGCGGTCGGCTCGCCGCCGCCGATCAGGATAACCGAGCGCAGGCCCTTGTCCGCCATCTGCGCCAGCGCGTCCTTCAGCTGCTCGTGCTCATACCGGATGCCGGTGTTCAGAATGTCCATGTCCACGCAGTGGTCGCAACGGTAATTGCACGCCGTTGTCAGGTCGAGGTTGATGGAGAGTGGGGCGCGCTCCGGCGCCGTTGCAAGCGCCTCGTCGAACGACAGGCCGTTGGCGTAGCCTTCGCGCCACGCCGCCTGCCAGCGGACATACTCCGCCAGATGGCCGACGACGCCGGGTTGCAGCAATTTGCCCATGAAGTCGTGAATCGGCGACAGTTCGGCCTGCCTCGCGCGCGTTGCATCGCCGCGCGCGCGCGCATGCAGCGGCGCGCCGGGTGCATTGCTTGTTTTCGGTTTGCGGAAGTCAATCAGCGGAGAAACGCTGATCAGAACCTCGCCGGATTCGGAATGAATTTTCTGCATGCAGCGGTGCGCGTCGTCAGTCCGCGCGGACCAGCTGGTGTAACAGGCGCAAGTCGTGTGTGAAATCGCTCCCGGAGTCGGGAGTCTGGCCTGTGATTCTCTCCAGAAAGTGTTTTGCGGACAGGGTCAGCAGGTCCTGCATCGCGATTTCCCTGCCGCCGCCGGCCAGTGACTGCGAGTAATCTTTCATCGAGACACGCCGCTCGACGGCGTTGCCATTGATGGAGTAGCCCGCGGGCCGCGGCTGTTGCAGGCTTTGCGCGAGTTCCAGCCGCACCCGGGTCGCGCCCGCCCGGTGCCGGTAATCAAAGGCGATGCCGGCGCGGGTTTGTTCATCGTTTTGCCAACGCAGTTCGTGGTTTTCAATTTCACCCTGTCCGAGCAGCGCATGCAACATGCTAATCAGGTGCGGCGCGCTGTCGAGCACCATGGCTTTGCCGTGGCTGGCGGGTGACAGGTGCATATCAAACGCCTCAATCCGCGCGGCATCGTCGGGCAGCGGATGCAGTTGCCGGTAATACTCCAGCGAGAACGGCCATTGCAGATTGACACCGATGTGCAGGTCCGCAACCGTCGCCACCGCGAGTATGCGCGCCACCGCATCCACGATGTCGGCGGCGTCATCGGGCATGTCCGACAGCGGCGGAAACCACAGCGGCTTTTCGCAGAAAATATGGCAACCCGCGGCGATGCCTTGCCGAAAGTATTCCAGATGCGTGTCGTGCGGGCTTGCGATGACCAGAATGTTCGCCGCCTGCTCGTCGAGCAATTCAGCCAGACTGGCGTAGCCCGTCGTTTGTATGTGGTAATCTTGCCGCAGGGCCTGTTCCGCCTCTACGATGCTGTCGCGCGATGTTCCGACAATCCCGCAAATATCATGTCCGAGCCGGGCAAACGCCGCCGCAAGGTAGGGCCCCGTTCCCTGGCGCGCACGGCGCGCGCCGACAATGGCGATTTTGCAGGTTGCTGACATGAGAATAATATTGCCTATATTAGCAGGTCGGCGCCAAAAAAGGCGCAGCGGCGAGATTCCGCCTCCACCTTTGCCGCGCGACATCGAGATTACCGGCTACATCGCCGAGGGCTCACGCTCCCATGTTTACGAGGGCCGTTACCGCAACCAGCATGCCGTCATCAAGGTGTACAAGCCTTATTATATCGGAAAATACCGCCGCCGCTACCGGGTCAACATCGCGCAATTCGAGTATGAGCGCAATCTGGCCTTCTATTCCATCGAGGCGCTGAGCCGCTATGTTTCAATCCCGCTGGCCTGGTCGCCCGGCGACGGCGACGGGCAGGCCGCCTTTCTGGTGCAGCGTTTCGTCAACCGTCTGACGGTCTTCGAGGCGCTGAAGGACCAACACAGCGGCGTCACGCTGAAAGAGATGGTCGGGTTCTTCGAGTTCATCATCGCCGAGGCGGCGCGCAATCATCTGCACGACCTCGACCTCCACGCCAAAAACACCGTCGTGGCGAAGGACGAGCACAGTTGGAGGCCGGTCATCGTTGATTTCAACCGGATGCCGCAGTATCAGCACCCGCCCAGCCTGTGGATGGCCGCCGCTTTCCGCCTCGGCCTGCGCGACAAGGCGCACCGCGACAACCGCAATTTGCGGGCGTGGCGCAATCTGCTTGACAAGGCGGGGTAGAATAAGAGGTGCGAGGAACGAGATGGAAGACGAAAAAGAGATGGGAGACGAAAAAGCAGACCGCGAAGAAAGCCATCCGGACTGGGAAGTGTGCCAGTACCAAAATGAGCAGCTCTACGAACTCTCCCTGAAATGCCGCAAAGACAAAAAGTACCGCCGCGAGGTTCAGGCGAAGAAAGACTCCGGCGACTTGCTGAAGTCGCTGGGCGTGGCGTTGCCGGAGGGCATTGACGCGAGGTTCGTCGTCAACACCAACGAGACGTGGTATTTCGTCATGCCGCAGAGGCCGAAATGGGAAGGGCAGGATGACCAGGCGCTTGGCCGTGACGCCCCCGGCCTCATCAACGTGGCGAGTTTTGCCGGCACCGTGGCATCGTTCTACGGTTGCACCCGCAGCTGAGTCCCGATTCCCGGCGCCTCAACGCGACACCGGTCCAAGCACCACCAGCAGCACGATGGCGAGCAGCGCCACGGTCGGCGCCTCGTTGAACCAGCGAAACCAGGTGTGACTGTGCCGGTTGGCGCCGCGCTTGAAGGCCGCCAGCAGAAAGCCGCACCAGACATGGTAGCCGACCAGCAGCGCGACCAGCGCGAGTTTGACGTGCATCCACCCGGCAGAAGCATAGAGCCGCGGGCTGAGGACATAGGCGCCCAGGCCGAACAGAATCGTCAGCACGGCGCCGGGCGTCATGATTCCCCAGAACAGTTTTCGCTCCATCACCTTGAAGCGCTCGACACCGGTCTCGTCCGTGGCCGATGCATGATAGACAAACAGCCTCGGCAAATAGAACAGGCCTGCAAACCAGGTGACCATAAAGACCAGATGCAGCGCCTTGAGCCAGTAAAATATCATTGTGAACAGCCCACGCAGAAAGGTCGGCAATGGATGAAATCATACCAGCGTTGCCGCGTTTGCGCCATCGCCGCGCGCGGGCGGCTTTGCGAGCCGGCGTTTAGCGCATAAACTATCTGCCATGATACGCGCGGCAGTCATCGGCGGCGCCGGTTATACCGGTCTGGAAGTGGCGCGCCTGCTACTGGGCCACCCGCAAGCCGAACTTGCATTTGTGGTCTCTCGCAGCTGCGCCGGGGAACCGCTCGCGCGGCAATTTCCCGCGCTGCGCGACAAGACCGCGTTGCACTACCGCGCGGACATCAAAGGCGCGGACATGGACGGACTCGATGTCGTCTTCTTTGCGACGCCGAATGGCGTGGCAATGAAACAGGCCGAAAAATGGTTGTCGTCCGGCGTTCGTGTGATTGACCTGGCCTCCGATTTCCGTTTGTCCGATGCCGGCGAATGGCAGCGTTGGCACGATGAGGAGCATGCCTGTCCCGAGCTGCTGGCGCAGGCGGTGTACGGGTTGCCGGAACTGAACCGCGAGAAAATCCGCCAGGCCCGTTTGCTTGCCAACCCCGGCTGCTATCCGACTTCCATCCTTCTCGGTCTGAAGCCGGCACTGGAGGCGGGGGTTGCGGATGTGTCGTGCCTGATTGCCGATTCCAAATCCGGCGTCAGCGGCGCCGGGCGCCAGGCGCAAACCGGCCTGCTGCTGGGCGAGTGCGGCGAGAATTTCAAGGCCTACAAGGCATCAAGGCACCGCCACTGGCCCGAAATCAAGGAGCAGCTCGATTGCATCGCGAACGCTTCCGTCGGGCTGAGTTTTACGCCGCATCTGCTGCCCATTGTGCGCGGCATCCATTCAACGCTGTATTTCCGCAGCCTGCTCGACCAGCGCGCGCTGCAGACGTGTTTTGAGAAAGCGTACGCCGACGAGCCTTTCGTCGAGGTGCTGCCCGCCGGCAGCCATCCGGAAACGCGCTGGGTGCGCGGCAGCAACGTTTGCCTGATTGCGGTGCACCGTCCGGAGACGGCCGATGTCGCCAAAGTGCTGGTCGTCATAGACAACCTGGTCAAGGGCGCCGCCGGGCAGGCGGTGCAGAACATGAACCTGATGTTCGGCTTTGATGAAACCGCCGGGTTGCACGGTTGGTCGCCGATGTTCTGAGCGATGGCGCAGGATCGTTCTTCCTCCGCCGAACCGGGTCGTCTGGCGCGGTGGACAGGCCGCTTACAATGGCCGCTCCGTCTTTTCGTCTGGCTGACATTTCACCTTCGGCTGTTGCGGCTTTATCTGGGCGGGCGTTCCTCTCTGAAGGTGTTCACGGTGGTTTTTCTGATCCTGTCGTGGTCGGCGGTGCTGTACCTGCTGGGTCATGCCATCGAGCGCAGCCGCTTTAACGATGCCTTCGATGAACTGGCGCAAATCGAGGATTTCGACGACATGCTGAACGAAAAGAGCACCGCGCTGAAACTGGTCGCGGTCAGGACCCGGGCGAATCTGTTGCGCGAGACGGCGCAGCAGATGCGTAACGAGTTGTACCAGAAAGAGCGCGACCTCGCCGAGATGAAAGAGCAACTCTACTTCTACCGCAGGATCATCGCGCCCGAAGATTTGCAGAAGGGAGTCACGATTCTGTCGGCGCAACTGGATGAGCCGGCGACCGGTGGCGACTTTCCTTTCGAACTGGTTTTACGCCAGGGTGTGCGCCAGGGAAAGATGGCCAGAGGGCGCATCCATCTGCACATGGACGGCACCTTGAACGGCGCCAGCCGGCGACTGCCGATGAACGCTTTCTACGAGGGCGAGAACCAGTTTGCGTTCAAGTATTTCCAGCGCATGAAAGGGCGGATTTCAGTGCCGGAGCACTTTGTCCCGGCGAGCGTCGAAGTGAAGGTGAATGAAGGCAAGTCGAATCCCGTCGTCCAGTTGTTTCGATGGAAGCGTTTGCTGAGCGCGGCGGATTCTGCGGCTCCATAAACGCCGCGCCCGGATGGTATAATGGCTGTCATAATTACGGAGGAAGCAAACCCATGACTGAAATGCAATCCCTGATTTTTACCGAGGCCGCCGCGGCCAAGGTCAAATCGCTGATCAATGAGGAGAACAACGACAACCTCAAGTTGCGCGTGTTCGTCTCGGGAGGCGGCTGCTCCGGCTTTCAATACGGCTTCACCTTCGACGAGAACATTCAGGAAGGCGACGCCCAGGTCGAGAAAGGCGGAGTTACGCTGCTCGTTGACCCGATGAGCCATCAGTACCTGATGGGCGCGGAGATTGATTACACCGAGGGCCTGGAAGGCGCCCAGTTTGTCATTCGCAATCCGAACGCGGCGACAACCTGCGGCTGCGGCTCTTCTTTTTCCCCCGCCTGAGACTCATCCCGAAACCCGCGCCGGCGGATGATAGACGGCGCCGAGCACAGCCGCCTGGCTTGCACCGGTGGCCGCGGGAATCACGCCGCTGACGCGCGCCAGGCGTTGTCTGGCGAGCCACGCGAACGCCAATGCCTCGACCCGGTCGGGAGGAACGCCCTCCGTTTCCGTGCTGCGCACGCGAATGCCGGTCAGCGCGCTGATCCTTTGCAGCAGATGGCGGTTGTGCACGCCGCCGCCGCACACCAGCAGTGTCTCGGCTGTCGCGGCATATTCTCTTACCGCATCGGTGATGGTGGCGGCCGTCAATTCGGCCAGCGTCGCCTGCACCGTGGCGGCATCGGCGCCATCGGGCAGATGTTCTTCGAGCCAGCCGAGGTGAAACTGGCTGGTACAGAAACTCCTGGGCGGCGGCGCTGAAAAGGGCGGGTGACCGAGCAACTTCATTAGCAGTTCGCGGTCGAGGTCGGCGCTTGCGGCCCAGCGACCTTCGTCGTCGAAAGGCTCCTGCTTGTGACGCAATGTCCAGGCGTCCATCAGGCAGTTGCCCGGGCCGGTGTCGAAACCGGTGACTTTTCCGCCGTCGAGACTGGTCAGATTGGCGATGCCGCCGATGTTGACGATTGCCGCGGGTTCGAGATGCCCGAACAACTCCCTGTGAAAAGCCGGTGTCAAGGGCGCGCCCTGGCCGCCAAGCGCGATATCGGCGCGCCTGAAATCGGCGACCGTCGTAAGGCCAGTCCTGGCGGCGACGATGTTGGGGTCGCCAATCTGCACGGTGTAGGGGCAGTCTTCGTCCGGCCGGTGCAGCAGGGTCTGCCCGTGCAGGCCGACGGCTTCTATGGCGCTTGCGGGAAGGCCCTCCGCCTCTATCAGGTTGAGCACGGCGGCGGCGAACAGGTTGCCGAGTTCGCAGTCAAGCCGCGCCAGTTCCGACAGCCGCGCGGGTTGAGTCTGCAGGCGCGTGACGCGCTGCGCGATTTCGCGGTCTATCGGGTGGCTTGCAAAAGCGATCAGGGTGATGCCGTTCTCGAAATCCACCGCCGCGACATCCACCGAGTCCAGGCTGGTGCCGGACAGCGCCCCCAGATAAATCGCCGGCATGGCTCAGCGCTTTTCGGTTGACTGGCCGCTTGCTTTGCCGAGCGAGGCGACATAGGCCTGGTTGATCAGGCTGAGTTTGGCGAAGGTGGTGCGCGTCGCCTCGCGGAAGTGGGGCATCTTCGATTTCGGCAGAGGCCGGGAATCGGGCAGTTTGACCGTGAGCGGGTTCTTGTGGACGCTGCCGATGCGGAATTCGTAGTGCAGATGCGGCCCGGTCGAAAGTCCCGTCGAGCCGACATAGCCGATGACCTGCTTTTGTTTCACATAAGAGCCGTTTCGCTGGCCGCGGGCGAAACGGGAAAGGTGCGCGTACAGGGTGCTGTAGCCGTTTTCATGGCGGATGATGACGGTGTTGCCGTAACCGCCTTTTCTGCCGCGGTGGATGATTTTCCCGGCGCCGGTCGAGCGCACCGGCGTGCCGCGTTTTGCCGCATAGTCCACGCCCTTGTGCGCGCGAATTTTGTGCAGCACCGGATGCATGCGCCTGTTCCTGAAATGCGAACTGATGCGGGTGAATTCCAGCGGGTTGCGAAGAAAAGGTTTTCTGACCTGGCGCCCGCTTTCCATGTAGTAATCGCTTGTGCCGGCGGCATTCATGTAATGGGCGAGACGGTAGATTTTTTTGCGGTTCAGAAATTCGATGGCGACGATGTGGTTGTCCTTCCATTTCTTTCCGTTGACGTAGCTTTCCTCGTAGAGCACGGTGAAGCGGTCGCCGCTTCGGATGTCATAGACGAAGTCAATGTCCCAGCCGAGAATGTCGCCCATTTCAACGATGATCTTGTCCGAAAGACCGGCTTTTTTTCCCGCCAGATAAAGCGAATCAATAATCACCCCGGAGGCGAAAACCTCCCTTTTCTCAACCTCCTGCAGATGCCGGTCCAGCCGGTAGCCGCCGTCTTCCCGCCTCGATACGATGACATGGTCCACCGGCGACGGCCGGTAGGCCAATTCCATCAGCGTGCCGTCTTTGATCTTGAGTTCAAGCGGCCGTCCGGGGCGGAGGTCGGCCAGGGATTTTCTGTCTTTCTTTTTAAGCTCCAGTAAACGCCGCATGGTTTTGTACAAGTCGAAATGATCCAGAATTTCCGAAAGCGTGTCGCCCGGCTGAACGGTGTAGTGATGAATTTTCACGTTGTCGGCGGGCGCGATGTCGGTGGGCGCGATGTCGGCGGGCGCGATGTCGGCGGGCGCGAGCTGCACCGGCGCGACGGGCGCGGCTTGTTCCTCCACGTACGCGATTTCGGGCGGCGCCTGCCGTGGTTTGTCCACCGCAGCCTGTGCGGCTTGCGGCAGTCGCGTGGTCTGGGCGGAGATGACGAAGGTGATAATGCCGGTCAGCAGTGCCGCGCTGATGGCGAGGCGCAGGCGCTTCCTTCGCACTGAATCACCGCGCCATTGCGGGTTCGGAGAGTTTTGTCTCATAATTCGTCGCATAGCGAAAAATAAAAACGGTTTGAATTTATAAGCGGGTAAAGATACTCTCAGCAATCTGATTGTCAATCATTTATGCTGTTTTTCCGATGAAAACCGATATTGCCGAACTATTGAGAGGCGTCGCGGAGGTACTGCTGCCCGACGAACTGGAACGGCGTCTGGAGGCGGGCCGGGCGCTGGTAATCAAGGCGGGTTTCGACCCGACGGCGCCGGATCTTCATCTCGGCCACACCGTTTTGATCAACAAGTTGCGCGAATTCCAGAAGCAGGGGCACGCTGTGAAATTCGTCGTCGGCGACTTTACCGGAATGATCGGCGACCCGAGCGGCAGGAGCAAGATGCGCCCGCCGCTGACGCGCGGGCAGGCGGAGGAAAACGCCCGCACCTACGCCGCGCAGATATACAAAATCCTCGACCGCGACGCGACCGAAATCTGTTTCAACTCGAAATGGCTGGAGGCGCTTTCGGCCAAATCCATGGTCGAGCTGGCCTCGCGCCACACCGTCGCCCGGATGCTTGAACGCGATGATTTCAACAAGCGTTACACGGGCGGCCAGCCCATCGGCATTCACGAGTTTCTTTATCCGCTGTTGCAGGGTTACGACTCGGTCGCGTTGCACGCTGATGTCGAACTCGGCGGCGTTGACCAGAAATTCAACCTGCTGGTCGGCAGGGAACTGCAGAAAAATTACGGCCAGGCGCCGCAGGTGGTGATGACCGTGCCGATACTCGAAGGGCTGGACGGGGTCAGAAAAATGTCGAAGTCGCTGGACAACTGCATCGGCATTGCCGAACCGGCGGCGGAAATGTTCGGCAAGCTGATGTCGGTTTCAGATCAGTTAATGTGGCGTTATTTCAATCTGTTAAGCTTTAGATCATCGGCGGAAATCGAGGCGCTCAAGCAAGAGGTCGGGGCGGGGCGCAATCCGCGCGATGTCAAGTTTGAACTGGCGCGCGAAATCGTCGCCCGTTTTCACGACGCCGGCGCGGCGGCGGAGGCGCACGCCGGTTTCATCGAGCGTTTTCGGAAACACGCCATCCCCGACGACATCGAGGTCCGCGATGTACACATCAAGGATGACAGTGTGCCGTTGCCGCAATTGATGAGAATGTCGTCGCTGACCGGCTCGTCTTCCGAGGCGCAGCGCATGATCAAGCAGGGCGCGGTTCGCATAGACGGCGAGAAGGTCGAGGCCTGCGACCTCAAAATCAAGGCCGGCAGCGACCACGTATATCAGATTGGCAGGCGCCGTTTTCAGCGAATCCGGCTGATTAAATCCTGACCGCGCAGCGCGCTGTTTTCCAGCAGTTTGCGGTGCAGCCGCATAATCCGCCGCCGCAGCCGCTCCTTCTCGCCGCGGTTGTCAATGACAATGTCCGCGGCTTGCAGCCTTTCCTCGGTGCCGGCCTGGGCCGCCATGATTCTTTTGGCCTGCGCCGCGTCGCAGTCGTCGCGCCGCATAATCCGTTGCACCCGCGTGTCTTCGTCGCAATCAATGACGGCGACGACATCCGCCAGGTCGGTCATGCCGGCCTCAATCAAGAGCGGCGCGGTGATGACGCAGTAGGCGTTGTCCGGGTCCAGCGCGAAGAGGCGCTTTTCCGTCTCGCGCCTTATCCGGGGGTGGAGGATTGCGTTCAGCCGGCGGCGCGCCTCGTCGTCGCTGAAAACCAGGGCGCGCAGCCGGGCGCGATCCAGTTCGCCGCCGCCGTCGAGGACGCCGGCGCCGAAAGCGGCGGTGATTTCACCGAGTTCCGGGCGTCCCGGGCCGGTCAGTTCGCGCGCGATTTCATCGGCGTCCAGCACCGGCGTCCCGAGCGCACGGAACACCGCGTTCGCCTCGTTCTTGCCGCAGCCGATGCCGCCGCTCAAGCCGAGCCGAATCATGGCCATTCCCCGACGCCCAGCAGAAGCCTCAGCGGATCTCGAAGCGTCTCGCCGGACACAAGACAGACCCATCCGGCGAGCGCGAGGTACGGGCCGAATGGAATCCGGGTGGTGCGTTTCCATTTGCCGGCGGCGATCATCGCGAGGCTCGCCGCCAGGCCGCTGACCGAGGCGAGCAGCACCATGCCGGGCAGCGCCTGCCAGCCAAACCAGGCGCCGAGCGCGGCCAGCAGCTTCATATCGCCGCCGCCCAGCCCCTGCTGTTTCCTGACGGCGGCATAGCATTGGTTCATGGCGGCGAAGAAAAGGTAGCCTGCGGCGGCGCCAAGTATCGCCGACACCGCATCGGCGAAGACTCCGAAACTGTTGACGAGCAGGCCGAGCCACAACAGTGGCAGGGTGATCGCGTCCGGCAACAGGCCGTCGCGCAAATCAATCGCAGCGAGCGCAATCAGGCAGGCGCTGAGCGCGGCGCCCGCCGCAAATTCCGGCGCCGTGTCGTGAACCATGAACACGCCGACCAGGGCGAGCGCCGTTGCCAGTTCGACGGCCGGATAGCGCAGGCTGATCGGCGCCCGGCACCAGGCGCAACGGCCTTTCAGCGCAATGTAGCTCAGCAGCGGCAGGTTGTGCCGGTATTTCAGGGGCCGCCGGCAGGCCGGGCAGTGCGAGGCGGGCGACGCCAGCGACAGCGCGGCATCCTCGCCGCCGCTCGATTCGCGGCATTCCTCGCGCCGCCGCCGCGCGAGAATCAACGGCAGCCGGTAAATCACCACGTTCAGAAAACTGCCGAGCACCAGACCGCCGATGAAAACGGCGGCTGGCCATTGCCAGGGAAGGTCGAGCATACCGGATTATAGTGCAAATCCCAGATTGAAAATCGGCAGGTACATGGTTGCGACAATCCAGCCGACGATGCCCGCGATCAGCAGAATCAGACACGGTTCGGTCAGCTGGATCACCCTGTCGGCCCTGGTGGCGATTTGCTCGTCGTAATACCCGGCAATCTGCTTGAACGACTCATCGAGCCGCCCGCTGTTTTCGCCGATGCGGACCACCTGCTCAAAGAAGCGGTCGAAGAAGGCGGCGCGCCGGATGGCCTCGGAAAATCCCGCGCCTTCTTCCAGGCGCGCTGAAATTCCTTCCAGAATCTCCCGAAAGACCACGTCGGGCGACGAGTCGGACAGCCATTCAATTGCCGTCGCCAGCGGAACGCCGGCGCCGTAGGCCGGGCCGACGACGGTCGCGAAAAGCCGGCACCAGTACGCTTTCCTGATGCCGCCCGCCAGCGGCAGCTTCAGCGCAAGCCGCCCCAGCATGCGGCGAAACCAATGCGTGTTGCGGTGGAGCAGCAGCAGACCGGCAATCAGCGCACCGAGCAGCGCAACGAAGCGGGCGCCGTACTCCGAAAGATTGGAGAACAGGCGCAGCGTCAGCCGCGTATAGTTGGGCAGCTCGCCGCCGAAACCCGCATAGAACGACTCGAACTGTGGTATCACCGTCAGCAGCAGCACGGTGACGACCGCGATGGACGCGGTCAGCACAGTCGCCGGATAGGCAATCGCCCGCTTCAGTTTCTTGTGAATTTTCTCGTGCCTCTCCCTCTGCGCCGCGAGTTCCGCGGCCAGCGGCGCCAGGCGTCCGCTGTTCTCGCCGGTTTGCAGAATGTGGACGATAAAGCGGTGGCGCGGATGCAGGTGAGGTGCGAGACTTTGCGCGAGACCACAGCCCGCCTCGATGTCCTGCCACACCAACGTCAGCGTTCGCCGCAGGCGCGGTTTCGCCTGCCAGCGCAGCAGATCGAAGACATCGGTAACGGGCAGCGACGCGCGCAGCAGCGCCGCCAGCTGTTGCAGCAGCACCGTGACGTCGCGCCCGCCAAGACGCCGGGCGGCTCTACCGCCGTCTGCTTTTACCAGGATAACGCCTTGCGCAGCAAGGTATTGTTCCAACTCGCCTTTGTCGCGTGCTGCGCGGCGCCCTGATATGGTCTCGCCGCCGGGCGACAAACCACGCCACCGGAACCACTTTTTCTGCGGCGCGGTCACCCTTTAACGACATTGTGCCGGCAGGTATTTGGCCGCGAGTGGGTCGGCGGTGGTGGTTCCGCACGTCCATTTGAGGATTTTGTCTTCAGGCTTCGCCGTCAGCACGAACTTTTTGCCGTTGGCCTCGCCTCCGATGTCGCCTTTCAGGGTCAATGTGAGAATGCCGGCTGTTGTGGTATCCGCATCCTCCTCCTTTTCGCTTGTGTAGCTGACACTGGCCACGTAATCACTCGCCACTGTTTTGATGCCGGCTTCCGTCTTGTTCGCCGGCAGCTTCGCCTGGCTGATGTAGTACTCCCCGATCAGGACTTTCATCGAGGCCGCGATGTTGAGCGCGTCCGCGATTTTCGCGCGCACGGTATAATCCTGATATGCAGGCACCGCCAGCGACAACAAAATGCCGACAATGGCAATTGCAATCATCAATTCAATCAGCGTAAAACCGCCTTCTTTCAGTTTGTTCATGACAATACCTCCGATATTGGTTGTCGGCGCCATCCTCGCTTCCGGACGGGACACGGCGGGGCCGCCGGCGGACGAGCGGTAGCAAATGGCCGATGAATGACCGGACGAGGCCTCCGCTGCGGGTCGCGCTGGCGCAGCAGAACTTCCTGGTCGGCGACCTGCGCGGCAACACCGGGCGCATCGTGCGCCTCGCACGCGCGGCGCGCGAGCGCGGTGCGCGGCTGATTGTTTTTTCCGAGTTGTCCCTGACGGGCTATTCGCCGGAGGACCTGCTGCTGCGCGACGACTTTATCGCCGCCGCCGCCGCCGCCGTGGACGCGGTCGCGCGCGACGCCGCCGACGGCATGGATGTCATCGTCGGCGCGCCGGTGCGCGAGCACGGTGCGTTGTTCAACGCCGCGTTGCACCTGTCGGACGGACAGGTCGCGCACCGCTGCTACAAACGCAGCCTGCCCAATTACGAAGTGTTCGACGAGAAACGTTATTTCAGCGCCGGCGCCGACGAGGCCTGCGTGTTCGCGGTGGACGGCGTTTCGCTCGGGCTGACGGTTTGCGAGGACATCTGGCAGCCGCACGCCGCCGCCGACGCGGCGCGCGCCGGCGCCGATTGCCTGGTCAACATCAGCGCGTCTCCGTTCGATGCCGCCAAACAGGCGCGGCGCGAGCGCGCGTTGCAGGCGCGCGTGAACGAGACGGGCCTGCCGGTGATTTACGTCAACCAGACCGGCGGCCAGGACGATTTGGTGTTCGACGGCGATTCGAGGGTGTTCGACCGCGCCGGGCGCTGTGTATTCCGCGCGCCGTCGTTCGAGGAGGGCGTTTATTATTGCGACATCGGCGCCGGCGCCGTCACCTGCAATGAGACCTCGGCGCGGTTGGCTCCGCTTGAAATCATCTGGCGCGCGCTTTCAACGGGTCTGCGCGATTACGTGGACAAGCACGGTTTTGAGGGCGTTGTCATCGGCCTGTCGGGCGGCATTGACTCGGCGCTGGTGCTGGTGCTGGCGGCGGAGGCGCTGGGCGCCGGGCGCGTCAAGGCGGTGATGATGCCTTCCGCGTACACCTCGGCGCAAAGCGTCGAAGACGCCCGCCTCGTTTCACGCATCGCCGGCGTCGAGTTGCTTGAAGTCCCGATTACCGGCGTTTTCGAGACGATGCTGGCCGAACTGGCGCCGGTGTTCCAGGATCGCCGGCGCGACGTCACCGAAGAAAACCTGCAAGCGCGCATCCGCGGCGCCATGCTGATGTCCATTTCCAACAAACTCGGCCTGATGGTGGTGGCGACGTCCAACAAAAGCGAACTCGCGGTGGGGTACTCGACGTTGTACGGGGACACTGTCGGCGGCTACGCGCCGCTCAAGGATCTTTTCAAGAACCGCGTTTATGAACTGGCCGAATACTGCAACCGCGAGCGCGACAGGATACCGCGGCGCATCATCGAGAGGCCGCCGACGGCGGAGCTGGCGCCGGGGCAGCTGGATACCGACAGCCTGCCGCCGTACCCGGTGCTGGATGTGATTCTCGAACAACTCATCGAACAGGATGCCTCCCTTGACGATCTGGTCGGGCGGGGTTTCGACGCCGCGACGGTGCGGCGGGTGCAGCGCATGATCGTGGCCAGCGAATACAAAAGACGCCAGTCGGCGCCGGGGCCGAAAATCACGCCGCGCGCCTTCGGCAGGGATCGCCGCTACCCGGTCACCTGCCATTTCGACGGCGGCGGCTTTTAGAAGGTGTTGGTCAGTGGCGCGCTTTCAGGTTCAACTTGTCGAGGATATTGTCGGCCAGGCTGCTCAACGAGGCCATCCACCCGCGGCGCTTCTCCGGGCCGGCCGCGCCGACCCGTTTCAGGTCGTCATCGAGATAGTCCGGGTAGTTGTGCGCCAGCACCTTGAGCGTGTCGTGCGCGAGATCGTCGGCGCCGAGCCGCCGGTAGGCGTCGGCCATCAGATAGAGGGCTTCGGGGGTGTTCTGGGCGCCGTCGTAGCGTTCCAGCATGTATTGGATGCGTTTGACGGCGGCCACGTAACTGCCCTGGCGCAGGTAGAAATCGGCGACGCGCATTTCGTAGATCGCGAGCAGGTTGCGCAGCACCACCAGGTGCGTGCCGGCGCTTTCATGATAGACGCTGTCGGGGAAATTCTCATGGAGGTGCTTGAAGGCCGCGAAAGACTTCATCAGCGGACGCGGGTCCTTGGTCGTGCGGTCTCTCGGCACGATTTTGTTCAGCAGATTCCGGCCAAAGTTGAAATAGGCCAGCCCCGTCAGATAATAGGCGTAATCCACGTTCGGATGATTCGGGTTGTTCTTGATGAAACGGGTCGTCATGATGGTCGCCGTTTCGCTGTCCTCGATTTTGTAATGGGCGTAGGCGTTTTCGAGCAGCGCCACCTGCGAGTGGCGGCTGAACGGGAAAGTGGTCTCGAGTTTCCGGTAGTTCTCTATGGCGGCGCTGTAGTAACCGCTTCGCAGGCTGGTTTTGGCGGTCTGGTACAGGGATTCGGCCTGCACCTCCTCGTCCGTGTCGGGGTTGAGTATCGAGCAGCCGCCGGCCAGCAGCGCGAGACACGCCGTCAGGAGGGTTGTCAACCAATGATGTCTGAACATTCTGTGCCGCTGCTACAATGAATCGCCGGAACTGCACCGGCGAAGCCCCCGATTATAACGCGGATGAGATGAACGAGGAGTTGCTGCAAGCCGTCATCGGCACGGGGCAGTCCGGCGCCCGTCTGGACCGGGCGCTGACCGAGTTGTTTCCCGGCTATTCACGCAGTTTTCTGCAGGAATGCGTCCGCCAGGGGCGCGTGCTGGTGGACGGCAGCGTGCCGAAAGTCCGCGATGTCGTGTCGGGGGGCGAGCACGTCGCTTTCAGGCCGCCTCCGGCGCCGACGGAAGCCGTCGCCGCCGAGCCGCTGCCGCTGTCCGTCGTTAGGGGCGCGTGCTGGTGGACGGCAGCGTGCCGAAAGTCCGCGATGTCGTGTCGGGGGGCGAGCACGTCGCTTTCAGGCCGCCTCCGGCGCCGACGGAAGCCGTCGCCGCCGAGCCGCTGCCGCTGTCCGTCGTTCACGAGGACAACGATCTTCTGGTCATTGACAAGCCGTCCGGCCGGGTCGTCCACCCGGCCGCCGGACACCGGAGCGGCACCGTGCTGAACGCGCTGCTGCACCATTGCCCGCAACTGGAGGCGCTGCCGCGCGGCGGTATCGTCCACCGCCTGGACAAGGAAACCAGCGGCCTGATGGCCGTGGCGAAGACGCGCCGGGCGCATCAGTCGCTGGTCGAGCAGTTGCAGGCGAGGACGGTCAAGCGCCGTTACCTCGCGCTGGTGTGCGGACGCCTCATTGCCGGCGGCGAAGTCAATGCGCCGATAGGCCGCCATTCGCACGACCGCAAGCGCATGGCTGTGCGCGACGGCGGCAAGACGGCGGTGACCCGCTACCGCATCGCCCGGCGTTTTTCGGCGCACACACTGCTGAACGTTGATCTCGAAACCGGGCGCACCCACCAGATACGTGTTCATCTGGCGCACATCGGCCATCCGGTCTTCGGCGATCCGGTGTACGGCGGGCGTTTCAGGGCAGTCGCGGGCGTGGCGCCGCAAGTGCAGGATGAACTGCGCGCTTTCGGGCGCCAGGCGCTGCACGCCGCCGAATTGTCGTTGTCGCACCCGGACACGCGCGAGGCTTGCAGCTGGCGCGCCGAACCGCCGGACGATTTGCGCCGTCTGCTGGAATTAATCGAACGCATCGAAAGCGGCGATGGATGAAATACGCGACGGCTTCGTCCGGCCCGGCTGGAGCGCGTCGGCGCGTGTCCGGGCGTGCGTGACGACGCGCCTTGGCGGTTGCAGCGCACCGCCTTTCGACAGTCTGAACGTTTCGACGGCGGTCGGCGACGACGACGCCGACGTCGCGCGCAACCGCCGCCGTCTGCATGAACGTCTGCGCCTGCCCGGCGGCCCGCTCTGGCTGGAGCAGGAGCACGGTGTGCGGGTCGCCGTCGTCGAACGGGTCCTTGAACAGGCGGATGAACTGTCGCCGGCAGCGTGCCGCGCCGATGCCGCGGTGTCGTTCGAGGCCGGGCGGGTGTGCGCGGTGACCACCGCCGACTGTCTGCCGGTGCTGTTTTGCGACCGCGCGGCAAGTCGCGTCGGCGCCGCCCACGCCGGCTGGCGCGGTCTTGCCGGCGGTGTGCTGGAGGCGGCGGTGGCGAGGCTCGGCTGTCCGCCGGCGGAGTTGCTCGCGTGGCTGGGGCCGGCCATCGGGCCGCACGCTTTCCGGGTCGGCGACGAAGTGCGCGAGCGTTTTCTGCGCGAGGATGAAGGCTGCGCGCTGGCCTTTCTGCCGGACAACACCGGCGCCTGGCTGGCCGATTTGTACCAGTTGGCAAGGCGGCGTCTGCAACGTCTGGGCGTGAGGGAAATCACCGGCGGCTACCACTGCACTTACACCGACGACAAGCATTTTTTCTCCCATCGCCGCGACCGCCGCACCGGGCGCATGGCCGCCCTGATTTGGCTTGCGCGCGACGGCGCTACTTGAAAAGCGCCGTTTCCGGCAGCATATTTTTGTTGTGATTCGGAGATTTTGATGCGTACCGACAAATTGACCACACGTTTTCAGGCCGCGCTGGAGGAAGCGCAATCGCGCGCGCTTGCACACGACCATCCGTTCATTGAACCGCTGCATCTGCTGTCGACGATGCTTGAAGACAAGGCCGGCACCGCGTCCAGGCTGTTGCAATTGTGCGGCGTGGACGTGGCGGCGCTGCGCCAGCGCATCGAGCGCGAAGAGGGGCGCCTGGCGCAGGTCGAGGGCGCCGCCGGCGAGGTGCAGGTGTCGAAAGAATTATTCCAGCTCCTGAATGTATGCGAGAAACTTGCGCTGGAGCGCGGCGACGCCTACATCGCGTCCGAACTGTTTCTGCAGGCGTTGATTCGCAGCGACAACCGCGCCGGCGTCATTCTGCGCGAGGCGGGCGCGGACGAGGCCGCGCTGAAACAAGCACTCGACAACTTGCGCGGCGGCGAGTCGGTGGACGACGCCGGCGCCGAGGATCAGCGCCAGGCGCTGGAACGCTATACCGTGGATATGACCGAAATGGCGGCGCAGGGCAAACTCGACCCGGTCATCGGGCGCGACGATGAAATCCGCCGCGTCGTGCAGGTGTTGCAGCGCAGGACAAAGAACAACCCGGTGCTGATCGGCGAACCCGGCGTCGGCAAGACCGCCATCGCCGAAGGGCTGGCGCAGCGCATCCTCAACCGCGAGGTGCCCGAGGGTCTCGTCGGCAAACGGCTGCTGAACCTCGACATGGGCCTGCTGATTGCCGGCGCCAAGTATCGCGGCGAATTCGAGGAAAGGCTGAAAGCGGTTCTGAACGAGTTGAAGAAGGAGGCGGGGCGCGTCATCCTGTTTATAGACGAAATCCACACGATGGTTGGCGCCGGCAAGACCGAAGGCTCGATGGACGCAGGCAACATGCTGAAGCCGGCGCTGGCGCGCGGCGAACTGCACTGTCTCGGCGCGACGACGATGAACGAATACCGCCTTTATGTGGAAAAGGACGCGGCTCTTGAGCGCCGCTTCCAGAAAATCCTGGTGGAGGAGCCGGGTATCGAGGACAGCGTCGCCATTCTGCGCGGCCTGAAGGAGCGCTACGAGGTGCATCACGGTGTCGAAATTACCGACTCGGCGATTATCGCCGCGACCCGGCTGTCGCACCGCTACATCAGCGACCGGCAGTTGCCGGACAAGGCCATTGACCTGATTGACGAGGCGGCCTCGGGTATCCGCATGGAGATTGACTCCAAGCCCGAGAAGATGGACCGGCTCGACCGCCGCCTGATCCAGCTGAAAATCGAGCGCGAGGCGCTGAAGAAGGAAAGCGACGAGGAATCGCGCAAACGCCTCGAGGATCTGGCGGCGGAGATTGACAAGCTCGAAAAGGAGTACGCCGACCTTGAGGAAATCTGGAAAAGCGAAAAAGCGATGATGCACGGCGCGACCCAACTGAAGGAGGAACTTGAAAAGGCGCGAATTGAATTCGAGGCGGCGCGGCGCGACGGCGATCTGACGCGCATGTCCGAGCTGCAGTACGGGCGCATTCCCGAACTCGAGAAGCACCTTGCGGCGGCGGCGTCCTCCGACGAGGAGCGCGAGACGATCCTGCTGCGCAGCCGCGTCACCGAGCGCGAAGTGGCCGATGTCGTGTCGCGCTGGACCGGCATACCGGTCCGCCGCATGCTGCGGGGCGAGAAGGAGAAGCTGCTGGTCATGGAGGAGGAGCTTGGGCGCCGTGTCATCTCGCAGCGCGAGGCGATTGGCGCCGTGTCCGAGGCGATACGCCGCGCCCGCACCGGCCTCGCCGACCCCGGCCATCCGAACGGCTCGTTCATGTTCCTGGGGCCGACCGGCGTCGGCAAGACCGAGTTGTGCAAAGCGCTGGCGGCGTTTTTGTTTGACAGCGAGCAGGCGATGGTGCGCGTTGATATGTCGGAGTTCATGGAGAAACACTCGGTGGCGCGTCTGATTGGAGCGCCGCCGGGCTATGTCGGCTATGAGCAGGGCGGCTATCTGACCGAGGCGGTGCGGCGCAGGCCATATTGCGTGATTCTGCTCGACGAGATCGAAAAGGCGCACCCGGAAGTTTTTAACGTGTTGTTGCAGGTGCTGGACGACGGCCGCCTGACCGACGGCCAGGGGCGCACCGTGGATTTCAGGAACAGCGTCATCGTCATGACATCGAACCTGGGCAGCGATTTAATCCAGCACAAGACCGGCGCCGATTACGAGGAGATCAGGTCGGAGGTAATGGAGATTGTGCGCCGGCATTTTCGCCCCGAGTTTCTGAACCGGGTGGATGAGATTCTGGTGTTTCATTCGCTGAGCGAGGAGGACATCGGACAAATCTGCTCGATACAGGTCGGCTTGCTGGGCAAGCGGCTTGAAGACAACGGTTTTGCGCTGGAGGTGGGCGAAGACGTCGTCCGCTGGCTCGCGCACCGTGGTTATGACCCGGTGTACGGCGCGAGACCGCTGAAGCGTATAATACGCAACGAACTCGAGAACGTATTGTCGGAAAGTTTGTTGCGGGGGGATTTCGAGCCTGGGCAGGCGATTTCGGCGACCATCGAGGGAGACCGTCTGATCGTAAAACAATGCCCTCCGAAGACGACCTGATTCTGCAATGGGCGGCGCGCGCCGCCACGCCATGGGAGCGAACGGATTTCTCCGGCTTCAGGCCGTGCCGCCGCCAGACGCCCGCCGTCATCGAGGACCGGCGCAAGTGCTGGATTGAATCCGCTGCCGGCGGAGACTACAAAAAATTTCAGGAACTCCTTGCAAAGCGCGGGATTGACGAACAAAAATGGCTGGCCGGCTTGCAGGATTTCGAGGTCGCCGACGCCCAATCCCTGCCGCAGTGGGTGGATGATCTGAGGACCCACCTCGCGCGCACCCGCGACTGGTCCGACGCCGAGAATCCATCCGGCGACGGTTACTCATTCTGGTCCATACCCGGGCGGCGTGATATTGACGAATCGCTGCGCGAATACGGACTCGACTCCCTTTTTCGCGAGGAAGCCCGCCGTGGCTTTACCGATTATCTGGTCAGCCGCCTGGTGTCCGTGAACTACCGGGTCTGGATGCTTTTGCTGAAAGAGTCTCCGCGGCAGACCGCGTCCGGCGAAAAAAGATCATTGCGACAAACCTGGATGGATTGCTTCAACCGCTACCCGGTGCTGGCAAAGTTGTGCGTGGTTCTCTATCGTGACTGGCTCACCGGCTGCCGCGAGCTGATGGCGCGCCTGGCCGAAGACCGCGACCTGGTCGCCCAGTCGTTTTTTGACGGCGCCGACCCGGGCGCCGTCGTCAAGGTCCAGTGCGGCGCCGGCGATCCGCATGACGGCGGCCGCTCCGTCGCGTTGCTGACGTTCGAGCGCGGTGCGCTGGTCTATAAGCCGAAGCCGCTGCAATTGACGTCCGCGTTCAATCGCCTGCTGCATGACCTGTCGCAAATATCGAGCGACGACATCACACTGACTTCCCCGGAGTTTATTGACCGCGGCGCCTACGGCTGGGAAGCCTTTGTGGCTGTGCGGCCATGCCGGAATCCGGATGAAATCGGAACGTTTTACAGCCGGCTGGGCGCCTGGCTGCAATTGCTTGAGGTCATGAACGGAATTGATTACTGGTTCGACAACCTGTTTGCCTGCGGGGCGTCGCCGGTCTTCATAGACCATGAGCTGGTGATTCAGCCGCCGATGCTGAAGTCGTCCATACTCGCCACGAGCACGACTTCCAACAGCCGCTTCTCGAGGCTGGCGATGACCGGGATTCTGCCGTTCATGATGCCCGACCATGTCACGGCGGAAATGCTCGACATCAGTTGCGTCGCGCCGCCGGGATGGCACCGCTCGCCGCTGCGCCGTCCGGCAAAGCCGAAGGCGAAAAAACAGCCGCAGCCGGACACCGACGATAGCGGCCCGCAGAGCACGCGCATTACCGACGACGGCACCCTGGAGTGGAAAGAGGATCGTTACGTGGCAAGGTACAACAACCGTTTTTATGACGTGTCCGATTATATGGACTCGTTTGTCGGCGGCTACGCCGGCATGGGGCGGCTTTTGTGCTCGCCGCCCGCACACGAAGCGTTCGAGCGGTTTTTCGACGGCTGCCGCGACGCGCGCGCGCGTCATATTCTGCTCGACACCTGGAGTTGCTACGGGACGACGGACTTCCTGACGACGCCGCAAAAGCTTGGCGACGGCGTGCGCTATGAAATCGCCCTGGAAAGATTGTGGGATGTCTTTTCGATGTGGCGGATGGAGTTGCTCGAGAACGCCATTCACGACTTCCGTCATTGCGATGTGCCTTTCTTCTGGGTCGCGCCGGGAGGCCGCGACCTGCATGGATTGTCGGGAGAGCCGGCCAGAGACTATTTTGAAGAGGACGCCGTGTCCTGCGTCCGCGAGAATCTGCATGGCCTGGACGAGGCCGCGATTCAGGCAGGCTGTGACGCCGTGCACAGCCTGTTCTCGACCCGCCCGGATCATCCCCGCCGCAAGGTGTCGTGGCCCGCGCGCGCGAAGCGGCCGTCCGCCGGGGATTGGCTGGACGCCGCCATCGGCATCGGTGACCGGCTGATTGCCGCATCAGAAACGCAGGACAAGAATCCGGGCTGGCACGGGATAACCTGCTGGCCGAGTTACAGTGCCCGGTTTTTCTCTCTTCTGGAAGGCGACCTGGGGGGAACCGCCGGCATTGGCGTTTATCTGGCGCGCCTGTACCAGGCGACGGACGAGCCGCGTTTCGCCGATTACGCCGAGCGTATTCTGCACGGAGTGTGCGATAACGAGGTGGACAGCGCGCATGTGGGAGGCGCCATTTACGGTTCAGGCTCGCGGCTGATTGCAGCGCTTCATCTCAGTGAAGCAATGGGTGTCGCGGTGGAAACCGGCTGGATGGAGGAAGCGGTACGCCGCCGAGCGGATACAGAGATGTCGGAGATGCTCGATTATTCCGCCGGCACGCTGGGGCTGCTGTGCGCGCTGGGCTTTGTGGATACGCGCGTCCGGGATGCCGGTTTTGCCCGCACCCGGGCACGGGAACTGTTCACCGGTTTGCGCGAACTCTCGCCCGATTTGGCGGCGCGGCTGCCCGGCATCAAAGACGCCGAACCGGCAGAGTGGCCGGGTGTTCTGCGGGCCGGGCGACTGGCCTGTTCGCTGTGGCCGGATCTGGCCGGCGATATCGCGGTTCCATTCCAGCGCCGCGACGCACCGGAGCGGGCGGGCGATCTCATCGCCGAGTTGCTGCTGGCGCAGCGTTTCGGCGAGTCCGCCGGTTTCGACCCGCTCGTCGGCGCGCTGAACTTTATTGATTCGCCGCCGCAGCAGGCCACCGCGTCCGCCCGTCTGGCGCAGCTGTGGGTGGCGCTTTCGACCTGCATTGCCGAGCCTGCGGCGATGGAGAAGGCGCTGGAAATCGGGGCAGTATGGTTCGCCGTCTTTCAGCGGGATGGCCGCTGGTTTGCGGATGAGTGGGCCGGCGACGCGCATTTGCCGACAGCGGTGAGTGGGTTGTCGTCGCTTGGACTGGCTTTACTGGCGCTTCACGGCTCGGCGCCGGTGTTGCCGCCGTGGCTGGTGGACTGCAATGGCCGCGGCAATGATTCCGGCCCCGGAAAGAGCGGGGTTCAGGAGACGGCGCGCCAGATATGATGATAGGACATGAACACAGGTTGTTCCTGTAACTTGTTGAAATGCTGCCAGATAGAACCGGTGCGGGAGTGGCGGCCGTCGGGCATCTCGGCGAGCAACCGGCCAATGGTGCTTTCGCTGGGGCAGGGCAGGTAATACTGATTGCAGAACAAGGCGAGTTGCGTGTGGATTCTGTTCTTGCCGAGGTAGGGTTGCGTTTGTTTCAAATGGTAAATCCGGTCAATGACTTCCACCGGCCACTCGAACCCCTGTCGCTTGCTCTTGGGCGTGGTGGATTTCGGCATCAGTCCCTTGATTCGGTTGCCGGGCTTTTGGCGTAATTTTTCCTTCCACCGGTATAACGTGCGCTGACTGACCCCGAAATGCTCCTGCGTCTTGCGCAGGCCGTATTGCTGCCAGTAGTAAAGAATGTAGATGCGCTGGCGAACCACCTCGTTGCTGCCAGGCCATTCCCAAGCATAAATGCTGGTCAGGTCGGATGTGAGAAATGTTCCTTGACTTTTCATAATCCACCATTGGCACAGGTGCAGGAACCGCATTCTACCATAGCCAATGGCGGAGAGAGAGGGATTCGAACCCTCGATACGGGGGATACCCGTATACACGCTTTCCAGGCGTGCGCCTTCAACCGCTCGGCCATCTCTCCGTGGAATGTGTTAATAATGACGAAATCGGATGAGTTTCTCAACCCCGGGGCGCGAGAGGGTGCGAGGGGCGGTCTGATTTCCGTTTGCCTTGTCATGCTACAGTGCCAATCATACAAGAGAAGTTCATGAGCGGAGCGCGTTTGAAGATGGGCGTCGTCGGCGCGGGTTATTTCGGGACGCGGCATGCCCGGATTTATTCCGGCATGGAGTCCGTTGATCTTGTCGGCATCGCCGACACCGACGGCGCGGCGGCGCGGAAGCTGGCGGCACAGACCGGCGCGAAAGCCTGGGACAAACCCGACGCGCTGCTGGGCCGGGTGGACGCCGTCAGCATCACGACGCCGAGCCAGACCCACGCCGAGGTGGCGCTTCCCTACATCCGGGCGGGGCTTCCGGTTCTGATTGAAAAGCCGATTGCGCTGGATCTGGACGATGCGACGCGCATCATTCGCGCCGCCCGGAAAAGCGGCGCGCCGGTGCTGGTTGGCCATGTCGAGCGCTTCAATCCGGCCGTCGAAGCGCTGCTGGAGGCCGTGGATTCCCCGGTTTTTGTCGAGAGCGCGCGCCTGGGGCGGTTCTCCGGTCGCGGCTACGACACCGATGTCGTCTGCGACCTTCTGATCCACGACCTCGACCTGCTGCTGGCGATTTTTTCGGAGCAGCCGCGCACGGTTACGGCCGTCGGCGCACCGGTGTTCAACGACAAGATTGACATGGTCAGTGCGCGCTTCATCTACGACGGCGGCGCCGCCGCCAACATCACGGCCAGCCGTGTCGCACTCAATGACAAGCGCAATATGCACGTCTTCTGCGAGCGGCACGGTTATTTCCGGATCGATTTTCAGGCGCAGATCCTGTTGCGGGTGCCGCCGCCCGACCCCGCCGGTGAACCGGGAGCCTTTGTCGCGCAGACGCTTGTCGCGCAGACGCTGGGAAGACCCGATGCACCGCCGCCGCTGGAAGCGGAACTGACGCACTTTGTTGATGTGGCCGCGGGGCGCGCGCAGCCACGGGTCACAGCCCAAGACGGCAGAAACATCCTGAAACTGGCACTGCGCGTCGTCCGCTCCATCGAGGCCGCGCGCCGCGCGCGCGCGGCGCACGCCTGACTCCCGCCGATGCCGGATACGAGGCCCGTTCCCTTCTTCGACGCCGCCGCCGATTTTCGGCGTTACCGCAAGGCGTGGATGGCCGCGCTTCGCCGGATTGGGGAAAGCGGCCACTTTATTCTGGGGCCGCACGTGGCGCGGCTTGAAAAGGAAGCGGCGCGTTTTCTGCGCGCGAAATCCGCGCTGGGACTGGCCAACGGCACCGATGCGCTGGTCATGGCGCTGCGCGCCGCGGACATCGGCCCGGGCGACGAAGTGCTGACGACGCCGTGGAGTTTCTTCGCCTCGTCCGGCGCCATTTGCCGCGTCGGCGCAACGCCGGTGTTCGCCGACATCGAGCCCGACTATTTCACGCTGAACCCCGAGGCCGTCGAAGCCGGCATCACGCCAAAGACGCGCGCCTTGCTTCCCGTCCATCTCTACGGGTGCCCGGCGGACATGACCGCGCTGATGAAAATTGCGCGCGCGCACGGGATTGCGGTCATCGAGGACGCCGCGCAGAGTTTCGGCGCCTCGTGGGCGGGGAAATACACCGGCACGCACGGCGATGCCGGCGCCTTCAGTTTCTACCCGACCAAGGTTCTGGGCGGTTATGGCGACGGCGGCCTGATGGTCTCGCGCCGCCTCGCGTGGACGCGCCGCGCGCGGCGCCTTGCCCAAAGCGGGCAGGACGCCCCCTTTCGCCACAGGGAAATCGGCGACAACAGCCGCCTTGACGAAGTGCAGGCGGCCTTGCTGCTCGCCAAACTGGCCGACATCAAAGACGCCATCCGGCAAAGACAACAAATCGCGCGCCTCTATGCACAAGGGTTGAAGGGACTCTCCGATGTCGTCCCACCGCGCACAAGAAAAGGCGGCGAGCATGTTTTCGGCCTTTATACGCTGCGCGTGCCGCCGCGTGCGCGCCCGCGCCTGGTTCGCGTGTTTCAGAAAAGGGGCATCGGGTTCGGCATGTATTATCCGCGCCCGCTGCATCTTCAGCCGGCGCTTTCTTTTCTGGGTGTTGGCAAGGGCGCGCTGCCCGAGGCCGAGCGGGCGGCGCGGGAAGTCATTTCGCTGCCGATTTTTCCGGGGCTGGCCGCGGGCGATGTCGAGCGCGTCTGCGAAGCCATCCGCGCGGTCGTGCGTTAGGCCCGCGCGTCAGGCCGCTTTCTCGACCTTGAGCGCGCAGAACTTGAATTCCGGTATTTTTCCGTATGGGTCGAGCGCCTCGTTGGTCAGCAGGTTGGCGGCGGCCTCACGGAAGCAAAACGGCATGAAGACCTGGCCCGGCACCAGGCCGTCGTCGGCGCGCACGCAGCACTCGACCGAGCCGCGCCTGGAGGTCAGGCGAACGGTGTCGCCCGCGGCGGCGCCGATGGCGCGGAGGTCGTGCGGATGCAATGATGCGACCGCCACCGGTTCAATCTCGTTCAGCACGCTCGCGCGCCGCGTCATCGCGCCGGTATGCCAGTGTTCGAGTTGGCGTCCGGTGATGAACACGTAGGGATATTGCCCGTCGGGCAGTTCGTCGGCGTGGCTGAAGGCGGCGGGCACGAATTTGCCGAGTCCGTCGGCGGTCGGGAAGCGGTCGAGGAAAATCACGGGCTGCCCCGGGTCGCCGTCACGCTCGCACGGGTAGGTGACCGAATGTTCCCGCTCAAGCCGCTGCCAGCTGATGCCGTGGATGCTGTCCATCGCTTCGGTCATCTCGGCGAAGACATCGGCGGCGCCGGCGTAGTTCCAGTCGAGGCCGATGCGTCTTGCGATTTGCTGAATAATCCACAGGTCCTGGCGGGCGTCGCCCGGCGGCGAGACCGCCTGGCGTCCGAGCTGCACGCGCCGGTCGGTGTTGGTGAAGGTGCCGGTCTTTTCAGGGAACGCCGAAGCCGGCAGGATGACATCGGCGAACAGCGCGGTTTCGGTCATGAAGATGTCCTGCACGACGAGATGGTCGAGCGCGGCCAGCGCCGCGCGCGCGTGGTTCAGGTTGGGATCGGACATCGCCGGGTTCTCGCCCATGATGTACATGCCGCGCAGTTTGCCGTCGGTGACCGCGTTCATGATCTCGACCACCGTCAGGCCCGGTTCGGGGTCGAGTTCGCTCCCCCACAGTTTCTCGAAGCGCCGTCTCGCCGTCTCGTCGTCCACGCGCTGGTAGTCGGGAAACACCATCGGAATCAGGCCGACATCGGACGCGCCCTGCACGTTGTTCTGCCCGCGCAGCGGGTGCAGGCCGGTGCCCGGACGCCCAATCTGGCCGCTCATCAGCGCGAGCGCGATCAGGCAGCGGGCGTTGTCGGTGCCGTGCACGTGCTGGGAGATGCCCATGCCCCAGAAGATGATCGAGTTGCGCGACGAGGCGTAAACGCGCGCGACCTCGTGCAGCGTTTGCGCGGGAATACCGCACACCGCCGCCATTTTTTCGGGCGGGTATTGTTCGAGAGAGCGGCGCAGTTCGTCAAACCCCCCGGTGCGCTTCGCGATGAAGGCGTCGTCGGTCAGCCCCTGTTGCACAATCGAGTGCATGATGGCGTTGAGCATCGCGACGTCGGTGTCGGGCTTGAATTGCAGGTAGTGGTCGGCGTGGCGCGCGAGTTCGGTCCGGCGCGGGTCCATGACAATCAGCGTTTTGCCGGCGCGTGCGGCGTTCTTGATGAAGGTTGCCGCGACCGGGTGGTTCTCGGTCGGGTTGGCGCCGATGACGACGATGACATCGGCCTCGCGCACGTCCGCGACCGGGTTGGAAACCGCGCCCGAGCCGATGCCTTCGAGCAGCGCCGCGACCGACGACGCATGGCACAGCCTGGTGCAGTGATCCACATTGTTGGTGTGAAAGCCGGTGCGCACCAGTTTCTGAAAAAGGTAGGCCTCCTCGTTCGAGCCTTTGGCCGAGCCGAATCCGGCGAGGCCGTTCGGACCGTGTCGGTCAAGGACGCGCTTCAGGCCTGCGGCGGCGGTGTCGAGCGCCTCGTCCCAGTCGGCCTCGCGGAATGTCGCGGCGATGTCTTTTTCGGTGAGGTCTTCGATGCGGTCGGTCTTGGCGACGCCCTCGACGCGAATCAGCGGGCGGGTCAGGCGTTCTTTGTTGTGGATGTAGTCGAAACCGTAGCGGCCCTTGACGCACAGGCGGCCCTGGTTGGAGGGGCCGTCGCGGCCTTCAACATAGAGGATTTTGTCGTCCGCCACGTGGAAGTTCAGCAGGCAGCCGACGCCGCAATACGGGCACACCGACTCGACCGTTTTGTCCACCGGCTGCAGCGCGACTTCGCCGGCGGGCATCAGCGCGCCGGTCGGGCAGGCCTGCACGCACTCGCCGCAGCCGACGCAACTGCTGTCGCCCATCGGGTCGTCGAGATCAAACACAATCAGCGAGGCCGCGCCGCGGTGGGCGTAGCCGATGACATCGTTGTTCTGCTCCTCGCGGCAGGCGCGCACGCAGCGGCTGCACTGGATGCAGGCGTCGAGGTGGACGGCGATGCCCGGGTGCGAGGCGTCGGCCTGCGGGTTGGCGCGCGCCTCGAAGCGCGGCGGCCCGATGTCCAGGTGTTTCGCCCAGTGGTCGAGTTCGCTGTTCAACGTGTGGCGGCTTTGCGACAGGTCGGATTGCAGCAGTTCAAGCACCATGCGCTGGGAGTGCAGCACGCGCTCGCTGTCGGAAGTGACTTTCATGCCGTCGGCGGGCTTGCGGACGCAGGCCGGTTGCAGCGCGCGCTCGCCCTCGATCTCGACCATGCACGCGCGGCAGTTGCCGTCGGCGCGCATGCCTTCCTTGAAGCACAGGTGGGGGATGGCGACGTCGCGGCGCGCGGCGGCCTGGAGTATGGTTTCGCCGCCCTCGGCGGTCAGGCTGCGGCCGTTGAGCGTGAAGGTGACGGTGTCGGGTTGGTCTGCCATGTCAGTTCGCGGATGGTTTGAGTTCGTGCGGGAAATATTGAATCACACATTGCAGCGGATTGGACGCCGCCTGGCCGAGGCCGCAGATGGAGGCGTCGCTCATCACTTGCGACAATTCGCCCATCAGGGCGGTGTCCCAGGCCGGTTTTTCCATCAGCCGCACCGCTTTCGCGGTGCCGACGCGGCACGGCGTGCACTTGCCGCACGACTCGTGCGAGAAAAAGCGCATGGCGTTGACGGCGGCGGCGCGCGCGCTGTCCTTGTCCGACAGCACAATGACGGCCGCCGAGCCGATGAAGCAGCCGTGCTCGTTCAACGTGTCGAAGTCGAGCGGGATGTCGGCCAGCGAGGCCGGCAGGATGCCGCCCGAGGCGCCGCCGGGAAAGTAGCCGTAGAGTTCGTGGCCGGGCGGCATGCCTTCGCAATACTCGTCTATCAGTTCGCGCGCGGTGATGCCGGCGGGGGCCAGATGGACGCCGGGCTTGTTGACGCGGCCGCTGACCGAGAACGAACGCAGGCCGGTGCGGCCGTTGCGCCCGTGCGACGTGAACCAGTCGGCGCCTTGCTCGACGATGTCGCGCACCCAGTAGAGGGTTTCCATGTTGTGTTCGAGCGTCGGGCGTCCGAACAGGCCGGTTTGGGCGACGAAGGGCGGACGCAGGCGCGGCATGCCGCGTTTGCCTTCGATGGATTCAATCATCGCCGACTCCTCGCCGCAGATGTAGGCGCCGGCGCCGCGGCGCAGTTCGATGAGCGGCAGCGCGTAGGGCGCGGGGCAGGGCGGGTCTTCGCGCAGCCGGGCGAGTTCGGTTTCGAGCATCGCGCGGATGCCGGCGTATTCGTCGCGCAGGTAGATGTAGATGGCCTCGATGCCGACCACGTGCGCGGCGATGAGCATGCCTTCGAGGAAACGGTGCGGTTCGTGTTCGAGGTAATGGCGGTCTTTGAAGGTGCCGGGTTCGCCTTCGTCGAGATTGATTGCGAAGTAGCGCGGCGCGGGTTCGGCCTTGACGATGCGCCACTTGCGCCCGGCGGGGAAACCGGCGCCGCCGAGGCCGCGCAGGTTGGATTGTTCGAGGGCGGCGATGACGGATTCGCCGTCGCGCTCGCCGCTTGCGACGGCCCGGAGCAGTGTGTAGCCGCGGTTGTCTTTGTAGTGGGTGTAGTCGCCGTAATGCGGCGGGGGCGCTTGTGTCGAGTTGGTTTCAATCGCCTGCAATACCGTGTCGGTGGTTGCCTGGGTGACGGGGTTGGCGCCGACGACGGCGACGGGCGCGGCCTCGCAGCGTCCGACGCACGGGACGCGCTGGACTCTGACTCCGGCGCCGGTTTTTTGTTCGAGTTGGGTGATCAGGTTCTCGCCGCCGAACATTTCGCAGGTGATGGAATCGCAGACGCGCACGGTCAGCGGCGGCGGCGGTGTTTCACCTTCCTTGACGACATCAAAGTGGTGGTAGAACGTCGCCACCTCGTAGATTTCCGCCGGCGCCAGTTTCATCTCCCGCGCCAGCGCGACGATGTGCGCCGCGCTGATGTGGTTGTAGCGGTCTTGTATCCGATGCAGGAATTCAATCAGCAGGTCGCGCCGCCGGGGGCGTTCGCCGAGCAGGGCGCGGATGTCGGACAGGGCTTCGGGATGGACGCTCCTGCCACGCGGCTGACCACGCTTTTTGCGGCGGGTGCCGACTTTGGGGGTGGGTATGTCAGGGGACATAGGGGGATTGTATAATCAAAGTGTAAATGATGGGCGCTTGCGGAGGGGTGTCTTCTGCTCCCTGTAAAAAGCAACCCGCCGATTTGAGGGCAATCAAGAGCATAGCCTTGGCGGATTTTGTTGTCCTTGATTATAAGCGAAGCACCGATAAGTCAAAAATCCACTGTATAGGAAGAGAAGCATGATTCCTGAAGAGCAATTAAACGCGGCAGAAAAAAAAGTGTTAGATGCTTTCAGAGCAGGCGAGGAAATTGTCGAATTAGAAAACAAGAAAATCAGAGGTGATTTTCTGCACCGCTTATTTTGCGAAGATTATTATGGAAAAATAAATCATCGCAAAACTATAATTTACAAAGCTGAAATTAGTGATGTATTAAGCATGGCTTTTTGTAAAACCAGATTTCCTGTTCAATTCCTCTACTGCACATTTATTGGAAAAGTAAATCTTGAGCACTTTGAATGCCCAGTGTTAAATTTTGAAATGTGTTATTTTAGGAAAGGCATTGATGCTAGTAATGTAAAAATAGAAGGAGATGTGCAATTTATAGGCTGTAGGTCATTTGGAATGATTAGTTTGCGTAGCGCACAAATCGGTGGGTATCTGCATTGCAAAGGCGGAGTTTTCATTAATAAAGGAAAGACTGCAATCTATGCCTATAGATTGAAAGTAACTGCTGATGTGGTGATGAACCACGGATTTAGAGCCATTGGCACAGTGAATTTGGTATGCGCGGAAATCGGGGGACAACTCGATTGTAGAAATGGAAGGTTTATGCACAGAAGGGGGATTTCCCTTTTCGCCCAGCGTATAAAAATAACTGCGAATATGTTTATAAGTGAAGGATTTAGATCTACAGGTGAAGTAGTTCTGAGCGGTGCGGAAATTGGAGGGCAACTCGCGTGCCATCATGTAATTCTTGCGAATAAGAAAGGAAAGGTTCTCACTGCCCAGAGCGTGAAGGTAGGTTCTAGCCTAATTTTAGGGGATGAGCTTATAACTAAAGGGAGAATGAATCTATATGGTTCAAGAATTCATGGGGGTCTCCAGTTAGTAGGTTGTCAATTTACGGGAATAATATTGCATGATGTGCAAGTAGGTACATTTATCGATAATGCTAGTAGTTACAGTGCTGTCAAAGCTGGCTATTTGCAAATAGATGGCTTTTGCTATCAGCAATTGAAAGGTGACTGGGAAGAAGAGGATAAAGTGAAATCCCGCCTAATGTGGCTTAATCTGATAGGCGACAATGATGAGTTTCACCCCCAGCCCTACGAACAGTTAATGAAAGTATATCGAGATATGGGACACACGAATTGGGCAAGGAAAGTTGGCTTTGCTTTGGAGGAAAAACGCCGGAAATGTTTACAGTGGCTGAGAAACCCGCTATGGAAAAGCTGGCAGTGGATTTTAAGACTCACAATTGGCTATGGTTACAGACCATTCAGGGCTTTTTTCGGGTGGTTTCCGGTTCTCGTTTTTATTGGAAGCCTATTCTTTGGAGGCGCGCTCCCATGTTCAAAATATTTTAAAGATTGGGCAGAGTGTGACACTTGGCACATGCTCCCATTGGATACCAGAGTTCTTTTATCAGATGATTGGAAGGCGAATAAGCAGATTCCAGAAGGCTATCCTCCATTTATCACCCATCTTTATGCGGTGGAGGTGGTGTTCCCTGTATTGCCTTTAGGGCAGACAGACAAGTGGCACCCTGAAACTTTACTGGCTAAATCCCTACAGAGTTTCATTACTACTGTCGGGGCTGTGATATTGGCCATTCTAGTTCTCTATGGTGTTGGAACTCTTGGACCACGCTGGAGAGGTTGAAACTGTTACAGTGCCTCTCGATACTATATTCCTCTGATGTCATCCCCTGTCTCAAATTATCTTAAAGACATTGCCAACACTTACAGTGGCGGCAAGTCCACTGAGCATAGTTTTCGCGGTGATTTACAGAAATTTCTGGAGGAACTGCTGCCCGGTGTTCATATCACCAACGAACCTCAACGGCATCGTGACTGCGGTGCGCCGGATTATTTCTTGCAGCACAAAAAAATTCCGCTTGGCTATATTGAAGCCAAGAACCTCGGCAAATCCTTGGACTCTCCAGTCTATAAGGAACAGTTGAGTCGTTATCGCAAAGGTCTCGGTAATCTTATTTTTACCAACTATCTGGATTTTCGCTTGTATCACAATGGCAAGCAAGTTTTTGAAATCTCCGTCGCCGAACTCAGCGGTACGCAAATCAAATCCAAGCCGGAGAACTTTGAGGGCTTTCTGGCTCTCATCAACGAGTTTGCTGATTACCAGGGTCAGACAATCAGCAAAGCATCCCATCTTGCGGAACATATGGCGAACAGGGCATTGTTATTGGCCAAGGTGATTGCCGATGCCTTGGCCATGGACGAAAAAAACAAAGATGAGACTGGGCAGAAAGACAGCGAGTTGCAAAACCAGCTTAAAGTATTCAGACGGGTTCTAATCACGGATATTCAGCCGGCAGAATTTGCCGATATCTATGCCCAAACGATTGCTTACGGAATGTTTGCAGCTCGTTTGCACGATCAGACTCTCGCAGATTTTTCCCGTCATGAAGCTGCTAATCTAATTCCTAAAAGCAACCCGTTTCTCAGAAAATTCTTCCAGTACATTGCTGGAAATGATCTGGATGACCGCGTTCAGCGGATTGTAGATAACCTTGCCGATATTTTCCGCGCAACAAATGTAGCAGAATTGATGAAAGATTTCGGCAAGGCGACCCAGCGCAAAGACCCGTTTATTCATTTCTATGAAACTTTTCTTGGTAAATACAATAAAAAACTTCGCAAGAGACGTGGCGTGTATTACACGCCAGAGCCTATCGTGAGCTTTATTGTGCGCGCTGTAGATGAGGTTCTGAAAAGTGAATTTAATTTGCCTGATGGAATAGCGGACACTGCCAAAACTTCAATTGAGATGCATGGAACTCAGAAAGAGATTCATAAAGTCCAGATTCTGGACCCTGCTGTCGGCACTGGCACTTTTCTTGCTGAAGTAGTAAAACAGATTTACAGAAAATTTGCTGCACAAAAAGGGGTCTGGCCAGCGTATGTCGAAAAAGACTTAATACCTCGTCTAAACGGTTTTGAAATACTAATGGCGCCATATGCTATGGCACACTTAAAATTAGAAATGATTTTACGCGAGACTGGTTGTGAACTTGGAGGTGAGCGGTTACGGATTTTTCTCACCAACTCGCTGGAGGAACATCATTTGGGGATGGAGACTCAGTTGGCCTTGTGGCTTTCCGACGAATCAAAAGAAGCGAATGAGATTAAACGTGATGTGCCAGTTATGGTGGTGATGGGGAATCCGCCATATAGCATCAGTAGCAGCAACACAGGAGAATGGATTGAAGCCCAAATGAATTGTTACAAAAGAGATTTAAGTGAACTCAATATACAGCCGTTATCGGATGATTACTTAAAATTTATTCGCTATGGTCAGCTTCTTGTTGAGAGAACTGGTGAGGGTGTGCTCGCTTATATTTCTAACAACGGATTCATCAGCGGACTTATTCATCGGAAAATGCGTGAACATCTGCTGGGAGTTTTTGACAAGATATATATCTTGGATTTGCACGGTAGTACTAAGACGAAAGAAACTACTCCTGATGGTTTGCTGGATAAGAATGTGTTTGATATTCAGCAGGGCGTTTCCATCAATCTTTTTATCAAAACCGGTGAAAAGGAGAAAGATACCCTCGGTGAAGTCTTTCATTACGATCTCTTCGGCGGACGCGATACCAAATACGAGTTTTTATGGAGTCATGGTCTCAATGAAGTGAAATTCCAAAAACTGCAATCACTACCCCCCAATTTTTTCTTTGTACCAAAGGATTTCTCTGCCCATACGGATTATGAAGATGGTTTCTCTATACCTGCTGTTTTTTCAGAATATAACTCTGGCGTAAAAACTGGATGCGATAGTTTGTCTGTTAAATTCTCGCAAAAAGAGATTGAGATGATTGCCAATGATTTTTTGTCTCTGGATGTGGCGCAATTAAAAGAAAAGTATTTATCTAAAAAAGAAACTAACAGCTGGAATTTTGCTTTTGCAAAAAGTGACCTAATGAGAGGGAAATTTCAATTTGAGGATATGCTTTATCGTCCTTTTGATATTCGGCGGACGATTTATACAAAAAAATCTGGCTTTATCGGTCGTTCTCGGCACAAGATAATGAAACATCTTTTGGCGGGTCAGAATTTTGCATTGGTGATAGGTCGTCAAGGACAAGTGGTTGGAGAAGGGCAATGGAATCTATGTTTTATTGCTCAAGAACTGATAGACACTAATATTTTTTATCGAGGAGGTGGAATAGTATTTCCTCTCTATTTCTATCCTGATAAAGAACAAAACAATTTTGACTATGAAACAGAGCGTAAACCAAACTTGAACATTGAGATCATCAAAGAAATTGCCGACAGAGTCAATATGAAATTCACTGCAGAGAAAACGAATGCTCGTAACACTTTTGCGCCGATAGATTTGTTGGACTATATCTATGCCATCCTTTACAGTCCAGCATATCGTGAAAAGTTTCAGGAATTTCTCAAAATAGATTTCCCTCGTGTTCCTTTCCCCCGCGATACGAAACAATTCCGCACTCTCGCTAGACTCGGCACTAAACTGCGCGCACTGCATCTAATGGAAAGCGAAAAACTAAACACCTTAATCACCACCTATCCAGAAACCGGCGACAACACCGTCACCGCCATCCGCTTCGACACTGGCAAAGTATGGATTAACAAAGCTCAACACTTCGCCAAAGTTCCCAAAGCCGCTTGGGAGTTCTACATTGGCGGCTACCAACCTGCAAAAAAGTGGTTAAAAGACCGCAAGGACCGCACTCTCACTTGGGATGAAATCAAGCACTACCAGAAAATTATCGTCGCGCTGGTGGAGACAAGAAAGATTATGGGGAAAATTGATAAGGCTTTGTGATGTAGGCAGTGAGCCTCAGAAGCGCTTACTACTGTATTTCACAGTAGCGGGAAGTGCATATAGAAATATTTAATGCTGGAGATTATTGCCCAGCACCCCAAAAATATTATGGCTCTCCCGATGTGTGCGGTATATGATAATCGCGCTACCTCACTTATGTGCTCGTGTTTCTCTGAGCCGTAGATAGTCTCAGATACTTCCCGTATCGTGCTAGACAAATGATGCTCTCCTATCTCCCGGTTCCACAGCCTTTTCATTTTATTAGATGTAAACTCTTTTTTTATCATCCATTTGCCTACACAGCAGTACAAATCTTTTGCGTACACGTAAATGACCCATCCCATCGCCGCATGGGCCATGCCGAATATTATGATGAGGGGGGTAGGGGCGTTCTCGATTATGCCAATGTAAGGAAAGCTAATCATGTTTTTATCCTTGTTTAGCAAATGCTATCACATCTCTTTGTACAGTCTCTGTGCTGTCTATGCTGATGCTTGCACGAACAGCAGAATCCGGTATTCTGTTTTGATTGGCAGTTACCGCCAAAAGCACAAACCACAAGGAGGCACCCATGGGTTGGAGAGAAATAAAAGCCGAAGAAACCTATTCAGAGGATCAAATCAAGCAGCGGCTTGAGGAAGAACTGCCGCGCTGGTATTACGAGGACGGCTGGATACGGCGCAAATACCGCACGCAGGGCTGGAAAGGCACGTTGATGGTCATCAACACGGTGGGGCATCTGGCGGAAGCCGCCTTTCATCACCCGGATTTGACCGCCTCGTATGCGTTTGTCATCGTCAAGTTGATGAACCACGCGGCGAAGGGCGTGACGAACAAGGACTTCGAGTTGGCGAGAAAAATCGAGGAAGTGATTCAGTGGCAGCCCGGCAAAGAGGGCGGGGCGCTGGAAGGCACGCCTTCAGACCAGCGGTTTGCTTATATCAAGTATGACGAGTGACATCACTGGAACATCTCCTTCTTGCATTTGTGATTTTGTGAGATCGAAGCCTCTCTGCAAAGTCACGAAATCCTTGAAATCCCGCACACTACCCGGTCATGTCTTCCACCCATCCACGACAAGTCGATACTTCTGATTCTTAGCCGTAGGCGATTCCGGGCGGGTCATCTCAACCAGCCCCGCATCCATCGCCGGGCGAAGGTAGTTTTTGCGGAAGGTCGGGCGGTGCGACAAGCCCAGTTCCGCCATCAGCGCGGCGGCGGTTTTGGGGCTTTCTTTGAGGGCGGCGAGTAACCTTGCTACTTGGTCGGTTACTTGGTCGCCTGCTTGGTCGGTCGCCCCGGTGAGTTTGGCGATTTCCAGAATAATCTCCAGCATGAAGTGGATGAACGGCGTGCACGCACCCTCCGCCGAACTCTGCCGTATGGCTTGGTAATAGTCGCTCTGGCGGGCGTGAATCATGTTCTCCACCGGGATGTTGGCGAACAGGGCTTTCCAGCGGGTCAGAATCAATGTCTGCCAGAGTCGCCCCATCCGCCCGTTGCCGTCATCGAAGGGATGGATGAACTCAAATTCATAATGGAAAATCGAACTGGCGACCAGCGAGGGCAGGTCGGTGTCGTCCAACCATGCCAATAGGTTGGTCACCAGGTGTGGCACACGCTCGGCGGGTGGACCGATGTGGTGAATTTCACCCCCGCCCATCACGAGCACTTTGCCGTGACGGTAGTGTCCGGGAGCATCCAGCAAGCCAGCCATCAGCATGTTGTGAGCATTCAGCAAGTCGGTTTCGCTGGTAGGGTTCCACTGCGGGTATTGTTCGTAGGCGCGGATGGCGTTGCGGGCTTCTTGAATATCCTTTGGTGGAGCGATAACGAGTTTGCCGTCAAGGATGGTGGAAATTTGTTCCTCGCTGAGGGTGTTGCCCTCGATGGCCAGCGTGCCGTGAATCGTGCGAATGCGGTTGATGCGCCGCAGGCGCAAATCCTGCGATGGGCTCGCCGCCTCCGCACGGCCAATGGCTTCACCGATTTGCTCGATGAGAGCGAGGATGTCCGGCGTGATGGTGTAAGACGGCTTTTCGCTCACACTCCCAACCCCTTAAAATTTTTCTTGATAACCGCCGCCAGCGTAATCGCTTCGGCGTTAAGGTCTTCCAGTTCCAGGTGAATCTCGCGCAAGGTCTCTTCAAAATCAAAATCCTCGTCTTCCTCTTCCAGGGCAACGCCGACATACAGGAAGTATTCGTTGCTGGCGTAGCTGGAGTTGGCGCGCAACGTATCCGCCGCTTTCCAGAGGCGTTTTTCAATGGCTTCGATGTGTTCTAACTGAGTCATACTCAGTTCAGCACTTTTTTATCTGATAAGCCAGATTCAGGTCATCCGCTACAGCCTTTAGTCGCTTGTCTCGTGTCCATAATAGCGCCTCGGGTTCTAGAATGGTTGCCGCCAGCAGATGGACATCAATATAAGAGATGCCAAGGCCCATTAACTTGTTTTGCTCGATAAAATACAGCACTTCAGAATCAGTCGTAGCGAAAAGAGTGGGCAATTTCTTCAGCATTGGAAGAATTTTATCCCGATTGGAAAAATTGCCGCAGGCAATTTCACCAATAATAAAAGAATGAATAAGCACTTGGGAACTATTGAGCAAATGCGTCATCATTTTGTCAGTGGTATGCAGATGATCAATCCATACTGAAGTATCAACTAAAACCACAAGTTAGAAACGACGTCGGGGGATGGGTTTGATATCAGGCGCACTGCCTCCTAATCTTGCGAGTCGTCTCGCACTTTCACGTTCCACCAACGCTTGTAATGCTTCCCGAATTAGTTTTGGTTTTTCAGTGATATTGGTAATGGCCTGGGCTTGGGCCAGCAGTTCATCATCTATGTTCAAGGTTGTTCTCATTTCCGATACTCCATTTGTAATTGGTGAAAGAGTTGTTGCTGACATCAAACCATACATCATTTGATGATGGAAATAGTGTTTTTCCCTGGTAGATTATCTTTAGATGCTTGTTTTATCATGGATTTTCATATTTCAACAATCATAAAGGAAGTTGCGGATAGTTGCCTTTACAGCATCTCGTGTCGCTTCCTTGCTATGCCATTGGTCAACCTGGAGTTTCTCTTCTTTCAGTTTCGACAGTAAGCCGATTGCCACTTCCTTGATTTTCTTGATTTCGACTGCGTTCAAATCTGATTTTTTAAGCAAATCAAAGATTGCCAGTGACTCCTCATTTCATGCCGTAGCATCGGGCTCGTCTGGCAAAGCTTTCCGGTATGTCATAACGAGACTGCGGATCAATCGGATGATGAGGTCTTTGTCCTTTGGGCTACTGTCAGCAACAAAAATAGCAAGTGCGTAGATGGTAGTGTAAGTAATCGTTCTGTCCTCGCGCCCTGTAACTAATATATTGTTCATGTCCAGAAACCAGAGAAACAAAAAGGAAGCGATTCTCTTATTGCCATCTATGAAAAGATGATCTTTCACCAAGAGATAGAAAAGATGAACCGCTTTATCCTCTACATACGGATATAGTTCTTCCCCACCACACGTTTGGTAGATGTTTCCCACAACCTGTCCTATCCCGCCATTACGGGCAATGGCAAATTTATCCACATTCTCACCACGTCCGGCGAGATGTGACTTCAGTTCTCTAATAACCAAGTTCGCTTTTGCTTCCTCTAACGAATATATCTGCTGAGTTTCCGGTGAAACATCCGGCATGTTTTCTTCATCATCATATTGCTTAATCAGTAAAAGAGCGCGATAGTATTCGACACAACAAGCATTAAAATGAAATGCTTCGTCCTCTGACATTCCCTCTCTTTGTAATGGATTATCGATTTCGAGTGAATCAGAAATCTCATCGTGACTTGGTTGTTCTTTCACTGATTTCTCTGAGAAGTCATCATGCAAACCAGTACATCATTTATTAATCTGCCTCTGAAATTGACGACAATAACGCTTCTGTGTTCGCTTATTTTCTTCATACTTGCATCATCGATTCGTCCGTCCTCTGTGGGCGCATAAACAATAAAATCCTGCGTATCTTTTTTGCGGTTTAATATAGTGTCGAAATCACCTTGGCAAGATTTCCAATGCAGCAACAGCAACGATGCCGCTTCTGCTCTTCTACGGCTTTTTTTGTCAATATGCAGGATATTTTTTTCTTTGAACAATCGTGAATCAGTCAAAATATTTTTTAGATTATTAAAATCACCACTTTCGGCAAAGATCGCTATCTTTTTTTTGGATAGGGAGATTCCCAAACGATACAGAACTGGGAGAACTCCCTTGATAACAAGATGTATTGTATATAGTAAGACAGAAAGCCAGACTACGGTAAGAAACCCTCCGAGCAGTGTAAAAATCGGATGGCGAAAAAAGTCTAAAACACAATCAAGCATAGTTCTTGAAGGGGGGGGTCGGCGCTATTTTCTTGATGACCGAGATCACTTGTTCATGACTAATTGGCCTGTCCGGGTACGCCGACATTACAACGCTATGAAAAAGCTTTTGTGTGATATCGGAAAATGTAAAGCCGTAGTCGCGTCCGTTTGTGGCACCTGTCATCTCGACCACTTCGTTGATTTGCTTCTGAGTAAAGTCTATTTCCTCAAAGGCTTGTTTCAAGAGAGCCAAACGCTTCTTTCTGTCAGGGCGTTCGAAAACAAGCATTTCTGTAGCACGCCTTGTTATGGCAGGATCAATTGCTTGTATTCTGTTTGTGCACATGACAACCGCTACCGGTAATTGTTTGCGGTTCAATGTATCAAGGCCACGAATGAGGGCGTTAACCCCAGCTCTATCTTCGTGGTGCATTTGTCCATCTTCCCGTGATTGAGCCAATGCGTCTGCTTCGTCTATCAGGAGGATAATCCCCGTCTTGTATGCTCCCTCCTTTGTCAGGGCGATTTTTTCACATTCACTTTTAACATGTTGGAAGGCAGATGATATTAATTGAGTCATTTCCCCAACAAGACCGGACCCGCGTGTGGCTAAGCTCATCGGGAATAAGGTTATTTCCAGGTCATTTTTTCTAGCTACATAACTGCCTATTGTTTCGGACAACTCGGTTTTCCCGGTCCCCACATCACCGGCGATAATAACCAGAGAGTGCCGATTCTTAACGTAATCAAAAATAATTGATGCATGGCGGTGGTACTTTTTTTGCCACTCTTGGAAACGTGAAGGAAACAGCAACGTTTCCAAGACTCTGGACAATCGTTCAATTGAATCATCCATGCCAACCAAACGGGAAAGGCGTTCATCAGCATCACTGTCCGGTAAGACGACTCGTCTGCTGAAAACGTCGTCTATTGCTACTGCAGTCACCTTATGTCCTCCGTATCATGGAGCGTTGTACGCCAAGTTCGCCCGATCGATAATTCCTGTTCCCATCGCCCCAATAACCCCTTTCAATGTTGGGCTCGGTCCCGCCAACTCTTTTAATAGGCAATCTGTCTTCTAGTGCTCTCTGTTGTTCAGGCGAAAGTTTACGCCAATCTTGAGAATACGATAAAAAAGAAGCGAAAGAGGTGTCTGATATATCTGCTCCAGGTCTTATGCCACCGGGATCATCATTGCCACCATCCAAATTCCCATTTATTGATCGGTATTTTAAGGCAATAACCCATTTGCCTTCTCTTTGGAACCCATACGTCACCGTGTCCAAGCAGCCATAGTCTAGCAAGATGGCAATCTCTTCTTGGTACAAGGCAATTTCTGAATCAGACGGGCTACCAGTTTGATAAATCCGTTGTACTCTTTTCAAGTCCGCAGCCACTTTGGATGCAACATGCCGTGCATGAGTCGCCGTGTCCGTGAATGTTCTGGTTTGCATGAAATTATCCTCCGAAAGAAGGGCCAAAGACTTTTTGCCAATAGCGAACAGTCTCACCTTTAGTCGTTGCGTACAACGCGGCATCTACCGCGTCACCGGCATCTGAAGCTGCATTTACAATGATTTTCTTATTTTCCAATGTATATGTTTTCGATGCATTGTTTTCGCAATTCACTGGATCAAAGATACGCACCGGATGACCATCATCTTTTGCCTTGTTCCTTGGATAATAGTCATCAAATACGATCATGTTATTTAAACCACCCGTTACAATGAAATTGAAATATTCTGCCATCGCTTCCACATAGTCATCTAATTTTATTTTGTTACTATCCGCAAGATGGGCCAAAACAAGTTCCACCAGGAATGACTTGAATTTAAAATTCCCATCTCTTTTTTTAACTTCCTTAACCCAATACTTCAACAAGCGAACCACTTGTGCAAAATGTTGTGGATGTTCACTTTTTCGTTTCCTAATGAACTCAAGATGTTTCGAGATATTAGTCATTAACCATTCACCTGTATCAATAGAATATAGATATCCGTCCCACTCCTGATTACCATCGTATGAGATAGGGACAATATCAACGTCCAAACCGCTACCACGGAACGAGATACGCACCGAGTGTTGTTGTGGTGTAATCTGTGATGGTTCCATATTAGGATATAAATCGCATAAGGTCTCAACCAGCCAATCAATGAATTCAGGCATATCCGAAGGCGGGTCTTCCTGCATTACATACAACGCCACATCAATATCGTTGAGGTTTCTTAACGCGGTGCCTTTTGCTAAACTGCCTGATAACAACATTCTTTTTAATTGAAAATCAGAATCATCCTCCAAATGTTTTTCCAGCATTTTTCTCAGATTGTTAACTTGCTCCCTGTATCGGGATGCGGCTTCTCGCTTGAGGTTGACATGACTGTCCGCAAAACTGGCAAGATTTTTGTGGCTGATATGTTCTTTGCTCATTCTTTCCCGAAAAGTAAAAGGTGACAAATTATTGTACCCTAATGATCCTTCTTCCTCGTGAAAACGTTTATTATTGATTAGCAGCGCGGACCGGCTACATGGATGGCATTGTGGGTAGGCTATAGAATTCCGCCAACCGCCAGCAGCAGCACGACCAGCAAAATCGCCGACGTGATGAACAGCGCCGTCGCAAGCCACCGCAATCTGTCTTTCAGGGCAAACCCCGCAAACGCCACCAGCACGATGGCGCCGAACAGAAAAATCAGCGGCCTCATGTCTGCTCCTCCGGGTTGTGGCTTTCTGCCTTGACTTCGTAAGGCTGTGCTCCAATGGAAAGCGCCGCGCCGTCCGGCGCGCCGATGTGCAATGAATCGCCGGCGGCGGCAATTCTCAGCATTGCAAGGCCGGGGGAGGGGCCGTCGGCCAGCGGACAAAAATCAACAACCTGTCCGCAAGGCTCGCTCTGCCGGTCGCTGAAAATCTCGGCGCCCGCCGCCACATCCGGCGCTTCGCTCGAAAACAGATACATCCGGCGCTTCAGTTTGCCGAGGTAATGGGTGCGGGCGACAATTTCCTGCCCCGGATAACAACCCTTCGAGAAACTGACCCCGCCGAGCAAATCAATGTTCGCCATCTGCGGCACCAGTTTCTCGCTGGTCGCATCGGTGATATACGGAATACCGGACCGAATGTCGCAACAACGCCAGGCATCGCAAGTCATGGGCCGGCACCCCGCCTGCACCGCCGCCTGCCACAATTCAATCAACGCTCCGCCATCCGCGTAAACCGCCACACGCGGCTGAACCCCCGCGACCTTGAACGCCGCGACCGCCGCATCCGCGCCCGCCATCTGCTCCAACAACGCATCCGCCGCCGCGCCAATCACACCGAAGGCGGGGAGTTCGTCGCTCCAATCCGCCAGTTCCACCTTGGCCCTCAACACAAACATCGAAAGACGCTTCATCACCGGCGCGACACGCTCGCGCGGCATCTGCAAATACCACGCGCCGCTTTCCGAGCGACCGCCAAAAGCAAGAAAACTGCAATACATGCGCCCCTTGGGATTGCACAAAACCGCGGGCCTCGCTTCGTTCGCGCCGAGCGCGCGCAAATCGTTGCTGGCCTGATTGTGCAGAAAAGTCTCGGCGTCCTCGCCGCTGATTTTCAGCACGCCGAAGTAATCCAGCGGGCAGACGATGCCGGCCCCGCCAAGGTCGAGGTCGGCGCTGTGCACTCCCTGCAAGTCCTCCCCGGCGATCCATTCAGACCACTCCATCGCACCCGTCATGCCGCCGCGTCCCTTTGTTCCGTCCGCCCGTCCGTCTGGCTGAACACTTCCAGTTGTTTGTGATACTTGTCGAGCTGCCCCTTCAGATTCTCCGCCTGAAGGCTCTGTTTCTCGATGACATCCGCCGGCGCCTTGTCCAGAAAGTTCTTGTCGGCCAGCCGCGTCTGCATCCCCGCCAGCATCTTTTCCGCCTTCGCGATTTCCTTTTTAAGGCGCAGCGCCTCGGCCCCGACATCAATCAAGCCCTCCGCCGGAATCAGAATCTTGACCTGTCGCGCCAGCGCAATCGCAGCCGGCGGCGTCTCGGCGTCCGCGGCCAGCCATTCCAGCCGCCCGATTTTTGCAAGCCGCGTAATCCACGCGCCGTAGCCGTCGAACAGCGCGCGGTCGTCGTCGTCCCAGTTTTGCAGCAGCACCGGCACCGGCTGCCCCGGCGGAACATTCATCTCCGAGCGCACCTGGCGAATGGCGGAGACAAACAATTGCAGCCGCTCCATCATCCGCTCCGCTTCCGTATCGCGCGCGACATCGCCGGACAGCGGGTAAGGGCAGTCCTGTATTCCCTCCTCGCCGGACCCGGCATCGCGCCCGGTCAGCGGCTTGATCTGCTGCCAGATCTCCTCGGTGATAAATGGAATCACCGGATGCAGCATCCGCAAACACGTCTCCAGCGTGTCCATCAGACAAGCCCGGTTCGCGCGCCCGGCTTCATCGTCCTCCCCGTTCTGGACAATCTTGGTGATTTCCAGATACCAGTCGCAAAAGTCATGCCAGACAAACTCGTGCATCGCCGCGGCAATCAAATCGAAGCGGTATTCCCCGAACCACTGCGCGGTCTGCGCCAGCACCGTGTGCAGCCGCGACAGAATCCAGCGGTCGGCCAGCGTCGGCGTTGCGGCGTCGCCCGGCGCCGGCGCAGCGGGGCAGATCATCGTCGCGAACCGCGCCGCGTTCCACAACTTGTTGCAGAAGTTGCGGTAGCCCTCGATGCGCTGCATGTCGAACTTGATGTCGCGCCCGGTCGAGGCCAGCGCGGTGAAGGTAAAGCGCATCGCATCGGTGCCGTAGGCCGCGATGCCGTCCGGAAAATCCTTGCGCGTGTGCCGCTCGATGCGCTCCGCCATCGCCGGCTGCAACAGGCTCGCGGTGCGCTTGGCGATGAGGTCGTTTGGCGCGATTCCGTCAATCAGGTCTATCGGGTCGAGAATGTTGCCTTTCGATTTCGACATTTTCTGGCCCTCGATGTCGCGCACCAGGCCATGCACATAGACCTCGCGAAACGGGACGTCGCCGGTGAATTTCAGCCCCATCATGATCATGCGCGCGACCCAGAAGAAGATGATGTCAAAGCCGGTGACCAGCACGCTGGTCGGGTAAAACGTCTTCATCTCCGGCGTTTGCGAAGGCCAGCCCAGCGTCGAGAAAGGCCACAGCGCCGACGAGAACCACGTGTCGAGCACATCCGCCTCGCGCGTCAGCGCCACGTCGGCGCCGAGGTGGTGCTTGTCGCGCACCGCCTGTTCGGAATCGGCGACGTACAGGTTTCCGCCGTCGTCGTACCACGCCGGGATGCGGTGCCCCCACCACAACTGCCGGCTGATGCACCAGTCCTGGATGTTTTCCATCCAGTCGAAGTAGGTCTTCTCCCAGCGTTTCGGCACAAAGCGTATGCGCCCGTCGCGCACCGCCTCGCACGCCGCCGGCGCCAGCTTTGTGGCGTTGACGAACCACTGGTCGGTCAGGTACGGCTCGATCACCGCCTGGCTGCGGTCGCCGCGCGGCACCGCGTGGCGGTGTTCGCGCTCGCTTTCGAGCAGGCCTTGTTCGCGCAAATCCTCGAGCACGCGCTTGCGCGCCTCGAAGCGGTCCAGTCCGCGGTACGGCTCCGGCGCCCTGTCGCCCAGCGTCGCGTCCTCGTTGAACAGGTTGATCATCGGCAGGTCGTGGCGGCGGCCCACTTCGTAGTCGTTGAAGTCGTGCGCCGGCGTTATCTTGACGCAGCCGGAACCGAATTCCGGGTCCACATAGTCGTCGGCAATCAGCGGGATGACGCGGCCGGTCAGCGGCAGCGACAATCGGCGGCCTATGGAGTCGCGGTAGCGTTCATCGTCCGGGTGAACCGCGGCGGCGGTGTCGCCGAGCAGGGTTTCCGGGCGCGTCGTCGCGACGATGACATGGCCGTCGCCGTCGGCGTAAGGGTAGCGGATGTGCCACAGGTGTCCGTCCTCTTCGCTCGACAGGACTTCCAGATCGGACACTGCGGTTTTCAGTACCGGGTCCCAGTTGACCAGCCGCTTGCCGCGATAAATCAGGCCCTCGTCGTAGAGCGTGACGAACGCGCGGCACACCGCCCGCGACATGTCGTCGTCCATGGTGAAGCGTTCGCGGCTCCAGTCGAGCGACGCGCCGAGGCGGCGCAGTTGCTGCGTAATCATGCCGCCCGATTGGCCCTTCCATTCCCACACCTTGTTGATGAAAGCGTCGCGCCCCAGCTCCAGGCGCGATTGCCCGCCGGCTTCGAGCTGCCTTTCGACGACCATCTGCGTGGCGATTCCGGCGTGGTCGGAGCCGACCTGCCACAGGGTCTTGTCGCCCGACATCCGCCGGTGGCGAATCAGGCAATCCATCAGCGTAATCTGGAAGGCGTGCCCCATGTGCAATGTGCCGGTCACGTTCGGCGGCGGAATCATGATGCAGTAGGGCGCGCCATCGCCGCGCGGCGAGAACAGGCCGCGCGATTCCCACTGCCGGTACCAGTGCTGCTCAATCCGCTCCGGGCGGTAGGTTTTGTCCATGGGACTGGTGTGCTGGTCGCCCGTCGGCGACATCGCGTCCGGGCCGGTGCCGCCCATTTATGTCCTGGCGCGGTTCAGCAGAAACTCCGTCAGCAACGGCACCGGACGGCCGGTCGAACCTTTGTTGCTTCCGGTGTGCCAGGCGACGCCGGCGATGTCCAGGTGCGCCCACTGGTAGTCCTCGGCGAAGCGCGCCAGGAAGCAGGCGGCGGTGATGGTGCCGGCCCAGCGCCCGCCGATGTTCGCCATGTCGGCGAAGTTGCTGTTGAGTTGCGGCTGGTATTCACTCCACAGCGGCAGCTGCCACGTGCGGTCGCCGGCACTTTCTCCCGCCGCCAGCAGCTGTTCGGCGAGCGGCTGGTGGTTGCTCATCAGCCCGCTGGCCTCGTTGCCGAGCGCGACGACGCAGGCGCCTGTCAACGTCGCCACATCCACCACGCACTCGGGCTTGTAGCGCCCGACATACGTCAGCGCATCGCACAACACGAGGCGCCCCTCAGCATCAGTGTTCAGGATTTCGACCGTCTGCCCCGACATCGTCTTGACGATGTCGCCGGGCCTGCTGGCCCGTCCGCCCGGCATGTTCTCGGCGCAGGCGAGCACCGCGACGACATTCAGCGGCAGCCGCAGGCGCGCGCAGGCGGCGAGGGTGCCCAGCACCGACGCGGCGCCGCACATGTCGAACTTCATTTCGTCCATCGCCGAACTCGGTTTGATCGAGATGCCGCCGGTGTCGAAGGTGATGCCTTTGCCGACCAGCGCGACCGGGCGCTGCCGCGCCGCGCCGCCGCGGTATTCCAGAGCAATCAGATAACCCGGGATATGGCTGCCGCGGCTGACCGACAGAAACGCGCCCATGCCGAGGCGCTCCATGTTCTTCTCGCTCAATACGCGGACCTTGAGCCGGGTCGAGGTGCGCCCCAGTTTGCGCGCCTGCTCGACCATGTAGGCCGGCGTGCAGACGTTGGGCGGCAGATCGGCCAGTTCGCGCGCCAGGTTCATGCCGTGGGCGATGCCCTCCGATTCACGGATTGCCGCGCGTGTCTGTGCCACGTCGTCGGTGTGAAATACGCACTTGTCAATCCGGAATTTCTCCTTCTTCTTGCCCTTGGTCGCGCCGCGTGTCGCAAGATAGCGGTAGCAGGAATACTGCAGCGCGGTCGCGAGCTGGCGCGTGGCGCGGTGCGGGTCCTTGAGGCCGGTTTCGGAAAAGCAATAGAGCAGCGACGACGGCTTGAGTCCGACCGCGGTGCGCGCCGCGGTGCGCGCGATGCGGTCGAACTTGTCATCGCGCATCGCGCTTTTCTTGCCGAGGCCAATCAGAATCACCGCCTTGTGGCGCGGATACGGCGTGTGCAGCACCAGGGTCTCGTTGAAGTTGGCCGAGAATCCGGCGTTGCGCGATGCCTGTGATAAAAAGCCGTCGGTGGCGTCGTCTATTTCGTCAAACGCCGGCGAGCGTCCCCGCGAACGGCGCCCCGCGTACAAGGGTATAATGCTGCAATCACTCGAGAGTTTCCCCGGGTTTCTTGAAGTGGCTGTAATCTGCATGATTTTTGGTTTCCTGCGCTGTGTTTTTAAGGGTGATAGAGTGCGGCATTTTACCCGGATATTCATCGAAGCACTACCACCGCCGTTTCCGGCATGACCATTTTCGAACGTTATTTCTTCCGTGACTTGCTGGTGAACCTCGTCGCCGTGGTTTCGGTGCTGGCCTTGATTACGGTGGGGCGGCTGCTGATTACGCTGATGGGCAAGGTCGCGGCGGGCAGTTATCCGCTGGATGTCGTGCTGCCGCTGCTGCTGCTGGGCGCCCTCGACTGGATTGTTCAGACGCTGCCGTTCAGCGCGATGCTCGCCAGCGTTCTGGTTCTGGGACGTTATTACCGCGACAACGAAATCTACGCCGCTTTCTCGATCCGCGTCGGCTACCGGCGGATTTTCACGACGCTGATGCGCCTGGGCGTTCCGCTCGCGCTGCTGGTTTCCTACCTGATGATGAACGTGCTGCCGACGGCGCACCAGCAGTTCCGGTTTATCAAGGAGTCCGGCAAGCAGCGCGTGGACGTGGGCACGTTCGGCACCGGGCGCTTCATGGAAATGGACGGCGGCGTGCTGTTCATCGAGCAGCGCAAAGGCAATGCGGTCGAGGGTGTTTTCGTCGCCGCGCGCCGCGCCGACAAGTGGACCATCGAGACTGCGGCACGCGGCGAGCAGCGCGGCTCAGACGACGGGCGCAAGTGGCTGGAACTGCACGATGGGCGCTTTTACGAGCGGGCGCTTGGGCAGGATGCGTTCTTCGCGTCTTCGTACCGGCGGCATTCGGTACTGCTGCCGGAGCAGGCGACCGACTGGGACGTGGGCAAACCCGACATGATGAGTTTCGCGGCGTTGTGGGCGTCGCCGTTGCCTGAGCACCGGGCGGAATTGCAGTGGCGCTTGTCCATCCCGATTTCCCTGCTGCTGCTGCTGCTGATTTCGGAGCCGCTCAGCCGCACGGTGCCGCGCCGTGGCCGTTCGCTGCAACTGGCGGTGAGTATCGTCTTCTTCCTGGTGTACTCGAACGTGCTGGCGCTGGTGACCGGCATGATCGCGGCAGGCCGTCTGCCGGCGGCGGCGGGCGTGTGGTGGGTTCATCTGACGGTGTTGGTGTTGGCGCTGATTCTGGTGCGCTGGCACGTGCGCCAGCCGCGCGCGGGGCCGGAGGCGGCGGCATGAGGCAAATGGACCGCTATCTGGGGCGCAGCCTGCTGACCGGCGCCGCGCTCGCGCTGCTGGCGCTTGCCGCGATGGACGGCATGATCAGTCTGGTGGATGAGATCAAGGACGTGGACGACGGTTATACGCTGCTTGACGCCATCTGCTATACCGGGCTGATGATGGTCGCCGGCGTCTATGAACTGCTGCCGGTGGCGGTGCTGATTGGCGCCGTCATCAGCCTCGGCAATCTGGCCGCCCAGTCGGAGTTGGTCGCGTTTCGCGCGATTCGTTATTCGCGCGCGCGCATCACCGCGTCGGTGTTGATTACCGGGACCTTCCTGATGCTTTTTACCTTTCTGCTCGGAGAAACCGCGGTGCCCGCCGCGGTTGGCAAGGCGTACGAAATCAAGCACGAGCAGGAGCCGCAGCAACGTTCCTTCGAGACCGCCGGCGGCCGATGGCTGCGCGACGGCCGCAATTTCATTCACATCGGCAAGGCGGTTTCCGATGATTTATACGATGAGGTCAGGGTGTACCAGTTGAACGAGGAACATCACCTTGCGCGGATTGTCGAAGCGCGGCGCGCGCAAGCGACTCCGGAGGAATGGGTGCTGAGCGATGTCAGGCTGAGCGAATTGAGCGGCGAAGAGGTTTCGATTGTCCGCCGCGACGGTTTGCGGCTGCCGCGCGCGGCGCCTCGCGGCATCGAGAAACGGGCGGTATCGGAGTGGAACCCCGCCGAGATGAATATTGTCCAGTTGATTGATTATGTGGAGTTTCTTCGCAACAGCCGGTTGTCCGGCGCGCGCGCGGAACTGGCCTTGTGGACGCGCTTCAGCGCCGCGCTTTCGATTCTGGTGATGCTGCTGCTGGCGATGCCGTGGATCTTCTTTTCGACGCGCAGCACCGGCTCCGGCAAACGTCTTTTCTTCGCGATTATGATTGGTCTTTCCTACATGATCGGAAGCCGCATCATCGGCGACGCGGCGGTCGTCTATCAGATACCGCCGGCCATCGGCGCGTTCCTCCCGGTGGTGTTGTTCGCCGCCGCCGGCGCCTTTGCGCTGAAACGACTGCAATCCGACTAACATTCGCTTGCCACCAGTCGGCTCGCCGACAGGCGGTCGTGCCAGGTGAGGCGTTCGTCGTTGAGCAGTGCGGCGGCGAAGCCGAGTCCCAGTGCACCCAGCGACAGTATCGCCGAGGCGAAGCGCACCAGCGCCGTGCGCCAGCCGACGGTTTCATCGCCGTCGGCGACGATGCGGATTTTCCAGGTCTTCATGCCGGGCGTTTGCCCGCCGTGCGTCCAGAACCACGTGAAATAGGCGGCGACAATCCCGTACAGACAGACGGCGTAGGCCGGGTACAAGGGGTGCTCCGGCGTAACCCCGGCGATGCTCCACGGCAGCGAGGCCAGCAGCAGAATCGCGAGGACTAAAATGGCGTCGTAAAACATCGCCCCGATGCGCCTCGGCAGGCCGATGCCGTCTTCCCGGTTTCGTGTCATAATTTGATAATGAATGTGGTTTCCAATTGCTCCGTTGCCGGATTGCCGCCGCAGGAAAGCAGTCTAATCGAAAGTTTCATCAGCGGCGCGTTTTCGCAACGGGGGCTTTCGCGCAATACGCTGGCGGCCTACCGCCGCGATCTGGCCGGTTTCGCCGCGTGGCTGCAACAGCACGACGCCGGGCTTGCGGACGCCGGTCACGGCCACATCCAGGACTGTCTCGCCGACCGGACGCAGCGCGGTTACGCCTCGCGTTCCAATGCGCGCTGGCTTTCGTCGCTGCGCGGATTTTACGTGTGGATGGTGCGCGAGAAACGGATTGCAGGCAACCCGTGCGAGAAGATGCCGACGCCGCGCCTGGGGCGCAAATTGCCGCCGGTGCTGCGCGAAAAAGAAATCGAACAATTGCTCGAGGCGCCGGACGTATCCACCGTTAACGGCCTGCGCGACAAGGCGATGCTGGAGTTGTTGTATGCCGGCGGCCTGCGGGTTTCGGAACTGGTCGGCCTTTCGTTCTCGCAGCTTTTCCTCGACGGCGGCTATCTGAAAATCACCGGCAAAGGCGGCAAGGAGCGGCTGGTGCCGATTGGCGAGCAGGCCTGTGAATGGCTGCAACGCTACATCGCCGACGCGCGCCCGCAGTTGCTGAAAGGCCGCGGCGAGTGCGAGCAGGTCTTTGTCACCCGGCGCGGCGCGGGCATGGCGCGGCAGACTTTCTGGCACGGATTGAAGCGGCTGGCGCGCAAGGCCGGGATCGCCGTGTCTTTTTCGCCGCACACCATACGCCACGCTTTTGCGACGCATTTGCTCGACCACGGCGCCGACTTGAGGGTTGTGCAGATGCTGCTGGGGCACAGCGACTTGTCCACGACGCAGATTTATACGCACATCGCCAACCGGCGGCTCAAGAATCTGCATCGTGCGCACCATCCGCGGGGCTGACCGGATGCGCGGGTTTGTTGTGCTTTGTCTGTTGTTCGCGGCGCCGGCCGCCGCCGACAAGCAGGCCGTCGCCGAAAACCTGAAACGGACGATGGAGTTGGACGAGGTGTCGGTTTCCGACACGCCGCTGCCCGGGATTTATCAGATCATCCACAAGGGCAAGGTGGTTTATGCAAGCGAGGACGGCAATTACCTGCTCAAGGGGCCGTTGATTGACCTCGCGCAGCAGAGAAATCTGACGGAAGAGGCGCTCAATGGTGTTCGCAAGAAAATGCTGGCGTCTCTCGGTCAGAACCGTCTGATTCCCTTTGCCGCGCCCGGCGCTCGCCACGAGGTGGTTGTCTTTACCGATGTGACCTGCGGCTACTGCCGGAAGTTTCATCGCAATATTCGCAAGATGAACAGTCTCGGCATCACCGTGAATTATCTGCTGACGCCGGTTCTCAGCGAACAGGCCCATACGGAGGCGGTCAATGTCTGGTGCGCCCGCGACCGGAGCGCGGCGCTGACCGCCGCCAAACTCGGCAAGTCTTTGCCGGACAAGCAGTGCGAGAACCCGATCGAGAGCAATTTGCGGCTGACCAGGTTACTGGAAGTGCGCGGCACCCCGGCCATCTTCCTGGCCGACGGCACGCTGCTTCCGGGCTACGTCGAACCGGAGCAACTGTTGCAGGCCCTCGAGCAATAAGCCGTTCCCGTCTGCCGGCAGGTTGTTCGTCGGCTGAAAACGACTGTTTGTCGGGTTGCTTTCCTCGTTGCGTCCGAACTCCGCAAAAATTCGGTTGAACTTTATCCTGGCATATAATCCCCGGATGAAACATCTCCCTAAATTTGACGAAACGTATATACCGATTCTTGAAGTATTGAGCGATGGTGATTTACTTCACTACAAGGATTTAATTAAACGTGTTCGAGAGCAATATTATTCAGAATTGCCGGAAGAGTTGCTAAGCAAGAGGTATAAGAGTGGTGACAATATACTTTCCAATCGCATTAACTGGGCAAAATCTTATTTGAAGAATGCAAAGTTTCTGGATTCTCCGGAAATGGCAAAAGTGCAAATTACAGAAAAGAGGAAAGATCTTCTGGAAAGCGGGAAGGAATTTACCCACCGCGACCTGAACAAAGACCCTGATTTTCTTGCGCGTTGCAAAGCTAAAAAAGAGGAAAAGCGTGCAAAAGACGAAGAAACCGACGTAGAAACCGACGTAGAAGTCGAAAATGCATCTCCGCAGGAATTGATAGATTCAGGTTCTTCAAAGATTAAATCTCAAGTCAAAGAGGAGCTTCTTGAAAATCTAAGGAATATGGAGTGGTTTAAGTTTGAACGGGTGGTTCTCACTCTTCTCGGGAAAATGGGGTACGGTAAATGTAGTGGAACGTCAAAAACAGCCGATGGCGGTATTGACGGAGTTATAAAAGAAGATCAACTTGGTCTTGAAAAAATTTACATCCAGGCAAAGCATTACAAAGAAGACAACAAAGTACATGAAACGAGTATTCGTGACTTTATCGGAGCGATGAGCAGAGATACCAAAAAGGGGATTTTTGTAACTACTTCAAGTTTTGGTGAGTCTGCCAGGGAAAAAGCTCGTGACGCGGATCATTCAATCATTCTCATTGATGGGGGTAGGCTCGTTGATTTGATGTACCAATATAATGTCGGTGTGAAAGATTACAGTTCTTACACACTAAAAAAGATTGATGAGGATTTTTTTGATCGGTGAGTCAGTAGTCGTAGAGTTGGCCGTTTGCGGTCAGCAGCAATGAGGTTCGCAGTTTCCGGCCCGGGAACAGTTTTGTGACGCCGTCGCGGTAGCAGAGCATTTGTTCGCGGTAGTGTTCGCCCAGGGCTTCAGGGTCGCCGGTGCGGTGGGTTTTGTAGTCCACCAGCCAGGCCGAGTTTTCCGCTACGCACAGGCGGTCTAATGTGCCGAAAATCTGTTCGCCGTTGTGCCGGTAAAGCAGCGGCATTTCGTTGTGTACCTGCTGGTAGAGCGTGTCCGTGAACAATTCCGCCAGTTGCGGCCGGCGCACCAGATCCCACGCTTCCTGGGCCCAGGCGGCCAGCGACTCGCCGGCTTCGTCATATTCTTCCGAGAGACGTTCGTGCAGCGCGTCGGCATCGGCAAAATCCGAGGTGTTCAGCAGTTCCAGCGCACGATGAATCATCTGGCCACGCAGCGCGCCGTCCTCGTCGGATGTGCCGCCGCCGCCGCCACTTGCCGCGATTCGGCTCGGATTCTTCGCCGTCGCGATTCGCGGCGCGGTCGGCGCGGTCGGCGTGGTTGATAGTTGCAGCGGCGCTTTCCCGTCGTCTTTGGCCGGGGCGTCGGGTTGTTCGAGGTGGTCGCCGGTGCAGGTGAGGGCGTCGTCGCCGAGCAGGCCGTCTTTGCCAACCGCGTCCCGTATCTTCTGGTACCAATGGTCTCCGTCTGCCTTGCCGCTTCCTGAAACAAAGAGGTACTGCTTCGCCCGCGTCAGCGCGACATACAGCAGGTTGACGGCCTCGCGCTGCTCGCGTTGTTTGCGCCGCTCGACCAGATCGTGCAGCGCACTGCTGCGCTGGTCTTTCGCCGGCAGCAGCACATACTGGCGGGGTTTTTCATCCGCAGGCAGCCAATCCACCAGCGTCTGGTAGGTGTCTTTGTCCTTCGGCCCGGAAGCGCAGTCCACCAGAAAGACGACCGGCGACTCCAGACCTTTGGCGCCGTGTATGGACATCAGGCGCACGCAATCGCTGTCCGCCGGCGTCCGCGTGTCGGCCTTGTTGCCGGCGAGACGTTTCAGATCCTTCAGGTTTTGCAGAAAACGTCCGGCGTCGGGATAACGCCCGCTCTCGAAGTCGAGCGCAAATTCCAGCAGGGCGTCGAGGTTGCTGCCGACGCGCCCGCGTTCCTGCGCGGGGACGGCCTGGCGGTAGCGCTGCACCAGGTTGGCTTCGTGGTAGATGCGGTCCAGCAGGTCGTGCGGCGGCAGTTGGCCGTGCAGTTCAATCCACGATGTCAGTTGGCGGTCTATCCGCCGCCACCACGAAGTTTTGTCGTCCCGGCCCAGAGAGACCAGTTTGCTCTGCCAGCAGTCTCCCGGCGCGCGCGCGATCTGCCACAACTGCTCGTCGGTCAGCGAGTAGATCGGGGAGCGGAGTACTTCGGCGAGGGCGTCGTCGCGGCGCGGGTTTTGCAGAAATTCGAGCAGCGCAATCCAGTCCGCCACTTCCAGCGAAGTCAGGAAGTTCTGTTCGCGCGCGCTGACGGACGGGATGCCGGCGGTGCGCAACGCCTGCAAAAATGTACCGAAGTGCGTCGTCTGCCGCGCGAGAACAATCGCATCGCGGTATTGGAAGGGACGCTGCCGCCCGTTCTCCTCGATGGGCAGGCGGTTTTTCACCAGCCGGGCGATGGTCTGCGCGACGGTCTCGGCTTCTTCCGCGGATGCGCCCCGGGACGAGGAGCGCGGCTCGCGCAGCGGATTGCGCCAGGCGGTTGCCGGCGGTGTTTCGGATTCATGCAGGTCCAGCACGCGCACGCCGCCGCCGGTTGTGCGCAAGGTGTCGTGGGTCCGAAAGCCGGTCGGAGCCTCCTGTTCCGGCTCCCCGAAAACCCGGTTGACGCAATCCATGACGGCCTGTGCCGAGCGGCGCGATGTGTTCATCTTCGGATGCAGGCTGCCGGGGCAGTTTTCTCCCAGCCAGTCGGCGGCGGCTTGTTGCAGTTCCGGGTCGGCGCGGCGAAAGCCGTAGATGGATTGCTTGACATCACCGACGATGAACACGCTGCCGGTTTCCTGCGAGACGATTTCTTCGAGCAGCGGCCTTAGCAACTGCCACTGGCTTGGGTTGGTGTCCTGGAATTCGTCCACCAGAAGATGCTCGATTTTGCTGCCGAGGCGGTATTGCAGCTGCTGCTCGTTGCTCAGCAGTTTGCCGCCTTCCCATTCGAGGTCGTCGAAATCCAGCAGGCCGTTTTCGCGCTTCAGATCCCGGTAAATCCCGCAAAGGTGCTCGCCGGCGTGGCGCCACGCGGTGTTCAGGAGCTCGTTGCGTCGTTGCAGCAGGCGGTCTCTCGTGTCTTCGATGGTCTTTACAAGGCCGTCGTGATCGAGCGACATCAGCGCCTCGACGAACCCTTCGGGCGAGTTCTTTTTCAGGACTGCGCGCGGCTTGTTCTTTTTCGTAAAAAAGCAGGCATGCAATCTTTCAAAGGCTATGGCATCCAACGTTTCGCACGCCGCCGATTCCTGCAGTTGTTCAACCGGAACGCTTCTTATTTTGACGTCATGCCGAACAAGTGCTTCGGCATATTGCCGGATTCGCAGGCGCATGTCTTCTTGCCAGAACTTCTCCAATTCGCCTTCGTCGCCGGTGTCCCGGAATGCCTCCAACTCCCCGTCGCCGTGCATGGCCCGCCAGTCGTTGCGGTGCGTCAGAAATGCTTTCAGCGCACCGCGGGCGTTTTCGACCCCGTTGCACAGTGTGAACAGTGCGTCGAGCGCGCGGCTGAAATCGCTGTCGGGTTGCCGCGTGGCCTGCGCGAACAGCTCGTCAATGGCGCGGGCATGCAGTTCCTCGATGTTCTCGGTGACCTGAAAGTTCAGCGGCGCCCCGGTTTGTAATGGAAACAACCTCAGAATCTGCTGGCAGAAGGCGTGAAAAGTCGTAATCTGCACCGGCTCGGACGCATAGAGCAGGGTTTCGTACAGGCGCGCCGCCATCCGGTGGCGGGGTGCGGTTTCCTCGATTCCAATTTCCCGCAGGTGGCCGTGCAGTTCGTCAACGGACGCCGTGCTCCATTGCAAAAGCCGCGCCATCAGGCGCTCGCGCATCTCGTCGGCGGCCTTGTTGGTGAAGGTGATGGCGAGGATGGAGCCGGGCGGGCGGCCCTCAAGCAGCAGGCGCAGGATGCGCGAGACCAGCAGCCAGGTTTTGCCTGTGCCGGCGGAAGCGGAGACGATGCCGCTGGCATCAGGCGTCAGGATTTCGAGCGTGTCCATCAATTTTCCGCCGCCGCGAGGTTTCCCTGCGGCGGCAATACGGTGATAATACCCGCTTTGGTACCATTCGACAGCACACTCTCTTTCCGGAAACACCGATGCCAAGCCGCACTTCCAGCGCCGCCAAAAGGCGCTATGACGCCGCCGATATAGAAATTCTGGGCGGTCTTGAGCCGGTGCGCAAGCGCCCGGAGATGTTCACCGACACGTCCAGCCCGACCCATCTTGTGCAGGAGGCGATAGACAACGGCGTGGACGAGGCGCTGGCCGGTCATGCCACGCGCGTGGATGTCGTCGTGCACGACGATGGTTCAATCAGCGTTTGCGACGATGGGCGCGGTATGCCGGTGGACCCCCATCCGATACGCAAACTGCCCGGCGTCGAGGTGATTTTGACGACGCTGCACGCGGGCAGCAAGTTCTCCAATCGCCAGTACCGCTTCGCCGGCGGCCTGCACGGCGTCGGCATCTCAATCGTCAACGCGCTGTCAACGCGCCTTGAGGTGCGGGTCAAACGCGACGGCTGCGAGTACGGCATGGGCTTCAAAAACGGGTGCGCGGCATCGAAACTCAAGGTTCTGAAACGCTTCAAAAAGCGCGCGACCGGCACCGAAATCCGCTTCTGGCCCGACCCGGATTTCTTCGATACATCAAAATTCCAGATTGCCAGGTTGAAGGACTTGCTGAAGGCCAAGGCGGTGTTGTGCGCCGGGCTGACGACCCGCCTGGTCGGAGAGGACGGCGGGGAAATTCAATGCTGCCGATACCGCGACGGATTGCAGCAGTATTTCACCGAGAAATGCGGCGCCGACGCGGCGCTGCTGGAGCGGGATTTCTGCGGAGAGCGGCAACTGGAACAGCAGGAGATTCAATGGTGTTTGAACTGGTTCGAGGAGGACGGCGCGGCGGTCGGCGAGAGTTATGTCAACCTGGTGCCGACGCCACAGGGCGGCAGCCACGTTTCGGGGTTGCGCGCCGCGCTGACCGAGGCGCTGCGCGAGTTCGCGCAGTTGCACGGCCTGCTGCCGCGCGGCGTTCGCCTGATGCCCGACGATGTCTGGCGCGGCGCCGGTTTTGTGCTGTCGCTGAAAATGGACAACCCCCGCTTCGCCGGACAGACAAAGGAAAGCCTGGTGTCGAAAGAGGGCGGCGCGCTGGTTCAGAAACTGGTTCGCGATGCGTTCAGCCTGTGGTTGAACGCCTCTCCGGGCACCGGCAAAACGCTGGTCGAGGCGGTGCTGGAGAACGCGCAGGCGCGTAAAAAGAGCAAGAGCGTCAAGCGCGCAAGAGTGTCCGGCCCGCGCCTGCCGGGCAAACTGGCCGACTGCCTGTCGCGCAATGTCGAGGACTCGGAGTTGTTTCTGGTCGAGGGCGATTCCGCCGGCGGCTCGGCGAAACAGGCCAGGGACAAGGCTTTCCAGGCGGTCATGCCGTTGCGCGGGAAAATCCTGAACACCTGGGAGAGCGACACCGGCGAGATACTCGACTCGAAGGAAATCAGCGACATCGCGACGGCCATTGATGTGGCGCCCGGCAGCGACGACTTGAGCCGCCTGCGTTACGGCAAGGTCTGCATTCTGGCCGACGCCGACTCCGACGGCCTGCACATCTCCACCCTGCTGATCGCGCTTTTTCTGAGGCACTTCCGGCCGCTGGTCGAGGCGCGCAGAATCTTCGCCGCCCTGCCGCCGCTGTTTCGCATTGATGTCGGCAAAAGCGTTTATTATGCGCAGGATGAAAAAGACCGCGACGCCCATCTGGCGAAAGTGCAGGGCAAGGCGCAGGTCATCCGCTTCAAGGGGCTTGGCGAGATGAATCCTTCGCAATTGAGAGAATCGACGATGTCGCCGGCCAGCCGCCGCCTCGTGCAGTTGACCTGCGGCGACGACCCGCTGCCGCTGATGGACATGCTGCTGTCGAAAAAGCGCTCGCCGGAAAGAAAGCGGTGGCTGGAGAAAGAAGGCGCCCGCATCGAGATACTGTAATGCACTCGTCCGATTCACAATTGAGTTCGCAGACCGTCTGGCAGCCGTTCTCGCAAAACATCATTGCGATGATCTGGGATTTCGACAAGACTCTGATTCCGGACTACATGCAAAGAGTGCTCTTCGACGAGTACAAGGTGGACGGCGAGGCGTTCTGGAACGAGGTCAACGCGCTGCCGGAGCAGTACCGCGCGCGCGGCTGCGGCCAGGTCACGAAGGAACTGCTCTATCTGAACCACATTCTCGACTATGTCGCCGACCGCCGCTTTGCCGGCCTGTCGAACGGCAAGTTGAAAGAGCTTGGCGCGAAGCTGGAACTGTACCCGGGCCTGCCGGAGTTTTTCCCCAGGGCCAAAAGCCTGCTCGACAAGGAAAAATACCGCTCCCACGAGTTGAAACTCGAGCATTACGTCGTCAGCGCCGGACTGAGAAAACTGATCGAAGGCTGCGCGCTGGCGGAGCATCTCAACGGCATCTGGGGCTGCGAGTTTCTCGAAGACGAGAAGACGCGCTGCGTCTCGCGCATCGGCTACGTGCTGGACGACACCACCAAGACACGGGCGGTGTTCGAGATTAACAAGGGTGTCAATGTCTCGCGCAACATCACCGTCAACGACTCGATTGACCGGGACAAAAGAAGGGTGCCGATCAAGCAGATGATCTACATCGCCGACGGCCCCAGCGATGTGCCGGTATTTTCCGTCGTCAATCACTGGGGCGGCAAGACGTTCGCCGTTTACAACCCGAAGGAGCGGAAGAAATTCGACGGCGCCTGCAAACTCCAGCAGCAACAGCGCGTGCAGGGGATGGCCGAGGCCGATTACGGCGAAGGCAAACACGCCGCCCTGTGGCTTGAGAAGGCGGTCATCGAGATTGCCGACCGCATCGTCTGGCAGCGCGAACTGTCGCTGCACCAGAGCGTCGGCACGGCGCCGACCGACCAGGATTGAACATGGTTCAAACAGCCCGCAAAAAGAGCCGCCAGCGCGTCGAGCGCACCTCGATTCACGAGTTTGCCGAGCGCGCCTACCTCAATTACTCGATGTACGTCATTCTCGACCGCGCCCTGCCGTATCTGGGCGACGGCCTCAAGCCGGTGCAGCGGCGCATCGTCTATGCAATGTCCGAACTGGGGCTGAACGCCGCGGCCAAGCCGAAGAAATCGGCGCGCACCATCGGCGATGTCATCGGTAAATACCATCCGCACGGCGACGCCGCGAGTTACGAGGCGATGGTGCTGATGGCGCAGCCGTTCGCGTTTCGTTATCCGCTGATCGAAGGGCAGGGCAACTGGGGGTCGGCGGACGACCCCAAATCATTCGCCGCGATGCGCTACACCGAGTCGCGCCTGACGCCCTACTGCAACGCGCTGCTCGACGAACTCGGGCAGGGCACCGTCGGCTGGCGCCCGAACTTCGACGGCACTTTGCGCGAGCCTCAGATTCTGCCGGCGAAACTGCCCAATGTGCTGCTCAACGGCGCCTCCGGCATTGCCGTCGGCATGGCGACCGACATTCCGCCGCACAACATGACCGAGGTCGTCGCCGCCTGCGTCAAGCTGCTGAACAACTCGAGAACAAGCATCGCCGAACTGTTGGAGCATGTCCGCGGGCCGGACTATCCGGGCGGCGGCGAGATCATCAGCCCGCCGGAGGAGATTCGGCGCATCTACGAGACCGGCGCCGGCATGATACGGATGCGCGCGACCTACAAGATCGAGAACCGCCAGATCGTCATCACGTCGCTGCCGTTCCAGGTCGCGGGCGGCAGGATCATGGCGCAGTTGTTCGCGCAGATGCAAGGCGGGATGCGCGCGGTCATCGCCGATTTGCGCGACGAGTCGGACGAGTCCCAGCCGGTGCGCATCGTCGTCAAGCCGCGTGGCCGCGAGACCTCGGCTGACGCGCTGATGTCGTGGTTGTTCGCCGCCACCGACCTCGAGCGCAGTTACCGCGCCAACTTCAACGTCATCGGCCTCGACGGCAAGCCGCGGGTGATGAACCTCAAAGAGATGCTGGAGGCGTGGATCGGGTTTCGGATTGAAACGGTGCGCCGCCGCCTGCAATGGCGCCTGGCGAGGGTGGACGAGCGCATCGAGATTCTGCAGGGGCTGCTGACGGTGCACCTGAACGTGGACGAGGTCGTGCAAATCGTGCGCCATGAAGAGGAGCCGGAAAAAGTCCTGATTCAACGTTTCAAGCTGACCGTCAACCAGGCGCGTACCGTCCTCGAGATGCGCCTGAAGCAATTGAACCGGATTGAAAAGGTCAAGGTCGAGAGCGAACTCGGGGAGCTGGACGCCGAGCGCGGGCGCATTGACCTGTGCCTGTCGTCCGAGCGGCGCCTGAAAACGCTGGTGAAAAAGGAATTGCAGCGCGACTGCAAGGCGTGGGGCGACGCCCGCCGCACGCAGCTGGTCGCGCGCCCCGAGGCGCAGGCGTTCAAGCCGCAGTTGACTGTCGTCGCGGAGCCGCTGACCGTGGTGCTGTCGCGCCAGGGCTGGGTGCGCGCGCTGAAGGGGCACGAGGTCAATTTAGACGAACTGGATTACCGTTCCGGCGACGACTTCCACGACATGGCGCTGGGCGAATCCGCGCAGACGGCGTACTTTCTCGATTCCGGCGGGCGCAGTTACAGCGCGCCCGGCCACGCGCTGCCCGCCGGGCGCGGGCGCAGCGAGCCGCTCAGCAGCCGCTTCCAGGCCGCCGAGGACGCCGACTTTGTCTCCGTGCTGATGGGCGCCGGCGACGAGCACTGCTTCATCGTCAGCGATTTTGGATACGGTTTTCTGACGACGCTGGAGCAACTGGGCGCGCGTGGCCGCGGCGGCAGGCAGGTGATGAATCTGCCCGCCGGCGCGAGGGCGCTGGCGGCAATCCAGGTGGCCGACAGGAAGTCGTCGTTTATCCTGGCGATTACCTCGGAGGGCTATCTGCTGGTGGTCGCCGCCGCCGAGGCGCCCGAGCTGGCGAAGGGAAAGGGCAATAAAATCATTCAGATTCCGGCGCAGCACCTCGCCGAACGGCGGGAATCGCTGGCGCACGTCGCGTGCATCGGCAAAGGCGACATCGTCGAGCTGCAGGCCGGGCGGCGTATCAGAAAAATGAAATTCGACGACCTTGCGGACTATGTCGGCGCGCGCGGACGGCGCGGGCGCAAACTGCCGAAAATCTGGCGCAAGGTCGGACGCATCCGGATTATAAGGGAGGAGCAATGAGGATACCTTTGTTTATCGCGACCAACATCGCGATTGTTTTCGTCTTGAACATCACGCTGAGCCTGCTCGGCGTCGGGCATTGGCTGGAGCAGACCGAGGCCGGCATCAACATCACCGGCCTGTTGATCCTGTCGGCGGCTTTCGGCATGCTCGGCTCCATCATCTCGCTGGCGCTGTCGAAGTCCATGGCCAAACGCTCGATGGGGGTGCGGATGATCCCGCCACAGCCGGACAACCCGTCCGACGAGTATCTGCTGGAGACGGTCTCGCGCCAGGCCAGGGCGGCGGGCATCGCCATGCCGGAGGTCGGGGTTTTTCCGTCGTCCCAACCGAACGCGTTTGCGACCGGCATGTTCAGGAACAAGGCGCTGGTCGCCGTCAGCGAGGGCCTGCTGGCGGAGATGGACCGCGACGAAGTCGAGGCGGTGCTGGGACACGAGATCAGCCACATCGCCAACGGCGACATGGTGACACTCGCGCTGATACAAGGCGTCGTCAACACCTTCGTGATTTTTCTGTCGCGCCTGGTCGGCCACGTCGTTGATCGCGCCGTGTTCAAATCACGCGGCTTCGGGCCCGGCTATTTCGTGACCGTGATCATCACCCAGATTGTGTTGTCTATTTTTGCGTCGATGATTGTGATGTGGTTTTCGCGCTACCGTGAATTCCGCGCCGACGAGGGCGGCGCGCGGCTCGCCGGCCGCGACAAGATGATCGCCGCCTTGAAGCGCCTGCAGCGGGCGCACGATTCCAGGGACCTGCCCGGCGAGATGGCCGCTTTCGGCATCTCCGGCGGCGTGCACGGCGGCATCCGCCGGCTGCTGATGAGCCACCCGCCGCTGGAGCGGCGCATCGCCGCGCTCGAACGCCTTGAACAGGAAAACACCGAAAACAATACCAGAGGAAACACTGAATGAACTCCAAACTCTATGCGCTGGTCGCGGGCCCGGCCGCCGCGGCGTTGATTTACTTCGGCCTGCCGGACACCTACATCAACATCGCCGGTGACGAGACGACTTTTCAGACATCGAGCAAGGCCGTCATCGCGGCGCTGGTGTGGATGGCGATCTGGTGGTTTCTGGAAGCCGTGCACGTCGCCATCACCGGGCTGCTGCCGCTGGTGCTGTTTCCGCTGTTCGCAATCATTGATGTGCAGACGACGGCGGCGGCATACGGCTCGCACATTATTTTCCTGCTGCTGGGCGGTTTCATCATCGGCCTTTCGATGCAGCGCTGGGGGCTGGACCGGCGCGTCGCGCTGCTGATTCTGTCGCTGATGGGCGACAAGCCGGGGCAGCTGGTGTTCGGCTTCATGCTGATTTGCGCCGTGTTGAGCGCGTTCATCTCGAACACGGCGACCACCGCGATGATGCTGCCAATCGCGGCCAACGTAGTGGCGCTGCTTGAACAGCAGCACAACGAAGGCGTGGACTCGAGGCCGTTCGCGGTCTGCACGATGCTCGGCATCGCCTACGCCGCGAGCCTCGGCGGCATCACGACGCTCATCGGCACGGCGCCCAATGCGTTTGCCTCCAGTTTTATCCAGGACACGTTCGGCGCCGAACACGCCATCGGCTTCGCCGAATGGAGTTTCATCGCGCTGCCGATTACCGTCGTGATGCTGCCGCTGACCTGGCTGGTGCTGACGCGCGTAATTTTCCGGCTGCCGTCGGAGCCGATTGCGAAAAGCCGCGAGATTCTGAAGGAGCAGCTGCACGCGCTGCCGCCGATAGAGCGGGGCGGCTGGATTACGGTTTTTGTTTTCGGGTTGGTCGTGGTTTTGTGGATGACGCGCCCGCTGCTGCAGGGCCTCGAAATCACGCTGGCGTCCGGCACGGTCAAGCCGCTGGCCGGCCTGTCCGACGCCGGCATCGCGATGCTCGCGGCCATGCTGCTGTTCACGCTGCCGGCGGGCGGGCGGCGCTTTACGATGGATTGGGACACCGCCAAACGCCTGCCGTGGGAGATCGTGCTGCTGTTCGGCGGCGGCATCGCGCTGGCGCGCGCCATCAAGGCCAACGAGGTGGATGCGATAATCGGCGCGCAAGCCTCGGTGCTCGGCAATCTTCCGGAGTTCGCCATTGTTCTGGCGATTGCCGCACTGGTCGTGTTTCTGACCGAGTTCACATCCAACACCGCGACGACGACGGCGCTGGTGCCGATCTTCGCGGCGCTCGCCGCGGCGCTCGGACTCGACCCGATTCCGGTGACGTTGGCGACCGCGATGGCGGCCAGTTGCGCGTTTATGATGCCGGTGGCGACGCCGCCGAACGCCATCATCTTCGGTTCCGGCTACGTCAAGATGCACGAGATGATACGGGCCGGGTTTGTGCTGAACCTGCTGGTCATCCCGATCATCGCGGTGGTCGCCTGGTTCTGGGCGCGCACGGTGCTGGCGCCGTGAACACGGGGCCGACGGTGGACCGTCGGGAAACCTCTGGCATATCAAGTCATTTCAGGAATGGCGGGTTGTGTCATAATATTGTCGCGACATCTTCCAGAAAACTGAGGCCACAGATTCCATTGAATATTTTCACCCGTTCCCAGACATTTCGCGCGTCTTGCACGTTCACAATCATCGCCGCGACCTGGCTGGCCGCCGCCAACCCGGTGCAGGCGCAATCACGCGCTTTCATTTCCGGCATTTCCGGAATCACCGCGCAAGAAGGCGACACCGTCAGCATCACCGTCGAGTTTGACGACCGTACTCCGCGCACGAATCCCAGCCGGGTCACTGTCCAGTTCGCCGGCACTGCCGCCAGGCCGGATTTAAACACCCGTGAGCCCGATTACGTGCTCGCCTTCAGTGATGGCGCCAGTTCGGTGTCGGCATTCAGTCTCCGAAGCAGGGTGGACAACAGTGGCAGGGCTACTTTCATGGTTCCCGCTGACGACAACAGCATCACCATCGGACTTCCCATTACCAGCGATTTCTCGTTCGAAACCACCGAGACCGTCGTCTTCGCCCTGGTGCGGCATACGGACGACAGCGGCGACACTTCAGGGCGTTCAGTGGAAAGTGTGCGCTATGGCATTGAAATCGCCGCCAACAAGGGCCGGGCGCACGCCTGCATCAGTTGCCAGCTCGGTGATGGTACGGTGCTCACTTTCCTGAGAGAGGAAGGCGACTTCCCCAATGCCGGCGAATTCCCGTTTTCCGTGTATTTTGATGGCCAGGCCCGCACGACGGACAGCATCGTCCAGATTGAATTTTCGGGCAGTGCCGTCGTCGGCGCAGACTACAGCGCCGACTTTACTTATACGTACGGCGGCGAAGAAATGGCAGGCACCCTTGTCAGTGGGACGACCGCCAGTGTCGCCACGATCAGAGTGCCTTCCGACCGCCCGACGAACAACATCGGGGTCAAACTTGCAATCCCGTATGACGGCGTGGCGGAAGGCCGCAAGACCATCATGTACAGGCTCATCAGTCATACCGGCAGCGACGGAAGCACGGCAGGCACCAATGAGTACTCCTACACATTGGATTCCGCTTCCCTCAGCATTGACATCATCGAAAGTGGTGATGACGCCTACGCCCGGTTTGTCAACCCGCCAACCTCCATCGTGGAGGGCAGCAGCGCCACCATTGCCGTCGAGTTCATCGGCGACCCTGCCGTGGACAGCAGCGGTATTGTTTCATTGATATTTGGCGACGGCATCAGCGCTTTTCAGCACCTCGACGATATCACCATTGAATACGACCCCGACACTGCCAGAGAACACGGGCCTTTGAGAGGGGACGGCTTGTTCGCTCAAGCCACCCTCCGGAGCGAAGGCAGTTCTCGCGCCAACATCATTCTTACAGCCGTGGCGGACGGTGACAACAGCGAGTCTTATGAGAATCTGGAGATTCGCCTCAGCGGCTACGGCAGGCTCATCGAGGGTGGCATAGAAAGGGATGGCTACATATCCCAGTTTGATTCCATCATCATCACAATTGTTCCCGACGACTTCTCCACCACCACTTCCAGGGTCGAGATTGGCGAACCGTCAATAACCACCGTGATGGAAGGCCAGAATGTCGCTCTTCCCGTCCGGTTTAGCGGCTCGATTCGCCCGAATACCAGTATCATCCGATGGCGAACAGAGGGCAGCGCCATTCATGGAGTTGACTACGCCATTCAGGAGCTCTTCAATGTCAGGAACGGCGATTTCATCAGTCAAAACTTCGCCGCCATCAGTGCCCGGGAGCATTCCATCGATCTCGACATCAGGATTCTGGCGGATATCTCCACCGAGAGCACCGAGACCATTGCCATCACCTTGACCGCGCACACCGACCGCAACGGCGACAGCGCCGGCCGCTCATTGAGCACCGTTGCCCGCACCATTTATATCGCCCCCAGCAGCGGGCCCCTGCATTTTCCGCAGGATGAAACACGCATCGCCTTCGGCAGCGGCACCGAGCGCCTCTACGCCGTGCTGAGCGGTCCGGCGCAGGCTCTTCAAGGAGAAAGCCAGACCCGGGTCACCGCCAGAGGAAATGGCGAATTGGCGGATTGCAGTAATCCCGTGGAGTATCGAGGCCCATTGACGTTAAGCGAAACATGCGGAGGTTTCCGGGTGGGGCAGCGTGGCCCGACAGGGCCCTACATCCCCATCCGCTCGGTGGCGCTTGAGTCCATCGGGGAGGGGGCTGCGAGCACCGGCGTCGTGGTCATTCAGCTGCAACGTCCGATAAGAATCAACGAGGAGAACTTGTGGGTAAGATACGACTATAACTTTGCCACGCAAGGGGGCGACACATTGATTTTCAATCGTGCGAGTTCCCCGACCGCGCTCGCGTCGGGCAGCATGCTCGACGTGCAGATGCTGCACAATCCTGGCAAAGACAGCGATGGCGACGGCATTCCGGACGGGGCCGAAGCAAGATTCGGGACCAGTCCGTACCTGCGCGACAGCGGCGGCAGGCCGCAAGTCACGCTGACACGCGGTGTCGCGGACACGGCTTATGTCGCCTCCGGCAAGTTGCGCGAGCCGCGCGAGCATCTGGGCGTGACCGTGACCGGCGCCACGACAATCCGGGCCTACTACCTCTCGGATACTTTCGGTTATGAAGGCGGTTATTTGACCGGCGACCTGGAGACTTACGGCTGCAACGGCCGTTTCCCGTCGAACTACGACGCCCCGGTCGTGGCGGGCGGGTGCGCGGTCGTGGATTTCCAGAACATCCTCCCGAACGTGATTCATACCATCGGCTGGTTTGCGGCGAATGAACGGGGCTGGGCGACGGTGGATACGCCGGTCCGATTGCCGGCGCAGCGGATTCAACGCATCCCCCAGGTGAACATGGCGCTGGAGCGCGACTTTATACGGCGCGAGGCTGCTGAAATCTTCATCCGGGCGGTTTCCGAGGCGCCGCAGGTTCCCCTGGCCGGCCTGGAGATTCTGGTTTCCGACGCCACTCCCTCCGACAGATCACTGAGCATAGCCGCTGCCGCCGACCGCCGCAGTTTTGCCTCCACGCTGACGCGGACTCCGGGGGATCACGCGAGGGAGCGCTACCGCATAGACCCGAATGCGGCCGGGGCCTACACCGACGACAGCAGCGGCTTCCCGGGCATGAGCAGCTATGAGGTGGGGCCGGTCAACGAGACGGTCGTCTATTTCATCGAGGGCGTGGCGCCGAGTCTGGGCCGCCCGGCGCTGACGAGAGATGATGAAAGCGAAGAAAGAAGCGTCGTCGAGGAAGGCGGCGCCAATTACAAGGTCACGATTCCGGTGCTTTATGCCGGCAGCGTGAGGGCGCAGAGCGGGCATCTGACCAACCTTCGCGAGGTCGGGCTGACCGGCGGGGCGGGCGCAAGAATGATCACGGCCCGGTTTGACGTGCCCGCTGGTTTTGTCCAGGCAACGGGCACCAGTGTGTCGCTGACCGTCACGGCGGAAGCCATCAGCCAGGGAGAATACGCCGCCACCCGGACCACGGCGGCGACCTTGACCTGGCCGGTGGTGCCGCGACAGTTCAGGAGCGTAAGCGCACAACTGGGGGAACAATCCGGTGATGGTGATGGCGACGGCATCCCGGACAGCCAGGATCCTTACCCGGAAGTGCAGGGCTTGCCGGTTGTGGTTGCGAGCGGCACGGAAATGACGGTCATCAATCCGCAGCATCATATCCGTCCGGTACTGCCCGTGCATGAATTGAGCCTGGGCGACAGAACCCGGGCGGACGCATCGTCGGCAACGCTGATGGCGCAAATGGGGTTGAACCCCGGCCCCGATGGCGGCTACGATGAACTGGATCTCGAAGACTACGACAAGTATTCGGCATCCAAAGCCGGTGTGCGCCTGCCGGCCTCGGCCGAGACGAGCGCTTTTGAAGTGACCTACGACTTTGACATCAGCGGCGTGCCCCCGGCGGTAACAACCTCCACGACAGCGGAGGCGGTCGCCACGACTGTGGCGGGAGGCCGTGCCGGGGTGATTATCCCGTTGCCGGAAATGCTGGCGGATGCAAGCCCGCTGTTTCTGTATAAATACCGCGGCGGGAACAGCACCCGAACCGAGCTTTTCACGGTGGACGCCGAGCCGGGCGGCAATGAATACGGCTTCGCGCCACTGGACGACAACGGCAGTTGTCCGACGGACGACGGTACGGCTGCCAGTCTGTACCGCAATCGCGGCGACGACGGCAATCTGAACCGTGACAAGATGCCGGACGACCTCTGCGTAGTACTCTACATCGTGGACGGCGGCCCGAATGACGAGGACAGCGAGGTGAACGGCATTATCAAAGACCCGATGGGCACGAGCCGCACCGAGCGCGATGATGTTGTGATGGCCGCCGCAGGTGGCGGCGGCACAACCGGCGGCGGTAGCGGCGGCGCAACCGGCGGCACAATCAGCGGCGGTAGCGGCGGTTTTGGCCTGGCCGGCCTGGGCATCCTGCTGCTGGCGTTGCTGGTCGTGCAAGCACGCCGCCGCCGGGTGTCCGAACCTTCTTTGCGTTAACAGGCGACCATCTCTTTTGCCGGGGCGCCGGGGGTTTCGCGCACCAGCTTCGGCACCAGATAGCCGGGCAGACGGGCGCCGACCTCCCGCATCAGGCGCCGCGCTGTCGCCTCGTCCACCTCGAAATGGGCGGTTCCGCGCACCCGGTCGAGCAAATGCAGGTAATAGGGCAGCACACCGACTTCAAAACAGCGACGGCTCAGGCGGACCAGCGTTTTGACATCGTCGTTGACGCCTTTCAGCAGCACCGCCTGGTTCAGCAGCGTCCAGTGCCGCATCGCGGCGACGGCCTCGCCGGCGGCTTGGTCCATCTCGTCAGGGTGGTTGACGTGCAGCACCATAACGTAAGGCCTGGAGCGCCGCTTTGACCAGGCCAGCAGCGCGGAATCCATCCTCTCCGGGCATACCACCGGCAGCCGGGTGTGGATGCGGATGCGTGCGATGTGCGGGATGGCTTCCAGGCGCTCGCACAAATCGAACAATTTATGATTGGCAAGCGTCAGCGGATCGCCGCCGCTCAGTATGACTTCCTCGATGTCCGCATGGCCGGCGATGAAGTCCACGGCGGCGTCGAGATGTCCGGCCAGACTGTGCTCGCGGTAGGGGAAATGACGGCGGAAACAATAACGGCAATGGATGGCGCAGGCGCCGGTGACGATCAGCAGCACCCGGTGGCGGTATTTTTGCAGAATGCCGTTGCCGGCGTCCGCCGCGAGGTCGCCGACCGCATCGGCATCGAAGCCGTCGGTTTGCGCGGCTTCGGCGGCAACCGGCAGCACCTGCCGCAGCAGCGGATCGTCGGCGTCGCCCCTGGCGATTCTGGCGAGCCAGGCGCGCGGAACCTTCAACGGAAATTCAGCACAGTCGCGCGGGATTGGACCGTCCGGCGGGTTCGCCGGAAGGTCGAGCAACCGGCGCAAATCACTGACGCGGGTGACCGTGTCGGCGGCTTGTGGTGGTTGGCTTGTATTGGAAGGGCTGGTATAACGGGTATCAGAGGACACTATGGCGAATTATAGCACCAGCGAATTCAGGGCGGGTCTCAAGATACTGCTGAACGGCGAACCCCACGTCATCCTCGTCAATGAATTCGTCAAACCGGGGAAAGGGCAGGCATTCAACCGCGTCAAAATGCGGAATCTGCTGAGCGGGCGCATGCTCGACAAGACATTCAAGTCGGGCGAGACGGCCGAGGCCGCCGATGTGCTGGAGATCGAACTCGGCTATCTCTACACCGACAGCGGCCAGTGGCATTTCATGGACGGCACGACATACGAGCAGTACGCGGCGGACGCGGCGGCCATGGACGGGGCCGAGAACTGGCTGCGCGAGCAGGATGTCTGTGTCGTCACGCTCTACAATGGCCGCCCGATTGCGGTGACGCCGCCCAATTTCGTCGAACTGAAGGTCGTCGAAACCGACCCCGGCCTGCGCGGCGACACGGCCAGCGGCGGCGTCAAGCCGGCAAAACTGGAAACCGGCGCCGTCGTCAAGGTGCCGTTGTTTGTCGAAGAAGGAGAAGTTCTGCGAGTCGATACCCGCAACGGCGAGTACGTAAGCCGGGTGAAGTAACTCCTGGATACGAAACCACAGCCGCGGAACCGTCGCACGGAGTTGACGGAGCGTTTGCATCTGCGCGCGCGGGTGGTCGAACAGATTCGCGCCTTTTTCAGCGCGCGCGGCGTGCTCGAAACGGCGACGCCGTGTATCGTCGGCGCCCCGGCCGGCGAAGCGAACATCGAGAGCATGGCCGCCGGCGGCGGCTGGCTCAGGACCTCGCCCGAGTTCGAGATGAAGCGGTTGCTGGCGGCGGGCAGCGGCGATATCTGGCAGCTGGGGCCGGTTTTCAGAAACGACGAATCCGGCGCGCATCATCAGCCTGAATTCACGCTGCTCGAATGGTACCGCGTCGGCCTCGATTACCTGCACCTGCTCGATGAAACCCTGGAATTGCTGTCGCATGTCCTGCGCCCGCTGGAACTCGCCGACACGGTGCTGGTTCCGTACCGGGAGGCTTTTCTCGATGCCTTCGGAATGGATCCGCTCGATGACGACGGCGCGCGTTTGCAGGCTCTCGCGGAGAAACAGGGTCTTCGGCAATGTTGCGACACCGACGACGCGCTGGACTTTCTGTTCGCGCTGCTGGCGGCAAAACATTTCAGGCGCGATTGCCTGACCGCGCTCCATGATTTCCCCGTGCGGCAGGCGTCGTACGCGCGGATTTCGGAGCACGGCCATGCACAGCGGTTTGAAATCTTTTACGGCGACATCGAACTCGCCAACGGTTTTCAGGAATTGACCCGGGCTGCCGATTACCGCGTGCGTTTCGCGGCGGACAACACGCGCCGCGCCCGGCGCGGCCTCGCCGAAACCACCCCGGACGAGCGTTTTCTGGCGGCGCTTGAATGTCCCGAACAAACGGGCCTGCCCGAATGCGCCGGTGTCGCGGCGGGCTTTGAGCGCCTGCTGATGTGCTTGATTCAGGCGCAAAACATCACCGAGGTAATGGCCATGACGGAAACTTGATAAAAACCGGCGCCAGAATATAATGTATGGACTTACAGTTTCTGGAAGTACTGAACATGAGAGTGATTACACACAGTCTTATCTGCGCTTTGCTGATTGCACTGACCGTCGCCTGCGGACCGAAACCGTACGAGAACCGCGGAGGCTTTACCAGCGAAGATTTCCGGGAAGAGGCCGCCAAACTGGCTTTGTCCATGAGCCGGGAGGTTGTTGACTCCCTGATTGGAGAACCCGATGAAACGTCTATCCGGGTCTTGAGCAGCGACGATGACAAAAAAACCTGGAGAGAGCTGGAATGGAGATACCGGTGGTTTGACAGGGACCTCGCCCTGACTTTCCGCAAGTTTCTGGATAATGAATGGCAGTTGCACAGATGGGAGTGGCATATTCTTGATTCCCGTATCTGACCCGCGACTTTCCCCGTAATCTGATTCCGGGCCGCGCCCTTGCGTCCCGGCGCGCGCATCCTGACTTCCGGCGAATGCGTTGCCACGGATTGCGCCGCCGCTTATACTGACCGTCCGCCCCCGGTTTCCCGATGACAAAGTCCGCATTTCTGCTGCTGGAAGACAACACCCTGTTTGAAGGCCGTTCCATCGGCCACGTCGGTTTCAACGTCGGTGAGGTGGTTTTCAATACCGCAATGACGGGCTATCAGGAGATTCTGACCGACCCATCCTATGCCCGCCAGATCGTGACTTTGACCTGCCCTCACATCGGCAACACCGGCGTCAACGAGGAAGACGAGGAAGCGGCGCGCATCCACGCGGCGGGCCTGGTGGTGCGCGACCTGCCGGCGCGCGCCAGCAACTGGCGCAGCCGCGACGATCTCGGAGCCTACCTGTCGCGGCATCAAATCGCCGCTGCCGCCGACATCGACACGCGACGGCTGACGCGGCATCTGCGGCGCTTCGGCGCGATGAACGGCGTCTTGTTCGATGAATCAGTCAGCCGCGAGCGGGCTGCGGCCGCCCTCGGGGAGTTCGCCGGTCTCAAGGGCATGGACCTGGCCTCGCAGGTGACGACGGACACGACGTACCGCTGGAAGCAGGGCGAATCGCGCCCCGATGCCGGCGCGGCGGCGCGCTATTCGGTCGTCGCCTATGATTACGGCATCAAGCGCAACATCCTGCGCATGTTGAGCGCCGGCGGCTGCCGGGTCGAGGTCGTGCCCGCGGCGACCCCGGCGCGCGAAGTCCTCGAGCGCCGCCCCGACGGCGTCTTTTTGTCGAACGGACCGGGCGACCCCGAACCGTGCGATTACGCCATTGCGGCGATACGCGAGCTGCTCGACGCCGACATGCCGGTTTTCGGTATTTGCCTCGGCCACCAGCTGCTGGGGCTGGCCTGTGGCGCGCGCACCGAGAAGATGAAGTTCGGTCACCACGGCGCCAATCACCCGGTGCTTGAGATGGACAGCGGCAGGGTGCTGATTACCAGCCAGAATCACGGCTTTTGCGTCGAGGAGGCCGGCCTGCCTCGCCATTTGCGCGCGACGCACCGCTCACTCTTCGACGGCTCGCTGCAGGGAATTCACCATACGCAAAAACCGGCGTTCGGCTTTCAGGGTCATCCCGAGGCCAGCCCCGGCCCGCACGACGTCTCAGGCCTGTTTGACCACTTCGCTGAACTGATGGAACAGGCGCGTTCCTGATGCCCGGGCGCACCGACATCGAGAGTGTCCTGATCATCGGCGCCGGGCCCATCGTCATCGGGCAGGCGTGCGAATTCGATTATTCGGGCATGCAGGCGTGCAAGGCGCTGCGCGAGGAGGGCTACCGGGTCATTCTCGTCAATTCCAACCCGGCGACGATCATGACCGATCCCGACAGCGCCGATGCGATTTACATCGAGCCGGTGGAGTGGCGCAGCGTCGCCAAAATCATCGACAAGGAAAGGCCGGATGCGCTGCTGCCGACGATGGGGGGGCAGACCGCGCTGAATTGCGCGCTCGACCTGGCGCGCGAGAAAGTCCTCGAACATTTCGGGGTCGAATTGATTGGCGCCGGGCGCGATGCCATTGACATGGCCGAGGACCGCGAGCGTTTCCGCCGGGCGATGGATGAAATCGGCCTGAAATCGGCAAAATCGGTGCTGGTGGGCAGTTGGGCGGAGGCGCTTGAAGCGCAGCCATCTCTGGGCTTTCCGACCGTCATCCGGCCCTCGTTCACGCTCGGAGGCAGCGGCGGCGGTATCGCGTATGACGGGCCGGAGTTCGAGAAGATCGTCCGCCACGGCATAGACTTATCTCCGGTCGGCAAGGTTTTACTCGAAGAGTCGCTGCTCGGCTGGAAGGAGTTCGAGATGGAGGTCGTGCGCGACGGCAACGACAACTGCATTATCGTCTGCTCGATTGAAAACCTCGACCCGATGGGGGTTCACACCGGCGATTCAATTACGGTGGCGCCGGCGCTGACGCTGACCGACAAGGAATACCAGCGCATGCGCGACGCCTCCATCGCGGTGCTCCGGAAAATCGGCGTGGACACCGGCGGCTCCAACGTGCAGTTCGCGGTCCATCCGGGCGACGGTCGCCTGGTCATCGTCGAGATGAATCCGCGCGTGTCGCGCTCCTCGGCGCTGGCCTCGAAAGCGACCGGTTTCCCGATTGCGAAGGTGGCGGCCAAACTCGCGGTCGGCTACACCCTCGACGAACTCCGCAACGAGATTACCGGCGGCGCCATGCCGGCCTCTTTCGAGCCGACGATAGACTACGTCGTCACCAAGATTCCGCGCTTCGCTTTCGAGAAGTTCTCGCAGGCCGAAGACCGCCTCGGCACACAGATGAAATCGGTCGGCGAGGCAATGGCCATCGGGCGCACTTTCCAGGAGTCGCTGCAAAAGGCGTTGTGCAGCCTGGAGACCGGCAGCGACGGCCTCGACAGCCGCGCCGACGAAGAAGCGATGCCGCCGCGCGAGCACCTGGCGCAAGGCGTATCTTCGGAGCGTTTGTGGCATCTGGCGGATGCGCTGCGCGAAGGAGCGAGTGCCGGGCAATTGCACGAATGGACCGGGATTGATCCCTGGTTTCTGGCGCAAATCGAAGAAATCCTGCGGGCCGAAGAGGAACTGGCCGGGCGCGCGCTGGATTCGCTTTCCGGCAATGAATTGCGCGGCCTCAAGCGCCGGGGATTTTCCGACAGCCGTCTGGCCGGCCTGCTGAAAGCCGGCGAACAGGCCGTGCGCGAGCGGCGTCTGGCGCTCGGCGTGCGCCCGGTTTACAAGCGCGTTGACACCTGCGCCGCCGAGTTCGACACGACGACCGCCTACCTCTACTCGTGCTACGACGAGGAGTGCGAGGCGCAGCCGGGCTCGCGCCGCAAGATGATGATACTCGGCAGTGGGCCGAACCGCATCGGCCAGGGCATCGAGTTTGATTACTGCTGCGTCCACGCCGCGCTGTCCTTCCGCGAAGAGGGCTTCGAGACCATCATGGTGAACTGCAACCCGGAAACGGTGTCCACCGACTATGACACTTCCGACCGCCTGTATTTCGAACCGCTGACGTTTGAGCACGTCATCGAGATTGTCGAACTCGAGAAACCGGATGGCGTCGTCGTCCAGTACGGCGGCCAGACGCCGCTGAAACTGGCGCGCCGTCTGGCGCAGGCCGGCGTGCCGATTATCGGCACAAGCCCGGAGTCCATTGATCTGGCCGAAGACCGCGAGCGTTTCCAGAAATTGATCGAGGAAATCGGCCTGAAGCAGCCGCCGAGCGCGACCGCGCAGACGGTGGAGGAAGCGCTGGCGCAGGCCGCCTTGATTGGTTATCCGATTATTGTGCGGCCTTCCTATGTGCTGGGCGGGCGGGCCATGGAGATTGTCCACGACGACGACGACCTCAGGGCATGGATGCGGCGTGCGGCGCGGGTTTCGGGCGATGCGCCGGTGCTGATTGATCATTTCCTGATCAACGCGACCGAAGTGGACGTGGACGCCGTCAGCGACGGCGAGCAGGTGCTGGTCGCAGGCATCATGCAGCACATCGAGCAGGCCGGGATTCATTCCGGCGATTCGGCCTGCTCGCTGCCGCCGTATTCGCTGCCGCCGGAAATTCAGCGCGAAATCAGCCGCCAGATGGAGAAACTGGCGCGCGCCCTCGGCGTCGTCGGCCTGATGAACGCCCAGTTCGCGGTCCAGAACGGCGAAATCTACGTGCTCGAAGTGAACCCGCGCGCCTCGCGCACGGTGCCTTTCGTGGCGAAGGCGACCGGCCTGCCGCTGGTGAAAATTGCGGCACGCTGCATGATCGGACAGAGCCTGGCCGAGCAGAACGTGAAACCGGCCCCGGACGCGACGCATTTTGCGGTCAAAGAGGCGGTGTTTCCTTTCATCAAGTTCCCCGGAGTGGATCCCATTCTGGGACCGGAGATGCGCTCCACCGGCGAGGTCATGGGGGTGGGGCGGAATTTCGGCGAGGCGTTCGCGAAATCCCAGATCGCGGCGGGCGCTGCGCTGCCGCGCTCGGGCGCCGCCTTGCTGAGCGTGCGCGACGCCGACAAGGCGGCGGCGGTGGATGTGGCGCGGGCGCTGAAAGAAGCCGGTTTCCGTCTGCTCGCCACCGGCGGCACCGCGCGGGCGCTGGCGCAGGCCGGCGTGGATTGCGAACCGGTGTACAAGGTCACCGAGGGCGGGCGTCCGCACATCGTTGACAAACTGAAAGGCTCGGAGATTGACCTGGTCATCAACACCACCGAGGGCAAGCAGGCGATTGCCGACTCGTTCACCATCCGCCGCGAGGCGATTCAGAGCAAGGTCTGTTACACGACGACCATCGCCGGCGCCCAGGCCATCGTTGAAGCATTGCGCTCATCCGATTATAGTGTGTACTGCCTGCAGGAGCTGCATGCCTGACGGGCCACGGGAAACAAAGGCTATGGAACGAAAGAAACCAATCACGAAAAGGGGCGCCGCGGAACTGCGCGAGGAATTGCAGCGGCTGAAAAACGAGGAGCGTCCGCAAATCACCGAGGCGATCAGCACGGCGCGCGAGCACGGCGACCTGAAGGAAAACGCCGAGTACAAGGCGGCGCGCGAACGCCAGGGCTTTAACGAGGGCCGCATCAAGGAGATTGAGATATTCCTGTCTTTCTGCGAGGTGATTGATGTGGCGACGGTGCAGCACAACGGCAGAGTCGTGTTCGGCGCGACCGTCACGTTGTACGACAGGGAAGAGGACAACCGGATGACCTGTCAGATCGTCGGCGAGCCGGAAGCCGATATGAAAACCAGCCGGGTGTCCGTCACATCGCCGATTGCGCGCGCGCTGATTGGCAAGAGCGAGGGCGAAGCCGCCGTCGTCAACGCCCCCGGCGGTGACAAGACCTGGGAAATCGAGAAAATATCGTACGCCTGATCAGGGCGGGCGCTTCGACAATTCCTTGAGCCGGTAGAGCACCTCAAGCGCGTCGCGCGGTGTCAGCCGGTCGGGCTGGATGTCATCCAGTTCGCTCCGCAAATCGTCGGGCGTCGTCGTGTCGGCGGTGGTGGCCGGCAGGTCCAGCGGCATCTGCCCCGATTGCGCCGACAACGCCCGTTCCTGCACTTCCATCTGTTTCAGTTTTTCGTGCGCCAGTTCAATGACGCGGGCCGGGATTCCGGCGAGGCGGGCGACCTGCAGGCCGTAGCTTTTGCTGGCCGCGCCTTCCTTGACCTTGTGCAGAAAGACGATTTTCTCGTTGTGCTCGACGGCGTCAATGTGCACATTGTGTAATTGATCGTGCAACTCGGTCAATGTCGTCAATTCGAAATAGTGGGTGGCGAACAACGTCAGTGAACGGGTCGCGCCGACCAGGTGCGAGGCGCAGGCCCAGGCCAGGCTGAGGCCGTCGAAAGTGCTGGTGCCGCGGCCTATCTCGTCCATCAGCACGAGGCTTTTGTCGGTCGCATTGTTGAGGATGTTGGCGGCCTCGGTCATCTCGACCATGAACGTCGAGCGCCCCGAAGCGATGTCGTCGAACGCGCCGATGCGCGTGAAAATCCTGTCAATGACGCCGATCTCGGCTTTTTCCGCCGGCACGTAGGCGCCGATGTGCGCCAGCAGCACGATGAGCGCGGTCTGTCGCATGTAGGTGGATTTGCCGCCCATGTTGGGGCCGGTGATGATCAACATGCGGCGCGAGTCGTCGAGCACGAGGTCGTTCGGTACAAAATCGTGCTCGATGAAACGCTCGACCACCGGGTGGCGCCCGCCGGCAATGGCGATGCCCGGGCGGTCGGTGAAACAGGGGCGGTTGTAGTCGTAGCGCCGCGCACACCACGCCAGCGCCGCCAGCGTATCCAGCGCCGCCAGCGCCTGCGAACATTGCTTGAGCCGCGGCAGCCGCTCTACAAAACTTTCGAGCAGGCCGCGGTAAACCGCCTTTTCCCGGGCCAGCGAGCGCTCACGCGCGGTAATCACGCGGCTTTCAAACTGGCGCAGTTCGGGCAATGTGAAGCGTTCGACGTTTTTGAGCGTCTGCGTGCGGCGGTACTCCTCCGGAACCTGGTCGCCCTGGGATTTAGGCACCTCGATGTAGTAGCCGTGAATCTTGTTGTAGGCGACGCGCAGGTTGGCGATTCCGGTGCGTTTTTTCTCGGTGCTTTCGAGGTCCAGCAGATACTGGTCGGCGTTGCCCGTCAAACCGCGCAATTCATCGAGTTGCGCGTCGTAGCCTTGCGCGATGACGCCGCCGTCGCGCACCGTGACGGGCGGCTCCTCGACCACGGCGCGCCGCAGTTCGTCGAGCAATTCCGGCTGCTCCGTCAGCTGCTCCCGGATTTGCGAGAGCAACGGGGCGCCCGCCGCCTCGATTTGGGATTTGATCTGCGGCAGGCGTTCGAGCGTGTCGCGCAATCCAATCAGGTCGCGCGGGCGCGCGCTCATCAGCGCGAGCCGCGAGGCGATTCGTTCGGTGTCGTTGATTTTGCCGAGATGCTCGCGCAGGGTTTCAAGGTCGCCTTCGTCCAGCAGCCACGCAATCGCCTCGTGCCGCGCCTCGATGCGCGCGTGGTCTCTCAGCGGTTGTCCAAACCAGCGCCGCAGACAGCGCGAACCCATCGCCGACATCGCATGGTCGTGGACGGCGATGAGCGTGTGCTCTTCGTGGCCGGAGATGGAGCGGTCTATTTCGAGGCAGCTGCGGCTGATCGCGTCCATCTCGATATAGTCCCGCTCGCGTTCGGCGGTGATGCCGCGCAGGTGCGGCAGCGCCGATTTCTGTGTGTCCCTGACATAACGCAGCAGCGCGCCCGCCGCGCAAATGCCGGCGCGCATGTCCTCGCAGCCGAAACCGGAAAGATCGCGGGTCCCCATCTGTTCACACAATTCGCGGTGGCAATTTTCGAACTCGAAATGCCACGGCGGCTGGCGGCAGCCGTCCACCGAAAGCGGCTCGTCGTGCCCGTACTCGTCGGCGTGTTCCTCGCTGACCAGAATCTCGGCCGGCCTGAGACGCTCGAGTTCGCTGTCGAGGGCGGCCTTGTCGCGGCACTCGCGCAGCGTGAAACGTCCGGCGCTGAGCTCCAGCACGGCCAGACCATAGGCGTTTTCGCCGCGGTAAATGCCGGCCAGCAGGTTCTCGCGGCGGTCCTGCAACAGTGTTTCCTCGGTCAACGTGCCCGGCGTGACAATTTGCGTGACCTTGCGCTCGATCGGCCCGCGGCTGGTTTTGGCATCGCCCACCTGGTCGCAAATGACGACCGACTGACCCTTGCGAACGAGTCTTGCGACATGGGATTCCGCCGAATGCACCGGCACCCCGGCCATCGGAATCGGCTTGCCGGACGACGACAGGCTGCGCGAGGTCAGCGTGATGTCGAGCAGGCGGGCGACTTTTTCGGCGTCGTCGTAGAACAGCTCGTAAAAATCCCCCATCTGGTAGAACAGCAGCAAGTCCGGGTGTTCCGACTTGATTTGCAGGTATCGCTGCATCGAGGGCGTGTACTTTTCCATGTCATGGGAAAGTATAATCGCATTGGCGCGCCGGCAAGCCCGCGGCGCCGTTAAAAACAGGCCGAATGGAACGCGAAAATTACAACGGAACCGGCAGCATCGGACGCCTCGCCGCCAGGGTCGCCGGGGCCTTGCGCGAGAAGGGCCTGCGGCTGGCCGCCGCCGAATCATGCAGCGGCGGCTGGATTGCCAAGGTTTGCACCGATTCGGCGGGCGCTTCCGACTGGTTTTGCGCCGGCCTGGTGACCTACAGCGACGAGGCCAAGCGCGACCTGCTGGGCGTCGAACGGCAGACGCTGGCGCGGCACGGGGCGGTCAGCGAGGCGGTGGTCAGGGAGATGACGGCGGGCGTGCTGGCGCGCATCCGCGCGGCGGACATCGCCCTGGCGGTCAGCGGCGTCGCCGGTCCCGGCGGCGGCGGCCCGCAAAAGCCGGTCGGCTGCGTCTGGATCGCGTGGCAGCGACGTGGCCGCGACGCGGTGGCGCGGCGTTTTGATTTCCCCGGCGGGCGCGACGCCGTGCGCCGCGCGGCGGTGGCCGAGGCGCTGAAGGGTTTGTTCGAGCATGGCGGCCTGTGAGGCGCTGCGCCGGCGCAGGCTGTTCGTCGGCTGGATGGGGCGTTTCGTCGGCTTGCGTGCAAATCGGGCTTGACGTGCGTCTATATTCCCGCTTTATGATGGGGGTCGGATGTGGGATACTTGGATTCCGCGAATCCCTATCGAAAGTTTTCCGTTCAACCTACTTATCTAAGGACATAAACCAGTGGATGAAAATCGCAAAAAATCGTTATCAACAGCCCTCTCCCAAATCGAGAAACAGTTCGGCAAAGGCGCCATCATGCGCCTTGGCGACGTTCAGACCGGGATGGACATCGAAACCATACCGACCGGCTCCCTGGCGCTGGATGCGGCGCTTGGCATCGGCGGCCTGCCGCGCGGCAGGGTCGTCGAGATCTACGGCCCGGAATCGTCCGGCAAAACCACGCTGGCGCTGCATGTCATCGCCCAATGCCAGAAAATGGGCGGCACCGCGGCTTTCGTTGATGCCGAGCACGCGCTGGACCCGGTGTATGCCGGCAAACTCAAGGTGGATGTCGAGAATCTGCTGATCTCGCAGCCCGATACCGGCGAGCAGGGCCTTGAAATCGTGGACATGCTGGTGCGCTCCGGCTCGGTGGACATCATCGTCGTGGACTCGGTGGCGGCGCTGACGCCGCGCGCCGAAATCGAGGGGGAGATGGGCGACAGCCACGTCGGGCTGCATGCGCGGCTGATGTCGCAGGCTCTGCGCAAACTGACCGGCAACATCACGCGCTCCAACACGCTGGTCGTTTTCATCAACCAGATACGGATAAAAATCGGCGTCATGTTCGGCAATCCCGAGACCACGACCGGCGGCAACGCGCTGAAGTTTTATTCCTCGGTGCGGCTCGACATCCGCCGCATCGGCTCGATCAAGAAAGGCGACCAGTTTCTCGGCAATGAAACCCGCGTCAAGGTCGTAAAGAACAAACTGGCGCCGCCGTTCCGGGTGGCCGAGTTCGATATCCGTTTTGATGAAGGCATCTCCAGAAGCGCCCAATTGCTCGACCTCGGCGCCACGCATGGCGCGGTCGAGAAACTGGGGTCGTGGTACAGCTACAACGGCGAGAAAATCGGGCAGGGCAAGGACAACGCGCGCGCTTATCTGGAAGAACACCCCGAGGTCGCCGATGAAATCGAGCGGCGCCTGCGCGACACCCTGTTCCACAGCGAAGAACCCGCCGAGGCCGAGGCCGGGGCTGAACAGGAAAATGCCTCCTGAGAGCGCTTCCGGGCAACGCGAACCGCCACTTAAGAAGGCGCTGAAATACCTTGCCAGACGAGAGCACTACAGCACGGAATTAAAGTGGAAACTGATCAGTCGCGGCTACCGCGAAGAAGCGGTGAACCAGGTGATTGAAGAATTGACGGTCGGCGGACAGTTATCCGACCAGCGCTTTCTTGAGGCGTATGTCCTGGAGCGCCAGCGCCGCTTGTACGGCCCCGAACGAATCCGCATGGAATTGTTGAGCAAGGGCTTTGATGACGCCCGGATTGGCGGCGCGATTGCGGAAGCCGAGGACCATTGGCTGGACAACGCCCGCCGCTGCTGCCGCAAGCGTTTTGGCGAAACGCCCCCGGAGGATCGCGGCGACCATGCCAGGCGCAGGAACTATCTGTATCGCCGCGGCTATCCCGCCGGGTTAATCCGCACCGTCTTGTCGGGCGAATCCGGCGACTGACCGCGAACGGATGGAAGGCGCCGACACGTCGCCCCCGGGCTACACCTCGCTGCAGATTTACCGCAGGCTGCTGGGCTACGCGATGGCTCACTGGCAGTGGTTCGTGCTGGCGATTTTCGGGATGGTGATGTATTCGCTGACCGACCTGGGGTTCGCGGCATTGATGAAGCCGTTTCTCGACGAAAGCTTCGTTGAGCGCAATGAGCAAGTCGGGGCCTGGCTGTCGCTCGCGCTGGTCGGCATACTGCTGCTGCGCGGCGGCGGCACGTTTCTGGCCGGTTACTACATGGCGTATGTCGGCCAGCATGTAATCAAGCAACTGCGCTTCGAGGTGTTTGAACATCTCCTGTGCCTGCCTTCGTCCTACTACGACCGGCGCCCGGGCGGCGAAATCATCTCGAAACTGACCTACAATATCGGCATGGTCGCGACCTCGGCCTCCAAGGCGCTGACCGTTGTCGTGCGCGACAGCCTGACCGTTCTCGGCCTGCTCGGCTGGATGTTTTACATCAACTGGCTGCTGATGCTGATTTTCATGGCGGTGACGCCGGTCATTACGCTGGCGCTGCGCTATCTGAGCCGGCGTTTCCGCAAGACCAGCCGCAGGCTTCAGCAAGCCATGGGTTACCTGACCAGCGACGTCGAGCAGGTGGTCAACGCAAACCGCGCAGTCAAGGTGCTGGGCGGCTACGACTACGAACTGTCCAATTTCAGCAAAACCAACGAACGCACTTTCAACCGCAGCATGAGGGTGGCGATGGCCAAGGCGGCGGGCGCGCCGTTCATCATGATGCTGATTGGAATCAGCATGGCCTGGATTATCTACCTCGCCAGTTTCCAGGCGATGACCAGCGAGGTGACGGTCGGCACGTTCATCTCGTTTATCGTGGCGGCGATGCTGCTGTTTCGGCCCATGCGCAACCTGGTCAACGTCAACGCCATTATCCAGCAGGGCATCGCCGCCGGTGAGAGCGTTTTTGCGCTGCTCGACACGCCGCCGGAAAAAGACACCGGCAAAAGGACGGGGCGGCATTTTCGCGGCGACATCCGCTTTGCCGGCGTCACCCACCGCTACGACGGCGAGGACGGCGGCGAGGCCCTGCACTCGATTGACCTCGAAATCGCCGCCAGCGAGACCGTGGCGCTGGTCGGCAAGTCCGGCGCCGGCAAATCAACGCTGGTCAGCCTGATTCCGCGGCTGTACGACTGCAGCGAAGGGCGCATCGAGATAGACGGCTGCGACATCCGCGACATTTCACTGTCCGAACTGCGCGAGCAGATTGCCTATGTCGGCCAGAGCATCACACTGTTCAACGACACGGTGTACAACAACATCGTTTACGGGCGCAGCGTAACGCGCGAAGAACTGCTTGAGGCGGCGCGCCGGGCGCACGCGCTGGACTTCATCGAGCAGCTGCCGATGGGGTTCGACACGCTCGTCGGCAACGCCGGCACGCGGCTGTCCGGCGGCCAGTGCCAGCGCATCGCCATCGCCAGGGGGTTGCTCAAGCGGGCCGCCATTCTGGTGTTTGACGAGGCGACTTCGGCGCTCGACGCTGAATCCGAACGTGCGGTGCAGGCGGCGCTCGGGGAAATCGCCGGGCAGCAGACGATGCTGATCATCGCACACCGTTTCTCGACGATTGAACTGGCGAACCGCATTGTCATGATGTCGCAGGGACGCATCGTCGAGCAGGGCACGCACGAGGAATTGCTGGCCGGGCGGGGCGGGTATTACAACCTGTACCGCGCCTCTGAATCGAAGAGAATGATCGAGTGAATCCGCCCGCGGCGGTGCGCGGTCTTGCCGGGCGGGTCTGGTACGGAGAGCATTGGCTTGGCGTCTTGCTGTTGCCGCTGTCGGCGGTTTATCGCGCGGGGCTGGGTGTCAGGCGGCTGGCGCGACGGTTGCGTCCGGCGAAGCCGCTGGGGATTCCGGTCATTGTCGTCGGCAACCTGACCGTCGGCGGCACCGGGAAAACACCGCTGGTGATTCATCTGGCCGGGCTTCTCCAATCGAGAGGACATCGTGTCGGCATCGTCAGCAGGGGTTACCGGGCGCGGGTCGCGCGTTTCCCTCATTCGGTCGGCGAGGATGACGATGCGTCCGCGGTCGGCGATGAACCAAAACTGATTGCGCAAGAAACCGGCTGCCCGGTCGTGATTGCGCCGCGCCGCAGAGAGGCGGCGCTGCATCTGATGGAAAACTTCGGTGTAGATCTGGTGTTGTCGGATGACGGCCTGCAACATTCGGCCCTGCCGAGAGCGCTGGAAATCATTGTCGTGGACGGCGACAGAAAATTCGGCAACGGCCGTCTGCTGCCCGCAGGCCCGTTGCGAGAACCCGTTTCGCGCCTCGACGGCGCCGATTATGTCGTCGTCAACAACGCCTCCCCGGCTGGCACCCCCGCAAAAGCGGGAGTCCGCTCCAACCGGATGACAGTGCATCCGTGCGCTTTCCGCCACCTGCCGAGCGGACGGCGAGAACCCGCCGATTACTTCAACGGCCAGCCCATTCACGCCTGCGCCGGCATCGGCAACCCGCAACGTTTTTTCAACGCGCTCATTTCCCTCGGAATCGAAGTGCGCCCGCATGAATTCCCCGACCATCACACCTATCACCCCGGCGACCTGCTCTTTGACGACGGCCTTGCCGTTGTGATGACCGCCAAGGATGGTGTAAAATGCGCCGCATTCGCGCATTCCGGCGCCGAAGCACTGCAAAATGTCTGGATTGCGGAGGCCGAAACCCGGCTTGACGCCGATTTCGAAAAAGAATTGCTGAACCGGATTGAGGCGCTGATCCATGGATGAACATCTACTCGACATTCTCGTTTGCCCGGTGACGAAAGGGCCGCTGATTTACGACCGGGAAAGGCAGGAATTGATTTCATTGGCGGCCAGACTGGCCTATCCGGTGCGCGACGGTATTCCGGTGATGCTGCCGGAAGAGGCGCGCCAGATCTTCCAGGAAGAATATGAACGCCACCGGAAGAAAACGCCGGACGCCTGATTTCAAAGTCGTCATCCCTGCGCGTTACAGTTCGCAGAGACTGCCGGGCAAGCCTTTGCTTGATCTGGCGGGCCGGCCGCTGATTCAGCGTGTTCACCGGAATGCGGCGCACAGCGGGGCGGACGAGGTCATCGTCGCCACGGACGACCGCCGCATCGCCGAATGTGTCGGGAACTTCGGCGGCGAAGTCTGTCTTACTTCAACCGCCCATGCGTGCGGCAGCGACCGGGTTGCCGAGGTTGCCGCGCTGCGCGGCTGGCCGGACGACCAGGTGGTCGTCAATGTGCAGGGCGACGAGCCGTTTCTCGCCCCCGACGACATCGCCATGGCCGCCGCACATCTCGCCGACAACACCGATGCGGCTTGCGCCACGCTTGCGGTCAAACAGACTTCGGCGGTGGCAAGGAAAGACCGGAACAAGGTCAAGGTGGTCTGCGACGCGGCGGGTTTCGCGCTGTATTTCAGCCGCTCGGCCATCCCGGCGGGGGAGGGGGAGTGGCTGTGCCACCTGGGGATTTACGCCTACCGCCATGCTGATCTCAAGCGGTTCAGCGGACTGGCGCCGTGCGAACTGGAACGCCGCGAAGGGCTGGAGCAGTTGAGAATGTTATGGCACGGAGACCGAATCCGCGTCGCGATTGCGACATTGCCGCAGTATCTCGGCATAGATACCGAAGAGGATTTGGCGGAGGCGGCTACTTTGATAGGTCGATGATATCTATTAGAGCACACCTCTTATTTGGGCGCCTAACCATGCCTTGCCCACAGCAGAAGAACAGACCGCCGCTCCCCCGAAAGAATAAGCCGACGCACGGCACCTCGGCTATTCTCTATCGCGTTTGTTCCTTATCTTCGTCCATCTTGGCTCTCTTCCTCGTCTTCCGCCATCCTATATCCTATAGCCAGACCTATAATTGCGCCTATCGTCGTGCATATAATAGTAACAGGGGCGGTTGGTATTGCTTGTGTTGCAATAAGACCGACAAACTCTCCTGCTCCTTCGAGCGCACTTTGCACTCTTGAATATACAACCATATAACCAATCACCCAACCGATAAAACCTCCAATTAAAAATCCCGGTAGCATTTCATCCTCCTTTTGCGTACAAATAATCCGTCTCCGATGCGTACAGGGAGGCCGGGTCTTACGACAAAGTGTAGAAACACGATGTTCCGCTTATTCTCGATGAAGGTGTTGTATTTGGGAGAAAACCCGACAATGGGTTACTACACTTTGTCGCATGGGCATAATAGCCGATGAGTAGGCGAGAGTTAGTCTGCTACCTTACAATAGGAAGTTCCGTTTTTAATCCCCGCCCGTCAGGGCGTCCCTTTGAGTCCGGGCGCTCCCGGTTGCATGACATCCTTCGCTTCGCCTCCCGGCAGGCAGGCCGCGCACGCCGGGCAATCCGCCGGGGTCTGGGCGTTGGAGTTGTGTTGCAGCATTGCGTTATTGGCGGTACGGGCCGCGTCGTCGTAACCGCCGACGACGGCCTCCAGGTCTTTCTCCTCTATGGACATGGAGGCGAGGGCTTCGCGCATGGCCTCGCGCATGGTTTCATGCCTGATTTCCGAACCGAAATGCTTGGCGGCAATTAATGCCTGCAAAGTGTCGGCGGCGGAAAAGTCGAATCCGAAGCGTCCGGCAACGTCCAGAACTTCCTCTTTGGTGGTGACCACTTTCACCGCAGCCTGTAATTCCGCATTGTTTTGCAGCTCTTCAAAAAAAGCTTTGCCTGTTTGTGTACTCATTATCAGCTCCTCCCGATTGTCGTGCGTTTTGTGCGTTCCGCGTCTTGGATTTTAACATGGTCGGTCAAGGCGGTTTGCATCCGCTTTTGCGGCATTTGCCCGTCATCCGTCGGCCAGCGGCTACCGTTTATCGCCTTAAGCGGTTTTTGCCGTCATATCCGGCAGACTTCACTGCCTGATTGGCTGACAGGGCCTTGTTGCCCCGTGGCGGTGGAAAATCAATGGCGGTGCCCTCACATGAAATACCGCACGAGACCTATCTGCAAGGTGCCCAACGTGGCTTTATCGAAGGTCTCACTCTCACCGCCGGAGAAGTGCCCATACACTAACTCCGTCCGCAGCGCCCACGGCTTGCCTAACGGTTTCAGATAGCCTAACCCCGCGCGATAGCCGAAGTGCTCCATATCGAGCGCAGACGCCCCCACCTTGAGGTAGAAAATACCGTCGCCGAGTTGAGTTCCCATCAGCAGCGAGGCACCCGCCAAGACTCCCCGGTCAATCTCGAGGCTGTCCTCTATGAAAACGTTCACTTCAAGCCGCTCCTCGGCGGTCGTCAGCGATGTAGCCGATGTGAGGGCTACGGCGTCCCCTATCAGCGAGGCGTGGCCTACGGAGACATCAATCTCCCCCGCAAGGAAGCCCGCACGGTTGAATCCTACGGCGCGGCTTGAGCGAGGATACATCTTGCTGAATCCGGCGTAGATACCGAACACCCCGCCCATCTCGTCATCGCTTACGCGATTGACTACATTGTGACGCTTCGGCTTGTTGCGCGGGCCTGTGTTGGTCTCCGCGTCGAAAGCCTCCGCTCCCGTGTAGAAGCCTGCGTAGAATCCGGTGGGGCCTTGTGCTTGTGCCGCGCACGCGCCGACGACGGCCAGTACTGCGAACAGCGGTCTGATGACTGCTTTCATCTGATACTCCTATAGATGTCTGTAACGACCAGCACCGGTAAAGGATGCCGGGACATGTTACTCGCCCTATAGGAGCGATATCACCTATTCCCCGGACAGGGTTTTGTATTCAGCGATTGTCCCGACAACGGGAGACTCCTATGAAAGAGCGAGTAACGTGGCGCAGTATAATCTATGTCATTTTCCAATCAAAGGAGGTCAATATGGCAACCCTTTTCCACGCCATCGGCTCCGCTATTTATTACAACAACAGCCGCTGCACCGTAGGCAACAACATCGAGAAGAAAAATATCCGCAAGGGGAAAGAGGGCAAGCGATTGTGTAAAATCTGCCAGTCATTAGCCGGTAATTCCTGACTCACTCAAGTCCCAACTCTGCAATTTGCATCGTTTATTCTCCTTGTCTCATGTAACTTGGGAAGTTAGGTATATAATTCCCTTATAAAGGAATTGGAGGGACAATAAGATGGAAACCACTTTTCAAATCGGCATTAACAACCCTTATCAACTTGGCATGGTGATTTTTATTGCTCTCGGCTTCGCCTTTCTGATTTACTACATGACCTTTCTGCCGGAGTGGCCGGAAAAACTGATTGCCAGGTTGTTGGGCCGCAAGAAGAAGACTTGACCGCCGACGGCAACTGAGTTCCCCTTGAATTCCCCCCGTTTTCCGGGGGTTGAAAAACGACGGGTTTTCCGTTAAAAATAGCGCCCGGCTTCATAAAGAAATTGGAGAAATAATTAAGATGGAAACCACTTTCCAAATTGGCATTGACAACCCTTATCAGCTTGGTATGGTGCTTTTTGTTGCTTTTTGCTTCTTCTTTCTGATTTACTACATGACCTTTCTGCCGGAGTGGCCGGAAAAACTGATTGCCAGGTTGTTGGGCCGCAAGAAGAAGACTTGACCGCCGACGGCAACTGAGTTCCCCTTGAATTCCCCCCGTTTTCCGGGGGTTGAAAAACGACGGGTTTTCCGTTAAAAATAGCGCCCGGCTTCGGGCCAAAACGCCCGGATTACACTTCAACACGATGATACAAGTAGAAAATCTCTGCAAAACCTTCGGGCAACTGGTCGCGGTGGATGACGTTTCCTTTGAAGTGCATCCTGGCGACGTGCTGGGTTTTCTCGGCCCCAACGGCGCCGGCAAATCAACCACGATGAAAATGATTTGCGGGTTTTTGCGCCAGACTTCGGGGCGCGTCAGCATCTGCGATTTCGACATCGCCGCGCAGCCCATCGAGGCCAAGCGCATCATCGGCTATCTGCCCGAGGGTGCGCCCAGTTACGGCGAGATGACGGTCAGCGATTTCCTCTATTTCATCGCGAGGGCCAGGCAACTCGACAAAACACAGACCAGCAACGGCTTTGATTATGTCGTCGAAGAACTCGCCTTGCAGAGCGTTTTGATGCAGCCGGTGGACACCCTGTCGAAGGGCTTCAAGCGCCGTGTGGGATTGGCGCAGGCGCTGATGCACGACCCGCGCGTGCTGGTCATGGATGAGCCGACGGACGGCCTCGACCCGAACCAGAAACACCACGTCAGGGCGCTGATCAACTCCCTCAGCAAGGACAAGATCGTCGTCATCTCGACGCACATCCTCGAGGAAGTCTCGGCGGTCTGCACGCGCGCGATGATTATCGCGCAAGGACGCCTGCTGACCGACTCGACGCCGAAGAAACTGCTGGAACAATCCCGCTACCACCATGCCGTCAGCCTGCAAAGCGACGACCGCGACGCGGTCAGGACGCTCGAGGCGATAGATGGCGTCACCGCCGCCGAGGAGGACATGGTCCACCGCCGCTGGATTCTTTTCACGAAGAGCGACCGGCGCGAAGACGTTTACCGCGATGTCAAACGCTGTGTCGCCGAGCGCAATCTGGCGGTCGCCGATCTCAGGATGGAGCAGGGGCGGCTTGACGAAGTTTTCAGGGAAATCACCGCGGGCAGCCTGTCATGAACGCGATTGCGGCGATACTCAGAAAAGAACTAGCCGGCTACTTTGCGACGCCGCTCGCCTATGTGTTCATCGTTATTTTTCTCGTTTTAATCGCCACGTTCACCTTTTACCTGGGCAATTTCTACGAGCGCAGCGAGGCCGACCTGCTACCGTTCTTCCAGTTCCACCCGTGGCTCTACCTGTTCCTGATTCCGGCTATCTCGATGCGGCTGTGGGCGGAGGAGCGCAAGAGCGGCAGCATCGAGCTGCTGATGACGCTGCCGATCAGCGTCACGCAGGCGGTGCTCGGCAAATTCATCGCCGCCTGGCTGTTCACCGGGGTCGCGCTGATGCTGACTTTTCCGCTGTGGATTACCGTGAATTACCTCGGAGAACCCGACAACGGCGTCATCCTCGCCGCCTATCTCGGCAGTTTCCTGATGGCGGGTTCGTTCCTGGCAATCGGCTCGTGCATCTCGGCGACGACCCGCAACCAGGTCATCGCCTTTATCATCAGCATCGTCGTTTGCTTTGCGTTCATGTCGAGCAGCCTGCCGTATGTTATCGACCTGTTTCAGACGTGGCTGCCGCAGATCATCCTCGACACGATTGCCTCCCTGAGCTTCCTGTCGCATTTTGCGTCCATCAGCAAGGGCGTCATTGACATGCGCGACCTGGTTTATTTCATACTGATGATCGCGTTCTGGCTGACCGCCAATGTCGTCATTCTGGAAAACAGCCGGGGGGAATGACGTGAGACGCGACACTTCGATTCCGGCAGCCGCCGTTTACGTGCTGCTGGCGCTGACGTTTCTGGTGCTGATTACGCTGTCCAACGCGGGCCTCAAACATCTGAGGCTGGATTGGACCGAAAACCGCATTTACACGCTGTCGGACAACACGCTGAAGATCATCGAAAGCATAGACCAGCCGATCAACCTCTATCTGTTCTTTTCCGAGACGGTGAGCAGGGAGTATTCGCCGCTCAGAAAATACCATACGCAGGTGCGCGAGTTGCTGGAGGAATTCGAATTTCATTCGGAAGGCAAAATCAAACTGCACCTGGTGGATCCGGAACCGTTCTCCGAAGAGGAGGACCGCGCAACCGGTTTCGGCCTGCAGAAAGTTCCGGTTCAAAACAGCGGCCAGTCGCTTTATTTCGGCCTCGCGGGCACCAACGCGGTCGGCAACATCGAGGTCATTCCTTTTCTGCAGTCCAGCCGCGAGGTGTTCCTCGAATACGACATAGACAAGCTGATCTACAGCCTGATGAACCCGAAAAAACCGGTGCTGGGATTGATGACGACACTGCCGATGTACCCGACCGGCTTCGGTTCGCCCATCGGCAACCCCGAGCACCCGTGGGTCATCATCGAGCAGCTCGAGCAGTTGTTCACCGTCAAACTGGTGTTCACCGACACCGACCGCGTTGACGACGATGTGGATCTGTTGATGGTCGCGCACCCGAAGAATCTCGAAGACAAGACCCTGTATGCGATTGACCAGTATGTGATGAAGGGCGGCAAGGCGATTTTCTTCGTTGATCCCTACGCCGAGGTCGAGGAGATTCCGGTTCCCCAGGACACGCCATTGCCCACCGCCGACGCCAAGAGTTCGTCTCTCAACCGCCTGTTTCATGCGTGGGGATTCAGTGTCTCCGAGGGCACGATCATCGCCGATTTTGACCATGCGCTGATGGCCGCGGCGCCCGGACAGGCGCCGCGCCGGCACATTGTGCTGCTCGGCTACAAGCAGGGCAACCTGAACCAGGAAGACGCCATCACGGCGATGCTCGACCAGATCAATCTCGGCTACGCTTCCAATATCCAGGTGCTGGACAAGGAGAAAATCCAGATGACGCCGTTGATACAGTCGGGCAAAAACTCGATGTTGATGCCGCTGCAGCGGTTGCGCTTCTTGCGCAGCTCGGCGGATCTGGAGACGGGTTTTGTCCCCAGCGGCGAGCAATATACGATTGCCGCCAAGATACAAGGCGAGATGACCAGCGCCTTTGACGGGCCGCCGCCGCCGCCGAAAGAGGAGGAAACGGACGGCGAAGACAGCGAAAGCAAGGAAGAGAAAAAGCCGGCTGCGGACCTGCAACAGCAGCACGTCGCGCAATCCACGGGTTCGGCCAACCTGCTGGTGGTGGCCGATGTGGACATGCTGGCCGACCGGATGTGGGTGCAGGTGCGGCAATTCTTCGGCAAAACCATCAAACAGCCCTACGCCAATAACCGCGACTTCGTCATCAACGCGGTGGATCAATACACCGGCGGCAGCGAGTTGATTGGCATCCGCGGACGCGCCAGTCTCAGCCGTCCGTTCACCCGCGTCATCGAGCTGGAGCGGGAATCCAGCCTCAAGTACCGCGAGACCGAGGAAAATTTGCAACGCAAACTCAAGGAAACCGAGCAAAAACTCAGCGAGCTGCAGAGTCAGCGCGCCGACAGCAAATCAACGATTCTGACCGCCGAGCAGCAACGCGAACTCGCCGGTTTCCGCGCGCAGATGCTGCAAACTCGCAAGGAGCTGCGCGAGGTCAAGCACAGGCTGGCGAAGGACATTGACGCGCTGGGCGGGCGTCTGAAAGCCGTCAATATCGGTCTGGTTCCGGCCGTCGTCACGCTGCTGGCCCTGCTGTTTGCGTTCATCCGCTTCCGCAGACGTTCACGGCATGAGTAAGAAGTTTTTCTCCGTCGTTCTGGTCGCCGCGTTGATTGCGGTCGCCGCAGTTGTTTTTGTCAACCTGGACGACGGCCGCAATGAAGACCGCGACGCACTGCTCCCGGACCTCGACATGGCGGCGGTCAACGACATCACCTCGATTGAACTGCAATCCGCCGGCGGCGGAAAAGTCCGGCTCGCGCGCAGCGAACAGAACCTGTGGCAGGTCGTTGACAAGGACAACCACCCGGCGGACACGGTCAAAATCCGCAATCTGCTGCTGGCTTTGTCGGAAGCGGAAAAGATAGAGGAGAAAACCTCGCAGCCCGACCAGTACGCGCAGCTGGGCGTCGGCGACACCGACGCGGCCACCGGCGGCGGCCTGCTGGTGCAGCTGTCGAACGCACAGCAACAATGGGGTCTGATCCTCGGCAACCCGAGCCGCCAGCTGAGCGAAGGGCAATTCGCGCGCATCGCGGGCGAACAGGCGAGTTGGCTGATGAACCGCAGGCTTTCACTGACCGCCGATTCTCAGGCCTGGCTTGACAAGCGGATTGTCCACATCGAACCGGCCAACCTGCACCGGATTGCCGTCAAAAAGGAAGCAAGCGAGCCGCTTGAGATTGTCCGGGAGAAGCGCGGCGACCCGTTGAAACTCGCGGCGATGCCGGAAGGCGCCGAACTCAAGGACAGCGGCGCGCTGAACCGGATTGCCGCGATTGTGGATTACCTCGATTTCCGCGAGGTCTATGTCAGAAACGACGACTTCGCGCTGCCGGACACGGCCATCCGGGCGACGTTCACGACTCTGGACGGACTGGAAATCGTTATGCAGGCGTACCAGGTCGGGGAAAGTCTCTACGCCGTCATCGCCGCACAGGACAACGAGCAGGTGATGGATCAATTCAACGTGGCGGAAGACAAGCGCGCCGAGGTCCGAGGCAAGGCCGCCGCCCTCGGCGAGCGTCTCTCCAGGTGGTATTACCGGCTGCAGGACTCGCTCTACGAGTCACTCAATGTCGAACCTGAATCCCTGACGACTCAGCAATAAGAAATTGCCGGGCAAAGCGTAGCCCGTCCGGGATTCGGCACAATCCGGGCGGCGGAGGGTATAATCGCGGATGAGAGTGGAGAGGTCTTCATCTGGCGGGTGGACAATGCCAATGGCCTGATGAGATTGCCACCACAATGATTGTCCCTTGTGGCGCTGCCTGCTCCGCTCTCATCTCTCCGCCTGATAAAGTAATGCGCCTTGGAGCCGGGTTTATCTCGTTGCCGTTTTGCGCGCCAGCTCTTCGGCGCGCCCGGTATAGGTTTGCGGGGTCAGCGCCAGCAGTTGCTGCACGGCTTCGTCCGGCAAATCCAGGCCGCGAATGCAGGCCGCCAGGTCGTCCATCGTGATTCTTCGCCCCCGCGACAGCGCCTTAATCTTTTCGTAAGCACCCTCGACGCGGTGTTTGCGCAGCAGCGTCTGGATCGCCTCGGCCAGCACCTCCGGGTGCGCCGCCAACCCGGCCTCCATTTGCGCGGGGTCGGCTTTGAGTTTGCCCAGTCCCTGGAGCAGGCTGTCGGCGGCAATGACGTAGTGGCCGAAAAGGGCGCCCAGTGAACGCATCGCGGTCGAATCGGAAAGGTCGCGCTGCCAGCGCGAAACCGGAAGCTTTTCCGACAGATGGCGCGCCAGCGCGCAGGCGATGCCGAGATTTCCCTCGGCGTTTTCAAAATCAATCGGGTTGACCTTGTGCGGCATCGTCGAGGAGCCGACCTCGTTGCCGGCCGCTTTTTGTACGAAGACGCCGATGGCGATGTAACCCCAGACATCGCGGCACAAGTCCAGCAGGATATGGCCGGCGTGGGCGGCGGCGTCCAGCAGTTCGACGAGGCCGTCGTGCGGCTCGATCTGGGTCGTGCAGGCCGCCGGGTGCAGTCCCAGCGAGCCGATCCATTCGGCGGTCAGCGAAGGCCAGTCCACATCGGGGTAGGCTGCGTGGTGCGCGTTGTAGTTTCCGACCGCGCCGCTCATCTTCGCGGCAATCGGCGCGCTGCCGATTCTTTCCATCGGGCGGCGCAGGCGGTGGCAGAAAACGGCGATTTCCTTGCCCAGCGTCGTCGGCGACGCGGGCTGTCCGTGCGTCCTCGCCAGCATCGGCAACGCCGCGTATTGCAGTGCCTGTGCCTGCAAGACGTCGTGAATCGCGGCCAGGCGCGGCAGCAGAATTTCGGCGCGGGCCGCCTTGAGCATCAGGCCCCAGGCCATCGAGTTGATGTCTTCCGACGTGCAGGCGAAGTGCAGAAAGTGCGCCGCATCAAGCAATTCAGGATTTTCTTTGAACTTCTCCTTCAGATAGTATTCCACCGCCTTGACGTCGTGGTTGGTGGTGGCCTCGATTTCCTTGACGCGGACGGCGTCGCTTTCGGCAAAACCTGCGGCAAGCGCGTCGAGAAAGTCGAGCGCCTGTTGCGAGAAGGGCGGCAGCGCGGCCACGGCATCGGTGCGCGAGAGCAGCTTCAGCCACTCGATTTCAACCAGCACGCGGTGGCGAATCAGCGCATATTCACTGAAAAAACCGGAGAGGCAGCCGGTTTTCCGGTGATAGCGGCCATCCACGGGGCCGACGGCGGTGAGAGGGGATAGATTCATCCAGATTCCTGCAAGCAATTGATTATACTGCAACCTCGTATCAGCCACCATTCAGCAGGAGACCCGAACCATGACATCGTATCGCACCGTCAAGGACAGCATGGGGGAGTTGCGCGTGCCGGCGGACAAGTTCTACGGCGCCCAGACGCAACGCGCGATTGATAACTTTCCAATCAGCGGCCTGCGGATGCCCGCCAGTTTCATCCGCGCGCTCGGCCTCATCAAACTGTGCTGCGCCCGCGCCAACCGGCGGCTGGAGTTGCTCGAGCCGGGCCTCGCGGACGCCATCGAACAAGCCGCCCGCGATGTCGCCGACGGCGCCTGCAACGATCATTTCCCGGTGGATGTGTTCCAGACCGGTTCCGGCACCAGTTTCAACATGAACGCCAACGAGGTCATCGCCCATGTGGCGGCGCAGAAGTCCGGCGCCGCAGTTCATCCTAACGACCACGTCAACATGGGGCAAAGTTCCAACGATGTCGTGCCGACGGCGATACATGTCAGCGCCTGTCTGTCGCTGGAGGGCATTCTCAAACCCGCGCTCACGCATCTGGCCGAAGGCATCGAAGCCAAAATGAAAACCGTCGCCGGCAAGGTCACGACCGGGCGCACTCATCTGATGGATGCGATGCCCGTCGGCCTGGACCAGGAATTGGGCGGCTGGGCGCGGCAAGTCCGTTGCAGCCTCGAGCGCCTCGATGCGTCGATGCCCCGACTCAGGGAACTGGCGCAGGGCGGCACCGCGGTCGGCACCGGAATCAACTGCCACCCGGACTTTCCGGCGTTGTTCTGCGAGCTGATGACGAAAGAAACCGGCATTGATTTCTGCGTCAAGCCCAACCTGTTCGAGGCGCTGAGCGCGCAAGACGCCGCCGTTGAAATGAGCGGCCAGTTGAAAACCGCCGCGGTGAGTCTGATGAAAATCTCGAACGACCTGCGGTGGATGAATTCGGGGCCGCTGGCGGGACTCGGAGAGATCGAACTGCCGGCGCTTCAGCCCGGCAGCAGCATCATGCCGGGGAAAGTCAATCCGGTGATTCCCGAAGCGGTGGCGATGGTCTGCACGCAAGTCATCGGCAATGACGCGGCCATCACATTGGCGGGACAGTCGGGCAATTTCCAGTTGAACGTGATGATGCCAATCATCTCCTACAATCTGTTGCAGAGCATCGAATTGCTGGGCAACGCCGCGCGCGTTCTGGCCGACAAGGCAATCGAGGGCTTTGTCGTCAATGACGAGAAACGCGAGGCCACGCTTGCCAGAAACCCGATTCTGGTCACCGCGCTGAACCGCGTCATCGGTTACGAGAAGGGCGCCGCCATCGCCAAGCGGGCGTACCGCGAGAAACGCCCCATTCTTGAAGTGGTTCTTGAAGAAACCGATTTGTCGCAGGCCGAAGCCGCGCGCCTGCTGGACCCCGCGAAATTAACCCAGCCACGCTGACGGAGTTTGCGGCCCTCAGGCCGCCAGTTGTTTCAGGACGTAGGGGAGAATGCCGCCGCTCAGGAAATACTCCTGTTCGCGCGGCGTGTCAATGCGCACCTTGACGGTGAATTTTGTCGAGGTTCCGTCGTCACCGGTCGCGGTGACCTGCGCGCTGGAACCGGGTTCTTCAAGCCCGCTGGTGATGTCGTACGCCTCGCCGCCGCCGAGACCCAGCGTTTCGGCGTTCTCGCCATCCTCGAATTGCAGCGGCAATATGCCCATGCCCACCAGGTTCGAGCGGTGGATGCGCTCGAAACTTTCGGCGATGACCGCGCGCACGCCCTGCAACATCGGGCCCTTGGCGGCCCAGTCGCGCGACGACCCGCTGCCGTATTCCTTGCCGGCGATGATGATGACCGGCACCGATTCGTCGAGATAGCGCATCGCCGCGTCGTAGATGGTCATCGGGTCGCCGGATGGCAGGTGGCGCGTGTATCCGCCTTCGGTTCCGGGCACCAGTTGGTTGCGCAGGCGGATGTTGGCAAAGGTGCCGCGCACCATGACCTCGTGGTTGCCCCGCCTTGAACCGTAGGAATTGAAATCGGCCGGGATGACGTCTTTGCTTTGCAGATACAGCCCTGCCGGACTGTCCGGCGCGATGGCGCCCGCCGGAGAGATGTGGTCGGTCGTGACCGAATCGCCGAGCAGGGCGAGCACGCGCGCACCGCGAACGTCGCCAGTGGCCTTCGGTTGTGTTCTCTCGAAGTAGGGGGGGTGCGCGACATAAGTCGAGTCCGGCCATGGGTACAGCAGATCCGGCTCGGCCTCGAGTTTGCGCCAGTCGTCGGTGCCGTCATAGACCGTCTCGTACACCGCCTGAAACTGCTGCGGCGCCAGCGCTTGCGCCATGACGCTCTTGAGTTCGGCGCCGGACGGCCAGATGTCTTTCAGAAAAACCGGGTTGCCGTCTGCATCGTGTCCCAGCGCCTCGGAATACAGGTCGGTATTCATGTTGCCGGCCAGCGCGTAGGCGACGACCAACGGCGGCGAGGCCAGATAGTTCATGCGCACGTTGGCGTGGATACGGCCCTCGAAGTTCCGGTTGCCGGACAGCACCGCCACCGCCACCAGGTTGTTTTGTGCAACCGCGTCGGCGATGGGCTGCGGCAACGGGCCGGAATTTCCGATACAGGTCGTGCAGCCGTAGCCGACGGTGTGGAACCCGAGTTTTTTCAGCGGCGCCATCAAGCCGGCGTTTTCCAGGTATTCGGTGACAACGCGCGAACCGGGAGCGAGCGAGGTTTTGACCCAGGGCTTGACCTCAAGCCCGCGGGCCGCAGCGTTCTTCGCAAGCAAGCCGGCGCTCAGCATGACCGACGGATTCGACGTGTTCGTGCAGGAAGTAATCGCCGCAATCGCGATGAAGCCGTCGCGCAATTCAGACGTGGCGCCATTCAGCCTGACCGGCACGCCGTCGTTGCCGCAACGGTCTTCGATTTGCTCCAGTTCCTCTGAAAAATGCGTTTTGGCGCGGGTCAGCGGAACCCGGTCCTGGGGACGCCGCGGCCCGGCGATGCTGGGAATGACTTCGCCCAGGTCGAGATGCAGTTCTTCGTCGTATTCGGGCGCCTGGCTGTCGTCGCGCCATAACCCGGTCGTTTTCATGTAGGTTTCCACCCGCTCGATGTGGTCGGGGTCGCGCCCGCTGAGCCGCAGGTAGGACAGGGTCTCGTCGTCCACCGGGAAAATGCCGCAAGTGGCGCCGTATTCAGGCGCCATGTTGGCGATGGTGGCGCGGTCGCCCAGGGACAGATGGTCAAGGCCCGGGCCGTGGAACTCGACGAATTTGCCGACAACGCCATGCCGGCGCAATTGTTCGACGACGATCAACACCAGGTCGGTAGCCGTCGTGCCTTCCGGCAATTCGCCCGACAAATGAAAACCCACGACTTTCGGAATCAGCATCGAAATCGGCTGTCCCAGCATGGAGGCCTCGGCTTCGATGCCGCCGACGCCCCAACCGAGTACTCCGGCGCCGTTGATCATCGTCGTGTGCGAGTCCGTGCCGACCAGTGTGTCGGGGTAGGCCAGCAGCCCGTCGTCGGTTTGCCGCTCGAACACGACACGCGCCAGATATTCGAGATTGACCTGGTGGACAATGCCGGAGCCGGGCGGAACCACCTTGAAATTGGCAAACGCTTTCTGCCCCCATTTCAGGAAGTTGTAGCGCTCCCGGTTGCGCCCGAACTCGATTTTTGTGTTCAGGTCGAGGGCTTGGTCGCTGCCGTGCCGGTCCACCTGCACCGAGTGATCAATGACCAGTTCCGCCGGTTGTAGCGGATTGACGGTCGCGGGATCCCGGCCGAGTTTGCGCATGGCTTCGCGCATCGCGGCCAGGTCAACGATGGCCGGAACGCCGGTGAAATCCTGCATCAAAACCCGTGCCGGCCTGAAAGCAATCTCCTTTTCCAGACTCTCGCCGCCCGTCCGCCGTCCGAGCAGCGCCTCGATGTCATCGCGGGTAACGGTCACATCGTCTTCGTGACGCAGAAGATTTTCGAGCAGAATCTTCAGGCAATACGGCAGGCGCGCCGCTTGTGAAAGGCGGCTGACGTCATAAATCCGGCAGCACCGCCCGCCCGCCTGGATCTCTGTCCGGGTGTCAAAACTGTTCATGTTTTCCTACTCGATTACTCCGCCGCCGAGACATTCCCGGCCACGATAAAATACAATGGATTGGCCCGGCGTGACCGCCCGCTGGGGCTGGTCGAAAACCACTTCGACCGTGTCCGTGCCCAAGCGGTTGATGATACACGATTGGTCGGCCTGGCGGTAGCGTATTTTGCTTGTCAACGGCTCGCCCTCGCGCGGAGCTTCGCCTATCCAGTGCGGCGCAATCGCCCGCAGGCGCTTTTTGAACAACAGCGGATGGGTTGCGCCCTGAACGACGGTCAGCGTGTTGCGCCGCATGTCCTTTCCGACCACATACCAGGCGTCGTCGCCGCCGTTGCGGGTGCCGCCGATGCCCAGCCCTTTGCGCTGCCCGATTGTGTAATACCAGCAACCCGGGTGGCGGCCGATTGCGCGGTCATTCCCGTCCACAATGTCGCCGGGCCGGGAGGGCAGATACCTGGACAGAAATGCCCGGAATTTTCTCTCGCCGATAAAGCAGATGCCGGTGCTGTCCTTGCGGTCGTGGCAGGCGAGACCATGCGCCCTGGCAATTTCACGCACTTCCCGTTTGTGCAGTTCGGCCAGCGGAAAAACAGAACAAGCCAGGCTGCGCTGCTCCAACAGGTAGAGAAAATAAGACTGGTCTTTGTCCGCATCCAGGCCCTTCATCAGACAACGGACGCCGTCACGATCTTCAATCCGGGCGTAATGACCCGTCGCGATTTTCCCGCCGCCGAGTTTGCGGGCGTGCTCGATAAAGGTTTTGAACTTGATTTCCCTGTTGCACAGGACATCCGGGTTGGGCGTGCGTCCGCGGCGGTATTCGGACAAAAACCGGGCGAACACGTCTTCCCAGTACTCGGCGGAAAAATTGACGGTGTGCAGCGGGATGCCGAGCCGGTCGGTGACGCGGCGGGCGGAATCGAGGTCCTCCGCCGCGGCGCAGTACTCGTTGTCATCCTCCTCCCAGTTCTTCATGAACAAGGCTTCCACGTCGAGGCCGCGGCGCTTCATCAGCAAGGCGCTGACGGCCGAGTCCACGCCGCCCGACAGCCCGATGATTATTTTTTCGGACACGCCCGCGACCCGCCCCGTTCATCGAGATACGTGACGGATGACAACGGCAGGCGCCGGCCGGCAAGACAATCTTCGATGCAGCGGACGACCATGATGCTGCGAAAACGCTGCGCCGGAAGCTCGCGGATTTGCCGCAGCTCCAGCCAGTGCGCGCCCAGTATGCCGCTGTCGAGTTCACCCGGGTGCTCCGTGATTTGCGCGGCGCCGGCGAAAGCGACCCGGATGTAGGTGTCGCGCGCGCCGGGTTGCTGCCATTGATAAAGACCGACGACGTATTCCGGTTCAAAGTCATGCGCGGTCTCTTCGAGCGTCTCGCGCACCACCGCATCCACCAGACTCTCGTTCTCTTCAAGATGACCCGCGGGCTGGTTGTAGAGGGGCCTGCCGTTGACATTTTCCTCGACCAGCAGGAAAGAATCGCCCCGGCGGGCGATGGCGGCCACGGTAACATGCAGTATCCAACTCATTGACAAAGCGTATGTTCGCAGGCGAACCTGGGGGCGAATCCGGCGGTGATTGTTTTCATAATCCTCTATAATACCAGCGGGGATTCGGGAACGGACATTGACCTTTGAACCGGGAATTTATATTTTACCGAAGATGGCTATAGTGCAACACGACATCCGGGAGATGGACGAGGCGGGCGGAGTGGTGCTCGAACCGGCCTCCGTCAAACCGAAGAAGCCGCCGATGTACAAAGTTCTGCTGATCAATGACGACTATACGCCGATGGAGTTTGTGGTACATATCCTGCAACGCTTCTTCCGGATGAGCCTCGACAAGGCGGTACAGTTGATGCTGGCGATTCACAAGCAGGGCAAAGGCGTGTGCGGAGTTTTCACCCGCGAGATCGCGGAGACCAAGGTGACGACGATCAACGACTACTCGCGCTCGAAAAAACACCCGTTGATGTGCAAGATGGAAAAGGACTGAACGATGTTTGACAAGAACCTGGAACGCACGTTGAATTCGGTCTTTGAGGTCGCGTCCAAAAACCGCCACGAATACGTCACCGTCGAGCACCTGCTGTTCGGGCTGGTTGACAATCCGGAGGCGGCTGAAGTGCTCAGTGCCTGCGGTGTCAACCTCAGGGAACTCGCCTCCGATCTCGCCGCTTATATCAACAAGTCAACACCCAAACTGGACTTATACGACGGCAACGACATTCAGCAGACCCGGGCTTTTCAGCGCGTGCTGCAAAGAGCGGTCTTTCATGTGCAGTCGGTTTCGCCGGCGAGCGTGGTCAAGGGCGAAAACGTGCTGGTTTCGGTTTTCAGCGAACCCGAGTCGCAGGCGGTTTACCTGCTGAACTGCCACAACGTCGAACGTCTCGACATCGTCAATTACATCGCCCACGGCATCAGCAAGTACGTCGAAAAAGAAGGCGTGGGTGAAAGCGTCGGCGTCGAAGGCGAGGAGGACGGGCGCAACACCGTGCGCAAGCCGCTTGAGCAATTTGCCCGGAATCTGAACGAGAAGGCGCTGGCCGGGCGCATCGACCCGCTGGTCGGGCGCGAAAAGGAAGTGGACAGGACCATACGGGTTTTGTGCAGAAGGAATAAAAACAACCCGCTCTACGTGGGCGAACCGGGCGTCGGCAAGACCGCGCTGGCGGAAGGGCTTGCCAGAAAAATAGTCGAAGGCGACGTGCCCGATGTGCTGAAAGACGCCGTGATTTACCTGCTCGACCTCGGCGCCCTGGTGGCCGGCACCAAGTACCGCGGCGACTTCGAAAAGCGCCTGAAGAAAATGCTGGCGCAACTGGAAAAAGAAAAGAACGCCATCCTGTTTATTGACGAAATCCATATGCTCATCGGCGCCGGTTCCGCTTCCGGCAGCGCGATGGACGCCTCAAGCCTGCTCAAGCCCAAACTGCAATCCGGCGAACTCCGCTGTATCGGCGCCACCACCTACCAGGAATACCGCGCCATTTTCGAAAAAGACCGCGCGCTGGCCAGGCGCTTTCAGAAAATTGACGTCGAGGAGCCGTCGGTGGACGACACCTACCGGATTTTGCTGGGGCTCAAGGAATGCTTTGAGGTCTTTCACAGTGTGCGCTATTCAAAACAAAGCCTCAAAACCGCCGCCGAACTCGCCTCGCGTTACCTGCACGACCGCCACCTGCCGGACAAGGCAATTGACCTGGTGGACGAGGCCGGCGCCTTCCTGCGGATTGCCCCTCCGTCCGGCAGCCCGACGCCGCTGGTGCGTTCAAGCCACATCGAGAACATCATCGCAAAAATAGTGCGGGTGCCGGCGAAGAGCATCACCAGCGACAGCGCCAAAATGCTCCGCAACCTGGACCGCAACCTGAAGATGGTGATCTTCGGGCAGGACCAGGCCATTGATACGATAGTCAACGCGATCAAGATGTCGCGCTCCGGTTTGAACGAACCCGACCAGCCGGTCGGTTCCTTCCTGATGGCGGGCCCCACCGGCGTCGGCAAGACCGAGACCGCCCGGCAACTGGCCACAAGCGCAGGCATGGAACTGGTGCGCTTCGACATGTCCGAATACATGGAGCGTCACACCGTTTCGCGTTTGATTGGCGCGCCTCCGGGCTATGTCGGTTTCGACCAGGGCGGTCTTTTGACCGATGCGGTGCTGAAATTTCCGCAGTCCGTGGTGCTGCTCGATGAAATAGAGAAAGCCCATCCAGACGTGTTCAACCTGTTGCTCCAGGTCATGGATTACGGCCTGCTGACCGACGCCAACGGGCGCAAGGCGGATTTCCGCCACACGGTGCTGATCATGACAACCAATGCCGGCGCCGAGGCAATGAGCCGCGCAAGCATCGGTTTTACCGAACAGGACCGCACGCCGGACTGTTCCGAGAACATCAAACGGGTTTTCTCGCCGGAATTTCGCAACCGCCTGGATGCGGTGGTCCATTTCAAGCCGTTGGACAAGGAGATGATCCTGTGCATCGTTGACAAGTTCCTGACCCGGTTTCAGGCGCAACTCGAGGACAAGAAGGTGCAACTCGCGGTGGACGACGAGGTGCGCTCGTGGCTTGTCGAGAACGGTTTCGACAAGACCATGGGGGCAAGGCCGATGCGGCGCCTGATTGAGGAAAAACTGAAGAAGCCGTTGCTCGACGACCTTCTCTTCGGCAAGCTGAAAAAGGGGGGCACCGCCCGTTTCATGATCAAAAACGGGGAGATCCGCTTTTCCTGCAAATCTCCGCAGAAGGAAAAAGTCAAATGCGGCGGCTGATGACGGAGGCTATTTTTCGCGGTAGGTAATGCGCCCGCGGGTCAGGTCGTAGGGGGTCATTTCAACGGTGACGCGGTCGCCGGCAAGTATGCGGATGTAATGCTTGCGCATTTTCCCCGATATGTGCGCGATGACAACGTGGTCGTTTTCGAGTTTGACCCTGAACATGGTGTTCGGGAGGACCTCGGCGACAACGCCTTTCATTTCAAAGTGCTCGCTTTTTGGCATCGTATGGTTTTTCTGGAAAGAACAGGCATTATAACTCAAGTTGAATCGACATGCGGATATTGACGGACACGGCTTTTCTTTTCCCGGGGCAGGGCTCGCAGCACGTGGGCATGTTGAAGGAACTGGCCGATGAACACCCCGAAGTGCGCGAAACCTTTGACGCCGCTTCCGCAATCCTGTCGAAGGACTTGCTGGCACTGGCCCTCGAAGGGCCCGCGGAATCGCTCAACCGCACCGTCAACACCCAGCCGGTGATGCTCGCCGCCGGGGTCGCGGTGTGGAGAGTCTGGAGCCGCCTGAGCGGCGCCGTGCCGGCCGTTGCCGCCGGCCACAGTTTCGGAGAATACACCGCGCTGGTCTGCGTCGGATCCATCGCTTTTGAAGACGCGGTTGCAATCGCCGCCCGCCGTGGTGAGTTGATGCAACAGGCAGTCGCCGAAGGGCAGGGCGCGATGGCGGCGGTCATTGGGCTCCGCTCGCGGCAGGTGGTCGAATTGTGCGCCGGACTCGGCGGCGAACAGGTGGTCGAGGCCGCCAACTTCAACGCGCCGACGCAGACCGTCATCGCCGGCCACAGGACCGCGGTGGAAAAGGCGATGAAAGAGGCGTCGGCGCAGGGCGCGCGCAAATGCGTGTTGCTGCCGGTCAGCGTTCCGGCCCATTCCTCGCTGATGCGCCCGGCGGCGCGGGAATTCTCCTCGTTTCTCGAGAAAAAAGAGATCAAGCCGCCGACGATAAAAATTCTGCACAATGTGGACGCGATGCCGCGTACAATACCCGGCGATATTTTTCGGGCATTGAGCGAGCAACTTTACAATCCTGTGCAATGGGTGGATACCATCGCGCGAATGAGCGAAGACGGCGTTGGCCGCTTCGTCGAACTGGGGCCGGGACAGGTGTTGTCGAACCTCGTCCGGCGCATCAACAGGAAAGCCGAATGCCGCGCCGTCAACGACCCGGCTGGTCTTGAACAGACCCTTGCCGAATTCGGATGACGGCGGAAGCGATGAAAACAGCCCTGGTCACCGGCGCCTCCCGCGGCATCGGGCGTGCGATTGCACTTGAACTGGGCCGCGCCGGGCTGGAAATCACCGGCACCGCCACCAGCGAAGATGGCGCCCGGGCGATTTCCGGCTTTCTCGACGGGGAAGGCGTCCGCGGCCAGGGCGCCGTGCTCGAGGTGGAGCGGCCGGACTCGGTGGCGGCCCTGCTCAAGACTCTGGCAGAGCAGGACAAAATGCCCGATGTCCTGGTCAATAACGCGGGCATCACCCGCGACAACCTGCTGCTCAGAATGACAGACGAAGACTGGGAAACGGTCATCAACACGAACCTGAATTCGGTGTTTCGCCTGAGCAAGGCCTGTGTCCGGCACATGATGAAAAAAAGACGGGGGAGAATCATCAGCATCACTTCGTTGACCGGCGCCGCCGGCAATCCGGGGCAGGCCAATTATGCCGCCGCCAAGGCCGGGATTACCGGTTTCAGCAAAAGCCTTGCAAAAGAACTTGGAACCCGTAATATCACCGTCAATTGCGTTGCGCCCGGCTTTATCGACACCGACATGGTGCGGGCGCTGCCGGAAAAACACCGGGAGGAAATTGTCCGCACCATACCTGCGGCGCGCCTCGGCGAAGCGGCGGAAGTGGCGAAACTGGTGTGCTTTCTGGCTTCCGGGGCGGCCGCGTACATTACCGGTGAAACCGTCCATATCAACGGAGGGTTGTACATGGCCTGACGGCCAGAAGTTGTTTTCAACGATTCAACAATACAAGGAGAAAATTTAATGAGTGATATAAAAGACCGGGTCCGCAAAATCGTGGCTGAACAGCTCAGTATCGAGGAAGACAAGGTCACCGAAAATGCTTCTTTCGTCGATGATCTGAACGCGGACTCTCTTGATACGCTGGAACTTGTAATGGCTCTGGAAGAAGAATTCGAATGCGAGATTCCGGATGAAGAGGCCGAGAAAATCACGACGGTGACGCAGGCGGTTGACTACATAAAGAAACACATCAACTCCTGATTGCCTTCCCGGCTCTCTTTCCGATTCACGGAGTTCGTGTGCACAACAGAAAAGTCGTCGTCACCGGCGTCGGTGTGGTCTGTCCGGTTGGCTCGACCGTTGACAAGGCGTGGGAAGCCATCGTCGCCGGGCGCAGCGGCATCCGGAAAATTTCGTCTTTTGACGCCTCCGACCTGCGGGTTCAAATTGCCGCTTCGGTCAATGATTTCGACGCCGATGCGTACATCCCCGAAAAAGAACAGAAACGCATGGATCTGTTCATTCACTATGGAATCGGCGCCGGCGTCCAGGCAATCGAGGATTCGGGTTTCGAGGTCACCGAGGAAAACGCGCCCCGTATCGGCGTGGCGGTTGGCTCCGGCATCGGTGGCCTGCCCCTGATTGAGGCCAATCACACCGCCTGCATTGAAGGCGGCCCTCGAAAAATATCACCGTTTTTCGTTCCGGGCAGCATCATCAACATGATCTCGGGCAACCTGTCCATCCTGTACGGTCTGCAAGGCCCCAATTTCGCGATTGTCTCGGCCTGCGCCACGGGCAACCACAACATCGGGGAATCCGCGCGCGCGGTCGCGCGCGGCGACGCCGACATCATGATCGCCGGAGGCGCTGAAATGGCGACGTCGCTGCTCGGCGTCGGCGGTTTTGCGGCGGCGCGCGCGTTGTGCGCCTCGCACAATGACGATCCCGAACATGCGAGCCGTCCGTGGGATCTGGAGCGCGATGGATTCATCATCGGAGACGGCGCCGGCGTCCTCGTTCTTGAGGAGCACGAACACGCCAGAAAGCGGGGCGCCAATATCTACTGCGAACTCGCCGGATACGGCGCTTCCGGCGACGCCCACCACATCACCCAGCCGGTTCCCGGCGGCGGCGGCGCCGCGCGCTGTATGCAAAACGCCCTGCAAGACGCCGCCCTGAACCCCGACCAGGTGGACTACATCAACGCGCACGGCACTTCAACGCCGCTCGGCGATCAGGCCGAAAGCGACGCCGTCAAACTGGTCTTCGGCGGCCACGCCAAGAAACTTGCGATGAGCTCGGTCAAGTCCATGATCGGCCATCTGCTGGGAGCCGCAGGCGGGGTCGAAGCGGTGTTTTCAGTGTTGTCCCTGAGAGACCAGGTGATGCCGCCGACTGTCAACCTGGACACCCCGGATCCAAAGTGCGACCTCGATTACGTGCCGAATACCGCACGCAAGGGAAATCTGCGGTGCATCCTGTCCAACTCCTTCGGTTTTGGAGGCACCAACGCTTCCCTGGTGTTCCGCGCGACCTGAACACCCCGGCACAACGCCTTTCGGACATGCCCCCGGTTTTAATCAACGGAGAGCCGGGCGACGGGATTCCCGTTACCGACAGGGGCCTGGCTTACGGCGACGGCGTTTTCGAGACCATCGCCGTCGCCAACGGTTCTCCGCGTTTGTGGCCGCGACACCGCGCGCGCCTGCTGGACGGTTGCCGCCGACTCGCAATCACCTTCGATGACGCGCCGGCCCTTGAAGAAGAAGTGCACCGCCTGGCCGCAGAGAACCGCGACGCCGTCATCAAGGTCATCGTCACCCGCGGCGGCGGTGCGCGGGGATACCGCCCGCCGTTCCCGGCAAAACCGACCCGCATTGTTCTGGTTCTGCCGCCGCCGGACCATCCTGACGATTTCCGGCTTCACGGCGTTGCCGCGCGATTCTGTCGCAAACGCCTCGCCGACAATCCCGACCTTGCCGGTATCAAGCATCTGAACCGGCTGGAGCAGGTAATGGCGCGAATGGAATGGCGCGAGGAATACCAGGAGGGAATCATGCTCGACGGGCGGGATCAGGTGATTGAAGGCACGATGAGCAATATTTTCGTTGTGGACGGCGGTGCGCTGCAAACCCCGCTGCTGGACTGCTGCGGAGTAAAAGGCGTGATGCGTGACTGGATTATTGAGGCCTGCCGGCGGCGGGACATTCCGGTTCGGGAGGCCCGCTTGTCGCGCGAAGACCTGCTGCGGGCCGACGGCGTTTTTTTGTGCAACGCGCTGATTCGGGTCTGGCCAATCCGCCGTCTCGAGGGCGGGCGCGATTACGATGTGCGGCCGGTGCATGACCTGTTGCAGAAACTGCCTGTCGCGGGCGCGCCGGCGGATGAGTAAGGGCCGTCTTGCAGCCGCCGGCTTTGCCGCTGCTGCGGTCCTGGCGGGCGCCGCTTTTGCCTGGGACTTTCACCGGAGCCTCTACGCCGTGCCTTTGATGAACACGGAAGAAACAAACTGGGATATCGCCGAAGGCAGTTCATTCAACCGCGTCATTGCGGAAATGAGGCGGGCAGGTTTGTTTCCGGACAAAAAACCCGTGCCGGTGCATTTCTACGCGGCGCTGTACGCCAGGCTCAGCGGACTGGAGGGCGGCATCAAGGCGGGAAGATACGCAATTGAACCGCGGATGACACTGGCCGAATTTCTCGATATGACGGCGCGCGGCGCCGGAATTACGGAGCGTTTGCGTATTGCCGAAGGGGCCACCGTCGGACAGGCCCTGCAGGCCATGCGACGGCACGAGGCGATTAAAACGGTCGCCGCAAACGCCGAAGAGATCAGGGAACAGCTCGGCATCGATTCTCCTTCGCTTGAAGGCTGGTTTTTTCCGGATACCTATTTTTTCAGCGCAGGCGCCACCAATGTTGATTTGTTCCGGCAGGGATATGAAAAGATGAGGCAGACGCTGGAGTCCGGCTGGCGGGAGAGGGCGCCCGGGCTCAATCTTTCCTCGCCGTACGAGGCCCTGATTCTCGCCTCCATCGTCGAAAAGGAAACGGCGAAAAGCGATGAGCGCCGCCGCATCGCCGGCGTGTTCGTGTCGCGGCTCAAAAAGGGGATGCCTCTGCAAGCCGACCCCACGGTGATTTATGGCATGGGCGTGCAATTTGGCGGCGACATCAGAAAAAAAGACCTGAAGGCCGACACCCCGTATAACACGTATTTGCACAAGGGGCTGCCGCCGACGCCGATTGCGATGCCGGGCCTCGCGTCGTTGCAGGCGGTGCTGCATCCGCAAGAGACGGGCGCGTTATACTTCGTCAGCAGGGGCGACGGCAGCCACCATTTCTCGAAAACCTATGACGAACATCGCAAGGCAATCGCCCGCTACCAGTTGAAATAATGCAACGCGGAAAACTGATTACCTTCGAAGGGATAGACGGTGTTGGCAAGAGCACACAGGCCGCAGTCCTGGAATCCTTTCTCCTGCGGCAAGGCATTGACGTGAAGAGAACCTGCGAGCCCGGGGGCGTGCCGGTGGGGGAGAAGATTCGGCAGATACTGCTGCATGAGAAGGAGGACTTGTCGAACCTTGCCGAGTTGCTGTTGTTTTTTGCGGCGCGGGCCGAGCATGTCCACCGGGTGGTGCGACCCGCACTCGAACAGGGGCAATGGGTCATCTGCGACCGCTTCATTGATGCAAGTTACGCCTATCAGGGCGGAGGCCGCAAAATCAAGTCCGGCTGGATTGATACGCTGGTCAAATGGGTGGCGTCCGATTTGTCTCCCGATTTGACCATCCTGCTGAATCTGCCGTCTGAACATATACACGACAGGATTCCCAGCAACCAGCACGACATGTTCAGAGCCAGTGTCTCCGACAAAATTCCGGACAATTTTGAATCGGAGGAAAAACCGTTTTTCGAGCGGGTGCGCAACGTCTATCTGAAACGGGCCGAGCAGGAACCCGGGCGGATTGAAGTCATAGACGCCTCCCCGGACAAAGAAACCGTGAGCGGGGAAATCATCGCCCTGGTGAAAAAACGCTGGCCGGAGACCGACAATGAATGAATCGGGAATTATGTATTTAACTTGGCAAACGGTTGTGGTTAAATTACGGGAAATCCTTGCAAGTAGGGTTGGAGCATGAATATCAGCATGTCACTAAAAGCAAGGTCAGCGTTCGGGAACGGCGCGGTTGGACGTGGAGATGGCAGGGTTACCTGGTCTGTGAAGCGTCAAAATGAGGGCAAGTCTCATAGACCTGATTTGCTACTTGGTTTCATTACGGACGGAAGGGAGAGGGTTAAGTCTTCCTTCCAGTCCATACGCAGAGTATTTGTGCAAGTCAGGTCTATGAGATTTGTTCAAGTAGTTTGTTTGCCAGCAATGGCGAACAGTTTATGGAGTGCTTGATGCGTCAAGTTAACTACATAAATCCCAATGAATCCATCTATCCATGGCAGCACGATCAATGGGACGGCTGGCTCCGGATGCTGGCGGCTGAACGTGTGCCCAATGCCTTGCTGCTGAGTGGACAGGACGGCTGCGGAATCGAAGAATTTGGTTTGACTCTGTGCCGCAGCCTGTTGTGTGAACAGGAAAAAGACAAGCCCTGCGGCCATTGCAGAAGCTGCCGACTGCTGGCCTCGGAGAATCATCCGGATTACCTCCCGGTTACCGCTGAAAAGAAAGAAATCAAGGTGGCCCAAATCCGGGAATTGGCCGACTTTTTTTCATTGAACCGGCACTACGGCCGCTACCGGGTCGCTTTTATATCCCGGGCCGACCACTTGAATTACGCCGCCGCCAACAGCCTTCTCAAAACGCTCGAAGAGCCGCCAGCCGGTTCAATCATTGTTCTGATTTGCCGGCGGCTGGCGAAGCTGCCGGCCACAATCCGCAGCCGCTGCCGCAAAATCCGTTTTCCTCTGCCGGGCCTTGAGGCGGTCGAGTGGCTTGCCCGGGAACTCTCACTGGAGCCGGAACAGGCGCGGCACCGGCTTTCCCTGTTCGGGCTGCGCCCGCTTGCGGCTGCAAAGAAAAACGAGAAGGGGCTGGACAGGGAAAAATTTCACGACGAACTGACCCGGTGGCTGTCGGCCCGGGCGCCGCTCCCGGATCTTTCCGACATGGTGGAACGCTGGAACGAGCAGCCGTCCTCGCTGGTCCAGCAATGGCTGCTGGAAGAATTACAGCAAATCGTTCACGCCGGATTGGAGGCCGCGGCCCAGACACCCGCCGCAAATCCGCCGTTTGATAACCTGCAAAAATTGTATGGTCGGCAGATCGAACGCTGCCGCCTGGCCGACAGCAGCAGCCTGAATCCGCGCCTGCTGCTGGAAAGCAGCCTGCTGGAATGGCACAGGACTTTCATCCGCTGAAGCGGTGGAGACATTCGAGAGCCTTGTCGAGGGCCTGTTGCGGAGTGTAGAAATGGGGCGACAGGCGAACGCCGCCGCCTCTGGAAGCACACACAACTCCGGCTTCGGACATCCGCCGGTATAGAGTCCCGACGTCGCCTTGTCGGGGCCGCACCGTCAGGATGCCGCCGCGCCGGTGCTTTTCCGGCGGCGTCAGGAATTGAAAGCGGTCCTGTTCGATGCGCTCCGCCAGATAGGAAACCTTTGAGGCGACTGCGTTGAAGACCCGGGCGAGACCGATGTCTGACAGCAGGCCAAGGCTCGTGTGCAGCGCATGAATGCCCAGCGAATTGGGACTGCCGCACTCGAACCGCCTGGCGTTTTCAACCTCGCTCCACGAGGCAAGGTCGGCCTCACCATAGAGTGAGTCGTAATCCGCGGGGTTTTGCAGCATGCCCCAGCCGTATTGGTGCAGTTTCAGGGTTTGCAGATGACGGCGCCGGCAATAGAAGCAACCGATTCCCTCGGGCGCCAGCATCCACTTGTGCCCGTCGGCGGCGAGAAAGTCGATTTGCGAGGCTTGAACATCAACCGGCGCCGCTCCCATGCTCTGAATCGCATCCACGCAGAGCAGGGCGCCGACTTCACGGCACGCCCTGCCGAGGACGGACAGATCCATGCGGCAGCCGGTTGCGTACTGAATCGAACTGACCGCCAGCAGCCGCGTGTGCCGGTCCAGCCGGTCGAGCAGGGCCTGTTCAGGCGAAGCCCCGCCGTACAAATCCACCGCGCGCACCTCGACACCGAAGCGCTGGTTCAATGATTCCCAGACGATGCGGTTGGACGGAAACTCCTGTATCCCCACAACGACATTGTCCTTGCACTCCCAGTCCAGCCCGTAGGCGACCAGCGACAGCCCTTCCGAGGTGTTTTTTACAAGGGCGATTTCATCCGCGGATTCGGCGTTGATCAGATCGCGAAGCACCCCGCGCAATGCATCGGCGGTTTTTTCCCAGGCTTTGTAATCCAGCGCGCCGCGGCTTGCGTTTTCGCGCGCAAAATTACAAACGGCCTCGGCCGTTCGCTTTGGCCACGGCGCGATTCCCGCGTGATTCAGATAAGCAACGTCTTTGTGGACGGGAAATTCGCCGCTGATTGCAGTTATAATGTCCCGCATATGTCGTTTCTTGCAGCCATTCAGAAGTTGTTGTCGGCGATTTGCATACTGTCGCTGTCGGCTACGAGCGTGTTTCCGGCAACGTACGAGTTCGACCCGAATCATACACTAATCGGCGTCCTGCAAAAGGTGGTGGTCCAACCGGAAGACACCATTCTCAGTATCGCCGAGGAATTCAATCTCGGCGTCGAGGAAATCCTGGAGGCCAACCCGGAGACCGACCCGTGGGTGCCGGGCGAGGGCAAGCCGGTCCTTCTTCCGAGCCAGTTCATTCTGCCGCATCCGTCGTACCGGGGCATTTACGTGAATCTCGCGGAAATGCGAATCTATTATTACAACCCCGGACAGGTCACCGGCGAAGGAAAGAAAGTCAGGACGTACCCGATCAGCATCGGCCGCGGCGACTGGCAGACACCGGTCGCAAAAGCGAAGATCGTTGAAAAGATTGTCAACCCGACCTGGTATCCGCCGGCCAGCGTGCGCCGCGAGCACGAGCTGATGGACGACCCGTTGCCGGTTTCGGTGCCGCCGGGCAAGGACAACCCGCTGGGGAAATACGCGCTGCAGCTCAATTTGCCCGGCTATTTCATCCACGGCACCAACCGCCCGTACGCCATCGGCCTGAAAGCCACCCACGGCTGCATCCGGATGCGTCCGGTGGACATACAGGACTTCTTCGGGCGTGTCGATCGTGGCACGCCGGTGACGATAAAGTTTCAGCCGTTCAAAAGCGCTCTAGTAGATGGCGTGGTTTACCTCGAGGCGCATGGACGCGGACAAGCCGGGCTGATGGACCGCTACCTGGGACAGGTCATACGCGAAATCAGCCGGTTGACGGAAAAGCAGGCGATACCCATTGACTGGGAGCTTCTCGTCAGCACGGCGAAGCAGGGAGCCGGCATACCGGTGCCACTCAACCGCGGCATCGGCATCACACCCAGGCTGGTGCAGCGGGCGCCGGTTGCCGCCGCACAGCCGGCGGCGGCGTATATCTTCTGAATCCCCGCAGAAGACAAAGAAAAGGGGCCTTGCGGCCCCTTAAAGGAATGAAGAAATGAAAGTTTATTATTATTTTATTTCATCATTTGCTTCATTTTCTTTTTGCCCATGGACTTCATCATGACGTGCTCCATCTGAGAGGCTTTGATCATGGCTTCACTTGCCATTTCCTTGGCCCGGGCAGCCGCAGTTTCGGCAGAGTTGAGCTGAAATTGCATTTCAGACATCTGCGCTTTCATGTCATCCATCATTTGCATGTTGGTGCAACCGGTCAGAACCAGCGTGGTACAAGCAACCGTTAAGTAAAGCTTTTTCATAATAAATTAAAACTCCGATGTTTTGTTTGGTAGAAGCGTTGAACTGCGAAGATTAGACGCAAACCGCTTGCAGGGCAAGTACATTTTAACTCCGGCAATCTATCGGCATCCAGTCGCCTCAAAGAATACTTCGCATAATGTATATTATGTTAAATAATAGATCAAGCCCCAATCCCCTTATTTATAAAGGTTCTCCAGACAACCAATGCCCTCGATCACAACTTCCACGCGGCTATTCCGCGGCATCGGCCCAAGCCCGACCGATGTGCCGCAGCAAATCACATCGCCCGGCATCAAGGTCATATCCCGCGACAATGCCGCCACAATTTCCCGCGGCGGCAGAATCATATCGGAAGCCGGATAGCGCTGAACCTCGGCGCCGTTGACACGCGTCACGATTTCAAGATTCCGGTAGTCGAGGCCGGTGGCGATGGCCGGGCCGAACACGCCGAAGGTGTCAAATCCTTTGGCCCTGCTCCATTGATCGAAGCCCGGATATTCCTTCAGCAGGCCGAAAGCGGTCACGTCGTTGATACAGGTGTAGCCGAAAATGGCGCCGGCGGCATCCTGCGGCGCCAGATTGCCGCATTCCCGCCCGATGACAATGCCGAGTTCACCTTCATAGAAAACCTCGCCCTCGTAACCGGCCGGGTGGCGGATGGTCTGCCCGTGCGCCAGCCAGGCATTGGCCGGTTTGAAAAGATACAGCGGCGTTTGCGGCCGTTCCAGGCTTTTTTCCCCGGCAAGCGCGTGGTAGTTGTTCCAGAGCGCAATCATCTTGGATGGCGCGCAGGGCGTCACGATGACGGCGTCTTCCCGGCCAATACATTCGCCGGTCGGCGACGGCGAGTCGAACAAAGCCCCTTCGTGAACGACAATTTGCCCTCCGTCCAGCCGGCCCATCCCGATCCGGTCGGCGCCTGCCGTCTTGAAACGCACCCACAAAGCCATGTTAATCCTTTTGTAGTGATATTCTCTTGCCGTATCGCGCAGGAATTTTACATCCTGCCAGCAAGCCTTGATAGAATTTAAACTTTCCGCAGCCCGGAATCAATCCCCCCGACAATGACCGCAGCACTCGAAATCTCGCAACTGCACAAGGTGTACTCCAACGGCCATGTTGCCCTGAAAGGCATCAACCTGCACGTCGAGCACGGCGATTTCTTCGCCCTGCTCGGTCCCAACGGCGCCGGCAAATCAACCACCATCGGCATTGTCACCTCGCTGATCAATAAAACCAGCGGCAACATTGTCGTCTATGGCCACGACATCAACCGCAATCCCTCGCAGGCCAAGATTCACATCGGGCTGGTGTCCCAGGAATACAGTTTCAACCAGTTTGAACCGGTGGAAGAAATACTGATCAACCAGGCCGGTTATTACGGAGTGCCGCCGCGCGAAGCGAAACGCCGCGCCAGGGAACAGCTGGTTCGGCTCGGCCTGTGGGAAAAGCGCGACGACCAGGCGCGCAACCTGTCCGGGGGGATGAAGCGCCGCCTGATGATGGCGCGCGCCCTGCTCCACCGGCCGCGGCTGCTGATTCTCGACGAGCCGACCGCCGGCGTGGACATCGAAATACGCCGCATGGTCTGGGAGTTTCTGGCCGACCTCAACCAGCAGGGAACGACGATCATCCTGACCACGCATTACCTCGAAGAAGCCGAAAAACTGTGCCGCAACATCGCCATCATAGACGACGGCCAGATCATCACCGACTCGCCGATGAGAAACCTGCTCGAACGGCTGGAATCGGAATCGTTCACGTTGTACCTGAAAGAGCCGCTTGCCGAAGTGCCCGAACTTCGCTCGGCGCAGTTGCGCTCCATTGACAACCGCACGCTGGAACTGGTGACCGACAAGCACACCGACCTGGTCGAGGTTTTCGGCGAATTGCAAAACCACAACATCAAATTAATGAGCCTGCGCAACACCAGCAATCGGCTGGAAGAACTCTTCCTGAAACTGGTGTCCGCGGAATAAACCATGAACCTGCGATACAACATGGTGGCCCTTTACACGCTCACGCGCCGCGAGGTTCTGCGGTTTGCGCGCATCTGGATTCAGACCATGCTGCCGCCGGCCATCACAACGGTGCTGTACTTCGTCATTTTCGGGAAATTAATCGGCTCCCAGATCGGCCCCATCAACGGGCACAGCTACATCGAATACATCATACCCGGCCTGATTCTGATGTCGGTGATTACCAACGCCTACGCCAACGTCGTCGCCTCCTTCTACAGTTCCAAGTTTCACGGCAACATTGAAGAAATGCTGATTTCACCGATGCCGACCTACATCATCCTGGCCGGCTTCATCATCGGCGGCGTGCTGCGCGGCCTGCTGGTCGGCGCCGTCGTCTTCGGTGTCTCGATGTTTTTCGGCCACCTGCCCCTCCCCGGCATCGGCCTGACCGTGCTGATGCTGCTGATGACCGCGATGCTGTTTTCAATGGCCGGGCTGATCAACGGCGTCTATGCCAGGAGTTTTGACGGCATCTCCATCATTCCGACCTTTGTGCTGACGCCGCTGACCTATCTCGGCGGCATCTTCTATTCGCTCGAGATGCTGCCGGACTTCTGGCGCGGAGTGTCCCTGCTGAACCCGATTTTCTACATGATCAACGTCTTCCGGGAAGGCATGCTCGGTAGCAGCGACATTGGTGCAGGCCTCGCCGTCGGCATCACCGCGCTTTTTCTCGTGGTTTTCACCATCTTCTGCCTCTATCTGCTCGACCGGGGCATCGGCATCCGGACCTGAGAGTTCACCCTTTCCGAAAACGATGAATTGGCACGACAACGATCCGCAGGAAACCGAAGAATGGCTGGATGCTTTCCGCTCCGTCGTCGCCGCCGATGGCCGCGAGCGCGGCGGCTACCTGCTGCGCCAATTATCCGATCAGGCCAACCGACTGGGAATCAGTCAGCCGCAGGGAATCAATACGCCCTACTGCAACACCATCGCCGTTGACCGGCAGGCGCCAAGCCCGGGAGACCAGGGCATCGAGCACCGCATCCGCTCCTACATCCGCTGGAACGCGGCGGTCATGGTCATCCGGGCAAACCGGCGCAACCCCGGACTGGGCGGCCACATCGCAACTTTCGCTTCAGCGGCAACGCTTTACGACACCGGCTTCAACCATTTCTTCCAGGGCCCCGACAGCGAAAACGGCGGCGATCTGCTCTTCGTCCAGGGGCACAGTTCGCCCGGCATTTACGCCCGCGCGTTTCTCGAGGGGCGGCTTGATGAAACACAACTCGACAATTTCCGGCGCGAAATCAACCGCGACGGACTGTCTTCCTATCCTCACCCGAGGCTGATGCCCGAATTCTGGCAATTCCCGACGGTGTCCATGGGACTTTCCGCCATCATGGGAATCTATCAGGCACACTTCATGAAATACATGAAGAACCGGAGACTGGCCGATACCCGGGGCAGAAAGATCTGGGTCTTTCTCGGCGACGGCGAGATGGATGAACCGGAATCCATCGGCGCCATCTCGCTGGCGGGGCGGGAGCGGCTCGACAACCTGATTTTTGTCATCAACTGCAATTTGCAGCGCCTGGACGGGCCGGTGCGGGGCAACGGCAAGATCATCCAGGAACTCGAGGGCCTTTTTCGTGGCGCCCACTGGAATGTCATCAAGGTCGTCTGGGGGTCGTACTGGGATTCCTTGTTCGATAAAGATGAAAAAGGCTTTCTTATCAAGAGAATGGAAGAAGTAGTGGATGGAGATTATCAGAACTATCAGGCGAAGGACGGCGCCTACATCCGGGAGCACTTTTTCAGCCGCTATCCCGAACTGCTCGAAATGGTCTCGCACCTGTCGGACGAGGAAATCTGGCGGCTGAACCGCGGCGGCCATGATCCCCACAAAATGTACGCGGCGTATCATGCGGCCACCCGCCACGAAGGGCAGCCCACCGTCATCCTGGCAAAAACCGTGAAAGGATACGGCATGGGCGAATCCGGCGAAGGCCAGAACAAATCGCATCAGCAGAAAAAAATGGATGTCGCGTCGTTGAAAGTCATGCGCGACCGCTTCAAACTGCCCTTGAGCGACGAGCAAGTCGAAAACCTCGAGTACATCCGCCCGGCGCCGGACACGCCCGAACACCGCTACCTGCATGAACGCCGCCGGAGCCTCGGCGGCTTCATGCCGCAACGCCGGCGCCATCTTCAGGCGAAGCCGCTGCCCGTTCCCGGGCTTGAAGTCCTGTCGCCACTGCTCGAAGACGGCGGCGACCGCCAGTTCTCGACCACCATGGCTTTCGTGCGCATCCTGACGCTGCTGTGCAGGGACAAGCAATTGGGCCGCCATATCGTCCCCATCGTTCCCGACGAGGCGCGCACCTTTGGAATGGAGGGGCTGTTTCGCACGCTCGGCATTTATTCCTCCGTCGGCCAGTTGTACAAGCCGCAGGACGCCGACCAGGTCATGGTGTACAAAGAAGACCTCTCCGGGCAGATTCTCGAAGAAGCCATCTGCGAGGCCGGCGCCTTTTCATCGTGGCTTGCGGCGGCGACGGCGTACGGAGTGCACGGCATCAACATGGTGCCTTTCTACATCTTCTACTCGATGTTCGGCTTTCAGCGCGTCGGCGACCTGACCTGGGCGGCGGGCGATATGCAGGCGCGCGGTTTCCTGATGGGCGGCACCGCCGGGCGCACGACACTCGCCGGGGAAGGCCTGCAACACCAGGACGGACACAGCCACGTGCTGGCTTCGGTGGTGCCGAACTGCATCTCGTACGACCCCTGCTTCGCCTGCGAGCTGGCCGTCATCATTCACGAGGGACTCCGGCGCATGTTCGGGAGGCAGGAAAACGTGTTCTTCTACATTACGCTGATGAACGAAAACTATTCCCACCCCGCGCTGCCCGACGGCGCCGCGGAAGGAATCATCCGGGGCATGTATTGCCTCGACCGCGCGGAGCGCCCGGCCGTGCGCCTTCTCGGTTCGGGAGCGATTCTGAAGGAATGCATCGCCGCCCGGGCCATGCTGAAAGAAGACTGGAACATCGAGGCGGAAATCTGGAGCGTGACCAGTTTCAACGAACTGGCCCGCGACGGACGCCGGGCTGCGCGCTGGAACCGCCTTCACCCGGGCGCCGCGCACCGCCAGCCCTATATCGCAAAGTGCCTGGAAGACTGCTCCACGCCGCCGCCTCCGGTCGTCGCCGCGAGCGATTATGTTCATACGCACGCCGAGCAGGTGCGGGCGTATGTTCAGGCCCCCTATTACACGCTGGGCACCGACGGCTTCGGACGCTCGGACACACGCGAGGAACTGCGCGATTTCTTCGAGGTGGATCGCCGCCACATCGCGGTCACCGCATTGCACGCCCTGGCGCGTTCAGCCGGAAGCGGCATCGAGAGCGCCGAGGTCGGACAGGCCATCGCCCGCTATCATATCGAGGCCGACCGGCCCTCCCCCGACTTGTCGTAAATGCAATGACCGAACCAATCATCTCCGTTCCCGATTTGGGCGATTTCGATGAAGTGGATGTCATCGAGATCCTGGTCAAGCCGGGCGACACCATCGCGGAAGGCGATTCCGTGGTCACGCTCGAAAGCGAAAAGGCGGCAATGGAATTGCCGGCGCCCATCGCCGGCATCGTAAAGACGGTTCACGTCGCCCTCGGCGACAAGGTCGGCGAAGGCGCTGCGCTGCTGACCGTGGAGGCCATCTCCAAACCGGGAATTCCGGTGGACAAAGCAACGGATGAACCCCGAAAAGCACCGCCGACACAACCGCCCCCGCCCGCGCCGCCGCCCCGCCAGGAGACCGCCGCAGGCCGGGGTCAGGCGGAAAGCCCGGTCAAGGCAAGCCCGTCCATCCGGCGCTTTGCGCGCGAACTTGGCGTGGACCTGCAAGCCGTTCAAGGCAGCGGCCCCGGGGGCCGCATTCTGGAAGAGAATGTAAAAGACTTCGTCAGACAAACAGGGCGCCGCCCCGCCCCGGCAGCCTTGCCGCAAGTCCGCAGCACCGACTTCTCCCGCTTCGGCCCGACCGAAGTCGTCCAACCCGACCGTGTTCAGTCCGTTGTCGCCGACCGCATGCACCGGGCGTGGCTGAACGTGCCGCACGTGACCCAGCATCAGGACGCCGACATCACCGAACTCGAAGACCGGCGCAAGCATCTCGCGGCAAAGAACGCCGGCAGCGGAGCGAAACTGACGCTGCTCGCCTTTCTTGTCAAAGCGCTGGCCATTTCCCTGCGGAATTTCCCGAAGTTCAACACCGCGTTCGACGACACAGGCCGCCTGATTCTGAAACACTACTGCCATATCGGCGTGGCGGTGGACGCCCCCGGCGGCCTGTTCGTGCCGGTCATCCGCGATGCCGACCGCAAGGACGTGTTCGAGATTGCGCGCGCCGTCGCCGACTTCGCAAGCCGCGCGCGCGCCGGCAAACTCACCGCCGCCGACATGCAGGGCGGCTGCATGACCGTCAGCAACCAGGGCGGTATCGGCGGCAGCGCCTTCACGCCGATTGTCAACGCACCTGAAACGGCGATCCTCGGAGCCAGCCGCGCGCGCATTTCGCCATCGTGGGACGGACAGGCCTTCGTGCCGCGCCTGCTGCTGCCGCTTGACCTTTCCTACGACCACCGCGTCGTCAACGGCGCCGACGCCGCGCGCTTCCTCGACGGCTACTGCCGCCTGCTGTCCGGGACCGAAGCGCTGCTGCCGGACACCCGATGACGGACGGCGGCGCCCGGCTGCTGGTGCTGGGAGGCGGCCCCGGCGGCTACACGGCGGCTTTTCGCGCCGCCGACCTCGGCTGCCGGGTCACGCTGGTCGAACGCCATCCGGCGCTGGGCGGCGTTTGTCTGAACGTCGGCTGCATCCCGTCAAAGGCGCTGCTGCATCTGGCGGCGGTCACCAGGGAAGCACAGGGGCTTGCGGCGCACGGTATCGTCTTCGGCAAGCCGCAAATCCATCCGCGGCAAATCGCCGCCTTCAAGAACGATCTGGTCGGGAGTCTGGGCAAAGGGCTTGCGTCGCTCGCGCGCGCGCGCAAAGTCAACATCATTCAGGACACCGCCGCCTTTGTCTCGCCGCGGCAGGTGCGGCTTGCAAACGGCGGCACTCTCGATTTCGACCGCGCGATTGTCGCCACCGGTTCCAGAAACACCGCGCCGCCGGGCCTGCCGGACCACCACCCCCGCCTGCTCGACTCCACCGGCGCGCTGCGTTTCGACACGCTGCCAAAGCGCCTGCTGGTGATGGGCGGCGGCGTCATCGGCCTTGAGATGGCCTGTCTGTTCGAGGGCATGGGAGCGCGCGTTTCCATTGTCGAGAATGAACCGCAACTGCTGAGCGATTGCGACGACGATCTGGTCGCGCCGCTTCGCAAAAGGCTGGAGAAATCCTGCGCGGATATTTTCACGAGCACCCGCATCCGGCGCGTCGAGGCCGCGGGCGAAGACGCCCTGACCGTCTGGTTTGACGGCGGCGACGCGCCTGCAAGCGAACGCTTTGATGCCGTGCTTGTCGCCGTTGGCCGCAGGCCGAATACCGATGCGATTGGCCTCGAACACGCGGGCGTCGAGACCAATCAACGGGGGTTCATCGAGACCGATGACGGACAGCGCACGAACATCCCTTCCATTTACGCGGTCGGCGATGTCACCGGCCCGCCGATGCTGGCGCACAAGGCGACACATCAGGGGAAAGTGGCCGCCGAGAACGTCGCCGGTCGCGCATCCGCCTTCGACAAGCGGGCGATTCCGTCGGTCGTCTATACCGACCCTGAAATTGCATGGGCCGGCCTGACCGAAAAACAGGCGCGGCGGCACAATGTCGATTACAAGAAAGCCGTATTCCCGTGGAAGGCAAGCGGTCGCGCGCTGGGCGCCGGGCACGGCGACGGCCTGACAAAACTGCTGTATGACGTGCGCGGTAAGACCTTGCTGGGCGCGGGCATTTGCGGGCATGGCGCCGGCGATTTAATCGCCGAGGCCGTGCTGGCGATTGAAATGGGGGCCGATGTCCGGGATGTGGCGCTCGCCGTCCACCCTCACCCGACTTATTCGGAAACCATCGGTCTGGCCGCGGAACTGGCCGACGGCGTCATTACCGACCTGTTTCAGCCGAAATCCCGGTAAGAAAATGGCGTCCCCAAGGGGATTTGAACCCCTGTTACCGCCGTGAAAGGGCGATGTCCTAGGCCTCTAGACGATGGGGACGCAGTCGGGCGTGGATTGTGACTATTGTACAGGAATAGTCAAGTGCAACTCTCCACAATCTCTCCAATCGATCAATCCGCGATAGACACTCGCAGGCGTCATAGCATCAAAAGTTTGCGGCGTGGAAAATAGCCGACTCTCCGGTTGTTCAGAATCTGATTGCCGATGATTCCCTCGATGCCGGCTCCCATGAGCGTGGCGTTAAGCAAATCAGGAAGTGACCCACAGCGAAGGACAAACCCGGCTTCGCCAAGAGCAATATCAACATCGTAGGTTTCTGTCTGAAACCGCCCGATACTCATATGAAAATCGGTAACTTCACCGGCAGGCGGGTATGTTGCAAGAGAATCATTCTGAAAATAGGAAATCTGGGCGCCCGTGTCGAAAAACATCCGGTAATCCACGCCTCGAATACGGGCCGAAACAATCGGGACACCCATGAACTCGTCCAGTGATACCGGCTGTCCGTCATACTCCAGATTTTCCGACGAGACCTCGGCAGTGCCGTTCAGAAGATCAAACAAGAAGTCAAACCGTCCCAGAATATCTGTGCCCAGAAGCCCCACACATTCAGTAGATACAAAATCAGAAAGATCTGTTGCGGTCATCCCGAGAAAACTGTCGGCCAACGGAAATTCCACGCCCGCGAAAACCAGCTCAGAGTCCGAACCGAAACTTGCAGGCGCCCCCGTGTCGAGAAGCCACAATGCGCCATCAATTTCCATGAACAAATGTCCATCCCGAAAATGGAGAGGAAGCATGCTCTAATCTCCGTAAAGTGCTTTTCGCGTGTCAGGCATCCCGATCTTCCAGACCAAGGCGCTTGTGCCACTCCTCTATGGATTCGTCCGGGAAGCCTTCAAATACCTTGTCATTCCCCCCTTCCCGAAGATCAACCCACGCAGCCTTTGAGCCCACCATCAGATGGGTGCGCTCGGGAGTCGTCGGCAAATCCGTATCCATTGCCGAGGCGAACGGATGCACCCACTCCGGCCAGCGAGGGTCCCAAACCCAAAGCGCACTCCCGCAAACCCGGCAAAAGTGCCGCCGGGCGGGACTTTCTTTCGCCGCCCCTGAATCCGGGCCGCTCATTGTGGCGCGATACACCGTTATATTCTCCTTGCCTTGAACCTGCAAAGTGGAAAAGTCCCCTCCCAGGTTGATGGCGTAGCCGCCACCGCCCGCCGTCTTCCGGCAGATGGAGCAATAACAGAGATTAAACGGGTACGGATGAGCCGACTGAACCGTGAATCGCACAACCCCGCAATGACACGACCCTGACAGTCTCATTTATCAGTACCTGTTAATTAGATATGCTAGAGAGCAAAATCACTAATCACAATGATGCCCAGAAAGACTTTCATTCAAGTGTAACGTCTTATTATTAGTCAGATAGTCATCTGCCTGCCTAAACAAATCTAATTGTGACGGCCGACTGTTTGATTTGCAATCATCAACTATTCTTTCAAGCAATTCATCTATTTTATCTTCTGATTCAGTTAAGAAACTTAATTCTCTGTCCAATTCTCCAACTCGACTTAATTCACACAGCAGTCGTCCCATGAGAGTAACTTTTGCATCTCCCAAAGAGATATCTATGTAGTTGTCTAATTCCTTGATTTGGTTAGAGGCAACAATAAGCGCATTCTCAATTATGCTTTGCTTTACTATATTCGATTTGGATATTTTTTGTTTTTTACACACGATTACCAAATCTACATGGATAGGTGTTTTTGCTTGTTGCAATGGCATAGCAACAGACATCTCAGATCTAACCGGATATGTTTGTAAACAAGCAAACCCAGCATGCCGTATTGCTCTGTGAACAGCAATCCAACCCTCATGCCGGGAATGATGATAAGTGAATATAAGTAGACCGTCATTATCTAATACTCTATTACATTCAAGAAAAACAGATATAAGCTTTTCTGCAAATGCGGTTGCATCAGTATCTTGAACCTCCGCCACATCTCTCGTTGTAGTTTTACTTGATATATCTAATATCTGATTAAGCCAATAGTAAAAGAAATCAGCTAACTCTGAATAGTGTACGTTATCAAAAAAAGGCGGGTCAGTGATTACAATGTCAATCGATTTATCTGGTATATCAAACGTGCTTGAATCACCTTGGGACAGATAAACTGAATCTTTGCATGCAATAAACTCTACAAATGTCTCGGCAATATCTACTTGGATGGGATTATTTATATTGTCCAATTTAAATGACTTCCCATTAGAAATTTTAATTTCTGTTGGTGAATTTTTATAAGTAATTGCATTCAATATACGAGATTTATACAAAGTCGAGAATGAACCCGATGATTTCTTTGTTCCCCAAATATTTGCTTCAATCGGCATCAATTCTGGTCTCAAGATATGATGCGAGAACATATGACGTACTGCGCCTGTGCCTTCCCCCTTGAAAGAGCAAAACAAGTTATTAAATTCAAGAACTCCTGAAAAAAGACAAGCAAACAATCGACGAAGTTTGACATCATTTATCTCACTTATAGCCTGCATAAAATACCAGATTGATAATAGCTGTCGTTCTGAAAACATTTCCAGCCAAGTAGAGTAATTATGTTTGATAATTTGGTTGGTATTGTGCCCTGGCTCGATTTTCACGCAAGGAAAGTCATCTTTAATTAAGTTAAACTGATTTGAAACATATTGCAGAATTTTCTTGTCGTATTCATTGACTTTCTCATATCTTTTTTCTCCGTCTGAAGTAAGAATCATTTTTGCATAAACCTTAGTCTGCAATGGTGTGCTAGTATTTTTCATGTAATCCACAAGCCTGAAAGTATTATTACAGTGTGGGCAATCGACAGTAGCTCCCCGCACATGACCTAATTGTGGGTTGTATTCATTACGGCAGATACCACATAACACGGAGGTGGCATCGAATCTGATATCATTTATTGATTTACAGTGAGGGCATAATGATCTTGCCGATGAATCTTTTTTAGGCGTGGCATTCTTTGAAAAAATCCGATTCTTAAAAAGTTCAATCTCCTCCTTACATTCAGGACAATCTAAGTACTTAACTCGGAAAAAATATAAAACGTCGCATAGTTCTCCATTGGAATCTAATGTTCGATAATACTGCTGTATTTTCTCCTTAACTTTGCTTTCAATCAAACGATATTCTCTATGTACCTCATCTTTAGAATACTTGGACAATACAGTCTTAACAATTGTAGTTGCTACTGGATTAATATCTCTCCCTATCACTCTGCACCCAAGTTTTGTGGCCTCACCAATAGTCACACCACTTCCCATAAATGGATCAAGTATAGTTAATTCATTAAAATTATTGTTTCCATAGAAAGCTGAAAAAAAATCGTCTTTTTTGTCAAGGCATGCACCAAGAATAATGCCCCTGAATATACTGCCAATTCTTCTGGCCCACCATTTGTGAATATAATAAACAGGGCGATGAACTTCCTTCCGCCATGACTCGTGTTCTGCCAGCAAACTCAGCTCCCCAATAGGGAAATTATTTTCGATATACTTTGACATGAAAGAATTAGTCTTCCCCATTTATAGGAAGATGAAACATTGATGCAGTTCTTGTTTTGGCTTTCCTGCTTTTACAAGGTCTAAATATATCACGGCGGACTGGAAGTTTATCTAACTGTATTTGCTTTTCAGAATTGTTATCTAATACGAGGTAACGGAAAGAATTTTTATACCTATCATTCCTAATAATCAAGTCAGTGCATGGAATATCATTGGGCATATTCTGGAAATCATTTTTCTTAATAATCAATATATGCCTCAGATGAAAAAACTTTAGTTTGTAATTTAATGGATTAGGGTACGTGTACATACGCCGATGACGTACAGATCCTTCACCATAAGGGCCATGATTGTACTCACTCTGATTTGCGTACTTTGCATTTTTATGCAATTCAATATCATAATTCAGAAAATCCCCATCCATCAGGATGGTAGTAACCATTGATAAACTATCGGGACTTAGTAGAGCAAATAGGTAAAAGCATGGAATTTCTACTGTATCATCACCAGCCTTGATTAATGCTTTGCCACATGGCAGACAACTATTGTAATCAATAGTCAGACCTCTTGGATCAGTGCCATTCTTCTTTTGAATTAATTTTTTGACTTCTAGACCTACAATTGTATTGGTTACAGGATCTCTTAATACGAGGTCTGGAGTTGTCAGTTTCCCAGCATGGAAAACTTCAATATCAGGTATACGCCTTCGTATTTCATCCTCTACCCAAGAATCAAAAGGGTCGTCTTGAACAGTTCCAACAAGGGAAGGTGTTCTCAGCTGAACAGGTATGGTACCGTCTGAAATATTTGACGACAACTCATCATATAAATTAGAAATGATTTCGATTACCTTCATGGCATCTTTACCTCTTTCAGGAGTATAAACCAGCCTGCATCAGCATTTCAGCAATACCTCTGCCAATCGTTGGCGCAGGCAAGTCCGGACCTTCCCGCCGTGCTATTTCCAGCCAATCGTCAACGATTCGGCACAACTTGCGATAGACTTCCGCTTCATTCGCTCCATGACAACACCGGCCTATGATTCCGGGGCAACAGCCGACAAAACACCGGTCTTCTTCCGACCATTCGACAATCTTGATGTATTTTGCACTATCCGCCATTGTCAGACCACACCGCATACTCATTGCCGTTGGGGTCGCCGAAGTGGAAGCGGCGGCCTCCCGGAAATGAAAAGACGGGTTTGATGATTTTGCCGCCTGCTTTTTCAATTTTTGACAGCGTCGCCTCAAGGTCGTTGCTGAAAAAGACGATTAGCGCGCTGCCCTCTTCCGCCGACACCCGCTTGTCCGATTGAAAAAACCCGCCATCGAGCCCCTGATTGGAGAAGGCCGTGTAGGCAGGGCCAAAATCCTCGAATTTCCAACCGAACACTTCCGAAAAGAAATCCTTTGTCTTTTCAATATCCTTTGCCGGAAACTCAACGTAATTGATCTTCTCGTGTTCGTTCATTCTTTTCTCCTTTGGGTAACCTGCGGAGCCGGCAAGAGGCCGTCCGGAAAGTCGCCGGCAAGATAGCATAGAATACCCGCATGACCGACCGCAATTTCATCCCCCTCAACATCGCGGTGCTGACCGTCTCCGATACCCGCACCGAAGAAGACGACCGCTCCGGGCAACTGCTGGTTGCGCGCCTTGACGAGGCCGGCCATCGCCGCCGCGACAAGCGCATCGTGGCGGACGACATCTACCAGGTGCGGGCCGCGCTGTCGGACTGGATTGTGGACGAGGAGATACAGGTCGTGCTGTGCACCGGCGGCACCGGCATCACCGGCAGGGACGGCACCCCGGAAGCGGCCGCGCCATTGTTCGACAAGACCATCGGCGGCTTCGGCGAAATGTTCAGAACGCTGTCTTATGAGACCATCGGCGCCTCGACATTGCAATCGCGTGCGCTCGCGGGCGTCGCCAACGGCACTTATATTTTCTGCCTGCCCGGCTCGCCCGGCGCGTGCGCCGAGGCCTGGGACAAACTCATCAGCAAGCAGCTCGATTACCGCACGCGACCGTGCAACCTGGTCGAGTTGATGCCGAGGCTTGGAGAATAGTTCAGCCCTGCTTCGGGTAATCCCCGCCGCGCTTGCGGCGCGGCAGATTCTTTTTCGCCAGCCTGAACAGGTACAGGAAAGGCCCTGAACCGATATAAAGCAAGGCCAGAAAAAACAGAAACTTCGGCAGGTCTATCGCGGCCAGAATCAGCCCCGCGACCACGGCCAGCAACGCGATAAAGGGCACCCGGCTTTTCAGGTTGACGCCTTTCAGACTGTAATAACTGAAGTTGCTGACCATCGCCACGCCGACGAGGATAATCAGCACGAAACTCCACCACGCCATTTCCGCCCCGGAATAACCCATCCCCTGCGACAGCCACACGAGGCTCATCATCAGCGTCGCTGCGGCGGGACACGGCAGGCCGCGGAAAAACGATTTCTCCGTCGAGCCGATCTGGGAGTTGAAACGCGCCAGCCGCAAGGCGGTCGCGACCGTGTAGAAAAACGCCGCGAGCCAGCCGAGTTTCGACCACAACCAGCCGAATTCGACCATCGCCGCGAGCGACCAGTTATAAACAATCAGCGCCGGGATGCAGCCGAACACGACGACATCGGTCAGGCTGTCGAACTCGGCGCCGAAACGGCTGACCGTGTTCGTCAGGCGCGCCACATTGCCGTCGAGGCTGTCGAGCACCACGCACACCAGCAAGGCGATGGCGGCCACTTCAAACTGGCCGTTGAACGCCTTGACCGCCGCGAAAAACCCGCTCAGCAGCGAACTCGCGGTAATCAGATTCGGCAGCAGATAGATGCCGCGCCCGGGTTTGTGCCTGCCCATCGCCACGGTTCCGTCAGTTTTTCTCCTTGTCCACCAGGCGGTTGTCGCCTATCCACGACATCATGCCGCGCAACTGCCGCCCGACCTGTTCGATGGGGTGCTCCGACAAACGCCGGCGCATCGCCCAGAACACCGGCGCGCCGGTGCGATTCTCGGTGATGAACTCGCGCGCGAAGGTGCCGCTGCGAATCTCCTCCAGCAGTTTCTTCATCGCCGCCCGGCTGTGCTCGTTGACCACCAGCGGGCCGCGGCTGATGGCGCCGTATTCCGCGGTGTTGGAAATCGAATAATACATATTGGCGATGCCGCCCTCGTAAATCAGGTCCACGATCAATTTCAACTCGTGCAGGCACTCGAAGTAGGCCATCTCCGGCGCATAGCCGGCCTCGACCAGAGTCTCGAAACCGGCCTGAATCAGGGCCACGGCGCCGCCGCACAACACCGCCTGTTCGCCGAACAAATCGGTCTCGGTCTCCTCCCGGAAATTGGTTTTGATGACGCCGGCGCGGCCGCCGCCGTTGGCCGACGCGTACGACAGCGCCAACTCCTGCGTCCTGCCGGAGGCGTCCTGATGAATCGCAATCAACGTCGGCACACCCTTGCCTTCAAGGTAGGTCGAGCGCACCAGATGCCCCGGCCCCTTGGGCGCCACCATGAACACGTCAAGATCGGCGCGCGGGCGAATCAGGCCGTAGTGAATATTGAAGCCGTGGGCGAAAGCGAGCGCCGCGCCTTTGCGGATGTTCGGTTCGATGCTGTCGCGGTACAGGTCGGGCTGGTGTTCATCGGGAGCCAGCACCATGACGATGTCGGCTTCGCGCACCGCCTCGTCCAGCGGCAGGCAGCGCAACCCCGCGCCCTCGGCCTTGGACGCCGAAGACGAACCCGCGCGCAGCCCGACGGTCACATCCACGCCGGAATCTTTCAGATTGTTGGCGTGCGCGTGCCCCTGCGAGCCATAGCCGATGATGGCCACCTTGCTGCCGCGAATCAGCGACAAGTCGGCGTCTTTGTCATAATAAACTTCCACTGTTTTCTCCCGCGATTAATCAGCGCCGAGAATCGCGTCGCCGCGGCTCAGGCTGATGACGCCCGAACGCGCGATTTCACGAAGTTCCCGCTGTTTTTCCATTGTCTCGATGAATTCATCAATTTGCCTGCTGGGCGCCGTCATCTGCACAATGCAGACCAGGCCAACGCACTCGATCACGCCGGCCCCATGCTCGCCGGCCAGCCTGTCCAGGCTGGAGCGGTCGGCGCTGCTGCCGTCGTGCACCACCTTGAGCATCAGCATTTCACGCTCCACGTGCCGGTCTTCGCCCAAATCCGAGACCGCGACCACATCCACCAGTTTGTTCAATTGCTTGATGACCTGTTCGGCCAGTTCGTCGCCGCCGACCGTGACGATGGTCATGCGTGAAAAGGCCGGATTGTTGGTCGGCGCCACAACCAGCGATTCGATATTATAACCCCTCGCCGAAAACAATCCCGACACGCGCGACAAGACACCCGCCTCGTTGGCGAGAAGTATCGAGATGACGTGCTTTTTGGTTGACGAATCTTGTGCCACCGGGCCCGGGTCCCGGCCAATCAGGCTTTCTTTATCAGGAAGTAGAACTTGCCGTCTTCTTCGCGCGATTCGAGAAGTTCGTTTCCGGTTTGCCTGGAAAAAGCCTCAAAATCCTTGACCGCGCCGGGGTCGGTTGCAACGATATGCAGGACCTTGCCCTTGTCCATGCCGGCCAGGGTCTTTTTTGCGCGTAAAATAGGCAGCGGGCAATTCAACCCGCAGGCATCCAGTTCCTGGTCAAATTCCGGCATTTTTTCCTCCTTGTATATTCAATGGCGCCTGAAAGCGCAAACCGCGCAATCCGGTATGATGTTCCAATGACAGGCAAAGTATATCATCCGGCGCGGCTTCGCCGTGCCGGACGCGGCGCAGAGGTCCGAATTGCGCCGGCGCTCGTGCTGATGCTGGCGCTGGTGCTGATGTCCGCCGCCCCGTCCCGCCTCCTTGCAGCCGCCGAGCCCCATCGGCTGCCGGAAATCGGCGACCCCTCCTACTCCACCCTCAGCCTGCCCGACGAGAAGAAACTGGGCCGGGCCATCCTCGCCCAGCTGCGCGCCAGCCTGCCGCTCACCGGCGACATCGAGATTCAGAGTTATCTGCGTTCCCTCGGAACGAGGCTGCTGTCGCAAGACGCCGACAACAAACTTGATTTCCATTTCCTGCCGGTTGCCGACCGCGCAATCAACGCCTTTGCGACGCCGGGCGGAATCGTCGTAATCAACGAGGGCCTGATGCTGTTCGCCGACAACGAGAGCGAACTGGCCGGCGTCGTCGCGCACGAGATTGCGCACGTCACCCGGCGCCACATCGCGCGGCTTCGCGCCGAACTGCAAACCACCAGCTGGATCAGCGCCCTGATATTGATCGCCGGCCTGATGGCGTCCACCTACAACCCGGAACTGGCGCAACTCGCCGTTCACGTCGGCACTTCGCTGCCCATCGAGCAGCAGTTGAGTTACTCGCGCAACCTCGAATACGAAGCCGACCGCTCCGCCATCCGCCTGATGGCACAGGCACGGATCAACCCGCGGGGCGTGTCGCGGTTTTTCTCCAAATTGCAGGCCAGGGAGGGGCGGCGGCAGATACCCGAATTCCTTCGCACCCATCCGTTGACCATCGGGCGCATCCGCAACGCCGAAGAGCGCGCCGCGCGCTACCCCGAAGACCTGCATCTGGACAGCAAGGCGTTTCGCCACATCCATGCCCGCCTGCGCGCCCTGAAAGACCTCGAACCGGCGCCCGGCGAGACCGAAACGACTTCATTGCAGCTGTACCGCAAGGGCATCTCCCTGACGCGGCGGCAGTTGTCTTACGAGGCCATCCAGACATTCGGGCGCATCCCCGAGGAAGAACGCGGGCTGCCGGTCCTGCTTGCGCTGAGCCAGGCCCGCATCGCGCAGGGCGATTACCGCAAAGCGCGCGACGAGCTGGCCGCGCTGAACGAATTGCATCCGGGCAGGGCCAGCATCAACTATTATCTGGCGAGCTGTCTTCTGCGGACCGGCGAAGCCGAACGCGCGCTTGAACATCTGCGCAAGATAAAATCGCTGCACCGGTATCACCCGCAACTGTACAAACTCAGCGCCGAAGCCGCTGCCGCGCTGGGGCGCGACAGCCTCGGCCACGAATACCTCGCCGACTATTATTTTGCAGGCGCTCATTTCAATCTCGCCCTGAACCAGTTGAATCTCGCCGAGCGCGCCCCCGGCGTCAGCCGCGGCGCGCGCGCGCGGATTAAAAGCAAGCGCGATGAAATCGTCGCTTTGCAGCAGGAATTCAAGAGCCGGCTGTGACGGCCGCGCCCTTCGCTACGCCAGTTTGCCGCAACAGTTCTTGTAGCGCCTGCCGCTGCCGCAGGGGCACATCTGGTTGCGCCGCGCCGCCACGGTGACCACATCGCGCCGGGCGGGTGTCGGCGCCAGTTTGACGTAATCCACGCCGCCCAACGCCGGCACGCGGAACGAAAACATCGTTTTTCCGTCCTGATGTGAAATGCTGCAATCGCCGTGGCGGATAACATCCATGCCGATGATGCAGTCCACCGGCGGCACAACATCCGGGGCGTCCATTCTCTCGGCGAAGACCGGCGTAAAACGAATCTTGTTTGGCAGGTAGATATCAACCGGATACCGCTCCGGGCCTTTGCCGTTCTCCCGGCCGTCCGGCTGCAAACCCAGTGCCCGGATCATCTTGTCCGAAATCCGGGAGCGCTGAATCCCGGTGTTCCACGCCGCCCTGCATTTGTGAATCGCCTCGGCGAGCGGTTTTTTGCCCGGCGGCGACACCGGGCCAATCCGGATATCAAGCAGCAGGACCGCCATCCGCCCGTCGGCCTGGACCGTGAACGCCGAAAATGCGGGTGTCTCCGCTTCCGGATTTGGCTTCGAGGTCGTTCGGGCGGCGCTATCTTTCACCATTTTATCAGTGGCTTGTATGATAATCCCTGAGAAACTTCTCAAGACCCGCGTCTGTCAGCGGATGCCGGAACATCGCCTCAAACACCGCGTACGGGCAGGTCACGACATCGGCGCCGACCTCGGCGCACTGGACGACATGCAGCGGACTGCGAATCGAGGCCGCAAGAATCTCGCTGTCAAAGGAATAATGGTCGAAAATCCAGGTAAGGCGGCGTATCAATTCAACACCCTGCTCGGCGATGTCGTCAAAGCGCCCGATGAAAGGCGAGATGTAATCGGCGCCGGCCTTGGCCGCGAGCAACGCCTGCGCCGCCGAAAACACCAGCGTGCAATTGGTCCTGATGCCTTTCTCCCGCAGTGCGTGAAGCGCGCGCACCCCGTCCGGCAACATCGGAATCTTGACGACGATGCGCGGGTCCAGGGCGGCCAGCGTTTCCGCCTCGCGCATCATGTCGCGGAAATCGGTGCCGATGACCTCAGCCGAGACGTCGGCGTCCGCCAGTTCGCAAATTTTTCTGTAGTGCGCATGAACGGCGTCGTCGCCGCGTATCCCCTCTTTCGCCATCAGCGACGGGTTCGTGGTCACTCCGTCGAGAATGCCGAAGTCGGCGGCGCGCTCAATCTGCCCGATGTTTGCGGTGTCAATGAAAAACTTCATGAGTGCCGGACATGCTCAAGCAAAAGCAAAAAAGGGAATTATGTAGCACAGTCCGCAAACTACTTCCCTCTTTTTTCCAATTTATAGCCCGTTTCCAACTCCTTTTTCGTAGGCTCCCTATTCTCATACCGCGACTTCTTGTCCATCGGTTTTAACAACACTTTCTTCACCGCCTCATCAAACTCATCCCATGTTATTTCCTCATGGTCTTCCTGCTTTATGCTTTTCTTGTCTGTCATGCCCCTACCTGTAAATTAAATCTCGCGCCCTGTGGTATCCGACATTATGGGATTTTATCCTCTCGTCTTCATTCAAACATGACTTCCATTTTTTCTCAACGGGGAGGATTTCATTACACGCCGCACCTTCCGCTGAATTCTTGAATTGCTCCATCGCTTTGCTCTTTGTTAATCCTGATGTTTGTGCAACATAGTCTCTTGCAGCAACACACTCACCTATTCCCTCCCAAAATGCTCTACACAACTCATCACCAACATCACTAAAACTATTGTATTTATCTACTGCCTGATAAATTACCAACGCCAGTGCTATAAGCACTACCCACATCCAAAACTCTTTAGTAAGTTTTTTGTTCTCATCAATCAACTTTATCATTTTGAAATCTCCGTGCTTGATTTATAAGGGAATTATATACATAAATCTACAAAATCACCGCCGTTTCAAGCGGTATTTTTGCTCCAATTCAGCCTTTGTTGGCTTCCTGTTTTCATACTTCGCTCGCTTCTTTACTGGCTTCAATAACACTCCCTTCGAACTCACGCAGCGACCCGAATGGGAATCAGTACGGCCAACGGCGGGCGAATACAGCACACCCTGCACCGCCTGAACCCTCTCCGGCAATACCGCAGGCTGATCAACTGATTTCCGCCGGTGTCCGCGCACATTCGACCACAACCCGCCATTGGCGCAGTTTGTCGTGCATGGACAAGGTCGCACAGGCCGGGCTGGTGGAAGGCAGGCGCCTGCATTGGAGCGAACGCTGAGGCTGTGTCTGCCGGGCGTAAATCTGCTCGGCCTTGCGGCCGTTGAAAAAGACGAACCCGACCCGGCGGTGGCGCCGGAAGAAGGCCGCCAGATTATTGGCGACAATGGAAGCTTCCGTGATGTTCGAGTCGAGGCTGCCGCGGCGGTCGCAACGAGCGATGACGTCCCATACGGCCACGTTGCAATCCACCAGGCGGCGGCAGCGTTCGGCATACGGCAGATCAGGACCGGCGCCGAACAAACGCCCCATGATCATCCAGAACTGATTGCGCGGATGAGCGTAATACTCGCCCTGCTCCAGCGACGCCGCGCTCGGCATCGAACCGAGAATCAGGACGCGGGACGCCGGCGAGGCCAGCGGCGCAAATCCCTGCAGCGGCTTTCCGGCGTCCCGGACCGCCTGATTCACCGAATAAAAAACCCCGGCAGACGCGGTCGTGCCGGGGTTCCGTTTCATCGGCATGCGGGCCGGATCAGAAGCCTTTGAACGGATGTTCCGCGCTGTCCTTCTGTGCCGTCGCCTCGGCCGCGGTCGGCTCGCCTCTGATGGCGTGCTCAATCGCGAGTTTGGTCGCCTTGTAGTTGTTTTCGTAGATCGCCTCGTTGCTCTCGGCCTGCCAGTGAATGAACACGCCGACGCAAATATAAGCATCATCGGCCTCGCTCTGAGGGATGGTGCCTTCGGCGACACAGTCCTGGACGGCTTTCGCCACCGCGGTCTGGGCCGGGCCGAACATCTGCACCGCCTGCTTCTCACCCTTGATGGTGACCTTGTTGAACATCATCGTGTTCGGTTTGCACGGCAGGTTGGGCGCGATGACCGCAAGCAGCGACGTGAAACCGTCCTTGTTGTTCACCAGACCGTTGCAAAAGGCGGTCTCGACGGCGGAGCCGCGAGGCCCGATCAGCAGGTCAATGTGGGCGATTTCCGCCATCGTGCCGGAAGGGTCGTTGTCGTTGACCAGAGCCTCTCCGACCATAACTTTATCAATTGCCATTTTTACTCCTTGTTTTCTATTGGTTTGTATGGCGCAACTGCAATCGTTGCTCCAGATCAGCGGCAAAAATGCCGGCGACGGTCAAGTCGGCGGTTGTCCCGGGATTGAGACCTTTCTGCTTCAGGCTGGCATCCAGCGCCAGAAGACGCCGCCTGAATTTCTCAGGCTCGCGGCTTCGTGCCAACTGGCTTTGAAGCGGCGCAACTTCGCGGCTTATCACCGCCGCTTTTTGCACGCCGTGCTTGCGACCAACCAAACTGTCCGGATATTCCGCCAGCAACGTCAAATAGACGCCGACAGCGGGCCAGTCATTATGCCCCCATCTGGATTGAAACTCAAGCAGTAAAGGTACCGCATAATCAAAGATTTCCCGGTAATCATTGATATATTGTGCGGCAATGCGGTCCCGCCGGCACGCCTCGCGCATCGTTTCGCGCAAGGCGACGTCCGGTTCGTCGCCGACATCGAGGCGCGGCGAGCGCCCCAGACCGCCGGCGCCGGCGAGGCGAATCGCGCGATAAATCTGCGCGGCGTCCGCCACCGTGGTGTCGTCCAGCACGTCGGCGAGGGCGCCTTGCAGCGACTGCGCGGCGCGGCGCCGGAAAGCCGCCTGCACCAGCGGCGCGCACAACAGCACGATGCCGAGGTTGGTGTTTTGCGCGACTGTCCGCCGCGTCGCCTCGATGGCCGACAAAATGCGCGCGCCCGGCGTGGCGTGCACGCGGCACAGCGGTTCGGCGCAGACGTCGGCGCTTTTGACAAAGTCGCGCCAGTGCATGCCGTATGCGGCGCCATGGACGCCGACGTTGCCCGGTTTCAACGACTCGACATCGGCGCGGCAGGCGCGCCGGAAGGCCGCCGCCAGGGTCTTATCCAGCGCCTGCTTCACGGCTGCGCAGGAAATCATCCACCAGCTGCGCGGCGAGGTCCGCCTGCACCACGCCCTGCAGCCCCCGCCAGGCCGGAACGCTGTTGACTTCGGTCACCCACCAGCGACCGTCGTCGTCGCAAATCAAATCCACCCCGGCGTAGAACAGGCCGATGGCGGCGACCGCCGCCTCGGCCAATGCCGCCGCTTCGGGGCAAACTTGCGCACCGCGACATTCGGCGCCGTTGGCGACGTTGCTGACCCAGTTCAAACCGATGCGCTTCATGCCGGCGACCGCCTTGCCGCCGATGACGAAAACCCGCCAGTCGCTCCAGCCGTCGCCCTCGCTTTCGATGAACTGCTGCAGGTAATAAACCCGCTCTTCGCCTTCGAGAACGGGCAGCGGGCGGCCCGCTTCGATTCGCTGCAACCCCCTGCCCTGCGAACCGAACACCGGCTTCAGCACCAGCCCGCCGCCGTCATAGCGGGCGACGAATTCGCGCGCGCGCGCGGCACGGGCGAACGACCACGCCGGCGGCGTCGCGATGCCGGCGCGGTGCAGCAGGAAACTGGTCATCGCCTTGTCCACGCTGCGCTCGATCATGCGCGCGTTGTTGTACACATGCACACCGGCCTCGCACAGCGCATGCAGCACGTCCAGGTAAAAAACCACTGTTTCCAGCGAGCCGGCGGGCACGCCCCTGACAAAGACACCGTCGGGCAGCGCCGCGCCGAAACCGGGCAGCGACACTCCGGCGCCGTCGGCGCCGAACTCGCAATCCGGCAGCGCCACGCGGACAACCCGGCAGCCGCGCGCGGCGAACGCTTGCTCGAGGCGGGCGCAATGCCAGCCGTATTCATCGGCGACGAGGGCGATGTCCAGAACGGAATTCACGGAATCCCGTTCAGCCGAACGATTGGTCGAGAAGGTCGAGGGCGATGGCGCCGGCGTGGAAAGTGCGCCCGCTCGGCAGATGCGTGACGGCCACTTGCGCCGGGCTGAAAAGCATCGGGTCTATCTTGAAGAAATCATGGCCGCAGGCGCTGAAAATCTCGGCGAACGGCCTGCCGTAATCCGGCGACGTATTGCTCGGCAGCGCCTCGGCGAGTTGGCGCGCCTCGTCCTCGCCGCCGCGGACAAACAGATGAATCCGGCCTGCGAACAGGATGGCGTCGTTGGTGCGCCCCATCGCCCGGACAAAGTCGGCGGCGGGCGGCGCCAGCGGCGCGCTGCCGGCGCCGTCCACGACCTCGTCGAGATTGAAGCCGAGTTCGTGAACTTTGTGCAGCCCGACTTCGAGGACGCGGGCGACCACCTGCATCGAGCCGGCCAGGCTCGACGTCGGCGTCAGAATCACGCTCAACCGGTCGCGGGCGACGTTGCAGCGGTCGGCGATTTTGCACAACAGCGGCGGCGGCGGCGGTTGATCCACTTCAAGCACCAGCACCGCGCTGTCGGCGTCGTCCTCGTAGCCCAATTCCCGGAACAGCGGCTCGCGCAGCGCCAGCGCGCGCGCCGGTCCGGAACCCAGCGCATGAAAAGCCTTTTTGCCGTCGCCGTGCGACAGGCTCCAGCCGGCATATTGCGAGGCGAGACAGGCCAGAACCGGGTCGGCGGTGTGCACGTGCAACGTCAGCGGCCAGCGCGGCGCGACACCGCCGTGGGTCAGCGTAACCTGCCCGAGGCCACCCAGACAAATCTCGGCGATCAGGCGCCCCGCCTCGATACCGCCGCGCGCGGCAATGCCGGCATCCACCACGCGCACGCCGTCGGCTGAGCGCGTAACGGACAAACCCAGCTCGGCGTGACGTTCGCACAACCGCTCCAACAGCGGCGCCGCCAGGCGGTTCAGACTGACCTGCTTCATGCCGCGACTCCCTCCATGGCCGCTGCTTGCGGGCGGTTCAGGCCTGCCAGCCGCTCCGTCAGGCCGCGTATCGAGACTTGCAGCCGGGACAATGTCGGCGCGGTTTCACGGCCCTCGGCGACGAGGCTGCAAAGCGCCTCGCCGGCCCGGAATACGCCCCCCGAGGGCGGCACGTCGCGGGCCTCGCCGGGCCAGTTGAAATCAGGCGCAAGCACGATGTCCGCAGCCGAATAAATCACCGCACACGCCCGCACCGCCGAGGCCGGGTGCGGCGGCGCAAGAAGTCCGCGGCACGCTTGCAGGTGGGTGTGGAGCAGGCCGCGGGGATAGTCCGCGTCATACAGCGCCATGGTCGCGCCCGGCCTCGGGTTCAGTTCCAGGAAATACAGACGACCCGCGCAATACAGATAGTCCACGTTGTTGATGCCGCGCAAGCCGAGCGCCCCGGTCAGCGCCTGCGCGCGCGCATCGGCCCACGCGCGCAAGGCGCCGGGCAGCGCGCAACGGTTCACCGCGCCGCCGTAGGCGAACGGCCGGTCGCGGCAATGCCGCGAATGCCACTGCGTACTGAAGCCCAGCGTCACCGCAGTTTTGCCGTCGGCCACAAACAGATGCGAAACCCCGGCGCCCGGCAGGTAGGTCTGGCGATAGCGCCGCTCGCCCTCGCCGCCATCGTCCACGCCGGCGCCGCGCCGGATGTGCGCACCGCCGCTGGCGGCCTGCGACTTTGACAAAGCCGGCAAAGAGTCGCACCGGGGCACGCGCGGCAGCGCGCAGGCGGCGGCCGGCGGCGACACCGCCTCGCCGCTGCAACGCCTGAAAATATCCGCCTCATTGCCCAGCAGCGCCAGTTGCCGGGCGAAACCGGCGAACAGGCCGCGGCAGTTTTCAAGGCCGGGGCCGACGACCCAGCCCTTGAGCGTGGCGCCGAAACGCGCGAGGTTCCGCAAAAACGCCCTTTGCAGGCAATCCGGCTGCAACCCTTGCGCGCTCAACGGCACGCGGCTGACCGACACCGAGCACTCGCGGGTGTCGCGGTCGCCGAAGGCGTCAATCACCGCGACGCGCAGGCCCGACTTGACCGCCGATTGCGCCAGCGCCCGTGCGCTCGCCGCGACGATCAGCAGGTCGGGTCCCCGCTCAGGCACTTCGTTCGGCGGCATATTCGCGCGCGACTTCGCAGGCGCTTTCGTAATGCAGGTACACCGGCTGCTCGCTGTCGCGCATGCGCTGCAGCAGCCGGTGCTGAACCTGGTACTTGATATTGCCGATGGCCAGTGCGCCGACTCCGACCGCGCCCGACTTCGAACCCTGCAAAGGCTCTCCGTCGTGCTGCGCCTCCAGGCCCGCGACCCCGGAAGGCGGCACGGCGTTGACGTCGGCGGCCACCTTCAGGGCCGGCGCAGCCGCGATCTCGTCGGCGCTCAGCACCTCGATTCCGGCCGCCGCCGTCGCCAGCACGACATCGGCGTTCGCGAGTTGTCCGGTCTTGTCCGCATAGCCCGCCGCCGACAGCGACAACGCGCCGCCGCCGGCGAAGGAGCGGCAGTTTTCAACGGCGGCTTGCGCCTTTTCAGCCGAGCGACTCATGATGGTCACCGACGAACCCGACTCCGAGGCCAGGATGGCGGCGGCCATTCCGACCGGCCCGGTGCCGCCGAGAATCACGCTCTTCGCGCCCTGCCAGCCGGTGCCGTGGTCGCGCTGCAGACTCGTGCCGACCGCGGCGATCATGCCGGCGGCCGTTGTGAACGCGCCGCTGGGGTCGGCCAGCGCGGACATCTCGAACGGCGGAAACATGACCTTGCGCGCCTCCTCCAGCATGCGCAAAGCCATCCCCATGTCGCGCCCGCCGATAAAGATGCCGGTGCGCTTGATGCCGGACGGGCTGCGGGAAAACATCGCGTCCTGGACCAGGCCGGGAATGTCCTCCACTTCAAGCGACGTGTACGGCACCAGCGTATGCCAGCCCGCGTCCGCCGCCATATTGACGTCGAACGGGCTCAGGTTGGGGGCCGAAGTGAACATGTGCAGTATGTAAAATTTTTCCATTTTCTCACCTTTGGGTTATGTTGGAGCTGGCCCCGCATGAATTTCGCCGCCGCGGTTGTTGCCGGCGGTAATCAACAGTCGGATCCGGAGTGAATTGAAAAAAGCGTCGTTTGCGACGAACTCTTCAATCCGCGTCTTCAGATTTTCGGCGCCGTCCCGGTCGTCGGCGATGACGAAAGCGGTCGGGCCCCAGGAGCTCTGGCCTGTCCCTTTTATATCGTTTTCGTTCAAATAATCCAGAATTTTCCTGATTCCGGGGCTGCGAAAGCCGCCACCTTGCGCCGGTGAAAAGTAACTGCCCACCAGAGCCTGAAATTCTCCGATGGCGTCGGCAAAAGACGAACCATCGCGCTCGACCAGCGCGGGCAGCATTTTCATCATCACAATCCGGCTCAGGAAACCCGCACACTTCGCTGAAAATACCGGCAATTCCGAGAAGGCGACTTCTTCATTTCGACCATGCAAACCTTCCGCTTCGCCTTCGTCGAAAATCAGCACAATCCGCCATTCTTCCGGGAAAGGCAATTGTATGATCAGCGGCGGCGGCAAGCCGCCGCTGTCGGCACTATCGCTTTTGCCGCCGTCTGCGACCATCCCGCCGCCGTCAAACGCACCGACCCCTATTCCCGAACGCCGGCCGCGTCCGAGGTGCTGGGCCATCTCCCGGCTCGACAGGCCGAGGCCGTGCAGCCAGTTCAAGGCGTGGCCTGCGGCCAGCGCCAACTGGGTGCCGGATCCCAGTCCCCTGTGCTCCGGGATTACACGGAGCGTCTCGATTTGCGCGCGGGTCTCGACGCCGTAACTGCGGTCGAAACGGGCGACGAGTTCCAGCACCTTCCCGCATCCGGGCCCGCTCACTTCAAGTTCCGGCGCCTGCGACAGGCGCAGTTCGGTCACCGGCGACTTCAGTGAAATGCCGACGCCGCCAAAACGCCGGCCCAGGCCGCCGTGCAGGTCGAGAAAACCCAGGTGCAGGCGGGCGGGCGCAACTACGCGGCAAACAGTTGATGGACGATGGTTTCGGTGCATGATGGAAACAACGCGCCGCACGGCAGCGCCGGTTGCCCGATAATATAAGAGCAATGTGCGCCGGCGGCAACAAAAAATACCGGCGGCGGGCGGTGTACGCGGGTGTGATAGTATCCGGGTTCCGCCATGATGACGCGGGCGGATGGACCAACACCAGCGGAGGAAACCATGCCGAAATACATTATCGAAAGAGAAATCCCCGGCGCCGGCAAATTGTCAGCCGACGAGTTGCACGGAATCGCGCAAAAATCATGCGGGATACTGAAAAAAATGGGGCCGCAGATTCAATGGGTCGAGAGCTACGTCACCGATGACAAGGTGTATTGCACCTACATCGCGCCCGACGAGGCCAGCATCAGGAAACACGCCGAGGAAGGCGGTTTCCCGGCGAACCGGATTTCCGAGATACAAAGCGTCATTGACCCGACCACGTCGGAATAAGCGGCCCACCGCTCAGACATCCTCGAAGACGCAGCCGCTCGCGGTGACGGTGACCGGGAAACCGGTCATGTCCCGCATCACCTGCGCCACCCCGAAAGCCTCGAGTTGAGGGCCGATTCCGGCGAAACCGGGGCCTGAAAAAGCCTCGTCCAGCACGGCCAGCCGGTACAGCGCGGCCTTTGCGGTGATGGTGCACAAACAGCGGTCGTCATCGGCGCCACGCACAATTTCCACGGCGGCGCCGGCAAAATGCCGTTCCAGATAAGCGCGCAGGGCCGCTACAGGATCGTTCATTCTTCGGCGGAACGCCGGTGGCGAAGGACGATGGATTCCAGTTGGTCGAGCAGCGGCGGCGCACCCCAGTCGCGGGGGCCGACCGCGCGGTAGAGCAGATGCCCGCGCGGGCTCACCAGGTAAGCGGTCGGCACCGACGGAATGCCCCACTTTCTCATTTTCAGGCCGCTGTCCACCAACACGGTGTAGCTGACCGGAATGGTTTTTATCGCTTCACTCACTTCGGCAGACGAGCCGCCGGCATGAATCGCGACCACCTCGAAACCACGGTCGCGCAGGAAGCGGTAGGCGATCTCCAGGTTGCCGAGGTCTTCAGGACAAAGCGGGCATCCGGCCGACCAGAAAGTCACCAGCAAAAAACGCCCGTCGTAGTCTTTCAGCGAGTGCATCCGCCCGTCGGTGTCGGGCAATGAGAACCCGTGCGCGGCGCGTTCGCCCGGAATCGGATCGAGCAATCTTGCAGGCTCGCGCATCGGCGCCGCCCGCGGCGCAGCAAGCAGCGACCAGAGCAGTATTGAACAGACAAGCAGGGAAACAAGGCGCAAACAATGCCGCCTTGCCGGGCGGACGGACTTCACGACGTCATTCTCTGAAATGCCGGTTCGCCCAGAATGGATCGCCCCGCTTCAGTTCTCCCACCGGCGCGGCGAAGGCGTCCGACACCAGTTCGGCGGTGTTGCCGCCCGTCAGTGTATGCAGGAAGGCGACCAGCGCCTTTTTGTCCGCCCCGGACAGCCCCAGCGGCTGAATCAGCGGGCTCAGCAATTCGTTGGCCACGCCTCCCCTGTCGTAGAAGTTGATGACTTCCGCAAGGCTCAGCAACTCGCCGTTGTGCATATACGGCGCGGTCAGGGACACATTTCGCAACGTCGGCGTCAGAAACTTCCAGCGGTCATTCGGGTCCTGGGTCACTTCATAGCGCCCGATGTCGTTGACTCTGGCCGGCACCCTCGAAACCCGCTCGATGACATCGGCCTCGAGATCGGTGAAAACACCCGGAGCCAGCTGGATGCGCCGGGTCGGCTGCTGCCTGCCCATGGACGCGTCGAAGCCCATTCCCGTATTGTGCAACTGGTTGTCGGTGAACAGCGCGTGTTTCTCGCCAATCAGATGGCACGATGAGCAGCGTCCCGCGCCGGTGAAAATCTCGAAGCCGTGCCGTTCTTCGGCGCTCAGCAGGTCTTTTTCATCGCCGTAATACCAGCGGTCGAAACGCGAATGGGCCGACAGCAAAGTGCGTTGGTACTGGGCGAACGCCATGCTGATTGTCTCCATGGACACGCCCCGGCCATCAAATACTTTCTCAAAAAGTCCCCGGTATTCCTTGATTTGGCGTATTTTTCCTATGACATGGCCGATGGAGGGATTGGCCATCTCATTGCGCGCCAGCAGCGGCGACCAGACCTGGTTTTCCAGCGAGGTCTCGCGGCCGTCATGAAACAACGGCATCTTGTAGGCGACGTTCAGCAACGTCGGCGAGTTGCGCCTCGTGCCGCGGCCTTCCACGCCGACCGCGGTTTTGAGTTCGTTGTGGGCGAAACCCATCTCCGGCACGTGACACATCGCGCACGAGATGGTGTTGTTCAGGGACAGCCGGCGGTCAAAAAACAGGCGGCGTCCGAGTGCGATGCCTTCGCGTGACTGGGGGTTGGTTCGCGGAACCGGCACCGGCGGCAGGCCCGCCGGCGGCTTGCGAAACAGTTCATAAAGATCGGCCTCGCGCCCCTTGCGGCTTTCGAGGCTGCGCGAGCGGGTTTTGTAATCGGCGGATTCGTAGCCTTCCTTGTAGTCGCCGGAGCGAAGGATTTCCTCGTCTTGCGCCGGCGCCGGCGAAAATGCCAGCGCCAGAACCAGCGCCAGCGCCGGGCGGCACGGGGAATAGAACCAGGGCTTCACCGTTGCGCCGCGAATATCCGGGCGTTTACCTCCCGGAGGCACGCGTTTCAAGAAGCACGGTTTCGATGTCCGCCATCAGCAACTCCGGGTGCAGGAAATCCACGCTGTAGATATTGCGGATGTAGCCTCCGGCATCCACCAGGTACGCCCTCAGGATATGCGCGAAAATGGCGCCGCCTTCTTCATCGCGCGCCTTGTTCACATACTGGCTGTACTCCTTCAGAATCGGGCGAAGTTCCTCGTCCGAGCCGGTGGTCATAAACAGCCACTCGGACTCGCCGTCGCGGAAATCTTCGGCGTAGGTGCCCATGACTTCGGGCGTGTCGCGCTCGAAATCAAAACTCAGACTGACAAAGCGAACGGCGTCCGAGAGATGCGGGTGGCGCTTCATGGACTTTTTCAGGGAATGCAGGACAAAGGTCGCAAGCGGACAGCCGTTGACATCCTGGCACTGGGTGTAGATAAACGACAAAACCGAGATTTTGCCGTGCAGGTAATCGTGCAGGCGGGCCTGGGAGCCGTCCGGCAACAAAACCTCGCCGTCCGCGGCCTTGCGGATTTTCGGCAAATCGTAACTGCCCGGCGTCGGCAATTCATATTCGAGTTTGCCCCACCCTGGCGCCAGTATTTCAACCGCGACATCCTCTTCGCCTCCCCGCTCACAGCCGGTCAAGACGAACGCCGGGCAAAGCAGACCAATGGCGCCGAATAGATGTAACCACTTCAACATATTGCAACCTTTTCATGCCGCGTCAGACGCGACATTTCATTATAGCATGCGAGACCTGCTCGGCCGTTGCCATCGCCGAGGTCCAGCCCAGGCTGCCGTGGCCGGTGTTCAGCCACAGGCGGGGGTGGCGGGTTTTGCCGACATACGGTAGATTCGACGGCGTCGCCGGGCGCAGTCCGGCCCATGGCACTGCGTATTCCAGCGAAATTTGCGGGAACAACTCCCGCACCCAGCGCATCAGCGGCTCGATGCGGCTGCGGCGGATGTCAAGATTGTAGCCGTCCAGTTCGGCGGTGCCAGCCACGCGCAGGCGGCCGCCGAGGCGGCTTGCGACAATTTTTCTCCGGTCATCGAGCACCGACACCGAAGGCGCCGCTTCGAGCGAGGCCGCGTCTTCCATTTGAATCGTAAGCGAATACCCTTTCACCGGGTACACGTTGACGAACACGCCCACCGACCGCAGCAGCAGCGGCGAGCAAGAGCCCAGACAGCAGACCGCATGGTCGGCGCAAACCGCGCCGCCGTCGGTGCCGACGACGATCTCGCCGCGCCCCGGCGTCAACCCCGTGACGGCGGTGTCGTAACGAAATTCGACGCCCCGGTCGCGGCAAATCGTCGCCAGCGCCCTGCAGAACAGATGCGCGTCGCCGGTCGCGTCTTCAGCGGCGTAGAAACCGCCGACCACCCGGTCGGCGATGCGCTCGAGCGCGGGTTCGATGCGAAGAATCTCCGGGGCATCCACGACCGTGCGCAGCACACGGCCATCGTCCGCCAGCCATGCACCCAGCCGCTTCGCGCGCTCGTATTCCGCGCCGTCGAGATAGAAATGCAGAACGCCCCTTGCGGAAAAATCAAATTCGATGTTCTCGCGTTCCAGCATTTCATAGTACAGATCGCGCGAACGCAGGCACAACTTCACCAGCGCGGCGGTGTTGCGTTCGGCGGCGCCGGCGCGGCAGTTCGCAAAAAAACCCGCTATCCAGTACCACTCGCGCCATGACAGCGCGGGGCGGATGAACAGACTGGAATCCTCCTTGAAAACCCACTTCAGAGCCTTCAGCACCATGCCCGGTTGCGCCCACGGCTGTGCGTTGCTGACTGACAACTGGGCGCCGTTGGCGAACGAGGTCTCCATCGCGGCGCACGATTGGCGCTCGACGACGGTGACATCGAAACCTTCGCGGTTCAGCCGGTAGGCCGTGGTCACGCCGGCAATGCCGGCGCCCAGAACACAAACTCGCATACGTTTACCTTTTTTCCTCTATGCTATATTACCTTGTCGAACTGAACGCCTGAACACCACCCCGGTCCTGAATCCGTCACCCGCCGCAATGCTTTACTCATCCATCGACAAGCTCAAGCCGCGCCTGCGCAAAATACGCGACAAACTGGCGCCGAAAACACCCGCCGAGCGCCCGGAGCCGGCGCTGTGGGTCGGGGGAGCGCCGCCGCGCCATACGCCCCTGCCCGTCGCGACCTTCGCCGACCTTGAAAGGTACTGTTTGTTCATCGGCTATCCGCACAGCGGCCACAGCATCATCGGCGCCATCCTGAATGCGCACTCTGAGGCCGTCGTCAGCAATGAACTGCGCGATTTTCGTTATCTGTGGGAAGGCGCCGCGCGCGAGGAACTGTTCACCGCCATCCTCGAACACGACAGGCAATGGACCCGGGACGGCAGCATCGGCGGCGGCGGTTACTCCTATGCCGTCCCCGGCCAGTGGCAGGGGCGCTATTCCAGGCTTCGGGTCCTCGGCGACAAGGGCGGCGGCAAACTGAGCGAGGTCCTGCTGAAAAAAGACCCCCGGCTGCTCGAAAAAATGCGTTCCTGGATCGACTTGCCGCTGCGGCTGGTGCACATCACACGCAACCCCTACGACACCATCGGCGCGATGTACGCGCCGCTCGGCAGGCCATTGGACAATCCGCAGCGGAATCTGGACGAATGCATCCGGCGGTATTTCGAGCTGGCCGGGGTAATACATGAATCCATAAAAGACATGCCGAAAGACGAACTGTTGATTCTGCGGCATGAGGATTTCATCGCCCATCCGCGCGATTGCATCGGGCGCCTGTGCCGATTCCTCGGACTCGGGTGCGATGACGGTTACCTGGAGGACTGTGCATCCATCGTCTATGCCGGCGCCAACAAACGCCGAATGGAAATCAACTGGCCGCGACGGGCGGTCGCCGAGGTCGCGGCCCACATCGGGCGCTACCCGCGGGAACTGGGACATTACAATTTTGTCGGCTGATACCAACAACCCATGAACAGCGACGGCTTGAAAATTCTGGTTTGCGGGCGCGTCCAGGGCGTCGGCTTTCGCGCCTTCGTACGCACAAGGGCGCGCGAGCACGGTGTCACCGGTTACGCCAGAAACCTGCCCGACGGGCGGTCGCCGAGGTCGCGGCCCACATCGGGCGCTACCCGCGGGAACTGGGACATTACAATTTTGTCGGCTGATACCAACAACCCGTGAACAGCGGCGGCTTGAAAATTCTGGTTTGCGGGCGCGTCCAGGGCGTCGGCTTTCGCGCCTTTGTACGCACAAGGGCGCGCGAGCACGGTGTCACCGGTTACGCCAGAAACCTGCCCGACGGGCGCGTCGAGGTCGCGTTGTACGGCGATGCACAAGCCGTCGAGCGGGTGCGGCGCGCGGTCGCCGAAGGCCCGCCGCCCGCCCGCGTCACCGATTTGCAGACCCGAACCGCATCGGCGCCGGCGCCCGACCATTTCACAATCGGCTGAGTGCGCAGCCGCGGGCGGATGTTCAGTCGAACTCGGTGTCCTTCCAACGGCGGATTTCGCCGAAGACCTCGGCATCACTTTTCAGATCGGCGCCGGCGTGGCGGCGTGCCGCCGCGATGACCTGCGGCTGGTCGAAACGCAGAAAGGGATTGGTCTCGCGCTCCGTCGCAAGTTGCGACGGCACGGTCGGATGTCCCGCCTCCCTCAGCGCCCGCGCCTGCCGCTCGCGCCTGATCAGCGCCTTGTTGCCGGGCTCGACCCACTTTGCAAAGGCAATGTTGTCCAGAGTGTATTCATGCGCGCAATAGATTTCGGTCGTGTCCGGCAGCGTTCTCAATTTCGACAGCGAGGCGCACATTTGAACGGGCGTTCCCTCGAAAAGACGACCGCAACCGCAGGCGAAAACGGTGTCGCCGCAGAACAGGCGCCCGTTGCCGTGCCCGGCGTCTTCGGCATAGTAGGCGATGTGCGTGCGCGTGTGCCCGGGCACCTCGAAGACCTTGAATTCGGCGGGCAGAAAATCCAGTTCCACGCGGTCGCCCTCGCCCACGATGCGGGTCATGCCGCCGACACGTTCGTCGTCCGGGCCGCAGACCCGGGCGTCGGGAAACAACTGCAGCAGGCGCGCCACGCCTCCGATGTGATCCGCGTGGTGGTGGGTAATCAGAATCGCCGACAGCGCAAGGCCGCCGGCGCGCAGCGCCTGAACGACCGGTTCGGCGTCACCGGGATCCACGACCGCGGCCCGCCGCCCTCGCCCGACCAGCAGCCACAGGTAATTGTCCGAAAACGCCGGAATGGTTTGCACCGACCACACTATTCGGGCGCCTCGCCGCTTTTCTGCTGCCACTGAACCGGCTGTGCCGGGACAATCGTCGAAATCGCGTGCTTGTAGAGCATCTGCATGGTGTTATTTTTCAACAGGATAACGAACTGGTCGAACGAGTCTATCTTGCCCTGCAATTTGATGCCGCTGACCAGATAGACCGAAACCATGACGCCCGACTTGCGTACGGCGTTCAGGAACGGTTCCTGGATGTTTTGACCCTTGGGCGCATGCTGCCCGCGCTTTATCGCATGAATATTATCCGTTTGCATTGCGTTGATAAGCTCCTGTATTTTTTTCGATTTGCGCGGCAATCCGCGCAAAGTCGGAACGGTCGCTGAAATAGACTTTCAAGTGTCGCATCCGACGCATCCATGTCAACTGCTTTTTAGCCAGCTGCCGGGTCGCGGCAATCGCCCGCCGGCGCATTTCACCGGAGCCATAATGCCCGCACAGATGTCTCCAGGCCTGGCGGTAGCCGACCGCGCGCATGGACGGGCGCGACAGGTCCAGGTCGCCGCGCAGCATCAGGCCGGCGACTTCATCGAGCAGCCCGCCGCGCAGCATGCCGTCAAAACGCCGTTCGATTTGCCGGTGCAGGCGGGCGCGATCCGAAAAGTCCAGGCCGATGCGCTGGACGTGTCCCGTCAAAAGCGGCGGTGCGCCCCGCTGTCCGCCGCACTGGTACTGGCTGAAAGGACGCCCGCCCGACAAGCAGACTTCCAGCGCGCGCTGCACGCGCTGCGAGTCCATCGGATGGATGCGGGCGGCCGACACCGGGTCCAGCCTCTTCAATTCGTCGTGCAGCGACTGCAACCCTTCGCGGTGCGCACGCGCATCCAGTCCGTCGCGCACGGCCGGATCGGCGCCGGGCATCGGCGCCAGGCCGTGTTCCAGCGCGTGAAAATAAAACATCGTGCCTCCCGCCAGCAACGGCACGCGCCCGCGGCCTTGTATCGCCCGAACCACCGCCGCCGCGTCCCGGCAAAACGCCGCCGCCGAATAACTCTCCGGCGGGTCGCGGATGTCCATCAGATGATGCGGCACGCGCGCGCGCAAAGACGCGTCGGGCTTCGCCGTGCCGATGTCCATTCCCCTGTAAATCAACATCGAGTCCACGTTGACGATCTCGCAGGGAATCCGCTTTGACAACTCCGCCGCCAGCGCGGTCTTGCCGCTCGCGGTCGGCCCCATCAGAAAGATCAGGCAATCGTAAGCCACTGCCGCGCCCGCAAAACTTCATTGCCCCCGTTTGAACAATTTGTCCAGTTGCTCCATGCCCAGCTGCGCCCAGGTCGGGCGGCCATGGTTGCACTGGCCGCTGCGCTCGGTTTCCTCCATGTCGCGCAACAGTGCGTTCATCTCGTCGAGCGACAGCAACCGGTTGGCCCTGACCGAGCCGTGGCAGGCCATCGTCGAAAGCACCGCGTCCATATCCCGCTCGACGCGGCTTGAGGCGCCGTGCTCGCCCAGGTCGGAGAGCACGTCGCGCAGGAGTCTGGCGGCGTCCGCCCCGGCCAGCAGCGACGGGACACGGCGAACGACCAGTGTCTCACGACCCATGCGATCGACGCCGAAACCGACACGCTTCAACTCGTCGGCATGGCGTTCACAAAGATCGGCCTCGTGTTCGCCGACCTCGACCGACAGCGGCACCAGCAGCGGCTGCTCCCGAATGCCCTGCCCTTTGTACGCCTGTTTCAGGTGCTCGTAGGTGATGCGCTCGTGGGCGGCGTGCATGTCCACCAGCACCATGCCCTTGTCGTTCTGGGCGACGATGTAAACCCCGTGTATCTGACACAGGGCGTAGCCGAGAGGGAGTGCCTCGGCGGCGGCCGGGTCGGCGCGCGCGGCGCCGGTGTAGGACGGCGGCGGATGGTCGCTGATGCGGTGATAAAACCCGGTTGTCGCCGCCGACGCAGAATGCGGAATTTTCAGCGGCGGCCGGGGCGACGCCGACGCCTGCGGGTTCTCGTTGACCAGCACGCGCTGGTACTCGGCCAGATTCGGCGTGTCGCCGGGCGACAACGCGGCAATCGCGCGTTTCATCGTCACGCGGACAAAATCGTGTATCTGCCTTTGATCGCGGAAGCGGACCTCGTGCTTGGCCGGGTGCACATTGACGTCCACCGCGGACGGCTCGATGTCCAGATACAGCACGTAATACGGATGGCGTCCGTGGTAGAGAACATCCTCGTAGGCCTGCCTGGCGGCGTGGCTGACGGTCTTGTCGCGCACGACCCGGCCGTTGACGTAGCAAAACTGCATGTCGGGCTGACTGCGCGACACGGTCGGCGCGCCGATCCATCCCGACACTTCCAGGCCGTCGGTGCGGCCTTCAAACCAGGCGCACTGTTCGGCAAAGGCCCTGCCGAGTATCTTTCCAAGCCTTTGCCTGCGCGCCGGCTCGCTGTCGGCGACGTCGAAATGAAAAACCGTCTTGCCGTCGTGTTCGAGAATGAATTCCACATCGAAGCGCGACAATGCGATTTTGTGGAGAAACTGCTGGATATGACCGAATTCAGTACGCCCGGTCTTCAGGAATTTGCGGCGCGCCGGCACGTTGGAAAACAGGTTGCAAACCTCGACCACCGTGCCCCGCCGCGCCAGGGCCTTCGGCGCCGGATCTTCGAACTCGCCGTCGCCGCGCGCGCGCAGGCGCCAGCCGGACTCGTCGGCGGCGGTGCGCGAGGCCAGCGTCAAATCGGAAACCGACGCGATACTCGGCAATGCCTCGCCGCGAAAGCCGAAGTCGCACACCCGCGCGAGGTCGTCGAACGCGGTGATCTTGCTGGTCGCGTGCCGCGACAGCGCGAGGGACAATTCAGCCTTCGGAATGCCGCGGCCGTCGTCGGCGATCTCGATGCGCTTGACACCGCCGTGCTCAATCCGCACCCGTATCCGGGCCGCGCCGGCGTCGAGACTGTTTTCAACCAGTTCCTTGACGACGGAGCCCGGACGCTCGATGACCTCCCCCGCCGCGATCTGGTTGATCAGCCGGGACGGCAGCACCTGTATCGGCCGGCTCATCGGCGGGACAGGCCTTCTGCTACAATGTCCGCGACTGCGTTCATACGCGGATTATACAAAGCCCGCCGCCGATACGCCCGCCCGCCGCCGATGCCGACCCAGATTTACCCGCACCACCAGGCCTGTGATTCTGTCCGCAACCTCTATCTGGACGACCCGCTGCTGCGCCGCGACGGGCCGCTGGTTTACGGCAACTTCCTGGGCAGCCTCGACGGCCGCATCGCCATCGTCCGCGACGGCCTTGCGCGATTGCCGCAACGCCTGACCAGCGAAAGCGATTTGCGCCTGTTCCTCGAACTCGAGGCGCAGGCGGACTGCGTCGTCACACACGGCGGTTATCTGCGCGCGCTGGCCGAAGGCCGTCTCGGCGACATCCTGCACATTGCAGACCCCGAACTGAAGCAATGGCGGCAATCCCGCGGCCTGCCGGCGCAGCCGTTGATTGCGATTTGCAGCAGCACGCTGGACTTCCCCGTCCCGGACGACCTCGACCGCGACAGAATCCGCATCATCGTCGGCGCGCAGCACGACGGCAAACGCCGCAGGGAATGGGAGAAAAAGGGTTGCCGGAGCGTTGAAATCGAAGGCGCCAGAGTGGAAGGAAAGCCGCTGGTGGAACATCTGCTCGGCAGCGGCTGCCGGCGCGTCTATCTGGCCGCCGGCCCCGAGCTGTTCGAGTCCTGTATCGCGGGCCGCTGCCTGGATCTGCTGTATCTGACGCTGTCGTGCCAATTCCTCGGGCAGCGGGACTTTGTAACGATGATTCCGGGAAAACACGCCCTCGGCCATTGCCGCCTGAAACCCGTGCGCCTGATTCTGGACACCTCGCCGTCGCTGCAATACGACCAGATCTACGCGACTTTCCAATGTGATTATGCAGCGGCTTCGCGCTGACGCCGGGCCGCCGGATTCAAATCAGTTCGCGGCCGTTCATATACGGCTGCAGCGCCCGCGGTATCCGGATGTGTCCGTCCGCAGTCTGATGGTTTTCCATCAGCGCAATCATCGTGCGCCCGACCGCCAGCCCCGAGCCGTTCAGGGTATGGACGAGTTCGGGTTTGCCGGCGCCGGGCGCGCGCACGCGCGCTTTCATTCGCCGCGCCTGAAAGTCCAGCATATTGCTGCACGACGAAATCTCGCGGTAGCGGCCTTCACCCGGCATCCAGACCTCGATGTCATACGTCCTGGCCGAGGCGAAACCGAGGTCGCCCGCGCACAGGGCGACCACGCGGTAAGGCAGTTCGAGCGATTGCAGAACCGTTTCCGCGTGCGCGGTCAGCTCTTCGAGCGCCTGCCATGATTGTCCGGCGGAGACGATTTGCACCAACTCGACCTTCTCGAACTGGTGCTGGCGCATCAGCCCGTGCGTGTCCTTGCCGTAGGCGCCGGCCTCGGAGCGGAAACAAGGCGTGTGCGAGACCAGTTTCAACGGCAGCGCGCCGGCTTCGATGATGCGGTCGCGGCAAAGGTTGGTCAGGGGCACTTCGGCGGTCGGAATCAGATAGAACGAGCCGTCGGTTTGCAGCTTGAACAGATCGTTCTCGAACTTCGGCAGCTGGCCGGTGCCGGTCAGCGACCGTGCATGGACGATATACGGCGCGTACACCTCGCGGTAGCCGTGCCGGCCAACGTGCAATTCGAGCATGAAACGCACCAGCGCGCGCTGCAACTCCGCGAGGGCGCCGTACATCACGCAATAGCGCGCGCCGGATATCGCCGCCGCCGCCGGCATGTCCAGCAAGCCCAGTTGTTCACCGAGCACAACGTGATCCAGCGGCTTGAAGTCGAAACTTCTCGCCTCGCCGCGGCGGCGAACCTCGACGTTGTCGCTTTCACCATCGCCCGGCGGCACCGACTCGTCCGGAATGTTCGGCAGGTTCAGAAGAAACTCGTTAAGCTCGTCGTGCAGAGCGGCGAATTGCTCGCGCTTCTTTTTGAGGCGCTGTTTCAGATGCTCGACTTCGGCGAGCCGTTCCGCGTGGTCCGCGCCGGCAGCCTTGAGCTGGCCTATTTCACGTGATTTCCTGTTGACGCCGGCCTGCAAATCCTCGAGTTCAACCTGCAATGTCTTGCGCCTGTCTTCGAGATCGCGGTAGGTGCCGGGGCTGTAATCGCCGCCGCGCAACGCAAGGCGCTCGAAAACGCCGTCCGGGTCGTTGCGCAGCAATTTGGGGTCGAGCATGGTGTTGGCGCATGACGCAGCGCATGGCCCGCCGCGCACCGTTTATAATAGCCGACAATTCCGGGAAATAAAAACCGTATGCCACAGGATCTCGCACTTTTTACCGTCTTTCTGATTTTTACCGGCGCCGCCGTCATGGCCACCGTGGCCCTGTTCACGCGGCAGACCATGCTGGTCGCCTACATCCTCCTCGGGCTGGTGCTGGGGCCGGCCGGGTTCGGCCTGGTGGAAGACTCGACCGGCATCGCCGAGATCTCGGAAATCGGCATCGCCTTTCTGCTGTTTCTTCTCGGGCTGGACCTGTCGCCGGTCAAACTGGTCAAGATGCTTCAGGAGACCACCGCGCCGACGGTGCTGAGCTGCCTGGTGTTCGCCGCCATCGGCCTGCTGTTCGGCTACGCAATCGGGCTCAGCACGGCGGAAATCCTGGTGCTGACCTCGGCGCTGATGTTTTCCAGCACCATCATCGGCCTCAAGTTGCTGCCGACGACGGTGCTGCACCACAAGCCGACCGGCGAAACCATTATCAGCGTGCTGCTGCTGCAAGACCTGGTTGCGATCGTCGTCCTGGTCTCCATCCACGCCTTCGCCGGCAGCGACAGCGCCGACGCCCGGCAGATACTGCTGCGACTGCTGTCGCTGCCGCTGCTGGTCGCGCTGATCTATGTGCTGCAGAGATACGTCATTCTCAAGCTGCTGCGGAAATTCGACAAGATCAAGGAATACATTTTTCTGCTGATGATCGGCTGGTGCATCGGCATCGCGCAGATGACGGCCTGGCTCGGCCTGTCTTATGAAGTCGGCGCTTTCATCGCCGGCGTCCTTCTCGCGGCCAACCCCATCGCGCTGTATGTCGCGGATTCCCTGAAACCGCTGCGCGACTTTTTTCTGATTGTCTTCTTCTTTTCGCTGGGCAGCAGCATTGAATTGCCGGCGCTGCAGGCGGTGCTGCTGCCGGCTGCGCTGCTGGCCGCCCTGGTGCTTCTCATCAAACCCGTCGCCTTCCGGCTGCTGCTGACGCGCGCCGGCGAGGACCGCGAACGCGCGCGTGAAGTCGGAGTGCGGCTGGGACAAGGCAGCGAATTTTCGCTGTTGATTACCGCGCTGGCCTATGAACTGAATCTGATCGGCGCCAACGCCGCACACCTGATTCAGGTTGCGATGGTGATCACGTTCATGGTCTCGCCCTACCTGATTGTGATGCGCTACCCGACACCCATCGCGCTGAGCGACCGCCTGCGGCGCGACTGAATCCCGCCGCGCGGCGAGGCGCAACCAGACAGCAGCGCGGCGGCGCAAAAGACGCAAAAGACGCACGGAACTCTCATGCGCCGTTCGATTCGCCGCGGCGCGGCGCCGGGCGCACCGACAGCCACGCAAACAACAGGCCCGAGACAAAGCCGCCGAAATGCGCCGCGTTTGCGATGTGGATGCCCGCCAGGGAAAAAACACCCGACATGCCCAGCAGCATCCAGCCCAGCAGAAAGGCGACGACGCCGTATGGAAGCTGCAGCGGCAATGCCGGGCACAGGCGGTTCGCCAGCCAGCAGTAACCGAGCAGGCCGTACACCACGCCCGACATGCCGCCGAACAAACTTCCCGGCAGATGCCAGTACTGGCTCAAATTCGCGCAAAGCGCCGTCACCGCCGCGACCAGCAGGAACCTCGCGCTCCCCTGCGATGATTCAATGCGGCGTCCCAGATCAGCCAGCCACAACAGATTGAACACCAGATGAAGCGCCCCGAAGTGCAAAAACGCGGGTGACACAAAACGCCACCACTGGCCGGCGGCGGCGGCGGCGAGATCTTCAAGAGACAACCGATGCACGATGGAGGCATGCCCCGCCCAGACCAACCAGGCGCCGGCGACGCTCAACAGCGACAGCGCAATCACCACGGGGTAACGCCTGACCACGGCGAAAACACGGCGCCGCTCCGGCCACCGCAACGGCGAAGCCCCGGCGGCGCCGGCGGCCAGCTCGAGTTCGCCCGACTGCCATTGTTCAAACCGGCGGCGTGTGGCCGCAACCTCGCCGGAGTCCGCGAGCAGCACGACCTGCTGCCCGCCTTGTTCGACAATGCGGTGAAAGACGCCGCGCCCGGACAGATACCGGCTGAACGGCCTCAAGTCCTCGCCAACAGATACTTCAACTGCCTTGAACCACTGCATTACGCGACAAATTTTATCAGGCCGGCGGCGAAAACATATATTATTGGCGGTTATGCTGCCATTTTTGACGACTCTGGCGGTGGTGATCGCCGTGCTTGTGCTGGCGCGCTGGATCAGGCGCCAAACGCCGCGCGTCCGCCGCAAATGGCTGCTGTATTCCGCGGTCGCCGTGCTCATCGCGCTGGCCGCCACCGGCAGGCTGCACTGGTTGGCCGCCGTCGTCGGCGCGACCCTGCCGCTGCTTTACAAATTGATCGCGCTGGCGCGGTTCGCGCCTTTGTTCAGCCGGTTGTTTCACCATTTCAATTTCGGCTCACAGGGATACGCCAATTTTCAGAGCCGCTCGCTGCTGCTTGAAGTCAATCCGCTGACCGGCACGATGGACGGCCGGCTCCTCGAGGGACGCTTCAAGGGGCGCCGCCTGAGCAGTCTGAACAAAGCCGATCTGGATTGGCTGATGGAGGAGTTTGACAAGAGCGATCCGCAGGCGGCGCAACTCCTGCGCAGTTACCACAGGATGCGCTCGCAGCACGCCGGAAGCCGCGATGCGGGAGCGGCGGCTTCTGGCATCAGCGAAGAGGAAGCCTGGCGCATCCTCGGCCTGAAAGCAGGCGCCACGCGCGAGGCGGTCGTCGAGGCGCACCGGCGCCTGATTCAAAGACTGCACCCCGACCGCGGCGGCTCGGCCCACCTCGCGGCGCTGATCAATCAGGCCAAAGACCTGCTGCTGAAATAAGATGCCAAAAGCCGCCCGCAGAATGATGCAGATTACCGAGCCCGTCATTCCGGTCATCAACCGGCTGGCGGCGGAGCATCCCGGCACGATTTCACTCGGCCAGGGCGTCGTGTTCTACCCTCCCCCGCCCGGCGCGCTGAAGCAGGCGGCGGCGCGAATGAACGACGCCGGGCGCCACGCCTACGGCCCGGTTGAAGGCATCGCCGCGCTGCGCGAGGCCATCGGCAGGAAACTCGCCCGTCACAACGGCATCACGATCGGCGGGGGAACATCGGTGTTTGTCACCGCCGGCGCCAACATGGCCTTCAACGCGCTGATACTGGCCGTCTGCGACCCCGGCGACGAGGTCATCCTGCCCGCGCCGTACTACTTCAACCACCAGATGACCGTCGAGATGTGCGGCTGCCGCGCGGTCACCGTCAAAACCGGCGAGCACTGCCGCCCGGTGGTGGAGAGAATCGCGGCTGCGATTACGCCGAAAACGCGGGCGGTGGTCACGGTCTCGCCGAACAACCCGACCGGGCGCGTCTATCCCGGGGCGCTTCTGACCGACATCAACCAACTCTGCGCCCGGCGCGGCATTTACCATATCAGCGACGAGGCTTATGAGGATTTCACCTACGGAAACCACCGTCATTTTTCGCCGGGCGCCCTGCCGGGCGCCGGCGCGCACACGTTGTCGCTGTTCACGCTGTCCAAAAGTTACGGCATGGCCTCGTGGCGGGTCGGCTACATGGTGATACCGGACGTTTTGCACGACGACATTACCAAGGTGCAGGACAATGTCCTGATTTGCACGCCGACGATTTCACAACTCGCCGCCGCGCAATGCCTGAACGAAGAGCGCGACTACCTGCGCAAACAACGCTCGCTAATCGAAACCAACCGCGCGCTGTGCCTGGAGCGGCTCGAGGCGTTGAGCGGGGAAGGTCTGGTGGAGCCGCCCTGCGCCGAAGGCGCGCTGTATATCTTTCTGAAGATGAGGCGCCGCTGCGACGATGTCCGGCTGGCCGAGATGCTGGTGCGCGAGCATCGCGTTGCGGTCATTCCGGGCTCGGCATTCGGCCCGCACGACAGCGCCTGTCTGCGAATCTCCTACGGCGCGCTGCCCCCCGCCGGAATCGGCGAAGGCGTCCAGCGTCTTGTCGATGGGCTGCGTCAGTGCCTGCGCGGTCAGAAACCCGATCCGGCCAGGCTGTCGTAGATATGAAAACCGCCGAGGTAGGTGCCCGCCGCCGATCCCAGCGTGCTCAATATAAAAATCAGCAGCGTTCTCGCAGCCCGGTTGCGGCGCCATCCTGAAAATTCCGTGGCGTCGGTCCTGAGTTTCTCGAAATCGGCCACGCGCGGTTTTCTCAGGTAAAGCTCAACGGCCGCCGCGACCATGCCGGCGCCTATGGTCGGGTTGATTGAAGTCAGTGGAGCCGCCAGGAAAACCGCCACAACCGTCAGCCAATGGGCCGAAGCCAGCGCCGCCCCCAACCCGGCCAGCCCTCCGTTGATTAAAACCCAGTCCAGCACCAGGCCCACGCCGAGGTCGAAATCGCGCATGAAACCCGCGGCGAAACCCGCCAGGATGACGGCGATGACAACCCACGGCAGCCATTTCCGCCAGCGCCCGCGCACGGGCACTGTTTCACAGCCGGCGATGATCTCGTCCGCCGGCTCACGCCCGGCCGTGTCCGCCAATTCCCGCCGCAGGCCGTCGAGGTGTCCGGCGCCGACGATTGCAAGCACCGAGGCCGGTTTTTTGTCCGACACAAACTTCCGTATTTTGGCCGCCATATAGCGGTCGCGCTCGCCGACCAGCACCTCCTCCAGTTTTCCGCCCAGAAAAGGCAGTTGGCGAAACGCGGCCTCCAGGGCTTCACCACTCTTCACTTCCTCAATGTCTTCCTCTGAAATCTCGTCGCCATGAAACAAACTGACCAGCAGACTCGACAGCAGCGCGGGCCTGCGCCACCACGCAACGCCAAAATACAAACGTTTCAGGGTCAGGCCGATCTCGCGGTCTATAACGACCAGCGGCAGGTTGCGGCTTGCGGCCAGCCGCACGGCTTCCTTCAATTCGCCTCCGGCTTCGACGCCGAAGCGTTCGGCCAGACGCTGCTGGTGGCCGCCGAGCACAAGCAATGCGGCAATCGCAAACCCCTTGCGCTCGCGCAGCACCTGCCACAAATCCATGCGGGCGAGCGAGTCCGGGTCGGTGATCGCCTTGTAGCGGCTCAGGCACAACTCCACCGCGACCGTTTCATAGCCGCCGCCTTGAATCAGGTCGCGCACCGTGCGCCGGCTGGATTCCGAGACATGGGCGGTGCCGAGAATGTCGATGCGCGCGCCGTCCAGTTCAAGCGACACGAACGGCTCGCTTTGCGCCGCCGGCGCGGCGCCGCCCGGGCGTGTTTTTTGCAGGTCTTCCATCGGAGAAAATCACCGGAATCATACAGGAAACCCGGCAGGTTGCCTGTTTTTCAGGCTGGCCGCAGCGGGCTTCAGCCGGCGTTCAGGGGCCGTACGCGGTCCATCGAAATTATCCGCACACTGGACATTCGGGATTTTTGCGCAGCCTGACTTCCCGCCACTGCATTTTCATCGCATCGAACAACAACAGGCGTCCGACCAGGGCGGAACCCAGGCCCAGCAGCAATTTGACGGCTTCTATCGCCTGCAGGCTGCCGATGACGCCGGTCAGAGGCGACAGGATACCGGTCGTGACGCAGCCTTCGTCCCGCCCCGCGCCTTCCGGGTACAGGCACTGGTAACAGGGGCTTTGCGGGTCGGACGGCGCAAACACGCTGAGCTGGCCTTCCATGCGGATGGCCGCGCCGGAGACCAGCGGAACGCGCGCTTCCAGGCAGGCGCGGTTCAATCCATAGCGTGTCTCGAAATTGTCGGAACAGTCCAGGACAACATCGCACTGGCCGACGAGCGGGCGCAATTTTTCCGGGTTCATGCGCTCGTTGATTCCGGTGACGGCCACTTCGGGGTTGAGGTCGGCAAGGCGCAACTTTGCCGAGTTCGTTTTCATCTCGCCGATGGCGCCGCTTGCGTGCACAATCTGCCTTTGCAGATTGGACAAGTCCACCTCGTCGTCGTCGGCCAGAATCAACCGGCCGACGCCGCTGGCCGCAAGATACATCGAGGCGGGCGATCCAAGTCCGCCGACGCCGACGACCAGCACCGTCGAGCGCAACAGTTTTTCCTGCCCTTCGACGCCGATTTGCGGCAGAAGAATCTGCCTGCTGTAACGCAGCAGCTGGTTGTCATCCAGTCCCGGCATCGGGTGTCAGCTTCCGCGCCGCGTCTCCCAGGCCTTCTGCTGCTCCGGGGTGGCCGGTTTCTGGTGGCGGGCCTTCCATTCGGGGTACGGCATACCGTAAACGATTTCGCGCGCCTGCTCGTAGTCCACGGCGACGCCCCGCTCCTCAGCCGCGGCCTTGTACCATTTGGCGAGGCAGTTGCGGCAGAAATCCGCCAGGTTCATCAAGTCTATATTCTGCACGTCGGTGCGGGTTCGCAGATGCTCGACCAGGCGCCGGTAAACGGCGGCCTCGACTTCGGTTTTGATCTCATCTTTCATGTTCGACATTCATTTCTCCCTGCAGGCGAATATACGGTTATATTACGGCTATATTATAGGGCAGCATGAAAACAACACCTTATCCGACAGATGAAATCACCGGCGTCATTCTTGCCGGAGGGCGAAGCGCGCGCATGGGCGGCCGGGACAAGGGCCTGATTGCGCTGGCGGGCCGCCCTTTTATCGAGCATGTCATCGAAGTCATCGCACCCCAGACGGGCGCGCTGATCATCAGCGCCAACCGCAGCCTTGAGCGTTACCGCGCCTACGGCTACCCCGTGGTGACCGACGGCTTCAGCGGCTTCCAGGGGCCTCTCGCCGGCATCTGCGCGGCGCTGGCCGAGACCGCCACGCCTTATGCGGCGGTCGTGCCCTGCGACACTCCGCATCCGTCGAAGGAGCTGGTGCGGCGTCTTTACAAAACGTTGTCGGAAAAGCGGGCGGACATTGCCGTCGCCGGCGATGGCCGGCGGCTGCACCCCGTATTCTGCCTGCTGAAAACATCGCTGCATGACTCGCTGTACGATTTTCTGGGCGGCGGCGGGCGCAAGATAGACCACTGGTTCGAACAAGTGAAAACCGTCGTCTGCGACTTCAGCGACCAGGCTGAAACCTTCGACAACCTGAACACGCCGCAAGACCTGGCGCGGGCCGGCGCCTTGCCGTGAAAACGCCCGTCCCCATCGTCGGCTTCTGCGCCCACAGCGGAACCGGGAAAACCACGCTGCTGATAAAACTGCTGCAAATCCTGAGGGCGAAGAATCTGAAAATCGGCGTCATCAAACACGCTCACCACAACTTCGACACCGACCGGCCCGGCAAGGACAGTTACGAACTCAGAAAAGCCGGCGCACAACGCATGCTGGTGTCATCCAGCCGGCGCTGGGCGCTGATCAATGAACATTTTGATGAAGACCGGGAAACGTCGCTCGCAGAATTGATAGCGGTTGTCAGCCGCGAGCCGCTCGACCTGATACTGGTGGAAGGCTTCAAACACGAGCCGTTCCCGAAAATCGAGTTGCACCGCAAAGAACTGGGGCAAACCCGCCTCTATCCGGAAGACGTGAATATCATCGCGCTGGCCACCAACGACCAAGCGGACGCCGACATCGGGATTCCGGTTATGGACCTTGACGACCCGCAGGCCATCGCCGACTTCCTGATTGCGCTGGTGGCCGCGCACTCCTGAATGATATATAATGCGGCGTTTACCCTCCAAAAGTGGAAAACAAAAAAATCAAATTGACCGAGTCCGGCTCCGGCAAGGAGAAGGAAATTGAGCTGCCCGTGCTGGAGTCAACCGCGGGCGCCGATATCATAGACATCCGTCCGATACACCAGGAGCTGGGCTATTTCACCTTCGACCCCGGCTTTGTCTCCACCGCCAGTTGCGAGAGCAAAATCACCTACATAGACGGCGGACGCGGCCTGCTGAAATATCGGGGATACCCGATTGAGCAGCTTGCCGGGAAAAGCAACTTTCCCGAAGTCTGCCATCTGCTGTTTTACGGTGAATTGCCCAACCGCCGGCAAATGGACGACTTCAACCGCAGTCTTCTTCAACACAGCAATCTGGATGAAAAAGCCCTGACCCGGCTGCTCGAGTGTTTCGGCAGGGAGCGCCACCCGATGGCGATGCTGATGGCGGCGGTCAGCTATCTGGCGGCGCTGTACCACGATGAGATGGCGGTTCACGATCCCGAATACCGCGAACGTTCGGCGCACCGCCTGATTGCAAAAATAGCGACCATTACCGCCTGGCTGCTGTGCCACCGGAACGGCAGGGCCTTCCGGCAGCGCAATCCGGCGTTGTCGTACACCGAGGGCTTTTTGCAGATGGCGTTCGGCGAGTTTGACGGCAAGGCATCCTTGAGGGAAAAATTCGTCGCCGCAATGGACTTGATCCTGATCCTGCACGCCGACCACGAACAAAATGCATCCACCTCCACCGTGCGCCTGAGCGGGAGCACCGAGACCGACCCGTATGCGGCGCTGGTCGCGGGAATCGCCTCGCTGTGGGGGCCTGCGCACGGCGGCGCCAACGAAGCGGTCATCCGCATGCTGGAGGACATCGTGGAGTCGGGCGAATCGCTGGAGTACTACATCAACCGGGCCAAGGACAAAAACGATCACTTTCGCCTGATGGGGTTCGGACACCGGGTTTACAAAAACTACGACCCGCGGGCCAAAATCATCCGGCAGACCTGCCACAACCTGTTGTCGGAGCTCGATGTCGGCGGGCACAACCAGCCCCTGCTCGAAACCGCGCTGCAGCTGGAACAGATCGCGCTGGAAGACGAGTATTTCATCTCCCGCAAACTCTACCCCAATGTGGACTTCTACTCCGGCATTATCCTGAATACCATGGGGTTGCCGCGCGACATGTTCACGGTCATCTTTGCGCTGGCGCGCACCATCGGCTGGATCAGCCACTGGAATGAAATGATGTCCGACAAGCACACGCGCATCGGGCGGCCGCGCCAGTTGTACACCGGCCACTGCAAAAGGGACTTTACGCCGATTGAAGAGCGCTGAGAATGCGGGTCACCGTGTATCCGCCGCCTGTTCCCGCGCCGCTTCGTCAATAAACCGCCTGACCACCGGCGCGAAACGCTCTTCGTCAATAAGAAAAGAGTCGTGCCCGTAAATCGAGCCGAGCTCGACGAAATCCACTTCCCTGCCGGCCTTCTCCAGCCCCGTCGCAATTTCGCGCTGTTGTTCCAGCGGGAACAGAATATCGCCGGTCACGCCGACGATCAGCGAACGCCTGGCGTGTATCCTGGCAAGCCCGGCGTTGACCGAACCGCCGTGGTCGGCGACATCGAACCAGTCCATCGCCCGCGACAGATACAGATAACTGTTCGCGTCAAAAGTCCTGACGAACTTGCGGGCGTTGTAATCCAGATAAGACTCGATCTCGAATTCGATGGAAAAAGGCTCCTGCGGGCGCCGCCTGGGCGGCATTCTCGCGCGGTTAAAGCGGTGGCGCCATTCGGTCGCGGCGCGGTAGGACATCAACCCCAGTTTGCGCGCCAGCACCATGCCGCAGTCCGGGCCTTCGTCTTCGAAATAATCGCCGCCGTTCCATCCCGGGTCGCAACGGATGATTTCACGCTGCAGTGAACGCAATGCGATCGTGAACGGCAATGCGCGGCTTGCCGCCGAGATACAGGCCAGATAACTCACTTCCCCTGGATACTGAAGCGCGTAAGCCAGCGCGCTCATGCCTCCCATCGAAGCGCCGACCACGGCGAACAAGTGCTCGATGCCGAGGTCGTTCAAGGCGTGGTGCCCCGCCTTGGCGATGTCTTCTATCGTCAGTTCCGGGAAATCGGCGCCGTACGGCTTGCCGGTCCCGGGGTTGACCGAAGACGGCGATGTCGAGCCGAAACAACTGCCGAGAGAATTGACGCAAATTACATGGAACCGGTCGGTGTCAATCGGCTTGCCGGGGCCGATCATGTATTCCCACCAGCCGTGCGAGGAATCTTCCGACGAGGAACAGGCGTGCGCGGACGGCGACAGCCCGGTGAATACCAGGATCGCGTTGTCGTGGTTCTGCGAAAGCGCGCCCCACGCCTCGTAGGCGACCTCCACCTGCGGCAGATGGCCTCCGCGGCGCATGACAAAACCGCTCATGCCGTAATCGCCGGACAATTTTATGATCCGGGTCGCTGGCGGAATATCGATCATCGGCGCATTATTCCCTGCCGGCCTCGCCGGGACAAGTGGAGATGCCCGACACGCAGAGAATGGCGACCAGACCGACCAGGATCACCAGGCCGCGCGCCGTCCACGCTTCCAGAAACAGAAAAGCCGAAGAGAGAAAAGCCACGGAAAGAACCGCGACCGCCGCCAGTTTGACTTTTTTTTCAAGACAGCGGTTTTTCTCCCATTGGCCAATCATCGGGCCGAAATACCTGTTCGTCAGCAGCAGTTTGTAGAATTTTTCGGAAGAGCGCGCATAGCAGGCGGCGCCGACGACCAGAAAAGGCGATGTCGGAATCAACGGCAGTATCAGCGCAAGCACGCCCAGAAATGTGCAGATGTGCCCCGCCACGAAAAACAACCGGCGCTTAATCAGGTTCGACTCGATAAACGAGTTGGGCTTATCCATTCGCCCGCTTCTCCACGATTTGCAGCAGTATATCGGCCACGGGTTCATCGGATTGTCCCAGATAATTGCACAGGTGAATTTTTACTCCGGGGCATTCCTTTTGCTTGCTTGAAATCTCGGCGGGAATGTCTTCCGCCACGTGGTTGCCCTCCGCCAGAAAATACGGCAAGGCATACACCTCGTCGGCGCCGGCGTCTATGCACCACTGTATGCCGTCGGCAATCGAAGGCTCGGCCAGTTCGAGAAAAGCATGGCCTACGCAATGGAAACGGTCGCCCGCCTTGCGCCGCAACAGCTCCGCAAGCCGTTTGATCTCGTCGTTCGACGCCTGCCTACGGCTGCCGTGGGCAATCAGTAGAAGTCCCTTCATCATCTGGTAATATCTCCCGTCAACCCGCAAAACATGATCACGTGAAAACGCAACGGCAAATTATAAAAGGATTGGGGGCGTCGCGCAAAAAAGCGGCCGCCGGATGCGCCATTCTTCTTCTGTTCTCGTTGCAGTCCGGCTGCGGCGGAATGCACACGTTGAGCAACATCGGAAAAACCGAGATTGACATGGCGACCGGCACCACAATAAAAGCGCTCAACGAATATCTGCGCCAACTGGCGCTTGCACTCTACCGTCACAATCCGGATGAACTGGGCAAGGTTTCCAACATCACGCTGGAAGCCAGGATGGAGCAGATCATCGAATACCCGCTGGAGGTCGCTTACAAGGAAATACACTACAAGCAGGGCGCGCAGGCCGTTGAATTCGCCTTTGACCCCGCCTACCGGGGCGACAGGGTCTTCGCGATGATGCTCGGCGTCAGCGGCATGATACGCAACGCATACAACGGCAAAAGGGAAATTTTCATGTTCGATTTCCTGGATGCGCAAAAACTCTACAACAGCGCCCGCAACCTTGAAATCTGGAAGGAGAAACTCGAACAGCAAACCGGCCGGGAACCGGTCAAAGTCGGTGAGAACAACGGCGGGGCCCTCATTTACATTGACAAAATGGTGGCGCTTCAGGATCTGACGGCCATGGTTTTCGAAAACAGGGGTGACCGCCTGATTAACCGGACTATACATGGAACGGCAACGGTCTTTTTACCGGTCGGCCTTTGATCTGTAAAGAATACCGGAGCGCGCCGGGCGGCTTTACGCCATATTCTTGATAATCTCGTCGCCGAAACCGCTGGTGGTAACGAGAACGGCGCCCGGAATCAAACGCTGCAATTCGGCATCGACATCCTGGCGGCTGCTGATTTTGCGCCCTCTGGTGAAAATGCCTCCGCGCACCCGGGCCAGGTCGTATGTCAGCGTTTTCGCCGCGATTGCGCCGGCAATGCCCTTCAAAACCAGGTCCGCGGCCTCGAGCCAGCCGAGGTGGCGCAACATCATCTCGGCCGACAGGATAATCGAGCCCGGATTCACCCGGTTCTTGCCGGCGTATTTCGGGGCGCTGCCGTGCGTCGCCTCGAAAACCGCCACTGAATCGGACATGTTGGCGCCGGGCGCGATACCGATGCCGCCAACCTGGGCGGCCAATGCATCGGAGATGTAGTCCCCGTTCAGGTTCAGTGTCGCAATCACATCGTATTCATCGGGCTTCAGCAAAATCTGCTGCAGAAAGTTGTCGGCAATGACATCCTTGATGACGATTTCACGCCCGTTTTCAGGATTTCTGATTTTGTGCCAGGGCCCGCCGTCCATGGGTTCGGCGCCGAACTCCTGAACCGCCAGTTCATACCCCCAGTTGCGGAAAGCGCCTTCGGTGTATTTCATGATATTGCCTTTATGCACCAGCGACACCGATCTGCGGTCGTTGTTGATTGCATAGCGGATGGCTTTCCTGACAAGCCGCTGGGAACCTTCCCTGGAAACCGGCTTGATGCCTATGCCGCAGGAATCGGTAAAACGAATCCCGCCCACCTCCATCTTGTCAATCAGGAAATCGAGAACCTTTTTCACTTCCGCGGAATCCGCCGGCCATTCAATGCCGGCATAGATGTCCTCGGTGTTTTCACGAAAAACAACCATATCGGTCGTCTCCGAATCCTTCATCGGAGTCGGAGTCCCCGGAAAATAGCGAATCGGCCGGACGCAGGCGTACAAATCCAGTTCCTGGCGAATCGCCACATTCAATGAACGCATGCCCTCTCCGACCGGCGTCGTCAAAGGGCCTTTGATTGCAACCGAGTACTCCCGGATCAGGTCGAAAGTTTTCCGGGGCAGCCATTCGCCGTAGAGAGCCATCGCTTTTTCGCCGGCGTACACCTCCATCCATTCTATCTGCCTGCGGCCGGCGTAGGCCATGTCAACGGCGGTATCCACCACCTGCTGCATAACCGGCGTCACATCCGTGCCGATGCCGTCGCCCTCGATAAACGGAATAACGGGACGATCAGGGACCTCAATGCGGCCATCGGCGACCCGAATGCGCTCGCCTTCCGGCGGCGTGCGGACATGGCTGGGAGCCTGCGGTGTCATCGCTCGCTGCAATCCTGCGGTGTCCGGTAAAGACGGATTAGAATTGCTCTTCCTCGGTCGATCCGGTCAAAGCCGTAACCGAAGAGGAGCCGCCCTGAATAACCGTCGTGACATCGTCAAAATAACCGGTGCCCACTTCAGCCTGATGGCTGGAGAACGTGTAGCCCCTGTCGATCGCGGCAAATTCCTTTTCCTGAACCATCTCGACGTAGGCTTGCATTCCGGTTTCAACGTAGTGGCTGGAAAGGTCGAACATGTGGTACCACATGTTGTGAATTCCGGCGAGCGTGATGAACTGGAATTTGTAGCCCATCGCCCCGAGTTCACGCTGAAATTTTCCGATGGTCGCATCGTCGAGTCTCTTCTTCCAGTTGAACGAGGGCGAACAATTGTAGGCGAGCATTTTGCCCGGGAATTTCTTGTGGATGCCTTCGGCAAAACGGCGCGCATCGTCCAGGTCGGGCACCGCGGTCTCGCACCACAGCAGGTCCGCGTAGGGCGCGTAGGCGAGTCCCCTGGCGATTGCCTGGTCGAATCCCGCCTTCGTCCGGTAAAAACCTTCATTGGTGCGTTCACCGGTTATAAACGGCTTGTCGCAGTCGTCTATATCGGAAGTCAGCAGATCGGCGGCGTGGGCGTCGGTGCGGGCAAGCAGCAGCACCGGCACGCCGCAGACATCGGCCGCAAGCCGCGCCGCAATCAGCTTCTGCACCGCCTCGCGGGTCGGCACCAGCACCTTTCCGCCCATGTGCCCGCATTTCTTGACCGACGCCAGCTGGTCCTCGTAATGCACACCGGCGGCGCCCGCCTCGATCATCGCCCTCATCAGTTCAAAAGCATTGAGGACGCCGCCGAAACCGGCCTCGGCATCCGCGACGATGGGGGCGAAGAAATCCGTCTTGTGTTTTCCTTTTGCCCACTCGATCTGGTCGGCACGGGCAAACGCGCTGTTAATCCGCTTGACCACGACGGGAACCGAATTGGCCGGGTACAGGGATTGATCCGGATACATCTCGCAGGCGAGATTGGCATCGGCCGCAACCTGCCAGCCAGACAGATAAATGGCCTTGACGCCGGCCTTGACCTGCTGCATCGCCTGGCCGCCGGTCAGGGCGCCCAGACTGTTGATATAGGGCTCTTCGTTCAGAAGTTTCCACAGCTTTTCGGCGCCCCTGCGGGCAAGCGTGTGTTCCACTCGAACTGAGCCGCGCAAACGCACGACATCCTCGGCCCGGTAGCCGCGTTGAATTCCCGTCCAGCGGGAATTCTCATCCCAATCCTTCTGGATTTCGGCAATCATGTTTTTTCTGCTCATGGTGTGCGACTCCCCTCCCGTTTGTGTAAGGCAGACCGGGTATAATAACAACTTCAGCCGCTTATTCCACCGAAAATTGATGAAAACAGCCGACCTCTACGACCTTTTCCCGGACCGCGTGACCATCGCCCGCCCGATTCTGCGCGACTTCGGCGGCGCCGGCTCTTTCCACGGCGCCATCGCAACGGTGCAATGCTTCGAGGACAATTCCCTGGTCAGGAAAACACTCGAAAGCGAAGGACACGGCCGGGTTCTGGTGGTGGACGGCGGCGGCTCAATGCGGTGCGCCCTGCTCGGGGACCAGCTCGCCGAACTCGGAATCCGCAATCACTGGAGCGGCGTTGTCATCAACGGTTGCATACGCGATTGTGAAATCATCAAAACACTGCCGCTCGGGGTCAAGGCGCTCGGCGCCCACCCGCGCAAAAGCGACAAGAAAGATCGCGGCGAGGTCAACCTGCCGGTCTATTTCGCTGAAATCGAATTCATCCCCGGAGAATGGCTCTACGCCGACGGAGATGGCGTCCTCGTGGCATCCGAGGCACTCAACATGTAAATGGCACAGGAAAGATACCCTGCTGCTCTGCCTGTTTACAGATCAAAGCCGTCTCGATCCTCTTTGACTCCACAATCGCGCTTCGGGAATTCAGGATGCTCCTGAGCATACTTCTCGGCGTTGGTCTGTGCAATGCGGTGTGCAAAATCGCTGTCGCCATCAATCCAGCCTGTAACAAGCTTCCATTTACGCTCTTCGGCATCCCATTCCTGGAAACGGACGCTGTGAACAGCCGCATGGTCTATGCAGGTGACCCGAATCGGAGGCGCTATATCTGAAAAACCCATTTCCTCGACATCTTCATCGTTCAGATCGAGGTTTTCAAAACCCCAACGCACCATGGCGCCGGTCAATTCCTTGCCAAAGCGTTCCTGCGCGATGCGCACGGCCTCGGCGGACATCGCCGCCGCCCAAACACCCAGATTCCAATAAGTACTGCCGATACGGCTGCGGTCATCGAGATCACCCTTACCCTGATTATAGAGTTTTTCGATAATCTCTTGTGCCAGCGGGAAATCCGCGCCGGCACGATGCGTGACCGCCGCCTGGTAACCATGGGCGGCATGGCTCGCAGGAATTACATCCTCCTCTGAGTTGCTCCACTCACTGCCAATCAGGTTGGCCACCCGGTAGCCGGTGCGCACAGCGGTCTGAATGGCAACCGGATTCATCAGACCCCAGCCGCGCAAATACACGAAAGCAGGCTTCAATTTCCGGATCCTGAGCCACTGGGAGCCTTGTTCATTGCCCGGATGGGGCACCTCGATGGCTTCGTGCCGGAAACCATAGTGTTCGCCGAGGCTTTCCAGGAATTCGTTGGTCGCGCGGCCATAAGGGGAACCATGGTAGAGCGTGACGATGGTCAGCCCCTTCAGTTGCTCCATGCCGCCCAGACGCTCGCCCATGTGCAAAATGGCGGCGTGGGCAAAATCATAAGTGCCGGCGCCAAGTGGAAATTGATACGGAAAGACATCACCGCGGCGGCTCTCGACCGGGCCGTGATTGACGCTGACGACAGGCAACCGGTCGCGGCGGCCTTGCGTGGCCAGAGCAGGGAAAACGCCCTTGCTCAGCGGATGGAAGTACAGTGTCAGCGAATCAAAGTAAAGCGCCTGACGTCCGGCTTCATCTTTCTTGTAGCGATGGTAGCACCGCATGCCTTTGGCCGGATCGTATTCGGTCTCACACTCTTCCCAGGCGACGGGGATGCCGTTGATGCCGCCATCGCGGTCGTTCAACAGGGTGAAATAATCACTGACGCCGCCGAAATATCCGCTGGCGACTCCGGACAGGCCGGTGTAGGACAACGCCAATGGCAGAAAGTAATAATTCCCCAGCGCCGTCGCGGGCGCCCCGAGCAACGCCGCCATCAGGCCGCCGGTTACAAGCCATTTGCCCGCAAGCGGGAATCTCCGCAAAAAAACAGGGCTGCCCTTCATTGAAGGGCAGCCCGTAATATCAACACGCAGATTCTTATTCCGATGTCGTCGGATCAATCACTTTCCTGACCATCGAGATCCTGTTCGCCGGAAAGCCACCGCTCTCGGCGTGTTTTCTGATCATGGCCTCGTCCGGAGCGATGTAGGTGCAGTACACCTTGTCGTCCGTTACGTAGCTCTCGACCCATTGAATCTGCGGGCCCATGTCTTTCAGGATGCTGCAAGACTTCTGTGCGATGCCCTGCAACTCTCCGGAAGACAGGTCGCCCGCCTTCGGAATGTCTCTTTCAATAATAAATTTAGGCATAGTTTTGCCCTCCGTAATAAATTAAAACGCCCAGGTCAGCGCGAAACCACCGTGCCAGGATTGGACGTCGAGTTCTGTGTGGTTCTGGAAATTATTCAGAACACCATCCGCATCTACTGAGCCATCATTATTGGAGGCATCGTACCATTCCTCTTCCTGAAATTGATGTGCAAGATGTACATCCAAATCCAGGAACGGCGCCAGGAAGCCATTATAAGTGAAACCGACACTGGCGCGATGCTTGTAGATGACAGGTCCTTCCATCGCCTGCACCCAACTCCAGACCGCACCACCGACACTACCAGTCAAAGGCAAGCAAGCCGCTCCGGCTACCGACCCTGTGCAAATAAAGTCAAACCCTTCAAGCGACCTGGCTTCTACTGTACTACGGTTCGGATTATTGGCGTAGCCGTAGCCAGCACGAAATGTCCACGGACCATGGTCGTATTCACCGCCAATCGAAAATACCGTCTGGTCATGGTAAATCCTTTCCCAGAAAGCAGCCTCGCTCCATCTTTTGAAAATCATATCAACCGCACCGCGCATATTATCGGCAAATTTATGCGAAATCCCAAAAGCGATATTTGCTGGTTGCTCAACATCCAAATCTGAATAATGAGAGTCAGTACCAACCGCATTCGAATGGGACAAATGGACAAAGTTGTTCCAGTTATGTCTCAGCTCGGTCTGATAATAAAACCCGATGTCTGTAGCATCTGTCAGATGGTAGTCCGCTCCGAATGTCCCCCGAATACCATAATCGTGGGCTTGTCCCGACGTTCCAGCCAGACCCGCTTCAAGCATGGCATAACTGATAGTCGCAGCAAAACCGACATCCAGATTAGGCATCACCTCATAACCGGCTCCAAGATTGACACCCAGCACAATAAACTCTGCGCCAACGCCTAACGCGTTTGGATTGCTGCGCCAATCCACGCCGATACCGGAAACCGCGGAGAAGCCACCACCTAAAACGATGGGTATGCCGACTCCGGAAAGATCCTGTGTAAATGCGACTTGTGGTACTGCATAAGATTCAGCCTGGGATCTCTCGCGAAAGGCTCCGCCTCCTGCCAACCCGGTTACGCTGCCATTGTGTCTGGCAATAGCCTCCGGATGGTACAGCGTCGCACCAAACGTGAACTGCGTCCCGGCAGTCTGTCCGGTCCTGGCCGCATAGAAATCCGCCAGATTGGCAGGATTGCCATAGACCGCTTCAACCGGCCCGGCGTTGTCGCCGGCAATGGTCGTGCCTGCCATGCCCGCCGCCTTCGGCGACAGCACGTTATGCAGGTCGTATCCATACGGACCAGCCATCGCACTCATCGGCACCCACAACAAGGTAGCACCAAGAACAAGGCCTTTCGTGATTAAAGAGGTTTTCTCTAAAGTTTTCATTAATTTGTTCCCCTTCAGAACTATAGTTAGAACCATTCCCATGGTCGGTTGCCGTGCATTTTAGAAAATATCACGACGTTGACCATGAGCCCAATCAGCAAGGCCACTGCAGTGCCTATTGCCCATAACGGGTCGTGGAAATGATGCTGGACACCAAGTTTCCAGAGACCATAACCCAGCGCCCCTGACCAAATAAGCATTACAACAATGATCTTGAACATTCTTGTCTCCCTTCAAATAACAGGTATTGATTAATTGTGTATGTCGATATTTCGCAGAGAATTGGACTGAACGTCCGCCTGGGTCGGCATACATTCAAAAGGTCTCAATTTCTCTTTGCTGGTGCTCGAATGCTCTTTGATGCATCCCCACCATCTTGCGACATCGGAACGGCTTTCCACAACGGAACCCTTCCCCTTGATGAACAGCATATTAGCACACGCGCCCCAATGAATGTCGGCAAGGGAAAAATCGCCGCAAATAAAATCGCCTCGAATCGCTCCACTGCGATCCTGCAGGCGCTTGGACAGTAAATCAAAAGCCTTGCCCAATGCCGCTTCGTCGTCGCTCTCAATCGCAGGCTGCACAACGTCTATTGTATATTGCGCCCACTGGTACATTTGCGCGCGAATCACGCCATTTCGAATCACCAGCGACGGCCCGAATCCCTTGTCGTCTATGTAAGACAGGACTGCGAGCTGGCCAGCGACTGTAAAATCCTTATGGCAGAGTATCGGGCCGATGCCCATCGGAGAGCGAACCTGCACATCCTGAGAAGCGGGATCAAACAGGATGCAGGTTACATCCATTCCCTTTTCTCCTCCCGCAAACAGGCATTTTGCCGTGTTCACGCATGAAGGTGCGCCCCACAATTCAATGCGGTCCCGTAAACGATCACCAACAGCCATTTGTTATCTCCTAATTAAAATTGTTAAGTTTTGGGTTGTTTAGATTAAATTCTGATAAATAAAATCCGCCCGTCCTGAAGAAAGATAACCTCAGAACGGGCGGAAACGCAACTAATCAGCGATAAACAGATTAGGCTGCGGACGCGGTCAGCGTGTCTTTCGGATTTGCCTTTCCGGCGTAACCGACTTTCTCGTTCATGCGATCGGCGAGTTTCTTTTCGCCTTCGGTCGCAAAACGCTCATCCCACGCGGCCAGCCTCTTGCGCATATACATGTGCCACAACGGCGGAACCAGTGCAAGAGCGAACAAAGTGAAATAGCCCCATCCAGTATTGGGCGCACCCACTTCATCCAGTTCCCAGAAATGGGTTTCTCCGCGGTCGTGATGGTCGGCTTGACGGCCAATCTCAATGAAGAACCAGCTGGTAAACGCCGTGGCGTTGTCCCATGAATGCCGGTACTCGATCGGTTCGCCTTTCTCACGAATCAAGCCGTAGTGCTCAAGGTAATTGAGGGCTTCCAGCTCAAAATTGGAGATAAACCACACAATTGCCAGGCAGCCGATGCCGACCCAGCCTCCAGCCCAGAAAAACAGGGCCAGCGAAGGCAGGCTCATTGCAAAGCCGCGTATCCAGCGGTTTTGCCATGACAGGAACGGAACACCCAGCCTCTTGAGCCGTTGCTCTTCCATCTCAAGCAGGAATTTGGACTGGCCAAAATAGCTGAGCGGAAGATGCCCGTACATGCTTCGACCACGCGGAGCGGTTGCCGGATCATCTTCCGACGCCAATTCCAGATGGTGGTTGTAAACATGGGCGTAGCAGAAATGGCTCGAACCGGACAGGCCCATCATCAGTCTTGAGATGATAAAACCAAAGCCCTTGGTGTGAGACAATTCATGACCATAGATAATGCCAATGCCGGCAAATATTCCGATGGAGCATGTAGCGCCAATCAAGTCAAGCCCGGTAATCCCGCTGGTCATCGGCAACACGCCCCACAGCATGCCGGTTACTTCAACCGGAGCCCCTGTGACGTATTGAAAGATGCGCCATGCCAATGCAAGTTGCAGCAGGACGAAGACGGGTAGCATGACATACATCACACCGTTTTGAAGTCCAGGAATCCCGTAAGTGTTGCCGTCTTCATCGAAGCCAGCACCACGGCTTTGGAACTTCATCGCAGTGTCAATGAAAATGCCCGCCACCAACAACGCAACACCGACCCAGTTAAAGATGCCGCCGAGGATCACCCCGAACATCGCAACCAGAATCAATATCGGCGCAAAGAAATAGCGCACATTGAACATTATTTTTTTCATACCTTGCGTACCTCCCTATAGGTAATACAGCGTAATAATACTGCTATGGAGAAATGAATCAATCCTTTTCATATAGAACTTTTGGCATAGCAAGTATAGAATAGTATATATTACAGGTGACCTGTCAAGCGACAGGTCGCGTGCGCTGGCGGTGGCGAAGTCTCTTCCTTATAAGGAGAAGTAAAACCCGGCCCCCGGCGCTTCGGCTATGGGTGGATGCCGGGCAAACTCTTTGCCGTTATCGGGGGTCGGCGTGTGGACGCGCCCGGCCAGAGGTTTCAGGAGCCGCGGCACGGCTTTCCCGACTCCGCCGGCGTGCTTGCCAGGCGCCCCGGCGATCGGCGTCAGGCGGGACTTGCGTTCACTCAAAGACAACAGCGCCTGTTGGCTCCCTTTGCCTGTAACCATGCGGGCGCTCCGGGTTTGCCTGCCGCCTGCTTTCATGAGAGCGGAAATCTGGTATCGTTGCTCCCGGGCAAGCTGCGTGTAGTGTTTTATCACTGCTTCTCCTCTTGCTCCGGATAAAAGGCATGGATGCCGCCGCAACCTGCCTTTTATTCCGACTGACGAGTTGCGCTTACTAGTTGAATCCGCCTCCGGAAAGATTGAAAAGAGCTCTGAAAACAACCTTGAATGCAGCAGGCCTGTTGTCACTTGCCGCCGGTATCGTGCTGCTCGCTGGATACAATGGCAAACTCGCAGACCCGGCCTCGCTGCCTCAACATATCAAGGTGGCGGTGCGGGTCAACCCGGCCTCTTATTACTGGCTGGACCGGCGTCCCACCGGCCTCGACCACAGCCTGCTGCGTTTGTTCGCCGAGAAACAGGGTATTCGCCTGGAAATCGTGCCGACGGTGACAGCCGCCAGGGCCATACAACTGCTCGAAGAGAACCGGGTGCAAATCGCAGCCGGCGCCTTGAGCGTGAATGAATCGCTAAAAGAGCGCTTTCTCCTGTCGCCGCCCTATTACCACATCCGGCAGAAGTTCATCTACCGTTATCCCGACACCCGCCCGGCCAGCCTGAATGCGGTGGCGATGGAAGACATGGATATCAGCTCCCATCCGCGCCACCTGGAAACCCTGCGCCTGGCAAGAAAGAAAAACCATGATTTCACCGAATGGTACCTCCATGAAAACACGGATTCACATACGCTGATCGAATGGATTAACCTCGGGCTGATTCGCTACACTCTCGCCGATTCAAATGAACTCGCGGCATCGCAATTGTTCCATCCCTACGTCAAGGTCGCGTTTGACGTCTCCGATGAATTGCCGGTCGCCTGGCTGTTCAGAAAAGACGCGCCGGATGCGCTGACCTCAGCCGTTGAGGACTTTTTCACGGAAATCACGGACAACAGAGAACTCGACCGCCTGATTGACGTGCACTACCCGCACGTAAAAGAACTTTCCTACGCCGAAAAACTCACTTTCCGGGAGCTGGCTGACCAGCAGCTGCCGAAATACAGCGATGAATTCAGGCGCGTCGCCCGACTCTACGGCTTGAACTGGAAGCTGCTGGCGGCCATCTCCTATCAGGAATCCCACTGGAATCCGCGCGCCATCTCGCCCACGGGCGTCAAAGGCCTGATGATGCTGACACGCGACACCGCCCGGCAGCACGGAATCAAAAACCGTTCCAATCCGCACAACAGCATTCTCGGCGGCGCGCTTCATTTTCTGGCGGAAAGAAAAAAGATTCCGGAAACCGTCCGCGAGCCGGACCGCACGTGGATGGCGCTGGCCGCGTACAATTCCGGCTACGGCCACCTCAAAGACGCAATCGCCCTGACCGAACGGCGGGGCGGCAACCCGGCGCTGTGGGTGGACGTCGAAAAAGCGCTGGAGCTGCTGCAAAAACCGGAGTGGTTCCAGAAAGCGCAGTATGGAAAGCCTCAAGGCGGCGACACGCCTTCCTATGTCAAGAACGTCCGCAACTACCAGCGGCTGATTGATATGATCGAAGGCGACATCACGACCGAAATCCCAAAACCTTCGCGCCTGAACGACCTCGCTCCGGCCGCCTTTTAGTCTGTTTTACCGCGCGCTGGAACCCGGCCGCCGGCTTTTGAAAAATGCCTTGAGCACGGCGGCGCACTCGGCCTCCAGGACACCGCCGACGACGACCATGCGGTGATTGAAAGCCGGGTGGCCGTTCAAATCAAGGCAGCCTCCGGCGGCGCCTCTTGCAGGGTCGGACGCGCCATAGACAAGGCGCGCAACCCGCGCATGCACCATCGCCGAGAAACACATCACGCAGGGTTCGAGCGTTACATAGAGCGCAACGCCGGACAGGCGATAATTCCCCAGCTTCCGCCCGGCCCTGCGCAGAGCGACAATTTCCGCGTGTGCCGAAGGATCGTTGGCGCCGATGGATTGATTGCAGCCGCGCGCGACGACCCTGCCCTCATGCACAATCACCGCACCCACCGGCACCTCGCCGTGCTGTTCGGCAATCCGCGCCTCGGTCAGCGCCAGCTCCATATAGATGCGATCGTCCGCTTGCGGTTGCGCCGCCACCCGCCGCCGCCTTTCACTCCCACTCAATCGTGGCCGGCGGCTTGCTGCTCACGTCGTAGCAGACACGCGAAATGCCCGGCACTTCGTTGACGATTCTGTGCGACACGCCTTCAATAAAATCGAGCGGCAGCCGCGCATAGCGCGCGGTCATAAAATCATCGGTCTCAACCGCTCTCAAAACCACGACGAAGCCGTAGTGTCTGCCGTCGCCCATGACGCTGACCGACTTGACCGGCAAAATAACCGCAAACGCCTGGGCAACCCGGTCATAGAAACCTCCGCTTTGCAGTTCCTCGATAAAGATGCGGTCGGCCCGGCGCAACAGGTCGAGCGCCTCGCCGTGAACCTCCCCGATTACACGCACGGCCAGACCGGGGCCGGGAAACGGATGCCGGTCGAGAACCTCCCGGTCCAGCCCCAGCTCGAGTCCGATCTTGCGCACTTCGTCCTTGAACAGCCCGGCCAGCGGCTCCAGCAATTTCAATTTCATCTTTTCGGGCAGCCCGCCGACGTTGTGATGCGATTTGATCAAGCGGGCCCCCTCGCGCCCGGCCGAAGCCGATTCGATCACGTCCGGGTAAATCGTGCCCTGCGCAAGCCAGTTCACGCCCCCCAGATCGCGCGCCTTTTCCTCGAACATGTCAACAAAAAGCCCGCCGATTATGCGCCGCTTCTGCTCCGGATCCACAACGCCCTGGAGCGCCTTCAGGAAAATCCCGGAGGCCGACACCGTGTGCAGGTCAATGCCGAAATGCCTGGAAAAAGTCTCGTAAACCTGCTCACATTCACCGAGCCTGAGCAAACCGTTGTCCACAAACACGCAATGCAGTTGATCGCCGATCGCCCGGTGAATCAGCAACGCGGCGACCGAAGAATCGACGCCGCCCGAAAGCCCCAGCACAACCTGTTCATCGCCGACCTGTTCGCGGATGTCCCGGATACTCTCTTCGATAATGCTGCCCGGCGCCCATTGCTGCAAACAACCGCCGATCTCGCAAACAAATCGGCGCAGAATCTCGCGCCCGTTCGAGGTGTGCGTCACTTCCGGGTGAAACTGCAAGCCGTAAAAACCGCGCTCCTCATCGGCCATCGCCGCAATCGGCGAACCGCGGCTTCTCGCCACGCCCGAAAATCCGGGCGGCAACGCCACCACGCGGTCGCCGTGCGACATCCAGGTCTGCAATTTGCCGCCCATTCCGTTACCGAACAAACGGGTCGGCCTCATGATCTCGATATCGGCGTGGCCGAATTCACGATGGCCGGCCGTTTCAACTTCGCCGCCAAAGCGCGACGCCATCCACTGCATGCCGTAGCAGATGCCCAGCACCGGCGTTTCGAGAGCGGCGATGTCAAATGCGGGTTGCGGGGCCTCGTCTGCCGTCACCGATTCGGGGCCGCCCGACAAGATGACACATTTGGCGGCAAAATCACGCAGCGTGCCGGAGTCGGCGGTGTACGGAAAAATCTCGCTGTACACTCCCAGTTCACGTACACGACGCGCAATCAACTGCGTGTACTGGGAGCCAAAGTCTATGATTGCAACTTTATTCTGTTGTTGCGAACCACGCATACGTCAGCCCGGGCCGTAAGAATCAGCCCATGTGATAGTTCGGCGCATCTTTGGTGATCGACACGTCGTGCACATGGCTCTCCCTCATCCCCGCCGAGGTGATGCGAACAAAGTTCGCCTTGCGATGAACTTCCAGAATGTCGGCGCACCCGAGATAACCCATGCTCGAACGCACTCCGCCGAGCAGTTGATAGACCACATCGGACAGGCTGCCGCAGTACGGAACGCGGCCTTCGATGCCTTCGGGAACGAATTTTCCGTTTTTGGTCCTGGACTGGAAATAACGGTCGCTGACTTCCTGCTGCATCGCCACGAGAGAACCCATTCCGCGGTAGGACTTGTAGGAACGCCCCTGGTACAACTCAATCTCACCGGGCGCTTCCTGCGTGCCGGCGAACAAGCTTCCAATCATAATCCCGCTGGCGCCGGCAGCGAGCGCCTTTGCAATATCGCCGGAAAAGCGGATGCCGCCGTCGGCAATCACCGGGATTTCTCCTTTCAGGGATTTTGCCACCTGATGGATTGCGGTGAACTGCGGAATTCCGACGCCGGCGACGATGCGGGTCGTGCAGATTGAGCCGGGTCCAATACCGACCTTGATCGCGTTCGCACCCATTTCGACCAGTTTGCGGGCGGCATCCGCCGTGGCAACGTTGCCGGCAATGATCTGGGCGTCAGGGAAGGTTGTTCTCAATTTGCGAACCATGTCCAACACACTTCTGGCGAAACCGTGCGCGGTATCCACCACGAGAACATCGGTGCCGGCTTCAACCAGGGCTGCGGCGCGCTCCAGCGCATCCTCGCCCACTCCGACCGCGGCGCCGACACGCAAGCGGCCGTAGGCGTCTTTGCATGCATTCGGATACTGTACCGATTTCTGAAAATCCTTGACCGTAATCAGGCCGCGCAACTGGAAGTCGTCGTTGACCACCAGCATTTTTTCAATACGGTGCTTGTGCAGGAGACGCTGCACCTCCTGCTTGCCGGCGCCCTCTTTCACCGTGATCAGGCGATCCTTCGGCGTCATCACCGCCGAAACCGGCTCGTTCATGCGCGCTTCAAAGCGAAGATCGCGATGGGTGACGATACCCGCCAGGTTTTCGCCCTCCACCACCGGCACACCGGAAATATCGTGCCGCTCCATCAACTCGACCACTTCCCGTATTGTGGCGCTGAGCGAGACCGTAATCGGATCCTTGATGACTCCGCTTTCAAACTTCTTGACGCGCCTGACCTCTTCCGCCTGGCGCTCAATCGTCATGTTCCTGTGAACAAAGCCGATGCCGCCTTCCTGGGCCAGCGCAATCGCGAGCCCGGACTCGGTGACGGTGTCCATCGCCGCCGACACCAGCGGAATGTTCAATGAAATTTCCGGCGTCAGGCGGGTTCTCAAATCTATATCGGAGGGCAGGACTTCGGAATAGGCCGGCACCAGAAGAATATCGTCAAAGGTGAGGGCTTCCTGTAAGCTGTCCATCTGTCGGGTCATCCAGCGAGCCGGTTCGGACTGAAATCCCCCGGATAGCCCGGCAATTTTAACATAACTGGACAGGAAAACCGACTCTTGGAAGCAACGACCCGCCCCGGCGAAACCGACATCTACACGGTCAGCCGCCTGCTCGGCGAGATCAGGCAGGCGGTGCGGCGCGAATTCGGCGCGGCAATCCGGATTGAAGGCGAGATTTCCAATTTTGTGCTGGCCACCTCCGGCCACATGTATTTCACCATCAAGGATCACGCCGCGCAGATTCGTTGCGCAATGTTTCGGGGCAAAAACCGGACACTGAAAATTGCCCCTGAAAACGGCGCGCAGGTGATACTCCGCGCGAGGCCCGACTGTTACGAGCCGCGCGGCGAACTCCAGTTGATCGTCGAGCAGATGGAACCGGCGGGCCTGGGCGAACTACAGCGTCAATTTGAAATCCTGAAACAGAAACTCCACCAGGAGGGTCTTTTCGACGAAGCGCGCAAACGGCCGCTGCCCGCCTGGCCGCGAACGGTCGGCATCATCACTTCCGAAAAAGGAGCGGCGCTGCGCGACGTCATCGCGGTTATGAAAAACCGCTGCGCGGCGATTGACCTGGTCGTTTATTCGACACCGGTGCAAGGCTCCGCGGCGCCCGCCGAAATCTGCAACGCGCTGGAGCTGGCCAATCGGCATCGCAAGGCGGAAGTTCTTCTGCTCGTCAGGGGCGGCGGTTCCATCGAGGACTTGTGGGCGTTCAACACCGAAACCGTGGCCCGCAAAATCTCCGCATCGCGCCTGCCGGTCATCAGCGGCGTCGGCCATGAAATTGATTTCACGATTGCCGACTTCGTCAGTGACTGCCGCGCGCCGACGCCGTCGGCGGCGGCTGAACGCGCCAGTCCGGATGGAGCCGCAATTCTGGGTGACCTGCTTGAAACCCTGCGGCGGCTGCATCACCTGATCGAGAACACCCTCGGCAAAAACCTGGAATATCTGCGGCGATTGAAAAGCGACCTGCTGCGCTCCCACCCGGAAAACCGCATTCGGAACCTGACCCAGCAGTTCGATGAATTGCAAAGAAAGCTCAATGCCGGCATCGAAAACCGCCTGGCGGCCGAGCGCCGGCATACGATGCACACCGAGGCGCTCCTGGCGCGCAGCAATCTCCCCAATCTGGTGAAAACACACCATGCACGCCTGCGGCACGACATTCGTGAATTGTCGGCGGCTGCCAACAGCGTCTTATCGGGTACAATAGGCGAGGTTGAAAAATTGGCCTCAAAATTGGATACTCTGAGTCCATACGGGACTCTCAAGCGCGGTTACGCCATTGTGACCGACGAAAAAGGAAGCGTAATCCGCTCGGTGAAGAGCGTTCAGAAAAACCAGTCCCTGGACATCCTTGTAGAGGATGGCGGTATCGCCGCAAAGGTCACTTGAAATACGGCGGCAGTCCGGGCAACACTTGCGCAACCGCCAATAAATTGATAAAAACAGGAATGTAACGAAACTTCGTGACGCAAAATGATTAAAAAAGTCAAACGCAAATCAAGCGGCGCCGCTGCAAAGAAAAAAGTGAGCAGGGGGAAAACGCCCGCCGGGAAAAAGGTTCGCGCCACGCCTGTCAAAAAGAAAGCCCCTGCCGGGAAAAAGGTTCGCACTACACCTGTCAAAAAGAAGGCCTCTGCCGGAAAAAAGGTTCGCGCTACGCCTGTCAAAAAGAAGGCCCCTGCCGGGAAAAAGATTCGCGCTACGTCTGTCAAAAAGAAGGCCCCTGCCGGGAAAAAAGCCCGCTCCGCCGGCGCCCGCATGACGGTTCACCGCGACAATGCGGCGCTTTCCGACATCACCCCCTACAAAAAGCAGCAAGGCGAAGAATACATGAATCGCAAACAACTGGATCACTTTCAGAAGATATTAATCAACTGGAAAGAAAGTCTGATGCAGGAAGTGGATCGAACGGTAACCCACATGCAGGCGGATTCAGCCAATCACGCGGATTCGGCGGATCGTGCAACGCAGGAAGAAGGTTTCAGCCTGGAATTGAGAGAGCGTGACCGCGAACGCAAGCTGATACGGAAAATAGACCAGGCGCTCAGCAGGCTTGACAATAGCGATTTCGGTTATTGCAAATTGTGCGGGGTTGAAATCGGAATCCGGCGGCTCGAAGCGCGCCCGACCGCAACCATGTGCATCGACTGCAAAACCTTCGACGAAATCAAGGAAAAGCAGATTGCCGCGGTCTGATTAACCGCTGTTCCCGATTGATTGTCTCAGCGACCGCCGGGCATCGTGGCCGCATCCAGAAACTTGTCATAAAAAATCTGCTCATCGGGCATGCCCGACTCAACCAGAAGTTTAATACCGGCGTCTATCATCGGCGGAGGCCCGCACAGGTATCCTTGACAACCGGGTAAATCAAGGAGCTTGTTTTCAATATATGATGTACGCAGATAATCTGTGACAAAGCCCCTCGCTCCTTCCCAATCACTGTCTTCCGGTTCATTGGACAGCACTTCAACAAATTCAAAAACGTGGTTTTTATTCCACTTGTCCGCAATCTCACGCATTTCATCCCGGCAGTACAAATCGCGCTGAGTACGCGCACCAAAGAAAAAGTAGGCGTCGCGCGCCACATCAAGATTACAGGCATGTTCAAGGATTGCCTTGATTGCGCTGATGCCACTACCACCGGCAACGCAAATCATCGGCCCGGAATCATCGTGCAGGCGGAAATTCCCGAAAGGCGCCTTGATTTTCAGTCGAACGCCTGTACGGTCGGTTTCAAAAAGCCAGTCGGTAAATTTTCCACCCGGCACATGGCGAACAAAGAACGTTAATTCCGATGGATTTTCGTTCACCGGAGCTTTGGAAAAAGAATAAGAACGTGGCCGGGTCAGGCCTGGATAATTGACTTCCGCATATTGACCTGCAAGCAGACCCTCTGGCATGGGTTCATCACAGGTCACGACCAACTCGAGAATGTCATGCGTCAGACTCCGGACACTTGTCAGGGTGCTTCGCCGTTCCGCAGCCGGAACCTCAAAGCGCCCCTTCCCCAACATGACCTCGACTTCAACATCACTTTTCAGCGCAGTCTGGCAGGCAAGAATGACACCATCCTTGAGTTGCTGGCCCGTCAGTACATAAGTGAAATCGGACAGCGGCTTTATCTGCCCCTTTTTCAGGTAGCAGCGACACGTGCTACAACTGCCTACGCGGCAATCATGCAACCAGTCAAGCCCCGCGTCAAGAGCAGCCGCCAGCAGATTCTGGCCTGCTTTTACGGTGATGGCCGTTTGTCCATTGATCACCGCCTTGTGGTCTTTTTTGCGATTGAACAGACCAAACATCAGCTTCATATACCAGGTATATAAGGCGCCACACGCGGGGGCTTTACAACCCTGATTTCCTTGCGATAGCGACTTTTCAAACCCGCAACGGCCGGTAAATCAGGGTGTCGTTACTGAATATTTATTCTTCTACGGTCAACGCGCCGGAAGGGCACTCGGCGACCTGATCGCGAATGGACTGCTCGCTGGCGCCCGATTCATCGACTACAAACTTGCCATCGATGACCTTGAAAACGGTCGGCAAGCCTGAAACACATTTACCTGCATGAACGCAGGTATTCTCATCCCATTTGACTTTCATAGATTGATCCTCCTGATGGTTGTGGAGTGGCCGGGACACCGGCCATTGGTGAACATGATTCTATCACACCGCGCGGCAAAGGTCTCACTTTCCCGTCAGAGCCAGCGCAGCCGAGTTGATACAGTGGCGCAAACCCGTCGGCGGCGGCCCGTCGGCAAAAACATGACCCAGATGAGCGCCGCAGGCCGCGCAGGATACCTCAGTGCGACTCAGGCCATGCGCATCGTCCCTCGCGATCTCGATGTGTTCATCATCCACGGGCGCCCAAAAGCTCGGCCATCCCGTTCCGGAATCAAACTTCGCGTCCGAGGAAAACAGCGGCAATCCGCAGCACACACAATGGTAAACGCCGGCATCCTTGCAGTCGCAATAGCGGTTCGCAAAAGCAGGCTCGGTCTCCCGGAGGCGGCATATCCGGTACTGCTCCCGGGTTAAATGCGAGCGCCACTCCTCGTTGCTTCGGATGATTTTCTCAACCGGCATACCGCACGGTTACTGGTCAACCGACTTCATGGTCAAGCGAATACGTCCCTGCCTGTCCACCTCAAGCACCTTGACCTTGATTTGGTCACCCTCGCTCATCTCGTCACTGACGGACTCGACCCGCGCTTCCGAAATCTGGGAAATATGGACCAGCCCGTCGCGTCCCGGCAGGATATTGACAAACGCGCCGAAATCAACAATCTTGGCCACCGTGCCGTCGTAGATCTTGCCCACTTCGACATCGGCGATGATTTCCTCAATCCGCTCCCTCGCCTTTCGCACCGACTCCCGGTCGGCCGAAGCGATGGTCACAATCCCGCTGTCGTCAATATCAATGGTCGTGCCGGTTTCCTCCGTGATGGAGCGTATCGTCGCACCCCCCTTGCCGATGACTTCGCGGATTTTTTCCGGCTTGATGCGCATGGTGAACAGCTGCGGCGCATACTTCGACATTTCCTGTGGCGCCGACAGCGCCTCGTTCATCTTGTCAAGAATATGCAAACGCCCCTCTTTAGCGCGTTCCAGCGCAACCGCCATGATTTCGGGCGTCACTCCCTGCACCTTGATGTCCATCTGCAACGCGGTAATGCCCCGGGCGGTGCCGGCCACCTTGAAATCCATGTCGCCGAAATGATCCTCATCCCCCATGATATCGGTCAATACCGCAAACTTGTCGCCTTCCAGAATCAGCCCCATCGCAATGCCCGCCACCGGCGCCTTGAGCGGCACGCCGGCGCCCATCAGCGCAAGGCTTGCACCGCAAACCGAGGCCATTGAGCTGGATCCGTTTGATTCGGTGATTTCCGAAACCACGCGGATGACATAGGGAAACTCCTCCGTGGTCGGCATCACCGCCAGCAATCCTCGCTTGGTCAGGCGACCGTGGCCGATTTCCCTGCGTTTCGGAGACCCCATAAATCCCGTTTCTCCAACGCAATACGGAGGAAAATTGTAGTGCAGCATGAAACGATCCCTGGAGTCGCCCTCAATGTTGTCGAGGATTTGCGCGTCCCGGTCGGTGCCCAGCGTCGCCACCACCATGGCCTGTGTTTCGCCGCGCGTGAACAAGGCGTCGCCGTGGGTTCTCGGCAGACAATTCGTCTCGATGTTTATCGGTCTTACGGTACGGGTATCACGGCCGTCGATGCGCGCCTCTCCTTCCAGTATTCTTGAACGGACGATTTTTTTCTCCAGCCTGGAAAAGAGTTCGGGCACTTGCGGCTTGCCGGAATCGTCTCCGTTTTCCTCCAGTTCCGCAACCGCTTCAGCGCGCAGCTCCTCGGTCCTCGTCTGGCGCTCCTGCTTGTCGTGAATGCGGTAAATCTCGCCGAGCCGGCTGCTGAAACCCTGTTCAACTTTTTCCACCAGTTCGTCATTGCCCGCCGGCGGTTGCCAATCCCATGCCGGCTTGCCCGCTTCCGCGGCCAGTTCCTTGATCGCGGTGATTACCGTTTGCATCTGCTGGTGGCCGAAATCCACCGCGCCGAGCATCTGTGCCTCACTCAACTGTCTGGCCTGGGATTCCACCATCAAAACCGCCTCTTCGGTGCCGGCCACCACCAGATCAAGGTCGGATTCAGCCAACTGCGGCAAGGTCGGATTCAACAGGTAATGATCATCCTTAAAGCCGATTCGCGCGGCGCCTATCGGACCGTTGAACGGAATGCCGGAAATGGCCATCGCCGCGGACGCGCCAATCAACGCCGGCACATCGGCGTCCACCTCGGGATTGAGCGACATGACCGTCACAACGACCTGGACTTCGCTGGAAAAGCCGGAGGGGAACAGCGGTCTCAGCGGACGGTCTATCAGGCGGGAAACCAGGGTTTCCTTCTCGCTGGGGCGCCCTTCACGCCTGAAAAAGCCGCCCGGAATCTTGCCGACGGAATAAGTACGCTCTTGATAATTGACCGTCAGCGGCATGAAATTCCGCGGCTCGGAATCATCGGCCCGGCCAACAGCCGTGGCCAAAACCACCGTCTCCGACATGTTGACCAGCACCGCGCCATCCGTTTGGCGGGCGATCTTGCCGGTTTCAAGGACAACATCATGCGTCCCGTATTTAAAATTTCTGGTTATTGTTTTCATCTCACTTTCCATTCATCGCAGTGTCTATAAAAATGATCATCGCCGTCACCACGTCACCGCGACATCACGAGGGCGCAATGCCCCCGGCAAATTGGACAGCCCCGTCAGCGGCGCAGTTTCAGGGATGCAATCAGTTCCTGATAACGAGCAATATCTCTCGTTTTCAAGTAATCAAGCAGCTTTCGTCTCGTATTGACCATTTTCAGCAAGCCTCTGCGTGAGTGATGGTCGTGCTTGTGACTGCCAAAATGATCCTGCAGAGAATTGATTCTTGTGGTCAGTAATGCAACCTGAACTTCGACCGAGCCGGTATCCCCGCTGGAACGGCCGTGCTGGTTGATGACTGCGCTTTTTTCTTCGGTTGTTAAAGCCATTGAATTTACTGGTTAACCCGGGATTCTATACCATTCAGCACCGCGCCACAAGAAAAGGTGGCAAGAAAACGGCGAAATCAACGGTCGCCCCCGGAGAACACCCGTTTCGGACAAAGCCAGTCGCCGCTTTTCGCGGCAATCCCTATAAAACGCCGCTTTTCGGTATAGACCTTGAACTCATCCGGCGACGCCGACAGATCCGCCGGTACCGGCTGGCCGTGGCAAAAGCGTTCCGTCCGCTGGCGATTCAGAACCACCGCCGGCAATTCCGTCAGACCCTCGTCCATCGCCAGCACACGGCGGGCAAGCGCTTCATCGTCGCTGTCGTCCAGCGCGCCGAGCGGCAGCGCGTGCGCCACGGAAAACGGGCCGATGGCCGTCCGCCGCAAACGACCCAGATAAGCCGTCGTGCCGAGGCCGGCGGCCATGTCTTCCGCCAGAGTCCGCACGTAGGTCCCTTGAGAACATTCAACGGTAAAACAGAAACCGTCCGCTTGAATACGCTGCAGTCGCAATGAATAAATGCGGATACGGCGCCGTTTCCCGGGCACCGGCCTGCCGGCGCGCGCCCACTCGTAAGAACGTCGCCCCTCGTGCTTGAGCGCGGAATACTGCGGCGACGTCTGTAGAATCTCGCCGGTGAAATCATCGAATACATCCCGCAGACGGCGCGCCGACGGCACCTGGTACGCCTTGCGCTCCATCACCTCGCCTTCGCAATCCCCCGTTGTCGTGCGCATCCCCAGACACACGCAGCCGTCATAACGCTTGCGTTGCGAGGTCAAATACGGAAGCACCCGGGTCCCCGGCCCCAGTCCGACGACCAACAGGCCTTCCGCGGCGGGGTCCAGCGTGCCGCAATGGCCGGCTTTGGTGATGCCGAACCGTTTCCTGACCCGAACCACGGCACGAGACGAGCTGACGCCTCTCGGCTTGTCCAGCAGCAGCAAGCCCTGTCGCGGAAGACTTTCCACCGGAGCGCGTCAGCCGCCGGCCCTTTCGGCGGACGGGTCATCGGCAATCAATTCCTCAATGCGCGCGGCGGTGCCGATTACGCGGTCCACCTTGAAGACCAGCCGGGGCACCGCGCGCAGATGCAGCGCCTTCGCCAGACGTTTCCTCAAAAAACCGCCGGCCCTGGCGGCTCCCTGCAGCGCCTGCTCTTCGTCGCGGGCGCCGGGAATGCCCAGATAAACCCTGGCAAGCGACAAGTCGGGGCTGACTTCAACGTCGGTGACGTCAACACCGTCGAGAGCGGGATCCTCGACCCTGTGCCGCAACAAAGTCGCCAACTCCTGCCGGAGCATGGCGGCGACGCGCAGGGCACGGGAAGACTCCGGCATTACAGGGTGCGCCGGGTCTCGACCCTTTCGTACACTTCGATGTGGTCGCCGACCTTGACGTCGTTGTAATCTTTCACCGCCATGCCGCACTCCGTTCCGGAAACCACCTCGGAAACATCGTCCTTGAAGCGCCGCAGGGATTCAAGCCCGCCCTCGAAAATCACAATGTTGTCGCGCAGGACCCGAATCGGATTGCCGCGCTTGACCATGCCCTCGATGACCTGGCAGCCGGCCACCGCCCCGAGCCTGGAAGAACGGAAGACATCCTTGACTTCGGCGATGCCGACGATTTCTTCCTTGATTTCCGGCGCCAGCATGTCGCTCATAATCTGTTTTACGTCGTCCATCAATTCATAGACGATGCTGTAATAGCGTATCGAGACGTCCTGCTCGGCGGCGGCCTTGCGCGCCGGGCCGTCGGCGCGCACGTTGAAACCGATGGCCAGCGCGTTGGACGCCGCCGCCAGATTGATGTCGGAAACATTGATTCCGCCGATGCCGCTCGACAAAATCTTTATCTGCACCTCGGCGCTCTCAATCTTCATCAGTGAATCGCGCAGCGCTTCGGCTATCCCCTGCACGTCGGCCTTGATCAGCAGATTCAAGGTGCTGGTTTCGGCGTTGACCGCGTCAAAAGTGTCGCCGAGCGGCAACTGCTGGCGGGCGGTCTGGGTGCTTTCGCGCATCCGGGCGCGGCGCAGATTGGCGACTCCCCTGGCTTTTTTCTCGTCGCCGACGACGAAGGCCTCGTCACCGGCGGCGGGCGCACTCGACAGGCCCAGCACCAGCACCGGCATCGAGGGCTTCGCCTGCGCCACGACGGCGCCGTTTTCATCCAGCAGGGCGCGTATCCTGCCGAATTCGCTGCCGGCCAGCAAGACGTCCCCCTTCCTGAGAAGGCCCTGCTGAACCAGCATCGTGGCGATGGCGCCGCGCCCCTTGTCCACCGAGGATTCAATAATGACGCCGCGCGCCGGCCCCTGCTCCGGCGCCTTCAACTCCATGATTTCCGCCTGCAGCAAAATCGCCTCCAGCAACCCGTCTATGCCCTGGCCGGTCTTGGCCGAAACCTCGGCAAAGATATTTTCTCCGCCCCACGCCTCGGACACGAGGCCGTGTTCGGTCAAACCGGCCTTGACCTTTTCGACGTCCGCATCCTCTTTGTCTATCTTGCTGATGGCGACAATAACCGGCACCCCGGCGGCTTTTGCATGTTCAATCGCCTCGACCGTCTGCGGCATCACGCCGTCGTCGGCGGCGACGACCAGCACCGCGATGTCGGTCACCCTGGCGCCGCGCGCGCGCATCGCCGTAAACGCCGCATGGCCGGGCGTGTCGAGAAAAACCACGGTGCCGCGGTCGGTCTCAATGCGGTAGGCGCCGATGTGCTGGGTAATCCCGCCGGCTTCGCTGTCGGTCACCTTGCTGCGGCGAATGTAGTCGAGCAACGACGTCTTGCCGTGATCCACGTGCCCCATCACAATGACGACGGGCGGACGCGCGACCCCGTCCCCGGCAACCGCCTGGATCTCGCTGACGAGGCCGGCTTCCGCATCTTCCTTCTTCTCCGGCCGGGCGCGGTGTCCCAGTTCCTCGACGACCAGAATCGCCGTATCCTGATCCAGCGTCTGGTTGATGGTGGCCATCATGCCCATGTCCATCATCTGCTTGATCAATTCTCCGTTCTTGACCGCCATGCGCTGCGCCAGCCCGGAAACGGTGATATTTTCGGGCACAAGCACCTCGCGTTTGACCGGCGCGGTCGGCTTTTCAAAAACATGCTTGCTGGGCGAAACCACCTTGACCAGGCGTTTGTGCTTTTTCTTGACCTTTCTTTTGCCGCGCTTGTCGCTTGCGATATGAAGCTCCCGACGCTGGCGCGCTTCCTCGGCGGCCGCCGCCTTTGGTTTGGCGGCCCTGCCGGCTTGAGCGGCCTGGGAAGCCCTGGGGGCTTTGGCGGGTTTTTTTGCAACCCCGGATTTCGCGGCGGGCGCATCGGCGACGGTTTCCGGCGCGGCGGCAGCCGGCTTCGCGACGGTTCTGGCGGCGGCGGGTTGGCTCCTGGCCTTCACGGCGGTCGTTTTTTTCGGCGCCGGCGCCGGCGTCGGTGTCGGCGCCGGTGCCGCTACCGGTTTCCTGTCGCGCGGTTTTTCTTTGCCGCCTTCCACGACGCCGCGTTCCACGTACGACTGCCGTTTGCGAAACTCGACATTGACCGTGTTCGACAACCTGCCCTGCGCCGACGGCACCTCCAGTTGCGACAATTTTTTGCGGCGCAACGTGACCCGGCCTTCATCGGTCTCGCTGCTTTTCGACTTGCGCAGGTGCCGGATGAGACGCATCTTCTCCTCTTTGGAGATTACATCGTCGGCGGATTTGCCCGACACCCCCGACTCGACCAGCTGCTCCAGCAGGTTCTCGACCGTCGTGCCGACCGTTTCAGCCAGTTTTTTTATGTCTTCAGTCATCACGCCCCGTTGAATCCTGCTCGCTCGCGGCCTCTTCAAACCACGGCAACCGCGCCTCCATGATCAGCTCCGCCGCCCGCTTTTCATCCATCCCCTCGATTTCAAGCAGGTCGTCCACCGCCTGCTCGGCCAGCGCCTCCTGCGTGCAGATTCCGCCGCCGGCGAGCCGGTACGCCAGCGCTTCATCAACGCTTTTCATGTTCAGCAGATCCTGCTGCGGCAGGCCGTCTTTCACCTCGTCCCCGGAGATTGCCAGCGACAACAGCACATCGCTCGCCCGGTTGCGCAACTCGTCCACGATGGTCTCGTCAAACTCCTCGATCGCGGCCAGCTCTTTCATCGGCACATAGGCGATTTCCTCTATGCTGGAGAAACCCTCCTGCACCAGAATGGCGGCAACCTCCTCGTCCACGGCGAGTTTTTCACGAAACAGGCTCAGCAGGTTGTGCGACTCGCTGTCGCTTCTTTCCTGGGCCTGTTGCGTCGTGATGACGTTCAGATGCCAGCCGAGCAACTTGCTCGCCAGCTTGACGTTCTGGCCACCGCGGCCGATGGCCTGCGGCTGCTTGTCCTCCTCGACCGCAATGTCGATGCTGTGCCGGTCCTCGTCAATCACGATCGAGGCGACCGGCGCCGGCGACATCGCGCTGATGACGTGCTTGGCCAGGTTTTCATCCCACATGATGATGTCAATTCTTTCCCCCGACAATTCGTTCGACACCGACTGCACGCGCGAACCGCGCATGCCGACGCACGCGCCCACCGGGTCAAGACGCGGGTCGTTCGAGCGCACCGCGATCTTGGCGCGCAGCCCGGGGTCGCGCGCGGCGCCCATGATCTCGATCAAACCCTGTCCGACCTCGGGCACCTCCAGTTTGAACAATTCAATCAGAAACTCGGGGGCGGTACGCGACAAAATCAACTGCGGGCCCCGGTTCTCCTCGCGGATTTCACGAAAATAGGCGCGCACCCGGTTGCCGGGGCGGATGTTCTCGCGCGGAATCATGTCTTCACGCGGCACGAATCCTTCCGCGTTGCTTCCCAGGTCAATGTACAGGCCGGCATGGTCTTCGCGCTTGGCGACGCCCATGACCAGCGTCCCCACCTTGTCCAGGTAAAGAGACACAACGCGCGCGCGTTCAGCCTCGCGCAGTTTCTGCACGATGACCTGTCTTGCGGTGTGCGCGGAAATGCGCCCGAACGACACCGACTCGATTTGCTCCTCGATGAACTCCTGCGGGCAGATGTCCGGCTTGTGCTCGCGCGCGGCGCTCAGCAGTATCTGGTAATCGGGCGAGACAAAGGCCGGGTCGTCGTCGTCTATGACCTCCCAGCGCCGGTAGGTCTGGTATTCGCCTGTGTCGCGGTCAATCTCGACGCGCACGTCCATCCCCTCTTCCCGGCCCTTGCGCGTGGCCACCGCCAGCGCCGATTCCAGCGCCCCGAAAATTTCTTCCTTGGCAACGTCCTTCTCGTTGAAAACCGAGTCCACTACGAGCAGAATTTCATTGTTTTCCATTTTCATCTCCGGGTTCACGAATCATCGAAAACCAGCCGTCCGCGGCGGATCGCGTCGAGCGGCACCTCGACCACGCCGTCGTCCGTTTGCAGGACCACGATGCGTTCCGTCACCTCCGTCAGGCGGCCGATAAAATTTTTCCTTCCCTCGATCGAGGTGTCGCTTTTCACTGATATTCTGCTGCCCACGTATTGTCGGTAATGTTCAATGTTCATCAGCCAGCGCTCGACGCCCGGCGAGGAAACCTCCAGCACATAAGATCCATTGACCGAATTTTCGACGTCGAGAACACCGCTAAGCTGATCGCTGACGGCCGTACAGTCGTCCAGCGTTACGCCGTCCGCATGATCAATAAAAACCCGCAAACTGGCGCGGCGACCGTGGGCCGAGAACTCCGCTCCCCAATAAACATAGCCCATCCCTTCCACAACGGGCCGGATAAAGGCCGACAGATCCTGTGTATCCATCCTACCTCCCTATGACCGGGGCTGTTTTGCGATATAAAAAAAGGCCCGGAAGGGGGCCTTCAGTCGCAAAAGCACCGATTGATTTTTGAGTATAACAAAAAACGCCCGGAATGGAAGCATTTGTACTGAAACTTGCCGGAGCATTCCCTCGACGCGGCAACGGCCGCGCCAAAGTGACGGCGCGGATTTTCAGAACGCACGGCGGCATGAACGCAAGGGCCGCCTTCGGGCGGTCTTTCTATTTCTTGCGGACGGGCACTTTCAGTTTCTGGCCGATGCGAATCCGGTCGGACGACAATCCGGAAACTCTTTTGATTTCCTCGGCATCGACCCTGAATTTCAGTGCGATGGCCGACAACGTGTCGCCCCGGACCACCGTGTACCCGGTCACCTTGACCTGCGCCAGCAACAGACCGGGCGCGGCGTAGTCGGCAAAATACCGCCGGATGCCCGTCAGCAGCGCCGCGGCCAGACGGCGCTGCCAGCGGACATCGTTGAGCCTGGCTTCCTCCTTGCGGTTTGAGATATAGCCGAGTTCCACCAGCACCGACGGCGTGTCCGGCGACTTGAGCACGGCGAAGCCGGCTGACTCAACGCTGCGGCTTTTGGTAATGTCGCTGAAACCGCGGAGAAGGACGGCAGCCAGTTCGGCACTGCGGTCCATCGTCGCGGTTTGCGAGAGATCAATCAGAATCGAGGCCAGCGTCTCGTTCTTGTCGCGCAGGCCGACGCCGCCAATCAAATCGGCGGCATTTTCACGCCGCGCCAGCAGCCGCGCGGCTTCCGTCGAGGCGCGCTTCGCCGACAGCACATAGACCGAGGCGCCATGAACCTCGGCGCTGGGCGCGGCGTCGGCGTGTATCGAAATAAACAGGTCGGCGCGGTGACGATGGGCGAACTCGACGCGTTCGCGCAGCGAGACAAAACGATCGCTGGCGCGCGTCAGGCGCGCGCTCATGCCATAGTCACGGTTGATGGCTTCGCTCAGCCGCTTCGACACCGCCAGGGCGATGTCTTTTTCACGGGTGCCGCGCGCGCCGATGGCGCCGGGATCTTTGCCGCCGTGGCCGGGATCAATGACGATGACCGCCTCGCGCGGCGCCCCCTGCGGCGCCCGGCTCTTCGGCGCGGCCGCGGGTTTGCGGCCGAGGCCGGGCGGGTGGCGCACGGTGATGACCATGCGATTCGAGCGCCGTGGCCGGGGGCGCACCGAGTACGCCTTGCCGACCGGCGAGGCCAGATCAAAGACCAGGCGGTAACCGCTGCCGCCGCGCGGTGCGTGGCGCACTTTCGTGATCAGCGCACTGTGCGCGGCGATGACGGGGCCGGCGGCGGCGGGCCGGGTGTCCTGGAAATCCACCACAAGACGCGGCGGCGAATCGAGTTCCAGCATACGGTACACCGGCAAACGGTTGAACTCGATGACGATGCGGGCGGTGTCGCCGACATCCGTCACATGGAGACTCGCAAGGCGCGAGCTGGCGGCGGCGGACGCCGACAACAGCAGCAACAACAAAATCGGCCAAATCGGCAGGCTTCGGTGCATGTCGTTCCCTAACCCCGCCGGAAAGATTCCACCGCAGCGGCCAACGGAAAGCCGGCGGCGGCGTGCAAAGTCGCCCGGCGCCCCTCCCCGTCCAGCGTCAAGACCACGCGCAGCACCGGCGCAGGCAGGTACCGGGCGGCGCGCTCCGGCCATTCCACCAGGCACACGGCGGCCTCGTCGAAATAATCCCGAATCCCGATCCACTCCACTTCGCTGCTGTCGGCAATCCGGTAGAAATCGAAATGATGCACCGGAAAACGCGCGGTGGAGTAACTCTCGAGCAATGTGTAACTGGGGCTTTTGACGCGGCCCCGGTAACCCAGCGCGTGGATGAACCCCCGGCACAACGTCGTCTTGCCAGTGCCCAGTTCGCCCTGTAGCCAGACCGAGGACGCCCGCCGCGCGTCCGCCGCGAGGCAGGCCCCGAGCCGCTGCATCGCATCGGCGGTTTCGATGGACAACGTCGCCCGGGACATCGCCGGCAAAGGCCGCGCGGCGCTCACGGATTGGCCGCCTCGCGTATCCGCACCAGCAGATCGGTCGCCATCAAACCGCGCGGCGCCGCAGCACCTGCCCGCTCGCCCGCCCGGGCGTGCAGGCAAACACCCAGCACCGCCGCCGCCGCCGGCGCCAGCCCCTGCCCCAGCAAGGCGGCGATGACGCCGCTCAGCACATCCCCCATGCCGGCGCTGGACATGCCGGCATGACCGCCTTCGCAAACTACGGTGCCGCCGGCGGAACAGACCAGCGTACCGGCGCCCTTGAGCACGCACACTCCGCCGTATTTCCGCTGCAACGATTGAACCGTCTTGAAACGATCCGCCTGCACCGCGCCTGCGGTCGCGCCCAGCAGGCCGGCGGCCTCGCCCGGATGCGGCGTCAATACCCAGCGTCCGGACACGGCCGGCTCGGCGGCCAGAAGGCGCAGCGCGTCGGCGTCCATGAGCGCCGGCCTGTCCGCCTCCATGACCGTGTCCAGCAAAGTCCGCGCCCATTCATCGCGCCCCAGACCCGGCCCGGCGACCACAACGTCGGCTTTCCCGATCAAGGCGCGCAGCGCGCGCGGTTCCTCGACGCCGTGCGGCATCAGCACCGGACACGCGGCGGCCAGGGCCGGCGCATGAGCCGCCCGGGTCGCGATGCTGACCAGGCCGGCGCCGGCGCGCATCGCCGCCTCGCCGGCAAGCAGCGCCGCGCCCATCATGCCGCTGTTGCCGCCGACGACAAGAACGTGGCCGAACTGCCCCTTGTGGGTGTCGCCATATCGCGCCGGCAGCCAGCGGCGGACTTCGCGCCAGGCCGCGAGATGCGCCGAGGCCTCGACCGCCGCCGTCCCGGCATCGGTTTGCAGATCACAGAACACGACCTCGCCGCCGTATTCCGTGCCCGCCGCCGTATAAAGTCCGCGCTTGCGCGTGATGAAACTGACCGTGGTATCGGCGCGCACGGCGACGGGAAGAAGGCGGCCGGTGTCGGCGTCGAGGCCGGAAGGAATGTCCACCGCCAGCACCGGCGCATGACAACGGTTGATGGTTTCAATCAGCCCGGCCGCTTGCGCCGAAAGCGGCTTGTTCAGGCCACTGCCGAAAATCGCATCGACGATGAGGTCGCAATCGGGCGGACCGGCGGCCTCGACGACGGCGCCGCCGCCGGCCCGGTACTCCTCGCGCGCCCGCGACGCCTCGCCGCCGGGACGCCCGGCGCCGTCCGCCTGCACAACGCGCACGCGGCGCCCGGCAGCCAGCAGCAGTTGCCCGAGCACATAGCCGTCTCCGCCGTTGTTGCCGCGGCCCGCGTAAATGACGACTTCACGCGCGCCGGGCCAGCGCTCGACCAGACAATCGAAACAGGCGCGCGCGGCGCGGCGCATCAGTTCGTAACCGGCGACGGGCGTTTTCTCGATGAGCAGCCGGTCTATCCGTCTGCTCTGCCCGGCGGTGTAGAGGGGGCGCAAGGCCGTGCGCGCAAGCTCGTCCGGCAGCGTCTTCATGGCGCCGCGCCGCCCGGCGATGCAAGGTGTGTTTGCAGCCACATCTCCAGCAACGCGCAATGCCACAATTTGTTGCCGCGAATCGGCGTCAGGTTTTCACGGTCGCCGCCCGACAGCAGTTGATCAATGTAGTCGCGCCGGAACAGGCCGCGCTCGCGGCAGGCGCGGGAGGTCAGCGTGTCGGCCATCATCCGGCGAAAACGCCCCTCCACGAATTTCAGGGCGGGGACCGGAAAATAAGCTTTCTCCCGGTTGATAATCTCCGCCGGCAGAAGGTCTTGCGCGATTTTTTTCAGAATATGCTTGCCGCCATTGGCCAGTTTCAATTCCGGCGGCATCCGCATCGCCGTCTCGACCAGGCGGTGGTCGAGAAAAGGCACCCTCGTCTCGACGCTCCATGCCATCGTCATATTGTCAACGCGCTTGACCGGATCGTCCACGATCAGCCGGGTCACGTCCATGCGCAGCACCGCATCCATGAAAGTGTCGGCCTGCCCTTCGTGCAAAAACGCCTCGACCAGCGGCGAGGTCGCGTCGGGAACCTGCAGATTCCGTGCGACCGTGCGGCGGTACTCGTCGTGGTCACGGTCAAAATAATGCCGTCGGAAGCGTTCGAGCCGGCTGCCGGACTCGTCGCGCATCCGCGGATACCAGAAGTAACCGGCGAACACCTCGTCCGCGCCCTGGCCGCTTTGCACCACCTTGATGTCCCTGCCGACCTGCTCGGCCAGCAGGTAGAACGCCGCGCAATCCTGGGCCGGCATCGGCTCGGCCATCTGCCCTACGACCTCGGGCAGACACTCGTACAATTGCCGGTCGGAGACCCGGAAGCGGTGATGGCGCGTGCCGAAATATTCGGCGACCCGGCTGGAATACCGAAACTCGTCGCCGCGCTCGCGGCCCTTTTGCTCGAAGCCGATGGTGTAGGTGCGGATGTCGCCGGCGCCGGTTTCGGCCAGCAGCGCAAGCAGCAGGCTGGAATCAAGCCCGCCGGAAAGCAGCACGCCGACCGGCACGTCGGCGATGCGAAAGCGCGTTTCAATCGAGCGTTTCAACTCCGCCCTCATCCGCTCCGCCCACTGCGCCTCGCCGGCGTCTTGCGCTTCACGCTGCGCCGTCAGACGCCAGTAACACCGCTTGGTCATGCTTCCGTCCGGGCGGATTCGCAACGTGTGCGCCGGAGCCAGTTTGCGCACTCCCTTGATCAGGGTTCGCGGCGCCGGCACCACGGCGTGCAGCATCAGATGGCGGTGCAGCGCGACCGGGTCGAGCGCGGTGTCCACGCCGCCCGCCGCAAGCAATGCCTGCGGATTGGAGGCAAAGCGGAAACAGCGCGCGTCGCGGGTGTAATACAGCGGCTTGATGCCGAGGCGGTCGCGCGCCAGGAACAAGACGCGCGCGCGCTCGTCGTGGATTGCAAAGGCAAAGATACCGTCGAGACGGCGCACGCAATCGTCGCCCCAGCGGTGCCAGGCCTTCAGAATCACCTCGCTGTCGCTGCCGCTGAAAAAACGGTACCCGTGTGCGGACAATTCGGCCTTCAATTCGCGGTAGTTGTAAATCACGCCATTGAAGACGAGGGTCAGATTCAGTTCCGGGTCCGTCATCGGCTGCTCGCCCGCCGCGGACAGATCAATGATCGCAAGCCGCGCATGCGCCAGACCGAGCGCGCCGTTGACAAGAACGCGGCGGCTGTCGGGACCGCGGCGGCGCAGATGCGCCAGCATCCGGCGCAGGCACTCCTCGTCGGCCAGCGCGCCGTCGAAACGCAATTCGCCCGCAATCCCGCACATCTAACCGCTCCAGCCGCCGCCGCCGGGCGTCTCGATGCACAGGCGGTCGCCGGCGTTTGCGAGAACCGACGCCTTGCCCGGCAATGTACCGCCATTGAAGAGGTTGCGTCCGGCAAGGCCCGGCGCGCCGCCGTCGCCGACGCCCCACGGCGCGCGGCGGCGGCGGTCGGTCAGCAGCGTAATCCGGGACCGCGCCAGAAACTCGTACTCGCGAACCAGGCCGTCGCCGCCGCGAAAACGCCCGGCGCCGCCCGAACCCCGGCGGATCGCGTAGCGACGAATTCGCAGCGGATACGACATCTCGAGCAACTCGGCCGGGGTATTGCGCGTGTTGGTCATGTGGCTTTGCACCGCACCGGGGCCGTCGAAATCCTCGCCCGCGCCCATGCCGCCGCCGATGGTTTCGTAGTAGGCCCAGTCGCTGTCGCCAAAGGCGACGCTGTTCATCGTGCCCTGGCCGGCAGCGACGCAACGCGACGGCAAGGCCCGGGCCAGCGCGCCGATGACGCAATCAACGACGCGCATGCTCGTTTCGGTGTTGCCGGCGGCCACGCCGGCGCCGGCGCCGGCGTTCAGCAGCGAGCCTTCCGGCACTTTCAGCGCAATCGACGAGAACACGCCCTGGCAGGTCGGCGCGTAATCCGGCAGCAGGCAGCGGAACACGTAGTAAACCGCCGACGCGGTGACCGAAACCGGGCAATTGATATTGCCCCCGACCTGCGGCGAGGTGCCAGAGAAATCCACCTCGATGCGCGGCGCGCGGACGCGCAGGACGACGCGCACGGCAATGTCGGCGGCGTCGAAGCCGTCGTCGTCCATGACGTCGCTGAACGCATAGTCGCCGTCGGGAATGGCCGCGAAAACCGTCCGTGCAAGACGCGCGCCGTAGTCGTTCAATTCGTCCAGCGCGACCGCCCAGGCCGCTTTTCCCATGCGCTCCACCAGCTGCTCCAGACAGGCGAGACCGGCCCGGTTGGCGCCGATTTGCGCCATGTAATCGCCGTACTCGGCGTCGGGACTGCACGAGGCGGCGACAAACGAGGCCAGCGCCTCCTCGTCGGGCCGGCCTTCGCGCACGATGAGGCGCGGCGGAATCAGCAGGCCCTCCTCCTCGATACCGCGCGACAGCGGCATGCTCCCCGGCGCGCGCGCGCCGATGTCGGCGTGGTGCGCGCGGTTGGCGGCGAACCCGAGCAGTTCCCGGCCGCGGAAAAACGGCGCCACCAGCGTAATGTCGGGCAGGTGGGTACCGCCGCAGCGGGGATCGTTGAACACGATCATGTCGCCCCGGCGCCAGCGGAAACCGGAAACGACGCCGCGCAGCGCGTACGCCATGCTGCCGAGATGAACCGGAATGTCGGCGGCCTGCGCCAGCAGGCGGCCGCCGGCGTCGAACACGGCGCAGGAGTAATCGCGGCGGTCGCGTATGTTCATCGAAAATGCGGTGCGCCGCAGATGCACACCCATTTCCCCGCAGATGGCGGCAATGCGGCTGGCAAATAACCCCAATGCAACGCGGTCTGTTGCACAATCCGTCATTGTGCCGGTTTCAATCGGGCCCGGGTTGTAATAGGATAGCCACAACTTTTCCGTAAACCAACCGCGATTCAAGCAATCGAAGGGGGCGCCATGAATCCATTGAAATCAGTAACCGGCACCATAGTCGGCGGCTTTATTCTCGCAATTGTCATCAGCATTATTCTTTAACCGGGAGGACTTCTACAGTGGAAATAAATTTAGGCTCTATTATCGTGTGGCTGCACGTATTTGTCGGCATCATCTGGATCGGCCTGCTCTACTATTTTAACTTCGTGCAGGTGCCGGCGGTCGCCGAAGCCGCCGCCGACGAGGGCGGACCGGGGCCGGCCGCGATCAACCGTTACGTGGCGCCGCGCGCGCTCGCCTGGTTCCGCTATGCGGCGTTGCTGACATGGCTGACCGGCGCCGCCGCGCTGGAAATCGTCTGGCGCGACGTCGGCGGTCTCAGCGGCGCTTTCATGCTGGACGAAAGCCTCAGAATCATCGGCGTCGGCGCATGGCTCGGCACCATCATGCTGTTCAACGTCTGGGCGCTGATCTGGCCGAACCAGAAGAAAATCCTCGGGCTTGGCGGCGTCGAGGCGACGGACGAGGAAAAAGCCTCCGCCAAAAAAGTCGCGCTGATGGCATCGCGCACCAACACACTGCTGTCCATTCCGATGCTGATGTGCATGATCGGCGGCGGCATGGGGCACGGCCTGCCGTTCTGAGACCGGCATGAGCGCGGCGGCGGGACGCAAGACGGCCCATCGCCGCGCACGGCTGCCGCCCTTCGCGGGTGGTGGAATCAGAAAGGCCGGGAACGGCCCCGGCTGGAGAAGAGGTTCGGACATTGAACCGGGAGAGAAAACAGCGTCTTCGTCCTGCCCGGTTCCGTGGAAACAGGTTCGTCCGATGTCAACAGGAATTCAAGCCTCTACAAAAGGCAGGACAATATGCAGCAGGTCATCGGTGTTGAACAGCAATTTGACCGAGACTCCGTTGGGAATTTCCATCCCCTCTTCACGCAGCACTCCCGTTGGATCAGCATCCAGGCGCGCCTTGAAATCAGGATCACCGTAATATCTCGCCACGATATCGGCGAAAAGCTCTTGTCCTTTCTCAAAATCTTCCTGTGAAAGTTCCATAATCAGGTTTCTCCTCGGTTGTTGACGGACTCGCATCCAGTGCGATAGTCCCCGATTGTAAGAAAAAAGGTGCCGCTGTCAATAGCCTGTATCCGCCCGTCCCCTGTCGCACCGGGGCCATCCTGAGCGCTACTGCTGATCATCAGGGCATGGCTCCCTGGTAGAGCCGGCATTGGCGGCGATGGTAACGGTGTGGGCGGCAGCGGAGGATCCATAGAGGGGGTTTAGAATCAGGGTGAAGGGCTCTTCGTCCTCCGACAAAGTGTCAACGGAGATGCCCAACTCGAAGGTCTTGCTGGTCTCGCCGAGGGCGAAGGTGACGTTGCCTCTGGTGGCGCGCAAGTCGGCGTCTTCGGTGGCGCCGTGGGTGGTATGGCTGGCAATCCAGGCCACGTTGGTGGGGCCGAGCAAGCTCCCGGTGTCGTAACGGATGGTGAAGGTGCCGGTGTCGCCCTCTGCGAGGCGGGCGGGGCCGGCGATGGTGAAGACGGCATTGTCGTCCTCTGCCGTTCTGTCGTCATCTACTATTCTTATGACAAAACGGGTAGTACCGATCAGAGTGGCCCTCCGAAAGCGGCTACTTGATCTGCAGAGTATTCCCTCGCAAACGAAAGAAACTGTGATGTACTCATCGCGCTCGATCAGGTTATCGCCCTTGATGATGATACTGTTCAGGTCACAACTACCTACGTCCTGTCCTGTAGCGCCGCAGTATGACCCTTCCCGGTAACCACCTTGTGCCGTGGTTTCAAAGTCGTCGTCGGGCAAGGCGGCGGAGGTGAACGGAGGACCGCCGCCACCTGTAACGTACTGTGTGATTTTCGATCCTTGACGCGTCCCCCCACCCGGCGTAGCAGAACTATCGTCGTGGCGCATGATGGTGCAGGCAAAAAGTGTATCGCCATCCCCTTCCCGGATACTAGTAAGCGGGCACTCGAACGAGTAATACTCAATCTGGCCAGCCGCATTCCCCCCGAATGCAAGCAACGCAAGCAGCACCAGTGCGGCGGGCAGACGACTTTTTATTGTCCGGTTCACGGCAGGATGCACAGCCCCGACGACGCTACCGCGCCGCCATCACAGATTCAACCGTCTTGTCTTGTATCATCCGTCTGTTTCCACGCTTTGCCCGATGCCGGACACCCGCGACAGGCCGAATATAGCACACCCTGAACCCTCCCGACAACACCGCGAGCCTGTGAACGGGTGCGCCGCCGCGCGCCCCGGCATTTGCATATCGCTTCGGCCTGACAGATGATAAAATCTTCCCCCGATGAGCGGCGAAACCATTTTCAGCAAAATCCTCGCGGGCGAGATTCCCGCCGACATCGTTTATGAAGACGACCTGTGCGCGGCATTCCGCGACGCCAATCCGCAAGCGCCGACGCACATCCTAATCGTCCCCCGAAAACCCATTCCGAAACTTGCCGGGGCCGGAAGCGGCGATGTCGCGCTGCTCGGGCATCTGTTGTTGAAAGCCGGCGAAATCGCGCGCAGCGAGAATGTCGGCGATGATTTCCGGCTGGTGATTAACAACGGCGCCGGCGCCGGTCAGACCGTGTTTCATCTGCACGTCCATCTGCTCGCCGGACGCCCGCTGAACTGGCCCCCCGGCTGAGCCGCCGGCCCGCGCACGGCGCGCCTGCTACATCGGCCCCGCCAGCAGTTGCGGGTCGAGCCGCCGCCCCAGCCAGTTCACCCGCCAGTCGAGATGCGGCCCGGTGACGCGCCCGCTGGAGCCGACCTCGGCAATCGGCGCGCCCTGCTCGACGCGATCTCCGTCTTTCACCAGCGCCTTGTGCAGATGCAGAAAAGTCGAAGACACGCCGTAGCCGTGGTCCAGCACCAGGGTTTTTCCGGCAAAATACATGTCGTGAATCAACGTGACGACGCCGCCCGCCGGCGCCCGCACAACGGCGCCTTCGGGACTTGCGATATCGACCCCGTAATGCGGGCTGCGCGGCTCGCCGTTGAGGATGCGCGCGCTGCCATAGACACCGGTAATCCGGCTTTTCAGCGGCCACAAAAACCCGCCGAAACAGTCGTCGTGATCGAAGACGCGCCGCCGCGCCTTTGCAATCAGGCGCCTTTCATCCCGAATCCGCCGGAAAGTCTCCGGCGGCGGATTGACCTTGCTGTGATCTAGATTGTCGATGCGTTCCACCTGGTAAGTCCTTTGTTCCACCGAAAGAATACGTTCCGTCCGGCGGCCATTTAACGCCACCGCCTGCAACACAAGACGCGGCGGCGCGGTGCGTCCGAAACCGATGACGAAGCGCCCGTTCGGCGCGACACGGACGCGCTCGTCGCCGAGCCGGACCTCGGCGCCGGCTTCGACGCGGCCCCTGACCATTCCGCCCTGTATGAAATCACCTTCAAGCGAGACCATCAGGTCGGCGGCAACCGGCTGGGCCAGCACCATCAGCAACCATGCAAGCCGGCGGCGCGCCGGAAACGATGCGCGAAGCGGGACCGTCACTTTGGCGGTTCCCAGACTCCGACGGCCTGTTGTGGATCTTGCGGCGGCGCCTGCGAGTGGCTGAGATCGGTATAAACGTGGCGCAGAAAATCGCTCATCTCGTCGAGAATCTGGTCTTTTTCCGCCGCCGCCGCCGGATGCGAAGCGAGAAAATAGCCGATGACGGCGGCCAGATACTGGGACGCAATCAGGGAGTCGTCGCAGGCTGGCTCGTGACGCCGCAACGTCTCGAGGATTTCCCCGACCAGCCGGTTTGACAATCGAATCGGTTCCATCGTCAGCCCCCCGCGGCCATCGCGGCGAGGCGATGAATGATCTTGCGCGCCAGGTCGCGGCGGATATGGCGCAGGACTCTTTCGCGTTCGCTCTCGCTGACCAGCGGCCTTTTGGCGTCGTAGAGGTAACTCTCTTCGGACTGGACGCGCTGTTTTTCAAGCAGCACCCCGTCTTCGCCCTTGACGGAAAATTCGACCACCGCGGTCAGCAGGTATTCGCGCGTCTTGGCGTCGTCGGCGATGACCAGCGACCGCTGCAGGATTTCCTCGCCGGCCACGACCAGCCGCACCGGCGCGCGCACCGGCGCGACCACCTGGACATCGCGGGCGCGCAACGCCGATTTCAGCGCCAGGCGCAACGGCGCATGACGCTTCATCCCTTCCAGCGACATTCGCGAAAGCGACGCGGGCACGGCGGATTCCCCGGGCGCGGCGCCGTCGCCCAGGCGGTAGCCGCAAGCGCTCAGCAAAAGCGACAGGCCGATGGCCGCGATGGCCCCCAAACGCGCGCCGTCAGCGCACGACAAAATTGACGAGCTTGTTCTCGACATGAATGATTTTGACAATTTCCCTCCCGTGGACAAATCGGTGTACTTTTTCATCGGCGCGCGCGTGTTCTTCAACCGCGGCCTGGCCGCTGCCGGCGGGCAGCCGCAACCTGCTCCGAAGTTTGCCGTTGACCTGGATGACAATCTCGCAGTGGTCCGCGCTCATCCAGCGCTCATCGGCCACCGGCCAGGCACAGTCCACCAGCGGGGTTTCGTGTCCCAGGCGCTGCCACAGGCAGTGCATCAGATGCGGCGTCACCGGCGCCATCATTTTAACAATGGTTTCGTAGCCCTCGGTCAGAATGCGGCGTCCCTCGGCGCAGTCGCCGGCGCGGGCGGCAAAACGCGCAAGCGCGTTGCTCAATTCCATATTCGCGGCAATCGCCGTATTGAAGGAACGGCGGCGCGCGTAATCGTCGCTGACCTTGGCAATAGCCGAGTGAATCCGGCGGCGCATTTCGCGGCACGCCTCCTCGTCGGCGCGCGCGCGCGCCGGCGGCCGCGACAGCGCGCGGCAATGCTCCAGCACCTGGCGCCAGAAACGCTTCAGAAAACGGTGGCCGCCCTCGACACCGGAATCCGACCATTCCAGCGCCTGCTCCGGCGGCGCCGCGAACATCATGAAAAGGCGCACGGTGTCGGCGCCGTAGCGCTCGATATAGCCGGCCGGATCCACCGTGTTGCCCCTGGACTTCGACATCTTGGCGCCGTCTTTCAACACCATGCCCTGGGTCAGCAGGCGCATGAACGGCTCGTCACCCCGCACCAGGCCGAAGTCGCGCATCAGCTTGTAGAAAAAGCGCGCGTAGAGCAGGTGCAGCACCGCGTGTTCTATGCCGCCGACATAGTGGTCCACCGGCAGCCAGTAGGCGGCCTCATCGTCGGGGACGGCGGCGCCCGCGGCGCAGGCGAAGCGCACGTAATACCAGCTGGATTCGAAGAACGTGTCGAATGTATCCGTCTCGCGCACCACCTCGCGCCCTTCGGCGTCGAGGCCGGCGCGGCGAAAGGCGGGTATCTGCGCCAGCGGCAGAACCTCGGAACCGGACTGCGCCGGCAACTCCACGGGCAACTCGCCGTCACCGGCCATGCGGCAATCGCCGCCGTGGTACAACGCCGGAATCGGCGCCCCCCAGTAGCGCTGCCGCGACACCCCCCAGTCCTTCAGCCGGTAATGGACGCGCTCGTCGCCGTGGCCGGCGGCCTTGAGGTCGGCCAGAATCGCTTCGAAAGCGGCCTCGAAATCCATACCGTCGTAGCGGCCCGAGTTGCAAAGCACGCCCTTGCCGGTGAACGCGCCCTGTGCGGAATCCGCCGCGGCATCGTCCGCCGGGCGGATGACCCGGCGCACCGGCAGGCCGTAGGCGCGGGCGAATTCCCAGTCGCGCTGGTCGTGGGCCGGAACCGACATCACCGCGCCTGAACCGTACTCCATCAGCACGAAATTCGCGCACCACACCGGCAACACGTCGCCGCTCAGAGGGTGCACGGCGCGCAGGCCGGTGTCCACGCCCTGCTTCCGGCGCGCCATGATCTCGGCTTCGGCGGTCGGACTGCGGCGGCACTCGCCGACGAATGCGGCCAGCGCCGGGTCGGCGTCGAGCAGACCCTCCAGCACCGGATGCTCCGCCGCCACGGCGATGCAGGTCGCACCCATCAGCGTGTCCGGGCGCGTCGTGAACACCGTCAGCGCCTCCGTGCCGCCCGGCGCGTTTTGCAGGTCAAACCGGATTTCGATGCCGCGCGAGCGGCCGATCCAGTTGCGCTGCATCCGGCGGACGCGCTCAGGCCAGTCGTCGAGTTGCCCGAGATCATCGAGCAACTGGTCGGCGTAATCGGTGATCCGCAAAAACCACTGCGGTATTTTTTTGCGCTCCACGCGCGCGCCGGAGCGCCAGCCCAGCCCGTCAATGACCTGTTCGTTGGCGAGCACGGTTTGATCCACCGGGTCCCAGTTGACCCACGACTCGCGGCGATAAGCCAGCCCCTTTTCGAACAGCCGGGTGAAAAACCACTGCTCCCATCGGTAATAACGCGGCTCGTTGGTCGCGAATTCGCGCTCCCAGTCGTAGGCGTAGCCGAGACGCCTGAGCTGGCTTTTCATCTGCGCGATGTTTGCGGCGGTCCATTCCTGCGGCGCGATGCCGCCGGCGCGCGCGGCGTTCTCGGCGGGCAGGCCGAAGGCGTCCCAGCCCATCGGTTGCAGCACGTTTTTGCCGAGCATGCGCTGGTAGCGGCTGATGACGTCGCCGATCGTGTAATTGCGGACATGACCCATGTGCAGCCGGCCGCTGGGATAGGGAAACATCGACAGGCAGTAGAACTTCTCCCTGGCATCGTCGCGCACTGCGCGAAAGCAGCGGCGCTCATCCCAGAAGGCCTGCGCGCGGCGCTCCACTTCGTGCGGCTCGTAGCGTTCCAGTTCAGGATTTTCCGGTTCTGCCATAAGCATCCTCAAACCGCTCAATGTCGTCTTCCCCCAGATAATCGCCGCACTGCACCTCGATCAGATGCAGCGGCTCGTCGCCGGGATTCTCCAGCCGGTGTCGGACGCCGATGGGAATGCAGACCGACTGGTTGGGGTGCAGCGTCAGAGTCTCGTCGTCCAGGGTTACGCGGGCGAGGCCGCGGACGACGACCCAGTGTTCCGAGCGGCGGCGGTGCGACTGCAATGACAGACGCTGCCCCGGCTCGACGATGATGCGCTTCACCTGGAAACCCTCGCCGCTGTCCACGCTCTCGTAGGATCCCCACGGCCGTTGCACTTTTCTGGGCCAGTCGCTTTCCGGGCGGTCGTCGGCCTTGAGGCGCGACACCAGTTGCTTGACAGACTGGCTCATTGCGCGGTCGGCGACCAACACCGCGTCCGGTGTCTCGACGATGACGTGGCCGCTGACGCCGACCGCCGCCACCAGGCGCCCGGAGGCGTACACCACGTTGTCGCGGGAATCCTGAAGCACGGCGTCGCCGACCACCGAATTGCCGTCGGCGTCGCAGCCGAAGACGCCGGCAAAAGCCCCCCACGAACCGACATCCGACCACTCGATGTCGGCCGGAACCACGGCGGCGGCGGCGGTTCTTTCCATCACCGCGTAATCTATCGAGATGTCGGGACTCGCGGCGAAGCTGCCGTCGTCCACGCGCTCGACCGGGATGTCCAGGATGCGGTCGGATTGGCGCCGGCGCCATGCCTCGGTGCAGGCCTCGAGCAGCGCAGGCTCGTGCTGCGCCAGTTCCGACAAACAGGTTTTCGCGCTGAACATGAAAATGCCGCTGTTCCAGTAGCAGTTCGGCCTGGCGACGTAGCCTTGCGCCTGCTCAAGACCGGGCTTTTCAGTGAATTCCGAAACCTGATAGACACCGGCGTCGAGCGCCTCGCCGGCGATGATATAGCCGTAACCGGTCTCGGCGTAGCCGGGACGGATGCCGAAAGTCACGAGCAAGCCGCGCTCGGCCGCCGCCGATGCGCGGGCGACGCAATCGGCAAAACCGGTCGAGCCGCCCGCTTTGGCGGCAATGCAATGGTCGGACGGCAGCACCAGCATCGTGCCTTCGCCGCTCTCTTCCAGCGCCAGCGCCGCGAGCGCCGTCGCCGGCGCGGTGTTTCTCGCCACCGGCTCGATCAGCACGCGGTAATCGCCGGCGCCGGCGGCGCGCAGTTCGTCGGCGACGAAAAAGCGGTGGGCCTCGTTGCACACCACCACCCCCCGCGCGCAACCGAGCTGGCGCACCTGTTCAAGCGCACGGGCAAACAGGCTGCGGCCGTCCATCAGCGGGATGAACTGCTTCGGGAAGTGCGTTCTCGACAGCGGCCACAGGCGCGTGCCGGAGCCGCCGCTCAGAATGACGGCGGTCGGCTCAGACATGGTTTCCGTCACGGCGGCGGCGCACCGCCGGCACAACCGACAGCAGAAGGAACGCGAACGACGCGCCGAGCACGGGCCGGCTCCGCCAGCGGCTGTACGGCGTCATGCCGTCGCGAAGACGCACCACACCGTCCACCACGCCGCGCTGGAAAAGTCCGATGCTGTCCACGATTTCGCCCTTGTCATCAATAATCGCCGAAATTCCGGTGCTGGTCACGCGCGCCATGTAACGTCCGTTTTCCGCCGCACGCACCCTGGCCATCTGCAGCAACTGAAACGGCGCCGGCGAATCCCCGAACCAGGAATCGTTGCTGACGTTGATCAGGTAATCCGCCTCCGGCAGGGCGTCGGCAATGTCTCCGCCGAACGCGACCTCGTAACAGATGGAAACCCCGACGGTGTGCGGCCCGACCCGCATCAGCGGAGGCGCCCGCCCGGCACTTAAATCCGACATCGGAATCATAACAAAGTGGCGGAATAACTCAAACAAACCGCGCAGCGGCAGGTACTCCCCGAAAGGCACCAATCGCCGCTTGTGGTAGAAGGATCCGCCGGACACGTTCAGCAAACTGTTGTGGACGGGGCCGGCGGCGGACTCCTTGTGAAAGATGCCGGTCAGCAATTCGCCGCCGGCGTCGTCGAGACGGCGGCGCAGTTTTTCCAGGAACGGTTTCCCGGCGCGCGCCGAGCTGATCGGGAGCGCCGTTTCCGGCCACACGACGACGTCCCTGCCGAAGACCGGCTCGCTCAGCGAACGGTAGGTCTCGAACAGGCGCTGCAGATAGCTTCTGTCGAACTTCAATATTTGCGGGATATTGCCCTGCACCAGCGCGACCGTCGCCTGCCCCGGGCGCGCCGTCGTCCAGTCGTGCCCGCCGGCGGCGGCGCCGGCGGCCAGCAGCGCCGCCAGCAACATGGATGCGATCCAGCGGACGCGAACGCCGCACGACACCACACACACCAGCGCGCCGGCGCAAAATACCGCGAGCCAGCCGGCGCCGAGCACGCCGAATACAGGCAAGACGCCGCTCCACGGGGAATCCACCAGCGCCTGCCCCAGCAGATTCCACGGAAAACCGCTGAGCAAACCGCTGCGCAACCACTCGACCACGACCCACGCCGCCGGATAAAACAGCAATGCCGCCTGCCAGCAGCAGCGCCCGGCGTAACGCGCGACCGCCCACGCCAGCAGCGCGTAATACAACGCCAGCACCGCGACCATCAAGACCACGGCGAGAACGGAAAAAGCGGCGGCGGCCTGGCCGAAATCATGCAGACTGTAGTACACCCAGTAGGCGGAGGCGGCGGAATAACCCAGGCCGAACCAGTAACCCTGGACAAAAGCCTGCGCAGGCCGCGCCCTGAGCCACAGGACCAGCAGCACGGCGGGCACCGCGACCACCAGCGGATACCACGACCAGGGGGCGAACGCCGCGACCAGCAGCAGACCGCTCGCGCCGGACACGACGTGTGGTGCGATGACCATCGCGCCCGGTTCAGGCCGCCTGTTTTTCTACCGCCAGCAGGTGGACCCGCCGGCTGTCGGCATGCACCACCTCGAACAGGAACGGGCCGATCGAAACTTCGTCGCCGCGTTTCGGCATGTGACCCAGCGCCTCGATGACCATGCCGCCGACGGTGTCCACACCCCTGGACTCGAGACCGGCCTGGAAATACTGATTGAAGAATGCAAGCGGCGTCAGCGCCTTCACCGCGTAGCGGCCGCCGCCGTGGTCGTAGATGTACTGGTCTTCGGTGACATCGTGTTCATCGCTGATATCGCCGACAATCTGTTCCAGCACGTCCTCGATCGTGACCAGCCCGGCGGTGCCGCCGTATTCATCAACGACGATGGCCATGTGGTTGCGGTTCTTGCGAAACTCGTCGAGCAGCACGTTGAGGCGCTTGCTCTGCGGCACCACCGCCTGCTGGCGGATGTAGTCCTCGAGGCCGGGTTCGGCATCGCGGCCCGACCGCAGGGAGCGCAGCAAATCCTTGGCCAGCAGCACGCCGCGCACATCGTCCGGGCCGTCGCCGATGACCGGGAAGCGCGAATGTCCGCTTTCAATCGCGATTCCGAGGACATCGTCAAGCCCCATTTCATGCGATACAACAACCATTTGAGAGCGAGGTACCATAATGTCCTTGACGTGCATGTCGGCCACGTGCACCAGCCCTTCCATCATCAGCAGCATGTCGGCGCCGGAAAGGCCGCTGTGCCGGTTGTTTTCGAGCAGATGGCGGATGCGCCGGATTTCGCCCGGATGCTCGATGAAAAGCATCTGCGCCCGCTCGCACAGGCGCTCAATCCAGGACGGCCGGGCGTCGCCGGCGGCGGTGTTGTTGTCGTCGCTCATGGCCGCTGATGCCACGGGGAAGCAAACCCCAGCCGCCGCATAATCCCGCTTTCGCGCGCTTCCATTCTCGCCGCATCGGCGTCCGTGTCGTGGCGGTAGCCCTGCAAATGCAAAAGACCGTGCACAAACAGGTGCGCCCAATGGTCTTTCAGCGGCCGGTTCCGGCACTTCGCCTCGCGCGCCACAACCGGCGCGGCCAGCACGATGTCGCCCAGATAATCCTGCTCGACCGGCGCCGGCGGCGCCTGGAACGGAAAGGACAGCACGTTGGTTGAATGCGCCCGGCCCCGGTAGCGCAGGTTCAACTCGGCCGATTCCTCCTCGCCGACGATGCGCACGCATACGCACGCGTCGCAATGCGCCGCGGCTTCCGCCCACGTCTGAAACTCCGCCCGCGTCGGCAGATGAACCTCAGGCGGGCGGGCGGCGACCTGCACGATAACGTCCATCGCCGTCAGGAAGACGCCCCCTTTCCCCGGTCGTAGGCATTGACGATCTTGCGCACCAGCGGGTGGCGAATGACGTCGTCGGAATCGAAGAAACTGAAACCGATGCCGCTGACGGACTTCAGCACCGACAGCGCGTTTCGCAGGCCCGATTCCCTGCCTCTGGGCAGATCCACCTGGGTGATGTCGCCGGTGACCACCGCCTTTGAGCTGAAGCCGATGCGCGTCAGAAACATTTTCATCTGCTCGACCGTGGTGTTTTGCGCCTCGTCGAGAATGATAAAGGCGCCGTTGAGCGAGCGCCCGCGCATGTAAGCGAGCGGCGCCACCTCGATGACGCCGCGCTCAATCAGGCGGTGTACCTGGTCGAAACCGACCATCTCGTAGAGCGCGTCATAGACCGGGCGCAGGTACGGGTCTATCTTCTGGGAGAAATCGCCCGGCAGAAAACCGAGGCGCTCGCCGGCCTCCACCGCCGGCCGGATCAGCACCAGTTTCTCGACCTGCTCCTGCTCCAGAACCTCGACCGCCCTGGCAACGGCCAGATAGGTCTTGCCGGTGCCGGCGGGACCGATGCCGAACGTCAGGTCAAAAGTCCCCATGTTGCGAAGGTAGTCGGCCTGATGCGGCCCGCGTGCGCGGACCGTCTTCCTGCGGATGCGAACGCCGGCGCCGGCACCCGTATCCAGTGAACTTGGCTGCAGGCTCATCTGAATGTCGTCGAGCGTCAGGTTGCGGTCGGCCTCGGCGTACAACGACCGCAACAGGCTCGCGGCGGCGCGCCTGTCCGTTGCATCGCCGGCGATTGAAAAGCGGTTTCCCTGCTGGAGAATGCGCACACCCAGATGGCGCTCCAGTTCGCGGATGTGCCGGTTCAGCGGGCCGCAGAGATTGGCCAGATGCGACAGGTTGGCGGGTTCGAGCACCACCACTTCGGCGCGGGGCGACACGGGCTTCAACGGAGAACCAGCCGGCCTTGCAGTGAATTCGGCAGCGCCCGTGTGATTTCGACGTCGGCCCATTCGCCAACCCGCTCGAGACCGCCGTCAAAATTGACGACCCGGTTGTTTTCAGTGCGTCCGCAAATCTGCCCGGGCGTTTTCTTCGACGGGCCGCACACCAGGACGCGCTCGACGGCGCCGACCATCGCCTCCGAAACGGCGGCGGCCATCGCCGCGATGCGCTCCTGCAAAAGGCCCAGCCGGCGCTTCCTGACCGGCAACGGCGTGTCGTCGGGCAGCGCGGCGGCGGGCGTGCCGGGGCGCGGGCTGTAGAGGAAACTGAAGGACTGGTCGTAGCCCACCTCTTCGATCAACTCCATCGTGCCACGGAAGTCGTCGTCGGTCTCGCCGGGAAAACCGACGATAAAGTCGGATGACAGCGAAAGATTCGGGCGCACTTGCCTGAGTTTGCGCACGATGGACTTGTATTCCAGCACCGTGTAGCCGCGCTTCATCCGCGCCAGAACACGGTCGGAGCCGCTTTGCACCGGCAGGTGCAGATGGCTGACCAACTGCGGGATGCCGGCGTAGGCCTCGATCAGTTCATCGCTGAACTCGACCGGGTGCGACGTGGTGTAGCGGATGCGGTCTATGCCCTCGATGGCGGCGACGTGGTAGAGCAACAGCGAGAAATCCGTGCAGTCGCCGCCGTGGCGCCAGCGGTAGCCGTTGACGTTCTGCCCCAGCAACGTCACCTCGCGCACTCCCTGCGACGCCAGCACGGCGATCTCGTCGAGCACGCCCGGCAGCGGCCGGCTGACTTCCTCGCCGCGCGTGTAGGGAACGACGCAAAACGTGCAGTACTTGCTGCACCCCTCCATGATCGAGACAAAGGCGGTGGGGCCGTCGGCGCGCGCCTCAGGCAGGTTGTCGAATTTTTCCATCTCGGGGAAGCGGATGTCCACCACCGCCTCGCGACGGCGCGCGACGGTGTCGAGCATCGCCGGCAGCCGGTGTATCGTCTGCGGCCCGAAGACGATGTCCACGCAAGGCGCGCGCGTCGTGATGGCGGCGCCTTCCTGGCTGGCGACGCAGCCGCCGACGCCGATGACCAGGCCGGGCTTGCGCCGCTTGAGGGCTTTCCAGCGCCCGAGTTGGGAAAACACCTTCTCCTGGGCTTTTTCGCGCACCGAGCAGGTGTTGAGCAGCAGCAGGTCGGCTTCTTCCGGCGATTCGGCGGGCGTCATCCCGTGCGAAGCCCTGAGAATCTCGAGAATCTTGCCGGAATCGTAGTCGTTCATCTGGCAGCCGTGGGTTTGCAAAAAGACCTTGCGCGCGCTCATCTATCCTGCTCCCCGCCGCGCGCACGCCACAGCAAATCGTTCAGCGGACGCTCGCTGTCCCGGGACGGAATCATCTGTGCCAGCAAGCGGCGAAGCTCGACCACGTCCCGCGCCTCGATGGCCCGTTCAAGGGATTGCAAAACGGCCTCCATGCGCGGCCATTCCGGACACGGCTCCAGGGCGCGCATGATTTTCGGGTGGGAAGTGGTTTCCGCGTCGCTGGTCAACAATTCCTCTCGCAATTTCTCTCCCGGCCGCAGGCCGGTGTAGCGGATTTCAATGTCGCTGTCTTCATCGCCGTGCTCGCTCGTTCGCAAGCCGCTTAAATATATCATTTTACGCGCCACTTCGGCGATTTTTACCGGCTCCCCCATATCGAGCAGCAGTACATCGCCGCTTTTCGCCAGCATACCGGCCTGGATGACCAATTCCGAGGCCTCGCGCAACGTCATGAAATAGCGCTCGGCTTCCGGGTGGGTCACGGTCAGCGCCTCGCGGCGGTCAATCTGGCCGCGAAACAGCGGGATGACCGAGCCCGACGAGCCCAGCACATTGCCGAAGCGGACCATCGAGAAACAGGTCGAACCTTCCAGCCCGGCGATGGATTGCAGCAGCATCTCGGCGAGTCTTTTGCTCGCGCCCATGACGCTCGACGGGCGCACCGCCTTGTCGGTCGAGATCAGCACGAAGCGGGCGACCGACGCGGCCCTCGCCGCCTCTGCGACCACCCGTGTGCCGAACACGTTGTTCCTGACGCCGGCGATGATATTGCCCTCGACAATCGGAACGTGCTTGTAGGCGGCGGCATGGTACACCGTGTCCACCGGCCAGACATCGAACAATTCGGCGATGAAACCGGCGTCCTCGACCGACCCCAGCAGCGGCACGATTTCGGTCGCGGCGCGCGGCGCGGCCAGCCCGGCCAGATGCTTCTCGATCTCGAACAGCGCGTACTCCGACTGCTCGACCAGCAGCAGCCGCCCCGCTTCCAGCGCCAGCAGCTGCTCGCACAACTGCGATCCAATCGAGCCGCCGGCGCCGGTCACCAGAATACAGCGCCCTTTGACACCGGCTTCCAGCAGGGCGCGGTCGGGCGGCACCGGCGCGCGCCCGAGCAGGTCCTCGATTTCAACCCGGTCGATGCGGCCGAGATGGACCCGGCCGGCCACCCATTCCTTCATCGGCGGCAGGACTTTTGTCCTGACCGGGTAGCCGCTGAGAAAGTTGAGCAGACGCAACTGTCCGTCGTCGCCGTCGGCAAAGGCGGTGACCAGCACCTCTTGCACGCGCCCGACGAGCCGCTCCAGCTCCGTCGGCGCGACCACCCGCAAACCGGCGATTTCCCTGCCCTGCAAGTCGGCGTTTTCATCCATGAAAAATTCCGGCCGGTAGCCCGAGTCGGAATTCATCAGCATGGACGCCAGTTGCATGCCCTCGGCGCCGGCGCCGTAAATCGCGACCGGCGTTTGCGGCAGGTTCTTCGGCCGGGCCAGAAACAACCGGTGCATGACGAGGCGGCTGCCGACCGTCAACGTGAAAAATATAAACCAGTCGATCAGAATCGCCGAGCGCGGCAGCCCCTGGACGCCGAGGAACAATGCGGCAATCCCCCACAACGCGATGGCCAGCGTAACCGCCAGCGCGACCGTGCCGATGGCCTCCAGCGAGAAATGCCTGACGACGGCGCGGTAGAGGCCGGAGCGGGCAAACACCGGGATTGCCGTGAGCGGCGCCGCCACGAACAATGGCCACCATGGGCCGTCGAGCGGAACCCACTGCTCCAGGCGCAGCGACAGCGCGGCCCACAGCGAGAAGACGCTGATGACCGAATCCGCCGCCGCCGTCACCAGGCGTTTCGCCATTCTCGGCAGCCGCACCAGCCATATCAACATCGAACGCACCCCGTCATTCTCCGCCGCCCGCGCCCGAATACAAAACCACCGCCGCCAGCGGCAACAGCGCCAACGCGGCGCACCAGGCGCCCCACGCCGGGCGCAGCACGGCCAGCAGCGCCAGCGGCGCCAGCCACAGCAGGTTGACCGCGACCACGGCCAGCGACACAGCGGCGTGCGCGCGCCGCCGCCCGCCGCCGCGCCCGGCGTCGAAACGCCGCTGCAGCGCGCGCGCGAAGCGCTGGTAGGCGTGATCGCAGTGCGCCTCGTAGAATCTTTCGCGGCGCCACACGCGCCGCAGCAAAGTCACGGTCGCGTCGCAGAAAAACACGCCGAACAGTATCATCCAGGCCCACACGGTCATGTCGCCGTCCATCGAAGTGCGGATCGCGAACAGGCCAAGGCAGAAACCGAGAAAACCGCTGGCGGTATCGCCCATGAACACTTTCGCCGGCGGCCAGTTCCAGACCAGGAAGCCGGCGGTGGCCGCGGCCAGAACCGCGAGCGGCGCCGTCGCGTAATGTCCCGGCGCGACAAACCACAGGATGGCCGCCGCCGCCAGCGCGATGGATATTGCCTCGACGCCGGCAATCGCGTCAATGCCGTCCATGAAATTGAAAAAATTGAGCACCCACAGCAACAGCACCCCCTCCAGCAGGTAGAGCGCGGGCCCGGGCGCGATGACCACCGAGCCGAAGGCCAGAGACGGCGCCCCCAGCCACCCGCAGCAGGCCGCGACCGCCGCCAGCGTCAGCGGAAAACGCGCCAGCGGACGCAAACCGAAGACATCGTCGGCGAGGCCGACGGCGGCAATCCAGCCGCCGCCCGCGAGCAGCGCCCAGTAGAGACGCGCGTCGAGGCCGGCGGTCGCCTTGAGCAACGTCACCGCCGCCAGAAACACGACGACTGCGGCCAGCCCGCCGCCGCGCGGCACCGGCTCGGCGTGCGAACTCCTCGAATTGGGAATGTCGAGTATGCGCCTTGACGCGAGCAAACGCATCAGCCAATTCGTCAGCACCAGGGTCGCCGCAAAGGTGCCCGCGATGACAAAGTACTCCGCGGCGGCGTTCACCGCGTCTCCCCGGCGGCCGGACGCCGCTGCCAACGCCATGCACTGTCGATGATCCGGTCGAGATCATCAAAGCGCGGCGTCCAGCCGAGCAGTTGCCGGATTTTGCGGTTGTCCGCGACCAGTTCCGGCGGATCGCCGGCGCGGCGCGGCGCCGGCGTCACCGCGAAGTCCGCGCCCGTCACCCGCTTCGCCGCGTCCAGCACTTCGGCCACGCTGTAGCCGTGGCCGTAGCCGCAGTTCAGAATCTGCGTCGTCCGCGTGCCGGACTGCGCGAGATAATCGAGCGCGCGCAAATGGGCCGCGGCGATATCGAGCACGTGAATGTAATCGCGCACACAGGTGCCGTCACCGGTGTCGTAATCAGAACCGTACACCGCCACTTCGCGGCGAAGACCCGCGGCGGCGCGGCAGGCGACCGTGATCAGATGTTCGGCGGCGGCGGTGTTCTGGCCGATGCGGGCTTCGAGGTCGGCGCCGGCGACATTGAAATAACGCAGAATCACGCAGCCGAAGCCGGCGGCGCGGGCGATGTCCGCGGCCATCATCTCGCAGGCCAGTTTGGAAGCGCCGTACGGGTTGACGGGCCGCACCGGCGCATCCTCGGCGACCGGCAGCGACGGCGGCGCGCCATAGACCGACGCGGTGGACGAAAAAATGAAATACCGAACGCCGTGCCGGCGGCAGCACTCGAGCAGGTTCAACGTCGCGGCGGTGTTGTTCGCGTAATACTTGCCGGGGTCGCGCACCGACTCCGGCACCGACACCGACGCGGCAAGATGCATGACGGCGTCGAAAGCGTGGCGCTTGAAAATTCCGTCGAGGCGCGCATCGCCGATGTCCGCGCGCACAAACTCGCCGGCCAGAACCGCCGCGCGCGCGCCGCTTGAAAGATCATCGCAAACGACGATGTCGTGGCCGCTCCCGGCGAGCGCCAGCACCACGTGGCTGCCGATGTAGCCGGCGCCGCCCGTGACCAGCACTTTCACGGCGATTGCGCCTCCGCCGGGCGGCGAGCGTCGCCGCGGTAAATCCGCTGCAGGCGCTCGCACATCCGCGCGCGCGTGAACAGCTCTTCGAAGCGGCGGCGGCCGTACTCTCCCAGACGACGCGCCAGCGCGGGATTGCACACCAGCACATTGAGCGCACGCGCCAGCGCCCGCGGGTCGCGCGGCGCCACGTTGAAGCCGCTGAGACGGTCGGCGTTGACCCAGCTGACGCCGGAACCCGGCACGATGGTGGCCACCACCGGTTTGGCGAAAGACATGGCCTCGATCTGAACGATGCCGAACGCCTCGGACGGCAGCGTCGAACTCAGGCAGAACGCATCGCACGCCCGGTAATGGCCGGCGACTTCGCGTTCGGACAGGGATCCCAGCAGGAAAACCTTTTCCGACAAGCCGAGTTTTTCAATCCGCCTTTGCAATGCGCGCCGGCACGGGCCATCGCCGCCAATCAGAATGTTGACCGACTCGTGCAGATGGACGGCGGCCTCCACCAGGTATTCGAAGCCTTTGTAATAGACCAGCCGGCCCATCGCGAACACCAGAAAACGGCCCGGATAACGCGCGCGCACCTCGGCGGCGTCCGTCGCGGCGGCGCGTGCGTGCAACTCATCCGCCTCGATGCCGATCGGCACGACGGCGACCTTGTCGCGGCACGCAGCCAGGTGCTTCGAGCGCGCGTACGCCGGCGTGCTGACGATGACGGCGGCGGCGCGGCGCAGCAACCATCTTTGCAGCGGCAAAAACAGCGGCAGCATGGCTTTCTGCCGGACGATGTCGCTGTGCCAGTGCACGACGACCTTCACCCCGGGCGACGGACGCGCCAGAAAAAGCGCCAACGTCGCGGTCGGGTCGGGGTGGTGCAGACTGATGACATCGTAATCGGCGATGGTTTTCGCCAGTTGCACGAACAGCCCCGGAGACAGCGGCAGCGACAGAAAAGCGCCGAAATAACCGGCGCGCATGACGACGCCGCCCGGCACCGTCTCGCGCACAGCCGCCCTCGTCTTGTTGCAACACAAGACATCGCATTGAACGCCGCGCGCAGCGAGACCCTCGCGAATGCTGTAAATCGCAGATTCAATGCCGCCCCTGGAAGGCGGATAAAACCGCCCGAACTGCAAAACTCTCATGCAGAGTTCATACAGAATCAAGGCGCCGGGAAAAAACGTCAAGAACCAATCGAATCCGCCGTTGTCCGCCCTGCACAAAATACAGGAAAGCGGTAGCCATCCGGCCGCAGGCAGGCCTGCCCTGACTCGTCCCTAAAAGGGAATGTCGTCGTTGTGGTCCAGCGCCGAATCCTGCGTTTGCGCGGCTTCGCCCTGTCCACTCTGGCCACCCTGTCCACTCTGACCACCCTGTCCACCCTGGCCACCCTGCCTGCCCTGCCCCGGCGGCGGCGCGGCGCCGCGGCGCGGCCTGCCGGAGCGGTCGTAGTGCGCGGTGTCGCCGCCCGACCTCTTGTTGCCCAATATCTGCATATCGGAAACGATGATCTCGGTGGTGTAGCGGTCGTTGCCGGTCTGATCCTTCCATTTGCGCGTTTGCAAACGGCCCTCGACGTAAATCTGCGAACCTTTGCGCAGGTATTCGCCGACAATCTCCGCCAGCCTGCCGAAAAACACCAGCCGGTGCCATTCGGTTTCCTCCTGGCGTTCTCCGGTGTCGCGTTTTTTCCAGGTGCCGGTGGTCGCAAGCGACAAGTTGCAAACGGCCGACCCGCTCGGCGTGTAACGCACTTCGGGGTCTTGTCCGAGATTGCCTATCAATATTGCCTTGTTCACTCCTCTTGCCATAAAACAAATCCTCTGTGGTGATATTCAAATAAAGTTCCGTATCGGGAACCCATAATATTACTTTTTTGAAAATTCGGCCAGTGTTTCATCATCGGACGCCGCGCGCGCCACCGGCTTCATGCCGAACGCGCCCGCAAACCAGACGACGAGCACGACCGCCGCCAGCGGCGCGATCCAGGCGGCGTTCAGCCATTCACCGGCGAGGCCGGCGCCGGCGGCGCCGCAAAACACCCCGAAGAACTGGGCCGAGGCGAAAACCCCCATCGAAGCGCCGCGCACATCCGCCGCACAGGTGCGGCTGACCAGCGCCGGCAGGCTCGCCTCCAGATACATGAAGGCGGCGAAGAACAGCACGATTAAGACCAGGAAAGCCGCCGCCTGCGGCGGAAAAGCCCAGGCCGCCTGGGACAACGACGCCAGCACGATGGCGCCGAGAAAAAATGGCCTGATCTGGCGGCGCTTTTCAGCCGCGGCCAGGGCCGGCAGCATCAGCAGAAAAGACGCCGCCAGCAGCAGCAGATAGAACAGCCAGTGTTGGCCGGCGGACAGCCCGAGGCGCGGTTCGAGCAGCCGCGGCAACACCATGAAGTTCGCCGCCATCGCGGCGTGGAGCGCAAAAATTCCCCAGTACAGGCGCAGCAGGTCGCGGTGCGCGAAGGCGCCGCGCAAACCGGCGCCGAGCGCGGGCGCCGTCACCGGCGCCGACGACGGCACCCACGTCGCCACCAGCGCCATCGCCGCCACGCCGAGCACCGCCGTCAGCAGGAAAATACCCGACAGCCCGGCGACAGGCTGCAACGCCGGCCCGAGCACCAGCGCCAGCACAAAAGCCAGCCCGATGCTGGCGCCGATGGCCGCGGTGACCCTGGAGCGCTGCTCCTCGCGGCTGAGGTCGGCGGCCAGCGCCATCAGCGCCGAGGCGACCGCGCCCAGCCCTTGCAGTGCGCGGCCCGCGATGACGCCGTAGATTGTCTCCGACGACGCGGCGACGAGGCTGCCCGCGCAAAACAGCGCCAGCCCGGCCAGGATGACACGTTTGCGGCCGAGACGGTCCGACAGCACGCCCATCGGAATCTGCATCAGCGCCTGGGTCAGGCCGTAGATGCCGAGAGCGACGCCGGTCAGCAGATGCGTGGCGCCGCGAAATTCATCGCTGTACAACGCAAAGACCGGAAAAATCATGAACAGGCCGAGCATGCGGATTGCATAGACGCTGCCGAGGCTCAAGGCGGCGCGCTTTTCGAGCCGGTTCATCGCGAGCCCGGCCATGGGTAAAAAAACATTCGGGGTGTCAGGTCTTCTGTAAACTGCGAGGTAGGGTAATATTAGCAGATTAACCCGGCTGTTCCGTTACAAGTGATACGAATCAAGGGTGCGCGCACCCACAACCTGAAAAATATCCATCTCGAAATCCCGCGCAACCGGTTGATCGTGATGACCGGCTTGTCCGGTTCCGGGAAATCATCGCTGGCTTTCGACACGATTTTCGCCGAGGGCCAGCGCCGCTATGTCGAGTCGCTTTCGGCCTACGCCCGGCAATTTCTGACGCGCATGGAAAAACCCGACGTGGACCGCATCGAGGGATTGTCGCCGGCCATTTCAATTGACCAGAAGTCCACCTCGCACAACCCGCGCTCGACGGTCGGCACCGTCACCGAAATACACGATTACCTGAGGCTGCTCTACGCACGCGCCGCGACGCCGTGCTGTCCGCAACACGGCGAGCCGCTTGAAGCCGAGACCATCGGCCAGATGTGCGACCGCCTGATGGCGCGGCCCGACAACACCCGCCTGATGCTGCTGGCGCCGCTGGTGCGCGGTCGCAAGGGCGAGTACGCGCGGCTGCTGGAGCATTTGAAAATGCAGGGCTTTCTGAGAGCGCGCATTGACGGGGTGCTGTGCGAACTTGACAACGCGCCGCCTCTCGACTTGAGGCGCAAACACACCATCGAGGTCGTCGTGGACCGGCTCAAGATCAAGCCGGGCGTGGAACTGCGGCTGACCGAGTCGCTCGAAATCGCGTTGCGCCTCGCCGACGGGCTGGCGCTGGCCGCGCCGATGGATGGCGACGGCGAATCGGTGCTGCTGTCGGCGAAGTTCGCGTGCCCGCACTGCGGCTATACGCTGAGCGAACTCGAACCGCGCCTGTTCTCGTTCAACAACCCGGCCGGCGCCTGTCCGGAGTGCGACGGGCTGGGCACGGTCGAGTATTTCGACGAGAAAAAGATCGTCAACCCGGCGCTGAGCCTCGCCGGCGGCGCCGTGCGAGGCCGCGACCGCCGCAACCGGCAGTACTTTCAGGCGATACAAGACCTCGCCGCACACTACCGCTTCGACCCCGAGACGCCGTTTGCATCGCTGCCCGAAGAAGTACGCCCGGTCATACTCTACGGCAGCGGCGACGAGGACATCGCGTTTCACTACCGCGACAGCGCCGACCGGCGCGTGACGCGGCGCCACCCGTTTCAGGGCGTCATTACAAGCATGGAGCGGCGTTACGAGGAAACCGGCTCCGACAAGGTGCGCGAGGAACTGAGGCGCTATCTGTCGCCGCAGGCCTGCCCCGAATGCGACGGCGAGCGCCTCAACACCGCCGCGCGCCATGTCGTCTTGAAGGGTACCCGGCTGCCGCAAATCTCGGCCATGACCATCGCCGATGCGCTGGCCTTTTTCGACAAACTGAAACTGCCGGGCGTTCAGGCCGAAATCGCCGGCAGAATCGTCGCCGAAATTCACCGGCGCCTGCAATTCCTGGTCAATGTCGGCCTCGACTACCTGTCGCTCGGGCGCAGCGCCGAGACGCTGTCCGGCGGCGAGGCGCAGCGCATCCGCCTGGCCAGCCAGATTGGCTCCGGCCTGGTCGGCGTGATGTACATACTGGACGAGCCCTCGATTGGACTGCACCAGCGCGACAACCGGCGCCTGCTCGATACGCTGACCGAATTGCGCGATCTCGGCAACACCGTCATCCTCGTCGAGCACGACGAGGAAGCGGTGCGCAGCGCCGACCATGTCATTGACATCGGCCCCGGCGCCGGCGAGCACGGCGGGCGCATCGTCGCCCAGGGCACGCCCGCCCAGATCGAGAAAAAAAGCGCCTCGCTGACGGGGCAGTACCTGTCCGGCCGCAGGCGCATCGAAGTGCCGCGCAAGCGCACTCCGGCGGACCCGAAGCGCCGCCTCGTCATCCGCAAGGCCAGCGGCAACAACCTGAAAAACATCAACGTCGAAATTCCGCTCGGCCTGCTGGTGGCGGTCACCGGCGTGTCCGGCTCCGGCAAATCCACGCTGATCAACGAGACCCTCTACAAACACATCGCCTGCCGCCTGAACGACAGCCACCTGATCGAGGCGCCGTGCGAGGAGATCCGGGGCATCGAACAGGTTGACAAGGTCATTGACATCAACCAGAGCCCCATCGGCAAGACGCCGCGCTCCAATCCCGCGACCTACACCGGGCTGTTCACGCCGATTCGCGAGTTGTTCGCGGCGACGCCCGAGGCGCGTTCGCGCGGCCACACGCCGGGGCGCTTCAGTTTCAACGTCAAGGGCGGGCGCTGCGAGGCGTGCCGCGGCGGCGGGCTGATCCGCGTCGAGATGCATTTTCTGCCCGACATTTACGTTACCTGCGACATCTGCCACGGCAAACGCTACAACCGCGACACGCTGGATATATGCTACAAGGGGAAAAACACCAGCGAAGTGCTCGACATGACCGTCGAGGAGGCGCACGGCTTCTTCGGCGCAGTGCCGGCGGTGCGCAACAAACTGCAGACGCTGATGGACGTCGGCCTGTCCTACGTCAAACTCGGGCAGAACTCGACGACGTTGTCCGGCGGCGAGGCGCAGCGCGTCAAACTGTCGCGCGAATTGTCGAAGCGCAGCACCGGCAAGACGCTCTACATCCTCGACGAGCCGACCACCGGCCTGCACTTCCATGACATCGAGCAACTGCTGAAAGTACTGTACAAACTGCGCGATTCCGGCAACACCGTGGTCGTCATCGAACACAACCTCGACGTCATCAAGACCGCCGACTGGATTATTGACCTCGGCCCGGAAGGCGGCGCCGGAGGCGGCAGAGTCGTCGCCGCGGCGACGCCCGAGGAGATTGCCCGGCACAAGACTTCATGGACCGGCCGCTATCTCAAAAAGCATCTTGAAAACAAAAGAACCGGCGTTCCGGCAAAAACGGGAAGGACGAAAAAGAAATCAATGCGCCGCGGCGACTGACGGGCGCACCGTGACGCCCGCAGACACGGACGACACTGCCGGCGGCGGCTACTCTTCTTCCGGCGCTTCGTCTGGGGGTTCGCGGCCCACCAGACTGACATGGCCCATCGGGGCGTTGTCGCCTTTGCGGAAACCGTGCCTGAGGACGCGCAGATAGCCGCCCGGGCGCTCGCGGTAGTGCGGGCCGAGTTCGTCGAACAGTTTGCCGACCGCTTCCTTGTCACGCAGCGCGTCGAAGGCGCGGCGGCGCGAAGCGACGTTGTCGTTTCCGGCCAGCGTAATCAGCGGCTCGACCACGCGCCTGAGCTCCTTGGCCTTCGCCAGGGTCGTGCAAACGGTCTCGTGTTTGATGAGCGAAGCCGACATGTTCGCGAACATGCTCTTGCGGTGGCTCGCGTTGCGGTTTAGTTTTCTTCCCGCCTTGCGGTGTCTCATGGCGCCGGCTCCTGTCAGCCCCGCATCAACGGCACCACCGGCGCCAGCGGCAGGTTGGCCGGCGGCCAGCCCTCGACGTCCATGCCCAGCGTCAGGTCATGTTCGGCCAGCACGTCCTTGATTTCAATCAGGGATTTCTTGCCGAGGTTGGGGGTTTTCAGCAATTCCATTTCGGTGCGCTGCACGAGGTCGCCGATGTAATAGACCCGCTCCGCTTTCAGGCAATTCGCCGAACGCACCGTCAACTCGAGGTCGTCCACCGGTTTCAGGTAAATCGGGTCTATGCCGCCTTTTTCGTGCTCCTCGTCGGCGATGCGTATCTGCTCGAAATCAACGAACGCCTGCAATTGCGAGTAGAGGATGGTCGCGGCCTGGCGTATCAGTTCCTCGGCGCCGATGGTGCCGTCGCCCTCGATCTCGATGATCAGTTTGTCGAGGTCGGTGCGTTCGTCCACGCGCGCGCTCTCGACGTTATATGTGACCCGTTTGACCGGGCTGAAATTGGCGTCCAGCAGCAGGCAACCGACGGATTCGCCCTCGTCGGCATCGACGCGGCGCGCCGTGGCCGGCTGGTAGCCGGAACCTTTCTCGATGACCAGTTCCATGTTGAGCTCGCCCTTGTCCATGATGTGGGCGATGACGTGGTCGCTGTTCGCGATCTCGACGCTGCCGTCGGTCTGAATGTCGGCGGCGGTGACCACGCTCTTGCCGGTCTTGCGAAGCACGGCCCTGGCCTCCTCCTTGTCGTGCAGCCGGATGTTCAGCCCTTTCAGGTTCAGCAGAATGTCCACCACGTCTTCCTGCACCGACGGGATCGTCGTGTATTCATGCAAGACACCCTCGATTCTCGCCTCGACCACGGCCGCGCCCTGGATCGAGGACAGCAGGATGCGGCGCAACGCGTTACCCAGCGTGTGGGCGAAACCCCGCTCCAGCGGCTGCAGCAGAACACGCATCTGCGTGTCCGAGATCGTTTGCACATCCACCAATTGCGGCTTCAACAAATTGTTTACGTAGTTCACTAAAGTGTCTCTCCTGAAGTTGGCCGGCTTTGCCCGGTTTATTTCGAATACAGTTCGACGACCAGGGATTCGTTGATTTCCGGCGGCAATTCAGAGCGTTCCGGATAACTCTTGAACGTTCCCGTCATGTTGGCGGCGTCCACTTCAACCCAGTCGGAAAAGCCGATTTGTTCGGCGATGTGGAGTGCTTCCTGTATCCGCAGCTGTTTTTTCGCCTTTTCCGTAATCGCGACCACATCGGACGGCTTCACCTGGTACGAGGGAATGTTGACGATGTCCTTGTTGACGCTCACCGCCTTGTGGCTGATCAACTGGCGACATTCTGCGCGGGTCGAACCGAATCCCATCCGGTAAACGACGTTGTCGAGCCGACATTCGAGCATCCGCAGCAGGTTCTCGCCGGTTGCACCGCGGCGCGACGCCGATTTTTTATAGTAGTTGCGAAACTGGCGTTCGAGCACTCCGTACATCCTGCGAAGCTTCTGCTTCTCGCGCAATTGCAGGCCGTAATCGGACAGGCGCGAACGGCGTTCGCCCTGCTGTCCCGGCAGTTTGGCCATATTGCATTTTTCCTCCAGCGAGCGGGCACGGCTTTTCAGCATCAGGTCGGTGCCTTCGCGGCGGCTCAGTTTGCACGTGGATTTGCGGTATCTCGCCATCGGTTCGTCCTCAGATGCGGCGCTTCTTGGGAGGCCGGCAGCCGTTGTGCGGCAGCGGCGTCGTGTCAATCACCCGGGTAATTCTGAAACCGGCGGCATGCAGCGCGCGAATCGCCGACTCGCGCCCGGGGCCTGGCCCCTTGACGTTGACCTCGAGGTTTTTGACCCCGTGTTCAATCGCCGTCTCGCCAGCCTTGCCCGCCGCGACCTGCGCCGCGAACGGCGTGCTTTTGCGCGAGCCGCGGAAGCCGGCGGCACCGGCGCTGGACCAGCACAAGGTGTTGCCCTGCAAATCGGTAATCGTCACCACGGTGTTGTTGAAGGACGAACTGATATGGGCGATGCCGTCTGGAATGTTCTTCTTCGTTTTCCTGCGGCCGGGAGATTTTGTCTTTGCCATGTCGGTTTATCTCTTGATGGGGCGACGCGGCCCCTTGTTGGAACGCGCGTTGGTGCGGGTTCTCTGGCCGCGCAACGGCAGGCCCTGACGATGCCGGATGCCACGGTAGCAACCGAGGTCCTTCAGGCGCTTGATGTTGAGGTTGACCTCGCGCCGCAAATCGCCCTCGATCGTGTACTCCGAAACTTCTTTGCGCAATTTTTCAAGGTGGTCCTTGTCGAGATCCTTGATGCACACGCCAGCCTGGATGCCGACCTTGGCGCAAATTTCCAGGGCACGGCTTTTGCCGATGCCGAAAATGCTGGTCAGGGCAATTCCGGCATGCTTGCGGTCGGGGACATTGATGCCTGCAATACGAGCCATATCAGTAGTTCAAAACCGGTTATTGTAGCGTGTTTTCCAAGAAACAACCACCTATCGCCCCGGATTCATCCCTGGCGCTGCTTGTGGCGGGGATCGGTGCAAATCACACGCACCACTCCCTTGCGCCGTATCAATTTGCAGTTGCGGCAAATCCGCTTGACCGATGCCCTGACTTTCATAATGCTTCCTCCCCCGGAGTACTACGGCCTGCGCCGGCCGCCTTTCAGATTGGCCTTCTTCAGCAGGCCCTCGTATTGTTGGGACAGCAACTGGTTCTGGACCTGGGACATGAAATCCATCACCACGACGACGATAATCAGCAGGGACGTTCCGCCGAAATAAAAGGGAACGTTCCACGACAGAATCAGGAACTCCGGCAACAGGCAGACCAGCGTGATGTACACCGCCCCCATGACCGTCAACCGGCTCAGCACCCGGTCAATGTAGAGCGCCGTCTGGTTGCCGGGGCGTATGCCCGGAATAAAAGCGCCGCCGCGCTTCAGATTGTCGGCGGTGTCGTTCGCGTCGAAAACGATGGCGGTGTAGAAAAAACAGAAAAAGACGATGGCGAGCGCGTAAAACACGATATACAGCGGCTGCCCCGGCGCCAGCGTGTTGGAAATCTGCCCCAGCCAGCCCATGCCCTCGGCGCGCCCGAACCACTGTCCGAGGGTCGCCGGAAACAGGATGATGCTCGACGCGAAAATCGGCGGGATGACGCCGGCCATATTGAGTTTCAGCGGCAGGTGGCTCGACGGCGCGGCGTAAATGCGCTGCCCCTGCTGGCGGCGGGCGTAGTTGACGACGAGACGGCGCTGGCCTTTTTCGGTGAACACCACGAAAGTGGTCACGGCGATGGCCAACGCCAGAATCAGCATGACCAGCGGCGGCGACAATTCGCCGGTGTTCGCCAATTCCAGCGTGCCGCCGGCCGCCGCCGGCAGCCCGGCGACGATGCCGGCGAAGATGATGATGGAGATGCCGTTGCCTATGCCGCGTTCGTTAATCTGCTCGCCCAGCCACATCAGGAACATGGTGCCGGTCACCAGCGACACCGCGGCGGTCAGGATGAAGGTCGGGCCGGTGATGTAGGCGACGTTTTGTCCCTGCAACGCGATGGCGACGCCGATGGCCTGGAAGGTGGCGAGGCCGACGGTGCCGTAGCGGGTGTATTTCATGATGACGCGGCGGCCCTGCTCGCCCTCTTTCTTCAGCTCCTTCAGCGACGGCACAATCGCGGTCATCAACTGCATGATGATTGCCGACGAGATGTACGGCATCACGCCGAGCGCAAAAATGCTGAGACGCTCGAGCGCGCCGCCCGAAAACATATTGAACATCGCCAGTATGGTGCCGCTTTGCTGTTCAAAAAACTGCGCCATCTGCACCGGATCAACGCCGGGCACCGGGATGAAACTGCCCAGCCGGAACAGCACCAGCGCCATCAGCACAAAGCCGAGACGCTTGCGCAATTCGGTGTAGCGCCCGGCTTTCGCCATGCTCGCGATACTGGAAGCCGTCGTCGCCATCGTCCGGAGTTACTCCTCGACCTTGCCGCCGGCGGCTTCAATCGCCTTGCGGGCGTTGGCCGTCACGGCGAGACCACGCAGGACAATCGGACGCTTGATTTCACCCGACAAAATGACCTTGACGCGCTTTGCCGTGCGCGGCACCAGTTTTTCCCTGACCAGAACTTCGCGGTCGAACGTTTCAATGTCGAGGGCGCCGAGCCGCCCCAGGCGCACTTCGCTGCTCAGGCGGCTTTTCGCGCAACGGAAACCGATTTTCGGCAGGCGGCGCTGAATCGGCATCTGTCCGCCCTCGAAACCGACCCTGTGGTAGCCGCCGGAACGGGATTTCTGGCCCTTGTAACCGCGCCCGCACGTGGTGCCGTGGCCGGAGCCGTTGCCGCGGCCAACGCGTTTGCGGGCGCTGCGCCAGACGGCGCGCGGCAGCTCGTTCAGGCTCAAACTCCGCTGCATTGCTTCCGGCAATTTTTCAGGCATCGTCTTCCACCCTCAGCAAATAGGAGATTTTCCTTATCATGCCCCGGTTTTCCGGCGTGTCGGCGACGCGGGCGGTGCTGCGCATGCGACGCAAACCCAGCCCTCTCGCGCACGCCCTGTGTTTCTGAAGGCGCCCGCTCAGGCTTTTGACCAGCGTGACGGTCAGGTGTCTTTCCGCCATTGCGTAATCTCCTCGACGCTTTTGCCGCGCCGGGCGGCAACCTCCTGCGGCGACTGCATCTTCTGCAGCCCCTCGAATGTCGCGTTCACCATGTTAATCGGATTTCTCGAGCCCAGGCACTTGGCCAGCACGTTGTGCACGCCCAACACCTCGAACACCGCCCGCATCGGGCCGCCGGCAATAATGCCGGTGCCTTCGGAGGCCGGCGACATGAACACCCGGGACGCGCCGTGCCTGCCAATCAGCGGATAGTACAACGTGCCGTTGTTGAGCGACACTTGTATCATCTGCTTGCGCGCCGCCTCCATCGCCTTCTGGATCGCGACCGGCACCTCCCGCGCCTTGCCGTAGCCGATGCCGGCCTTGCCGTTGCCGTCACCGACGACGGTCAGGGCGGTAAAGCCGAACTGGCGTCCGCCTTTGACGACCTTGGCGACCCGGTTGATGGTGACCAGCTTCTCCAGCAGGCCGTCGGTCAATTCGGCTTTTTCAACGTTGGACATCGTCTTCCCTGTGTTGCTTAAAATTGAAGGCCGCCGGCGCGAGCCGCGTCGGCCAGAATCTTGATTCGCCCGTGGTATTTGAATCCCGAGCGGTCAAAGGCCACTTCCTCGATTCCCTTTTTCAACGCCCGCTCGGCGATGGCCGCGCCGATGCGGCCGGCGGCCTCCTTTCTGCCGCCGGGACCGGCCAGTTTCTTTTCCAGCGTCGAGGCGCAGACCAGCGTCGCCGCGCCGTCCGGCGCGATGACCTGGGCGTACAGATGGCGCGGCGTGCGATGGACGCACAAGCGGTGGGCGCCGCACCGGCGAATGCGGTTTCTCGTCTTGCGCGTGCGCTTCAATCTGGCTGCTCTTTTATCCATTCGCGGCGGCCTATTTCTTCTTCGCTTCCTTGCGGCGGACCTGCTCGTCGGCGTAACGCACGCCCTTGCCCTTGTACGGCTCCGGCGCCCTCAGCGCGCGAATCTCGGCGGCCACCTGGCCGACTTTCTGCTTGTCCACGCCGTGGATGACGATTTCAGTCTGGCTCGGAGTCTGAATTTTCACGCTCTTGTCAATCGCGTAATCAACCGGGTGCGAGTAGCCCAGCTGCAGGTTGAGGCGTTCTCCCTGCACCTGCGCGCGGTAGCCCACGCCCTGCAATTGCAGTTTGCGCTCAAAGCCTTCGCTGACGCCGGTCATCAGGTTGCCGACGAGGGAGCGCATGGTCCCCGACATGGCCGCGCCGCCCTCGCCGGCGACGCCGAACTCGATGCGGTCGTCGTGCCGCTCAAAATTCACGAGATCATGAACCGCGACGCTGCCCTCGCCTTTCGGGCCTTTGGCATGGAGGACGCGCCCCTCCACTCTGACCTCGACGCCGTCGGGAATCGGCACCGGTTTTTTTGCAATTCTCGACATCGGTTATTCCACCACGCAGATGACTTCGCCGCCCTGCCTCAGGGCTTTCGCCTGGCGCCCGCTCATCACGCCTTTCGCCGTCGAAACAATCACGGTGCCGACGCCGCCGAGCACCACCGGCAGTTCATCCACTCCCCGGTAGATTCTCAGGCCCGGCGTGCTGACCCGCCGAATCACGGAGATGACCGGCTTGCCTTCGTAATAGCGGAGGGTGATTTTCAGCCGCAGGTGTCCGCCCGCGCCGTCGTCGGCAGTGCGGTAATCGGCGATGTAGCCTTCTTCCTGCAGCGTCTTCGCAATCGCCGCCTTCATTTTCGAGGCCGGCATGTCCACCGTCGCAAGGCCGGCCTGCTGCGCATTTCTGATGCGCGTCAGCATATCCGCCACCGGGTCGCTCATACTCATCAATCGGCCCTCACCAGCTGGATTTGACGAGGCCGGGTATGTAACCGAGCATCGCGTATTCGCGGAGTTTGTTGCGGCCCAGGCCGAACTTGCGGTAATAGCCCTTGGGCCTGCCGGTGATTCGGCAGCGGTTGCGCAGACGGCACGGGCTCGCGTCGCGCGGGAGTTTTTGCAGTTTCGAGATGACTTCCATCTTCTCGTTGTAACTCGCGGCGGGATTTTTCAATGCGGCCTTCAACGCCAGGCGCTTGTGCCTGAGCCTGGCGACAGTTTTGCGCCGCTTCTTTTCTCTTTCTATCATGCAGGTTTTTGCCATGTCTTCAGTCCCTGAACGGAAAATTCATAGCGGCCAGCAGATGGCCGGCCTCTTTATCGGACGTGGTGCTGGTGGTAATCGCAATGTCCAGCCCACGCAGCTGGTCCACTTTGTCGTAGTCTATCTCCGGAAACACGATTTGCTCGCGGATGCCGATTGTGAAATTGCCGCGCCCGTCAAAGGACTTGCGGCTCAATCCCCGAAAGTCCCTGATGCGCGGGATGGCGATGTTCACGAGGCGCTCGAAAAAGCTGTACATCCTGGCGCGGCGCAGCGTCACCCGGCAGCCAATCGGCCAGCCGTCGCGAATGCCGAAGCCGGCGATGGATTTGCGCGCGCGCGTCAGCGACGGCTGCTGGCCCGAAATCAACGCGAGTTCCTTCATCGCGGCGGCCATCGCGCTGCGCTCACGCGCCGCCATTCCCAGGCCCATGTTGAGGGTTATCTTCACCAGCCGCGGCGCCCGCATCGGGTTGGTGTGCCCCAATTCCTTCATCAGACGCCCGATCGTCTCCTTTCTGTAGGTCTGCTCCAGTTGCGTCACCATCACGAAATCTCCTTGCCGTTCGACTTGAAATAGCGCACCTTGCGGCCGTCGTCCTCGATTCTGAAACCGGCGCGGTCGCCTTTCCCGGTCTCGGAATTGAGCAGCATCACGTTGGAAACATCAAGAAGACGTTCCTGCTCGACGATGCCGCCGGCCTCGCCGGTGTTGGGGTTCGGACGCACCGTCTTCTTGACGATGTTGACGTTCTCGACCAGGATTTTTCCGTCCTCCGTCGAGACCCGGAGCACCCTGCCATGGCGCCCCCTGTCGCGGCCCGCGATGACGACCACCTCGTCGCCCTTGCGTATCTTGTTCATCTACAAAACCTCCGGCGCCAGCGAAATGATTTTCATAAAGCGTTCGGTGCGCAACTCGCGCGTCACCGGGCCGAAGATGCGGGTGCCGATGACCTGGAGCTGGTTGTTCAGCAGCACCGCGGCGTTGTTGTCAAAGCGAATCAGGGAGCCGTCGCCGCGGCGAACACCCTTGCACGTACGCACCACCACCGCGTTATAGACCTCGCCCTTCTTGACCTGGCTGCGCGGGATGGCGTCCTTGACGCTGACCTTGATGACGTCGCCGATGTTGGCGTAACGCCGGCGCGAACCACCCAGCACCTTGATGCACTGAAGCTTGCGGGCGCCGCTGTTGTCGGCCACGTTCAGAAATGTCTGCATCTGAATCATGCCGACCCGCCCTCCGGCGCTTTTCTGACCACCTCGACCAGCCGCCACGACTTGAATTTCGACAGCGGCCTGCACGAGGCGATGGTCACGAGGTCGCCGACGCGGCCCTCGTTGTTCTCGTCGTGCACCTTGAGCCGGGTGCTGCGGGTGATGTACTTGCCGTACATCGGGTGCGGGAACTGGCGCTGCACCCGCACGGTGACGGTCTTGTCCATCTTGTCGCTGACGATGCTGCCCGTCAGTGTGCGTTGTTTGCCGGCCTGCGCGTTCACGACAACGACTCCCCGGCATCGGTCAGCCGCTCCCTGAGAACGGTTTTGAGCCTCGCGATGTCGCGCCGCATCTCGCGGAAACGATGGGGGTGCTTGGTCTGCTGGCTCTTGCCCTGCAAACCCAGCTTGAAACGCGCCTCGGTCAATTCCTGCAATTCCCGGCGCAAGGCGTCTTCGTCCTTTTTCCTGATTTCTTTGACTTTCATCACATCATTCCTCTGGCGACGAACGTCGTTTTCACCGAAAGCTTGGCGCTTGCCAGGCGAAACGCCGCGCGCGCGACCTCTTCGCTGACGCCCTCGATCTCATAAAGAACCTTGCCGGGCTGAACCAGCGCGACCCAGTATTCCACATTGCCCTTGCCTTTGCCCTGCCTCACTTCCAGCGGCTTCTTGGTGATCGGCTTGTCCGGGAAAATACGGATCCATATCTTGCCGCCGCGCTTGACGTAGCGGGTCATGGCGCGCCGCGCGGCCTCGATCTGGCGCGCGGTAATGCGCCCGCGCGTGGTCGCTTTCATCGCGTATTCGCCGAAACTGACCTTGTTGCCGTTCATCGCCAGGCCCCGGTTGCGGCCTTTGTGCTGTTTCCGGTATCGGGTTTTTTTTGGTTGCAACATCGTCGTCTCCCTGCGCCGCGCCCCTCAGGCCGCCGCCGGCTTGGCAGGTTTGGCCGGCCTGGCCGGTTGGGCCGGCTTGGCCGGTTGGGCTGGCTTGGCCGGTTTGGACGGCTTGGCCGGACTCTCGGCGGTCTCGTGGATGTCCCGGGCGTCACCGCCGTAAATCCAGACCTTGACACCGATGGTGCCGTAGGTTGTCCTGGCCTCGGTGAACCCGTAATCAATGCGCGCCGACAGCGTGTGCAGCGGAACGCGGCCTTCGTGGTACCACTCGGAACGCGCGATTTCGGCGCCGTTGAGGCGCCCGGCGACCGCGATCTTGATGCCCTGCGCGCCGAGGCGCATCGCATTTTGCACCGCGCGCTTCATCGCGCGCCGGAACATGATGCGTCTTTCGAGCTGCCTGGCGACGCTTTCGGCGACCAGCGCCGCGTCCATTTCCGGCTTGCGAATTTCCTCGATGTTCAGTTGCACGTTGCCGATATTCAGCTCCATGCGGCGGGCAATCTCGCGCCGCAGCGCCTCGATGTCCTCGCCTTTCTTGCCGATGACGATGCCGGGGCGCGCAGTATGAATGATGATGCGCGCGGCGCCGGCCGGGCGCTCAATCTGGATATGGCTGACCGACGCGTGCGCCAGTTTCTGTTGCAGGTATTTGCGTATCTCCAGGTCGCTGTGGAGTATTCTGGTGTATTCGCCGCGCTCGGCGAGCCACTTCGAAGACCAGTCGGTGACGATTCCCAGCCTGAAGCCCGTCGGATGTACTTTCTGTCCCATCGCCCGGACCTCAACCGTCGCCCAGCACCAGGCCGATGTGGCTGGTGCGCTTGATGATGGCGGAGGCGCGGCCTTTCGCCCTCGGGCGAAAACGCTTCATCACCGGCCCTTCGTCCACTGTAATCCGCTTGATTTTGAGTTCGTCAATATCGGCTCCTTCGTTGTTCTCGGCATTGGCAACCGCGGACTCCAGCACCTTCAGCACGTAAAACGCCGGGCGCGTCTTGCCGAAGCGCAGCAATTCAAGCGCGTCGCCGACCGCAAGCCCGCGAATGCGGTCCACCACGAGGCGGCATTTGCGCGCCGATACGCGGCAGGCTTTCAATCTGGCTGAAACTTCCATCGCCGTTACTCCGTCAGACCGCGCCTTTGACCTTGCGGTCGCCGGAGTGCTGCTTGAAAGTGCGCGTCGGCGCAAACTCGCCCAGTTTGTGCCCCACCATCTGTTCGTTGATGTGTATCGGCATGTGGTTGCGTCCGTTGTGCACCGCGATTGTCAAGCCCACCATATCGGGCACGACCATCGAGCGCCGCGACCAGGTCCTGATCGGCTTCTTGTCCTTTGATTCCAGCGCCTTCAGAACTTTCTTCATCAGGTGGTCGTCAACAAACGGACCTTTATTGAGTGAACGAGCCATGTCTCCCTATTGTTTCGTCAACGTTTCTTTTTGCGCACGATAAAGCGGTCGGTCGCCCTGTTCCTGCGCGTTTTATAACCTTTGGTCGGCTTGCCCCACGGCGTGACCGGGTGCCGGCCGCCCGAGGTCTTGCCCTCGCCTCCGCCGTGCGGATGGTCCACCGGGTTCATCGCCACGCCGCGCACCGTCGGCCGCACGCCGCGCCAGCGCTTGGCGCCGGCCTTGCCCAACTTGACCAGGTTGTGTTCGTTGTTGCCGACTTCGCCGATGGTCGCACGGCATGAATCCGGCACCCGGCGCATTTCGCCGGAGCGCAGGCGCAAAGTGGCGAAGCCACCCTCGCGCGCGATGTATTGCGCCATTGTACCCGCACTGCGCGCAATTTGGGCGCCCTTGCCGGGTTTCAACTCGATGCAATGGACGATCGTGCCCAGCGGCATGTTCGACAACGGCATGGCGTTGCCGGTCCTCACCGGCACGTCCAGGCCGGAAACCAGCGGATCACCGGGCGACAGGCCGGCGGGGGCGATGATATAACGCCGCTCGCCGTCGGCGTACAGCAGCAAGGCAATGCGGGCGCTGCGGTTGGGGTCGTATTCGAGGCGCTCGACACGGCACGGGATATCGTCCTTGCCGCGCTTGAAATCCATCACGCGGTAACGCTGCTTGTGGCCGCCGCCGATGTGGCGCACGGTGATTCGGCCCCGGTTGTTGCGGCCGCCGCCGCCGGTCTTCTTTTCCAGCAGCGGACGGTGGCCGCCGCCCTTGTGCAGGCCGCTGCGGTCCAGGCGTACATTAAAACGCCTGCTCGGCGTGGTCGGCTTCGATTTGATAACAGCCATCGCTTGATTTCCTCAGTCCGAGCCGGTCAGGTTGATGCTATAGCCCTGCTGCAACGAGACATAGGCCTTCTTCCAGTGGATGCGGCGGCCGCGGTTGCGCCCGGTGCCCTTGCGCTTGCCCTTGACATTGACCAGATTGACCTTTTTGACCTTGACGTCAAAGCAGGTCTCGATTGCCTGGCGCACCTGGCGGCTGGTCGCGGCGGGCAGAACCCGGAACACGTGCTGGTTGTTGATCATCGCATTGGTGGCTTTTTCGGAAACGTGCGGCGCCAGGATGATCTTGCGCAGCTTTTCACCCGGGAGCGTCACTTTCATGCCAGCCACTCCTGAATTTTTTCGACGGCGCCGCGCGGCGCCAGGATGTGCTCAAAGCGCATCAGGTTGACCGGATCCAGCCGGGTCGCGGGCAAAACGCCGACGCCCGGCAGGTTGTTGGCGGCCAGCATCAGATTGTCGTCGTGCTCCGCGGTCACGATCAGCACCGAGTCAAAATCGTATGCCCGCAGTTTTTCGGCCAGCAGGCGGGTCCTGGGTTCGGCCACGCTCAACTCGTCAACGATGTGCAGGTGGCCGCGGCGGTACAGTTCGGACAACAGTGAGCGCAATGCGCCGCGGTACATCTTGCGGTTGACTTTCTTGCTGAAGTCGCGCGGACGCGCGGCAAAAGTGCGGCCACCGCCTCTCCACAGCGGGCTGCGGTTGGTGCCGGCGCGGGCGTTGCCGGTTCCTTTCTGGCGCCACGGTTTGCGGCCGCCGCCGGACACGTCTGAACGGTTTTTCTGCGCCCGCGTGCCGCTGCGCGCGCCGGCAAGAAAAGCCACGACCGTCTGGTGCACCAGCGCCTCGTTGTAGCTGCGGTCAAACACGCCGTCGGCGACGGTCATCGAACCACCGCCGTTGAGTTCAAGTTCCATCACCATGCGCCTCTTCGTGCCGATGCACGATGACGGTGTTGCCGCGACTGCCAGCCACCGCGCCCTTGATGAGCAGCAATTCCTTTTCCTTGTCCACCCGGACCACTTCCAGGTTGCGGGTCGTCACGCGCACGTTGCCCATCTGCCCCGGCATTTTCTTGCCCTTGAACACGCGCCCGGGCATTTGACACTGGCCGACCGAGCCCAGCGCGCGGTGCGACAGGGAGTTGCCGTGGCTCGCGTCCTGGCTGCGGAAGCCGTGGCGCTTGATGGCGCCGGCGAAGCCCTTGCCCTGGCTGATGCCGGTGACGCTGACCTTGTGCCCCGGCTCGAAGAGTTCAACGCCGATTTCTTCTCCGACTTCTTTCAGTTCGGCCTCGCTGACGCGAAACTCGCGGATGACGCCGCCGGCCTCGATCCCGGCTTTCTTGAAAAGCCCGGCCAGCGGTTTTGCCAGCCGCGACGGTTTGCGTTGCCCGGCGCTCAGCTGCACCGCCGGATAGCCGTCGTTTTTGACGGTCTTCACCTGCGCCACGCGATTGACGGGCACGTGCACAACCGTCACCGCGACCGAGCGGCCGTCTTCCGAGAAAACACGGGTCATTCCGACCTTTTTGCCAATCAATCCAAGTGCCACAACCCGCTCCTAATTCAATTTAATCTGCACGTTGACGCCCGCCGCGAGGTCGAGTTTCATCAGCGCGTCCACTGTTTTTTCGGTCGGGTCAAGGATGTCGATGATGCGCTTGTGGGTGCGGATCTCGTACTGGTCGCGCGCGTCTTTGTCCACGTGCGGCGAAATCAGCACGGTGAAACGCTCGATCCGGGTCGGCAACGGAATCGGCCCCTTGATGCGGGCGCCGGTGCGCCTCGCCGTCTCGATGATCTCGTGAACCGACTTGTCAAGCAGGCGGTAGTCGAACGCCTTCAGGCGTATTCGTATTCTCTGGCTCGTCTGTTCCATGCTTGTCTGATTCCGTCCCGTGTCCCGGCGCCTATTTCACGACCCTGGTGACGACACCGGCGCCGACCGTGTGGCCTCCCTCGCGTATCGCAAAGCGAAGACCTTCTTCCATCGCTATCGGCGCTATCAATTTTACACCGAACTTCACATTGTCCCCCGGCATTACCATCTCCACTCCTTTCGCCAACTCCACTTCTCCCGTCACGTCCGTCGTCCTGAAGTAAAACTGCGGACGGTAGCCCTTGAAAAACGGCGTGTGACGGCCTCCCTCTTCTTTCGACAACACATACACCTCCGAATCAAACTCCGTGTGCGGCGTAATCGAACCGGGCTTGCACAATACCTGCCCGCGATCCACTTCCTCGCGCTTCGTGCCACGCAGCAATACTCCCACGTTGTCTCCCGCGCGACCCTCGTCCAGCAACTTCCTGAACATCTCCACTCCCGTGCACGTCGTCGTTTGCGTGTCCTTGATTCCGACAATCTCCACCTCGTCGCCAACCTTCACCACGCCGCGCTCTATCCGGCCCGTCACCACCGTGCCGCGACCCGATATCGAAAATACATCCTCCACCGGCATCAGGAAATCCCCTTCCACTGCCCGCTCCGGCTCCGGTATCGAAGTGTCCATCACCTCCACCAACTTCTCTATCGACTGCACTCCATGCTCCGTCTCATCACCCTCCAGCGCCTTCAACGCAGAACCCGTCACAATCGGAACTTCCTCCCCCGGAAACTCATAACTCGTCAGCAACTCCCTCACTTCCATCTCCACCAGCTCCATCAACTCCTTGTCATCCACCATGTCCGCCTTGTTCAGATAGACCACGATGTGCGGAACTCCAACCTGCCGAGCCAGCAATATGTGCTCGCGCGTCTGCGGCATCGGGCCGTCCGCCGCGCTGACCACCAGAATCGCTCCGTCCATCTGCGCCGCTCCCGTGATCATGTTCTTGATGTAGTCCGCGTGACCGGGGCAATCCACGTGCGCATAGTGACGCGACTCCGACTCATACTCCACGTGCGCCGTCGCAATCGTTATGCCCCGCTCACGCTCTTCCGGCGCATTGTCTATCTGGTCATACGAACGGAATTCTCCGCCGCCGTGCTCCGACATCACCTTCGTCAGCGCCGCCGTCAACGTCGTCTTGCCGTGATCTACGTGGCCTATCGTGCCCACGTTGATATGCGGCTTCGTTCTTGCGAATTTTTCTTTGGACATCGTGAGTCTCCGTTACGCTCCGCTTTGTTGTTTGACGATTGCCTCGGTCAGGCTGGCGGGCACTTCGGCGTACTTGTGGAATTCCATCGAATACGTCGCCCGCCCCTGGGTGGCCGAGCGCAAATCCGTCGCGTAACCGAACATTTCCTTGAGCGGAACCTCGGCGCGAATCGAACGGCCGATCGGGATTTCCTCCATGGATTCAATCACGCCGCGGCGGCGGTTGAGATCGCCGACGACATCGCCCATGTAATTCTCCGGCGTCACCACCTCGACCTGCATGACCGGCTCGAGCAGCACCGGCGCGGCGCCCCTGGCGCCCTCCCTGAAACACTGTGAACCGGCAATCTTGAAAGCCAGTTCGGAGGAATCCACGTCATGAAAGGAGCCGTCGTAGAGCGTCACCCGAACGTCCACCAGCGAGTAGCCGCCCAGCACGCCGTTTTGCATCTGCTCCTGTACGCCCTTGTCCACCGCGGGGATGTATTCCTTCGGGATGACGCCGCCGCTGATCTCGTTGACGAACTCGTACCCTTCGCCGCGCTCCTGCGGCTCAATGCGCAGCCACACATGCCCGTACTGCCCGCGCCCGCCGGTCTGGCGTATGAACTTGCCTTCCTGCTCCACCGCCCTGGTGATGGTCTCGCGGTAGGCAACCTGCGGCGCGCCGACGCCGGCTTCGACGCTGAATTCCCTTTTCATGCGGTCCACGATGATCTCAAGGTGCAATTCGCCCATGCCGGAGATAATCGTCTGGCCGGTTTCCTCGTCGGTCTGCACCCGGAAAGACGGGTCCTCCCTGGCCAGTTTGCTCAGCGCGATACCCATTTTCTCCTGGTCGGCCTTGGTCTTCGGCTCGACCGCGACCGAGATGACCGGCGCCGGAAAACTCATGCTTTCGAGCACAATCGGCGACGCCGTGTCGCAAAGCGTGTCGCCCGTCACCGCGTCTTTCAGGCCGACCGCGGCGGCGATGTCGCCGGCCCGCACTTCCTTGATCTCTTCGCGCGAGTTGGAGTGCATCTGCAGGATGCGGCCGATGCGTTCCTTGCGTCTGCGAATCGGGTTCAGTATGGTGTCGCCGGAGCGCAGCACGCCGGAATACACTCTGAAAAAAGTCAGCGTGCCGACAAACGGGTCGCTCGCGATCTTGAAGGCCAGCGCCGAAAAGGGCTCGTCGTCGGAGGGCTTGCGCGACGGCGCGGACTGGTCCTCCTTGGCCACGCCTTCGATGGCCGGCATGTCGTCGGGCGAAGGCATGAACTGGACGACGGCGTCGAGCAGCGCCTGCACGCCCTTGTTCTTGAACGCCGAACCGCACAAAACGGGGACGACTTCATTGGCGAGCGTGCGCATTCTCAGGCCGCGGACAATGTCCGGCACGGCCAACCCGCCTTCGAGATATTTCTCCATCAGATCCTCGTCGGCCTCGCCCGCCGCCTCCATCATCGTCTCGCGCCAGCGGTCGCATTCCGCGCGCATGTCTTCGGGCACTTCGTCGATCTTGCAGGTGGCGCCGAGATCTTCCTCGCTCCAGTAAATCGCCTGATTGGCGATCAGGTCCACCACGCCGACAAACCGCTCTTCGGCGCCAATCGGCAATTGCACCGGAATCGGCCTCGAACCCAGGCGTTCGCGAATCTGCTCCACCACCCTCAGAAAATCGGCGCCGGAGCGATCCATCTTGTTGACAAAGGCCATGCGCGGCACCTGGTAGGTGTCGGCCTGGCGCCAGACGGTCTCGGACTGGGGTTCGACCCCGCCGACCGCGCAAAACACGCCGACCGCACCGTCGAGCACACGCAGCGAACGCTCCACCTCGATGGTGAAATCAACATGGCCCGGCGTGTCAATGATGTTGATGCGGTGCTTGTCGAACTGCTGGCTCATGCCCTGCCAGAAACAGGTCGTCGCCGCCGATGTGATCGTGATGCCGCGCTCCTGCTCCTGCTCCATCCAGTCCATGACCGCGGCGCCCTCGTGCACCTCGCCCATCTTGTGCGAAATGCCGGTGTAGAAAAGAACCCGTTCGGTCGTCGTCGTCTTGCCGGCGTCAATGTGCGCCATGATGCCGATGTTGCGGTAACGGTCTATGGAGGTCGAGCGCGCCATCGTCACCACCGGTAATGCGAGAAGGCCTTGTTGGCCTCCGCCATCTTCAGCGTGTCTTCACGCCGCTTGATCGCCGCGCCCTTGTTGTTGAAGGCGTCGGCCAGTTCCGCCGCCAGTTTCTCGACCATGGACTGCGGGCCGCGCTTGCGGGCGGCCTCAATCAGCCAGCGCATCGCCAGCGTCAACTGGCGCACCGGGCGCACTTCGACAGGCACCTGGTAGGTGGCGCCGCCGACGCGGCGTGACTTGACCTCGACGCGCGGCTTCACGTTCTCCAGCGCCGTCTTGAAAACATCGAGTTCGTCGCCGGACGCCCTCGAGGCCTTGTCGAGCGCGCCATAGACGATCTTCTCGGCGCGCGAGCGCTTGCCGGCCTTCATCAGCAGGTTGATGAACTTGGCGAGCGTCTCGTCCTGGTATTTGGGGTCCAGTGTGACCTGCCTTTTCGGTACTTCTCTGCGTCGCGGCATCGGATTCGCCTCAGGCGTCGGAGCGTTTCGCCCCGTATTTCGAACGGCCCTGCTTTCTTCCCTCGACACCCTGCGTGTCCAGGCTGCCGCGCACGGTGTGGTAGCGGACGCCGGGCAGGTCCTTGACGCGGCCGCCGCGAATCAGCACCACCGAGTGCTCCTGCAGGTTGTGCCCCTCGCCGCCGATGTAGGCGGTGACTTCGTAGCCGTTCGTCAGGCGGACGCGGGCGACTTTGCGCAACGCCGAGTTCGGCTTCTTCGGGGTTGTCGTGTACACGCGAACGCACACACCCCGTTTTTGCGGGGAGTTTTCGAGCGCGGTTACGCTGCTCTTGACAATTTTGCGCTTCCTGGGCTTACGCACCAGTTGGTTGATTGTCGCCATGGTTCTCCAGGCAATGAAAATAGAAACAAACCTCCCCCGCCACCCGGCAGGAAAGGTTCACGGCATTCGGGAGTGTACCGGGAAATCGTCCGCAAGTAAAGGTTTTGTACAAGTCCAATACCTTTGGCAGTATGGAAGTTGTTGTGAGAGGTATTGTATGGGAGATTGGCGTTTGAGGGAAAGGTGTGGTCTTTGGGTGTTGTAGAAGACCAGCCATTCGGCGAGTTTTTGGTTGAATAGGGTCAGGTCGGAGAACAGGAGGTCGTCGTGATAGTCGACAAAACTCTCTTGGATGGTGCGGTTGAAGCGTTCGGCGTGAGGGTTCATTTTGGGAGAGTTGGGGTAGGTCCACCAGTGGGTGATGTGGAGTTCATCGAGTCGTTTTTGGAAGTCGCCCATGAACTCGGAGCCGTTGTCGGTGAGCAGGTATTTGGGTGCTGTCGGCAGCAGGTCGATGAGGGCGTTGAGGGTGAGGGTGGCTTGTCGGCTGGAGGCGGTGCGCGAAGCGAAGGCGACGGCCAGGCGGCTGTTGGGGTCGATGAAGGTGGTGAGGTAGCGTCGGATGCCATCGCGCATGCGCACGATGGTATCGCCGGCGATGAGTTCCAGCGGGGCGGGTTGATAGTCTTTGATGCGGCGTGTTTTGTGCGCTCTGCGCACGGATTTGGGCTGTCCGCGCGGCCCGAGGCGGACGGGGGCGTGGCGCATTTTATCCGGCGCACGGGCGATGATGCGCCCGATGGTGGACACGCTCGGCAGCGCCACCCGGTTCTCGCGGCACCAGTCGCGGAACTCCTCGCTGGCGTGGATGGTGACTTTGCCCATATTGGGGTGGTGTTTGTGGAAACGCATGGCGCGTATTTGCGCGGCCACGGCGGGCGCGGTGGCCGGAGGCCGTTTGCGGTGCGGCGCGCATGATTTGGGGGTGAGTGCGCTGATGCGGTTATTGTGAAGTTTGAGCGCGCGCCGCCAGCGATACAGCGTACGCGAACTGACTTCAAAGGCATCGATAGCGGCGCCCTGTCCGTGCCGCTCGGCGAACTCAAGGATTTTGATACGTTGCAGGGCATCTTTGCTCGTCATATCCCAAAGATGCCCTAATTTGACTACTTGTGAATACCCCTTGATGCGGTATCCGACACGATGGATTTGCATGGCTCTCCTCGCAGATCAGAGTGCCAAAGGTGTCTGAGCTTTTGCAGGTTTCCGGGCGGATGCAGTGCCGGGCAATCAGGCCGCGCGGCGGCGGCGCGAATACAACGCCAAACAGCAACGCGGTGAGGCCGGCGGGGCTGAAGGCGCCGCCTGAACCCCTTTCCTGGCGCAAGGCTTACGCCTCTTTGCCGACGCCCTCGGCGTTTTTGGCGGTCTCTTCTTCCTCATCCGCCACGGCGTTCGACGCCGCGGCGCTTGCGACGGCGGCCGACAAACCTTCTTCAAGCGCGGCCATCTCCTGTCCCAGCGCGCTGCGGCGCTGCTGGTCGCGCGAGACCCAGCCGGTGCCCGCCGGTATCAGGCGGCCGACAATGACGTTCTCCTTCAGGCCCCTCAGGTGGTCTTTGGCGCTGCGCACGATGGCCTCGGTCAGGACGCGCGTCGTTTCCTGGAACGACGCGGCGGACACGAACGATTCGGTGACCAGCGACGCCTTCGTGATGCCGAGCAGCAGCGGCTTGTATTCCACCGGCTCCGCGCCTTCGCGCACCAGCTTCTCGTTCAACTCCATCAACTCCATCTTCTCGACGGTGTCGCCAATCAGGTAGCCGCTGCCCTTCGGGTTGATGATTTCGACCTTGCGCAGCATCTGGCGGATGATGACCTCGATGTGCTTGTCGTTGATTTTGACTCCCTGCAGACGATAGACGTCCTGGATTTCCTTGACCAGGTACTCGGCCAGCGCGCTGACGCCGAGCAGGCGCAGGATGTCGTGGGAGTTGAATTCCCCCTCCGATATGATTTCGCCCTGTTCGACCTGCTCGCCTTCGAGAATTTCAATGCGCCGCCATTTCGGAATCAGCATCTCGACGGACTCGTTGTCGCCGTCGGTGATGATGACGCGCTGCTTGCCCTTGGTCTCCTTGCCGAAAGTGACGGTGCCGGTGCAGCCGGCGAGAATCGCCGATTCTTTCGGCTTGCGCGCCTCGAACAGGTCGGCGACGCGCGGCAGGCCGCCGGTGATGTCGCGGGTCTTGGTGGTCTCCTGCGGGATGCGCGCGATGACGTCGCCGATGCCGACCTCGGTGCCGTCGGTCAGCGTGACGACAGCGCCCGGCGTCAGGCGGTAACTGGCCGGACGGCCGTTCGGCAGCATGACGGCCTTGCCTTTCTTGTCTTCCAGTTTGATGGTCGGCGTCTGCTCCTTGGTGCTTCCGGTCACAATCGAGGAACTGATTCCGGTCATCTCGTCGGTCTGCTGGGTGACGTTGATGCCCTCCGCAAACGACTCCTGACGGGCAACGCCGGCGACTTCGGCGACGATGGGGTGCATGTGCGGATCCCAGTGGGCGACGACCTGGCCGGCCTCGACCACATCGCCGTCGGCGGCCGTCAGGCGCGCACCGTACGGAATCTTGTAGCGCTCCTGCTCGCTGCCGTGCCCGGAGATGATGCTGATTTCGCCGGAGCGCGACACGACGACGCTTTCCCCGCTCGAATGCCGGAGCAGTTTCATCCGGTGCAAACGCACCGAACCGCCGCCCTTGACCGCGACGTTGTTGATCGCGACCGAACGGCTGGCGGCGCCGCCGATATGGAACGTCCGCATCGTCAATTGGGTGCCGGGCTCGCCGATGGACTGCGCGGCGATGATGCCGATCGCCTCGCCGAGGTTAATCAGATAACCCCGCGCCAGGTCGCGGCCGTAGCAATTCGCGCAAATCCCGTAGCGGGTCTCGCACGTGATCGGCGAGCGCACCTTGATCTGGTCAACGCCGTGGCGGTCGAGTTGCTTGAGGAGTTCCTCGTCGAGCATCGTGCCCGCTGCAATCAGCACCTTCTTGCCGGACTTGATGTCCTGCGCCACGACCCTGCCCAGCACGCGTTCTTCGAGCGGTTCGACGATGTCGCCGCCCTCGATGTTGGGCTTGACCATAATGCCTTCCGACGTGCCGCAATCGGGTTCGGTGACGACGAGGTCCTGGGCGGTGTCCACCAGGCGGCGCGTCAGATAGCCGGAATTGGCGGTCTTCAGCGCGGTGTCGGCCAGGCCCTTGCGCGCACCGTGTGTCGAGATGAAGTACTGGAGAATGTTCAGGCCCTCGCGGAAGTTCGCCGTAATCGGCGTTTCGATGATCGAGCCGTCGGGTTTGGCCATCAGTCCGCGCATTCCGGCGAGCTGCCGGATTTGCAGCGCCGAACCGCGTGCGCCCGAATCGGCCATCATGAAGATCGAGTTGAACGACGGCTGGGTCACCTTGTTGCCGTCGGCGTCGAGCACTTCCTCGGTGCTGAGTTCGTCCATCATGCGGTTGGCGATGCGGTCGTTGGCGTTCGACCAGATGTCAATGACCTTGTTGTATTTCTCGCCGGCGGTGACAAAACCGGAAATGTACTGGCTTTCGATTTCCTTCACTTCCATCTCGACCTCGTTCAGAATCACCTGCTTGTCGCTCGGCACCACCATATCGTCCACGCCGAAGGAAACGCCGGCCCGGGTCGCGTAGTGGAAGCCGATATACATCAGATGGTCGGCGAAGATCACGGTTTCCTTGAGGCTGGTCTTGCGGTGGCTGACATCCACCAGATCGAGGATGCCGCGCTTGTCGAGCACCCGGTCCACCAGTTCAAACGGCAGGCCCGCGGGCAGAATTTCGGCCAGTTTGGCGCGCCCGACCGTGGTCTCGATGCGCTTGCCGCCTTCGCCGCCCTCATGGTAGGGGCGCTCCATCCGAACCTCGACCCTGGCGTGCAATTCGACGCAGCCGGCGGCGTAGGCGCGCTCCAGTTCGCCGAAATCGGCGAACTTCATGCCGGCGCCTTTGGCGTTGACGCGCTCGCGCGTCATGTAATACAGCCCCAGCACAATGTCCTGCGACGGCACGATGATGGGGTTGCCGTTGGCCGGCGACAGGATGTTGTTGGTGGACATCATCAGGCAGCGCGCCTCCAGCTGCGCCTCCAGCGACAGCGGCACGTGCACCGCCATCTGGTCGCCGTCGAAATCGGCGTTGAAGGCGGCGCAGACCAGCGGGTGCAGCTGAATGGCCTTGCCCTCGATCAGCACCGGCTCAAACGCCTGCACGCCGAGGCGGTGCAGCGTCGGCGCGCGATTCAGCAAAATCGGGTACTCGTGGATAATCTCCTCGAGGATGTCCCAGACCTCCGGCCCCTCTTTCTCGACGAGTTTCTTGGCGGTCTTGATCGTCGTCACGAGGCCGCGCTTGTAGAGCCGGCTGTAGATGAACGGCTTGAACAGTTCGACCGCCATTTTCTTGGGCAGGCCGCACTGGTGCAGTTTGAGCGTCGGCCCGACGACGATGACCGAACGCCCGGAGTAATCCACGCGCTTGCCGAGCAGGTTCTGGCGAAAGCGCCCCTGTTTGCCCTTGATCATGTCGGCCAGCGACTTCAGCGGCCGCTTGTTGGTGCCGGTGACGACGCGCCCGCGCCGGCCGTTGTCGAGCAGCGCGTCCACCGCCTCCTGCAACATTCTCTTCTCGTTGCGCACGATGATTTCGGGCGAACCCAGTTCCAGCAGCCGCTTCAGGCGGTTGTTGCGGTTGATGACGCGGCGGTACAGGTCGTTGAGGTCGGAAGCCGCGAAGCGCCCGTCGCTGAGCGGCACCAGCGGGCGCAGATCCGGCGGCAGCACCGGCAGCACCGTCAGAATCATCCACTCCGGCTTGCTGCCCGACTGGATAAACTGCTTGACCAGTTTCAGCCGCTTCGACAGCCGCTTGAGCTTGGCCTCTGAATTGGTGCCGGCGATTTCCTCCTGCAATTCGAGCACGGTTTTGTCGAGGTCTATTTTCTTCAGGAACTGCAAAATGGCCTCCGCGCCCATGCGCGCGGTGAACTGGTCGCCGTACTGCTCGATCTTGTCGAAATATTCCTCGTCGGTCAGCAAGTCCCCTTCCTTGAGGTCGGTCATGCCCGGCTCGATGATGATGTAGCTCTCGAAGTACAGCACGCTCTCGATGTCGCGCAGGGTCATATCGAGCAGCAGGCCGATGCGCGACGGCAGCGACTTCAGAAACCAGATGTGCGCGACCGGGCTCGCCAGTTCGATGTGCCCCATGCGCTCGCGCCGCACTCGTGTCAGCGTAACCTCAACGCCGCATTTCTCGCAGACCACGCCGCGATGTTTCAGGCGCTTGTACTTGCCGCACAAACATTCGTAATCCTTGACCGGCCCGAAAATTTTGGCGCAGAACAGTCCTTCGCGCTCGGGCTTGAAGGTGCGGTAATTGATCGTCTCCGGCTTGCGGACCTCGCCGTAGGACCAGGAGCGGATTTCGTCGGGCGATGCCGCGCCGATCCTGAGATGGTCGAAATCCTCGACCCCTTCGGTTTGTTTCATTAAATTGAAAAATTGTTTCATCTTTTCTCCAGCACCACGCCCGCCGTCAGGCGCCTTTTTTGTCCAGGGCGATGTTGATACCGAGCGAGCGAATTTCCTTCATCAACACGTTGAAAGACTCGGGAATGCCCGCCTCGGTCGTGTAATCGCCGTTGACGATGTTCTTGTACATGCGGTTTCTGCCGCGCACGTCATCCGACTTGACCGTCAGCATTTCCTGCAGGATGTGCGCCGCGCCGTACGCCTCCAGCGCCCACACTTCCATCTCGCCGAAGCGCTGGCCGCCGAACTGCGCCTTGCCGCCCAGCGGCTGCTGCGTAATCATGCTGTACGGGCCGGTCGAGCGCGCGTGCATCTTGTCGTCCGCGAGATGGTTGAGTTTCATGATGTAGGCGTAGCCCACCGTCACCGGGCGGTCGAAGGGCTCTCCCGAGCGTCCGTCGTAGAGCACCGCCTGGCCCGAATCGGGCAGCCCGGCCATCGCCAGCACACCCTTGATTTCTTTCTCGGTCGAGCCGTCAAACACCGGCGTCGCAATCGGCACACCGTCGCGCAGGTTGCCGGCCAGCACCTTGATTTCATCATCGGTCAGCGTCTTCAGGGCGCCGCCGGTCTGATGCTCGCCGTAGTCGTACACTTTCTGCAACAGGGCGCGGATTTTGGCCGGCGAGGCGGACTCGTCCAGCAGTTTGCCTATTTGCCTTCCCAGTTCCTTCGCCGCCCAGCCGAGATGGGTCTCCAGCACCTGGCCGACGTTCATGCGCGATGGCACCCCCAGCGGGTTCAGCAGGATGTCCACCGGCGTTCCGTCCTCAAGGTACGGCATGTCCTCGACCGGCACGATCATCGAGACCACGCCCTTGTTGCCGTGGCGTCCGGCGAGTTTGTCGCCCGGCTGTATGCGCCGCTTCATCGCCAGATAAACCTTGACTATCTTCAGCACGTCCGGCGCCATTACGTCGCTGGCCTCCAGCTTCGAGCGCCTTTGCTGGAAATGCTCTTCGGCGCGCGTGCGCTGTTCCTTGAAGCGCGCGGACAGCTGCTCGAGATGGCGGCTGACCGTTTCGTTCTGCATCCGGATCGAGAACCACTTCTCGCGCTCCAGCGCGTCCAGATAGGACGCGGTCACCTTCATGCCGGACTTCAGGCCGTTGGGGCCGCCCGCCGCGGCCTTGCCGGTCATCAGCTTTCTGACCCGGTCGAAGATGTCGTCTTCATAAATTCTCAGTTCGTCGTCCAGGTCCTTGCGCAGTTTTTCAATCTCGCTGCGCTCGATGGCCAGCGCGCGATCGTCCTTGTCGCCACCCTCGCGCGTGAAGACCTTGACGTCAATGATCATGCCCTCGATGCCGGAAGGAACCCGCAGCGAGTTGTCCTTCACGTCCGACGCTTTCTCGCCGAAAATCGCGCGCAGCAGTTTTTCCTCCGGCGTCAGCTGGTTCTCGCCCTTCGGAGTGATCTTGCCCACCAGGATGTCCCCCGGCCTGACCTCGGCGCCGATGTGGACGATACCGGACTCGTCGAGTTTCGACAGGAAACCCTCGCCGATGTTCGGAATGTCGGCGGTAATCTCCTCGTTGCCCAGCTTGGTGCTGCGCGCCGTGCACGTCAGCTCCTTGATGTGTATCGTCGTGTAGCGTTCCTCCTCGACGAGGCGCTCGGAAATCAGGATCGAATCCTCGAAGTTGTAGCCGTTCCAGGGCATGAACGCGACCAGCACGTTCTGCCCCAGCGCCAGCTCGCCCTGGTCGGTCGAGGAAGCGTCGGCCAGCACGTCGCCCGGCTCGATGACATCGCCCACTTTGACCAGCGGGCGGTGGTTGATACAGGTGTCCTGGTTGGAGCGGGTGTACTTGGTCAGCTTGTAGATCTCCACGCCGGCCTCGCCGGCCTGGGCTTCCTTGTCGCTGATCTTGACGACAATCCGCGCGGCGTCCACCGTGTCAACGACGCCGGCGCGGCGCGCGCACAAAATGGCGCCGGAGTCGGTCGCGACGGCGCGCTCGATGCCCGTCCCGACCAATGGCTTTTCACTGCGCAGCGTCGGCACGGCCTGGCGCTGCATGTTCGACCCCATCAACGCCCGGTTGGCGTCGTCGTGCTCGAGAAAGGGAATCAACGCCGCCGCCACCGACACAATCTGCTTGGGCGAAATGTCCATGTAGTCCACCTTGTCGGGCGTGAACATGATGAATTCGTTCTGCTTGCGGCACGAGACGAGTTCGTCGGTCAGCCGGCCTTTCTTGTCTATGGTCGCGTTGGCCTGGGCAATCGTGTAGTTGCCCTCCTCGATCGCCGACAGGTATTCAATGTCCTGGGTGACGACACCGTTCTTGACTTTCAGGTACGGCGTTTCGAGAAAGCCGTACGAGTTCGGACGGGCATACATCGCAAGCGAGCTGATCAGCCCGATGTTCGGACCTTCCGGGGTCTCGATCGGGCACAGCCGGCCGTAATGGGTCGGATGCACGTCGCGCACCTCGAAACTGGCGCGTTCGCGCGCGAGGCCGCCCGGGCCAAGCGCCGAAATGCGCCGCTTGTGCGTGACCTCGGCCAGCGGATTGTTCTGGTCCATGAACTGCGACAACTGGCTCGAGCCAAAAAACTCCTTGATGGCCGCCGACACCGGCTTGGAATTGACCAGTTCCTGCGGCATCAGTTCCTCGACCTCGGCGAATGTGAGGCGCTCCTTGACCACGCGCTCAATGCGGATGAGGCCGATGCGCAGCGCATTTTCGGCGGTCTCGCCGACGCAGCGCACGCGGCGGTTGCCGAGGTGGTCAATGTCGTCCACCATGCCGGCGCCGTCTCGAATCGCAATCAATGCACGCAGCACCTCCAGCACGTCGTCCCGGTCCAGCGTGCCTGAACCCGTGCCGGAATCGCGGCCGAGGCGGCGGTTGAATTTCATGCGCCCGACTTCCGACAGGTCGTAGCGATCCGGGTTCATGAACAGATTAGTGAACAGGTTCTCGGCCGCCTCCTTCGCCGGCGGCTCGCCGGGGCGCATCATCCGGTAAATTTCAAACTGCGCCTCCAGTTGGCTCTTGCCCGTGGTGTCCAGGCGCAGGGTGTCGGATATGAACGGGCCGCAGTCAATCTCGTTGGTGTAGAGCGTCTCGAACTCCCGGATGTTCGCCTGCTCCAGCGCCTCCAGCAACTCCCCGGTGACGCGGGCGTTGGCCTCGGCGATACATTCGCCGGTTTTTTTGTCGACGATGCTTTTCGCCAGCACCTTTTCCATCAGGTATTCCTCCGGCACCTGCAACGTCTTGACGCCGGATTTTTTGATCTGCGCGACGTGTCCCGCGGTAATCCGGCGGCCCGCCTCGACCAGCCGCTTGCCCTTGATCTCGATGTCGAACTGGACGACCTCGCCGCGCAGGCGCTCGGGAATCAACTGAATCTTGTAAACACCGCCGACGCGGCGAATCCTGTCGGTCTCGAAGAAAGTGTCGAGGATTTCCTCGTCGCTCATGCCGAAGGCCCTCAGCAGGATGGTCGCCGGCAATTTGCGGCGGCGGTCTATGCGCACGAACAGGCAATCTTTCGGGTCAAACTCGAAATCCAGCCATGAACCGCGGTAGGGAATGACCCGCGCCGAGTACAGCAATTTGCCGGAGGAATGGGTCTTGCCCTTGTCGTGCTCAAAGAACACGCCCGGCGAACGGTGCAACTGGGAGACGACGACGCGCTCGGTGCCGTTGATGACGAAAGTGCCGGTGTCGGTCATCAGCGGCAATTCGCCCATGTACACATCCTGTTGCTTGATCTCCTTGACCGGCCTCTCGACTTTGGCGGCGCCGGCTTTCTGGCGGCCTCCCGAAGCCGGTTTCTTTTCATACAGCGCCAGTTTCATGGACACCTTCAGGGGCACCGCATAGGTGCGCCCGCGCAACATGCACTCGCTGACGTCAAACTCCGGCTCGCCGAGTTCGTAGCGGTCGTAGAGCAGCTGGGCGTTGCCCGAATGACTGCTGATCGGGAAGACGGATTTGAAAATACCGTGCAGCCCCTTGTCCCTTCTTTTCTCGTGCGGCGTGTCCTGCTGCAGGAATTCACGGTAGGAATCGAGCTGCATTTGCAGCATGTTGGGCACCTTCAGCCTCTCGGACTTCTTGCCGAAATTCTTGCGGATGCGTTTCTTTTCCGTAAAGCTGTACATGGGTCCTCCAGGGGTGACTCGGGCTCAGTCCGTCAACACCCGCGAACGGGCGTTGCAGGCCGCGCACCCGCCGGCGCGGCGACGGCTGGGCGCGGCCTCATTTAAGATCAACGGCGGCGCCGGCTTCTTCAAGTTGCTTCTTGATTTCCTCGGCGTCTTTGCCTGCGACCTTCTCTTTGACCGTCGCCGGCGTGCCCTCGACCAGTTCCTTGGCTTCCTTGAGACCGAGATCGGTCACCGCGCGCACCGCCTTGATGACGGCCACCTTGTTGTCGCCGTGGGAAGTCAGGATGATATCGAACTCATCCTTCACGTCTTCCTCGGCGGCGGCTCCAGCGCCTGCCGCCGCCACCGGGGCGGCGGCGACGGCCGCGGCCGAAACGCCGAATTTCTCCTCCATAGACGAAACCAGTTCCACCATGTCCATCACGGACATTCCGGCGATTGCGTCGAGTATTTCTTCCTTCGATAAAGCCATCATCTGTTCTCCTTCAATGTGCTCTTTGGTTTATGGTTTCCGCCGTCGCTCAAGCGGACTTCTGTCTGTCGTCGCGCAAAGCGGCCACGGTTCGCGCCAGTTTCGAAACGGGCGCCGCCAGAGTGCGCGCCAGTTTCTCCACCGGAGCCTTCATCACGGCCATCAACAGGCTGACCGCCTGCTCGTAAGTCGGCAGGGAGGCGAGGCGTTCAAACCTCGACAGGTCCTGCAACTCGCCGTCAAACGCGAGGATTTTCACTTCAAGGTCCTCGCTTTCTTTCTGAAAGTCCTTGATCAGTTTCGCGGCGGCGCCCGGATTGTCGTTCGAAAACGCGAGAATGAGCGGCCCGCGAAGCGAGCCGGTCATGCACGCGAACGGCGTCTCGGTCAGCGCCCGGCGCGCAAGCGTGTTCTTGACGACGCGCAGGTAAACGTCCTGCTCGCCCGCCTGTTTGTGCAGGCGGGTCAGCTCGGCCACCGTCAGGCCGTGGTACTCGGCGGCAATCGCCGAACTCGCGCGCGCCGCGGCCTCGGCCACTTCTGCGACCACCTGCTTTTTCGCTTCCAGATTCAACGCCATTTTCAGTCTCTCCGCCGCCGTCAGGAATCCAGCGCGCTCTGATCAATCTTCAAGCCCGGCCCCATGGTCGATGACACCGACACCTTCTGCAGAAAGATGCCCTTGGTCGCAGCCGGCTTGTTCTTGACAATATCGGCGACCAGGGCGTCGAGGTTCTCCCCGAGTTGGCTGTCGTCAAAATCCAGACGGCCAATGCTGCAATGGACGATGCCGGCCTTGTCAATGCGGTAGCGGGCGCGGCCTTTGCGGATGCTCTCCACTGCCGCCGCGATGTCCTCGGTCACGGTGCCATCCTTGAGGTTGGGCATCAGCCCGCGCGGCCCCAGCTGCTGGCCGATTTTGCCGACCGCGGACATGGCCGCGGGGGCGGCGACCACCGCGTCGTAATCGAAATCGCCCTTGCGCGCGCGCTCGATCAAATCGTCGAGGCCGACCGCGTCGGCGCCGGCTTTCTCGGCTTCCTCGGCCTTGTCGCCCTGCGCGAAGACCGCAACCCGCACCTTGCGGCCGAGACCGTGCGGCAGGTTCGTCGCGCCGCGCACCATCTGGTCGCCCTTGCGCGCATCCACGCCGAGATGGATGCTGACATCAACCGATTCGCCGAACTTCACTTTCGAGCACTCCCTCAGCAGGCTGAACGCTTCGGCGGGCGAGTACAGCTTCTCCGGGTCGCACTTCTCGGCGATGAGTTTCGCTCTTTTGGACGGCCGCGGCATCAGACGCCCTCCACTTCGATGCCCATGCTGCGCGCGCTGCCGGCAATCGTCCGCACCGCCGCGTCCATGCCGTTCGCCGTCAGGTCGCCTTCTTTCTGGGCGACGATTTCCTCCAGCTGCCGGCGCGTGACCTTGCCGACTTTTTCGAGGTTCGGCGTGCCGCTGCCTTTTTCAATGCCCGCCGCTTTTCTCAGCAGCACCGCCGCCGGCGGCGACTTGATGACAAAGGTGAAACTCTTGTCCGAATAGACGGTAATCACCACCGGCACCGGCATGCCCTTCTCGATGCCGCCGCTCTGGGCGTTGAACGCCTTGCAGAATTCCATGATATTGAGGCCGTGCTGGCCGAGCGCCGGGCCGACCGGCGGACTCGGGTTGGCGTCGCCGGCGGGAACCTGCATACGGATATAGGTCTCGATTTTTTTCGCCATCAAAAACTCCGTCAGGTCTTCTCAACCTGGCTGAAGGCCAACTCGACCGGGGTCGAACGCCCGAAAATCTGCACCAGCACCAGCAGCCGGCTCTTCTCGTAATTGACTTCTTCGACCGTGCCGTTGAAGTCGTTGAACGGGCCGTCTATGACGCGAACCACCTCGCCCGACTCGAACACAATCCTCGGCGTCAGTCTGCCCGCGCCGTCGCGGATGCGAGCCAGGATGGCGTCCACTTCTTTCTGCGCGATTGGCGCCGGCTTCTCGCGCGAGCCGCCGACAAAGCCGAGCACGCGCGGCACATCCTTGACCAGGTGCCAGGTGTCCTCGTCCATGTCCATCTCCACCAGCAGGTAACCGGGGAAAAACTTGCGCGACACCGTGCGCTTCTGGCCGGCCCGCATTTCGACAATTTCCTCTTTCGGCATCATGATCTGTCCGAACCGCTTCTGCATGCCGTAGCGCTCAATCCGCTCTTCGAGAGACTGGCTGACCCGGGCCTCAAAACCGGAATGAACGTGCACGACGTACCAGCACAGACCGCTGTCTTCGCCCGCATCTGCGGCGTCTTTTGCATCCATCGGTTCAACGGCGTCCACAAGCACTATTTGATCAGCAGCTGCATGAACCACGCCAAAGACAGGTCGAGCAGCCACAAGAACAGGGCGACGACAAAAATCACGGCGAACACGAGCAGCGTTGAATGCAGCGTCTCGGACTTGCCCGGCCACACCATTTTCTGCAATTCGATGCGCGAGCCTTTCAGAAACTCGGCGACTTCCCTGCCCTGCGTGGTCATAAAAAACAGGACAACCGCGACGGCGGTCATCGCCAGAATCGCGATGACTTTTACAAACAATCCCTGCTCGTCGAGGTAATAGAACAGGCCGATACCGACCACCAGCGCCGCCGCCGCCAGCGCCAGCCTCGTCCGGTCCTGGATTGAAGGCCCGGTTTCCGCCATCTTGCCCGCCATCGTTCCGCCTGCCTTCAGCAAATGGCAGGCCAGGAGGGACTTGAACCCCCAACCTGCGGTTTTGGAGACCGCTGCTCTGCCAATTGAGCTACTGGCCTACGGCACGACACGGTTCCCGCAGCGCGGTGATGCACTCCGTGTCCCGACATTATTTCACGACCCTGGTGACGACACCGGCGCCGACCGTGTGGCCTCCCTCGCGTATCGCAAAGCGAAGACCTTCTTCCATCGCTATCGGCGCTATCAATTTTACACCGAACTTCACATTGTCTCCCGGCATCACCATCTCCACTCCTTTCGCCAACTCCACTTCTCCCGTCACATCCGTCGTCCTGAAGTAAAACTGAGGGCGGTAGCCCTTGAAAAACGGCGTGTGACGGCCTCCCTCTTCTTTCGACAACACATACACCTCCGAATCAAACTCCGTGTGCGGCGTAATCGAACCGGGCTTGCACAATACCTGCCCGCGATCCACTTCCTCGCGCTTCGTGCCACGCAGCAATACTCCCACGTTGTCTCCCGCGCGACCCTCGTCCAGCAACTTCCTGAACATCTCCACTCCCGTGCACGTCGTCGTCTGCGTGTCCTTGATTCCGACAATCTCCACCTCGTCGCCAACCTTCACCACGCCGCGCTCTATCCGCCCCGTCACCACCGTGCCGCGACCCGATATCGAAAATACATCCTCCACCGGCATCAGGAAATCCCCTTCCACCGCTCGCTCCGGCTCCGGAATCGAAGTGTCCATCACCTCCACCAACTTCTCTATCGACTGCACTCCATGCTCCGTCTCATCACCCTCCAGCGCCTTCAACGCAGAACCCGTCACAATCGGAACTTCCTCCCCCGGAAACTCGTAACTCGTCAGCAACTCCCTCACTTCCATCTCCACCAACTCCATCAACTCCTTGTCATCCACCATGTCCGCCTTGTTCAGATAGACCACGATGTGCGGAACCCCAACCTGCCGAGCCAGCAATATGTGCTCGCGTGTCTGCGGCATCGGGCCGTCCGCCGCGCTGACCACCAGAATCGCTCCGTCCATCTGCGCCGCTCCCGTGATCATGTTCTTGATGTAGTCCGCGTGACCGGGGCAATCCACGTGCGCATAGTGACGCGACTCCGACTCATACTCCACGTGCGCCGTCGCAATCGTTATGCCCCGCTCACGCTCTTCCGGCGCATTGTCTATCTGGTCATACGAACGAAATTCTCCGCCGCCGTGCTCCGACATCACCTTCGTCAGCGCCGCCGTCAACGTCGTCTTGCCGTGATCTACGTGGCCTATCGTGCCCACGTTGATATGCGGCTTCGTTCTTGCGAATTTTTCTTTGGACATCGTGAGTCTCCTGCAAACAAATTAGTTGGATCTGGTGGAGCCCATAACCGGGGTTGAACCGGTGACCTCTTCCTTACCAAGAAAGTGCTCTACCACTGAGCTATATGGGCGATTGGATTCGAGCCTTCCTGCCGCTGGAGCGGGTGAGCGGAATTGAACCGCCGTCATCAGCTTGGAAGGCTGAGGTTCTACCACTGAACTACACCCGCGCGGAACCGATACGGCTGCCATTGAGATTTTCACGTTCATAGTCGCCCCGGTTTGTTCCCGGCTACCCCCTCCTCAAGTCATCATGGTGGAGGGGGTAGGATTCGAACCTACGAAGGCAAAGCCAGCAGATTTACAGTCTGCCCCCGTTGACCGCTTGGGTACCCCTCCGGGAAACACGTTATTATCCCAAGGACCGGCCGGTCTGTCAATCCACGAAACGCTAAAAAACCCGCGCAGGGCCGGAAATCAGACTTCAGCCCCCTCGTGGCGCAAAAGCCATGCCTTGACGGCCAGCCCGCGCTCCGGCGTCGGCCCGGTGTAGCCGCGCAATTCACCCGATTGGGCCACAACCCGGTGGCACGGAACCACGACAGGCAGCGGGTTGGAGCTGCAGGCGCCGCCCACCGCCCGCGGGTGGGTGTCGAGGCGCCCGGCGAGGCCGCCGTAGGTCAGGATTTCTCCGGCAGAGGTCGCGCGCAGCGCCTGCCAGACGCGGCGCCGGAAGCGGCTGGCGCCGGCCAGGTTCAGGGGAAAGCCGAAGCGCCACGACGAATCCTCGAAGTAACGCCGCAGTTCGCGAGCCACGCGCTCCTCCATCGGCGATGTCCCGCCGGAGACCGCCGGCTTGCGGCGCGAGCAAAACGACAGGCGCCGCAAGCCGGCGGCGTCCGCCTCGATCTCGAGCAGGCCGACGGGGGAATCGAGAAACATCGCCGGTGTCAAAACTGGTCGGGGCGAGAGGATTTGAACCTCCGACCACCGCAACCCCATTGCGGTGCGCTACCAGACTGCGCTACGCCCCGACGACTCATTTGAGTATCTTCAATATGCTTTCAAGTTCGCTCTGCAACTCCCTGACCAGCGCCGCGTCCACGCCGACCCTCGCCGCCGCCTCGGGCCGCTCCAGCACCTGCTTCGCCCCTTCAATCGTGTACTTGTCAACCCGCAACAACGTGTGAATCTTGACCAGCAGGGCAAGATTGTCGCGGGTATAGAAACGACGGTTGCCCCGCCGCGTCGGTTTCAGCTGCGCGAACTCCTTTTCCCAGTAGCGCAGCACATGCTGCTCCACTCCGCACCATTCGCTGACCTCGCCGATCGTGAAATAGTGCTTATCCGGTATCAGCGGAAAACGGGTCATCCCCGCCGTCTTTCCCAATGTAGCCGGACACCCGGCTTTTCAACTTCTGCCCCGGCTTGAAAACCACGACACGGCGCGCCGGAATCGGCACTTCCTCCCCCGTCTTGGGGTTTCTGCCGGGGCGTTCGCTTTTGTCGCGCAACACGAAATTGCCGAAACCGGACAACTTGACGTTCTTGTCGTTTCCAAGCATGCCACTCATCTCGTTGAAAAAACTCTCGATGAATTCTTTGGACTCGCTCTTGCTGAAGCCGAGCCGCCTGGAAAGGTTGTTGACCAGATCAGATTTGGTTACTGTCATTGTTCTTCCTCAAAAGTCTCCTGCAGGGCCTGACCTCCGGGCTGGGAAGCCATTCTCAGTTGTCCGTTCAGTTCGCGTTCAAGAGCACCGACGATGGCATCCACCCAGTCGTCGCTCGCGCTGCTTTTCAGGGTAGCGGACCAATCCTGAAAAATGAGCCTCAAAGACATGCTTTTGTGGTCCGATTGTATATCACCACCCGCGAAAACATCAAATATCAGCGTCTCCCTCAAATATTCGATGTTCAAGCCTTTGATACAGCGCAGCACCATGGCCGCCGTCACCTCGCCCGGGAAGACGACGGCGATGTCGCGGCGCACCGACGGGTACGGCGAGACCGGTTGGCAAGACACCGGCGCCTGTAGCGGAATACGTTCCAGTTCGAGTTCAAACAGAAACACACGTCTCGACGCCGACAGATCCAGTTGCTGCTCCATTCGCGGAGACAATTCCCCGATGCAGCCGACCGGCTTACCATCCAGCAGCACGTTGGCACTGCGTCCCGGATGAAGCGCCGGGTGCTCGCGCGCCTCCTCGTACTCCTCAAAGACCAGAGCGTCGCCGAAGCCATGCAGCAGGCGCTCGATGTCGCCCTTGATGTCGTAGAAATTACAACTGCGGCCACTACCCCAGTAAGGGTCGGTTCTTTCCGCGCGCTTGACAGAATGATGGTCGGGACTGTTCCACTGCTCCGGATACAGCGAGCCGCACGCCAGCCCCGCCAGCATCTGCGCCTGCTCCGGGCCGTTGTCGCGCATGAAAAAGACCGGGCCGCGCTCGAAAATCCGCACCCGCTCCTGCTGACGGTCGAGGTTATGGGCAAGCACCTGCAACAATCCCGGCCACAGCGAAGTACGCATCACCGACATTTCATTCGAGATCGGATTCTTCAGGCGCGGCGCGGTCTCGCCGGAAAACCGCTGCAGCTGCCCGTCGGAAACAAAACTGTAGGTCATCACCTCGTAATATCCCGCCTCGACCATGCGCTCGTCAAAGCGGCGGTTGCGCGCGCGCAGGCGCGCGGTGCCGGCGCCCGCGTTGACAAACGGCGCGACGCCGGACCGCCGCCGCTCCGGAATATTGTGGTAGCCGTGGAAGCGGGCGATTTCCTCGATCAAGTCCTCCTCGATGTGCAAATCAAAGCGGCACGAAGGCGGCAGGCAGCGCCAGCCGTCCTTCACGGCCTTGACGCGACAGCCGAGATTGCCGAGCGTCTTCTCGACAAAGCCGCCGGCCACGGCGACGCCGAGACGCCGCTCAAGCGCCGTGGCGCGCAATGCAATCTCGCCGGGTTGCGGCAGATGCCGCTCGCTTTTGACTTCGTGCACCGGCCCGGGACTGCCGCCCGCGATTTCAAGCAACAACCGCGTCGCGCGTTCCAGCGCGTGGTGCTGCAAATACGGATCAACGCCGCGCTCGAAACGGTGCGAAGACTCGGTGTGCAGACCCAGCGCGCGCGCGCGCCCGACAATCGCCTGCGGCGCGAAGAAAGCGCACTCGATAACAATTTCGCGGGTGTCGCCGCCGACCGCGGCGGTGTCGCCGCCGATGATGCCGGCCGCCGCGACCGGGCCGTCATGGTCGGCGATGACCAGCACTTCGCCGTTCAATGCAAGCGCCGCGCCGGCCTCGCCGCCGATGGGAAGCAGCGACTCGGCGTCTTTCGCCAGGCGAACCCGGAGGCCGCCGGCAAGACGCCGACGGTCGAAAGCGTGCATCGGCTGTCCCGTTTCGAGCATCACATAGTTCAAGACATCCACGACCGGGTGCATGCTGCGCATGCCGCAGCGCCGCAGGCGCTCGCGCATCCACAACGGCGCCACCGCCGCCGCATCGAGTCCGGTGACCACTCGCGACAGGTAACGCGGACAGGCGCCGTGGACGGCGGCCTCGACGACGACCTCGCAGCGCGCATCGTGGGCCGCCGCCACCGCCGGCTGTTCGGGCCGCGGCAGCGCGCCGCCCTCGAGGACCGCGATTTCGCGCGCGATGCCGATGACGCTGAAACAATCGGCGCGGTTGGGCGTCAACTCGAAGTCGTAGATCACATCGTCGGCGCCGAGGTGTTCGCCGAGGGCGGCGCCGGGTTCAACATCCCCCAGGTCGAGCAGGCCGTCGCTGTGCTCGCCCAGGCCGAGTTCGGCGCCCGAGCACAGCATCCCTTCCGATTCCATTCCGCGAATCACGGTTTTCGCGATTTTCCTGCCGCCGATGCAAGCACCTTCCAGCGCGAGCGGCGCGCACAATCCTTCGCGGACGTTGGCCGCGCCGCAAACCACCCGGCGGCGGCGGCCGTCACCGGCGTCCACACCGCACAGACGCAGGCGCGCGGCGTCCGGATGTTCGGCGACCGACTCGACGCGGGCGGCGACCACTTTCACCAGCGCCGGCGCCGCCGCAGACACCGAGTCCACTTCCAGACCGGCCAGCGTCAGGCGCTCGCCCAGCGTGCGCGCGTCTTCCGGCGCAATCGCCACCCACTGCCTGAGCCATTCGAGATTACACTGCACGACGGCCCCGGTTCAGGCGGAAAATTGCGCGCAAAAGCGCAGGTCGTTCTCGAAGAAGATTCTGAGGTCGTCAATGCCGTGGCGCAGCATCGCCAGGCGTTCAATGCCGAGACCGAAGGCGTAACCGCTGTAACGGCCGGCGTCGTAGCCCACCGCTTTCAGCACGTTCGGGTGGACCATGCCGCAGCCCATGATTTCGAGCCAGCCGTGGCGGCCGCCGCCGTGGCGCCAGTGGATGTCCACCTCGGCGGAAGGCTCGGTGAAGGGAAAATACGACGGCCTGAACCGGATCGGCAAATCCTCCTCCTCGAAAAAGGCGCGCAGAAAACCCGTGACCACGCCCTTGAGGTCGGCGAAGGAAACCTCCTCGTCCACCGCAAGACCCTCGACCTGATGGAACATCGGGCTGTGCGTGACGTCGAAGTCGCAGCGATAAACCCGCCCCGGCGCGATCATCCGGATCGGCGGCGCGCGGTCGCGCATGACGCGAATCTGCACCGGCGAGGTGTGCGTGCGCAGCAGCCAGGCATCGTCGAGATAAAAGGTGTCGTGCATCGCGCGCGCCGGATGCAGCGGCGGAATGTTCAGCGCCTCGAAGTTGTGGAAGTCGTCCTCGATGTCGGGGCCTTCCTCGATGTCGAAGCCGGCGCGCTGCAGCAGATCCTCGACCCGGCGCAACGTGCGCGTGACCGGGTGCAGCGCGCCGGCGTGCTGGCCGCGCCCCGGCAGCGTCACGTCAATTTTCTCGCTATTCAGGCGTTGCAGCAGCCGTTGTTGGTCGAGGGCGGCGCGGCGGTGCTCAAACGCTTCCAGCACGACGCGCTTGGCGCCGTTGACGGCCTTGCCGGCGGCGGGGCGCTGCTGCCGCGGCAGCGAGTCGAGCTCTTTCAGGCGCCGCGTAATGACGCCTTTTTTACCGAGGTATTCAACGCGCAGCCGGTCGAGTTCGGAAACCGTCTCCGCCGCCGCCATGCGCTCGCGGGCCTCGGAGGCGATCCTCTCGATATCCTGCATGTCGTTTTGCCCGCGGACTTCGCCTCGCGAGGGACCTCAGGCGGTGAGCGCGGCCTTTGCCTTCTCGGCAATCTTGCCGAAAGCGTCCATGTCGCTGACCGCAAGCTCGGCCAGGATTTTGCGGTCTATCTCGATACCGGCCCTGGACATGCCAGCGATCATGCGGCTGTAAGAAAGACCGAACCGGCGCGCGCCGGCGTTGATGCGCACGATCCACAGGCTGCGGAAAAACCGCTTGCGCGTGCGCCGGTCGCGGTAGGCGTACTCGCCGGCGCGGATGACCGCCTGCCTGGCGGCGCGGAAAGTGCTGCCGCGGGCGCCGCGGTAGCCTTTCGCCTGCTTCAGTATCTCCTTGTGCCGTGCGTGTGCGGCGACGCTGCTCTTGGTTCGTGCCATGACTTCCTCCCGGTTACGTGTACGGCAGCAACTTGCGCACCGCGCGCTCGTCGTTGGCGTGAATCAAATCCGGCGCGCGCAGGTTGCGCTTGCGCTTGGGGCTTTTCTTCGTCAGGATGTGGCGCGCATGGGAGTGCTTCTTGCGGTACGAACCCGAAGCCGTCTTTTTGAAGCGCTTGGCCGCCCCCCGGTTGGTTTTCAATTTCGGCATTTTCTCAACTCTGTTTTTTCGGCGCCATGACCATCACGATCATGCGCCCCTCGTTCTTCGGCGCCTGTTCGACCACGGCGTACTCCAGCAGATCGTCGCGGACCCGTTCCAGCATCTTCATTCCCAGTTCCCGGTGCATCATTTCGCGGCCTCTGAATCGCAGAACAATCTTGGTCTTGTCGCCGTCCCGCAGAAACCGGACCAGGTTGCGCAACTTGGTCTCGTAATCCATCTTTTCGGTGCCGGGCCTGAATTTGATTTCCTTGACTTGCGTGCGTTTCTGCTTCTTGCGCGCCTGCTGCGCTTTCTTGCGCTGCTCGAAGCGGAATTTGCCGTAGTCCATCACCCGGCACACCGGCGGCGACGCGTTCGGCACCAACTCCACCAGGTCCAGTTCACGTTCGACCGCGAACCTGCGCGCGTCCGTCGAACTCATGATGCCCATGTTGACGCCTTCGGGGTCAATCAGACGCACGTTTAAATCATTAATCTCGTCGTTCAAACGATTTCTTTTTGCTAACTTGATGCCGTCCTCCTGTTTATGTTGCGGCGTTCGCTTTTGTGTTCCATTCGTCCACCAGCCGGGAAACGGGCATTGCGCCGAGGTCTTTGCCGTCCAGCAGGCGCACCGCAACGGTTTCACCGGAGCGTTCAGCGTCGCCTGTAATCAGCATGTAGGGAACACGTCGAAGCGTATGTTCCCGGATTTTATAGTTTATCTTTTCATTTCTCAAGTCCGGCTCGACGCGGAAGCCCAGGGCGCGCAGATTTTCGACCAGCCGCGAGGCATAGTCGCGCTGGGCATCGGTGATGTTCATCACCACGGCCTGCACCGGCGCCAGCCACAGCGGCAGTTTGCCGCCGTAGTTCTCTATCAGGATGCCGATGAAACGCTCCAGCGAACCGAGGATGGCGCGGTGAATCATGACCGGCGTTTTGCGCGCGCCGTCGGCGGCGACATACCCGGCGTCGAGCCGCCCCGGCATCGAGAAATCAATCTGGATGGTGCCGCACTGCCATTTGCGACCGAGACTGTCCGTCAGCGTGAAGTCTATCTTGGGGCCATAGAACGCGCCCTCTCCCGGCTGCACCTCGAAGCCGAGTTGCTGCGCCTTCAACGCCTCTTCGAGCGCGCGCTCGGCCTTGTCCCACAGCGCCTCGTCGCCGACGCGCTGTTGCGGGCGCGTGGACAGCGCCACCAGCACGTCCTCGAAACCGAAGTCGCGATAGACGCGAAACATCATCCCGATCAACGCCGCGATCTCGGACTGCAACTGCTCCTCGGTGCAGAAAATGTGGGCGTCGTCCTGCGTGAAGCGCCGCGCCCGCATCAGGCCGTGCAGGGTGCCGGAAGGCTCGTTGCGGTGGACCACGCCGAACTCGGCCAGGCGGTACGGCAGGTCGCGGTAGCTTTTGATTCCCTGGTTGTAAATCTGGATGTGCGCCGGGCAGTTCATCGGCTTGACCGCGTAGTCGCGCTTTTCCGACTCGGTCGAGAAAATCATGTCGCCGAACTTGTCCCAGTGGCCGGAGCGCTCCCACAGCGAGCGGTCGAGCATCTGCGGCGTGTGCACCTCGTGATAACCGGTCTCGCCGAACGTGGCGCGCATGTAGCCCTCGACCAGGCGGTAGAGCGTCCAGCCGTTCTCGTGCCAGAACACCATGCCCGGCGCCTCGGGCTGGAAGTGAAACAGATCCATCTGCGCGCCGAGACGGCGGTGGTCGCGCTTGCCGGCCTCCTCCAGCCGCGCCAGATGCGCCTTGAGTTGCTTGCGGTCGGCCCACGCGGTGCCGTAAATCCGCTGCAGCATCTCGTTGTCGTGGTCGCCGCGCCAGTAGGCGCCCGCCAGCCCGGTCAGGTGAAAGGCGCGCAGGTGGCGCGTGTTCGGCACGTGCGGGCCGCGGCACATATCCACGTATTCCTCGTGATGATAAAGCGCGATGATCTCGCCGTCCGGTATCTCGCGCGCGATCTGCACCTTGTACGGCTCGTTGCGCTCCTCGAAGAGCCGGATTGCGCGCTCGCGCGTGACGACCTCGCGCACCACGTCGTAGTCTTTCCCGACCAGTTCGCCCATGCGCCGCTCGATGGCTTCGAGGTCGTCCTCGGTGAACGGCCGCCGGTAGGCGATGTCGTAATAGAAACCGTTTTCAATGACGGGGCCGATGGCCATTTGCGCGTCGGGGTAGAGTTGCTTGACGGCGTGCCCCATCAAGTGCGCGAACGAATGACGCACGATCTCGAGGCCCTCGTCGTCGCGGACGGTGATGATGCGTAGCGATGCGTCCTGCGGGATTTCAACGCAGGCGTCCACCAGCCGGCCTGCGACCTCGCCGGCGAGCGTCGCCTTTGCAAGGCCCGGGCCGATGTCCTCGGCCACGCGCATCACCGTCACCGGCTGCTCAAATGTCCTGCTGCTGCCGTCGGGGAGTGTGATTTCGGGCATGTCGGATGGTTCCTGTCGCTCGCTCGGGGCATGGTAGGCGCGATTGGACTCGAACCAACGACCCCCACCATGTCAAGGTGGTGCTCTAACCAGCTGAGCTACGCGCCTTCCGTGTACAGCCCGTCACGGGCGCAAAGGATAGCATAAAGTTTCAGGGCGACGCCGACAAATCCACCGTCGCCTCGTCGCCGCCGTAGCCATGCACCGAATCGTGCGCGCGCACCCGCACCCGCTCGATGCCGGGGGGAACGACGACGCCCGGCAAACTGCGGGTGAACGGCTGTTCGCCGACATGCGGATGCAACAACACGCGCGTCGCCAGCACATCGCCCGCCGGCGACAGCACTTCCCAGCGGTCGGCGTAATGGTCCCAACCCTCGTCGTCGTGGGCCACGGTCACGCGGAACGACCAGGTGCCGTCGGCGGCGCGAGTCGCGGTGGCTTCGATTACGTCGGCTTTCGACATACCGGTCTCAGGCGGCTGCGGCAATTCCGGCGATTGCGCCGCCGCCTGCGCCACGCACAGCAGCGCCGCGCACACGACGGCGGCCATGGTGCGCCCGGTCATGCGCTCGCCCTTTTATCGGAGCCTTCACCGAAACCAAAGACCTGCTCCCTGATGTCCGGGATTTCGTCGCGCAGGCGCGCCGCCTCCTCAAACTCGAGGTTGCGCGCGTGTGCAAACATTTTGTCTTCCATCTTCTTGATTCTGCCGACCGCCTGGTTCGGCGTCCATTCGCAATCATCGGCCATTGTAACCTCGGCAATCCGTCCGCGGGCGCAAAGGAGAGTATAAAGTTCCGGGGCGCCGCCGGGCCGGCGCGATTCGCGCAAGCGCATCTTTTACGACGGGCGGTCCATGTCCGTGTTCCACTCGGACAGTTTAACGGCATGGAAAAAGAGGCAACCGTCCGGAAAATGTGAACGCAGACTGTTCAGGCTCCGTTCATACTTCATGGCCAGGCGGTCTCTGTCCTCGCCCCCTAAGTATTTGCCCCGCAGCGGAACATTGTCATTTTCTTGCGTGTTGATTTTTTTGGCGGCCAGAACCAATGCGGTCGGCAACCCGATTTCAACATGCAACCTGGACGCGGCAAATGCTTCGCAGTAGCCGCAGAATGTCTTGATGTCGGTGGCGGGGACGACCAACATATCCGATAGGCCGCTGGCCATCGGGTAGGCCAGTTTTCCTGACGCTGGCAGCCTTGTTATCCAACGCGCAAACGGTATCGCCACACTCAGCATTTTTTTCAACCATCCCCACAACCGAACGGGCCATCGCCGGGTGTGCGTCTCGGGCAAATCAGCGAACAGCACTGCGAGCACCCCGGGACGAACCGGCTGAACATGTTTCTTCAAACCGCGCGTGATATAACGCACCAGGTGCATGTAAAAGGGTGTCAGCCTGGTTGAAAAACCATGCGCGGAGAATTTTTCCACGGCTTCCGCGTACGTGGGAAGGGATAGAGGGGGGGGGGGGGGGGGGGGGGGGGGGTACTTGCCTGGAAAGAACAGGATCTGCGGAACTCGAGTCCCCAGGGTGGAAACTCGTAAAGCGAATTCAGTCCCGGAAAAAAAGAGCAATCTTTGTCGTCCAGCCCCAGGTATTCCACAAAATTCTCTTCATTGATTACGGGGTTCAACAGCAAATCGTCCTGGACGAAGAAATAGTGCGTATAGTCGTCGCGGAAATAATGCCGTAAGCCCTGCGCGATCCATCCATGAAAAAATATGTGTGCGCCTTGCACGGAGATGACATTGGGCGCGGCTTCGGGGCTTGACGGCGCAAGGTCGGGCACCAGATGCCAGATGTGGGAGAAGTTCCCGCCATAATATTTCTCCAGAACCGGAATGTTACCGGCATGTTCAGCTCCGTGATAGAGAATGATGAGCGCGGCTTTGCGGCTCATGGGGCGGTTTTCAGCGATTTTTCGACCACACCGGCTTTCGTCAGGCCGGTCATGCGCTCGCCCTTTTATCGGAGCCTTCACCGAAACCAAAGACCTGCTCCCTGATGTCCGGGATTTCGTCGCGCAGGCGCGCCGCCTCCTCAAACTCGAGGTTGCGCGCGTGTGCAAACATTTTGTCTTCCATCTTCTTGATTCTGCCGACCGCCTGGTTCGGCGTCCATTCGCAATCATCGGCCATTGTAACCTCGGCAATCCGTCCGCGGGCGCAAAGGAGAGTATAAAGTTCCGGGGCGCCGCCGGGCCGGCGCGATTCGCGCAAGCGCATCTTTTACGACGGGCGGTCTATGTCCGTGTTCCACTCGGACAGTTTAACGGGATGGAGAAAGAGGCAGTCGTCCGGAAAACGTGAACACAGGTTGTTCAGGCTCCGTTCATACTTCATGACCAGGTGGTTTCTTTCCTCGGCCCAAAAGTGTCTGCCCCGCAGTGGAACATTGTCATTTTCCTGCGTGTTGATTTTTTTGGCGGTCAGAACCAATGCGGTCGGCAGCCCGGTTTCAACATGCAACTTGAGCGCGGCAAATGCTTCGCAGTAGCCGCAGAATGTCTTGATGTCGGTGGCGGAGACGACCAACACATCCGATATGCCTTTGACCATCGGGTAGGCCAGTTTTCTTGACGCTGGCGGGATTGTTATCAGACGCACAAACGATATCGCCAAACTCAGCATTTTTTTCAACCGTCCCCTCAACCGAACGGGCCATCGCCGGGTGCGGGTATGCGTCTCGAGCAAATCAACGGGCGCCACGAACTCCCCGAGACGATCCGGCATGAACATAACCTTCAAACGGTACGGGATATAACGTGCCAGGTGCATGTAATAGGGTGTCAGCCTGGTTGAAAAACCATGCGCGGAGAATTTTTCCACGGCTTCCGCGTACGTGGGAAGGGATGGGGTGCTTGCCCGGAAAGAACAGGACCTGCGGAAATCGAGTTTCCAGGGTGGTAACTCGTAAAGCGAAGTCAGTTGCGGAAAAAAAGAGCAATCTTTGTCGTCCAGCCCCAGGTATTCCGCAAAATTCTCTTCATTGATTACGGGGTTCAACAGCAAATCGTCCTGGATGAAGAAATAGTGCGTATAGTCGTCGCGGAAATAATGCCGCAAGCCCTGCGCAATCCATCCATGAAAAAGCACGTGTGCGCCCTCCACGGAGATGACATTGGGCGCGGCTTCGGGGCTTGACGGCGCAAGGTCGGGCACCAGATGCCAGATGTGGGAGAAGTTCCCGCCATAATATTTCTCCAGAACCGGAATGTTGCCGGCATGTTCGGCTCCGTGATAGAGAATGATGAGCGCGACTTTGCGGCTCATGGGGCGGTTTCCGGCGATTTTTCGACCACACCGGCTTTCGTCAGGCCGGTCATGCGCTCGCCCTTTTATCGGAGCCTTCACCGAAACCGAAGACCTGCTCCTTGATGTCCGAGATTTCGTCGCGCAGGCGCGCCGCCTCCTCAAACTCGAGGTTGCGCGCGTGTGCAAACATTTTGTCTTCCATCTTCTTGATCCTGCCGACCGCCTGGTTCGGCGTCCATTCGCAATAATCGGCCATTGTAACCTCGGCAATCCGTCCGCGGGCGCGGCCCCTTTCGACGCCGTGGCGGCGGGCGTGGGCGCCCTCCATGATGTCGGCCACCTTCTTGCGAATGCCCTGCGGGCGGATGCCGTGCTTTTTGTTGAACGCGATCTGCTTCGCGCGGCGGCGGTCGGTCTCGTCCATCGCCGCGCGCATCGAGCCGGTGACGCGGTCGGCATAGAGGATGGCCCTGCCGTTCAGGTGGCGCGCGGCGCGGCCTATGGTCTGCACCAGCGACGTCTCGGAGCGCAGGAAACCCTCCTTGTCGGCGTCGAAAACCGCGACCAGCGAGACCTCCGGGATGTCCAGCCCCTCGCGCAGCAGGTTGATGCCGACGAGCACGTCGAAAACTCCCATGCGCAGGTCGCGGATGATCTCGACGCGCTCCACCGTTTCGACATCGGAATGAAGGTAGCGCACGCGCACGTCGTGCTCGAACAGGTAGTCGGTCAAATCCTCGGCCATGCGCTTGGTCAGCGTCGTGATCAGCACGCGCTCTTCGAGGGCGACGCGGCGGTTGATTTCCGACAGCACATCGTCCACCTGCGACGCCACCGGGCGCACCTCGACTTCCGGGTCCACCAGGCCGGTGGGGCGCACCACCTGCTCGACGACCACGCCGCTGTGCTCCTTTTCATAGGCGGCCGGCGTCGCCGACACCAGGATTATCTGCGGCGCCAGCGCCTCGAACTCGTCGAAGCGCAGCGGCCGGTTGTCGAGCGCGGACGGCAGCCGGAAGCCGTACTCCACCAGCGTTTTCTTGCGCGAATGGTCGCCGCGGTACATGCCCATGAACTGCGGGATGGCGACGTGGCTTTCGTCCACGACCATCAGCGCATTGCCCGGCAGGTAATCGAGCAGGCACGGCGGCGGCTCGCCCGCCTCGCGCCCGCTCAGGTAGCGCGAGTAATTCTCGATGCCGGCGCAGTAGCCGAGTTCGTGCATCATCTCAAGATCGAACACCGTGCGCTGCTCCAGGCGCTGCGCCTCGACCAGTTTGTCGGCCTTCGTCAGGCGGTCGAGTTCAACGCGCAATTCCACCCTGATCTTGCCGATGGCTTCGAGGATGGTCTCGCGCGGCGTCACGTAATGGCTCTTGGGATAGACCGTCAGGCGCGGCACGCGCGCGAGCACCTCGCCGGTGAGCGGGTCGAAGTAACTCAGATTTTCAATCTCGTCGTCGAACAACTCGACGCGCACCGCCTCGCGGCCGGACTCCGCCGGGTGGATGTCAATGACGTCGCCGCGCACGCGGAAGGCGCCGCGGCGCAACTCGGTGTCGTTGCGCTTGTACTGCAATTCGACCAGGCGGCGCAGGATGACGCGCTGCTCGACCGGCTCGCCGCGGTCCAGGTGCAGCACCATGCTCAGGTATTTCTTCGGGTCGCCCAGGCCGTAGATGGCGGACACGGTGCCGACGATGATGGTGTCCGGCCGCTCAAACAGCGCCTTGGTCGCCGACAGGCGCATCTGCTCGATGTGGTCGTTGACCGAGGCGTCCTTCTCGATGTAGGTGTCGCTGCTGGGCACGTAGGCTTCCGGCTGGAAGTAGTCGTAATACGACACGAAATACTCGACCGCCGCCTTCGGGAAATACCCCTTCATCTCGCCGTAGAGTTGCGCGGCGAGGGTCTTGTTCGGCGCGAGGATGATGGTGGGCCTTTGCACGCGCTCAATGACGTTGGCGACGGTAAAGGTCTTGCCGGAGCCGGTGACGCCGAGCAGCGTCATGTGCGACAACCCGTCGGACAATCCCGCCAGCAGCCCCTCGATGGCTTCGGACTGGTCGCCGGCGGCGGTGTAGGCGCTTTCCAGTTTGAACTTTCGCGTGGCCATAAAATCCCTGTTTTGGATGCTTTATTTCAAATGCAACTGGCAGTATGATACCAGCCGGAGCGGGGACCGTGGCACTCTCACTGTCGGCTCCCGCGAAAGCAGAAATCCAGTTCACCCACGCCGGACCACAACATTATGCCGACCCCAACATTCTCACATCGCGCGCAGAAAATCAGCCCGTCGCAGACTCTGAGCATTTCCGCGCTTTCCAACCGGTTGCGGGCGGAAGGCCGGGACGTAATCAATCTGGCCGTCGGGCAGCCGGATTTTCCGACGCCGGAGCACGTCAAGAAAGCGGCGGCGCAGGCGATGCGCGACAACAAGACCGGCTACACCGCAGTGGACGGCACCGCCGAACTCAAGCAGGCGGTGGTGGACAAACTCAAGCGCGAAAACAACCTGGACTACGCCGGCGAGCAGATTCTGGTGTCGAGCGGCGCCAAACACAGCCTCTACAACCTCTGCCAGGCGCTGCTGAACAAAGGCGACGAAGTGATTACGCCGGCGCCGTTCTGGATCAGTTATCCGGAACTGGTCAAACTGGCCGAGGCCGAGCCGGTGATTCTGCGCGCCGACATGGGGCAGCATTTCAAGATCAACGCGCACCAGCTGGAGCGCAGCATCACCAAAAACACGCGGCTGCTGATGCTGAACAGCCCGAACAACCCGTCGGGCATGCTGTATTCAAGGCGTGAACTGGAGGAGCTGGCGGAGGTGCTGCTGCAAAACCCGAACATCTATATCTGCAGCGACGACATTTACGAGCACTTTGTGTTCGGCGCGGAGCCGTTTGTGAACATCGTCAACGTGTGCCCGGAACTGCAATCGAGGACCATCGTGATCAACGGCGTGTCGAAGGCGTTTTCGATGACGGGCTGGCGCATCGGCTACGCCGCCGGCCCCGCCGGGTTGATTGCGGTAATGAAAAAGATTCAGTCGCAAAGCACCTCGAACCCGTGCTCCATCTCGCAGGAAGCGGCGCGCGCCGCGCTCGACGGGCCGCTGGATTTTGTCGAGAAGATGTGCGAAACCTTTGCCGGGCGCCGCGCCTGGCTGGGCGAGGCGTTGCGGAAAATCGAGGGCGTGGAGACGTTAATGCCGGACGGGAGTTTTTATGTTTTTCCGGATTTTTCCGGGGTGATAGAGCGGCATCCGGAGGTCGGCAATGATCTGGAGTTGGCGGAGTATTTGCTGATGAAGCATCATGTGGCGGCGGTGCCGGGCATCGCGTTCGGAATGGTGAACCACCTGCGGCTGTCGTTTGCGACGGGGATGGAGGAGTTGGAGAAGGCGGTGAAGAGGATTGGGGAGATGGTTGGGGAGTGATACAATGCCTGGTGAAAGAATTCTTTACACACACAGGAGAAACCCAATGAAGAAATTAGCAGCGATTTCTGTAGCACTAGCTACTGCGACGCTTCTACCTGCCTGCATGAGTGCCTCTCAACACAGGGACGCGGTCCGGGATGATTCCACCAGCCGAATAACTGTCGGGAAAGTTCAAAGAGAAATAAAGGTCGGCATGACCGGGGCAGGAGTTACTGAGGTGCTGGGATCACCCAATATCGTAACTACTGACGAAGAAAGGCATGAGGTATGGATTTATGACAAAATTTCCACAGAGTCTGTTCGATCAGAAAGCAAAGGGGGAATTCTCGCACTGATTCTGGGAGGCGGCCATGGCGCTGGAGCTGGCGTAGGCGGAGGAGTCAGCCGGTCTGCTGGAGCAGACAGCAAATCACAAAGGACATTAACCGTGGTAATTAAATTTAATGATAGTGGCACAGTAAAAGACTTCGCTTATCACACATCCAGATTCTGACCGAGAGCTTTTAGCCATGAGAAAGCCAAGAATAAAACTACTGTTTGTTTCTGCAGCCTCACTTTTATTGTTGCTTGTAGGCGCCTGCACACCGCAAATACCGGCAGACGCTCTCAAACTCTCGCCTGAAACATTAGAACAGAGAGCCCTTCAGACAAGAAAGTACGAGGGCATTGCCGAAAAGAAACTATTGGCCGCCTCTGCAGGGATTATGCAGGACTTAGGGTTTAATCTTGATGAAAGCGAAACAAAACTGGGGGTTCTGGTTGGCTCGAAGGACAGGGGTGCACAAGAAACTGGTCAGGTGCTTGCAGCAATTTTTCTCTCTGTATTCACTGGAGCGCCAGCTTTATATGACCATAAACAAAGAATACGGATGGCTTTGGTAATCAGGCCAACAACCGAAGACAATAATAAAGATCATTATGTCAGAGTTACCTTTCAGCGGGCCGTTTGGGACAATAGAAACAACATAAGCAAAGTTGAAGGCATCAACGACCAGGAAATATACCAACAGTTTTTCAATCGTTTATCTAAATCCGTCTTCCTGGAGGCACAAGAAATATGAAATCATCGGCAATCATCTTGATATTGGCATCTGTATGTCTGCTGGCAACAGGTTGCCAGATGTCGTCAAAGCAGCAGGTTTTGGCAACCTCTCAAAGTCAGGTCGGTCTTCGTAGCATTCAAACGAGAGCATTTGACACAAGAGAAAAAAACAAAACTCTGCGCACGATCATTGCAACCCTTCAAGATTTGGGGTTCATAGTCGACAAAGCCGATGAGGTTCTCGGCACCGTCAGTGCAACAAAACTAGATGGATATCAACTGAGAATGACAGTCACAGTCCGCCCTAGAGGAGAGACGCAAATATTGGTTAGAGCAAGTGCCCAGTATCACCCGCTGGGCGGAGGCGCCGCCACAGCGGTAGAAGATCCTCAGCCTTATCAGGACTTTTTCACTGCTCTTGGGAAATCAATGTTTTTGACTGCCCAGTCAGTAGAATAAAATTCTGACTCAATTCAGAAAGAAAGGCGATCTTTCTTCAAAAACCGGGTTTCTTTTTCAAGCATCTTAACTCTTCCATTTTCATCAGTTCAAGGCACTAAATCCACGGTGTTGCATGCCTTGATTATGTAGCCCTCTTCTACGCCGCACTTTCCATATTCCAGTTCTCCGTTTTTATCGTAGGTCGTGTGGGTAAGAGACCCTCCCCCTCCCCCCGGGTATTGCTGGAAAACAAAGACATCTTTCTCGCCGTAGATTCCCATATAGAAGTCCGACCCGGGGTGCATCTGGATTGTGAGCGGCACGGGGTGAGGGAAGATGCCGGATTCGACTACATATTTTCCTTCGGGAGTCCGGCGCACGGAAATCCGGCAGGTTTCTTCCGTTATTTCCGAGAAAGTCCACCGGTTTTCGGGATCCCAGAGGATGACCCTGCCGCGATGGGATTGTGCTTCCAACCTTGTCAGCGGCTTGGGGGTGCGCCTGGCTTCCTGAACCAGGGTTTTGTTCCAGCAGCAGGGGCCGTCGCCGCAGATGTTGGATTCTTCGTCAGTGAATCGAATCGGCCAATCGCCCATTCCCGTGATGAGGAGTCCGAGGCAGAGGCAGAGGCAGAGGAGGCAGACGGCGCTTTTGTATGGTGCGGGAGACATTCTGCGTACTGTAATTGCTGGCGGTTGTTTTTGCCATACTTAAGACGGATTGCCGCCGTCCCGTGATAATTGACTTGCTGGCGGAGCGTCCATTAAACTTACCGGTTCCCTATTCCCCGGTAGCTCAGTTGGTAGAGCGGGTGACTGTTAATCACTAGGTCGGCGGTTCGAGCCCGTCCCGGGGAGCCAGATTGCCTATTTACCATGGAAAATATGAACGAAATTATTTATGTCCTTACCAACGAAGCAATGCCCGGATATGTAAAAGTTGGAAGAACAACCAACTTAAAGAAGCGTATCCGCGATCTTGATAAAACAGGCGTACCTTTGCCGTTTGAATGCTTTTATGCGTGCACTGTCAAAAATGCAATTTTCGTAGAAAAACAACTCCATGATGCTTTTTTAGATTCTCGCGTTCGCCCAAACCGTGAATTTTTTCTGCTTCCACCAGAGCGTGTTATTTCTGCCTTGAAGTTAGCAGAGATTGAAAATGTAACTCCGAAAGAAGACGTTGTGGAAACAACGGGTGACCAACAGGCTCTCAATAAAGCAAGGGCACGACGTGCTAGTCTCAATTTCAAAATGGTGGGTATCCCTACTGGGAGTGAGCTTGTCTATATACATGATGAGAGCATCAAAGCAAAGGTAGTTAATAATAGACAAATCGAATGGGACGGCCAAACTACAAGCCTGTCTGCATCAGCACAGAAACTACTCGGCTATTTACATTCAGTGCAAGGAACGGCGTATTGGATGTACGAGGGCGAAACACTTGATGAGCGCCGTCGCCGATTAGAGTCTGATGAATAAAGGACAATCAATTGTTAATTGACAGTATCTAGATTCACCTCTTTTTCTGCCCATATCCATAACCCTCGCCAATCTTCCAGACTTCTTTTTCCCGAAAGGCCGCTATGGTCTGGCGGCGGGCGGCGTTGGTCGCCGCCGGGGCCGACAGTCCGTTTTGCCTGATGTATTCCGACAGGCAGATGACATTCTCCCCTCTCATATACATCGTCCGCTTGTGCAGTGATTCCAGCAAAGCCAGCGCCAGAATCTTGTCCATGGCTTTGCGCACGGAAACACCACAGGATAATTCCATAATATACGGAATCTCAAGATTTTAGCGCGACCGGGAAGTCTCAGGCCAGTGAAATGCGAGAGGCCGTATGTATATATTCTTTACACTGCCTATGGCAAAATTTCATACATACTGTATCATCCAATTTATGTTTGAGAGATTCATCCAGCAACAGCGAACCAGGCGTAACCTGACACAGGAATATCTTGCGTCAGAGCTTGGTATTTCGCGTCCGACCTATATACAAATTGAGCGCGGAGAGCGGGAACTTACCGTGTCCGAAGCCAGGACGCTTGCGGCGCTTTTTGGCATGTCACTGGAGAGTTTTCTTGCAGAAGAAGAACCGAAACACAGTGTGACCATCGAGAAAAGGTCATCCAGAAAATCAGATAATCTGAAAATTCGTGTCACGAAGAAGAACCTGGATAAATTCAAGCAGGTCTTGTTGTATGTTCTCAACAAAGTCGGCGGCAAGCCGAATATCGGTGAAACTGTGCTGCACAAATTGCTCTACTTCATTGACTTCGACTATTACGAAAAATTTGAAGAGAACCTGATGGGGGCAACCTACATCAAGAACCACCACGGCCCCACATCAGTTGAACTCGGCGCGATTATCAAGGACATGCAGAAACAAGGAGAACTGGAAGCCGTAAAAAGCCAATACTTCAAATATTCTCAAAAAAAATATTTGCCGAGAAAACGCCCCAATCTGGACATACTTTCCGCGCGCGAAATGGATCACATTGACGATGTGCTGGCCCGACTTTCGGACAAGAATGCCGCGGAAATAGAAAATTACTCACACGAAGATATTCCGTGGAAGTCCGCACCGGACGGCAAACCGCTTTCTTACGAGAGCGTCTTTTACCGGGATGAAAGATACTCCGTGAGAAGCCACGACGATGAACTTTGATGAACTGCCGGCATTTCAGAAAGAACTAAAACGACTTGGAAAAAAATACAAATCACTACCGGACGACTTGCAGGAGTTTCGGAATGTGGTTTCTGCCATTCCCCTCGGCAACAGCAAACATTTCAATATCATCACGCGAGCCGGAGGTCTGTATATCATCAAAGCCCGTCTGTTTTGCAGATATTTGAAAGGGTCTTCCCTGCGGGTGATTTACGCTTATTTCGAAGAAGACCTGCGAATTGAATTGATTGAGTTGTATTACAAGAGAATAAAAGAAAACGAAGATCGCAACAGAATCAGGGAGTATTTGGACAATCACGAATTGGCCTGTCCCCCGAAGTGAGAGAAATATATACGCTTACATCTCCTTCTGCTTGTATTCATAATCCTCGCCAATCTTCCAGACTTCTTTTTCCCGAAAGGCCGCTATGGTCTGGCGGCGGGCGGCGTTGGTCGCCGCCGGAGCAGACAGTCCGTTTTGCCTGATGTATTCCGACAGGCGGATGACATTCTCCCCTCTCATATACGTCGTCCGCTTGTGCAGTGATTCCAGCAAAGCCAGCGCCAGAATCTTCTCCATGGGTTTTGTCCGCTTCTTTTCGTTGTAATCCCTGAGCGCCTGATAATAGGTCTGCTTCTCCTTGTTGCGAATGATGACGCGCGGAAAGTCCAGCGCCAGCAACTGAAAGTTGATTATCACCCGCCCCATGCGGCCGTTGCCGTCGCAAAACGGATGGACAGTTTCAAAGTCCAGATGAAACCTGGCGATTTTGTCCAGAAAATAACTGTCCAGATCGTTTGCGTAAACAAACAGAATCTCTTCCATCATGCGCTCGACATGCTCCGGCGCGGGCGCGATGTGTGAACCAACTCTGACAAACTCGCCTTTCTGCCGAAAGCGTCCGGCGATGGAGTCGTCAATACCGCCCATCAGCATGTTGTGCAGCAGCAATATCCAATCTTTGGAAAGCGGTTCGGTTTTGGCTTTGCTGCGTTTATAGGCGATGACCCGCGCCAGATTTTTCGCCTCGAACACTTCGCGCACGGACACATTGCGGGACAGTTCCATCTCCAGCAGAATTTTCTCCGTTTCCCGAAGTGTCAGCGTGGAGTTTTCTATGGCGTTGGAGTTATAGACGTTTTCCGGTGTTTCCGCCTCGTCTATCAAGGCCAGGAGAGATTCTTTGCCGCCTTTCAGGGCGGCGTATTCCGTCCGCAGGGCTTGAATTCTTTGCTTGATGGATTGAGAAGTAGCCACCCCCTCATTATACTCATTAACTGAAATATGAAAATAATCCGTGAATTGATGGCTGAAAATGGCCTTCATTCACGAAATTTATAGATTTTTCATTCTTCCAGAGGGCAAATAACTATATCTTTCAGGATAGACCAATTGTACCTTTGGGGGCCGACCAATTGTTACTTTCATAGGCGACCAATTGTTACTTTAAGGGCCACCCTCATCCCAGCCGCGCTCCAATCACCCCCCTCACCGCGTCCAGTTCCGGCTCCACCGTCTGAATCTCCCCTGCCGCCTGGCGAATCGCCACATCCGGGTCTTTCAGCCCGTGGCCGGTCAGCGTGCAAACCACGCGGCTGCCCGCCGCCACCTTGCCCGCCTCGATGTCCTTCAGCAAGCCCGCAATTGAAATCGCCGAAGCCGGCTCGCAGAAAATCCCCTCGCGCTCGGCCAACATCCGCTGCGCCGCCAGAATCTCCTCGTCGCTAAAGCAGTCAAACCAGCCGCCCGATTCCTCCGCCGCCATCAGCGCCATCTCCCAACTCTGCGGGTTGCCGATGCGAATCGCGGTCGCGACCGTATCCGGCTTCTCGACCTTTTTGCCCGACACAATCGGCGCCGCACCCGCGGCCTGATAGCCCAGCATCCGCGGACGCCGCGTCGCAAACGGCTTGTCGTTGCAGCGGTAGGCCGCGCCCAGCGCCTGCTTCGCCTTGTCCACGCAGCCGCTCGGCTGCCCCGCGGCCTCGGAATAACCCATCCAGTAAGCGGAGATATTGCCGGCGTTGCCGACCGGCAGGCAGTGGCAATCGGGCGCATCGCCCAACGCCTCGACAATCTCGAAAGCCGCGGTCTTCTGCCCTTGCAAACGATAGGGATTCACCGAATTGACCAGCGTCACCGGCGCCTGCTGCGCCAGCGTTTTGACCAGTTCCATGCCCTGGTCGAAGTTGCCCTTGATCTGCACGACGACGGCGCCCTCGATGATCGCCTGCGCCAGTTTGCCGAGCGCGATCTTGCCGTCCGGTATCAGCACAAACACGGCCAGCCCGGCGCGCGCGCCGTAGGCCGCCGCCGAGGCCGACGTGTTGCCGGTCGAGGCGCAAATCAGCGCGCGGCTGCCTTCGCTGACCGCCTGCGTCACCGCCACCGTCATGCCGCGGTCCTTGAACGAGCCGGTCGGGTTCAGGCCCTCGTATTTGGCGTAGATTTCCACCGGCGTCTTCAAGCCGGCGGCAATGTTGTGCAGGCGAATCAGCGGCGTCGCGCCCTCGCACAACGACACCGGCTCGATGCCGTCGGCAAGCGGCAGGCAATCGCCCCAGGCCGCGATCAGGCCGTCACGCCCCTTCATCCGGCGCCCCCCCGCGCAGCGGCTCCACCCGAATCTGCACGACCCGCTCGTCCACGCTGTCCAGCGCGCGGATTCTTTGCACCGCCTCGCCCATGTCGCGCTCGCGCACCGGGTACGTCATCAGCACCAGCGGCACCGGCTTGCCGTCGCCGCTGGTCTCCTTCTGCATCACCGCCTCGATGCTGATGTTCAGATCGCCGAGCACGCGCGTAATCGTCGCCAGCACGCCCGGCTCGTCCTTGACCTGCAAGCGCAGGTAATACGCGGTCACCACGTCGCCGATGTCGAGAACCGGCACGTCGGACAAGGCGTCCGGCTGAAAAGCCAGGTGCGGCACGCGGTTTTCCGGATCCGATGTCAGCGCCCGCACCACGTCAATCAAATCGGCCACCACCGCCGATGCGGTCGGCTCGGCGCCGGCGCCGGCGCCGTAGTACAGCGTCGGCCCCGCCGCGTCGCTGTCCACCATCACCGCGTTCATGACGCCCTCGACGTTGGCCAGCATCGAATCGGCGCGAATCAACGTCGGATGCACGCGCAGTTCAATCCCGGCGCCGGTGCGTTTCGCAATCGCCAGATGTTTGATGCGGCAGCCCAGTTCGTCGGCGTAGATCACGTCGCGGCGGTCCATGTCGGCCAGCCCCTCGACGTGGACGTTCTCGAATTGCAGCGGAATACCGAAAGCCGTCGCCGCGATAATCGTCAGTTTGTGCGCGGCGTCTATGCCGTTCACGTCGAACGACGGGTCGGCCTCGGCATAGCCCAGCAGTTGCGCCTCGGCCAGGGCGTCGGCGAAACTGCGCTGCTTGTCGCGGATTTCGGTCAGTATGAAGTTGGTCGTGCCGTTGATAATCCCGACCAGCCGGTGGATGCGGTTGCCGGACAGGCCCTCGCGCACCGCCTTGACAATCGGGATGCCGCCGGCGACCGCCGCCTCGAAGGCGACCATCACACCGCGCCGCTGCGCCGCCTCGAAAATCTCCCGGCCGTAGTCCGCAATCAGCGCCTTGTTCGCCGTCACGACATGCTTGCCGTTCTCGATGGCGCGCAGAATCAGCCCGTGCGCGGGGTCGAGGCCGCCGAACAACTCGACGACGACGTCAATGCCATCGTCGTTGACGATGTCGTCCGGGTTGCTCGACAGCGCGATGTCCGACAAATCCGCCGGACGCCGACGCTCGAGGTCGCGCGCCACCGCGCGCGTGACCTCGATGGTGCGCCCGGCGCGGCGCCTGATTTCATCGGCGTTGCGCGCGAGCACGTTCAACGTGCCGCAGCCGACGGTGCCGAGTCCCAGCACACCCACCGAAACCGGTTTCACTTTGCTCCTCCCAATGTTTTCCTGATGTTGCGCACCGCCTGGCGAATGCGCTGCTCGTTCTCGATGAGGCTGAAGCGCACATGGCCGTCGCCGTATTCACCGAAGCCGATCCCCGGAGAGACCGCGACATGCGCCTGTTCGAGCAGCAACTTGGCGAACTCGAGCGAGCCCATCGCGCGGAACGGCTCCGGCACCGGCGCCCACACAAACATCGTCGCGCGCGGCTTGTCAAACTCCCAGCCGACGTTGGCCAGGCCCTCGCACAGCACATCGCGGCGCTTGCAGTACAGCCGGCGCGTCTGCTCGACGCAATCCTGCGGCCCTTCGAGCGCGCTGATCGCGGCGATCTGCACCGGCGTGAACATGCCGTAATCCAGATAGGACTTGATCCGCGACAACGCCGCCACCAGGTCGGAGTTGCCGCACATAAAGCCCACCCGCCAGCCGGGCATATTATAGGTTTTTGACAGTGAATAAAATTCAACGGCAATTTCGCGGGCGCGCGGCACCTGCAGAATCGAAGGCGCGCGATAGCCGTCGAACACCAGCTCGGCGTAGGCCAGGTCGTTGACGACCCAGATGCGGTGCTCCAGCGCGACCTCGACGACCTTCTCGAAAAAGCCGGGTTCAACGCAGTCGGTCGTGGGGTTGGTCGGAAAATTCAGGATCAGCAGTTTCGGTTTCGGCCAGGCGTCGCGGATGGCCTTGACCAGCGCCGGAAAAAAATCGGCGACCGACAGAATCGGAATGTATTGAATGTCGGCGCCGGCGATGACGCAGCCGTACGGATGAATCGGGTAGGCCGGGTTCGGCACCAGCACGCGGTCGCCCGGCTCCAGCATCGCCAGCGCCAGGTGCGCCAGCCCTTCCTTCGAGCCGATGGTGACGATGGCCTCGCTGCCGGGGTCGAGTTCAACGCCGAACTTGCGCCGGTACCAGTTGCACACCGCCGCGCGCAGCCGCGGGATGCCGCGCGACATCGAGTAACGGTGCGTGTCTTTGCGCTGCGCCGCCTCGACCAGTTTGGCGACGACATGCTCCGGCGCCGGCTGGTCGGGGTTGCCCATGCCGAAATCAACGACGTCCTCGCCGCGCACCCTCGCCTCCATTTTCAGCCGGTTGACGATGTCGAAGACATAGGGCGGCAGGCGCCGGATTCGGTGAAACTCCTGCAACATCGGTCAGAGCGCCGGCAGATAACGCAACGGGTTGACGGTGCGGTTGCGCCGCCTGATCTCGAAATACAAAGCCGCTCCCTTCCCCCGGGCGCGCTTTTCGGCGAGCTGTGCGATGGGCTGGGCAACGCCGACCGCGTCGCCTTCGGCGACCAGCAACCGGCCATTGCCGCCGTAGGCGCTGAAAAAATCGCCGGGATGCCGGATGATGACGAGGCCGTGATAATGCTCCAGGCCGAAGCCGCTATAGACCACCTGTCCGGCGGCGGCGCTGTGCACCGTCTGGCCGGGCCGTCCGCGAATCAGCAGACCGCGGCCACTGCCGACTTTCGTCGCGCGCGGCTTGACCTGCGGCGAGCCGAGCGGCCACTTCCAGGCGATTGGCGCCGCCGCTGCGCGCGGCGCGCGTTTGCCGCCGGCGTTCTTGGCGGCGGCGCGGCGGTAGTCGGCGGGCGGCGCCAGACGCAGGCTCTGACCCGGATGAATCAGGTAGCGCGGCGCGGCGATGTCGTTCCACTCCGCCAGCAGGCGGTAGTCCAGGCCGTGCAGCCAGGCGATGGCGTAGAGCGTGTCGCCCTTGTGCACCGTGTGCACGCCCTTCTCGACCGGGCGCTGCGCCGGCGACGTTTCCCACCACGGCTCGAAAACGGCGCCGCACCCGTGCAGCGCGAGCAGGACCGGCAACAGAAAAAGAACGCGCGGCATCACAGGTACTGATACAGGATTACGGCGGCGAGCAGCGCGACCAGCAGCCAGCCGATGACCTCGATCCATTTCTCGATGTAGCGCGACAGCGCCGGGCCGAACCATTTCATCGAATAGCCGACGATGCCGAAACGCACGCCGCGCCCGATCAACGTGGCCAGCACGAACAGCACCAGATTCTGCCCGAGCACGCCGGCGCTGACGGTGAACAGTTTGTAAGGTATCGGCGTCAGCGCGGCGATGAAAATAATCCAGATGCCCCACTCGCCGAACAGGCGCACGGCATCGCCGTATTGGTCCCAGTACGCGGTCTCGCGCAGCCAGGGCTCGATCCAGTCGAACAGAAAGAGGCCGATGATGTAGCCGAAAACACCGCCCAGCGCGGAAAACAACGTCGTCAGAACCACCAGGCGGGTGGTGCGCGGCGGGTTCAGCGCGCACATCGGCGCCAGCATCAGGTCGGTCGGCACCGGGAAAAACACCGATTCGCAGAAGGTCAGCCCGTAGAGATATTTTTCGGCCCCGCGTTTTTCGATCCAGGACATCATCATCTCGTAGGGGCCGGTAAAAATTCTCATGCCTCACTCCACGCACAGGCCGATGAGCGGAACAAACTTGACGCCGCACAGGCGGCGCTCGGAATAGCCGCGGCTGCTGCGCACGACCAGCACCAACTCCTGCTCGCCGCGCTGGTCGCCGACGGGGGCGATGAGACGCCCGCCGACCGCAAGCTGGTCGAGCAGCAACGGCGGAATCCCGGCGGCGGCGGCGGTGACCATGATCGCATCGTAGGGCGCGAACTGCTTCCATCCCCTGGTGCCGTCGCCGCAGCGGAAATGCACATTGCCGCAGCCGAGTTCTTCGAGCAGTGTGCGCGCGCGGCGGTAGAGCGCCGCAATCCGTTCTATCGTGAACACCCTCGGCGTCAGCGCGGCGAGGACCGCGGCCTGATAACCCGACCCGGTGCCGATCTCCAGCACCTGGTTGACGTCGCCTTTTGCGAGCAGCGCCTGCGTCATGTAGGCGACGATCCAGGGCTGCGAGATGGTCTGTCCGTGGCCGATGGACAGCGATTGGTCATCGTAGGCGAGGTGGCCGAAACCCTCTTCGAGGAAGCGGTGTCTCGGCACCCCGGCGATGGCGTCCAGCACCCGCTCGTCGTCAATGCCCTTGTCGCGCAGTTTCGCGGCCAGCGCCTCGCGCGCCGGATGGGCGAAGCCGCGGCTGCGCGCGGCGGCGGTCACGTTCACTCCCCCCCCAGCCAGCTGCCGATTTCCTCAAGCGCCTGGTGGCGCGTCAGGTCCACCTGCAGCGGCGTAATCGAGACGCAATTTTCGCTGACGGCGTGGAAATCGGTGCCGTCGCCGGCGTCCTGCTCGCCGCCGGCGGCGCCGACCCAGTAAATCGGACGCCCTTGCGGGTCGGCGGATCGCACCATCGGCTCGGCGCGGTGGCGGCTGCCGAGGCGGGTCGCGCGCTCGCCCCGTATCCGGGCAAGCGGCTGGTCCGGAATATTGACGTTCAGGATAATCTCCGACGACATCGGTTTGCGAATCAGCCGCTCGACCTGCCGGCGCGTGATGCGCGCGGCGTCCTCCAGATAACGCGGCTGCGACGAGCACACCGAGACCGCAATCGCCGGAAAACCGAGAAACCGCCCTTCCATCGCCGCGGCGACGGTGCCCGAATAGAGCACATCGTCGCCCAGATTGGCCCCGGTGTTGATGCCCGCGACCACCATGTCCGGCTCGCGCGAACCGAGCAGGCCGGTCACCGCCAGATGCACGCAGTCCGTCGGCGTGCCGTCCACCGCGTAGAAGCGCTCCTCGACGGGGGTTATGCGCAACGGGCGGTCGAGCGTCAGCGAATTGCTGGCGGCGGAGCGGTCGCGGTTCGGGGCGACCACCGTCACCTCGGCCACCTCGGCCAGCTCCTGCGCCAGAATACGGATGCCACGGCTGTCATAACCATCGTCGTTGCTGATTAAAATGTGCATAATAAACGTTGCCGGACCCGAACCGCAGCCAACCGGATTGCCATGACCGCAAAAGACAACAACCGGGCGACTTTCAGGGACTTGATGGGAAGTTCCGCCAGACCCGCCGCCACGGACGCCCCGCAAAGGCGCCCCCGCCGGCCCGTGCCGCGCCCGATTGCAAAGGATTATAGCCGCAACCCGCCCCGATTTCAGATTATTGACCGCCCGCCGCCGAGATTCTCCAGAGGCGGCGTCAATCGCGCCAGTCTGAGAAAATTCGAGAAAGGCGCGCTGCTGCCGATGGAAAAACTCGACCTGCACGGCTATATGCGCGACCAGGCGGTGTGCGAACTGGAGCACCGCTTGCAGCAATGCGCTGAAAACGGCGTGCGCTGCCTGCTGGTGGTCGTCGGCATCGGGCGCTTCTCGAAAGGGCCGCCGGTTCTGAAACCCTGGGTGCTGTCCTACCTGATGCAGCACCGCAGCGTGCTGGCCTACGCGCCGGCGAAGAGCAACCACGGCGGCGAAGGCGCGGTGTACGTGATGCTGAGGAGATAGCCGTGCGCCGTGCCATGCACAAACCGGGCTGCGCCGACGACTTCGACCCGCAGTCGCTGCCGTTTGACGCGGCGATGGCGAGGGTCCTGGCGGCGGTGCCGGTCATCGCCGAATCGCGGCGCCTGCCCCTGCGCGAGGCGCTCGGGCGCGTGCTTGCAGACGACGTGCGCTCGGAAATCAACGTGCCCGGACACACCAACTCGGCGATGGACGGCTACGCGGTGCGCTCGCAGGATTTGCCGTCCGACGGCGCGGCGCAGTTTGCAGTGGCCGGCAGCGCGTTCGCCGGGCGTCCGTTCGACGGCGCCGTGCGGGCCGGCGAATGTGTGCGCATTATGACCGGCGGCGTCATGCCCGAAGGCTGCGACACCGTCGTCATGCAGGAACACGCCGAGGTCAGCGGCGCGCGCGTGACCATCAACGCAGGCCACCGCGCCGGCCAGAACGTGCGCCGCGCCGGCGAGGACATCGCCGCCGGCGACACCGCGCTGAAACGCGGCAGGCGGCTCATGGCCGCCGACATCGGGCTGCTGGCATCGCTCGGCATCGGCGAAATCGGCGTCGTGCGCGAACTCAGGGCCTGCATTTTCTCCACCGGCGACGAATTGCGCCCCGTCGGCACGGCGCTCAAGACCGGCGAGCTGTACGACAGCAACCGCTACACGTTGTCGTGCATGTTGGGCCGCCTCGGCGCGAAGGTCAGCGACCTCGGCGTCGTCCGCGACGACCGCGACGAGCTGCGCGCGGCGTTCACGCGCGGCGCGCAAGGCTGCGACGTCGTCATTACATCGGGCGGCGTCTCGGTCGGCGAGGCGGACTTCACCAAGCAGATGCTGGACGAACTCGGCGAAGTCGGTTTCTGGAAGATCGCGGTCAAGCCGGGGCGGCCGTTCGCCTTCGGCAAACTCGGCAACGACGGCGGCGCCTGTTATTTCGGGCTGCCCGGCAACCCGGTGTCGGTCATGGCCACGTTCTATATGCTGGTGCAGCCGGCGCTTCGGAAAATGATGGGCGAGACCGACATCGAGCCGCTCAGACTGCGCGCGCGCTGTGTCTCGGCGCTGCGCAAACGCCCCGGCAGGGCCGAGTTTCAGCGCGGCATTCTGACGGCCGGCGACGACGGACAGGCGATGGTGGAATCCACCGGCGCGCAAGGCTCCGGCATCCTGAGTTCGATGTCGCGGGCGAACTGTTTCATTTTTCTGCCCGACGAGGACGACCAGATCGCCGCCGGCAGCGAAGTGACGGTGCTGCCCTTTTCGGGACTGGTGTGAAGCCGCTCAGGACTTGACGAACACCGCGCTGAGGCTGACCGGTATCGTCGTCGGTATGTTGAACAGCCCGACCAGCCCCTTGAGGGTTTCAAAGCCGTCCAGCATGCCGTAGGCTTTCGCGTCCAGCAGCACCGGCTCGACCGTCTCGACCATCAGCGCGCCGCGGTCGAGGCCGGTGACGCGCACCCGCGCGTCCAGCGAATGAGACTGTCCGCGCATCGCCAGGGTCGCCGACAGGCGGTGCAGCGCGGTCTCGCCCGGCGCCATGCCGCGCCGCGCCGCGCGCGGCAGCGACAGCGACAACGTCGCCTGCGGATACCGCGCCACCATGAATACGTGTTCCCTGACGCGCTCGTCGCGAATCTCGACGCCGGTATCGACGCTGCCGAGGTCAATGACGACACGGGCTTCGCCGTCGTCGCCGATGGCGCCGGAAAAGCGGTGGAAGCGGTTCGGCTCGAAAATCGCGGCGTAACTTTCGGCCACCATCTTGCTCGACAAATAGGTGACCGACGAGCGCTCCGGGTCGAGCGTCCAGCCGGCGCCGGCGGCGGCGCAGGAAAGAATCAGGCAAAGGAAAAGAAAGCAGCGCATCACGCCGTCTCCATAGCCGCAGGCGTGTTTTGCCCGACCCAGCGGTCGCCGTCCGCGAATTTTTCCTTTTTCCAGAACGGCGCCTTCGACTTGAGTTCCTCCATCACCGCGCGGTTGACGGCGTAGGCGTCGTGCCGGCGCGCGGCCCAGACCGCGACCGCGACAATCGCGTCGCCCGGAACGACCCAGCCGATGCGGTGCGCGACCAGCACATCCTCGGTGTCGTACGCTTCGCGGGCTTTTTCGACGGAGCGGCGCAGGCAGTGTTCGGTCATGCCGGGGTAATGCTCCAGCCAGATCGCCTCGACGTCGCCGCCGCCGTTGGAATCGCGCGCCGTGCCGACGAACAGCGCAAGCGCGCCGTGGCCGCCCGGGCGCAGACGCCGCTGGTGCGCGCGCACCTTCTCCCACGGATCGAACGGTTGTTTCAGAATATCCACTTTCATCGCTATGGCCTCCCCACTATCATAGCGCAATCAGGACGGGCAGCGCCAATGCAGTACAACGGCGGTCAGCAGCATCGCAACGGCGGTGACGACGAAAGCCGCCGCCAGGCCGCCGTAGAGCACGGCGGCGGCGCCCAGCGCGGCGCTGCCGACCGCGTAGCCGAAGTCGCGCCAGAAACGATAGACCCCCATGGCCGGCGCGCGCAGGGCCGGTGAACTGAAACGGCTGATGACCGTGCTGAGCGTCGGGTACAACAGGCCCATGCCCGCGCCCATCAACACCGCGTTGCCGAGCCACCACGCCGGATGATCGAACGCCAGTATCGTCAGCGACGCGGCGCCGCACAGCACCATGCCGGAGTTGATCAGCGCCTTGAGACTGACGCGGTCGGCGAGCAGCCCCGACGGCAGTTGCACGACGCCCCACGTGACCGCGTAGGCGCCGGTCACCAGGCCGATGGCCGGCAGCGAAAACCCGCGCCGGTGGAGATAGACCGGGAACACGACCCACACCAGCACGTCCACGAACTTCTCGACCAGACCGGCAAGGCAGATGACCGGCGACACGCGGTCGGTAAAGCTGACCCTCCAGAACGTGCCGCCGCCGTCCGCGGCCCGGTCCGCGGTCTCGCCTTGCAGGCCGATGGACAGCGTCTCGATGCAAAGCACCACCGCAAGCAGCAGCGCGACGCCGATCATGACGGCGCTGAATACGAGCAGCCCGGTGCGGGTGCCGAGAACCAGGACCAGTTGCGGCGTCAGGTAGCCGCCGAGAGCGACGCCGAAATAGCCGGCAAATTCGTTCCAGCCGATGACCGTGCCGTGGCGGCCACGGCGGACCAGGTCGAGTTTGGCGATTTGCGACATGGACCAGCAGCAGCCCTGCTGCACGCCGAGCAGCATGGTGGCGGCGACGATCCATCCCCAGGTGTCGGCGTACACCAGCATCGCCGGAATCGGCGCCGCGAACAGCCAGCCGATGATCAGGATTTTTTTGCGCCCGTGCCGGTTCGACAGGCTGCTCGCCCACAGGTTGGCGAAGCTTTTGACGACGCCGAAGGCAAACACGAAACTCGCCAACAACAGGTAGGAGTCGCGCGGCACATGAAATTCGACTTCGGACAGCACCGGAATCACCGTGCGAAACAGGCCCAGCGTCATGCCGGTAAAAAAGACCTGCAACACAAACTGAACCAGTTGAAAGCGCCGGGAATCCGCGTGGATGGTCAAAGTGTTTTCAATCGGGGTGGTCTGAGGTATCGTGCGATTATAGGATATTTCCCCGACCGTGGATTCAACCGGAAAATACGCGCTCGCAGCGGCGCTCGCGGCTCTCGCACTGGCCGCGTGGGCCGCCTGGTCTCTTGTCGTGCAGCCGCCTTTCAGCGGAAACGGCTTGTGGCGGGGGCACTTTGACATCAACCAGCGCGGCCATTTCAGTTTCACCGCGCTGCACGTGGACGGCCGCGTCATCGCGCTCAGTCCCGACGCGCGGGTGGCCTACCGCGGCAGCGTGGCTTTCGAGGACGAAAATTACCACGCCGAGATGGACATGTTTTTCATCAACGGCTCGCCGTTCGACAAGGTCACGCTGGACGGCGCCGTGGTGTCCGCGCAACGCATCGAGGCGCGCTTTCTGACGCACGGCGCCGGCGACGAGGGAAACCTGGTGCTGGAGTACGACCGCGCGCTCTATGAAAAGGGCAGCTCGCTCGACCGGGTCGAGGGGCAATGGATACTCTACCGGGGATTCACCATCACCCGCTTCACCATCAACGGCGACGGCGCCTTCCACGGCGCCGACACCAACGGCTGCGGCTATGAGGGCTTGATAGAAATCATCAACCCGGATTACAACGCATACCGCGCGAGGCTGTTCGCCTCTTCGTGCGACAACCTGGACGGCCAGTACGAAGGCATGGGCTTCCTGATGAGCAGTCTGGCCGAGAACGACACCCTGCATTTGCAGGTCTCCAACGACGATTGGGGGTTGTACATGCCGATAGTGCGCGACGACGCGGGCTGATTTCGCGCCACCGCGCCGCGATGCCGGGTCAGGGGGCGGAAGATGGAATCACGGCGCCTTCGAGAAACACCCGGACGCGCATCTGCAAGGCGGTCAGCGGCGCGCCAATGCTGCCGGTGACGGCGGGATTCACGAGGTTCAGCACACCGCTCGACCAGGCGTCGGCATCGTTGCCGCCGGGCGAGTTCACGGTGGCAGTGAGAGTGAATTGCTCGTTGTCATCTTCCGACACGTCCACGGCGATGGGGATGACCACCGTCGCCTGGCTCATTTCGGCGGGAATCACCAGCAGGCCGCGCGGCAATGCGGTGGATTCGAAATCCGCCGCCTGCGCCTGCGCCGAGCCGCTGCCGACCACGCTCCACGACAGCAGCAGCGGCCCGCCGCGCTCTCCGCCGCTCAGCGAAACGGGAAAAATCGCGACATCGCCCTCCGGCACGCGGCGCGCGTTGGCCATGCGCAAGGTGACGGGGTCGTCGTCGGTGAGCGTGCCTTCCAGCACCCCCGGTGCGGTGCCGGTGCCGTCCTGTGCGACGCGGTCGTTCATCGCGACTTGCAGCGTGAACAACTCGCCGGGCTCGTTCAGGACGTCGTCCACCGGCTCAATCTGAAACATCTGCGCCGCCACGCTGCCTGCCGGGAAAGTAACCGTGCCGGTGGCGGCGGCGAAGTCCGCCGCCGGGTCCGTCGGGGTTGTGCCTCTGGCCATCAGGCTCCAGGTGGCCGTGGCGGGAGCGGTGAACGCGATGTCCGGCGCAACGCGGTACGTCTGTGCGCCGCCGGCCTCGGCCACACTGGTCGCGCCGGTCAGCACGAGCGCGCGGGTATCTGCCGGGCTGGCGGCGATGGTGGTGATATTCCTCAGCGGCAGGGGCCGCTGCTCAGCACGACTAAAGCGCACTGTATCGAAATACCATCTCAGCACAACGCCAGTTAAGACATGGGTGCGCCCTCCCTCCACCCTGTCAACGCCAAACACAAAGAGGAGTTCCTCACGCTCTTCCTCGCCGTCGGCGAGGATCTCGATATCAAAAGTTATCGGGTCCAGTTTGCGGGCGGGAATCTCCACATCCACCATGTGGCATCTACCATGCGTAAGACGCGGGGTGGACGATTCGGGCGAAGCGGTCAAAACGACATTCGGAACAACTCTTTTCACTGCGCCGCCCACCTCCACGCGGATGTCTGCCGCACTGGCTCTGGCTCGGCTGCGATCGGCGCCGCGTCCGGCGGCAACGAGAACATCGCCTAACACTCGCTCGAGTGTTGGCGCAATGCAAATCCGGTAAAGGAAGGCGACCTCGGGACCGGTCCGTAATTCGGGGTTGCCGCCACCGAAGGAGTTCGGGCTGGGGGTGATGGTCACCGTCAGCCGCTCGCCCTCGTGCACAACTCCGCGCGAGGCCACGGTGCTGGGGGGAGTGAATGTAAGATCGGCATACCAGTTGTTGTTATCGCGGTTGGTTACGCCGGTATTGCCAATGCTGGAACGGACGCGATTCACCGGCACTGCGACGGTGGTCGGGGCGACGCTGATTACCACATCGTAGTCCTCCCACACTGCATCAGTGTGGCTGAGGATTTCAGGGAACTGGTGGTCAAACCGCAACTCAATCTCAATGAACTGCCGCCGCTCCCTCTCGTTGGCGCGGAACAGAAGATCGCCGGTGGTGTAACGGGCCACACCCTGTGCAACGGTCACTCTGCCGCTATGAGGAAGTGCTTCATCAAACCCGAAGTCGGTAACGCCAAAACCCGAACTGAACCCGTAAAGCACCAGACTCGGGGACCTGCTTTCAATATGCCAATCCACCGTCACATCCCCCGGTGGCGGATTGAGCAGCGTAACCGGGAACCGCGCCACATTGCCCTCAAGGCAGCCACGGGGCTGGCGGTTAGGGCACTGTGCCTGTCCCAGGAGCACGGTGGGCCCGGTGATGATGTCGCTTGGCAGAATACTGACGCGGGCCTCGGCGGCGGTCTCATCCGCCTCCCCCGGCAGGCCGGCCCCGGCCAGACCGGAGGCCGTGATGACGATGGTCTCCACCTCTATTTCCTCGATGCTGTCGTCGGCAATGGCAAAAGTCAGCGTCTTGCTGCTCTCGGAAGCGGCGAAGGTCAGCGTGCCGGTTTCGGTAATGCCGACGCCGGTGTAGTCCACGCCGAAAGTGGCGCTGCCGCTGGCCGTCCACGCAAGCGAAACCGCCCCGGCGCGCAAGCCGCCGCCGAGGGTGACATGGAACGCCAGATTTCCGGCGTCTTCCGGCACGCGCTCCCGCGCGGCGGTGACACCGACGATGACGGGGTCGTTGTCGGTGATGGTGAGGGTCGCGTTGCGCTCCTCCGCCGTCGCGCCGTCGCCGCCGAGCGTGACCACGCCGCCGCCGGAACTGCTGACGGCGGTGAGGCGCAACTCCAGCGTTTCGCTGGCCTCGTTTGCGTCGTCGTCGAGAATGTCAATGGAAAGCCCGCCCGCCGTGTCGCCCGCGGCGGCCACCTGCTGCGGGCTCGACAGGGTGTAATCGTCGCCGTCAGCGGTGCTGCCGCCGGTTGCGACGAACTCCACCGTCAGCGCCGCGCCGGGCGTGCCGCCGCGGATGGTGACGGGCAGCCGGGCGGTGGCGCCTTCGGCGACGCTGGCGTCGCCCAGCTCGATGGTGAGCGGATCGTCATCGGCAATCCGCGTCAAGACCGTCAATGTGCCAAGGATCAGGTTACCGTCGTTGCCCGTGGGGTTGTTCATCCGCACCTCGAAGAACTCCGTCGGCTCGGAACTGCTGTCCTCACGGGTCGCGATGGAGAAGCTTTGTGGCAGCCGCCAATTCAACGGCGTGAAGGTGAGCGTGCCAATGACCGGAATGGCGCCGCCCATGAAATCCGCCCCGGCGGCGTCTGCCGTCACTGCATCGCCGTCGGCCCGCACCTGCACCGGAACCACGATATCGGCGCTGGGCGTGGTGATGCCGCTCAGGGTAACGGTGTAGTCGGCGGTGTCGCCCTCGACCACTTCGAACGGTCCGCTCAGGCTCACCGACACCCGCACCGCATTGGCGCTGGACAAAATGGCGCCGGTGGGCAGCGGGGTCGGGTTTTGCGCATAGATGGCCCCGCCGCCGCCGCCGCTGGCCGCGGTTCCGCCCTGCCGCGCGCTGCCGAACAACCGCAGCGCGAATTTCTCGTCCGGCTCGGTGTCGTCGCCGTCCGCGAAGATCGGAATGTTCAGTATGGCGTTGCCCCGTGCCGGCACCGTAAGCACGCCGCCCGGGTACGCGCCGTCGGCTATGCCGTCGGCGTCGGCATCGAAGTCCGCCGCCACGGCGTCGGTGTCGCCGCTGGCCTGCGTGGCCATCACCTGCCACGGCACCATGACCTCGCCGATGTAGTCGCCGCCGTCGGAAAGCTCCAGCGTGAATTGGGCAGAAAGCCCCTCGGCCACATCGGCGGCGTTGCCGGAGACCTCGACCCGGATGGGATCGTCGTCCTCAATCTCGACGCTGCGCGAAATCTGACCGGGCGGCCCGAGCATGGCGGCCTGAGGCGCGCCGGGAATGTCTGCGCCAACGAGGATGACGGCGATGGTTTCGTCTGACTCGTTCAGATTGTCCTGCGGCAGTCTGAAAACCAGTTGCGTATCCGCGGCGGCGCTTGCGGCCCGGCTGAGGGTGTAGGTTGTATTCCGCGCATCGCGCGCGCCGATGTCGGGATGGGTGTAATCCAGGCCGCGACTCGCCGTGCCGGACAGCCGGTAGGCCACCACCAAATCGGCATCCAGCGCCTCGTTGGTCTGCAACACAAACACCGCGGTAGTGCCCTCGGCGGCCGCAGCCGGTTCGGCCAGGGTCACGGTCACCGGCAGGTCGCTCGGGGCGATGCTGCCGGCGGCGGTGTCGTCGCCGACAGTGATGACGCCCGGCGGCCACAGCGGCTCAAGGGCCGGGTCGTAATCGGCAGAGGCGGTGATGACGACCTCGAAGTTCTCCGCCCCCTCTGCCTCGCCGTCGTTGTAGTTTGGAATTGAAATCACGCCGCTGCTCGCGTCCGGAGCAATCCGCACAAAGCCGCTCGGGAAAGTCCGGCTTCGCCCGGAGCGAAAATCCGCCATGGCCGCCGAGTCGGTGGCCGCCGCCTGTACGCGCCACGCCACCCGCAGCGCGCCCGGCCGCGCGCCGCCGCCGACCGTCACGATAAAGCTGGATGTGCCGCCCTCCGCAACCTGCGCCGCATCGGCCACGCTCAAAGTCACCGCATCGTCGTCCGTCAGCGTCGTGGTGACGGAGTCTGCGCCGATGTACGCCCTTTCGGCGTGGAGGTCGCTGCCCGCCATGCGAATGTGTACCGTGAACTGCTCCGCCGCCTCGTTCAGATTGTCGTCGTTGAAAGCCGGAAGGCTGAAAGTCCGCCCGGCGTTGTCGCCGGCGGGGAAAGTGAGGCTGCCCGTGGTTGCGCCGCCGACTATGAAATCATCGGCCTGCACAGGGTTCGCCCCGCTGCCCACCACTTCCCAGGTCATCGTGCGGGCGCTGCCGAGGGCGGCGCCGGCGAGCGACACCATGTAGTCAGGCGCGCTGTCGCTTTCGGCCACCGACGACGGCCCGGCGAGCGAAAATACGCGGGTGGCGGCAGCGTTGGCATTGATGGTGGCGAAGTAGGGGACAGGGATTTGGGCATTGGGGATTGGGGCTTCAGCCAGCTGAAAATCTGTGTTGCTGATGATGTTTCCGTTTGAATAGAGATGCTGAAATTCATCTCGGTGAGGAGCAAACGTCGGCATGGCAATCCAGATGACTTCCGGCCCCTCGGCGGCGGCGTCCGCAATCGCGTGCACCTGGAATCTGCGGACATGGATGGGGCTCTCACTTGTAACGAAGTCGCGCGGAATCCTCACATCCACTATCGTGGCTCGGCCTCGAGCATCAGCAGGACTGCTGCCAACGCAGAGGCCGCCCCCGCGCACCCGTGCGACATGGCCCTCGCTGCCGGGGACATCGGTCACGCGGATATCGCCTGCCCCGGCCAGCGGGTTGTTGCCCAGAGCAGTGCGAAGATGATGAGAACGGGGCCCGCTCGCTTCGTGGCCGATGCAGATGGGAAGATAGCGCTCTTCTCTTGGACCATTTACACGACCACTTACCTTCTGGAATTTTAATGTCACCTGCAGCACACCGCCCTCGTTCAGCGTCGGTGAAGAAAGTTCAGAAGTCACGTAGATGGTAGTCAGTTGTGCTTTGGCGGCATTCCTCAGGATAATGGCGGTGGCATCGTCATGGTCTGGATGGATGCGGACGCGGTTCGCGCCGCTTGCCGGCTGTGCATTGCGAAGCTGCACCGTAAAGCGTTCAGCAGGCTCCGCAGTACTGACTGCTTGCGCTTCTTCAACAGGATTCAGGACGATGAACTTGCGCCTTTCGCCGGGATTGAAAGTGAGCGCGCCGGTGTTCGGCGCGAGATCGGAGGTATGCGGCGCCAGCACCGCCCAGCCCACCGTCACCGTCGTCCCCGGCGGGGGATTTTGCAAAGTGACCGGGAAGCGAAATTCGCGGAGATCGTTCTCGGGCTGGGAGTTCGGATTCGCGGGGTCTATGCGCAGCGTGGACCGGGGCACATCCTCGGGAATCGTAATCTGCTGCGGCGTGACCGACGGCGCAATGCCGAGACCGCCGCCGCCGCCGCTGCTCGCGTCGCCGTTCAGAGTCACGATCAGCGTCTCCGGCGGCTCGCCCTCGTCGCCGTCATCCACCAGCGCAATGGCGATGCGGAGGGGCTGCGGGTTGTCTGCTCTCCGGGCGGCGGCGGCGTCGGCGGGCGTGATGGTGAACCTGCCGGTGGCGGCGCCGGTGTAATCCGCCGCATCCACCGTGCCGCTGATGGTGTAGTCCAGCAGAATATTCGCAGTGGGGTGACCGCCCGCAAGCACGATAGTGAACTGCGCGGCATCGCCCTCGAACACGGTGTCTGCATCTGGCGCAAGGAAGTGGCTGATGCGCGTTTCATCGTTTGCCTCAATGCCGACGGCGGCGGTGATGGGCCGCGATTCGCCGGCGGGGGCGACGGCGGCGTTCGCGCCTGCGGCGCCGCTCAAGGTCACGCTGAAGTTCTCCACGCCCTCGTTCACAGGATCATCGGTAATCGGAATGGGGATGACGCCGTTCAACACCCCGGCAGCCAGGGTGATGCTGGCGGGGTCTGGCACGCTGAAATCGCCCGCATCGGCACTGCCGGTTGCCACGCTGTAGGAGACCTGGACCGCATCGGCGCTGCCGGTTGTGCCGCCCACGCCGGACAATCGCACGGCGAGCATCGCGTTACCGCCCTCGACGGCGGAAAACGTGGCGGTGCTGAAATGGGCGTGCAGCACATCGTCGTCGGTGATGGAGGTGGTGACGCTGCCGTTTACGCCCCGATAATCGCCGTGGTCCGGATCGCCGCCGGTGGGTTCATTGAGCGTCACCTGGTAACTGCGCGTCGAATGGCCCAGGGTGTTCTGCATGGCGGTAATATCGAAAGTCTTGCTGGCGCTTGCGCCGTCCGCCGGGGCAAAGACCAGGGTCCCCGGGGCGACCAGGAGATTCTCATTGTCGCCGGTGATGTTCCAGGTGACGTTGATGTTCCGGCTGGGCGCAGGGCCTGTGAAAGACACCGTGTAGGTGGCGGCGGCGCCCTCCGCCACCTGCGCCGGGCCGGAAATGCCGAATACCCGCGTAATGGTCGGCAGATCGCTCAGCGCAATGCTGGCTTCGGCGACGGCGCTGGCGAACACGGCGCCCTGGCCCTGCAGGTTGCTCAATGTGACGCGGAAAGTCTCGGCTGATAATTCTCTCTCCTCGTCATCGTAAATGGGGATATCGAGCATGGAGAACGGGAGGTTGCCATCGGCGCTGGGCGAAATGGTGATGTTACCGGACGGAAACGGTGAAGCCCCGTCTCCGAAATCTCCCGCGGACGCCGCCTGCGCGCCGCTGGCGGAAACCTCGTAGCGCACCGTGATGGCGCCGGCGATGGCGCGGTCCACTCCGATGCGGAATGTGGCGTTGCCGCCCTCGATGGCGGCGTCGTCAGGAGCGGAGATGCTCACCAGCGGAACGGCGCTGGGCGAGGCGTTGGCAATCGTGACGTTGAGCGGCAGGTTGGCCCCGTTCATCGGCGTCGGAGTCCCTCCGGTATCCAGGGAGATTGCGAGCTGCTCGCCACCGTCCACATCGCTGTCGCGGAGATAGGCGATCTGAAAAGCAATGCTGGGCGAGGCGCGCGGGATGGAGAAGATGTGATAGCCCTCATCGAGAGAGAGCCTGCCCGAGGTGTGGCGCAATTCCATGCCCGCGCTGTCGCGCAATTCAAGATCGTCGGTGGAGAGTCCGCCGGAGAGGGTGAAATTGAGCCTCACATCCTGGCTGACAGCGAGGGGCCTGGGATCCAGGCTTAGCGTGTAACGGACGGTATCGCCCTCCGCCACCTCGGTGGGGCTGGGTTGGTCGGCGGTCAGGTTGACATCGAATTCGGTCAGGCTCCTGGCCCCGTTACTATTGATGTCGCCGGTCTGGCAGCCCCCAGTGCCGACATTGAAGTGGCCTACTAGCGTGCAGCCGACGACGGTGGGACCGCCGGTGCCTCCTGCGGGCGTGCTGATCGTGAAGAGATAGGCCTCATTAGCCTCCGCGTCTGCATCCACGGCATGGCGGACCATGAAATCGAATACTGTCAGATTCGGAGCAAAGGTTATAACGCCGGTCACAGGGGTGTCGAGGTCCTCTGCCGTAAAGCCGGTGCCAAATCGAGGGTCAGCGTCGGCCTTGATGGTGTATTGCACCCGGGTCTCGGACGCCACCGCCGCCGACAACAACACCCGGAAAGTCCGGGACTGTCCCTCATCGGCTCCGATGTTGCTGGCGCTGATATCCTCCATGGAAAACACCTGCCCGGAGGCCGCTCCCGAGAGCGACCACACCAACACCCCGACCGCCAGCGCCAACACTCTCATCCGCCATTCCGGGAACCACTGCGGGAGCATCGCGCCACAAGGGCGCAAACAGCGGTTCTCACGAGATCTCTGACACCAATCGAGCAACATTTTGTCAGTATAATACGGGCGCGGGAATCAGCCAAGGAAAAATCTTCCAATCGGCTGAATTAACGGGAAAAAAAGCAGGAGGATGACGGGGAATTGGTGGAGCCAGGCGGGATCGAACCGCCGACCTCTTGCATGCCATGCAAGCGCTCTCCCAGCTGAGCTATGGCCCCGTGCCGGATGCGCCCTTAATGTAGCACACGCGCCGCGCCCGCTCAAGCGGTAACGCCGCGCGTGCTGGACTCGATGAATTCAATCAGGGTCTTTACTTCGGGATGCTCCGCCGCGGCCTGAAGATGCTTTTCAAGGCGGCTTCCGGGGCCGCCGGGCGCGCGCACAAGGTCGAGGTAGGCGTTGTGCAGCGCCCGTATCCTGTCTTCGGAAAAACCGGCGCGACGCAACCCCACCTTGTTCAGGCCGTGGGTCTTTGCAGGGTTGCCGGAAGCCAGCGTGTACGGCGGCAGGTCTTTGGAGAACGTGCTGGCCTTGCCGCTGAACGCGTAACGTCCGACGCGGCAGAACTGGTGGACCAGGCTGAAGCCGCCGAGCGTCGCGTGGTCGTGAACCTCGACGTGGCCGCCGAGCGAGGCGCCGTTGGCGAAAGTCGTGTGGTCGCCGACCACGCAGTCGTGGGCGACGTGAACATAGGCCATCAGCAGGTTGTCGCTGCCGATGACGGTCTTGCCGAGCGCCGAGGCGGTGCCGCGGTTCAAGGTGCAGAATTCGCGGATGATGTTGCGGTCGCCGATGATCAACTCGGTGGGTTCGCCGCCGTATTTCCTGTCCTGCGGCTCCTCGCCGATGGAGCAGAACTGAAAAATCCGGTTGTCGCGGCCCATCGTGGCCGGCCCCCGGATGACGACATGGGAGCCAATGCGGGTGCCTGCGCCGATGGTCACGCGCGGGCCGATGACGCTGTACGGCCCGACGACGACGTCCGCCGCAATGTCGGCGCCGTCGTCAATCACCGCCGTCGGGTGGATGTCGCCGCTCACGTTCGGCCCCGTCCGGCTACTTGAGCACGCAACTCAACGTGGCGGTGGCCGCCACCTCGTCCCCGACCGACGCCGTGACGTTGAAAATGGCGTAGTTTCTCTTGCGGCGCCCGAGCACGACGTCGAGCAGCAGCGAGTCGCCGGGAACAACCGGGCGCTTGAAGCGGGCGTCCTTGATGCCGGTCAGCAGGTAGAGGCCGTCTTCCTTCGGGCCGGTCATGCCGCCGGCCACGAGCACGCACGACGCCTGCGCCATCGCCTCCAGAATCAGCACGCCCGGCATGATCGGCCTGCCGGGAAAATGCCCCTGGAAAAACGGTTCGTTGGCGGTCACGTTCTTGACCGCCTTCAGGCGCTTGCCCTTCTCCAGTTCGACCACCCGGTCAATCAGCAGCATCGGGTAGCGATGCGGAATCATTGCCATGATTTGTTCCAGATCAAAAATCATCGTCCGTCTCCTCCTCTTTTTGCGCGTTTGCTTTCCGGCCCCTTCGCCAAGTCGTCCACGCGCTTCGCCAGCCGGTCGAGGCGGCGGTAATGCAGCGCATTGTGCCGCCACTCGCGGTGAGTCTGCTGCGGCATGCACGACGTGTAGCGTCCCGCTTTCGAGATGGACTTGATGACGCTGGTCATGGCCGAGACAACGACATCATCGCATATCTCGATGTGCCCCTGGATTCCGGAAAGTCCGCCGATTCTGCAGCGCCTGCCGATGACGGTGCTGCCGGCGATGCCGACGCAGCCGGCAATCGCCGTGTCGTCGCCGATGCGCACGTTGTGCGCGATCTGCACCTGGTTGTCTATCTTGACGCCGTTGCCAATCACGGTGTCGTCGAGCGCGCCGCGGTCTATCGTGGTGTTGGCGCCGATCTCGACGTCGTCGCCGATTCGAACGCCGCCAACCTGCTCGATTTTGACCCAGCCGCCGTCACGGCTGGCGTAACCGAAACCGTCGGCGCCGACGACCGCGCCCGGATGAATCGCGACGCGGTGGCCGAGGCGGACGCCGCTTTGCAGCGTGACCTGCGTCGTCAGCAGGCAGGCGTCGCCGATGCGGCAATTTTCCATCACCGTGCAGTTCGGGCCGATGATCGTGCCTTTGCCGATGCGGCAGCCGGCGGCGATGACGCTGCACGCCCCGATGGTCACCTCGTCGCCGAGCACGACGTCGCCGGCAACGACGGCGGATGGATGAATGCCCCGCCCGGGCGCGTCGCCGCGGCGGAACAGCCGTGAAATATCGGCGAACGCCAGATGAGGGTCGTCACAAATCAGCGCCGGCAGGCGGCACACGGCGCTGTCCTCCTCTTTCAGCACAATCGCCGTGGCGCGGGTTTCGGCGAGCAGATGGCGGTGTCTGGAGTCGCCGAGAAAAGTCAGTTCGCCGGGGCACGCGCCGGCGATGCTGCCGATGCCGCGGATTTCAGAATCCGGCGCGCCCGACAGCCTGGCGCCGGAGTATTCCGCGAGTTCGAGCAGCGTATAACTTCTCCTGTGCATCACGAAGTCACTGCGCGCGCTTCTCCAGCACCTTGATAATCTCATCCGTCAGTTCAATGCGGTCGCTCGCATAGAGGACGGGTTCGGAGACGACCAGATCGAATTTCTTTTTCCTGGCGACGTCGCCGATGACCTTCGAGACCATTTTCTGTATGTCCGCCAGTTCCTCGTTTCTGCGGTCGGAAAATTCGCTCTGGAAGTCCTCGTTCCTGGACCGCAGCCGGCGCTTTCTCGACGCGATCTCGCGTTCCAGGCGGCGCCTCTTGCTCGCCTCCATTTTGCCGCCGTTGTCGCGGAGCCGCTCCTCGAGCCCCTCGATCTGCTCCTGCGACTCAAGCAGTTTCTCGTTTCTGCCGGCAAACTCCTCCTGAAGCCTGTCCCTCGCGGCCGCCGCCTGCGGCGCCTCCTGCATCACCCTGGCGATGTTGATAAAGGCGATGTTGCCCGCCTGCGCCGCCGCCGGCTGCCACGCCGCCGCCGCCGCCATACAGCCCGCCGCCAGAAATATCCTGAATGTCGTTGTCATACACGCCTCCGCGTCAGAAGTTCGTTCCAAAGTCGAACTGGAAAGATTCGGTTTCGTCGTCCGACTGGTCATTGAAATGTGTTGCCAGATTGAGAGTCACCGCGCCAATTGCGGTAAGCCAGTGCACGTTCAGCCCGAACGAGCCTTTCATGTCCCCGAATGAAAAGTCGTTGATCTCTTCGGTGACATCTCCGATGTCGGTAAAAAGACTCATGCGCAGCCTCGACGGGTCGTAAATGGCCGCGCTCGGAAAAAACAGGTCGAAGTTGCCGAGCATCCTGAAATTCCCGCCGATGGCGTCGTCCGGGTCGGACGGATCCTTCGGCCCGACTGAATTGTTCCGGTATCCCCGCAAGCTTCTGGTGCCTCCCGCGTAATATCTGTCGTAAAACGGCACCTCGTTGGTGTCACCGTACGCGCTGGCATACGATAACACACCGCGGGGCGCGAAGATGAAATCGCGGCTCTCGCCGAGCGGGAAATAGTGCCCGTGGGAGTAATTGAGTTTGACGTAACTCAAACCGCCGCCGGGGCCGAACAGGTCAACCGAACTGCGAATCCGGGTGCCCTCGGTCGTGAACAGGGAGCGGTCGCGGGTGTCGTAAACCAGGTTGGCGCTGAGAATGTAGTTTGTGAAATCGAGCACGTAGTCATACTCCCCGACATCCCCCCTTCTGCCGTCTATGAAGTCGTCCACGAAGCGGCACAAATCGGTTTCCGAGCGGCTGTTGTTGCAGGGCACCGACAGGCGGATGTCCTGGATCCTGACGCCGAGGCCGAGCGTGTCCGATTCCGAAATCGGAATGCCGTAATGGAGCGACAGGTTGAGTTCGTCGGTGTCGGCGGCGGTCACGTTGAGGCGGTTGGAGCCGTAGTCCACCTCGCGGTAACTGAGATTCCAGGAACGGCTGATGCCGTCTATCGTGTAATACGGGTCGAGAAAGCCGACCGCGTAGCGCGAACTCGAGCCGCTGTTGTTGAAGGCGAAATTGATGCGGTTCCCGCTGCCGAGGAAATTGTCCTGCGCGAGACTGACGGACAGCACGCCTCCCTCGCTGTCGGAATAACCCGCGCCGACGTTGAAGTTGCCCGACAGCCGCTCGCTGACGGTGAAATCCAGGTCCAGCTGGTCGCTGGAGTTCTGCACCGGCTTTTCCTCGACGGTGACTTCCGACACGTAGGGAAGCCGCTGCAGGCGGCGGCGCGACAATTCGACGTTTCCGGACGAATAGGCGGCGCCTTCGAGTTGTCTCATCTCGCGCCGGAAGACCTCGTCGTCGGTGGTTTCATTGCCCTGAATGTCAATGCGCCGCACATAGGCGCGCTTGCCGGGGGCCACGAAAAATGCGAGATTCACGGTTGAATCCAGGGGCTGCGTCTCGGGAATCACGTTGACCCTGGCAAAAGCGTAGCCCTGGTCCTTCAGATGCCGGGCAATCGCATCGCTCAGCGCCAGCGTTTTCTGCCTGGAAAAAGTCGTGTCCCTGATTTCATTGACCAGGGCCTGCAGCGTCTTGCGGCCGGGCACCTTCATGCCCGTCAGATTGACGTCGCGTATGCGGTAGCGCCGGCCCTCGCTGATCTTGATCAGGACGTCAATGTAGCGCTTGTCCGGCGTCAGCGTGACGCGCGTCTCGTCCACCTTGAAATCGAGATAGCCGCGGTCGAGGTAGAGGTTGTTGAGCCGTTCGATGTCGCCTTCGAGTTTGAACTTCGAGTACTGGTCCTTGTTGCTCCAGAATTCATACCAGCGTTTGCCGCCGGTCTCGAAACCCTCCCGGATGTCTTCGGCGGGAACGAGCCGGTTGCCCGCAATTCGCACATCGCGCACGATCGCCGTCTTGCCCTCGTCTATCACGATCTCCAGATTGACCTGGTTGTCCGGCGCCTCCAGCGCATCCATCCGCACCTGCACGCCGTATTTGCCGAGCGCGTAATACTGCTGCTTGAGTTCTTCGCGCAATCTCTCGAAGGTGGCGCGGTCGTAAATCCGCCCGATTGCGATGTTGATTTCCTGCAACCCCTCGGTCAGCGCGTCGTCGGGAATAATCTCGTTGCCCTCGATTGCGATGGCGGCGATTCCCGGCCTTTCGCGCACCACAAAAATCAGTTTGCCGCCGTCGTGGCGCAGCACGATGTCCTCGAAAAGGCCGCTGCGGTAGAGTTCGCCCATGACCCCGGGCGCGTCGGCAAAATCGAAATAATCCCCCACCTGCAGCGACAGCCCGGAAAACGCCTGGCCTGCGTTGACGCGCTTGAGTCCTTCCATCTCGATGTCCTCGACGACAAAGCCCGCCGCCATCACGGCGCCGGGCACGGACAGCAGACAGGCCGTGAAAACACGGCGCAAAAACCGGTGGCAACCCATGTCCGCCGCGCGTCAGAACAAACGGTTCAGGTCGTTGTAGATTGCGACCAGGATCAGCAGTCCCAGCATCATCATGCCGATTCTCTGCCCGAGCATCTCGGCTTTTCTCGACAGCGGCGAACCTTTGAGCCACTCAATCAGGTAATACAACAGATGACCGCCGTCCAGCATCGGAATCGGCAGCAGATTGAGGATGCCGATGCTGACGCTGAGCAGGGCGACCGTGGTGAGGTAGGCGACGAACCCCAGCAGAAACGAGGTGCCGGCGAACTCCGCAATGGTCAGCGGGCCGCTGATGTTCTCAAAGGAGACCTGGCCGAGCACCATGCGGGCGATGAACTTGAGCGTCATCCACGACATCGCCACAGTCTCGGAAAACGCGCGCGACACCGCTTCCAGCGGGCCGTGGCGCACAAAAACCCGGTAACGCCGCAGCACGTCCTCCGTCATCTGCGGCGTGACGCCGATGCGCCCGGTTTCTTCGCCGTTATCGACCACGCTGTCTATCGAAAGCGGCAGCGACAACACGCCGCCGTCCCGCTCCACCGACACCGGCACGGTGCGCCCCGGATGGGCGCGGATTTCCTCGACGAGGCCGCCCCAGTCGGAAACTTCCCTGCCGTCGAAAGTCAGAATCCGGTCGCCGGCTTCAAGGCCGCTGCGGCTCGCGCTGCCCGAAGCCAGCATCTTGCCGACGGCCGCCGGCAGGCTCGGCGCCCACGGGCGGACGCCGATGCGCTCGAGCAAAGAGACTTCGATGTCCAGCATCTCCTGCCCCGCCAGGTCGAGAACCACGCGCCGGCGCTCGCCGTCGTGGACCACTTCCAGCGGCACGCGGGTCTGCTGGTCGAGCGACTCGTCGAGTATCGTGAGCAGGACCTGCTTCCAGCCGTCCACCGGATGCCCGGCGACCGACACCACCTCGTCGTTGGCGACCAGTCCCGCGTGCATTGCCGGGCTGTCCGCCACCACTTCGCCGATGACGGGCCGCACCACATGGGAGCCGACGACGGCAATAATGAAAAACAGCACAAACGCGAGCAGCAGGTTCGCCGCCGGACCGGCGGCGACGATGGCCGAGCGCACCGCCAGCGACTGGCGGTTGAACGCGCGCGGCGCATCCTCTTCGGCGACTTCTTCCTCCTCGCGTTCGTCGAGCATCTTGACATAGCCGCCAAACGGCAGCAGCCCGATGACGTATTCAGTGCGGTCGGCGCCCGCAATCCTGCGGTACAGCGGCTTGCCGAAACCGACCGAAAATTTCAGTATCTTGACGCCGCATTTCTTCGCCACCCAGTAATGGCCGAACTCGTGAAAAGCAATCAGCATGCCGAGGGCGACGATAAAACCTATGGCTCCGAGAAAAAATGACATTTTGGATTAGTCTCTCTAAATAATCGTATGGGCTGTTGGTGCCGGATGAACCCGCTATGATAACGTTTGTCGGGCGGAAAAGGTATCGGCGGGCGCAAAATCGCGGTCGGCAAGCCCCCGGACAGGCGCTGCGGCGGCGGCGTCCCTCGCCGGCATCGCGGCCTCAAGGCCCGCCGGCGGGCGGCGCCGAAAGCACGCCGCCGTCCAGGCGGCGCAGCACAACCGGCGACGCCGGCGGCGCGTCTTCGGTGATACGGAAAGCGGCGCGCACCTCCGCGGCGGCGCGTTCGGCGGCGGCGGCGTCGCCGGCGTGAACGGTGGCGAGGGGGCGCTCGCGGTCAACGGCCTCGCCGAGCGCGGCAATGCCGCCAAGTCCGACACTGTAATCAATGGCGTCGCCGGCGCGGCGGCGCCCGCCGCCGAGAGCGATGACCGCGATGCCGAGCGCGCGGGTGTCCACGCCGCCCACATAGCCGTCCTCTTCGGCGAACACCGGGCATACCACCGCCGCCGCCGGCAGCTGCCGCGCGAATTGATCCACGAAGTCCGCCGCACCGCCGAGCGCGCGCACCATCGCGGCGAACACCTCGGCGGCGGCGCCGCTCGCCAGCACCCGCGCAACCGCCGAGCGCGCCTGCGCCCTCGACGCGGCGGCGCCGGCGAACAGCATCTCCTGCGCCAGTGCCGTCACCACTTCGGTAAAGCGCGGCGGGCGCTCGTCACCGCGCAGGAAGCGGACCGCCAGCGCCACCTCCAGCGCGTTGCCCGCCACCGGCGCCAGCGGCTGGTTCATGTCGGTGATCAGCGCCGCCGCCGGCAATTGCAGCTTGTGCGCGGTGGCGGTGATGCTCGCGGCCAATTCGTCGGCGGCGGCGTCGCTCGCGGCGAAAGCGCCGTTGCCGCACTTCACATCCATCACCAGCGCGCCGATGCCCGAAGCCAGTTTTTTGCTGAGAATGGATGCGGTGATGAGCGGCGTGGACTCGACCGTGCCGCTGCTGTCGCGCACCGCGTAGATGCGCTTGTCGGCGGGCGCGAGATCGCCGGTCTGACCGATGACGGCGCAGCCGACCTCGCGCACGACGCGCGCGAAAGTCTCCGGGGCGGGCGCGGTGTCGTAGCCGGGGATGCTGTCCAGTTTGTCCAGCGTGCCGCCGCTGTGGCCGAGACCGCGTCCCGAAATCATCGGCACCGCGAGACCGGCGGCGGCGACGATGGGCGCGAGCGCGATGCTGACGCAATCGCCGACGCCGCCGGTCGAGTGTTTGTCCGCCACCGGGCGCGCGACATCGTCCCACTTCAACACCGTGCCGGAGTCGCGCATGGCGACGGTGAGCCGGGCGGTCTCGTCGGCGCTCATGCCGCGAAGACAGACGGCCATGGTGAAGGCGGCAATCTGCGCGTCGCTGACGCTGTGGTCGGTGACGCCGGCGATGAAGGCGTGGAGGTCGCCGTCGCTGAGCGCGGCGCCGTCGCGTTTTTTGCGTATGATCTCCTGGATCAACATGCGCCGTCGGCCTCCGTTTGTTTTGCGAACGGCAGCGGCAGAAAATCGCGCAGTCTGAGACGGCGCATTTTTCCTTCGGGCGTGGCGACGGTGAGCGGCATTTCGGCGTCGGCGAACTCGGAGATTTTCTGCAGGCAGCCGCCGCAGGGCACGCAGTCGCCGTCACCGACGACGACCATCGCCTCGATGCGCGTCGCGCCGCCGGCGACCATCGCCGCAATGGCCGCGGCCTCGGCGCACAAGCCCTGTGGATAGGCGGCGTTTTCCACATTGCAGCCGCGATAGACCTTGCCGCCGGCGACAAGCGCGGCGCCGACCGGGAAGTTGGAATACGGTGCGTGGGCGTTGCCGCGCGCGGCGCAGGCGGCGGCGAATAATTTTTTTGTCACTTCGTCCATTCTTCGCAAAACCCTAACCGGCAAGGCGCGCCGTCAGGCCGGCGGCGTGTTGGCGCGCCCGCTCGCCGGCGTCGAGGACGTCGTCGAGGGTCGCGGCGGTGGCGGCGCCCAGCGCCGACAGCGTTTGCTCGTTGACGCGGACGATGTCGGTAAAGGCGATTTTGCCGTCGAGAAAAGCGCCCACCGCCTCCTCGTTCGCGGCGTTCAGCACGGCGGCGGCGGCAGCGCCCATGCCGAGCGCGTCGTACGCCAGCGCCAGACACGGAAAGCGCGCGCGTTCGACTTCGCGAAATTCAAGCGCCGCGCTTTGCGGCAAATCCAGCATCGCGGCGCCGCTCGCGGCCCGCGCCGGCCACGCCAGCGCGTTGGCGATGGGCACGCGCATATCGGGCTGCGCCATCTGCGCCAGTGTCGAGCCGTCTTTCCATTGCACCAGGCCGTGGACAATGCTTTGCGGATGAATCCACACTTCGATGCGCGCGGCGTCGAGATCAAACAGCCAGCGCGCCTCGATGACTTCCAGCCCCTTGTTCATCATCGTCGCCGAGTCCACCGAAATTTTGCGGCCCATCTTCCAGTTGGGATGGGTGCACGCCTGCCGCGGCGTCACCGCGTCGAGCTGGTCCAGCGGCAGCTTCAGAAACGGTCCGCCCGACGCCGTCAGCACGATCTTTTCGACATCGTGCAACGCGGCGTGCGGCTGCGCCAGACATTGGAAAACGGCGTTGTGCTCGCTGTCTATCGGCAGCAATTGCGCGCCGTTGTCGCGCGCGATCTGCATGAAAAATCCGCCGGCGGCGACCAGCGCCTCCTTGTTGGCGAGCAGCAGCCGCTTGCCGGCGCGCGCCGCCGCCAACGTCGCGGGCAGTCCGGCGGCGCCGGCGATGCCGGCGACCACCGTGTCGCAAGCGGCGTCGGAAACCGCCTCGATCAGCGCCTCTTCGCCGGCGACGGCGCGGGTGCGCGAGCGGTGTTTGCGCAGGCTTTCCTCCAGCTGCGGCAGGCTTCGGCTGTCGGCAATCACCGCGTACTCGGGCCGGAACTCGGCGCACAATTGCGCCAGACGTTCGGCGTCGCGGTGCGCCGTCAGCGCGAACACCCGGCAACTTTCGCGGTTGCCGCGCACGACGTCGAGCGTGTTCGCGCCGATGCTTCCGGTCGCGCCCAGAAGCGTGATGCTGCGGCGCGGCATCGCGGCGGAGCGTTCCATCACAGGTACGACAGGCCCAGCAGGAAAAACGGCGCCGCCGCCAGCAGCGAGTCCACGCGGTCCAGTACGCCGCCGTGCCCCGGCAGCAGGCGGCCGCTGTCGTCGGCGCCGGCGCAGCGCTTGACCATGCTCACGACGAGGTCGCCGACGATGCTGACCAGGCAGACGAAAAGATTCAGCAGGACGAAATAAACGGCGTCGAGCCATTCCAGTTCACGCAGCGCCGAAGCCGCCGCCGCCATGCACAACGCGGCGACAAGCGCGCCCAGCACACCCTCGCGGGTCTTGCCCGGGCTCAAATCGGGGCACAATTTGCGCCTGCCGAAACGACGCCCGGCATAATACGCCGCGATGTCGCAGGCGGCGGTCAGCGCAATCACGTACAACAGCCAGCCGCGATGTTGCAGATGCACAAAGCCGCCGATTGCGTACCAGAAAGCCGCGATGGCGGCAACGACATGGACGCGCAAAAACCACGTGAACCAGACACGCCCGCAGAACCCGGGAGAAAAGGCGCTGACCAGCACCAGCGCCAGCATCCACCAGCCGGCGGCGGCATAAAGCCAGACGCGATCCGGCGGTGGCGCGAACCACAAAAACACCACGACCGTCAGGCACAGCAGCGGATACAGCAGGCGGCTGGCGGAGCGCCCGAGCAACCGGCCCCATTCGGCGGCGGCCAACACGACGACCAGGGCGGCGGCGGCCAGCAATGCCGCGCGCGGAAGAAACCACACCGCCGGCGCCACCACCGACGCCATGACCAGCCCGGCCCAGACTCTCTGGCGTTGCGGCGACATCGGCGGGCTACACGGCCAGCGCGCCGAAGCGCCGCTGCCGCCCTGCAAACCAGTCGAGCGCCTTGTCGTATTCGGCCCGGTCAAACCCGGGCCACAACACCGGCGTGAAATACAACTCGGCGTAGGCGCTCTGCCACAGCATGAAATTGCTGATGCGGGATTCGCCGCCGGTGCGAATCAGCAAATCCACATCACCGGCGCCGGAGCCGGCCAGATGACGGGTGATGTAGTCCTGTATCCCCTCGTTGTCGGGCGCCGTGTCCGGCTTCTCGCGCAGCAGGTGCTCGACCGCGGCGGCAATGTGCCAGCGGCCTCCGTAATTGGCGGCGATGTTCAGGTGCAGCCGGTCGAGACGAGCGGTGCGCTCCTCGGCGCGCCGGATTTCGTCGCGCAGAATCGGGCCGAAGACCGAGGTGTCGCCGAGAAAGCGGATTCTGACGCCGTTGCCCGCCAGTTCGTCCACCTCGTCGCGCAGCGCGCGCACGAAAAGGTCCATCAGACCGCGAACCTCGCGGCGCGGCCTGCGCCAGTTCTCGCTGCTGAACGTGAACAGCGTCAGCGCCGCAATGCCGTACTCCACGCTGGTCTCGATGGCCATGCGCACGCTGCCGAGACCCTTGCGGTGGCCGTAGATTCTCTCTTCTTTCCTGGTCTCGGCCCAACGGCCGTTTCCGTCCATGACAATGGCAACATGGTGCGGTCGCTTTTTTTCGATCGCCACGGGCGCGGTCACATCTCCGTCAATTCCTTCTCTTTGTCCGAGAGAATCCCGTCAATCGAACGGACGCAGTCGCCGGTCATTTTCTCGACCAGATCGTGCGCCGCTTTTTCCTCGTCCTTGCCGAGTTCCTTCGCCTTGATTTTCTCCTTGATCTTCTGGTTGGCGTCGCGGCGCACGTTGCGCACGGCGACCTTGGCGTTCTCGCCCTGCTGGCGCACCAGTTTGACCAGTTCCTTGCGCCGCTCGCCGGTCAGCGGAGGCATCGGCACGTGCACGATGGTGCCCTTGACCGCGGGGTTCAGCCCCAGGTCCGACTCCATGATCGCCTTCCCGACTTTGTTGACCATGTCCTTTTCCCAGACGTTGATTGCCAGCGTCCTCGCATCCTCGACGGTGATGTTGGAAACCTGGTTGAGCGGCACCTCGCTGCCGTAGTACTCGACCATCACGTGGTCGAGCAGGCTGGAATGGGCGCGCCCGGTCCGCACCTTGGCGAGTTCCGAGCGCAGCACCTCGATGCTTTTCTTCATTTTGTCGCCGGTCAGGCCCTTGATTTCCTCGATCATCCTTCCTCCTCATCAGGTTCGCCCGCCACCAGCGTGCCGACGTTTTCTCCGGCGACGATTCTGCCGAGAGCGCCGGCCTCGTTCATATTGAAAATCCGGATCGGAATCCGGTGGTCGCGGCACAGGACAATGGCGGTGGCATCCATGATTTTCAGATGATCCCGCAACACCTTGTCGTATGTCAAACGGTCGTAGCGCCTGGCTCCCGGTTTGCTGTCGGGGTCGGCGTCATAGACGCCGTCCACCTTGGTCGCTTTCAGCAGCAGGCCGGCGTTGATTTCGGCCGCCCGCAGGCTGGCCGCCGAGTCCGTCGTGAAAAACGGGTTGCCGGTGCCGGCGGCGAAAACAACGACGCGCCCTTTTTCAAGATGGCGCACCGCGCGGCGGCGGATGTAACTCTCGCAGACCGCCTTGACCTCGATTGCGGACAGCACCCGCGTGTGGATGTTTGCGCGCTCCAGCGCCTGCTGCAACGCCAGCGCATTGATGACAGTCGCCAGCATGCCCATGTGGTCGGCGGCGACCCGGTCCACGCCGGTGGCGGCGAAGTCGCCGCCGCGAATGATGTTGCCGCCGCCGATGACGATGGCGATCTCGACGCCGGTGTCCCGCACCGCCTTGATTTCGCCGACCAGGCGCTCGACCGCATCAATGTCAATACCACGGGAGCGCCCTTTCGTCAGCGCCTCGCCGCTCAACTTCAGAAGAATGCGCAGACCGGACACCGCACCCGCACGTCAGCCGCTGTGGACCTGGGCCATGACCTCTTCGGCAAAGTTCTCCTTCTTCTTCTCGATGCCTTCGCCGACTTCATAGCGGTGGAAACCGCGAACCGTGGCCGAGTTGCGCTGGAGCAAATCACCGACCGACTGGTCTTCGTCCTTGATAAACGGCTGCTGGAGCAACGCAATCTCCCGCAGGTATTTCTGAAGGCGCCCCTCGACGATCCTGGCGACGATGTCGGCGGGCTTGCCGGTCTGCCCGGCCTGCGCCGCCAGAATCTCCCTTTCGCGTTCGAGCACCCCGGCGGGCGCGTCGGCTTCCGACAGGCACAGCGGGCGGCTTGCGGCGATGTGCATGGCGATGTCGCGCGCGCAGTCTTCGCTGCCGCCGTCCATGTCAACGATGACGCCGATGCGCGAGCCGTGCAGGTAGGCGCCGCGATACTCGCCCGCCGGCGCCACGCGCAGGAAGCGCCGCAGCCGGATGTTTTCGCCGATTCTCGAAACCAGTTCGAGCCGCACCGCCTCGACGGTGCCGCCGCCGATGTCGAGTTGCGCCAGCGCCTCGACATCGGCAGGCGCGTTTTCAACGGCCGCACGCGCGGTTTTTTTGCAGAAATCCGCGAACTGCGCGTCTTTCGCGACAAAGTCGGTCTCGCAGTTGACCTCCAGCATGACCATGGCGCCGTCGGCGGCGCCCTCCATCATGATGACGCCTTCCGCCGCCGCCCGGCCGCCCTTGCGGTCGGCCCTCGCCTGCCCCGACTTGCGAAGCAGTTCAACGGCGCGATCCATGTCGCCGCCGGCCTCGGCCAGGAATTTCTTGCATTCCATCATGCCGACGCCGGTCTTCTCGCGCAGCGCCTTGACCATGGCCGCCGTAATCTGCATTGTTTTGTTCGCCCCGGATACCCGCGCGGGCGCGGTCAAAGCGCCTCGGCGGCGACTTCGACGTACGGGCTGTCGTCTTGCGCTTTCTTTTTCGCCTCGTCCACGCTTTCAAGTATGGCGTCGGCAACCAGCGTCGCGTACAACTGGATCGAGCGGATCGCGTCGTCGTTGGCGGGCACGATGTAATCCACGTTGTTCATCGAGCCGTTGGTATCAACAATGGCAATCACCGGTATCTCCAGTTTGGCGGCCTCTTTCACCGCGATTTCCTCATAGCCCACATCGACGATGAACATCGCGTCCGGCATTCGTTCCAGGTTTCTGATGCCCTCGAAACTGCGGCTCAATTTCTGCAATTTGCGGCGCACGCCCTGGGCGTCTTTCTTGCGCAGCGTTTCGAGTTTTCCGTTCTCGACCAGCGCCTTCATCTCGCCGTAGCGAACGATGGATCTGCGCACGGTCTTGAAATTCGTCAGCGCACCGCCGAGCCAGTGATGGTCCACGTACGGCATGTCGCAGCGTTCGGCGTTCTCGCGGATGGTGCGCGACGCGGCCTTCTTCGTGCCGACGAACAAAATGGTGCCGCCGTTGGCCGCGAGCGAAGATACAAAATTGAGCGCCTCTTTCAGAAGCGGCAGGGTTTTGTCAAGATCAATGATATGGATACCGTTGTGCTCGCCGTAGATGTAGGGGGCCAGCCTCGGGTTCCAGAAGCAGGGCCGGTGTCCGAAATGAACGCCCGCCTCAAACAATTGGCGCACAGTCACTTCAGGCATGCCTGCATTTCCATTTCTGCATGTAGTCAATTCCTCCGAAACCGGCCATTATAATAGCAAGCCGGGGTGCAGGCAAGCACGAGGCTGGCGGGCCGGCCGGTGTGATAGACTGGCGGACTACACCCTTCCGGGACCATGGCTCACTTCAAATCGCCCGAAGCAATCGAGAAAATGCGCGTGGCCGGGCGGCTGGCCGCGCAAGTGCTCGAAATGATCGAGGCCCATATCCGGCCCGGCGTGACGACCGACACAATCAACCGGATTTGCCACGACTACATCGTCGGTGAACTGGACTGCATTCCGGCGCCGCTGCACTACAAGGGCTTTCCGAAATCCGTCTGCATCTCGGTCAACCACCAGGTCTGCCACGGCATCCCCGGCCCGCGGCGGCTCAAGAACGGCGACATCGTCAACGTGGACGTCACCGTCATCAAGGACGGCCACCACGGCGACACCAGCCGCATGTTTATGCCCGGCAAGCCGGGCGTGCAGGCGCGGCGCCTGGTCGAGGCGGCGTGTGAGGCGATGCACTGCGGCATCCGGGCGGTGAAACCCGGCAACCGGCTGGGCGATGTCGGCTATGCGATTCAGCAATTCGCCGAGCGCCGCCATTACAGCGTGGTGCGCGAGTATTGCGGCCACGGCATCGGCCTTGAGTTTCACGAGGAGCCGCAGGTGCTGCACTACGGCAGGCCCGGCACCGGCGGGGAGCTTCTGCCGGGCATGACGTTCACCATCGAACCGATGATCAACGCCGGCAAGCGGCATGTGCGCCTGCTGCCCGACAACTGGACCGTGGTCACGCGCGACCATTCGCTGTCGGCGCAATGGGAGCACACCATCCTGGTCACCGAAACCGGCCATGAGGTTTTGACGCGGCGTTCGGACGAAGTGTTTTGAACGCCCGGGCGGCGCATTGCCGCCGCAGTACGGTAAAGTAGCGCCCGTCCGGGACGGCGGATGAATGAAGCGGAGACGAACCAATGGATGAACTGATCGAGATCATAGAACGGGCGTTTGAAGAGCGCGCGCGGATGTCGCCCTCGACGGCGGCGGCGGAAGTGAAACAGGCGGTCGAGCGCTGTCTGGCGGGGCTGGACGACGGCAGCCTGCGCGTCGCCGAGAAAGTCGGCGGCGAGTGGCGCGTCAACCAGTGGCTGAAGAAAGCGGTGCTGCTTTCCTTCCGGCTGCGCGAAAACCGGATGGTGGACGCCGGCTATACGCGCTTCTACGACAAGGTGCCCCTGAAATACCCGCATTACAACGAGCGTGATCTGCAGGAAAGCGGCGTGCGCATCGTGCCGTCGGCGATTGCGCGCTACGGTTCGTACCAGGCGCCGGGGGTCGTGATGATGCCCTGCTACATCAATGTCGGCGCCTACGTGGACCGCGCGACGATGGTGGACACCTGGGCGACCGTCGGCTCGTGCGCGCAAATCGGCAAAAACGTGCATCTGTCCGGCGGCGTCGGCATCGGCGGCGTGCTCGAACCGCTGCAGGCGGCGCCGACCATCATCGAGGACGACTGCTTCATCGGCGCGCGCTCGGAAATCGTCGAAGGCGTCATCGTCGAGCGCGGCGCCGTCGTCTCGATGGGCGTTTATATCGGCCGCAGCACGCGCATTTACAACCGCTCGACCGGCGAAACCAGCTACGGGCGGATTCCGGCGGGCGCGGTCGTCGTCTCCGGCAACCTGCCGGCGGCGGACGGCAGCCACAGTCTTTACTGCGCCGTCATCGTCAAGCAGGTGGACGAAAAAACCCGCGGCAAGATCGAAATCAACCAACTGTTGCGCGACCTTGATTAGCGAGACCCTGCGGCTTGCAAAGGAATTGATTCGCCGCCCGTCGGTGACGCCGGACGACGCCGGCTGCCAGCAACTGATTTTCGGGCGCCTCGCCGACTGCGGTTTTACGCGCGAGGCGATGGACTGCGGCGACGTCGTCAATTCATGGATGCGGCGCGGCGCCGGGGCGCCGCTGCTGGTCTTCGCCGGCCACACCGATGTCGTGCCGGCGGGCGACGATGCGCGCTGGAAACATCCGCCGTTTGACGCGACCGAGGACGGCGGCCTGCTCTACGGGCGCGGCAGCGCCGACATGAAAGGCGGCCTGGCGGCGATGGTCTGCGCGTGCCGGCGCTTCGTCGCCGCGCACCCGCGCCACCGCGGCTCCATCGCCTTGCTGCTGACCAGCGACGAGGAAGGCGCGGGCCGCGACGGCACGCGCCACGTAATCGAGACGCTGCTCGACCGCGGCGAAACCATCGCGTGGTGCGTCATCGGCGAACCGTCGAGCGAACAACATCTGGGCGACACCATCAAGCACGGGCGCCGCGGCTCGCTGTCGGCGAGTCTGACAATCAGGGGCCGGCAGGGGCACATCGCCTACCCCCATCTCGCGCGCAACCCGATTCATCTGGCCGCGCCGCTGCTCGCGAAGTTGTGCGCGCAGCAGTGGGACGCCGGCGACCGGGATTTTCCGGCGACCGGTTTCCAGGTGTCGGCGGTGCGCGCCGGCGCCGGCGCCGACAACGTCATCCCGGGCAGCCTCGTCGTGGATTTCAACTTCCGCTTCTCGCCCGGCACCGGCGAGGACGAATTGAAGAAGCGGGTGATTGCGATGATCGAGGCCGAGGAACTCGACTACGAGATTCAATGGCGGCTGTCGGGCCGGCCGTTCCTGACGGCGCACGGCGAATTGCTGACGGCGGCGCGCGAAGCGGTGCGCGAAGTGGCCGGGCGCGAGCCGCGGCTGTCCACCGGCGGCGGCACCTCGGACGCGCGCTTTATCGCGCCGCACGGAATCCAGACGATAGAACTCGGCCCGGTGAACGCGAGCATCCACCAGGTGGACGAGCATGTCGCCGCCGCCGATCTCGACCGGCTGTCGGACATCTACCTGCGCCTGGCCGAGAAACTACTACTGCATTGAAGCGGCGAACTCCTCCAGGTGTTTCTTGCCGGAGGCTTCTAGCATCTCGCGCAATTGCCGGCAACGGTCATCGTGGGCGCTCTTGCCGAGCCGGCCGCGCATCAATTCAAAACGCAGGAACACCAGGTAGGTATTGAGCACGTCGGTTTCGCAATAGTGGCTGATGCTCTCCAGTTCGCCGGCCTGGAATGCGTCCCACACCTGGCTGCCGTCCATGCCCTGCTTGCCGGGGGCGCCGATCAGTTTCGAGATGTTGTCGAGCGAGGCCGCGGCGTGGAAATCGTACAGCGACAGAATGTCCATCAGGTCGAGATGCCGCCAGTGGTAGCGGTTGAGATAATTGTTGAAGCGAAACTCGCGGACCTCGTCGCCGGTCTCCCAGTAACGCGGCGCGGCGATGCCGTGCAGCAGCGAGCGGTAGTGGATGACCGGCAGGTCGAAGTGCGCGCCGTTCCAGCTGACGAGTTGCGGCGAGTATTGCTCGATGCCCTTGAAAAAGCGTTCGAGTATTTCGGCCTCGTCGCCGTCGAGCGACCACAAGGTGGGCTCCTGATTCGAAGACTCCAGCAACAGCGAGATGGCGACGATGCGGTGCAGACAATGCGGCAGAAAAGTTCTGCCGTTCTTCTGGAACTGGATCTGCTCCAGCGCGCGCACGATGTCGCTGTCGGGCAATTCCTCGCCGAGGTCGAGCAGACGCCGGCCCGACTGCGCGTCCGGCACCGTCTCGATGTCGTACACCAGGACTTTCACGCCGGAAAAACCCCCGTCGAGATGTAACGGTCGCCGCGGTCGCAGACGATGGCCACGACGATGCGCCCCCGCTCCTCGCTCGCGATGCGAAGCGCGGCGTGAACACAGCCGCCCGACGAGATGCCGCAGAAAATACCCTCTTCCGCCGCCATCCGGCGCATGGTTTTTTCGGCGTCTTCGCGCGAGACCTCCAGCGTGCGGCGTACGCACGACGCATCGTAAATCTTCGGCAGGTAGGCCGCGGGCCACGCGCGGATGCCCGGAATCTTCGAGCCTTCCTCGGGCTGCACGCCGACGATCTCGACCGCCGGATTCTTTTCTTTCAGAAAGCGCGAGACGCCGACGATGGTGCCGGTGGTGCCCATCGAACTGACGAAGTGAGTCAGGCGGCCCCCGCTGTCGCGCCAGATTTCGGGCCCGGTTCCGTGGTAGTGCGCCAGCGGGTTGTCGGGGTTTGCGAACTGGTCGAGCACCAGACCCTTGCCGTCGCGCCCCATTTCGGCGGCAAGGTCGCGCGCGCCTTCCATGCTCGCCTCCTCCGGGACCAGGATGATTTCGGCGCCGTACGCCTTCATGCAGGCGCGCCGTTCCTCGCTCATGTTTTCGGGCATGATCAGAATCATGCGGTAGCCCTTGATGGCGGCGGCCATGGCCAGCGCGATGCCGGTGTTGCCGCTGGTCGCCTCGATCAGCGTGTCGCCCGGGCGGATGTCCCCCCGCTTCTCGGCGGCGACTATCATGTTGAACGCGGGACGGTCCTTGACCGAACCCGCCGGGTTGTCGCCCTCGAGTTTGACCAGCACCTCGCTGCCGGTGGCGGCGGCCATGCGCTGCAGGCGCACCAGCGGCGTGTCGCCTATGCAGTCGGCGATGGTCGGGGCGGTGGTCGGGGAGTCACTCATCAGCGGATAATAATGACGGTTCCATTTCTCCGGGTCAACCGTTGCCGGAATCATCGAAGGCGGTGGCGTGGGCGACGGCATGGCATTTCTCCGCGGAGACGCTGACCACGACCGTGTGTTGGTCGAAGCCGGGCGGCAACACCGCGTAAGGACAGCCGTCGCGGTCGCGTCCGACGAGGATGCGCGCCGGGTAGAGGCCGCGCGTGAAGCCGCAGCCGAGCGCCTTGGCAACGGCCTCCTTGAGCGCGAACTGGCGCGCAAGAAAAGCCGCCGGGTCGCGCTGGCCGCCGTACAAAGCCCGCTCCTGCGGATGCAGAATCCTGGCGGGGAAACGCGACGGGTGGCGGCGCAGCACGCGCCGAACCCGCTCGACTTCGACGATGTCTATGCCGACGCCGCGAATCATGCGCCTTGCATCGCGGCGCGCATTCGGCGCACCGCGTCCCTGAGTCCGCAAAAGACGGCATCGGCGACTATCGAGTGTCCGATGTTGAGTTCGGCGACGGCGGCGATGGCCGCGACCGGGTGCACGTTGCCGCGATGCAGGCCGTGGCCGGCGTTGGGTTGCAGGCCGGCGCGCGCGGCGTGGACGGCGGCTTGTTCAATGCGGCGCAGCTGCCGCCGCTGCGCCTCGCCCGCGGCCAGCGCGTACTCCCCCGTGTGCAACTCGACGATGGGCGCGCCGAGGACGGCGGCCCGGTCAACGGCCGCAGGCTCCGGCTCGATGAACAGCGAAACCCGGATGCCGGCTTCGCCCAGCGCCGCGCAGATTTCGCCGATCCTGCCGGCGTGGGTCATCACATCCAGCCCTCCCTCGGTCGTCAATTCCTCGCGCTTCTCCGGCACCAGGCAGCAATAATCCGGCTTGACGTCGAGCGCGATGTCCAGCATTTCCCCGGTGGGCGCCATCTCCAGGTTCAGATGGGTCGTGATTTTTTCGCGCGCGGCGTAAACGTCGGCGTCCTGCACGTGGCGGCGGTCCTCGCGCAGGTGCATCGTGACGCCGTCGGCGCCGGCGCTTTCCACGGCCTCGATGGCGCCGGCAAAATCGGGGTACGGCGTGTGCCGCGCCTGGCGCAAGGTCGCCACGTGATCAATGTTGACGCCGAGAGTGGTCGTGAATTCCTTCATCATTGCATCCGCGCAAGTCAGGCCAGGTGCTTGAGGTAGTCGAAAATCTGCCGTGCCTGCAGGCTGCCGTGCAGGTGGTAGTCAATCACCGAGCGCAGCAGCCGCTTGCTTTCGGGCAGGATTTCGCGGCCCCATTGTTCGGGTCCGCCGCGCAGCGCAATCAACGTCGCGCCACGGTACACCGCCCGCCCGGAGGCGGCGGCGGCGGTGCGCTCCGGGCCCCGGCCGGGATGGTAATAATAATCCCTGTCGGCGGCGACGGGCTCCAGGGTGTCGTGTTCGTGCTCCAGTTGCAGGCCGTTGCCGGTGAGTTCAAGCAGGCGCAACTCGAAGTGGCGCAGGGCGCGCTCCAGTTCCCCTTCCGGTCCGCCGGGCGCGGCTGCCAGCGCCTGCAGACACTCCCGGTACAGTTCAAACAACTGCCGCGAAGGGCTGGCGGACGGCGTCAGTTTCACCACCAGTTCGTTGACGTAGATGCCGACCATGCGCCGGCGGGTGTCGTCCAGCAGGCCGACGCCTTCGGGTTCGAAATGGCGCATGTTCAGCAGACTGCCGCGCCCGCTGCACGTCAGACGCGCCGGAATGAAAGGTTGCAGCGTCTTGCCGATTAATTTCGACGACAGGCGCGCGACGACCGTGATGCGCCCGTGACCGGGCGTCAGGAACTGCACGAGACTGCTGTGGTCCCTGTACGGCCGCTTGTGGATGACAAACGCCGGTTCAGCCTCGAAGACGAGCATGTCCGCCTACTTCAGGTATTCGCGGATGATGGCCGGGTCGCGGCGCCAATCCGGCTTGACCTTGACCGTCAGTTTGAGAAACACGTGCTTGGAAAAAGTGTGCTCCAGCGTCCGCCGCGCCATCGTGCCGATTAATTTCAGGCGCTCGCCCCCGGCGCCCAGGACGATGCCGCGCTGGCCGGGTTTGTCAACGTAAAGCACCGCGCCGATGCGCAGCAGCGAGGGCTGGTCCTCGAACGACTCGGTTGAAACGTGCGTTGTGTACGGCAGTTCCTGGTGGAGGACTTCCATCACTTTTTCCCGAATCAACTCGCTGGCGGTGAACCCCGGGCCGCGGTCGCTGGTCTGGTCCGGCGGAAAGAGAAAATCCGCCGCCGGCAGCGATTCGGCGATTTCCGTCTTCAGGCGCTCGACACCGGCGCCCGTCAGCGCGGACACCGGAACAATCCGGTCGAAGCCGTAGTCTTCGGAAAATTTCCTGATCTCGGGCAGCAGCCGCTTTTTGTCTTTCAGCAAGTCCACCTTGTTGAATACCAGGATGCAGGCCTTGTCCGATTCCCGAATCAGATCCAACACCGCCTGGTCGCCGGCGGCCCACCGGAGCGCGGATGTTACCAGCACCACCAGATCCACATCCAGCAGCGCGTTGCGGGCGTTTTTGTCGAGGATGCGGCTCATGAAATCGCGCGGGCCGCGGTAGAGTCCCGGCGTGTCGATGAAAACAATCTGGGTGTCGCGTTTGGTCAGGATGCCGCGCACGTTGTGGCGCGTCGTCTGCGGTTTGCGTGTCACCGACGACAGGCGCCGGCCGACCAGGCAGTTGAAAAGCGTGGATTTGCCGGCGTTGGGTTTGCCGGCAAGGGCGACCGTGCCGCAGCGTGTCGGGCGGGGGGAGTCAGTCATTGTGTCGGCCATCGAAAATCCGCCGCAGCGTGGATTCGGCGGCGCTTTGCTCGGCCTTGCGCTTCGAGGCGCCCTCGCCGCGCGCCTCGACGTCAAGGCCCGCAACCTTGCATGTCACCCTGAAAAGCTTCTCGCCGCCGTGCGTGTTTTCCTCAACCACTTCGTACACCGGCAGTTGCACGCCGCGGGACTGCACATATTCCTGCAACCGGCTCTTGGCGTCCTGCAAATTCTCGACGCGTGAAAGCGAGGACAGCTTGTCGCTGAAGACGGCGGTGATGAAAACGCGCGCGGCGCGCAGGCCCTTCCACAGATACAAGGCGCCGATGAGCGCCTCGAAAGCGTCGGCAAGAATGGATTCGCGCGCGGCGCCGCCGCTTTTGATTTCGCCCGGGCCGAGCACCAGATGCTCCCCCAGACGGCACCGCCGCGCCATCCCGGACAGGGTCTCGCCGCGCACAAGGTGGGCGCGCAGTTTGCTGAGAGCGCCCTCGTCGGCATCCGGGAAACCATCGTAGAGTGTTTCGGTGATGACGAGTTGCAGCACCGCATCGCCGAGAAATTCCAGGCGCTCGTTGTGGCTCCGGCCGGCGCTGCGGTGCGTGACGGCTCTGTGGAAAAGCGGCTGGTCGAGGAAACCCGGTTCGAGCAGATCTTCGAGTTTCGACATTTAGCGGATGGTCGTGCCGATCCGGAAAAAATCAACCCGGCCGGCGTCGTAGTCCCAGTGCATCCAGATCAGAAAGGCCCTGCCGACGAGGTTGGCCTCCGGAACAAATCCCCAGGCGCGGCTGTCATTGCTGTTGTCGCGGTTGTCGCCCATGACGAAATAATAGCCCGGCGGCACGCGCCACTGCCCCGGCGGCCGGTTCACCGACGGCGCCAGCAGGATGTCGTGCCCGGCGCCCGGCAGCAATTCGGTTTTGCGGTGCATCTCGATCGGAACCGGCCCGGAAAACACCTCGCCGTGGCCTTCCGCATCCTGCTGCTCGATGGCCCGGCCGTTGATGTAGAGTTTCTTTTCGCGATAGACAATGTGGTCTCCCGGCACGCCGACAACGCGCTTGATGTAGTCCTGCCGGGCATCGTTGGGATAGCGAAACACGGCGACGTCGCCGGTGCTCGGCGCGCCGACGGGAACGACCGTGTTGTGCAGAACCGGCAGTTTCAGGCCGTAGGCGTACTTGTTGACGAGAATAAAATCTCCGATTTGCAGCGTCGGCAACATCGAGCCGGACGGAATTCTAAAAGGCTCGACGACGAAACTGCGCAGCACAAGAACGATTAGAAGAATCGGGAAGAAGGAGCGCGCCCCGTCCACAATCCAGCCGAAACGCGCGCGTTTTTCCGCCCTTTCCTCCCGTCCGGAGGCGGACAGACGCGCGACAAGAACAATGAGCCCCGCAATCAGCGTCGCGAGCGCCAGAAAAAACTCGAGGTCAAAATCCATTGTGCGCGTACAAAATAAATGCCTGGCAGTGTCCTACTCTCACACGGGGAGACCCCGCACTACCATCGGCGATGTGCCGTTTCACTTCCGAGTTCGGAATGGGATCGGGTGGTACCAGCACTCTATGGCCGCCAGGCAAACCGGTTGTCGCGCAACTTAACGCGCGTTGGCAATCAGGTAATCCAAAAAACCCAATATAGCGAAAAAGATGATTGGCGAAATCATGTTTTCCAGCGGTACTTTCATCATGATACAAGTCTCACGGTCTGGTTTAATCGGGAAAGGTTCATCATAGCGGGCACGGGCGTAAATTGCAAGGGCGGGCGGCGGGCGGAACCGGCGGCGGCCTCAGAAATGCAGCCTCATGCCGACCCATACCGAGACCGGAGCGCCGGGGGCGAGGAAACGGGGGTCTTCGGCGTCGGGGTAGCGGTCTGCGATGACATCCACCTCGCTCGGCTCCTCGCCGACCAGGCCGAAGTTCTCGTAGTCTTTGTCGAACAGGTTCTCGATACGCAAAAACGCCTCGATTTGATCATCCACGCGGTAATTGGCGCGGGCGTTGAACGTCGCGTAGCCGGCGATTCTGCCCATCTCGTTCGACTCGTCGCCGCGAAGATACTGGCCGGAGACGGCGATCATGTCGAGTCCCACCGACAACCGGGGATGTATCTCGTAGTCCACGGCGGCCTTGAACAGGTCGCGCGGGATACCGGGAATACGGTCGCCTCTTCTGACCTGGATTTCGTCCGCGTCGCCGTCGCCGTCGAGATCGGCGGCGTTGGCGTGGTTGGGACTGACGACCAGGAAACGGTCCTCGAAAGTGGCCTCGATGCGCGTGTAGTTCAAGGTCCAGTCGATACCGCCCCAGGCGCCCGAGAGCGCGGCCTCGACGCCGAGGCGCCGGGTTTCATCCACATTTTTGAACACGCCGCGCGAGCGTCCGGTGGTCTGGAAGAGGATGTCGTCCTTGTTGCGCGTGTGGAAGCCGCCCAGCGACCAACTCCAGCCGTTTTCCAATGTGCCGCGCGCGCCGAATTCAAAACTCGTGGAAATGACCTCGTCGAGCGGCGGGTCGGCAAGGAAGGCGTTGGGCAGGCGGCACTCGACTTCCTCGCCGGGGTTGTTGGCCGCCCTCTGCTCGAGCACCTGCTCGCTGCACGCCAGTTCGATTGGCGTCGGCAAGCGGCTCGACTCGCTGTAACCACCGTAGAAGTCGGTGTCGGGGCGCCAATGATAGACGGCGCCGGCGCCCCAGTTGAAGCGGTTGTAATCGTGGCTGCCGTTCAACTCCGGCTGCTCGCCGGTGCGGTCGCGCAGCCGGATCGCGCTGTCGTGATAGTAGCCGGACAACGTGGCCGTCCAGTCGTCGCCGATGGAGACGGTGTCGCCGGCGTAGAGATAGCGGGTGCCGACGCGCGTCTTGACGCGGGTGTCGTCATCCTGGAAAGCACCGGTGAACGCGCCGGGTGTCAGCGTCGAGCGCGTGGCGGGGTCCAGGCGCGCGTTCTGGACGCGCGCGTCGAAACGGCTGCGGCCTTCGCGGTAGCCGGCGCCGGCGCTGACATGATGCCGGTGGCCGAGCCAGTCGAACGGGAACTCGACCTGGAAAACGCCGCCAACGCTCTCCTGGCCGCGCGCACTGATGTTGTTGATCGCATCGCAGTTCATGGGCATATCGCAGTCGGGGGGGGCTTCGCCCGTCTCGTACTCGGCGGCGTCGCCGTTGAACGAGCCCGTGTCGTTGTCGCGGTAATAGAGATTTCCGGACAAGCGCATCTCGTCGCCGAGCAGATAATCGCCTTTCAGCGTCCACATGGACAAATCGTTCTCGGTGATGTCGGGCGCGGTGAAAATGCCGTCGCGCTCGTCGTCGAGCAGATCGGCGGCCTGCGGCCCGTTGCCGGTCAGTTTCGACAATCCGCGCTGGTAATTGATTCCGAGCGCGCCCTGGCGCCCGCGCCATTCGAGGCTGGCGTAGAGATTTTCGGCCCAGGACTGTGAAAAATCACGCCAGCCGCGTTCGTAGAAGCGCTGCGCATTGAAGTAGTAGGCGTATTCGCCGTTGTTGGCGCCGCTTTCAATATTGCCGATGAAGCGTTCGTACGAACCGCCTTCCACTTCGACCACGTTGCCCGGGTGGGTAAAACCGTTTTTCATGTCCAGCACCACCGAGCCGCCCAGCGTGTTCAAGCCGTAGAGCGCGTTGGCGCCGCCAACCAGGCTCATGCCGGCAACCGCGTTCATCGGCACCAGTTCCCAGTTGATCGTGTCGCCGAGCGGCTCGTTCAGGCGCACGCCGTTCTGATAAACCGTAAGGCCGACCGGCAGACCGAGCAAAGGCGACGCGGCGAAACCCCGGTAATACAAATCCGGCTGCAGCGGATTGCCTTGCGCCGAGTTGATATGCACGCCGCTGAAACTGCGGTTGAGGTAATCCGTGATGTCGGCGCTGACGCTGCCGGCCAATTCTGCGCTGTCGGCGTTCTGTACGCGGCCGGGGAATCCTCGCGCATCCATCCCCGCCGGACGCACCGGGGTCGTGCCGATGACGATGATTTTCTCAGGCTCTCCGGCCCACACCACGGCGCCCCCCCCTGCAAAAGCGCACAAAAACACGGCTGTGGCAAGGACTTTGCGACCGGGTTTGTTCCCGTGCAATTCTTTCATATCGAGATTCTCGCTGGTGGAAATGCGTTATATTACGCCCTCACCTGCATCAAATTCAATACTTGGAGACAAAATGAAAAATAAACTCGCTGCAAAATCACTTTTCCCCGGCCTCGTGCTCGCCGCGGCCCTTTTTCTGCCGGCACAGCCCCTGCTGGCCGGCGGCAAACTCAGCGTCGAGAAACAAGTAACCGTCAATACGTCGCCGGAAACCGCGTGGAAAATGGTCGGCCATTTCAACCATCTCGACGTCTGGCATCCCGTGGTGGCCATGAGCACCGTCAAGGGAAACGCCGACAAGAAAGGCGCGGTGCGCGTGCTGACCCTTGCCGATGGCGCCAAACTGATCGAAGTCCTGCTCCGACACAGCGACTACGACAAGAGTTACACCTACAAAATTACCAAATCGCCGCTGCCGGTGATGAACTACGAGTCCACGGTCTCCGTCAAGAGTGCGCCGGGCGGCAAGGCCGTCGTGACATGGTCTGCGACCTTCGACGCAAAAGACGCCCCGGACGAAAAAGCGGTCGAAGCCATTTCGGGCGTCTATGAGGCCGGGCTTGGGCAGGTTGAGCGGCATTTCAACTGAGCCGCCGCAACACAACGCGCCGCCGCGACGCGGCGCCGGCAAAAAGAAAGCCGCCACTGTTCAGTGGCGGCTTTTGATTATCATAAAGCCTGGAATATCATTGTACCAACACTCGGCACGAAAGTGCTTGAGTGTTATATGGTCAAGCCTCACGGGCAATTAGTACCGATCAGCTTCACGCGTTACCGCGCTTCCACATTCGGCCTATCAACCTCGTCGTCTTCGAGGGCCCTTCAGGGGGATCAAGTCCCCAGTGAGACCTTATCTTGGGAAAAGCTTCCCGCTTAGATGCTTTCAGCGGTTATCTCTTCCGCACATAGCTACCCGGCAATGCCACTGGCGTGACAACCGGAACACCAGAGGTGCGTCCACTCCGGTCCTCTCGTACTAGGAGTAGCATCCCTCAAGTCTCAAACGCCCACGGTAGATAGGGACCGAACTGTCTCACGACGTTCTAAACCCAGCTCGCGTACCACTTTAAATGGCGAACAGCCATACCCTTGGGACCTGCTTCAGCCCCAGGATGTGATGAGCCGACATCGAGGTGCCAAACACTGCCGTCGATATGAACTCTTGGGCAGTATTAGCCTGTTATCCCCGGAGTACCTTTTATTCGTTGAGCGATGGCCCTTCCATACAGAACCACCGGATCACTAAGGCCTGCTTTCGCACCTGCTCGACATGTCTGTCTCGCAGTCAAGCGTCCTTGTGCCTTTACACTAACCGCACGATTTCCGACCGTGCTTAGGACACCTTCGCGCTCCTCCGTTACTCTTTAGGAGGAGACCGCCCCAGTCAAACTACCCACCATACATTGTCCCCGACGCGGATAACGCGCCCAGGTTAGAACTCCAAGCATGCAAGGGTGGTATTTCAAGGTTGGCTCCACCGAAACTGGCGTCCCGGTTTCAAAGCCTCCCACCTATCCTGCACAGACAGACTCAAAGTTCAATGTAAAGCTGTAGTAAAGGTTCACGGGGTCTTTCCGTCTAGCCGCGGGTACACTGCATCTTAACAGCAAGTTCAATTTCACTGAGTCTCGGGTGGAGACAGTGTGGCCATCGTTACGCCATTCGTGCAGGTCGGAACTTACCCGACAAGGAATTTCGCTACCTTAGGACCGTTATAGTTACGGCCGCCGTTCACCGGGGCTTCGATCAAGAGCTTCGCCACAAGGGCTAACCCCATCACTTAACCTTCCGGCACCGGGCAGGCGTCACACCCTATACCTCCTCTTGCGAGTTTGCAGAGTGCTGTGTTTTTAATAAACAGTCGCAGCCACCTGGTCATTGCAACCGGCTCCAGCTCCGGGGGCAAGCCCCTTCACCAGAACCGGCACACCTTCTCCCGAAGTTACGGTGCTATTTTGCCTAGTTCCTTCACCCGAGTTCTCTCAAGCGCCTTGGGATTCTCTCCCCGCCCACCTGTGTCGGTTTGGGGTACGGTTTTATGTTGTCTGAAGCTTAGAGGCTTTTCCTGGAAGCATGGCATCAATTACTTCGCTCCAAAAGGAGCTCGGCGTCGTGCCTCAGGATTGCACTCCCGGATTTACCAAAGAGTACTCCCTACACACTTGCACCGGGACAACCAACGCCCGGATAATCCAGCCTTCTCCGTCCCCCCATCGCAACAACATAAAGTACAGGAATTTTAACCTGTTTTCCATCGACTACGCCTTTCGGCCTCGCCTTAGGAGCCGACTCACCCTGCGCCGATTAACGTTGCGCAGGAAACCTTGGGCTTACGGCGTGCGGGTTTTTCACCCGCATTATCGTTACTCATGTCAGCATTCTCACTTCTGATACCTCCAGCAGACCTCCCGGTCCGCCTTCAACGGCCTACAGAACGCTCCTCTACCATGCCTTACGGCATCCGCAGCTTCGGTACATGACTTAGCCCCGTTAAATCTTCCGCGCGGGCCGACTCGACTAGTGAGCTATTACGCTTTCTTTAAAGGGTGGCTGCTTCTAAGCCAACCTCCTAGCTGTCTGTGCCTTCCCACATCGTTTCCCACTGAGCCATGATTTTGGGACCTTAGCTGACGGTCTGGGCTGTTTCCCTTTCCACGACGGACCTTAGCACCCGCCGTGTGTCTCCCGTGATTTTACTTCCAGGTATTCGGAGTTTGCAATGGTTTGGTAAGTCGGGATGACCCCCTAGCCATAACAGTGCTCTACCCCCTGGAGTAAGACACGAGGCTCTACCTAAATAGATTTCGAGGAGAACCAGCTATCTCCGGGCTTGATTAGCCTTTCACTCCTAGCCACAGCTCATCCCCCCATTTTTCAACATAGGTGGGTTCGGACCTCCGGCGAGTGTTACCTCGCTTTCATCCTGGCCATGGCTAGATCGCCCGGTTTCGGGTCTACTTCCAACGACTGTGCGCCCATTTAAGACTCGGTTTCCCTGCGCCTCCCCTAATCGGTTAAGCTTGCCACTGAAAGTAAGTCGCTGACCCATTATACAAAAGGTACGCGGTCACCCCCGAAGGGGCTCCCACTGCTTGTATGCGCACGGTTTCAGGTACTATTTCACTCCCCTCCCGGGGTTCTTTTCACCTTTCCCTCACGGTACTGGTTCACTATCGGTCGGCAAAGAGTATTTAGCCTTCGAGGATGGTCCCCCGATGTTCAGACAGAATTTCACGTGTTCCGTCCTACTCGATTTCACCCGAACGTGGTTTTTGTGTACAAGACTCTCACTTTCTATGGTGTGCCTTTCCAGGCACTTCCACTGACCTCGTCCAGACTTAAGGGCTGGTCCCCGTTCGCTCGCCGCTACTAGGGGAATCTCGGTTGATTTCTTTTCCTCCGGGTACTTAGATGTTTCAGTTCTCCGGGTTTGCTTCATGCACCCTATGGATTCAGGTGCCGATGCCCACCGTAGTGGGCGGGTTTCCCCATTCGGAAATCCCCGGGTCAAATGCTTGTTTGTCAGCTGACCGGGGCTTATCGCAGACTACCACGTCCTTCATCGCCTTTTGCCGCCAAGGCATCCACCATACGCACTTTTTCACTTGACCATATAACCTCAAGCATTCTCTGCAGAGGTTAATCAAGTTTGTTAGATACAATGATAATTTACGGAAGCGCGACGCCTCCGCAAATATTGATTTACGGAAGCACAATGCCTCCGCAAATGTTGATTTACGGAAGCACCATGCCTCCGTAATTCTTGGCTTTACTTATTGTCAAAAAACTCATCGCTTAAAGCGAAGCTCAATGCAACTTGTCCGACAAACGGCATTGAGTTTCACTGCCCGCTGGTGGAGCCGAGGAGGATCGAACTCCTGACCTCCTGCATGCAAAGCAGGCGCTCTCCCAGCTGAGCTACGGCCCCGTGAATCCCGGCGAAATCATCTGGTGGGTCTGGGTGGACTTGAACCACCGACCTCACCCTTATCAGGGGTGTGCTCTAACCAGCTGAGCTACAGACCCGGTTGTCTTCATGGCAACGGGTCTTACAACACCCGGATACATGCCTCCGGTCCACATGGACTGCGTCAAAAAAACAGCCATGCCGCCCTGACATGGCCAAAGCATTATAATACGTAACTCCGCGCCTTGCAAGCGCCCGGATTACCCACCGATTGAAAGACATGCTGACGGAAATGACACCACTGTGGTTCGGCCTCGCTGCGGGCGCCGGGCTGCTGATGTGGTCCGCCGACCGCATGATGCGCGGGGCGATTGTCGTCGCCCGCCTGCTGGGAATCTCGGCGGTGGGCATCGGCATCATCATCGGTTTCGGCACATCGGCGCCGGAACTGCTTGTCTCGGCGCTGGCGGCACTGGACGGCACACCGCAAATCGCCATCGGCAATGCCATCGGCTCCAATATCGCGAACATCGGGCTGGTGCTGGGCGCCGTCTCCATCGCGCATGTCATCACCGTCCAGCCGCAAGCGATGATGGTCAAGTTCACGATTCTGGCGGCTGCCACCGTCACGCTGGGCCTGGTGCTGGCCGACTCCGAACTCGGACTGGACGACGGTGTCATCCTGGTGTCGGCGCTGTTCCTGATTCTCTATCTGCTGGTGAAAACCCTGCCCGCCGAGGCCGAGGAAGCAGTGGAAGAAGACACGCAAAACCCCGGCATGAGACGCGCGTGGCTGTGGTTTCTGGGCGGGCTCGCGGTGCTGCTGCTCGCATCGCACCTGGTGGTCCGCTCCGCGGTCGGCATCGCGCACCATTTCGGCGTCAGCGAACTGCTGATCGGCCTGACGATTGTCGCCATCGGAACCAGTCTGCCGGAACTCGCCGCGACCGTCGCCAGCACCTGGAGAAAACACCATGACATCACGGTCGGCAACATTCTCGGTTCAAATCTTTTCAACAGTCTCGGTGTGGTCGGCATCGCCGCGCTGCTGAGCCCGACGACGCTGCCCGGCAAAGTGCTGTACCGGGATTTCTTCGCCAGTGTTACACTGACAGTCGCACTGTTGCTGCTGTTGACGCTCATTCCGCGGCGCCTGCAATTGAGCAAGCTCAAGGGGATATTGCTGCTCGGCGGTTTTTGCTTCTATCAGTGGCTGCTCTACCGGCAGGAGGTCGCCGCGCTGCCATGAAATTTGAATTCGAGGAAGTCAGAAAACTCGCCATCGCGGTGCTCGACACCGAGTCCGAAGCCATCCGCGCCCTGCGCGGCCGGATTGACGAGAATTTCTACCGGGCGTGCCGCCTGCTGAATGAATGCGCCGGGCGCATCATCCTGATGGGCATCGGCAAATCCGGCCACATCGCGAACAAGATTACCTCGACGCTGGCGAGCACCGGCAGCACGGCTTTTTACATTCACCCGGCGGAGGCCGGGCACGGCGATCTCGGCATGATCAGCGACGACGACGTGATTGTGGTGCTGTCACATTCGGGCGAGACCGCCGAGATCAATTCGCTGCTGCCGGCGCTGAAAAGACTGCGCACACCACTGATTGTGCTGACCGGAAACTGCGACTCGACGCTTGGCAAGGCGGCGGATGTCTGCCTCAACACCGCGGTCGAGCAGGAAGCCTGTCCGCTGGGACTGGCTCCGACCGCGAGCACCGCGGCGGCGCTGGCCATGGGCGACGCCCTCGCCATCGCGCTGCTGAGCAACCGGGAATTCACCGCCGAGGACTTTGCCCGCTCGCACCCCGGCGGGCGCCTCGGCAAACGCCTGATTCTGAAAGTCGCCGATTTGATGCGCACCGGCGGCGCCATTCCCCGGGTGCCGCCGGGCGCGCAGCTGACCGACGCGCTCTACGAAATGTCGCGCAAGGGGCTGGGCATGACGCTGGTCGTGGACGACGCCGGCACCGTGCACGGCCTCTTCACCGACGGCGACCTGAGACGGGCGCTCGACAACGACACCGACATCATGGGAGCCACGATTGACACGATGATGACCCGCGACTTTCACTCCGCCGGGCGCGACGATCTTGCGGTCGAGGCGCTGAACCTGATGGAGGAGAAAAAAATCAGTTCGATGCCGGTTTTTGACGACCGCAAAACGCTGGTCGGCGCGCTCAACATGCACGACCTGCTAAGCGCTGGCCTCTGACGGCGCCTTCGCGGCGTCGAAAGAAACGCCGACGCCGCCGAGCCCGCAGTAGCCGCGCGGATTTTTCGCCAGGTATTGCTGGTGGTAATCCTCGGCGTAGAAAAACTCCGGCGCCGCGACAATTTCCGTCGTAATCTTTCCGTGACCGGCGGCAGTCAGCGCCGACTGATACTGTTCGCGCGAGCGCTCCGCCAGCTCGAGCTGCGCGCCGGTGCGGCAGAAAACCGCCGAACGATACTGGCTGCCGATGTCGTTGCCCTGGCGCATTCCCTGCGTCGGGTCATGCGCCTCCCAGAACACCTTGAGCAATTCCAGATACCTCTCGCGGCCACCGCGATAGACCACGAGAACCGCCTCGGCATGGCCGGTCGCGCCGCTGCAAACCTGTTGATAAGAGGGATTCCCGGCGCTCCCGCCGATGTAGCCGACCGCGGTCACGTGCACCCCGGGCAATAGCCAGAAACAGCGCTCGGCGCCCCAGAAACAACCGAGCGCAAAAATCGCCTGCCCGGTGTCTTCGGGAAACGGCGGCGTCAGCGGCCGGCGGCTGACATGGTGCAAATCAGTCACCACGCGCTGCCGCAGTCATTGACCGAACACCTTTGTCTTGAACAGCCTGTATCGCACGTCTTTGGCGTTCAGAAACGGATAGGCCGACTTGAACTGCCGCCTGTGCTTGTTGAATTGTTCTTTCGGCGTGTAGTAGCGCCACAGACTCGGCCCGTAAGCGCAGTCGAGATAAAAGTTCCCGATATAGACGATCTCACCCGGCGCCACGGAAAACGTGCCGCCCTTCGGGTGCTCTCCGTCGAAAAGACGCCCCCGGTCGAGGGTGACGTAACCAACCTCCGACACCGACTTCGCCACCTTGATGGCAACGCCGCTCAGCGCATATTCCCCCGCTTCAAGGAGGTACGCGTAATCAACAAACACAGCTTCGGCTTTCAACCTTGAAGGGCTGTTCATGACCAGGTCAGGCGGCGATTCGGCGGCGGCCACGGGCAGATGATCAAACGCCATGCTTGTCAGTTGGGCATTTTGATAACCGCCGCAGTTCCACGCCCGCCCCCAATTGACGGATATCCAGACCACGCCGTTTTTCTTCCCCGAATCTTTATAGGACGCTTTTGCAACCTCTGCGGACGATTCAAAACGGATTCGGGACGACGGCTCCAGGTCAAGCGAAGGCGGCACGCACGAAACCTGCAACAGGCAGGCGAGCGCCGCGAAAAAATAACCGTGTCTTACAGACCGCATGACCATCCTCTAACGCCCCAGCCGATTGATTTCGCCGTCCACGATGGCGCGCCACTGCGGCGCGGTGACTTCGCGGTAGAGAAAGTCGCCTTCGCTGCCGGCGGGGACAACCATGTCCACATCCAGATTCCGGATTTTTACAAGACTTTGCGCCGTTCTTACGCGGTTTTCGTCGCTTTTGTCCACCAGGAAAGTGTACCAGACACCGTCTGCGCCCGGTATCAGGTTGTCGCCGACGAAAAGAATGTTTCTGCCCGGAGCGCGCCAATAGAAGCAGGAACTTCCCGGCGTATGCCCCGGCGTCGCCATCACCTCGAAATCTTCCCCCAATGCGCCGTCGCCGGCGTAGGTGCCCGCGACCCCGCACTTCGACGAGATTTCCTTCTTTTCCGCCTCCGGGCAGAACAGCGCGGCCTGAAATTCATCGGACACCCAATCGCAGGATTCCGAAGCCTCGTCCCGGTGACTCAAGTACTGCCTGGAAGCCCCTCCTTTCGAGCGCATGAAGTCGAAGCACCGCCGGACCTTGCCGGAACTGTAAATCAGCAGGTTGCCCTGCGGGCGAAGCAGAAAATAAGCGCTGGTCTTGAACCTCGGCGCCGAGGGAAGCGGAGATTCGTGGTCGGTCTTGTACAGACCGGGGACCATTTCAATCATCGGCCCGTCCTCCGGCGTCAACAGAAACGGCGGCGGCCTGCAATCGTCTGCGTCTCGCGGTTTTCATATCAGGGCCGCGCCCAGTGTACCACGCCCCGTTCACGCGGCGCATTGCGCGTGCGATTAGAATATAATCCCCTGTTATGCAAAAACCAGAATTCGCAATATCGAAAAAAGCCGTTCCGGCCATCCTGTCCCTGCTGCTGTTCCCGGCGGCTTTCGGCAGCCTGGCCTACGCCGTCAGCAGCGCGGTCGGTTACGGGATTGTCGCCGGCGCCGTGGTGGGGGCGCTGCCACTGGCGGCGATGCCGCTGCAAAATCGCCTGGCCCTTTACAAGATACTGGAATGGACCACTTTGTTGTCGCTGATACTGATCAGTGCAATCGTCTCGTACCAGATTTTCATTCCGCTGATCAGCAAACACAGCGCGCTGCTGGAACGCTCGCTGCCGCTGCTCGCGGTGACCATGGCGCTCTATGTGTTCTATATCCTGATGAGCCGCCTGTCCGCCGACGAACATACACAAAGCGTCACCGGCAAACTGGAAGCGGCGCTGTCCGGGCCGCCGCTGCTGCTGACGCTGTCCGCCGCGGTGGTGCTGTCCACCGGCATCCTGGTCGCGGTGCACAACCTCGCGGCGGCGCGCCCCGACCTGGCGTTTTTCACCGGCAAGTTTCTCGACCGCGGCCCGATTCCGCCGCTGACCATTCTGCTGTTCAGCTGGGGGCTGGTGATGCTGCTCGGCAAAAGTTACGTGCTGTGGCGCGAACAACGGCTGCTGTCGAAGCCGGCGCGCGCGCTGCTGATTCGCGCCTACCGCCAGACCATGTACGAGAACAGGAACACGACCCCGGAGATTTATCTCGACCTGATCTGGAAGAAATCGGGCGATTTCTACATTCTGCCGCGCTACCTCAACTGGGCCATTCCGATTCTCGGCTTCATCGGCACCGTATTCGGCATTTCGCTCGCCGCCGACGGCATCCAGCAGATCATCAGCAACCAGCACGGCCTCGCGCAACTGTCGAACGAACTCGGCAAGGCCATTTCACCGCTGGGCATCGCCTTTGACACGACCCTGATCGCACTGTCGCTCAGCGTCGTCCTGACCCTGCTCCAAACCATGCTGCAACGCTGGGAAAACAACCTGCTGACAATTTACGAAAACCGCATCCTCAACCTGACCGATTGAGACCCATGCGGGGACACCACGACAGCCTGCGCGACCAGGAGAAAAACAATGCACCCTCGATTGAGATTTTCGGCGGCGTGTTCGCGCTGCTGCTGGTGCTGTTCCTGCTGATCAACACCTTCTCGCAGGCTTCGCTGCAAGAGCGCCTGTCGGACATCAACGAGGGCGGCGCCTACAAGGTGGATTGGGGCACGCGCGGCTCGGGCCATGTCGTCATCGCCTTTCCCGGCGAACTGCGCATCGCCGAGACCTCCGAGACCGTTCACAAAGGCGCCATCTGCAGGGAAGACAGTCCGTTCACGCGCTACGCGCGCCGCATTTACCAGGCGCAAGACCGCCAAATCATATTCACCGTCCTCGAAAACAGCGTCGCGACCATGGCCGAGGCGCGCAACTGCATGATGCAGATCATGCCCGGCAGAAACCTGACCATCGGCTGGATCATCGCCGACAGGGAACTGCTGAAATCGGTCTCGCTCGACGACATCCCCCCCTACATTGACGAGGTCGTCCGGGAACGGGCGCAATGACCGGCCGCGCCCAACCCCGTCTTTTCCCGGCTTTCGCCGGCATCGCGCTGGCCGACATACTCGCCAACAGCGTGGCGATTGTCATCATCCTGATCGTAATCACAATCGCGACCAAGAACGCGCAGGAGCAGGAACGCCTGGCCGAGGTCGAGGACGTCTCGGTGCTGCTCAGCAGGGATCTGGCGACGTCGGTCGTCATGAACGGCCTGCCGACATCGGCGCCGGCCAGATTGCACGACTACCGGAACTCGCCGCTTGACCGCGTGCTCAATTTCCAAGTCATGCCGATTGTCGAATTGCACGCCGACTTCGTGCGCGATTACTACAGCAAGCGGGTTTTCAGACGCGAGGAGCTGCTGAAGCAGAACAACGCCTTCGACCGCTTCCTCGCGACGATGACACCCAATCAAAAGGCGCGGATGCGCGTGGACATATACGACGTGCGCATGTTCTACATCGCAATGTCCATCATCCGCCAGCACCACGGACGGCTGCCCGGGCACTGGCACTTTATCGGCTACCACGGCAAAGCGCCGGCGCCCGGCGCCGATTGGACCGCAACGGGCGGCGAACCGGCGCAGGAAGCCGCCGAAGACCCCCCCCTCGCAGAACCCGGCGAGGGGCAGACCGACGACGGCTCGCGCTACGGCGGCAAGGCGTGGGAGGCCTTTCCGCAGGACACCGATTTGTCCGGCGACACGGCGCAGGAGCCATATCCCTTCGATGACCTCGCCTGGGACGCCAAAACGCCGGCGGCGGACTTGCCCGGCGACAACCGCAACGGACAAGACGAACAGTCACGCCGCAGCGACGCGATGTTCAACGCGCTGTCGCAACTGATGGGACAGGCCATGAACCCGGGCCGGCAGAGAGGACGCACACCGGCGGTCATCCGCTTCAGAACGGCCGTCCCGTCAGGAAACAAGTCGCCTGACAAAAAAAACAATGAGATCGTGCAAACCTCGCGGAACGGGGGCAAGAACAGGATAGACTACACCCGGTTGCTGGCGGCGCTGTTCGGTTTCATGCAAAAAGCGCAGAACGACGCCGACAACGGCCGCTATCTGACGCTTGAACGGTTCGACTTCCGCCGCGATGTCCTGGCCCCGGCGGCCACCGCGCAGCTGCCGCGCAATTCGAAACAACTCGCGTTCTTGAAACGACTCGGCGAGCAGGTACAGCACGCTTTCGATGGCCACCCTCTCGACGTGTCGCAGACCACGGCGCCCCATCTCGCCGACAACCAACTGGCACTGGAACTCAACCAGCCGCTCAAGAAAGCGGTGCTCGCGGGCAACGAGCGGCAGGAGCAACTCGGGTTCCTCCCCGGCGAGGCCGATGTCACGGGCCGCCTGGGGCTGTATCCGGCAATCTACAAGGGGCTGCAAGCATCGCTTGAAAAAGAAACCCTGGTGTTGATGCCGCCCGCACAACAAGATCCCCGGACCTATCGTTGGCGCGTCGCGACGTTCGTCAGTCCCGAAAGAGACGACTACCTGATCGCCTACATCTATTCGGCGATTGACGGTGACGGACGCCTGCTGTTGCCGACCGATGAGAACGGGATTCGCGTCAACGAGGTGTCGTGGATGACGTACCGCCCGCCCGTGCGCCACCGCAAGGAACGCGAGATGTTCCTTGCCTACGGCATCGCCGCGGCCCTGCTGATTCTGGGGCTTTTGCGCAGGTTCGGACGGCTTCCGTTCACGCAATGAAGCGTATTCTTTCGGCACTGATGAACTTCGCGCTGGCGCTCTTCGTGCTGGCGGTCGCCGTCATGAGTTACTACAAATTGCGCGTAACCTTTCACGACTTCGACACCGTCACCATTCGCGGCGACGCCGCCGACGATGAAGACTCGCAGGGCCGGCGGCTCGACCGGATTCTGCTTTCGAACCTCCGCGCTTTCGAATACATCCGTTCGTTCGACCCTCTGCTGGACAAAAAACAACGGACCCACAACCTGAACACGATCTGGGCCGACCGCTGCGAAGTCCGCCAGGAGAATTTCTACAAGTTCGTGAAGTGGCAGCAGCTGCACCGGCCGCCGGGCATCGCCGCGCCCGGACAACCCGGCGGCTGGGTTTATTACAGCAGCAGCCAGGAGCACAAGGTCAGCGGGCGTCTGCGGGCGCCGGCCAACGGCGTCAGTTATTACGACGCCCACGCCTACTGCCGCGCCGCCGGGGGCCGCCTGCCGACGCGCCACGAATGGATGGCGCTCGCCGGCGGCGTCGAGACACGGCTTTACCCGTGGGGCGAAACTTTCGACGCCTCCGGCTGGCCGCATCTCGACACGCGCCTCAACGCGGCGCAGCGGTGCGGCGTGCATCCCGGCCTCGACACTCCGCAAGGCCTGCACGACCTCGGCGGCAACGTTTCCGAATGGGCGCGGGGTCTGCGCGACGATCCGCGTCCCAGCCTGCACGGCGGCAACGCCTTCAACCGGCCCTATGCAATCTACGGTTTGAACGCGCTCTACCGCCACGCGCCGCCGACCTACCGTTCTCCGTACGTCGGCTTCCGCTGTGTCTATGACCGGGCGCCGCAAAGACCGTCCTGGTCGCAGGAGGATACGCCGGTCGCGCGCATCACTCCGGGCGCTTATCCGCTTGGCCTGCCGCCCAGCGCGAGAATTCCGGGGCTGTTGTCGGCGCTGTCGCGCAAACACCTTGAAGTCATCGAAAAACTGTTCGACCGCGACAGCCGGCGGCAGGCGTTTCGCATTCTGCGCCACGAGGTGACTCGCGCCCAGTACCGCCGTTTTCTGGAAGACCCGATCGCGCGACTCGGTTTTTACGCAAACGAAAATGAACCGAAAGACCACGACTACCGCCCGCCGCCATGGCCGGAAACGGACGACGACCATCTGCCGGCGACCGGCATCAACTGGTGGTCGGCCTACGCTTTCGCGCGCTGGGCCGGCGGCCGTTTGCCGAGCGCCGCGGAATGGACCGTGGCGGCGTCGTCGAACGGACGCTACGCCTGGCCGTGGGGGGCTTTTTACGAGAAAGGACGCGCCGCAACCGCCGACACCCCGGCCACCGCGCCGCTGCCGGCGCTGGAAAACCACGGCGATGTTACGCCGCAAGGCGCCATCCTCCAGATGGGCGGCAACGTCTCCGAGTGGACCCGCAGTATCGGCGTTTCCGGCAACGGCTACGCGGTCGTCGTCAAGGGCGGAAATTTTTCGCTGCCGGGCGAGGAAACCACGCGCATTGATTTCGAGAATCGCGTGCCGGCGTCGTTTCATTCCCCGCGCATCGGCTTCCGCATCGTTCTCGATGGCGAGTCGTAACCGCCGGGTTCAGTGATTCGTCTGGCCGAGGTAGTCGAGCCAGCGCGTTGCCTCGTCGCGCGTCGCGTCAAAGGCCAGGCAATACGAAAATTCGGCCCCGGCCTCGGCGGCACGCTCGAGTTTCGCCAGCACGATACCGTTCAGCAGACGCGCACCGGGCTCATCGACAAGACCGCCGCGCTCAAAGGCGCGCGCCAGCGACTCGCGCGCGCGCGGCCAGTCCTCCTCCTCGACCCGCAACCGCGCCAGCCTTAGAAACAGTTCGCCGGTATCGGAGCGCCGCGCCGCCTTCTGCAGCGGCGCCACGGCGCGTGCGTGCTCGCGGGCGTTGCTCCAGGCGGAAGCGAGCAGCTCCCAGTGGCCCGGCTTGTCCGCCACGACGCCGTCGTCCAGACCGCGTTCAAGCAAGTGCGCGGCCTTGTGCGGGAAATCATGGTAGAGATACAACCGCGCCAGCCGCAACACATCGCCGCCTTCCAGCAGCACGCCCCGGCGGTGGCCGAGTTCGCTGGTGACCAGCGCCTGTTTCTCTTCTCCCAGCTCCATCCACACTGCCGTCAGTTGGCGCCAGTAAACCGCCTTGCCGGGGAAACGCCGGATGATTTCTTCAAGCAGTTCGCGCGCGCGGCGCCAGCGTTCAAGCCGCAGATTCAGCCCGGAAACGAGCGCGTAATGGCCCTCCGACGGCGAGGGATGGCCGCGCAGACCTTTCTCGGCCCACTCCAGCGCCTCGACGTCGCGCTCGAGCAGGTGCAGGGCCTGCGCCATTGAGAAATAACTTTCAGGCGGCGGCTCGCCGACGCCGTCGAACAGCAGCTCGAGCAGCGCGACCGCCTCGCCCGCGCGGTCCAGTGCAAGATAAACCTGCGCGGTGTTGTAGCGCAGTTGGCCCGTGAAAGTTTCCGGCAGGCCGTCGGTGGTCAGCGCGGTCTCGAAATGCGAGGCGGCCTCACGGTAATCGCCGAGCGCCGACGCAATGGCGCCGAGTTGCTGCTCGACCACCGCGCGTTCGTAGGGGTTCAGCGAGCCGCGCGATACCAGCCGCTCCAATCTCGCGCGGGCGACGTCGTGCTTGCCGGCCTCGACCTGTCCGGCGGCGGCGGAAACGGCGTCATACACCTTTTGCGACAGCAGCCAGGCGGCCTGCGACGGCGCCGCGCAAAGAACGGCGGCGAAAAACAGCGCGGGGAAACACCGGTTTGCAGACGATCTCATTTCTCCAATTGAAACTCGATGACAACGCGAACGCCATCGCGGCGCACCGGGCGTCCGTCCTGCATCGGCGGACGATAGCGCCATCGCGAAACCGCGCGCAGCGCCGCGCGGTCGAAAACAGCCGGCGGCTCGGACTCGACGACGCGCGGCGCGACGACCCCGCCATCCCTGTCTATCGTGAATTCAATCTCGACCCAGCCCTCGATGCCGCGGCTCGATGCCCGCACCGGATACACCGGACTGATCCGGACCAGGGGCGTGCCGCCGTCGCCGACGACAAAACCCGACCAATCGATGCGGATATCGGGAAACAGCGCGAGGCTCGCGTCGAGGCCGGGCAACCCGGCGGCGGGCCTGTTGAACGTGAATTTCTGGATCGCCGGCGGCAACGGCTCGGTCTTCGCGGGCTCCGGCGGCGGCGGACGCCGGTCTTCCATTGCGGTCTCGTCGCGCTCAATGCGTATGAAATCCACCAGCAACTGCGGCGGCGGCGCCAGCCCGACGAGCCCGTCGGTGTTCACCAGACGGGACATCAACAGAAACAGCCCGTACGTGACTGCCGCCGCCACAAGCAAACAGCCCGGTAAACGCCCGGCGGCGGCGGCATCATTCATCGTTGTGCGCGGCGATTGCAATTTTCTCGACGCCGGCCAGGCGCACCTGGTCGAGCACCTCGACCAGCACGCCGTTGTTCGACATGCGGTCGGCGAGGATGACCACCGAGCCTTGCGGGTTCTCCAGATGCAGTCTTTCGACATTGGCGCGCACCGCGCGGATGTCCACGTTGCGCTTGTCTATCCAGACGCCGCCGCCGGCGTCAATGGCGACCAGAATCGAGGCGTGTTCCTGGCGCACGGCGGACTCCGCGGTCGGGCGCGACACCTCGACTCCCGCCTCCTTGACGAAAGACGCGGTGACGATGAAGAAAATCAGCAGGATGAAAACGACGTCCAGCATCGGCGTCAGGTTGATGTCCACCTCCTCCTCGCTTTGCCGTTGCAGTAAAGAGCGATATCTCATGTCACGCGGCAATCAGGTGGAAATGTTTTTCGAGTCGTTCGAGCATGCGCTTTTCCCGGTGGCGCAGATGCACTGAAAAATAAAAGCCGGACAGTGCGGCCACCATGCCGGCCATCGTCGGCATGGTGGCCTTCGAAACGCCCGACGCGATGGTGCGGGCGTCGCTTGAACCGGTCGCGGACAGCGCATCGAAGACCTCGATCATGCCCACCACCGTGCCCAACAGGCCAAGCAACAGGCTCAACCGGACCAGCGCGCGAATCAACCCCAGGTGTCTTTCGTTTTCGACACGGTATTCGGACAACCAGTAACGGCGAACGGCGCGGCGGCGCCACGCGAGCGGATCACCGTAGTGCCGCCACATCCCGGTGTAGCGCCGCATCGCGCGCGCCGACCATGTCGCGAAATACCAGTAGCGTTCGGCAATCAAAAACCACATGACGAAAGTGACCAGCATGACGGCGAACAAGACGGGGCCGCCAAGCGTCAGAAAATCCTGTATCGGCCAGACCAGAACGCGGGGCTCGAACATCCGCGTCACTCCCGCCCGGCCCCGGTCCGGCGCGCGTGCAGCGCGACGATACCGGCGCTTTGCTCCTCGAGGATTTGCCGGATTTCGCGGCTGCGCGCGGCGGCGAAAGTGTGCAGCAACAGCAGCGGCACCGCGACCATCAGGCCCAGCGCCGTCGTCACCAGCGCCTGACTGATGCCGCCGGCCATGGTTCGCGGGTCGCCCGTGCCGAACAGTGTAATCGCCTGGAAGGTCTCGATCATGCCGACGACGGTGCCCAGCAGCCCGAGCAGCGGCGCAATCGCGGCGACAACCTTGAGGGCGCCGAGACCGCGTTCAAGCGGCGGCATTTCCCGGATCACCGCATCGTGCAGGCTGAGCTCCAGGCTTTCGACATCGGCGCCGCCGTGCTCACGCGAAGCTTCGAGAACCCGCCCCAGCGGATTGGCCGCCGATGGTTCATGCTCGCCCTTCTGTCGGCGCACGCTGCCGACCACGCGCATCAGCGACACAATGCGCTCCGCTGCAAGCAGCAGCCCGGCCAGGCCCAGCGCCAGAATCAGATAGGCAATCCACCCGCCCTGGCCGATGCGTTCTATCAACGTTGGCGCCTGAACCAACGTCGTCAGAATGGCGCCGCGCGACGGGTCCACCGGCGCCGCGACAAAGTCCGAATCCGCACCGGCTTGCGAGACGGCTTCGGCGGCCGCGAGATAACGCGACGGCGGCTGGCGGGCGAGGTCGGCGAGGCCGCGGCTGTCAGCCAGGTATTTCAGAAACCGTCCCCGCGAAATCGCGGTAAAGGGGCCGATGCCCGTCACTTCGCGGCGCTCGCGCCGTCCGTCGGACAAGATGACATCGGCCTCAAAACGGTGGCTGCCGCCCTGCACCGTCATGATCTCGGTCATCAGGTACCACAGGTCTTCCAGGCTGGCGAGGTCCGGCAGACCGTCCTCGCGCATCAGGCGCGCGAGTCGGTCGTCCGCATCGGGCAGCAGCAGGCTCATGAACGATTCCGACAAAGTCGCCCGGATGTCGGCGACGCGGCGCACGACCACGGCGGACAATTCCTCAAGGTCGCCGGCTCTCTGGTGGTGCAGTTGCCTCAGGGCAAGCAGTTTCTCCTCGTTGTCGTTGAAGCGCGCCTCCAGTGTCGCGCTTTCCTTGAGCAACCGGTCAAGACGCTGCCGCGTCCCGGCCAGCGCATGCGTCTGTTTCTCCCTGTCTCCGGTGAAGCGGCTCTCGCGCTCGCGGTGCAGTTCGAGATCTTCGCGGTAATCGCGGCGGATTTTCTCCAGCAGTTGCTCAAACGACGACACCGGCTGCTCCGCAAACACCGGCGCGCAGAACGTCCACGCCAGAACCATTCCCGCGAGATATTTTTTCATTTCGGCTGCTCTGCGCGCCGCAGATTCGCGGTTCGGACCGGCAACACAAGCAATCCGGGCGGCACGACCTTGCGCGCCATGCGCAGGCCGCGGCGGACAGCCGGGCGGTGCTCGTCGCCTAGCGGGCGCCAGGATTTTCCAACGGAATCCCAGACACCGATTCGCCCGCCGTCGAGTGTCTGATAAATGAGAACGCTCCTGCCGATGCGAAGGAAATCCACAACCTGGCCGCCGTCGTCTCCGAGTTCGCCGCGGTAGGCCTCAATGGTGCGGCCGTAGTCGGCCTCGACGCCGTACGCCTCCAAGATGCGGCGGAACTTCTCCGAAGCCGACAGGCCGGATTTCGGCAGCATCGCCTCGAGTCTTTGTATGCGCGCATTTCGCTCATCGGTCAGAAACGGCACATCGAGCCGGACGAACTCATCGAGTGCGCCGACCATCCTCTCGGCCAGCGGCAGGATTTCACGCTCGATGTCACGGGCGCGCGCAATACCGTCGCGGTACCGCTTCATCGAGTCTTCCTGGTCGGCAGTCAGTTCGCGCAGCTGACGAAGATAGGTTTCCAGGGACTCGGCCCTGGTGAGCAACGCCCGTTGCTCCTCGCGCAGGCGGCGTGTCTCGTCGTCAAGCCGGTTGATGGCGCGTTGCGAAGCGGCGCCCTTTTCGACCTCGTCGCGGACCAGGTCCGAGGCCTCATCAAGAGGGTCGGCAAAAACCGCGGCGGCGCCGAGAACCGACGCGCATAACAACGCCGACCGCAACAAAAATGCAGAATACCACATGCTCACAAACGGCAATCAAGCCGGTTTCGCAAAAACGGCGGGGACTGGCGCGCCCGGAAGGATTCGAACCTCCGACCACCTGGTTCGTAGCCAGGTACTCTATCCAACTGAGCTACGGGCGCTTGCACACCATTTCGCCGGCCGTCAACGCGGACCGGTTTTCCTGAAATCCACGATAAACCGGTCGGATAAGGATATTCAGAAAACGGCCCGATTGCTATGTAATTCCGCGAGCCGCGACGCCTCTCAACGTTTTCGGCGTCCTGTCGTGGTCCGGGCTGATTGCGTTCGCAGGACAGGCATCCACACAAGCATAGCAACGAATGCACTCCTTTTCATCTATATCGGGCCGCATTCATCTTGTTCCAGAAACGCTGGTCCATGCCCCGGTAACCCAGCATCCCCAGCGTGCCGGAATACGAATACGGCCGCACCGCTTCCGAACCGGATGTCGGATCGCCCTGCACCCTGACCGCTTTGCCGGTCTCGTCATCGCGCGTCACGAGCATGGAACACGTATCCGGGCAATCGTGCGGGCATGGCACATGATGAATCGAATGGCCTTCCGGCGCCTGTATTTTGGTACTCAATGTCATGTTTCAGTCCTCCTTGTCGAGTTCCGATCACCGGGCGGGAAAGAAGTTCCGTGCGGATTGCTCACTATATTACATCCATCACGGCATAAGCAACAGGGGTGGCCGGCAAGGCTTGCATTACAGGTCCTAGGCGCGGCTTTTGATGAGTTCCATGAACTCGATGCGGGTGCGCGAGTCGTCGCGGAAGGAGCCGAGCATCGCGCTGGTCACCGTCTTGCTGTTTTGTTTCTGCACGCCGCGCATGACCATGCAGTAATGCACCGCCTCGACAACGACGCCGACTCCGCGCGCTTCAAGCAATTCCATCAGGCTGTCGGCAATCTGGTTGGTCATGCGCTCCTGTACTTGCAGGCGCCGCGCGTACACATCCACCACGCGCGCAATTTTACTGAGGCCGATGACTTTGCCGGCCGGCAGGTAACCGATATGGACCTTGCCGGTGATCGGCAGAATGTGGTGTTCACAAAGAGAATAAAACTCAATGTCCTTGACGATGACCATTTCATCGCAATTGACGTCAAACATCGCGTCCTGCGCGACTTCGCCGGCCTCGATGGCGTAGCCGCTGGTCAGAAAACGCAACGCATCGGCGACCCGCTGCGGTGTCTTGACCAACCCTTCCCGCGCCGGGTCTTCGCCCAGTTCCAGCAACAGCCGGTTGACCAGACTGGCAAGGCGGTCGTCGTTATTCACTGTGTCCATCGTTTCAATTGCGGGCCGTGCCGCGGTTCCCGCATTCAGCCATCAGAAAGCCAGCCCATCAATTCTCGCCAAAATCCTCGTAAAGACTTTCGTCCACGACGTCTTTGTTGTTTCCGGTCAGCTGCCGCCGGCGCTCCAGATAAAAAGACCGCACCGCGCTGTATAAATCCGGCGAGATCTCACGCACCAGCGGCTCCCTGGCGATAAAGCGCTGGCGCGCGTCCACGGCCTCAATCGTGGCCAACGCGGTGCGCGACAGGCCGAAATCCAGATAACTCAGCGGCGACATCAGAAAATCAACAATCTTCGCGGGAAAATCACGCAACGTACTGGGGCCGAACACCGGAATCACAAAATAAGGCCCCGGGCCAACGCCCCAGACCGCGAGTGTCTGCCCAAAATCCTCCTCGTGTTTTTCGAATTGAAGAAGCGACGCGACATCAAAAAAACCGACGAGGCCGAAAGTACTGTTGAGTACAACGCGCATCGCATCGCTGGCCGCGCGCTGAAATTCCCCCTGCAGCAGGTTGTTGGCCGCGTTCGGTACATCCGCGAGATTGCCGAAAAAATTGGCGACCCGGTTGCGCAGAAAGGACGGCAGAAATCCGTATCCCCGGGCGACGGGCTTGACGACCGCCGTGTCCAACGTGTCGTTGACACTGAATACGCCGCGGTTATAGCCTTCCCACGGATCGGCGGGGTCATGACTGGCCTGCTGGACGGCACAACCGCCAAGCGCGAGAAAGGCAATGAAGATGAACGCTGTTTTCGGCATAGATATCCGCCTTCGGGCAAGGCCCGGTGTCATGGGTTGCTCCAGCCACGGAGTATAACACTTCTTCACAAATCCATCCCCACCGCTCTTCATGATTTGCCGCGCCCGGCGGCGGCGACACGAAAGCGCAGCGCGTTGAGTTTGATAAAACCCTCGGCGTCACGCGGGTCAAAGCGGCCGCCGTCTTCCTCGAAACTCGCGATTTCACGGTCAAAAAGACTGTTCGGCGAGCGCCGCCCGACGACCGCGACACAGCCCTTGTAAAGCTTCAGGCGCACGACACCCCCGACCTGATGCTGGCTTTCGTCAATCAATTTCTGCAGCAGCGCGCGCTCGTCGCTCCACCAGTAACCGTTGTAAATCAGTTCGGCGTAACGCGGCATCAACTCGTCTTTCAGATGCGCCGCCTCGCGGTCGAGCGTGAGCGATTCGATTGCACGGTGCGCTTTCAACAGCACCGTGCCGCCGGGCGTCTCGTAGCAGCCCCGCGACTTGATGCCGAGGTAACGGTTCTCGACAATGTCCACGCGGCCAACGCCGTGCGCGCCGGCCACCTCGTTCAATTTCTGCAACAAAGCGGCGGGCGACAGCACCGTGCCATTCAGCGCGACCGGGTCGCCGCCCCTGAATTCGATCTCGATGTACGCCGGTTCATCGGGCGCGGCTTCGGGCGCGACCGTCCGCCGCCACATGGCCTCGTCGGGCGGCGCCCAGGGATCCTCAAGCACGCCGCCCTCGTAGGAGACATGCAGCAGGTTCGCGTCCATCGAATAAGGCGGCGCTCCGCCGGGGTCGCGGTCAATCCCGATGCCGTGCCGTTCGGCGTAGGCAAGCAGCGCCGAGCGCGAGTCCAGATCCCACTCACGCCACGGCGAGACGATGCGGATGTCCGGATTCAGCGCGTAGGCGCCGAGTTCGAAGCGAACCTGGTCGTTGCCCTTGCCGGTCGCGCCGTGCGCCACCGTATCGGCGCCGACCTGCGCGGCCGTCTCGACCAGGCGCCTGGCAATCAGCGGCCGCGCGATCGAAGTGCCCAGCAGGTATTCACCTTCGTAGATTGCGTTGGCGCGAAACATCGGGAACACAAAGTCGCGCACGAATTCTTCGCGCAAATCCTCGACAAAGACACCGGCGGCGGCAAGGCCGCGGGCTTTCTCCCTGGCCGCCTCGACCTCCCCGCCCTGGCCAATATCGGCGGTGAACGTATAGACTTCGCAACCGCGGGTCTCCTGCAGCCACTTCAGGATAATCGAGGTGTCGAGCCCGCCCGAATAGGCGAGCACTATTTTGGAAATATCAGGCATCGGCTTGTAGCGGCAACGCAAGTGCTATGATAATCAAGATTAACGCAATAGCCAAACCATGCTTTCAACAGAAAAGGACGAGTTGACCATCGCCGCGCCCGACGACTGGCATCTCCATGTTCGCGACGGAGAAACCCTGCGCGCGGTCCTGCCTTTCACCACGCGGGTGTTTCGCCGTGCGATTATTATGCCCAACCTGCCGCGGCCGGTCACCGATGTCGCCCTTTGTGCGGCCTACCGCGAGCGGATACTGAAGGCCGCACCGCGTGGCTTCGAGCCGCTGATGACGCTCTACCTGACCGAGCGGATGCAGCCGGACACCGTCGCCGAAGCCGCCGCGTGCGACTTCATACACGGCGTCAAGCTCTACCCGAAAAACACGACGACGCATTCCGGCGCGGGCGTCGGCGACATCGGAAAAATAAGCGGCGTGCTGGAGGCAATGCAGCACCACGACGTTCCGCTGCTGGTGCACGGCGAAGCCACGGACGAAAACACCGACGTCTTCGACCGCGAAAAGATATTCATCGACAAAACGCTGATTCCGCTGCGCAGAGATTTTCCGGCGCTGCGCATCGTCCTCGAGCACATCACGACCCGCGACGCGGTGGACTACATCCGCGGCTCCGATGAACGGATCGCCGCGACGATTACGCCGCACCACCTGCTCTACTCGAGAAATGCACTGTTCGACGGCGGCCTGCGTCCGCACCACTACTGCCTGCCGCTGCCGCAGCGCGAGGCGCACCGCAAGGCGCTGATTGCGGCGGCGTGCGGCGGCGCGGCGGCTTTCTTTCTCGGCACCGACAGCGCGCCCCACCCCCGCCACCAGAAGGAAAGCGATTGCGGCTGCGCCGGCGTATTCAACGCGCCCGCGGCCATCGGCCTGTACGCCGCCATCTTCGAGCAAGCCGGCGCGCTCGACCGGCTCGAGTCTTTCGCCAGCCTCAACGGCCCGCGCTTTTACCGCCTGCCGGTCAACCGCGACCGCATCACGCTGGTGCGCGAAGCGGAAACCATCCCGCAATGCATCAGCGCGGACGACGGCGAAATCATCCCGCTGCTCGGCGGGCGCGATGTCGCGTGGCGCATGCGCCGGTGAGTTCCGCCATGGACGACAACAAAGCCGACAAGACCCGGTGGATGCAGACGCGCTTTCGCGGCTTCCTGCCGGTGGTCGTGGACGTCGAGACCGGCGGCTTCAACGAGAAAACCGACGCCCTGCTCGAAGTCGCGGCGGTGCTGATCGGCGTTGACAAAGACAACCGCCTGCTGCCGGAAAAGACCGTGCACTTCCACGTCGAGCCGTTCGAAAACGCGAACCTCGACGACGCCGCACTGAAGGTCAACCGCATCAATCCGTTTCACCCGCTGCGGCTGGCGCAACCGGAGGCGAAAGCGCTTCAATCGCTGTTCGCCGAAGTCAGGGACGCGCTCGCGCGCCACCGGTGCTCGCGCGCAATCCTGACCGGCCACAACGCCTCCTTCGACCTGAAGTTCCTGCGCGCGGCGGCCGGGCGCAGCCGCATCAAAAACAACCCGTTCCACCAGTTCAGCAGCCTCGACACGGTCACGCTGGGCGCCCTCGCCTACCAGCAGACGGTGCTGTCGAGAATCGCCGAGGCCGCCGGCTTCGGCTGGGACGAGACGGAGGCGCATTCGGCGCTCTACGACGCCGAAATGACGGCGCGCATTTTCTGCCGGGTGTTCAACAACGGATGGCAACCGCCGCCGCCGCGCTGAACGGCGATGGTGTAAAATACGCCGCCTGCATCCCGAAACACACCGACGCACCGATTCCGATGACTGTACAAAAAATACGCGACAACGCGTTGTTTTCTTTCTACCTCGCCGCGCTGGCCCTGCTCGGCGCATCGCTGGCGACGATGCCGTCCGTGGCCGGACAGCGGGCGGCGGGCGAAACCGAAAACCGCTTCCACGAAGCCGTCATCAGCGCATACGGCGGCGGCGGAGAACTGCTCTACCGGCTGAGCAGCCCGCACCTGCATCACTCACCGGACGCGCCGGACTTTCATCTTGACCGTCCCCGTCTCCAATATCATGCGCAATCGGGCCCCGGCATCCGGCTGTCGGCCGACAACGGCCGCATTGGCAAAGACGGCGTCATCCACCTGACGGGCGCGGTCGTCGTCGAGCGCCCGCGTCAAGGCCGGCGCGCGGCGGAAACGCTCGAGACCCGCGACGTCATCGTCGAGACCGAACACAAAGTCGCACACACCGGCGAACAGGCGGTATTGCGCCGGGGCGGCCTGGTGACGCAGGGCGACGGCATGTCCGCCGACCTGGGCACCAGCGAAATTCGCCTGCTGTCGAATGTTCGCGTTACCCATGCGCCGTAAAACGATGCGGCTGGCGGCCGTGCTGATGGCGGCGCTGCTGTGCGGCGGCTCCCCCCTCGCGCAGGAAAGCGGCGAGCCGCTTGAACTGGAGGCCGACAGCGTCCTCTACAACGAGGAGACCGGCATCAGCGTCTATCGGGGCAACGTCAAAATCGTCCAGGGCGAAATCACCCTGAGAGGAGACACCGTCGAGGTTTTCACAAAGGACGGCGCCATCTCGAAACTCATCTCGACCGCCAGTCCGAGCCGTCTGGTGCGCCGCGGGAAAAATCAGGCCCTGCGCGCCGAGGCGCTGCGCATAGAATACCTGGCCGACGAAGGCATCATTGATCTGCGCGGCGAAGCGCGCATCGAGGACGGCTGGAAGTCGCTGTCGGGTGACCATGTCATTTACGACACACAGAAAAAAATCGTCAAGGCCACGAAAGAAAAAAACCGGGTGAAGCTGACGCTGCGGCCCGACAAAAAAGAAAAACGCTAACCACCTCCGTCCACCCCTTGTCCCGAACGAGTCATTTCCTGGAGGCAACCGGTCTCAGCAAGCGCTACGGCGGGCATCAGGCGGTTCGATCGGTGTCGCTGCGGCTGGAAGCCAGTGAAATCGTCGGCCTGCTCGGACCCAACGGCGCCGGCAAGACCACGACCTTTCACATGATCGTCGGCCTGATCCGGGCCGACAGCGGACGCACCGAACTCAACGGCGCCGACATTTCATCCCTGCCGATGCACGAGCGCGCCACGCGCGGCATCGGCTACCTGCCGCAGGAGTCGTCGGTTTTCCGCAGGATGAGCGTCGAGGACAACATCCGGGCGGCGCTGGAAACCTGCCCGGCGATGACACCGGACGTAATGCAGCCCCGACTTGAAAAACTGCTCGACGAACTGCAACTGCGCGAGGTGCGTTTTCAGCCCGGCATTTCGCTGTCCGGCGGCGAGTGCCACCGCGTCGAAATCGCGCGGCTGCTGGCGACCGGCCCCGCTTTCATGCTGCTCGACGAGCCCTTCGCGGGCATTGATCCGATCTCGGTCGCCGAAGTGCAGAAATTGATGCTGCAATTGAAAAAGCGCGGCATCGGCCTGCTGGTGACCGACCACAATGTAAGGGAAACCCTGAAAATCTGCGACCGCGGCTACATCTTCAACCGCGGCGAAATCATCGCCAGGGGAACGCCGGAAGAAATTCTCGCGAACAAGACGGTGCGGGACGTGTATCTCGGATCCGATTTCAGGATTTAAGGCCGGCGACATCGAAAACCTTCAGTAGAAAAGCGTACTTCTCCGCCACTTCCTCCAGGTAGTCAAAGCGTCCGGAAGACCCGCCGTGCCCCGCGGACAGGTTGGTCTTCAGCAGCAGCAGGCGGTCGTCGGTCTTGCAGGCGCGCAGTTTCGCGACCCACTTGGCCGGCTCCCAATAGGTCACGCGCGGATCGCTCAGGCCCGCGGTCACAAACAGATGCGGATAATCCCGGCGCGCCACGTTGTCGTACGGCGACCACGAGGCGATGCGCCTGAAGGCTTCGGCATCCTCAATCGGGTTGCCCCATTCCGGCCATTCAATCGGCGTCAGCGGCAACGTGTCATCGCACATCGTGTTGAGCGCATCCACGAACGGCACCTCGGCAATCGCCGCGGCGAACAACTCGGGGCGCATGTTGACAACCGCGCCCATCAGCAGGCCGCCGGCGGAAGCGCCCTGCGCCGCGATCCGGCCGCGGCGCGTGTAGCCCTCCCGCACCAGATATTCGCCGCAGGAGATGAAATCAAGAAAGGTGTTCCGCTTGTTCTCCATCCGGCCGCCGCTGTACCAGTGATAGCCCTTCTCCATGCCGCCGCGCACGTGTGCAATCGCAAAGATGAAACCGCGGTCCGCCAGCGACAGGCGGTTCGTCGAAAAATACGCCGGTATCGAGAAGCCGTAGGAACCGTAGCCGTAGAGCAACAGCGGCGCACTGCCGTCGAGCGGCGTCGTTTTGCGGTACAGCAGGCTGAGCGGAACGCGCTCGCCGTCGTGCGCGCGCGCAAACAGCCGCCGCGTCGTGTAGTCCGCCGGGTCATGTCCGCTCGGCACAATCTCTTCCTTGCGCAACTCGCGCGTGCGCCGGCGCATGTCGTAATCAAACACACGGTACGGCGTGGTCATCGAGGTGTAAATGAAGCGCAGGACATCACTGTCGTATTCGAAGGTCGCGTGCGGCGTCAATTCGTAGCACTCCTCGTCGAAAGCGATTTTGTTCTCGCCGATGCAGCGCCCGCTCGCATCCATTTCCATCACGACCAGGCGCGGCAGCGCCTCCTCGCGCTCCAGACGCACAATCCATCGTTTGAACGCCACCACCTTCTCCAACAACACGCCGCCGCCGGGAAGATAAAAATCACGCCACGATTCGCGCCCCGGACGGCCCGGGTCGGCGACCACCAGCTTGTAATCCTCGGCGCCGTCAACGTTGGTCACAATCAACAGCCGGCCCTCGTGCTCGTCCACCGTGTATTCGACATCGCGCTCGCGCGCCTGCACCAGCCGCGGCGCGGCGCGCGGGTCGTCCGACGGAACCAGCCACGCCTCGGTCGTCCTCTGGTCACCCGCGTGTATCGTGATAAAGCGCCCCGACCTGGTCCTGCCAACGCCGACAAAAAAGCCGGAATCCGACTCCTCGTACACTACCGCATCGCGCGCGATGGGCTCGCCCAGGCAATGGCGGCGAACCTGGTACGGGCGGTGATGGTCGTCGAACACCGTGTAAAACAGGTGGCGGCCGTCGGCGGCCCACGCAAGGTCTCCCTGCACGCGGTGAATCGGTTCGTCCTCCAGGCGGCCGCTTTCGATGTCGCGCACGCGCAATGTATAAAACTCCGAGCCGTTGTCGTCCACGCACCAGGCAAAACGCCGGTGGTCGGGGCTGTGCCTGAAGCCGCGCACGTGAAAATACTCGAACCCTTCGGCCTCGGCGTCGCCGTCCATCAGAATTTCCTCGACGTCGGGCATTTGCGCCGGATGGCGGCAGTGCAGCGGATACTGCCCGCCCTCGCGGTAGCGAAAGTAATACGCATAAGCACCGTCGCGGTCCGGCACCGAGTCATCCTCCTCCTTGATCCGCCCTTTCATCTCCCTGAACAACTCCGCCTGCAACGTCTCCGTGTCGCGCATCACGTTCTCGGTGTAGGCGTTCTCGGCTTCAAGGTAGGCATGGATGTCCGTGTCGAGTTTGTCCGAATCGCCCATCGCCTCGCGCCAGTTGTCGGCGCGCAGCCACGCATAATCATCCACCTGCTCGCACCCGTGCAGCGACCAGCGCCGCGCCCGGCGTTGTGCAATCGGCGGTCGTCTCGCGGCGGCGGTCATGGCTGCGCGGCGCCGAAGATTCGCCCGGGCCGCGCGCCGCGGCGCACAAGCGCCTGCGCCGCGGGCCGCGCCAGCGCAGGCGGCAGACACAGGTAGCAATCCATGCCGGCAAGCTCCGGACAGTCGTCGGCGAGACGCCCGGCCCACGAATCCGCCGCGTCTTTGCCGGGATGGGCGTCCGTCGCCGGCAACACCGTATAACTCAGCTGGTCGAGCGCGTCGCGCCACGCGCAGCACAGATTGTCGAGATAGTACGGCAGCTCGCCGACACCCGACCGGTACAGATGAACCGGCAAGTCGCTTTCCTGCGCGACGATGTGTTCGAGCAGGCTCCTGGCAAAGGCAAAGCCGGTGTCCCAGGCGAGCAGCACGACCGGCCTTTCCATGTTCCCGGTGAACACAAACGAGCCGTGCGGCGCCTCGACATCAAACCATTCGCCGTTTTGGCATTCCTCAAGGACGCGGTCGGCAAAAGCGCCGTCGCCGCCCGGGCGCAGATGGAACTCCAGTTCGCCGGCATCGCACGGACAACTGGCGATGGGCAGCTGCGCGGCGCCGTAACGCGGGTGCGCGAGGCGCGCCTGCTGGCCGGCCAGAAAGCGCAGGCGGTGGCTTCTCGACACGCGCAGGCGCAACACCGCGATGTCCTGCGCCGCCGGCTCAAGCTGCTTTGCTTTGGCGCGAAAACGCTGCAACGGAATCTGGCCGGCGTCGCCGGCGATGTTCGCCTCAAGACGCAGGTCGCCGGCGGCGGTGTGCGAACACATCAGGAAGTGGCGGCCATCGCGCTGGTCGCGTTCGAAGAGATAGTCCCAATCCCTGATTTTTTTCAGGTCGCCGTCGAGCAGCCGCGCGACGCACAAACCGCAGTTGCCGCCGCTGCAACCGTAATCCACCGCAAGCCCGGCGCGCACCGCCGCCTCGAGCACCGACTCGCCGTGCTCGATGACAGCCTCCCCGTCATGACCGTCGAAATGAACCCGCCAGGTCATCGCCGCCCGTGGTGCGCCCGCCGCGGCCGTTCAGGCCAGTTGTTCAAGAATCCGCCGCTCCACCTGCCGGATGTCGCCGGCGCCGTCCACCGCCAGATAGCGCAAACGGCCTCCTTCGGCGATGCCGCGGTAATGGCTGACCAGCGGCGCAGTCTGTTCATGGTAGGTCTCGAGCCGGCGCGCGACCACTCCGGGCTTGTCGTCGTCGCGCTGAATCAGCGGCTCGCCGGTGGGGTCGTCCACGCCCTCGACTTTCGGCGGGTGGTACTCGATGTGGTAGGCACGCCCCGAGGCCGGATGCGTGCGGCGCCCGCCGAGGCGGCGGATAATCTCCTCGTCCGACACCACGATCTCGATGACAAAATCAATCGGGACGCGCTGCCATTCGAGCGCGCGCGCCTGCGCCAACGTGCGCGGAAAACCGTCGAACAGGAATCCCCGCCGGCAGTCGGCGGCGGCAATGCGTTCGCTGACCAGGCCGACGATGACCTCGTCCGGCACCAGCGCGCCCCGGTTCATAAAGCCCTCGGCGCGCCGGCCCAGTCCGCTGCCGGCGCGAACCGCCTCGCGCAGCATGTCGCCGGTCGAGATTTGCGGAATCCGGTAGTGTTCGCAAAGAAAGCGCGCCTGCGTTCCCTTGCCGACGCCCGGCGCGCCCAACAGGATTATTCTCATCAGAAAGTTTCTTCCAACCCGAAAAAATAACACGGATTATAGTGGATTATAATGTCCCCGATGAAAAAACGTAACGCTCTCTACGCCCAATCGGGCGGAGTCACCGCCGTCATCAACGCCACCGCCGCCGGGCTGATTGAGACCGCCCGCAAGCATGCCGACGCAATCGGCGGGGTCTATGCCGCGCACAACGGCATCCTCGGCGCGCTCGCGGAAGACCTGATTGACACCGCCTGTCTGGACGACGACGCCGTCGCGGCGCTCGCGCACACGCCCGCCAGCGCCTTCGGGACCTGCCGCTACAAAATGAAGAGTCTCGAAGAAAACGAGGCCGAATACCGGCGCCTGCTCGACGTTTTCAGGGCGCACGACATCGGTTATTTCTTTTACAACGGCGGCGGCGACTCGCAGGACACGACCCTCAAAATCTCGCAACTCGGACAGGCGTTCGACTACCCGCTCGTGTGCATCGGCATCCCGAAAACGGTGGACAACGACCTGCCGCTGACCGACTGCTGCCCGGGTTTCGGCACGACCGCAAAATACGTCGCGGTCTCGACCCGCGAGGCGGCGCTGGATGTCGCCTCGATGTCGAAAACCTCGACACGGGTTTTCGTCCTCGAAGTGATGGGCCGCCATGCCGGATGGATTGCCGCCGCCGCCGGGCTTGCGCGCGAGGAAGAAGGCGACGCCCCGCACCTGATTCTGTTCCCGGAAATTCCGTTTGACGAAGAGCGGGTGGTGGGCGAGGCCGGGCGCTGCGTCGAAGAATACGGCTATTGCGTCATCGTCGTCTCCGAGGGTGTGCGCGACGCAAACGGGCGTTTTTTATCGGAGGCCGGCACGCGCGACGCCTTCGGACACGCGCAACTCGGGGGCGTGGCGCCGCAGGTCGCGCGACTCATCACGCAACGGCTCGGCCACAAACACCACTGGGCGGTGGCCGACTACCTGCAGCGCTCGGCGCGCCACATCGCCTCGCGCACCGACACCGGGCAGGCGCGCGCGCTCGGCAGGGCCGCCGTCGAGATGGCGCTCGCCGGGGAGAACGCGGTCATGGCGACCATCGTGCGCGAATCGGACAAACCCTACCGCTGGCGCACCGGCAGCGTGCCGCTTTGTGAAGTCGCCAACCGCGAGAAAAAACTGCCGCGCGACTACATCAGCGAAGACGGCTTTGGCATCACCGACCGCTGCAAAACCTATTTGCGCCCATTGATTGAGGGCGAGGATTACCCCCCCTACCGCGACGGATTGCCGTGCTACGCACGCCCCGGGTACACACTGGTCCGGAAAAAACTGAAAGCGGATTCCGGCTTGAAAGAACAGCCCGCGCGCCGTTGAAATCCGCGCGCCCGGCCCTCACCGCCGGCGCTTACTGATAAACCAGTTCAGCGCGGCGGTTGCGGCCGTAGGCCTCTTCGGTGTAGCCCTCGGACGCCGGGCGCTCCTCGCCGTAACTGATGACCGAAACGCGCACCGCCTCGACGCCGTTGGCCTGCAGGATGCTGCGCACCGATTTTGCGCGCTGCTCGCCGAGGGCGAGGTTGTAGCCCGCGCTGCCGCGTTCATCGGCGTGTCCTTCGATGCGCAGCGTGGTGCCGGGATTGTCCTTCAGGAAGCGGGCGTGGTGCGACAGCACCTCGCGCACATCGTCCCTGACAATCGACGAGTTGTAATCGAAATAAATGATGTTGTAACGAAGCGCTTCGTTTTGCTCCATCGCCCGCTGGTAGGCCTCGCTGGCCGTGCCCGGCTCGGCGCCGTACAACTGTTCCGCGGTGGTCGCGATGTCGGTCGGATAGAGGCTGGTCTGCGCCTTCTCCTCTGCGGCGGCCTCGTCCGCGCCCGGCATCTCCGTTTGCGACTCCATTCCGACCTCCTGCGTCGAGGAGCAGCCGATCAACATCATCGCGGCCAGGCCGATAACGACGGAATACGGGTGACAGGATTGTGATTTCATAATGATCCTTCCAAAATCGTGAGAGTTGCGGCATGGCGGATTATATATGCTTTCCGGGCACAACGGGCGAAAAGGATATAATGCCCGCACCATGCAACCAACCCCGCCGGGAGGAAACCGACCATGACTTCGAAAACCGATTATTCCAGGACACGCCGCCGGAGCAGCCTCCGATGAGCCTTGAAGCCACCCTGTGTTCCGTCAACCGCGGCCTGTCCACGCTCGGCGCGTGGCTGTCGTTGCTGGGGCTGCGTCTGTTGCTGGCGTGGGAGTTCTACGAAGCCGGCATCGGCAAATTGCAGGGCGACAACTGGTTCGCCAACATCGCCGACGGCTTCCCGTTTCCGTTCAACGTGACGCCGGTGGCCGTCAGCTGGTTTCTTGCAACCTGGGTCGAAATCCTCGGCGCACTCGGACTGGCGCTCGGCCTCGGCACGCGGTTCTGGGCCGCCAGCCTGATCATTCTCGATGCGGTGGCGTGGGCCAGCGTGCACGCGGACAATGGCTACAACGTCTGCGACCACGGCTTCAAACTCCCGCTGATTTTCATGGTGATGCTGGTGCCGCTGCTGCTGAGTGGCGCCGGAAAATTCAGCATAGACCATATCATCAGCGGGCGCTGCCGGCGGTGACGCCCGCGGCGGGCATACCGGAAGTGACCGGCGCCGGTCTCGGCCTGCGGCGTGATTTGATGAACGAACTCGAGGCCGCATGGCCTGCGCAAGTCTCGTTCATGGAAACCGCGCCGGAGAACTGGATTGGCGTCGGCGGCGCATCGGCGCGGCGTTTTCGCCGCTTCACCGAACGCTATCCTTTCGTCTGCCATGGCCTGTCGCTGTCCCTCGGCGGCCCCGCGCCGCTCGACATGGATTTGCTGTCGCACATTCGCGACTTCCTGCGCGCGCATCAAATCCGCCGTTACAGCGAGCATCTGAGTTACTGCTCGGACGACGCGCACCTGTACGACCTGATGCCGATTCCGTTCACCGAAGAAGCCGCGCGCCATGTCGCCGGGCGCATCCGCCGGGTGCAGGACTTTCTCGGGCAGCGCATCGCCATCGAGAACGTGTCGGCCTACATCGCGCCCGGCCGCGAGATGGAAGAGACCGATTTCATCCGCCTCGTGCTGGAGGAAGCCGATTGCGACCTGCTGCTCGACGTCAACAACGTCTATGTCAACTCGGTCAATTTCCGCTTCGATCCGCACGATTATCTGGCGAGGCTGCCGGCGGCGCGCATCGCCTGGTGCCACATCGCCGGCCACTTCAACGAGGCCGACGACCTGATCGTGGACACGCACGGCGCCGATGTCATCCCCGCGGTCTGGCATCTGCTCGAAAAAGCGTACTCGCTGTTCGGCGCCGTGCCGACGCTGCTCGAGCGCGATTTCAATTTCCCGCCGCTCGACCGCCTGCTCAGGGAAGTGGGCCGCGTCCGCGATTTGCAGGGCAAACACCCTGTGCCTTCAGCCGCCTGAAACGCCGGTGAGCGGCGACTTCCGGGCGATTCAGCGCCAACTCGCGGCGCATCTGCGCGACCCCGCACAACCGCCGCCGCCGGGCCTTGAGGAACGGCGCCTTGACATCTACCGGGGCCTGTTCTTCCGCAATGTCGCAGGCTTTGTGTCCAACGCCTTCCCGGTGCTGCAAACCCTCTATCGTGAAGACGAGTGGCGCGAACTGGCGCGGCTTTTCTACGCTCGCCACCGCTGCCATTCCCCCTACTTCGCCGAAATTGCGCGCGAGTTCCTGGACTATCTGGAAAACGAGCACGAGGCGCGCCCGTGCGACCCGCCGTTCCTGCTCGAACTGGCGCATTACGAATGGCTGGAGTTGGCGCTGGCGCACGCCGAAGACACCGCGGATTACGGCGCCATCAACCGCGATGGCGACTTGCTGACCGGGGTTCCGGTGCCGTCGCCGCTGGCCTGGCTGCATGCCTACGAATGGCCGGTGCACCGCATCGGCCCGGACTTCAGGCCGCGCCAGCCGGGCGCGGCGCCGACCTGGCTGGTGGTCTGGCGCGCCGGCGACGAGCGCGTCCATTTCATGGAACTCAATGCGCCAGGCGCGCTGCTGCTCGAAAAAATAGCCGCGGGCGGCGATGTCACCGGCGCCGGGCTGATTCGCCGGGTCATCGGCGAGCTGCCGGTCCAGGACCCGGAAAAAGCACTGCACAGCGGGCGGCAAACGCTCGAAGCGATGCGGCGCAAGGGCATTGTGCTCGGCACGCTGATTGGCGGATGAATCCGGGGCATCGGATCCACGCCGCCGCCGCGCGGCCTGATTGCCCTCGCCGCCCGGACTTCGGGCGGACCCCATACAAAAGGCTTGCAAAAGGCTTGGCAGCAGCCGTACATTAGGGCATAATTGCTGACCCCGCAGCGGCCTTCCGGGCGCAATGGCCGGGCTTCCAGTTCTTAAGAATTAACAACAACACAAAAGGACAAACGATTATGCCAGGACGTAATTTCCTGTTTGTACCAGGCCCGACCAACATTCCGGTTTCGATTCAAAACGCGATGAATGTTCCGCAGGAAGATCATCGCCGGCCTGATTTCTCCAAACTCACAAAACCCATACTCGCGGACGTGAACCAGGTTTTCAAGACGAAAACCGGGCGCACTTTTCTGTTTCCGGCCACCGGCACCGCCGGCTGGGAAGTCGCGCTCACCAACACGCTGTCGCCGGGCGACAAGGTCCTGACATCGCGCTTCGGCCAGTTCAGCCACCTGTGGTGGGATCTGGCGGTGCGCATCGGCCTCGATGTCGAGACCATCGACGTACCGTGGGGCGAAGGCGTGCCGATTGAACGGTTCAAACAACGCCTTGCGCGCGACCACACCCACAAAATCAAGGCCGTCATGGTGTGCCACAACGAAACCGCGACCGGCGTCACCAGCGACATCGGCAGGTTGCGCAAAGCGATGGACGCGGCCGACCATCCGGCGATGCTGTTCGTGGACGGCGTCAGTTCGATTGCAAGCATTGATTTTCGCATGGACGACTGGGGCGTGGACGTCGCCGTCAGCGGCTCGCAAAAGGGCTTCATGCTGCCGGCGGGCATGGCCATCGTCTGTTTCAGCCGCAAGGCGCTGCGCGCCAGAAACCACGCCAAATGCGCGCGCTGCTTTCTCGACATCCAGGACCACATCAACGCCAACAAGGACGGTTTCTTTCCGTACACGCCGTCGGTTCCGATGCTGTACGGCCTGAAAAGATCGCTGGAGATTCTGCTCGACGAGGAGGGCCTCTCGAACATATTCAAGCGCCACCACCGCCTCGCCGAAGGCGTGCGGCGCGCCGTCGCGGCGTGGGGCCTGAAGCCGGTGGCAAAGGCGCCAAAATGGTATTCAGACACGGTGACCGCGATTCAGGTGCCGCCGCGTTACGACGCGCGCGATGTCATCGAAATCGCCTACCACCGCTACAACCTCTCGCTCGGCGCCGGGCTGTCGCTGCTGGCCGGCAAGGCCTTTCGCATCGGCCACCTGGGCGACCACAACGAGACTTCGGTGCTGGCGGCGCTGGCCGGCGCCGAGATGGCGATGCGCGACGCCGGTATGCGCGTCAAGCCGGGTGAAGGCGTCGGCGCCGCGCTCGAGTACTACCGCACCACGGCGGCGCCGTTGAAGGTCGGCTTGACGAGCGAAAAACTGAAAAAGGCGGCCAGAAAAGGCGCCCGCAAGCCATCGAAAAAATCCGCCATCGTGCGGCGCTGAACACAGTCCGATGAGTCATACACGCTTTGAACCGGCCCACCCCCGTCTGCAGCGCAGCGAACTGGCGGTGCCGGGCTCCAACCCGCGCATGATCGAGAAGGCGCTCGCTTCCGGCGCCGACTACGTATTTCTCGACCTTGAAGACGCCGTCGCCCCCGGCGACAAGTTGCAGGCGCGCAAGAACGTCATCGAGGCGCTCAACACGCTGGCCTGGAAAGATTCCGGCAAAACCGTGTCGGTGCGCATCAACGGCCTCGACACGCACTACATGTACCGCGATGTCGTCGAGGTCGTAGAGCAGGCCGGCGAGCATCTCCACACCATACTGGTTCCGAAAGTCGGCGTGCCCGCCGACCTCTACACCGTGGATGTCATGGTCACGCAGATCGAGGAAGCAAAAGGCATCGGCCACCGCATCGGCCTCGAGGCGCTGATTGAAACGGCGCTGGGAATGGCCAATGTCGAGCAAATCGCGTCGTCGTCAAGCGCGCGGCTTGAGGCGCTGCATTTCGGCGTTGCCGATTACGCCGCCAGCAACCGGGCGCGCACGGTCAACATCGGCGGCCTCAACCCGGACTATCCGGGAGACCAGTGGCACGCCGCAATTACGCGCATGACGGTCGCCTGCCGCGCCTGGGGCCTGCGGCCGATTGACGGGCCGTTCGGCGATTTCAACGACCCGGACGGCTACACGCTGGCGGCGCGGCGCGGCGCGGCGCTCGGCGTCGAGGGCAAATGGGCGATTCATCCGTCGCAAATCGCGCTCGCAAACGAGGTCTTCTCGCCGCCGCCGGCGGAAGTCGAAAAAGCGCGCCGGATACTGGAAGAACTCGCGAAAGCCGCGAGCGAAGGACGCGGCGCGGCATCCCTCGACGGCAAGATGATTGACGCGGCCTCCGCCCGAATGGCCGAGAATGTCGTTCAAATGTCGGAAGCCATCGCAGCGAAACAACGTTAGCCCCGCCGTCGGCACACGCTGCGAAGCGGCCGAACCAGGAGAAAAACAATGGACATTCATGAATACCAGGCGAAGGAGATTCTGCAGAAATACGGCGTCCCCATCGCCCCCGGCAAACTGGCGTACAGCCCGGCGCAGGCGGCCACCTGCTACCGCGAGATTGGCACGCCGGCCTGTATGGTCAAGGCGCAAATTCATTCCGGCGCGCGCGGCAAGGCCGGCGGCGTAAAACTGTGCAAGAGCGAGGACGACGTCCAGAAAGCCACGAACCAGTTGATCGGCACCCGGCTGATTACGGGACAAACCGGCCCGCAGGGCAAAATCGTCGAGAAAGTCTATATCGAAGCCGGCACCAACATCGAACGTGAACTCTACCTCGCCTTTGTCCTCGACCGCGCCAGCGAGCGCATCGTCGCCATCGCCTCGGCCGTCGGCGGCATGGCCATCGAGGACCTCGCAGCCGAGCGGCCGGACTCGATTGTGCGCATCCCGATTGATCCGGCGGTGGACCTGCGGCATTTCCAGGCCGCCGAACTCGCGTTCGCGCTCGGCATTCCGAAGAATCTTCTGAAAGACGCGATTCGCACCATCACCGGATGTTACCGCGCGCTCATCAAGTCGGACGCCAGCCTCATTGAGGTCAACCCGCTGGTGATTACAAAAGACGGCGAATTGATCGCACTCGACTCGAAAATGATCGTGGACGACAATGCACTGTTCAAACACCCGGAAATCGCCGCGATGCGCGACAAGTCGCAGGAAGACCCGCGCGAGACCAGCGCCTCCGACCACGACCTGAGTTACGTCGGCCTTGAAGGCAACATCGGCTGCATGATCAACGGCGCCGGCCTTGCGATGGCGACGATGGACATGATCAAACTCGCCGGCGGCGCACCCGCCAACTTTCTCGACATCGGCGGTGGTGCGTCGCCGGAGCGCGTCGCCAAGGCGTTCGAACTGGTGTTGCAGGACAAAAACGTCAAGGCGATGCTGGTCAATATCTACGCCGGCATCAACCGCTGCGACTGGATTGCCGAGGGCCTGATCAAGGCCATCCAGTCCATTAACCTGCGGGTGCCGCTGGTGGTGAGGCTTTCGGGCACCAACGTCGAGGTGGGGCGCAAGATGCTCAAGGAAAGCGGCCTGCCGCTTGTCCTGGCGGAAACGCTCGGCGAAGCCGCCCACCAGGCGGTTGAAGCGGCCACCCGGCGATAGACTCACATCGCGGAGAACGGACTATGACCATACTGATTGACGAAAAAACCAGAGTCATCGTGCAGGGTTTCACCGGCAAGATCGGCACCTTCCACGCCAAAGAGATGATGGAATACGGCACCCGCATCGTCGGCGGCGTCACCCCGGGCAAGGGCGGCAGCGACCATCTCGGCAAGCCTGTTTTCAACACGGTCAAGGACGCGGTGCGCGAGACCGGCGCCGAAGCCAGCGTGCTGTTCGTGCCGGCGGCGGCGGCAGCCGACTCGATTATGGAGGCTGCCGACGGCGGTATCCGTTATTGCGTCGCCATCACCGACGGCATCCCGGCGCTCGACATGATGCGGGTCAAACGTTTCATGCGGCGCTACCGCAGGGAAAGGAAAATGGTGCTGACCGGCCCCAACTGCGCCGGCACCATCAGTCCGGGCAAAGCCATGCTCGGCATCATGCCCGGACACATCTACAAGGCCGGCAACATTGGCGTCGTCGCCCGCTCCGGCACGCTCGGCTATGAAGCCGCGTCGCAAATGCAGGCCGCCGGCATCGGCATTTCCACCAGCGTCGGCATCGGCGGCGACCCGATTAACGGAAGTTCCCACCGCGACATCCTCGAAATGTTCGAGACCGACCTCGAAACCAGGGCGGTCATGATGATAGGCGAGATTGGCGGCCCGCAGGAGGCGGAAGCCGCCGAGTACATCCGCAGTTACATGACCAAGCCGGTGGTCGCCTATGTCGCCGGGCTGACCGCGCCCAAAGGCCGGCGCATGGGGCATGCCGGCGCCATCGTCTCCGGCAAGGGCGAAAGCGCCGCCGAGAAAACCGAAATTCTGAAAAACGCGGGAGTCAGCATCGCGCCCAACCCGTCGGAACTGGGTTCGACCATGGCCGACGTCTTGAAAAAACAGTAGGAAACCGCCATGAGCAAATCAAAATCAACCGTAATCGTGACACGGCGCTGGCCGTCCATCGTCGAGGAAGAACTCCGGCAGATGTGCGACGATGTCCGTCTCAACGAGAAAGACCGCCCGATGTCGCGGCAGGAATTGCAGGACGCGCTGCGCAGCGCACAATGCGTGCTGCCAACGGTGACCGATCCGATCGACGCCGAGACGCTCGGAGCAGACGGCATCCAGTGCAAATTCCTCGGCAATTTCGGCGTCGGCTTCAACCACATTGACCTCGACGCCGCGAAAAAAGCGGGCATCCTCGTCACCAACACGCCCGAAGTGCTGACCGATTGCACCGCCGACATCGCGATGATCCTGATGCTGACGGTGGCGCGCCGCATCGGCGAAGGCGAGCGCCATGTCCGCAGCCGTTCGTGGACCGGCTGGCGCCCGACCCACATGCTCGGCACGCAGGTGACCGGCAAAACACTGGGGCTGGTCGGCTTCGGGCGCATCGCCTGCGCCGTCGCGCGCCGCGCGCATTTCGGTTTTGGCATGAAAATCCTTTTTCACGACCCGTTCGATCCTCCGGCACAAGCCGTCCGCGAAGTGAGCGCAACCTCGTATCCGACGCTGGAGAAGATGATTCCCGACGCCGATTTTCTGTCGCTGCACTGCCCCGGCGGTGAAAAAACATGGCATCTGATGAACCGCGAGCGGATCGGGCTAATGAAGCCCGGCGCCTTCCTGATCAACAGCGCGCGCGGCGACGTCATTGACAACAAGGCGCTGATTGAGGCGCTGAAAAACAATACCATCGCCGGCGCCGGCCTCGATGTCTTCGAGGGCGAGCCGAATCTCGACCCCGGCTTTCTGGAACTGGAAAACGCAGTGCTGCTGCCTCACCTCGGCAGCGCGTCGCAGGAAACCCGCGTCGCGATGGGACGCCGGGTGTTGCAGAACCTGCGTGCTTATCTGGCCGGCGAGGAACTGCCGGACCGGGTCGCCTGAACGGGCTTCAGCCGAACAGCCGCGAGCGGATGATATTGTCGTCGCGCCCCGGCCCGACCGACAGGACCGAAACCGGCACGCCGGCGCGCTTCTCAATCCACTCGACGTAATCGCGCGTCGTCCGCGGCAAGTCCTCGTAGCAGCGCACCTTCCTGATACTTTCCGTCCAGCCGGGCAGTTCGACGTATTCCGGCTCGCAATCCTCGAGGCCGGCGGCGGCGCGGACACCGGCGCGGCATTTCTTGTAGGCGACGCAAATGCGCAGCGTCTCGATTCCTTCCAGCACATCCAGCTTGGTCAAACACAGCGTATCCACGCCGTTCAGATCCACAGCGTAGCGCAGCGCCACGCTGTCGAGCCAGCCGCAGCGGCGCGCCCTGCCGGTGGTCGCGCCGACTTCACCGCCGCGCGTGGCCAGCCGGCGTCCCGTTTCATCGTCCAGTTCGGTCGGAAAAGGCCCGTTGCCGACGCGCGTGGTGTAGGCCTTGACCACCCCGGCCACGCGATTCAGGTGGCGCGCGGCAAAACCGGCGCCGCAGGCGATGTTGCCGGCGGCCGTATTGGACGAGGTCACGTACGGATAGGTGCCGTGGTCAATGTCGAGCAAAGTGCCCTGGGCGCCCTCGAACAGGACACGGGCGCCTTTGCGCCTCAGTTCGGCAAGCCGTTCGTGAACCGGGCACATCATGTCCAGCAGCGCGGCGCGGTGCGACATCACGAAATCAAGATCGCCCCGGTAGTCGCAAACCGCGTGGTGGTAGTAATTTTTTAGAAAAAAGTTGTGGTACTCCGACAACGCTTTCAGTTTCTCCGCGAAGCGGTCGGCGTCGGCAAGATCGGACAAACGCAACGCGCGGCGCGCCACCTTGTCCTCGTAGGCGGGACCGATGCCCTTGCCGGTCGTGCCGATGGCGCCGCCGCCTCTGGCGGCCTCGCGCGCGGCGTCGAGCAACTGGTGACATTCAAACAGCAGCGGACAGGCATCGGACAGCCGCAACCGGGCGGTGGCATCGTCGGCGCCCGCGCCGAGCGACGCGATTTCTTCGATCAACGCGCGCGGCGAAAGCACCACGCCGTTGCCGATCAGACATTCGACGCCCGGCCTCAGCACGCCCGACGGCAGCAAGTGCAAAATCCTGGTCTCACCGTTGATGATGATCGTGTGGCCGGCGTTGTGCCCACCCTGAAAGCGAACGACGGCGTCGGCGTCGGCGGTCAGACAATCCACGATCTTGCCCTTGCCCTCGTCGCCCCACTGCAAACCGATGACGGCGGCGGCGGTCACGACGCCCCGCCTCTTTCCGGCCCCGGATCTCTCCATGCCTGCCGGCGGGCTTCTCTTCTCTTCTTCCAGTCATCGGCCGGTTGGTCGGAAGGAGGAAGGAATGGACACTCATATCCGGGTTCTTCGAGGGTGGTTTTGACGCACCACTGAGTACCGCCATGACAATCGAGAACACAGATGCGGGGGGAGAGACTCATCACGAACGCTTTTTGACGACCCACTCGCCGCCGGAGCGGACGAGGACGCGTGCGCCGGCGACAACGGCATCGTCGGCGCCATCGAGCTGCATGACGACTCGCTCACCGGCGGCGCGCAGGGAGGCGACCTTGTCGCACAACGCCGGGTCGTCGTCGTGCGGGGCGAAGATCAATGAAACCTCCTGCGGCGCGGACGCCCTGGCGGCGTCGCCGAGCGAGGCGAGCAGTTTCAGATCGCTGCTGAAACCCACCGCCGGCCTTGCCTTGCCGAACAATTCACCGACGTTGTTGTAGCGTCCGCCGCGCGCGATTTCCTGGCCGATGGACGGGACGTAAGCGGCGAACACCAGACCCGTTTCATAGTGATAGCCCGGCAGTTCGGCAAGATTGCAGTGCAGCTGAATGTCCGGCCGGCTGCGCGACAACGCGTCGGCGACAGTCTCCAGTTCGTCCAGCGCATAGAGTACCTGCGGCACGGCGTCCGTGAACCGCTCTCTGGCCTCCTTCAGCATGTCGGCGCCGCCGTACAAATTGCCCAGCGCGACAAACCAGTCAATCTGGCGCCGCGCCACACCCTGGCCTTCGAGATAAACCTCAATTTCGTGTCCGGCCTTGGTGTTCAACAGGTCGAGCAGGTGGTCGCTTTGCTGCGGCGCAAGCCCGGCCGCCTGCGCGAATCCACGGCAGATGCCGACATGCCCAAGCCCCAGATGAACGCCGCCGACCTCGGCGGCGTCCAGCGCCGCCAGCATCAGGCGGATGACTTCGATGCTGCTGCTCACGCCCTCGTGTCCGTAAATCTCGGCGCCGAACTGCAACGGCGAGCGCGAGCCGGAAATGCCCTCGCAGCGCGCCTTCAACACCCAGCCCGCGTAACACAGGCGGTTGATTCCGTGCGGGTGCAGCATGTGGGCGTCCATCCGTGCCACTTGCGGCGTCATGTCCGCGCGGATGCCGAGCATACGGCCGCTGGATTGATCGGTCAGTTTGAAAACCTGGAGGTTGAGGTCCTCGTCGGCGTCCGCCAGCAGCGACTCGAGATACTCGATCAGCGGCGTAATCACCAGCTCATAGCCCCAGGCATCGAACAGGTCGAGAATGCACCGGCGCAGATTTTCGATGCGCCGCGCCTCGCCCGGCAGCGCCTGCTCTATGCCCTCCGGCAAAAGCCACCTGTTTGAACTGGAGTCCCGGCCTGCCATCGCCCGCTTGCGGTTTCGTGGAAGAATCAGTATCCGGCGATATAAATGAGGAGTGCGCCGCCGACCAGCGCAATCAAACCGAAAATTCTCAGCCGGAAGTTGCTGAGACTCTCGGTCATTTTCGCCATCACTCGCGATTTTTCAGGGCTGATAAACGGCAAAATGCCCTCGATGATCATCACCAGGCCGAGGGCCACGAACAGGTCCGACCATCTCATCCGACTTCAATTCGCTGAAAACGCCAGCCAGCGTCAGTTGCCGCCCTGCTGGCCGAAATAATTGAAAAATTCTGAATCCGGTTCGAGTACCAGCGTGTCGGAGCCGCCGAAAGCGCTTTCATAAGCGCTGATGCTGCGCAAAAACGCGTAGAATTCCGGGTCCGCGTTGTAAGCCTCGGCATAGGTTGATGCCGATTTGGCATCGCCGTCACCACGGATTTTTTCGGCGTCGCGGTACGCCCCGGCGACAATCTCGGTGCGCTCGCGGTCGGCTCTTGCGCGAATGCGCTCGGCCTCTTCCATGCCGCGCGCGCGGAAATCTCTCGCCACGCGGTTGCGCTCGGCGCGCATCCGGGAATACACCGCGCCGCTGACATCATCGGGCAGGTCAATGCGGCTGACGCGCACGTCCACGACCTCGATGCCCAGTTCCTCGGCCAGGCTGTTGGCCTTGCCTCTCAGGACATTCATGATTTCGCTGCGCTCGCCGGAGACGGCCTGCTGTATCGTGCGTTTGCCGAACTCGTTGCGCAGGCCGTCTTTCATGATCTGGGACAGCCGGCTCTGGGCGTTGCGCTCGTCGCCGCGCGTGGCGCGGTAATACTGCGAGACATCGCGGATTCTCCATTTTGCGAAGAAGTCCACCGTGACGTTTTTCTTCTCGACCGTCAGAAAGCTTTCCGGCCTCGCGTTCAGGGTCAGGATGCGCGCGTCGAACACCTCGGCGTTGTTGATCAGGGGGTACTTGAAGTGCAGGCCGGGCTCGATGTCGGATTCGACAATTTCACCGAGCCGGAACAACAGCGCCTTTTCGCGCTCGTCCACGATGTAGGTCGAAAAATAAAGCACGATGGCAAGCAGGCCGACGACGGCCAGCAGTATTTTAGCGGGCATTGCGATTCTCCCTGGCGCCGCGGATGGCCTGGCGCACCTGCGATGAAACGTTATCGCGCATGGACGACGCGCCGTCGGACGAAGCGCCTTCCGACGCGCCCGAGGGCGGCGTTGAAGACGATCTGCCGTCGCCGCCCTTCATCAGGCGGTCGAGCGGCAGGTAGAAGATGTTGTTGCCACCCTCGACGTCCACCATGACCTTGTTGCTGTTCGAAAGCACCGATTGCATCGCCTGCAGGTAGAGGCGCTTGCGGGTCACTTTCGGCGCCTTGCGGTATTCCTCGTGCAGTTTCAGGAAACGCTGGGCCTCACCTTCGGAATTGGCGATGACTTTCTCGCGGTAGGCGGTCGCCTCCTGCATCATGCGCGCCGCCTCGCCGCGCGCCTGCGGAATAATGCCGTTGGAATACGTCTCGGCCTCGTTGATGAAGCGAATCTCGTCCTCGCGCGCCTTGATGGCGTCGGCGAACGCGCCCTGCACCGCTTCCGGCGGCTGCGACTGCTGCAGATTGACCGTGACCACCTCAAGGCCGGATTCGTAATCGTCCAGAACCTGCTGCATCAGCTGCTTGATCATCGCGGCAATTTCGGCGCGCCCCTCGCCGAGGATGAAGTCCATGCGGCTCTTGCCGACGACCTCGCGCAACGCGCTTTCCATGACCTGGAACAACGTGCCGACGGACTGGTCGCGGAAGTCCTCGGCCACATCCGGCAGGCGCACGTGGAACAGATAGTCGGAGGCGTCCTTGATCCGGTATTGCACCGCCAGCTCGACCTCGACGATGTTCTCGTCCTGGGTCAGCATGTGCGACTGGTTCTGCGCCGAACGAATCCGGTCCACGTCCACCTCTTCGACCGTCTCGACCGGCCAGGGAATGTGCCAATGCGGGCCGGGCAGCGTCGTCATGCTGTAGCTGCCGAATCTCAACTCGACCCCGCGCTGTCCTTCGCTGATGATGTAAATGCCGGAGAAAAGCCAGACCGCCACCACCAGCGCGGCCACCAGGCCGATGTTCAGCGAACCGAATTTGCCGAAACCGCCGCCGCCGCCGCTGAACAGCTTTCTGAAGAAATCAAACAGGTCGGGAGGCCCCTGCCCGTCTGCTTTCCACGGGTCGCGTTCGCCGTTTGACTGGTTCCAGGGCATGATAATTGAATCGTTCGTCGGGTCTTGGGGCAAAACAGGTGAAAGCCGATTATACCAATCAACCGGCCAATTGTCCCAATACTTCTGTCGCCGCCGCCGCCGACGACGCCGGATTCTGGCCAGTCACCAGATTGCCTTCCACGGCAACGCTCGACTGCCAGTCCGCGGCTTTCGAGTATCTGCCGCCCAGCCGTTTCAGTTCATCTTCCACCAAAAACGGCACAACGGCGGTCAGGCCCGCCGCATCTTCCTCGGTATTGGAGAAACCCGTCACCGCCTTGCCCCGCACCAGCGGCGAGCCGTCGGGCGCGCTGGCGCGCAGCAGCACGCTTGGCCCGTGGCAGACGGCGGCGACCGGTTTGCCGGCGCGGTGCATCGTCTCGATCAGCGTGATCGAGTCGGCGTCCTCCGTCAAATCCCACAACGGGCCGTGGCCGCCGGGGTAAAACACGGCGTCGTAATCGTCGGCGCTGACGTCCGACAATTTTGACGTCGCGGCCAGCGCCGCGCGCGCCTCGTCATCGGCCTTGAAACGCACAATGGCCTCCGTCTGCATGTCCGGGGCATCGCTTTTCGGATCCTGCGGCGGCGCGCCGCCCGCGGGCGAGGCCAGCGTGACTTCGGCGCCGGCATCCCTGAACACATAATACGGCGCGGCCAGCTCCTCCAGCCAGAACCCGGTTTTGCCGCCGGTGTCTCCGAGCCGGTCGTGTGAGGTCAAGACTATCAGTATTTTGGTACCCGGCATGATTGCCTCCCGTTTATAAATGCGCGTTCAGGGCGAGGCCCGGAACATCAACCACCGTTGCCAGCCGGTGCAGTGTAGCACAACTGCGATGGTCTCCCGGCGGGGCCGACTGAGGTACAAATGAAATGACTCACGGGGTGAGCGTCCGGGCGATGCGGAAGCCGGCGTTGCTGTACCGGAGTCCGGGGGCGTACCCGTAGCGGGTGGCGGAGCGGATGTCTCCCAGAGCACTGTACCAGCAACCGCCGCGCAATATGCGCCGCATGCAATCCCCCGACTCCCGCGCACTTCCATCTGCCGGCGCCCCCTCATAATTTTCACTCCAGCAGTCCTGCGTCCATTCCCACACATTGCCATGCACGTCATACAAGCCAAACCGGTTGGCGGCGAACGAACCCACCGCTACCGTGCGTTGCCGATTCTCCCCTTTCGAGCCGGAGCCATAGACAGTATCTCCGTTATAGTTCGCTTGCTCCGGTGACATCGTCTCACCATAGTGAAACGGAGTCGTCGTGCCCGCTCGCGCGACATACTCCCATTCCGACTCACTCAACAAACGGTAACTCCTGCCCGTCTTCCGCGACAGCCAAGCCGCATAAGACCGTGCATCATGCCAATCCACACACACCACCGGATCGTGGTTCGTCTGGGGCAATCCGGGCCGCCGCCAGTCTCTCCCGAAACGTTCTTCCAGGCTGCCGTCCTCAAACGTGTAGCACGATTCCGTCGAATGACCAGTCGCTGAAACGAAGTGCGAATACTCAACCCGCGTCACCTCGTAAATACCCGCCGAGAATCCGGCAACGTGGACTTCATGCACCGGGCCTTCACTGTCATAGCGGCCATCCTCCGACGGTGGCGAGCCCATCTTGTACGAACCCGGCGGAACGACCACCATTTGCGGACACACCGGACAATCGCTGAATACCTCCCCGGCCACCAGGCGTTCCGGCGCCTCTTCCTTCGCCAAACGCCCCGCCTCCCTGCCCGACAAGACGCCGGTCAAGGCGGCCAGCACAATCAGGGCAAAGACGCCGCCGGCCTGACGCAAGCGCGCTTCACCCGGCACAAACAAAGCCCGTCAAACAGGCAGGTCGCCGCTAACGGCGACGCAGCCGAAACGCTTTTGCAGGCGATGCAATGCGTGTTCTTCGAGTTCGAATTTCAGCGTCCAGCCCTCGTCCGGGACATAGCGCTCGCTCAGGACGCTGCCGTTGTCGTAGAGGAAGGCGCGCAGGTCGGGGGCGTTGACGGGCACGCGCAACTGCCAGGCGCGGCGGCGCGGCGCCAGTTCATCCCGAATGGCCTGTTTCAGCAGGTTGATGCCGCGGCACGAACGCGCCGACAGGCGCACGGCGGCGGCGCGCTCACCGTTGCCGCCCAACAGGCCGGGCGCCTCGTCGGTCAGGTCAATTTTGTTGAAGACGTTGATCTTCGGTATCTCCGAGGCGCCGATGGCGTCGAGCACCGATTCAACCTGCAGGCGGTGCTCGGCGCAGTCCGGGTCGGAAGCGTCCTCGACATGCAGAATCAAATCGGACTGGCGGACTTCGAGCAGCGTCGCGTTGAACGCCTCGATCAACTCATGCGGCAGGTCGCGGATAAAGCCGACGGTGTCGCTGACCAGCACCGCGCTGCCCGACAGTTCCAGCCGCCGCACCAGCGGGTCGAGCGTCGCGAACAAGCGGCTCTCGCCGACGACGCCGGCATCGGTCAGCGCGTTGAACAACGTGGATTTGCCGGCGTTGGTGTAACCCACCAGCGCAATGGAAAACAGCGCGTTCTTGCGGCGCAGCCTTCTGCGCTGCTCGCGCTGGCGCTTGATGCCCTCCAGCTGGCGGGCGACACTGCCCATGCGCCGGCGCAGCAGGCGGCGGTCGGTTTCCAGTTGCTTCTCGCCGGGGCCTCTCAGGCCGATGCCGCCCTTCTGCCGTTCCAGGTGGCTCCAGCCGCGCACCAGACGCGCGGACAGGTATTCGAGTTGCGCCAGTTCGACCTGGAGTTTGCCCTCGTGCGATTGCGCCCTTTGCGAGAAGATATCGAGAATCAGGCCGGTGCGGTCGAGCACCCTCGCCTGGATACGGCTTTCCAGGTTGCGCTCCTGCCGCGGCGTCAGGTCGCGGTCAACAATCAGCAGATGCACATCGTTGTCGCCGACCCACTGCCGAACCTCGTCGGCCTTGCCGCTGCCGATGAAATACCTGGGGTCGGGGCGCACGCGGCGCGCACTCATCAGGCCGCGGTTTTCGACACCGGCGGATGCGGCCAGTTCAACGAACTCGTCGAGACCGCGCCACCCGTCCCGCGCGCCGACCGCGACGGACAGCAGCAGAGCCGCACTGCGGTCCGCAACGGGCGCAATCGTGTCAATCATGCGGCGTCTCCATTGTCTTTATGATACCAGCCCCGTCACTCATCGCCCCACAAGGCGCGTATCGCGGCGATGCCGTGGCCGCCGTGACGGCGGCACACCGCCGTATCGCGCGGCCCCAGGCCGCCCACCGCGTAAACCGGCATCGGCAAATCGCCGGCAAGCGCGGCGAAAGCGGGCCACCCGAGCGCGGCGGCGCCGACGTGGCTCGGCGTCGCCCGCACCGGCCCCAGCACGGCGAAGTCCGCGCCGACAGACACCGCGGCCTGCAATTCCCGCGCATCGTGGCACGAGGCTGCGAACCAGCGGTCGGCAGCCACCGGCCTGCCGCGGCATCGCCGCAATGCGGCGGCGCTGAAGTGAACGCCGGCGGCAAACGCGGCCTCGACACCGCGGTTGTGCAATAAAACTTTCGCGCCGAAAACGTCGGCCTCGGCCGCCATCTCGCGCGCGACCTCGATATAGGCCGCGTCATCCAGAAAATGGTCCCTCAATACGGCAAGCCGCACGCCCTTCTCCAGCGCCCGCCTGAAACGCCGGATGAAACGCCGGCGGTCGTCCACGGCTGGAGTCATCAGATACTGTCCGGGCAGTTTCAGCGCGTTGATCATCACGCGGCTGGCCGGAGGAAAATCGGCGGCGCGCAGCGAGGCAATTTCAACCCAGCGCGCATCCGCGCGCGCATCGCCGTCAAAATCACGCACCACAAACACGTCGAAATGCAAACGCCGGTCGTCGTAGCGCCAATGGAAGCGAATCAGCGGGCGGACGTCGCGCACAGTGAGGCCGGTTTCCTCCGCCAGTTCGCGCACAACGGCCTGACCGGCGGACTCGCCCGGCTCGACCTTGCCGCCCGGAAACTCGCACAGGCCGCCCTGATGAACGCCGCGCCGCCGCCGCGACACCAGCACCGAATCGCCGCGCCGGACGAGGCCGATGACAATCGGCGTTGTGGCCGGCGTCACGGCCGGCCGAAGGCCCGCAACCGCCGCCATTCAACTGCGGTAATCGGCATTGATTCTCACGTAGTCTTCCGTCAGGTCGGATGTCCAGACCACCGCGCCCGCATCGCCGCGCCCGAGTTCGATGCCTATCGTGAACTCCGGCGCGGACAGGATTTCAGCGGCGCGCCGCTCGTCGTAATCGGCCGCTTTGGCGCCGTCCAGAAAAATGCAGTGCTCATCCAGATAACAGCGAACGCGCCCGATGTCGAGTTTCTCCACCGGGCTGCGCCCGACCGCGCCGATGATGCGCCCCCAGTTCGGATCGCCGGCGTAGCACGCCGTCTTGACCAGCGGCGAATGGGCGACGGTGTACGCCACCGCGCGCGCTTCCTCGACGGAGCCGGCGCGGCGCACCTCGATTGCAATCAGGCGGGTCGCGCCCTCGGCGTCGCGCACAATCGCTTTCGCCAGGTCTTGCATCAGGCCGGTCAGCGCCCCGGCAAAACGCCGGCGCTCATCGTCGCCGAGACTGTCCCAGGCGACGCCGGACTGCCCGCTTGCCAGCAGCACACAGGCGTCGTTGGTCGAGGTGTCGCCGTCCACCGTAATCGAATTGAACGACAGCGCGCAGGCCTCGTGCAGCAGCGCCCGGGCGGCTTGCTGATCCACTTGCAGATCGGTGGCGATGAATCCCAGCATCGTCGCCATGTCGGGGCGAATCATGCCGGCGCCCTTGGCGATACCGCTCAGCGTCACTTCGCCGGCGGCGCAGGCAACGCGGCGGCTGCGCCATTTTTCGACGGTGTCGGTGGTCATGATCGCGCGCGCGGCGGCAAGCCACCCGTCTTCCGACAGCGCCGCCAGCAAATCCGGCAGCCGCGCCACAATTTTGTCGCGCGGCAGACGCTCGCCGATCACGCCGGTAGAAAACGGCAGTACCTGATGCGGCGCGACACTGGCCAGCCGCGCCAGTTCGGCGCAGCAAGCATGGGCATCGGCAACGCCCGCCTCGCCCAGTCCGGCGTTGGCGTTGCCGGCGTTGATCAGCAGGTAACGCGGCGGCTCGTGTGCAAGGTGACGCCTGGCGACGGTGACCGGCGCCGCGCAAAAACGGTTGCGCGTGAAAACGGCCGCCGCCGCGGCCTGCGCGGCCACCTCGATTAGCACCAGATCATCGCGCCCCTGATAGCGTATGCCGCACGGCAACGCGGCCACGCGAAAACCGGCGACCGCCAGCGGCGAGGAATCACGCCGGTCAGCGGGCGGCGCCATGGCAACGCTTGTACTTCTTGCCGGAACCGCAAAAACACGGGTCGTTGCGCCCGATCTTCGGATGCTCGCGCCTCACCGTCTGCGTCGCGGCTGCGGCTGCGCGCGGCGGCGGCAGAGGATGGTCCGGCACGCTTTCCTTCGGCGCCGCCTGCGGCACGACCGACTCCGGGTGCAGCACATCCGCCGCCGGCTTGTGCAGGAAGTCGAGCCGCTGTTCCTGTCCTTGTGCGGCGCGCGGCGGCAGGTCGTCCGGCGCTTCCTGCAACGTCAGTTTCATCAGGCGCGACACAAACTCGCGGCGGATCGTGTCGAACATGTTTCCGAAAAGTTGAAAGGCCTCGCGCTTGTATTCCTGCTTCGGGTTCTTCTGCGCGAAACTCCTGAGGCTGATTCCCTGGCGCAGGTGGTCCATCTTCACCAGATGCTCCTTCCAGTGGTGGTCAAGAATCTGCAACATGCAGAAGTCCTCCAGCATTCGCAATTGTCCGGCGCCGACCAGCGCCTCCTTGTCCCGGTAGGCGGACTCGGCCTGTTGCTGGATGCGTTCGCGGATGGTGTCGCGGGTGATGTCGGGGTTCTCTTCAATCCAGGCCGGGACCGGGCACGACAGCTCGAAGTCGTGCGCGAGTTCGGCCTCCAGTTCCTCCGCGTCCCACTGCTCGTCCGCCGCGTACTCCGGAATGTGCATGCTGAACGTGGCATCAATGATTTCCGGCAGCATCCCCTCCATCGTGTTGCCGTCTTCCTCGTCTTCGCCGCCTTTCTGCGCCTCGATCAGTTCGTAGCGCTGGCGGTAGATAATCTGGCGCTGCTCGTTGGCAACATCGTCGTATTCCAGCAGGTGCTTGCGGATGTCGAAGTTGTGCGCCTCGACTTTCTTCTGGGCATTTTCAATCGCGCGCGTCACCCACGGATGCTCGATGACCTCGTCGCGCTCCATGCCCAGTTTCTCCATCATCGACTTGACCTTGCCGCTGGCGAAAATGCGCATCAGATTGTCCTCCAGCGACAGGTAGAAGCGGCTGGAACCGGGGTCGCCCTGGCGTCCCGAACGCCCGCGCAACTGGTTGTCCACGCGCCGCGACTCGTGGCGCTCGGTGCCGATAATGCGCAGGCCGCCGGCTTCGACGACCTCGCGGTGGCATTTCTCCCAGTCGGCGCGGATGACGTCGTGTTTGCTTTCGTCCGCCGCGGCGATTTCGGCATCGAGCGAACCGCCCAGCACGATGTCGGTGCCGCGCCCCGCCATGTTGGTGGCGATGGTCACCGTGCCCGGGCGCCCGGCCTGCGCAATAATGCGCGATTCGGCCTCGTGGTGCTTGGCGTTCAGAACCTGGTGGGCGATCTTCTTTTTGTCCAGCAGACCGGACAGGTACTCCGAAACCTCGATCGAGGCGGTGCCGACCAGCACCGGCTGGTGGCGCTCGACGCAGTCTTCGATGTCGGTGGAGATGGCGCCGAACTTCTCGTCGCCCGTCATATAGACGAGGTCGGACTCGTCGTCGCGCACCATCGGGTGGTGGGTCGGGATGACGACCACTTCGAGGCCGTAGATGTCCTGGAATTCGTAGGCCTCGGTGTCGGCGGTGCCGGTCATGCCGGCGAGCTTTTCATAAAGCCGGAAATAATTCTGGAAGGTGATGGACGCCAGCGTCTGGTTCTCCTGCTCGATCTTGACGCCCTCCTTGGCCTCCACCGCCTGGTGCAGGCCGTCCGACCAGCGCCGCCCCGGCATGACGCGGCCGGTGAACTCGTCCACAATCAGCACACTGCCGTTCCTGACGATGTAATCCACGTTCTTCCTGAACAGTGCGTGCGCGCGCAGCGACGTGCTGACCTGGTGAAACAGGCCGATGTTGGCGGAGTCGTAGAGGCCGCCTTCCTGCAGCAGCCCCTCCTGCACCAGCATATCCTCGATGCGCTGGTACCCGTCCTCGGTCAGCATCGCCTGGCGCGATTTTTCGTCTATCGTGTAATCGCCCTCGCTGTCCTCGTCGGCGGCGCTGCGCAGGCGGCGCACCATGCGGTCTATCTTCAGGTACACGTCGGTGCCGCCCTCGGACGGCCCCGAGATAATCAGCGGCGTTCTGGCCTCGTCAATCAGGATCGAGTCCACCTCGTCCACGATGCCGAAATGCGTGCCTCGCTGGACCCGCTGTTCGGCCTCAAAAATCATGTTGTCGCGCAGGTAATCGAAACCGAACTCGTTGTTGGTGCCGTAGGTGATGTCGGCCCGGTAGGCGGCGTGGCGCTCGGCGCCTTTCTGCCCGGCGACAACCACGCCGGTGGTCAGCCCGAGACGCTCGTACACCGCGCCCATCCACTCGGCGTCGCGGCGCGCGAGGTAATCGTTGACCGTGATGATGTGCGTGCTGCCGCCGCCCAGCGCGTTGAGGTAGGCCGGCAGCGTCGCCACCAGCGTTTTGCCTTCGCCGGTGCGCATCTCGGCGATTTTGCCGTCGTGCAGCACCATGCCGCCGATCAGCTGGACATCGAAATGGCGCATGCCGAGCGCGCGCCCGGCGGCTTCACGAACGACGGCGAACGCTTCGGGCAGCAGCGCGGCGAGATTCTCACCCCGCCCGAGGCGCTCGCTGAACTCGTCTTTTTTCGCGCGCAACGCGGCGTCGTCGAGAGCGGCGCACTCCGGTTCCAGGCGATTGATGCGCGCGACCGTCCTGCCGTAGCCGGCAAGCATGCGCTCGTTGCGCGAGGGGACGATTTTTTTCAGCAGTTTCCACATCAGCACGTGCCTTGTCAGCGGCGGCTTGTCATCCGCCGTGCCGCCGGACGGTGCAAAACCGCGTTAACGCCGTGGACCGTGAAGGAAGGGCCTGGGGTCCAGCCTGCGTGAATTTTTCAGAATCTCGAGATGCAAATGAGGGCCCGTCGAGCGCCCGGTGTTGCCAAGCTCGGCAATAATCTGCCCTTTCTTGACGACGTCCCCTTCCGCGACGACGATACGGCTGTTGTGCGCGTAGCGTGTGGTGTAACCGTCGGCATGGCTGATTTCAACCAGCTTGCCGTAATGCGGCAGGTCGGCGGTGCGCTGCACGACGCCGCTCGCCAGCGTGTACACCGGGTCGCCTTCGCGGCCGACAATATCCAGGCCGGCATGAAACTCTCTCTTGCCGCTGAACGGACTGAGGCGCGAGCCGAAGCCGGAGGAAATCAGCGCGCGCCGGACCGGCCATCCGAACGGCAGCATGTCCTCGGACAAATCCTGCGTTCGCATATAATCCGACAGCATCGAAAGTTTCAACTCGCCCTCCGCGACACCCGACTCCAGGCCGGCCACCACCGCCGGCGTCCCGGCAAAAGTGATTCCGCCGACGCCCGGCGGCTCGGGGAAATTGAATTCGGCGGAATCTATTCCGTAATCTTCGATGATGCGGTTGCCGAGCGCCTCGACGCGCGCGAGCCGCGCCGACAGCACCGCCACCTTGCGGATCAGCAGCGAGCTTTCAATTTCGCGTGAACGCCGAATCTCGTCCAGATCGCCCAGATAGGCCTGCAACGCGGCGGTGGCGCCCGGGTAGTCGTCGGACGATTGCAGCATCGCCAGGCCGTAACCCCCGGCCGCGACCAACGCCAGCACCGCCGCCGTCACCTGTGCGCGAACGACACCCAGGGCTTTCAATCGGCGCAAAACAGCGGCAGAATAGCGGCGGGCGTCAAAACGTGGAAAAAATTGCTTCATTCATCCCATCCCTTCATCCGGAACTGGACAAACAGGCCCGGCTGCTGACGGAAATGACCGCCAGCGCACGCAGCCGTCTGTCGCCGGAACTCGCGCCTCATTGCTGGATCAGCGGCTTTTGCGAGCAATGCGTAACCCTCGTAACCGACCAACCCTTTCTTGCGATTCATCTGCGCCATCATCAGCGTGAGATTGTCAAGCAATTGAACGAGGAATTCAGTCAACGCCTGCATCAGAACTTCACCAAAATACGGGTCAAGGTGTCGAGCGAACCGATAGGAAAGCCGTCTCAGCCCTCGGATATCGGCATATAGACAATCGGCGTCGGGCTGTCTTCTTCCTCGAAGGAAACCTCCTCCCACGCCGTCGCGTCGCCGAGCAGCTTTTTCAGAAGAACGTTGTTCAGTTCGTGGCCGGACTTGTAGCCCTCGAACGAGCCGATCAGGCTGTGCCCGAGCAGGTAAAGGTCGCCGATGACGTCGAGCACCTTGTGCTTGACGAACTCGTCGCCCGAGCGCAGGCCTTCCTCGTTGATCACGCGATGGTCGTCAATGACGACCGCGTTCTCGAGACTGCCGCCGAGGGCGAGGTTCATTTCACGGAGTTTTTCATAGTCCTTGAGGAATCCGAAGGTGCGGGCGCGGCTGACGCTGGTGACAAAGGATGTGGTCGAGAAATCCACCTCGACCTGCTGTGTGGTTTCCCGGAAGGCGGGGTGGTCAAAGTCTATCGTGAAGTTGATCTTGAAACCGTCGTAGGGCTGGAAGCGCGCCCACTTGTCGTCCTTTTCGGCGCCGACAGATTTTTTGATGCGGATGAATTTCTTCGGCGCGTTCTGCTCCTCGATTCCCGCCGATCTCAGCAGAAAAACAAAAGGCCCGGCGCTGCCGTCCATGATCGGCACTTCGGGCGCGTCCACGTCAATGTGCAGATTGTCTATGCCAAGACCCGCCACCGCGGACAACAGGTGTTCGACCGTCGAGACACGCACATCGGCGCGCCCCAGCGTCGTGGACATTCGCGTGTCAACAACATATTGGGTCGCGGCGGGAATATCCACCGGCTCATTGAAGTCAACACGGTGGAAAATAATGCCGGTGCCGGGAGCAGCCGGGCGCAAGGTCATATAAATCCTTTTGCCGGTATGCAAACCGACGCCGACGGCCTGAATGGAGTTCTTCAGCGTTCGTTGTTTTAACACGGTAAATTCCTTAGCAGATAGAATCTTTGCAGAAACCGGTTCGGCGCCAGCCTTGAAAGCCCGCACCCTCCCCGGGAGAATCAGCCGCTATTGTATCCACAGCGCGCAAAACCGCAAGTCACCGGACTCGTTCCGCCGCAAAAACGCCCGGGCACCAACCTGCGGCCCGCTTCCTGCGTCGCCCATTTCAGTCCACCTGTTGGCGCAAAAACACCGGTATTTCAAGGTAATCCTCGTAATCCTCGTCGGCAGACGGACGCTCGGCAGGCGGACGGCCTGCGGACAAACGCCCCACCGCCGGCGTCTCCAGCCCGGCGTAGTCGCCTCCCTCAGTCAGCGGCAGCGGAGACTGCTCCGACGACTGCGGCTGGACTTCCCGCGGCGCCTCTCTTCGCTCCTCGCGCGCGGCGCCGAGACCGGTCGCGACCAGGGTCACGCGCAACTCGTCTTCCATGGCTTCGTCCACCACCGTGCCGACGACCACGTTGGCGTCTTCCGCCGTCAGCTCGGCGACGCACCTGCCAATCTCCTCGAACTCGCCGATCGTCACGTTGGCGCTTGTGATGTTGACCAGCAACCCGCGCACATTGGCCAGGTCCATGTCCTCAAGCAGCGGATTGTGAATCGCGCTCTCCGCGGCCTCGTAGGCGCGGTTCTCGCCGCTCGCCGAGCCCGAACCGATCATGGCCATACCCATTTCCGACATCACCGTTTTGACATCGGCAAAATCGAGATTGACCATGCCGTCGCAGGTGATCAGTTCGGCGATGCCCTGAACCGCGCCGTAGAGCACGTTGTTGGCTTGCTCGAACGCATCCACCATCGTGATATCGTCGCCGAAGACGGCCCGCAATTTGTCGTTGGGAATGGTGATCAGGGAATCCACGTGCTTCTCCAGGCTTTCCACCCCCTGCACGGCGACGTTCATGCGCTTGCGCCCCTCGAACGAAAACGGCCGGGTCACGACCGCGACCGTCAAAATGCCGAGATTCCTGGCAATTTCAGCGATGACCGGCGCCGCGCCGGTGCCGGTGCCGCCGCCCAGGCCGGCGGTGATGAACACCATGTCGGCGCCATCCAGCGCCTCGCGCAAACAGTCGCTGGCCTCGTTGGCGGCGGCACGCCCGAGTTCCGGGTCGGCGCCGGCGCCGAGACCGTTGGTGAGTTGTTCACCCAGCCGCACGGTCTGGTCGGCCCGGCTGCTGCCGAGCGCCTGCATGTCCGTGTTGGCGCAGATGAACTGCACCCCGCCGATGTCTTTGCCGACCATATAGTTGAGCGCGTTGCCGCCGCCGCCGCCCACACCAATGACCTTGATGACCGCGCCCTGCGGGCGCGTTGTTTCTTCCACCAGATGAAATACCATGATAAACCTCCTCGGTTTGCCGGTTAAAAATTCTCCTGAAGCCAGGCTTTCGCCTTGAACCAGGCACTCTTCAAGTGGCTGCCGCGCAGCCTTTCTTCCATGTTGTCCGAACCCATGTCCGCGGCGTAGCGCAAAAGCCCCAACCCGGTCGCATGCACCGGATCGCGCGAAATGGACGGGAAACCCTCCACCGCCGCCGGGCGGCCAATGCGCACCGGCGTCTGGAAAACGCTCTCGGCCAGTTCGGCGACGCCCTCCAGTTTGGAACTGCCGCCGGTCAGGACGATGCCGGAAACCACGATGTCCTCGAAATGATGTAGCTCCAGCTCACGGCGCACCAGCGAGAACAATTCCTCGTAACGCGGCTCGATGATCTCGGCCAGCATCTGGCGCCGGATGCGCGCCGGCGGCTTTTCAGCCGACAGGCCCGGCACCTCGACCGTCTCGTTTTCATCGGCGAGACGCTTCAGCGCAAAGCCGTACTTGAGTTTGATTTCCTCGGCGCTCTTCGTCGGCGTGCGCAGCGTCACGGCGATGTCGTTGGTGACGTGGTCGCCGGCAATCGGAATGACCGCCGTATGCACGACCGCGCCGCGCGTAAAAACCGCGATGTCGGTGGTGCCGCCGCCGATGTCAACGAGGCACACACCGAGTTCGCGCTCGTCCGGCGTCAGCACGGCGAGGCTGGAGGCGATGGGTTCGAGCACGAGACTCGCGACCTCAAGCCCGCAGCGCCGGACGCACTTGGCGATGTTCTGTATCGGGTGGCTGCCGCCGGTAATCAGGTGCACGGTCGCCTCCAGGCGGTAGCCCGACATGCCGATCGGATCCTTGATGCCCTGCTCGCCGTCAATCGTGAAATCGCGCGGCAGCACGTGGAGCACCTGCTGGTCGCCTGCAATCTGAATCGCCTGCGCGGTCTCGATCGCGTTGCTGATGTCCGCCGGGCTGACCTCGCCGTCCCGAATCGGCGCGGCGCCGTCGCAGTTGAGGCTCTGGATATGGCTGCCTGCAACGCCGACGTAAACCGACGAGACCTTGCATTCCGCCATCAACTCGGCCTCCTCGACCGCGCGGCGGATCGAATCCACCATCTCCTCGATGTTGATGACCACGCCTTTCTTCATGCCGTTCGACAGGCACGAGCCCACCGACAGGATTTCAATGTCGTCGCCGACGACCTTGCCGACAATGACCGCGATCTTGCTGGTGCCGATGTCAAGAGCCGTCAGCACGGTCCCTCCCCGCGCGCACGCGTCGCGAAACCGTCCGGGTAACGCAGATCAATACAGACGTCGCCGGCGAATGCATCCAGGCCGGCGCGGTACGCGTGGCCGAAGCGGCGCACGCGATCACGCAAATTCGCGCGCCCCAGCGTCAGTTGCGGGCCGCCGGCCAGTTGCAGGCGCAACGTGCGCCGTTCGTCTTCGCGCAACGCCGCGATTCGCGCGCCGGCCGCGTCCAGCTCAGGCGCAATCTGGCGGTAGAGGGCCAGTACATCGCGCTCGCGCCCCGGCGGCGCCTCGAACAACGGCAACTCGTGGCGTTTCGACAGCGGCGGCGTGAAAATCTCGCCGTCGGCGCTCATCAGCGCCTCGCGCCCCCAGTAGGCGACGGGTTCGTATTCCTCCAGTTCCACCTGCAACGTCGCCGGCCAGATGCGCCGCACGGTGGCATGCCGCACCCACGGAATTTCCTCGAACGCGCGCTCGACCTCGCGCAAATTCACCGCGAGCAGCCGGCGCTCGTACAAACGCCCGAAAATTCTCTCGACCTGGAAGCGATCCACGTGGCGGTAGTCTCCCTCGAGCCGCACCAGGCCGACCTTCGCCGACACCAGACCGCCCCAGTCCGGCCGCGAGACGACCGCCGCGATCAAAACCGCCGACAACGAGGCCGCCAGAATCAGCCACTCGAACCGCCTCGCAAACCATGTCCTGCCCGCGGACACGGCGCCTGTTTTCGCGGCGGACATCGTCGCGGCCATCACGCCTCTCCCCGGTGTGCGGTTGAAGTCTGCAAAATCGCCAGCGCCAGATCGTCGAAGCCGATGCCCTCGGCGGCGGCGGCCATCGGCACCAGACTGTGGCTGGTCATGCCCGGCACCGTGTTGACTTCCAGCAGGCGGAACTCGCCTCCGCCGTCGCGGATGACGTCCACGCGCGCCCAGTCCGCCACGCCGAGCACATCGCAGGCGCGCCGGCACAACGCCTTGAGTTTTTCAATCTCTTCACCGGGCAGTCCGCACGGGCAGTGGTACGCGGTCGCGTCGTCTTCGTACTTGGCGGCGAAATCGTAGAACGCCCGCGCCGGTTCAAGACGTATGGGCGCGAGCATCCTGTCGCCGAGCAGCGCGACCACGTATTCCGCGCCCTCGATCCAGCTCTCGGCGATGACCGGGCCGCCGCAGGCCGTGGCCTCACGCCAGGCGGATTCCCACTGCGCCGGACTCTCGACCTTGCTGACGCCGATGCTCGAGCCTTCGCAGGCCGGTTTCAACGCGAACGCCGGCCCCAGCGTGCGCGCGATGCGCTCGTAGCCGGTGTCGCCTTTGACCTCGGCGAAAGCGGGCATCGGCAATCCGGATTCAGCCCACAGGCGCCGGGTCACGAGTTTGTTGAAGGACATCGCCGACGCCAGGATGCCGCTGCCCGTGTACGGAACGCCGAGCGTCTCCAGCAGGCCCTGGATGGCGCCGTCCTCGCCGCCGCGTCCGTGCAGCGCGATGAAGGCGCGGTCGAAACCGCCGCCGCCGAGGCGCGCCGCCGATTCGCGCGTGACGTCGAAAGCCGCCGCATCCACTCCGGCGCGTACCAGCGCCGCGGCGACCGCGGCGCCGGTTTGCAGCGAGATGCCGCGTTCGGACGACCAGCCGCCCATCAACACGCCGACGCGCCCGAAATCCCGCGCACTCGTCATGCCTTCTCCCCGATGATCCGGACTTCCGGCTGCAGACGCACGCCGGTGTCGCGTTCGACCGTGTCGCGCACGCGCTCGATCAGCCGCTCGATGTCGGCGGCGGTCGCGTCGCCGTGGTTGACGATGAAATTGGCGTGCATCGGCGACACCTCGGCGCCGCCGATGGAGCAGGACTTCAGGCCGCATTGCTCGATCAGCCGCGCGGCATAATCGTTTTCCGGGTTCTTGAACACCGAACCGCAACTGGCGACACCCGTCGGCTGGCTGCGGTTGCGCTCGCGCAACAATTCCTTCAGGCGCTCGCGCAACGCGTCGCGCCCGGCGCCCGGGCGCAAATCGAACCGGGCGCCGGTGAACCACTCCTCGCCCGGCATCTCGACGCGGCGGTAACCGACGACGAAGTCGCCGGGCGGGCGGGCGCGGCGCGCGCCCTTGCGGTCCACGGTCTCGGCCAGCGCGAGGCGGCGCCATGTCTCGCCGCCGAAAGCGCCGGCGTTCATGCGCAACGCGCCGCCGACCGTTCCCGGAATGCCGGCCATGAATTCCAGCCCCTCCAGCCCCTCGTTCGCGCAGTAGCGCGCCAACTGCGCGCAGGACACGCCGGCGCCGGCGTGAACGCTGTGCGGCGGACACTTTTCAATCCGGTCAAACCCGCTGCGCATCGAAATCACGATGCCGCGGATGCCGCCGTCGCGTATCAGCACGTTGCTGCCCAGTCCGAGGCAGGTCACCGGGTGGTCGGCGGCGCAATCGGCCAGAAAGCGCGCGAGGTCGTCGGCGTCGAGCGGCTCAAAAAAACAATCGCCGGCGCCGCCGACGCGCCATGAATTGAAACGCGCCAGGCGGCAGTCGTAATGCAGACTGCCGCGAACGGCGGAAACATCGCAATCGAGCCGAATCACCACGCTCGCTCCAGCGGGCGGCGGCGCGAACAAAACCGCTCCACCAGCATTTTCGCAAGGCCGCCGACAGAGCCCGCGCCCATCGTCAGCAACAAATCGCCGTCGCGCAGCAGGACCTCGAGTATTGACGGCGCCTCGTCCAGCGACTTGACATAAATCGGCACGACGCGGCCGCGCGCGCGAATCGCGCGGCACAACGTGGGGCTGTCCGCGCCCTCGATGCGCTCCTCGCCCGCGGCGTAAACGCCGAGCAGCACGAGTTCGTCCGCCTCCGCCAGCACCTCGCAAAACTCGTCGAACAAATCACTGGTGCGCGTGTAGCGGTGCGGTTGAAACACCAGCACCTTGCGCCGCCCCGGCCAGGCCTCGTTGACGGCGTCGAGCACCGCCGCGATTTCGCCCGGATGGTGGCCGTAGTCGTCCACCAGCATCGCGCGGCCGCGCGCGCCCGGCCCGACCGGTATCTCGCCGTAACTCTGAAAACGCCTGCCGATGCCCTGGAAATGTTCCAGCGCGTGCTGAATGACGTCGTCGTCCACGCCGATTTCATGGCACACGCCGATGGCGGCCAGCGCGTTCAGGACGTTGTAGCGGCCGGGAAGATTCAACCGGATGGCAAGCGGCTCCGCGCGCTGCGGCAGCGACACGTTAAAGCGGCTGCTCATTTCATCGAAGCACAGATCCGACGCGATGACGTTGCTGTCGGGCCTGAAGCCGTAGGTAATCAGCGGCCGTCCGAGGCGCGGATACAGTTCGCGCACCACCTCGTCCTCGTTGCAGACGACGGCCGGGCCGTAAAAGGGAAGATTGTGGACGAAATCCACGAAGCCCTGCTTCAGCGTCTCGAAACGGCCGCCGTAGGCGCCCAGGTGATCCGCGTCAATGTTGGTGACGACGCACATCATCGGTTGCAGGTGCAGAAAGGAAACATCGCTCTCGTCGGCCTCGGTCACCAGATAGCGGCCGCTGCCGAGGCGCGCGTTGGCGCCGTGACTGTTGACCCTGCCGCCGACGACGAAGGTCGGATCCAGCCCCGCCTCCGACAGAATCGCGGCGATGAGGCTGGTCGTCGTCGTCTTGCCGTGGGCGCCCGCCACCGCGATGCCGAAACGAAAACGCATCAGTTCGGCGAGCATCTCGGCGCGCTTCAAGACTGGAATGCGGTGCTGGATGGCGGTGCGAATCTCGGCGTTGTCCGCCGACACCGCGGACGACACGACGACCACGTCGCAACCGTGCAGATGCTCGGCGCGGTGGCCGATGAAGACCCTGGCCCCGAGCGAGCGCAGCCGCGTGGTCGCGGCGTTCTCGCTGAGGTCGGAGCCTTGCACGCGGCAGCCCAGGTTCAGCAGCACCTCGGCGATGCCGCTCATGCCGACACCGCCGATGCCGACGAAATGGACGACGCCCATGTTCTCCGAAATGCGGTGGAAATCCTCGAACTTCATCGCTTCATCTCGCTGATACAAATCCCGGCGACACGTTCGCCGGCGTCCGTCATCGCCAGCGCCGCCGCCGCGCGCGACATCCGCTCGAGCGACTCCGGGTCGCGGCACAAGCGCCCGAGTTCGTCCGCCAGCGCGGCGGCGGACAGTTCGCGCTGGGGAATCAGCACGGCGGCGCCGTGTTCCGACAGATAGCGCGCGTTGTGCATCTGGTGGTCGTCCACGGCGTGCGGATACGGCACCAGAATCGAGGCGATGCCGACTGCGGTAATCTCGGCGACCGTCATCGCGCCGGCGCGGCACAGCACGAGGTCGCCCCATTCATACAGTGCGCCGACATCGTCGTCGAACTCGAAAAACTCGATTTCAACACCGCACGACCCGGCGCACTCGACCGCCTGTTGCAGATGTCCGCGCCCGGTCTGCTGCCGGGTGCGCGGGCGCGACGCCCGCTCCATCAGCGCCAGCGCCTGCGGCACCATCTGATTGAAAACGGAGGCGCCGAGACTGCCGCCCAGCACCAGCAGGCGCAATTCGTCTTCACGCCCGCGCCGCGCCGGGTGACGCCCGGCACGCTCGACGATGGCGCGGCGCAGCGGATTGCCGACGCAGGTCGCGCCGCGCTTTTCAAGCACGCCGGGAAAGCCGGTCAACACACGGTCGCTGAGCGGCGCCAGCCAGCGGTTGGTCAGACCGGGCGCGGCGTTTTGTTCATGGATGACCAGCGGCACGCCGAGGACAAAGGCCGCAACGCCGCCCGGCGCCGCGACAAAGCCGCCCATGCCGAGCACCAGCGCGGGCCGGCGCTTGACGAACGCCGCCAGCATCCGCCACAACGCCAGCGCCAGCACCCACGGCGCCGCAATCTGGTTCAGCAGTTTCTTGCCGCGCAGGCCGCCGACCCGCACCGTCTCGAACGCAAAACCCGCCGCCGGCGCCACAGTGCGCTCCAGCCCCGCCGGCGTGCCGAACCAGACCACGTCAAGACCCTCGGCGCGCAGACACTCGGCGACGGCAAGCCCCGGGAATACGTGGCCGCCGGTGCCGCCGGCAAGCAGCGCCACCAGCGGCTGCGAGGAATGTTTTGCGTCAGCGGACACGGCCGCCTCTGGTGGCGCGGCGGTACTTCAACGACGGCGTTCGACACTGCGCCTCGTAATGAATGCGCATCAAAAGACCGATGCAGACAAGCGACACGACGAGACTGCTGCCGCCCACGCTGATAAACGGCAGCGTAATCCCCTTGGTCGGCAGCATGCCCATCGCCACCGCCATGTTGACGAAAGCCTGCAAGCCGAACCAGACGCCGATGCCGTAACTGAGATACGCGCCCTCCATCAGATCCTCGCTGCGGGCGCGCGCGCCGATGGCAAAGCAGCGCTGCACCAGCAGCCAGAACAACGCGATCATCAGGCACACGCCGATGAAACCGAGTTCCTCGGCGACAACCGAGAAGATAAAGTCGGTGTGCGCTTCCGGCAGATAGAACAGTTTGAGCACGCTGTTGCCGAGACCGGCGCCGCTCCAGCCGCCGCTGCCGACCGCGATCAGCGACTGGGTCAACTGGTAGCCGCTGTCGAACGGGTCCTGCCACGGGTCGGCAAAGGCGACGATGCGGCGCCAGCGGTACGGCGAGGACACCGCAAGCAGCGCCAGCGCCGAGCCGAAAACGAGAACGAAAGAGAAAAAGCAGCGCAGTTTGACGCCGGCGATCCACAGCATCGAGAAAGCCACCGCGGCCATCAGCGCCGCGGTGCCGTAATCGGGCTGTAGCAGCAGCAGAAAGCCGATGAACACGACGATCAGCATCGGCTTGACGAAGGCCGACATGGTTTTGCGCAATTCGGCGTGACGTCTCGCGATGTAGCCGGCGAGATAAATTACCAGCGCCAGCTTGGCAAATTCCGACGGCTGGAACGTCAGGCCGCCGACGCTGATCCAGCGGCGGCTGCCGTGAACCGTCTTGCCGATTTCCGGCAGGAACACGATCAGCAGCAGCAGCGATGCCGCGGCCATCAGCCAGCCGCCGTTGCGAAACACCGTCTCCGGCGCGATGAAATAAGCCACGGCGGCGCACAGTACGCCGATCAGCGCGTACACCACCTGGCGTTCGAGAAAGTGCAGCGGGTCGTGCAGGTTGCGCGCGGCGATTTCGAGCGAGGACGACGTGACCATGACGAAGCCGAATGCCAGCAGCGCCAGCACGCACAGCATCGCCTTGCCGTCCACCCACGGCGCCGGCGCGCGCGCGCCGCCGTCCACCAGCCACAGGTTTGCAAAGCCCGCCATCAGCGCAACTCCCGAAAAGCCTCGGCGAAGACGTCGCCGCGCTCCGCGTAATCGCGGTACAAATCGAAACTGGCGCAGGCCGGCGACAACAGCACGCAGTCGCCGGGCTTCGCCGCCTTCCTCGCCTCGCGCACGGCGCCGCGCATGTCCTCGACGGCGACGGTCGGCACGCGCCCGGCGATGGCCTGCGCGATCCTGCCGGCGTCGCGTCCGAGCAGCACGGCGGCGCGCGCGTGCCGTGCAACGGCCTCGCCCAGCGCGCCGAAGCCGGCGCCCTTGCCGTCGCCGCCGCAAATCACGACCGCCTTGCCGGGGACGGCGTGCAGCGCGGAAATCGCGGCGGCGACGTTGGTCGCCTTGGAATCGTCGAACCACTCGACGCCGTCCAGACGTCCGAGACGCTGCATCCGGTGCGCCAATCCGCTGAAACGGCGTGCGCTCTCGACCATGACCGCGCGCGGCAGGCGCAACGCGCGCCCGAGCGCGAACGCCGCCTGCACATTGAGCAGGCCGCTCTCGCCGACCAGCGGCACCTCGTCGCAATCCAGCCAGGCACGCGCGCCGCAGGCAATGGCGCGGCGCCCACCGTCCACGACGACGCCGAAATGTCCGGGCGCGGGCGCGTCGAGACCGAAACTGACGACCTCGGCGCGAGCCGCATCCACTTCGAACGCCTCCTCGCGGTTGACGACGACGGTTTTGCTGTTGCGGTGCACGCCCAGCTTGGCGCGCAGGTATTCCGCCGTCGTCTCGTAACGGTCGAGATGATCCTCGCTGACGTTCAGCACCACCGACACCAGCGGTTGAAGCGAAAAAGTTGTCTCCAGCTGGAAGCTCGACAATTCCAGAATATAGACGGACGCCGCGGCGTCGCCCAGCAGATCGAGCGCCGGCGGGCCGAGGTTGCCGCCGACGGCGGCGCGCAGGCCGGCGGCGGCGGCCATTTCCGCCAGCAGCGTGGTCACGGTGCTCTTGCCGTTTGAGCCGGTAATCGCGACGACCTTGCCCGGCGCGACGCAGCGGGCGAACAATTCAATGTCGCCGATGACCGGCTTGCCGCGGCTCGCCGCGCGCGACACCGCCGGTGTCTTCAGCGGCACGCCGGGGCTGAGTATGATGTCGTCGGCCTCGAGAAAACGCGCTTCGTCAAAACCGCCCAGATACACTTCGGCGTTGCAATCGAGCGTCATCAGGGCGTCGTAGGCCGGCGGCGATTCGCGCTCGTCGGTGACGGCGAAGGCGACACCGCGTTTGTGCAGAAAACGCGCCGCCGAAAGCCCGGTCGCGCCCAGGCCGACGATCAACGCCTTGTGTCCCGCCGGAATCGGTGCAGCCGCTCGCGCCATCCGCATCACCTGATCTTCAACGTCGCCAGCCCGACCAGCACCAGCAGCAGGCTGACAATCCACAAGCGCACGATGACCCGCGGCTCCGGCCAGCCGCGCAGCTCGAAATGATGGTGCAGCGGCGCCATCCTGAAAATGCGCCGCCCGGTGGACTTGAACGAAGCGACCTGCAAAATGACCGACAGCGTCTCGACCACGAACACCCCCCCCATAATCACCAGCACCAGTTCCTGACGCACCAGCACCGCGACCATGCCGATGGCCGCGCCCAGCGAAAGCGCGCCGACATCGCCCATGAAGACCTGCGCCGGATAGGTATTGAACCAAAGAAAACCGAGCGCGGCGCCCGCCAGCGCGCCGCAGAAAATCACCAGCTCGCTGGCCTGCGGCAGATGGGGAATCGCCAGATAGTGGGCGAAATTGACGTGGCCGCTGGTGTAGGCGAACACGCTGAGCGCCACCGCAATCAGCGCCACCGGCAGCACGACGAGACCGTCGAGGCCGTCGGTCAGATTGACCGCGTTGCTGGCTCCGACCACGGTCAGGTAGGTGAGCAGAATGAACCACGGCCCCATGTCCACGACCACATCCTTGACAAACGGCACGATCAACTGAAGCTCGGCGGGATAGGCGGTGCCGTTGAAAACCATGACCGCCAGCGCCAGGCCGGCGACCGACTGCCAGAAAAACTTGCTGCGTATCGTCAGGCCGCGGCCGTCACGGCGCAATTTCAGATAATCATCGACGCCGCCGATGACGGCGAACGACAGCGTCGCCAGCAACGCGGCGACAATGTAGCGGTTGGAGACATCGGCCCACAGCAACGTCGTCAGCACGATCGTCAGTATCATCAGCACGCCGCCCATCGTCGGCGTGCCGCTCTTGGAATAATGCGATTTCGGGCCGTCGCGGCGGACGTTCTGTCCGACTTTCATCCGCGCAAGCCCGGCGATGACCGGCGGCCCCAGCACCAGACTCAGCAACAAGGCGGTGATCGCCGCCATCACGCCGCGGAAAGTGATGTACTGAAACAGATTGAAACCGCTGTATGAGAGCGACAACCATTCGGCGAGTTGTGTCAACATTCGGACACCTCCGCCGGGACGGCGCCGGATCGCAGCGCCGACACCAGCCGTTCCATCCGCGCCGCGCGCGAGCCTTTGACCAGCAGATAAACATCGTCCGCCGCCTGCGCCGCGACCTTGTCGGCCAGGTCCTCGACGGAGGCGCAATATTCGGCGCCGTCGCCGAAATGGGCGCAAGCCTCGGCAGCCTGCGCGCCGACCGCAAACAGCCGTTCCACGCCCGCGCTCTTCGCCTGCAATCCGGCGTTGGCATGCATCGCCGCCGACTCCGACCCGAGTTCCGCCATGTCGCCGAGCGCGAGCCAGCGCCTGCCGGGGCACTCCTTCAAAACATCGAGCGCCGCGCCCAGCGAACCGGGGTTGGCGTTGTAACTGTCGTCAATCAGGTGCAGGCCGTTGGCGCCGGACAGGTTTTGCAGCCTTCCGGCGACCGGGCGCACCGCCTCCAGGCCGGCGACGATGTCGTCGGTGTCGGCGCCGGCGGCGGTGGCGGCGGCGGCGGCGGCCAGCGCGTTCGAGATGTTGTGCCTGCCGGGCAGCTGCAGGCGACACTCGCACGCCGCGCCATCGAGGTACAGCTCGACGACGCCGTCATCGCGCCGCTTCGCGCGGAAATCGGCCTTTTCGGAAAAACCGAAAGACAGGACATGCCGGTTGGTCAGCAGATGGCGCCAGTAGTCGTAATAGGCGTCGTCGCGGTTGACGACGCCGCTGCCGGCGCCGGACTGCGGCAGCGATTCAAACAATTCGCCCTTGGCGCGCGCGACGCCGTCCAGATTGCCGAAGCCTTCGATGTGCGCCGGCGCGGCGTTCAGCACGATGCCGATGTCGGGCCGCGCGATTTCGCACAGGCGGCTGATTTCGCCGGGATGATTGGCGCCCATCTCGACAATGCCGACTTCATGCTCCGGGCGCAGCGACAGCAGCGTCAGCGGCACGCCGATGTGGTTGTTCAGGTTGCCGACGGAGGCGGCCGTCCGGCGGCGGCGCGAGAGGATGGACAAAAGCATTTCCCTGGTCGTGGTCTTGCCGTTGCTGCCGGTCAGGCCGATGATCAGCGCCTGTGTGCGGCGGCGCCATTTGGCGGCAAACCGCGTCATCGCCTTCAACGTGTCGTCCACCCGAATCTGCGGCAGCGGCGTTTCCATCGGCCTCGAGACCATCGCCGCGGCGGCGCCGGCGGCGGCGGCGGCCTCGACAAAATCATGGCCGTCGTAGCGCTCGCCGCAAATGGCGATGAACAACGCGCCCGGCTTCAGCGTACGGCTGTCAATGCCGACGCTCTCGATCAACACGTCCTCGCCCTGCGCCACGCCGCTGGCCAGCAACGCGATTTCGCGCAGATTGACCCAGCTCACGCGCGCGCTCCCAATGCGCGGCGAATCACCGCGGCGTCGTCGAAAGGCAGCGATTCGCCGGCGACAATCTGGCGGGTTTCATGCCCCTTGCCCGCGACCAGCACGATGTCGCCGGCGTCGGCGTCAACGATGGCGGATTCAATGGCGCGCGCGCGGTCGCGCACGACCTCGACATTGCGGCGGTCGTCCACCGCCGACAGGATGTCGGAGACGATGGCGTCGGGATCCTCGGCGCGCGGATTGTCGTCGGTGACAAAGACACGGTCGGCGATGCGCGCGGCGACGGCGCCCATCCGCGGGCGCTTGCCGCGGTCGCGCTCGCCGCCGCAGCCGAACACGCAGGCCAGGCGCCCGCCGCCGATCTCGCGGCAGCACGCCAGCACCTGCTCAAGCGCCTGCGGCGTGTGCGCGTAGTCCAGCACGACGGCGGGCGAATCGCCGCCGCCGAAACGCTGCATACGCCCGCGCACCGGATGCACGCGCGACAGCAGCGACGCCGCCGACGCGGCGTCGAGGCCGAGAGCCGTCAGCACCGCCAGCGCGCTCACCAGATTGGCCGCGTTGAAGCGGCCGAGCAGCGGCGCGCGAATCGAAACCGTCTCGCCGCCGACGCGCGCCTCGATGTCGAGGCCGTCCGCCGCCGCGCCGGCTTTTGCCAGGAAAACGTCGGCGGCATCCGATACCGCCGAGCAGGTGATGACCTGCGTGCCGGGGCGGCACGCGGCGATCAGCGCGCCGGCGTATTCGTCGTCGCGGTTGATGACCGCGCAGTCGAGGCCCGGCAACCGGAACAAACGCCTTTTCGCCGCCGCATACTTTTCTTGTGAGCCGTGGTAATCGCAATGGTCAACGCCGAGATTGGTGAACACCGCGATGTCCACGTCGAGACCGTTTAAACGTCCCTGGTCGAGGCCGTGGGACGACGCTTCCAGCACCACGTGGCGCACGCCATCATCGCGCAGGCGGCGCATCCGCCGGTTCAGCACCAGCGCGTCCGGCGTCGTGTTGGCTCCCGGCGCAAGATGCCCGAACTCGCCGTAGCCGAGCGTGCCGATCAGGCCGCAGCGGCGCCCGGACAGCGACAATGCCTCGGCGATAAAATGACTGACGGAAGTCTTGCCGTCGGTGCCGGTGACCGCGACCACCGACAACTCGCGCGACGGATGCCCGAAAAAACGCCCGGCGATGACGCCGACCTTCTCGCGCAGGCCGTCCACCCGCACCATCGGCACGCCGTGATCTTCGCCGGCCCGGCGCGCGCCTTCCCACGCCACCGCGTTGGCGCCGCGACGGATGACTTCCGGCAGAAAATCCAGGCCGTGCGCATGCGCCCCCTGCAACGCCAGGTACAAATCACCGGCACACACGCGGCGGCTGTAGCTTTCGACTCCGGTCACCCGCACACCGTGCGCGCGATGCGCTTCGGCGAGGCCATCCAGCAACACCGGCAACGGCAATCCCCCGGCCACGACGTCAACCCCCGGCGCCGGCGACGGCGGCGAAGCCGTCGGCAGGCCGCTCGTCGTCGGGGATGTTGAGCAGCCGCAAAGACTCGAACATCACCCTCGAGAAAACCGGGGCGGCGACCTCGCCGCCGTAATAGCCGCCCCGCGTCGGCGAATCAATCACGACAACGGCGACCAGGCGCGGCGCGGCGGCCGGGGCAAAACCGGCAAACAGCGAGAAATATTCGGTGTCCTCGCTCTTGCCGCGCACCGACTTCCTGATCGTGCCGGTCTTGCCGGCGGTGGTGAAACCGCGCACCTTGGCGAGCTGGCCGGTGCCCTCGGCGCCGACGACGCGCGTCAGCATCTCGCGCACCGCGCGCACCGTGCGCGGTTCGAAAACACGGCGTTTCTCCAGATACGGATTGCCCTTCAGGAAACTCAGGGTCGGCTGCCAGCCGTCGTTGGCGAGCGCGGTATAGACGTGGGCGAGTTGCAGCGGCGAAAGCGACACTCCGTAACCATAAGACATCACCGTCTGCTCGATTTTATGCCACTTGGTGTGGTAACGAAGCGTGCCGCCGGCCTCGCCCGGAAACCCGGTGCCCGGAACGTGGCCGAAGCCCAGCCGGTCGAGCACGCGCCACAACGCCTCCTCCGGCATTCGCAAAACCGCCTTGCTGATGCCGACATTGCTCGACTTGACGAGAATGCCGGAAAGGTCGAGACGGCCGAAATCGCGGATGTCCTCGACGATCTTGTCGCGCAGGATGCGGTAGTAACCGGGGGAAGTCTCAATGGTGGTGTCCGGCCCGGCGTAGCCGCCGTCGAGCAGGGCCGCGATGATGAGCGGCTTGATCGTCGAGCCCGGCTCAAACAGGTCAATCACGGCGCGGTTGCGCCGCTCGCCGGGGTCGTAACTGCCGCGCTCGTTCGGGTTGAACGACGGCTGGTTGACGGCGGCGAGCACCTCGCCGGTGCGGGTGTCGAGCACGACGACCGAGCCCGCTTTCGCGGCGTGTTTCGCAATCGCCTTTTTCAGCGCCCGGTACGCCTGGTACTGGATGCGCTGATCGAAACTCAATTCCAGGTCGCGGCCGTAATGCGGCGCCTTGATCAGACCCAGGTCCCTGATGCTGCGCGCGTAGAGGTCGCGCACCACGCGCTTGGCGCCGGGTCTGGCGCGCAGAACGTCGTCGTAGGCCTTCTCCATGCCCTCGATGCCGACATCGTCAATGTCGGTGACGCCGACGATGTGGGCGGACACTTCGCCCGACGGGTAATAGCGGCGGTACTCGCGCTTGAGGTGCACGCCCGGCAGCGCCAGTTGCCCGACCCGCACCGCGGCGTCCGGGTCAACGTGGCGCCTGGCGTAGAGAAAGCGCTTGCCGTGCGCGGCCTCGATTCTGGCGCGCAGTTTGCGGTGCGAAATGCCGAGTGCGCGCGCCACCGCGGGCGCGTTGCCGATGTCGAACTCCGACGGATCAATCCAGGCCGAATGAATCGGCGTGCTGACCGCGAGCAGGTCGCCGTTGCGATCGACGATGCGCCCGCGGCGCGCCGGAATCTCGACGACCCGCAACTGGCGGTGGTCGGCCTCGCGCTGCAACTGGTCCTGCTGGTAATATTGCAGATGAATCGCGCGCCCGACCAGCGCCAGCATCGCGCACGACAAAAACAGCAGCACGACAAAACCGCGCCAATACCATGAACGGGATTGCCGCCGCGCGCCGCTCACGGCACCGCCACTGTGACGACCCGTTTCGGATACTCCATGCCGAGTCTTTCCCGGGCGAGCATCTCGACGTGTCCGTGCGTCTGGAACGCACCGCGTTCGAGCTGCAATTTTTCCCATTCGACGCGCAACTCGTCCCTCTCGTACTGCAACCGCTGCGACTCGATGAACTCGGTGCGCCCGTAATGCCTGGCGACGGCCACCGACAGCGCCGACAACAGCGCCACCAGCGCCAGCAGGCAGACGAAGAAGGTTTCCCTGTCGAACGTCATCACAACCTCTCCGCGACTCTCAGGCGGGCGCTGCGCGCGCGTGAATTAAGGGCGACTTCCCTGTCACCCGGAACCTGTGGTTTGCCGACTCTTGCCAGCACGACGCCCGAAACATCGTCGGCGACCGGCAGGCCGCGCGGCGCGCGGCGCGGCTCGGCATGCGTCCTGATAAAATTCTTGACGATGCGGTCTTCGAGCGAATGAAATGTGATGACCGCCAGGCGCCCGCCGCGACGCAGCAGGCGCAGCGCGCTCGCAAGCGCTTCGGCGAGTTCCTCCAGTTCGCGGTTGATGAACAGGCGAATCGCCAGGAAAGAGCGCGTCGCCGGATGCTTCTTTCCGCCGCGGCCCGACACTTCCTCGATCAACGCGGACAGCTCGCCGGTGGTCCGCAACGGACGGCGTCTGACGATGGCGGAGGCGATTCTCGCGGCGTTGCGCTCCTCGCCGTATTCTTTCAGCACCCGCCGGATGTCGGCGGCGTCGGCGGTGTCAAGCCACTGCGCCGCGGTGACGCCGCGGCCCGTGTCCATCCTCATATCGAGCGGGCCGTCGCGGCGGAAACTGAAACCGCGTTCGGGCGAGTCGAGTTGATTCGAGGAAACGCCGAGGTCGAAAAACACGCCGGCGGCCCGCGCCTCCAGGCCCTCGTCGGTGAGCAGGGTTTCAAGCGCCGTGAACGAGGCGTGGCGTATCGAGAAGCGCGCGTCGCCGGCGAACGTCTCGCGGGCGTGGCGGCAGGCCTGCGCATCCTTGTCGAAGGCGATCACGCGCCCGTCCCGGCCAAGACGCCGCAACAGCGCCGCGCTGTGGCCTCCCCGGCCATAGGTCGCGTCAATGTAGCAACCGCGCCCGTCAATGTTCAGCCCGTCCAGCAGTTCCGCCAGCAGGACGGGCCGATGTTGGCCGTTGGCATCGTCGCAGACATCGCCCATTTGCAGGTCCGGCTACAAGCGCACGCTTTGAAGCGCTTCGTTGACGTCCTGGTTGTCGCTTTCCGCCCTCATGCAGGCTTCCCGCTGCTGGGTCCATTGTTGCTGATCCCACAACTCGAAATACTTGCCCTGGCCGAGCAGCAAACCGTGTTTGCCGAGCCGCGCAAAATCACGCAGTGGAGAAGACAGCAGAATGCGTCCCTGGCCGTCGAGTTCGCACTCGGTCGCGTAGCCGAGCATCAGACGCTGGATGAAACGCGCGTCCTTGTTCATCGAAGGCAGGTCGTGAATTCGCGGCTCGACTTTATTCCATGCGTCGTCGGGATAAATCAGAAGACAGCCGTCGCGGTCGGCGGTGACGATCAGGCAGCCGTTGCAGGATTCTTTCAGCGTCTGCCGGTAGCGTGACGGGACACCCATCCTGCCCTTGGGATCCACCGTCACCTGACTGACGCCCTTGAAAAACAAACCATTGCGCATGGACTCTTCCACAATCGCACCACAATACTACATTAAAATCCATAAATCACCACTTTTCTTACCCTTTCAACCACCAGGCGCACAGATCCTTACAAAAAGCAAAGAGATAACAGGGACTTACAAAATGGCCTGCCGAATCGGGCGAGGCCGGAATCAGTCGCGCGCGCGATACTCCCCGACCAGGCGTTTGAGGTCGGCGACGACCTCGCGGCTGTGGTCGGCGGGGCGGACCTTGCGATAGACTTTGGCGATGGTGGAGCCGGGGTTGATGATGTAGGTCCTGCGTTTGGCGAAGCGCAGCAGGCCGAGATTGGTCAGTGCATCGTAACGCCCGGCGACCTCGCCGCGCTCGTCGGCGAGCAGCGGAAACGGCAGCCCGTATTTTTCCGCGAACCTGGCGTGGCTTTCCTGACTGTCGGTGCTGATGCCGACCACCTTGCAGCCGAGATCGCGAATCTGCACGATGTCGTCGCGAAAAGTACAGGCCTCGGTGGTGCAGCCCGGCGTGTCGTCCTTCGGATAAAAATACAAAACCAGCCAGTCGCCGCGGTAATCGCCGAGGCGGTGGACTTCGCCGTGCTGGTCGGGCAGCGCGAAGTCCGGCGCCATTTCCCCCGTCTGCAATGCGCTGGCCTCAGCCGACAACATTAAAATCAGCAACCCTGCTTTCATTCATTCGCCTCCGCCCCATCATACACCCGCCTCGACGTTTCGGTCCACGCCGTACCACTGCAACTGGTCGTGCAACCGCACGACTTCGCCGACCATCAGCAGCGTCGGCGGCGCCACTTCGCAATCGCGCGTCAGCGCCGCCAGATTGGAGAGGTCGCCCAGCAACACGCGCTGGTCGGGCAAGGTGCCGCGCATCACCAGCGCCGCCGGCGTCGCCGCCGGCAGGCCGTGGCCCGTCAATTCCGCGCAAATCCGCTCCAGCCCGATCAGGCCCATGTAAAACACCAGCGTCTGCGACGGCCGCGCGAGCATCTCCCAATCGAGGTGAACGCTGCCGTCCTTCAGGTGGCCGGTCACGAAGATGCAGGCCTGGGCGTGGTCGCGGTGCGTCAGCGGAATACCGGCGTACGACGCGCAACCGAGCGCCGCGGTAATCCCCGGCACCACCTGGAACGGAATGTTGCGCTCCATCAGCGTCTCGATTTCCTCGCCGCCGCGGCCAAACACGAACGGGTCGCCGCCCTTGAGCCGCAGCACCTTGCGCCCTTCCAGCGCAAAGCGCACCAACAGCGCGTTGATTCGCTCCTGCGGCATCGCATGCCTGGCGCGTTCCTTGCCGGCGTAGATTTTCTCGACGTCGTCTCTGAGCAATTTCAGGATGGAATCGGACACCAGGCGGTCGTAGAGAACCACGTCGGCCTGCTGCATCAGGCGCAACGCCTTGATCGTCAGCAGGTCGGGGTCGCCCGGCCCGGAGCCGACCAGATAAATCTCGCCGATGTCCGCCGCCTCTTTGCCGGCGCCGTGTTCGCCGGCGCGCAGCAGCGCTTCGAGGTCGGCCTCGGCCTGGTGGATGCGGCCCGCGAAAACCTGGTCGGCGACGCGCCCCCTCAGCACCTTGTCCCAGAAACGCCGGCGCGCGCGCGGCTCGGAGAAACGCGCCTTGACCTTCGGGCGGTAGCGGGCGGCGAGGTCGGCGAGTGTCGCGTACGCCGCCGGTATGCAGCCAGCCAGGTGCGACTTCAGCAGGCGCGACAGCAGCGGCGACACGCCGTCGGTCGAGATGGCGATGCGAATCGGCGCGCGCTCGATCAGCGACGGGAAGATGACGTTGCCGCGATCCGGCTCGTCCACGACGTTGACCGGGATGCCGCGCGCCTCACACTCCCCGGCGATGCGGCGGTTGACGTCGTGGTCGTCGGTGGCGGCGACCACCAGCGCCATGCCGGCGATGTCGTCGGGCACAAACGTGCGCTGTTCGATGACACAGGCGCCGCCGCGCGCGGCCTCGCGCATCGGCCCGGAGACCGCCTCGGCGACGACGGTCAGCAACATGCCGCCGTCGAGCAGGCGGCGCGCCTTGCGCGCCGCGACCTCGCCGGCGCCGACGACCAGCGCCGGCTTGCCCTTGAGTTTCAGGAACAGCGGCAGATAGTCCATGCCCTACACGGTCTAAAGCACACGCGCCAGAACGACCGCGTCCTCGCGCCCGTCGCTGGACGGATAGTAATTTTTGCGGCGGCTGATGCGGTTAAAGCCCTCGGACAAATAGAGTTTCTGCGCCGCCGGATTGTTGATTCTCACTTCGAGAATCGCGCGCGCGGCGCCGCGGCAGACGGCGATGCCCAACATGCGCCGCAACAGCGTGCGGCCGTGGCCGCGGCGCTGAAAGTCCGGGTCTATGCACAGGTTCAGCAGGTGACATTCATCCACACCGGTTGTCATGACGCCGTAGCCGACGATGCGGCGGTCATACTCCAGTATGCGGCACTCGCAGCCCTCGTACAGGCAGTCGAGAAACACGCCGGGCTTCCACGGAAACTCGTAGGCGCGGCACTCGACCATGCAGACCGCGTCGAGATCGTCCTCGCGCATCAGCCTCAGCGGCGGCGCAAAATTGCCGGCGCGCATGCTCACGCCAATTCCCTGCCGACGGTGCGGCACGCCAGTTGCAAATCGTCCCAGGCGGCGCGTTTTTGCTGCGGCGAGCGCAGCAAATAGGCCGGATGGTACGTCACGATGACCGGGGTTTTGGCGCCGGGCAGCGTATGGACCTGCCCGCGCATGCGCCCGACCGGTGACTGCACGTTCAGCAGCGCCGACATCGCGACGCCGCCCAGCGCGATGATGATTTCCGGGTTCACCAGTTCAATCTGGCGGCGCAGGTAATCGCCGCACTGCAAAACTTCCTCCGGCGCCGGGTTGCGGTTGTCGGGCGGGCGGCACTTGACGACGTTGGCGATATAGACTTCTGTGCGCTCGAAACCGACGGCCTTGAGCATGCGGTCGAGCAACTGCCCGGCGCGGCCCACGAACGGCTCGCCCTTGCGGTCTTCCTCGAAGCCCGGCGCCTCGCCGATCAGCATCCAGCCGGCGTTTTCGGCGCCGGTGCCGAAGACGGTCTGCGTGCGCGCCTCGCACAGCGGACAGCGGCGGCAGACGCCGACCTCTTCTTTCAGTATCCGCCAGGCGTCGCCGGGCGCGCTTGGCCCTGTTGCGGCGGGCGCGGGCGCAGTCTCGCGCACGGCCGCGTGCTCGCGATCGCGGCGCCCGTACACCTCGATGCCCATGCGTTCGAGATAAGCGAGTTTGCGTTGCAAGGGATCAGATGTCTCCCATCTGCGGGTGCGCGGTGGGGGCGCTCTGGCGCAGTTTGTTCAGCGCGCTGACGTACGCCTTCGCCGACGCAATGACGATGTCGGTGTCGGTGCCGAGACCGTTGACGATGCGGCTGTTACGAAGCAGGCGCACCGTGACCTCGCCCTGCGAATCGGTGCCGGTGGTGATGTTGTTGACCGAATACAGCAACAACTCGCTGCCACTGTGGACCATCTCCTCGATGGCCTTGAAAGTGGCGTCCACCGGCCCGCTGCCCTCCGCCTGCGACTGGCTCTCGCGCTCGTCGAATTGAAGCCGCACTTCGGCGCACGGCGTGATGCCGGTCTCGGAAGTCACTTTCATGGACAGCAACCGATAGTACTCGACATCGTCCAGGCCGGCGCTTTCCGAAACCAGCGCCTGCAAATCCTCGTCGTAAATCTCGCTCTTCTTGTCGGCCAGCAACTTGAAGTTGTCGAACACGCGGTTCAGTTCCTCGTCGTCATCGAAGGCGATGCCGAGTTCGGACAGGCGCGTGCGAAAAGCGTTGCGCCCGGAATGTTTGCCGAGCACGATGCGGTTGGCCTTCCAGCCGACATCCTCGGCGCGCATGATTTCGTAAGTCTCACGGAACTTGAGGACGCCGTCCTGGTGGATGCCCGATTCGTGCGCGAACGCATTGGCGCCGACGATGGCCTTGTTCGGCTGCACCGGAAAACCGGTAATCCCCGACACCAGCCGCGACACCGGCACGATTTGCGTCGTGTCGATGCCGGTGTCGCAGTCGAACACATCCCGGCGCGTGCGCACCGTCATCACGACCTCTTCAAGCGAGGCGTTGCCGGCGCGCTCGCCGAGGCCGTTGATGGTGCACTCGACCTGGCGCGCGCCGTGGCCGACCGCGGCCAGCGAGTTGGCGACCGCAAGCCCCAGATCGTTGTGGCAGTGAACCGAAAACACCGCCTTGCCGGCGTTCGGGATGCGCTCGATTAAATCGCCGACGAGATGTCCGAAATAAGCCGGCAGACTGTAGCCGACCGTGTCCGGGATGTTGATGGTGTTCGCGCCCGCCTTGATGGCCGCCTCAATCAGACGGCACAGGAAGTCCACCTCCGAGCGGCCCGCGTCCTCCGGCGAGAACTCGACGTCGTCGGTGTGTTTGCGCGCCAGCGTCACCGCGCGCACCGCCTGTTCAAGCACCTGCTCCGGCGACATCCGCAACTTCTCGCGCATGTGAATCGGCGACGACGCGATGAACGTATGGATGCGCTTCGACTTCGCCGGCTTCAGCGCCTCGGCGGCGCGTTCAATGTCCTTGTCGAGCGCGCGCGCCAGTCCGCACACGGTGCTGTCTTTGATTGTCGCCGCGACCGCCGCGACCGCATCGAAATCACCGGGGCTTGCGATTGGAAAGCCGGCCTCGATTACGTCCACGCGCATTTTTTCCAGCGCCCTGGCGATGCGGACTTTCTCCTCTTTGGTCATGGACGCGCCCGGACTTTGCTCGCCGTCGCGCAAAGTGGTGTCGAATATGACCAGTTTTTTCTCTGTACTCATCGGTGTCTCCATCATTGGATTGAACAGTGGTTTAACGGATGCGCGTACCAGGCTCGCCAGCCAATCACAACGCCGCTATCGCGGCAGTCGCAGGCTGAGGAGCAAAGAAAAGAGAACGGCGGCGCCTGTGGGCGCGCCGGTGGCGGTCGGGGGAAAGTTCGCCGGGTGGTTCATGGTGGGGACATTATAGGTGAATATTGGCGGAGATTGCAAGAGATTGTACAAGTCCAATACCTTTGGCAGTATGGAAGTTGTTGTGAGAGGTATTGTATGGGAGATTGGCGTTTGAGGGAATGGTGTGGTCTTTGGGTGTTGTAGAAGACCAGCCATTCGGCGAGTTTTTGGTTGAAGAGGGTCAGGTCGGAGAACAGGAGGTCGTCGTGGTAGTCGACGAAACTCTCCTGGATGGTGCGGTTGAAGCGTTCGGCGTGAGGGTTCATTTTGGGTGAGTTGGGGTAGGTCCACCAGTGGGTGATATGGAGTTCATCGAGTCGTTTTTGGAAGTCGCCCATGAACTCGGAGCCGTTGTCGGTGAGCAGGTATTTGGGGGCTGCCGGCAGCAGGTCGATGAGGGCGTTGAGGGTAAGGGTGGCTTGACGGCTGGAAGCGGTGCGCGAGGCGAAGGCGACGGCAAAGCGGCTGTTGGGGTCGATGAAGGTGGTGAGGTAGCGGCGGATGCCATCGCGCATTCGGACGATGGTATCGCCAGCGATGAGTTCCAGCGGGGCCGGTTGATAACCTTTGATGCGGCGTGTTTTGTGTTGCTGGCGCACGGATTTGGGCTGTCCGCGCGGGCCGAGTCGTAGCGGGGCGTGGCGCATTTTATCCGGCGCACGCGCGATGATGCGCCCGATGGTGGACACACTCGGCAGCGCCACCCGGTTCTCGCGGCACCAGCGCCGGAACTCCTCGCTGGCGTGGATAGTGGCTTTGCCCATATTGGGGTGGTGTTTATGGAATCGCATGGCGCGTATTTGCGCGGCCACGGCGGGCGCGGTGGCCGGCGGCCGTTTGCGGTGCGGCGCGCATGATTTGGGGGTAAGTGCGCTGATGCGGTTGTTGTGAAGTTTGAGCGCGCGGCGCCAGCGATACAGCGTACGCGAACTGACTTCAAAGGCATCGATAGCGGCGCCCTGTCCGTGCCGCTCGGCGAACTCAAGGATTTTGATACGTTGCAGGGCATCTTTGCTCGTCATCTCCCAAAGATGCCCTAATTTGACTACTTGTGAATACCCCTTGATGCGGTATCCGACACGATGGATTTGCATGGCTCTCCTCGCAGATCAGAGTGCCAAAGGTGTCTGAGCTTTTGCAGAGATGGGTGAGTTGAATCATCACTCCTGGTAATCACTGCCGGATATTTTCAGCGGCGCGAAGAAGTCCTCGGCCCACTGGGGCAACTTCTCCGTCTCTTTGACCGCCTTCACCGCTTCAGAGGCTTTCTCCGCAGGTATTGAAGAAAAAAAGTCCTGAGAAGGCACCAAGGCTCCATTCAAATCATTTGGCTCGAATTTGTCCAGCGAGTCACCATACTTGCGCATCGAAAGCGAAATGATTTCTCTTCCCGTTTTTGACAATAGATACAAGAAAAGATGTTCCAGATACCGGCGTCCGAACAGGTTTGGCTGAAAGCCATGAAAGCAGGTCAAATTCAGCACCTCGCTTCTGTTCAGAATAACCTTGTATCCTCCTCGTGAGAATACTCCCAACAAAAGAGGCGAGGAATTTCTTTTCTCCGTCTTGTACCATGGTCTGCGGTTTTTTGTGAGAAAGCGCTCGTTGAAGCCTGCATTCTCCCCGAACCGGATATATTTCTCTGCTTCCTTCGAATGTGTGCCGCTGACAGAGAACAGGAGAACCGGTTTGTCTGAATCATGCAACCGGTTGTAATCAGCGGTGTCAAACACCGGTTTGTGAATCTGTGAACTTCTGGTAATGCACGGAACACATTCCAATTTCTCATCTATGCTTTTTTCCTTCGCAGTGGACGGACGAAGCACAAAGAACTCGTTCGCGCCCGTAGCAATGCCTCTGCTAAATCTGCCAAAAAGATCGAGAGTCGTTGTTCTGGTCGGGTCTGCCCCGAATTCCTGTTCCTGAAATAACGGAAGCCATTTGGATTTGGGATCCAGCTTCCCGAGGGGGATATCTGAAACCGGTTCAACCTCGTCAAACGCTTCGAGTTCAGAGAGCGATTTCACCGAGTAAAACTTTACCGAAGCATGTCGAACTGTTCTGTCGTAGAGTATGATGCCCACCGATGTGGTTGCATCCGGGAAAATATCCTTTTCACAATCGAAGCCAAGAATGGCGAACAAATGGCCGGATTCAATGAGCCTTTCCTTCACCAGCCATCCATAACCGGTATTAAGGAATTCAAGGGGCATGATATAAGCCATCCTTCCCGATGCACCCAGTTCTGAAAGTGATTTCAGCAGAAAGGCGGAGGCGGTGTTGGTGTAGCCTGAAAGCCTGATCCCGAGATGACGCTGAAACTCCCGGGAAACGGCGTCCCGATTCAGAAACTTCTGAAAGCGCATGTAGGGCGGATTGCAAACGATATTTGAATGCTTCTTGCCCCAGGAACGCAGATAATCCTCCACAGTAATAAATTCGGAACTCTCCCCTGTTTGCCGCTCCCAAAACTCGACAATCCCGGGATCCGCCTCACACGCCGAAAATTCGATACTGGAGTTTTTGGGAACCACGTCGCGAAAGACGCCAAGTCCGAAAGCCGGATCGAAAAGGGACTTCTTGCCGGAAGCGAGAACCCAGTGCGCCATGAACTCGGCAATGTCCGGGCGAGTAAAAAACTGGCCAAAAGACTTGCGGTGGCTGTCCTCGACATGTCGGACATATTCAAGCATCGTTGATTATCTTTTGTGAAAAAACTTCCAGATCAAGGTAGCCTCGACCTCCCTGAAAAGTAACGTAGAATAGAAGCCTTCCGCGCTCCAGCTCCTTTAACGCAGAACGGTGTTCAGGCATGTCTATCTGGCCAAGGATTTCTTTCCCTACTTTGACATTGATTTTGATTGTGGTCTTTCTTTGATTCTTGACATCCCGCTCAACTGAGAAAACCGCTCCTTCGTTTCGGGAGTCGGAACTTAATGTGAGGATATCCCTGAATGGAATCACATAAGCCTTGTCAAAGAATACCTGCAAATAATAATGCCTTACACCAAAGCGTTGGATCCAGCGATTCACAAGCGCCATGTCCTCAAGCTTTGGCGTGATACTCAAGTAGTCTCTTTTGTGCAGTATCCTGATCTGCGCCTTGAGACGTTTCAGGTAATCACTGAGACTTATAAGAGATTCTGATGAAGACCATGATCTCAAACGGAAATCAATCTCCCTGAACGTATCCGGTGTGGCACGCTGCACCAATTCGTGGAGTTCCGGACTCTTTTCCTTGAGCAGACCGGATAAAGGTTCCTGCAAAAGAATCTTCTGAATTCTGTTGCACTCTGCCTCTGCTTCCCGAGTTCTGTCTTCCATGAAGGCAGAATATTTATCCGCCAGAAAGCTGCTGGAGCGAACTTCAATAGCCGCAATCGCTTTGCGTACAAAATCACCATCATCCAGATCGCAGTTTTCGCTGTTTGAAGCATCCGAGCGCCGGAAAATCAAGAGGTCTGGTTTCTTGCCTGTGTCGTTTAACTCGTCTTGATATCTCGAGTAAAAGTCGGCAAATCCCGGATCCCCTGCAGCAAGATTGTCTGCACGACCATACCGGACGGCACAATATTCGTCTGAATTCTCATTAATTGCATTGAAGACCACTTGCTCAGCCCAATCTCCTTGTTCCTTATTCGTAAGAAACTCAGAACTCGCCATTGTCGGTGGACGGCCGCTAATCTGGATATCTGTGTCTATATCAAACGGCGTCGACCCGATCAGGGATGCGATAGTTTCTTTGTATGTCGCCATGGAGTCTTCTTTATCAGTAAATTCAATTTGTAAGTACAGTTTTTTAACGCCTGTGCTCACCCGCCGATATACGACATCTCCACCTTCTCCAATGCCACGGTCTGTTCGCTTCTTAATTCCGAGTAGCGGTCGGTGCGGGCGTGCCACAAATCGCGCAGCCAGTTGGCGAGAAATTCGTCGGAGTGTCTTTCGCGCAGCAGGCGGCGCAGGTCGTGGCCGCGTGTGGCGAACAAACAGGTGTACAAATGGCCGTCCGCCGACATTCTCATCCGCGTGCAGTCGCCGCAAAACGGCTGCGTCACCGACGAGATGAAACCAATCTCGCCGGCGCCGTCGCGGTAGCGCCAGCGCCGGGCGACCTCGCCGCGGTAGTTTGCGTCCGCCGGTTCAATCGGGAATTCGCGGTGGATGGTCTGGATCAGTTCCGCGGTCGGCACGACCTCATTCATCTTCCAGTCGTTGCTGTGGCCGACGTCCATGTACTCGATAAACCGCGGGATGCAACCGCTGCCGCGGAAGTGGCGCGCCATCGGCAGCACCTGGGCGTCGTTCACGCCTTTCTGCACCACCATGTTGACCTTGATCGGCGAGAACCCGGCGGCGTGCGCGTTTTCGATGCCGCGCAGCACGCGGTCCACCGGGAAGGCGACGCCGTTCAAGCGCGAGAACACTTCGTTGTCGAGCGCGTCGAGGCTCACCGTCAGGCGCCCCAGCCCGGCGTCTTTCAGCGCGCGCGCCTTGTCGGCGTCGAGCAGCGCGCCGTTGGTGGTCAGGCTGATGTCGGCGACGCCGAGCGCCGCGATTTTTTTCACCAGCACCTCGAGATGGTGGCGAATCAGCGGCTCGCCGCCGGTCAGGCGGATTTTCTCGACGCCCAGATCGGTGAACAGCGACACGACACGCGCGATTTCCTCGAAAGACAGCAGTTCGGCGCGCGCCATGAAATGGTAATCGGCGTTGAACACCTCCTTCGGCATGCAGTAGGTGCAGCGGAAATTGCAGCGGTCGGTGACCGAGATGCGCAAATCCCGTATGGTTCTGTCCAGGCTGTCGCTCGGCGCCTTCATAACACTCTCTATTATAAGGACTGCCGCGGGGACATTCGGCGTGGAGCGGGCGAAGGGAATCGAACCCTCCTCACCAGCTTGGGAAGCTGGGGTAATACCACTATACTACGCCCGCCCGGAGGTGGCGGCGGCTAACTTTTCCGCAGTTTTTCCTTGACGCGCGCGGCCTTGCCGGCACGCCCGCGCAGGTAATACAACTTGGCGCGGCGCACCTTGCCGCGGCGCTTGACGCGGATGCCGTCAATCAGCGGGCTGTAGGTCTGGAAAACGCGCTCGACGCCTTCACCGCTGGAAATTTTGCGAACGGTGAACGAAGAGTTCAGGCCGCGGTTGCGCCGCGCGATGACGACGCCCTCAAACGCCTGCAGGCGCTCGCGGCTGCCCTCGCGGACCTTGACCTGCACGACGACGGTGTCGCCCGGCGCAAACTCCGGGATCTCCGCGTTCATCATGTCGGCTTCGATTTCTCGCAGCAGTTCAGGCATTGTCTTTCTCCATGGATTGCTTCTCCTCCAGATGTTCGGCAATCATTTTCTTTTCCTCATCGTTCAGGCGGCGTGCGTGAAATAAATCCGGCCTTTTCTCGAAAGTTCTGACGAGCGATTGTTTCAGGCGCCAGCGCCGAATCGCCTCGTGGTCGCCGCCGAGCAGCACTTCCGGCACCCGCGCACCGCGGTATTCAGACGGACGAGTATAATGCGGGCAATCCAGAAGTCCAGCCATGAAGGAATCCTGGCGCGCCGATTCCTCGTGTCCGAGCACGCCCGGGCGCTGGCGCATCACGGCGTCGGCCAGCACCATCGCGGCCAGTTCGCCGCCGCTGATGACATAGTCGCCAAGCGACCATTCCTCGTCCACTTCCAGTTCCACCAGGCGCTCGTCCACGCCCTCGTAGCGCCCGGCGAGCAGCACCAGGCCGTCGAGGCCGGCCAGACGGTTGACCTCGGCCTGCGTCAGGCGGCCACCGCACGGCGTCAGGTGGATGGTGCGAAAACGGCCGGGCTGGCATGCGCGCGCCGCCTGCAGCGCCTTCGCGAGCGGCTCGGCCATCATCACCATGCCGGGGCCGCCGCCGTATGGACGGTCGTCCACCGCGCCGTAGGCGTTGTCGGCGTGGTCTCTCGGATTCCACGACTCCAGCGTCAGCAGGCCGCGCTCGATGGCGCGCGCGACGACGCCGCCGCTGGCAAGCGCGCCGATCATTTCCGGGAACACCGTGACGATGTCAATTCGCATCGCACCACTCCTTGCGCCAGTCCACCTCGATGGTGCCGGCGCGCGTGTCCACCCGCTTGACGACGACCTCCTCGACATACGGAATCAGGCAGGTGGCGCCGCCGTCGGATACTTCGAGCACGTCGTTGGCGCCGGTTGCAATCAGGCGCGACACGGCGCCCAGCACCTCGCCGCTCAGGTTGACCACTTCCAGCCCGGCCAGTTGAAACCAGTAGTATTCGCCGGGCGCGAGTTCCGGCAGTTGCTCTTTTCTGATGGCGATGTCGCGGTGCAGCAAAGCCAGTGCTTGTGTGCGGTCTTCTACTCCGGCGAGTTTTGCGACCAGGCCGTTGCCGTGCGCGCGCACCTTGACGGGTTCGTATTCAGTCCACGTGCCGCCGCCAATCAGCCAGCGCGGATAGCGCTCGATGTCGCGCATCGCCCCGGTGTGGGAGAGCACCCGTATCCAGCCGTCGCAACCGAACACGCCGGACACCTTGCCGATGACCAGGATTGCGCCGTCGCCGGACTTTCCGTTCTGTGCCATGCGGGTTTGCTCGTCGCGCCGGCGGGCGCGCCGTCGGGAATCAGGAAGGTTTGGGCGAGACCGGCTCGGCGGGGGTTGCCGGGGTCTCTGAAGTCGGCGGGGTTGCCGGGGTTTCGGGTGTCGTTGGGGTTTCCGGGGTTGTCGGGGTTTCTGGTGCGGCGGATGCTTCCGGTGCGGCGGGTGTCTTTGGCGCGGCAGGTGCTTCCGGCTTGGCAGGTGTTTCTGGTGTGGCAGGTGCTTCTGGTGTGGCGGACGCTTCCGGCTTGGCGGGTGCCTCTGGTGTGGCAGGCGCTTCTGGTGCGGTGGATGCTTCCGGCTTGGCAAATGCTTCTGGTGCGGCGGACGCTTCCGGCTTGGCAGATGTTTCTGACGTTGCAGGTGCTTCCGGTGCGGCGGACGCTTCCGGTGCCGCAGCCTTGGCAGGTTTCGCGGGTTTCTTTGAGGCGCCGCCGGGCTTGACCAGAGAAGCCACACGGTCGGACAGTTTCACGCCCTGCCCCCGCCAGTAATCGAGCCGCTCACGATCAATCTCGACGCGCGTTTCACTGGCCAGCGCGCGCGGATTGAAATAGCCGATGCGCTCGATATAGCCGCTGTCACGCCGCTTGCGCTTGTCGGTCACGACGATGTTATAAAAGGGCCTCTTTCTGGCCCCGCCTCTTGCCAGGCGAATGACTACCATTGAATTTTCTTGGGTTGGTGGTTGAAAAGGCGATTTTACCCTTTTTGGGCGGGGGGGTCAAAGGCTGTTATGGGGACTTGCCAGACTGATTCAGCTTCATCCCCACGCCCGATCCTCTTCCACTCATAGCAAACATAATACACGCCTGCATTTCTTACTATTTGTCGTGTTAGCTTCATGTGATGTCCGGCCAGGTTTTCTGAGCATGTTCGAACAAAAAATCAGCACGCTCTTTTATTGTGTCCTCATTCCATTGAGAGTAATCCAAGTATTTCGCAAAAATTCTAATTGGTTTACTGTATTCAATCAGACCTTTCCTTTTTCTCTTGTCCGATCCTTCCTTTTTTCTCTCCCAGTTGGAATCCCGAATGGATATATTCAGAGCAGACGTGATGATGGTCAAATTGCCGAGTTTCAGCAAAATTCGATCCCTCTCACGGCTCTTCTGTTCATCCTGTTTATCCAAATCATCCCAGTGGTTACGCCATTTCTTGGGCATAACATGCTCAAGGCTATATTTGTTCAAACCGAGGAGGACAACAGGATCATGTTTCTCATCACGCAACCCCTTTTCTATGAGGTATAGAACAGTCTTCGCCTGCTGGTTAGTTAAAGTGCTGCCGTCAAACCCTTTCTTAAAGGACTCGTTATTCGGGAACGCCTGCACCTGATTGTCATCCGGCCTGCAAATTTTCTCACGAAGACTGTCGTAATCCTTAATGCCGTTGCGAATGAACGACGCGAACATCTTGTTATAATATTGACTGGTTTCCTTACAAACTGCCCTGCGAACAATATAACTCTCAAGAAGAGAGAAAATTTTATCTTTGTTGTCATCATCTGCTTCTTTCAAGATATAAAGCAGATACGGAATAACCGTTGTTGTGTTTAACCCAAAAATAACGAGATTCATTCTTTCCAGCGGAGAATCCTTGTTGATGTCCTCATCCAGCAAATCAGAATTAATGTTTTCTCGGTAAACTTCGGCATAGCCCATCAAATTATGGATGAACTCTTCTCGTTTCTTCCTATCGCTTACGATGGAATTATCCGCAATAAACGCTTTGTAACTTTTAAACAAGCTATCTATGCGATCTACGTATTTTTTATCAGCCCGACTGCAAATTAATAAGTACGCCTGTAGCAACATATCTATGTTATGTCGATACATGCGGCCAGCAGTAACCCTTATATCCCAGAATTCCTTGTTTTCGCCCTCAAATACTTTTTTCCATGTTGGGTCAAATAATTCCTCGTCTCCTCGGCCAAATAACTCGTTCTTCAATAATTCAGCCGTAGTGAGATCGACACCAAGAGAATTAATCGTGTCAAATATCTGCTGTTCATCCTCATCAGGCCCCAAATCGATTCCGACAAAGTGTAAATTATTCAGAATGGCGATCGTGTTAATCTTCTTTATAGTTTCCTTTTCGTTCATGAAAAAATTGTAGCACTCGAGGATTTTACTTTTTGCATGCTTTTCTTCTTGCATGCAAGAAGCATTTTCTTCCACAATAGCCTCAAAGATTTCAGTATCGTTGTGATTATGTTGCAGACTAATTCGCTTATCCAAGTTATAGAATATATCTCTAAACTGCTCCTTGGTATCTTGCACAATAGACACCGCCTTGAAAAAAAGAACGATAGTCGTGAGCCGTTGCTGACCATCAATCAATAGCCTGACCTCACTAACACTCTTTGCAGTCGGCACATTCTTCTGCTTAAGGATGAGGGCTCCCATAAAATAAGGTTTTTGCTCATCAGACACAGCGGTCATATCGTCCAAAAACCTTTCCCAGTTTTCCTCACCCCAAACATAACTTCTTTGGAAAAATGGGATTTCGATTACTCTCCCTTTCGTGAAGATAGCAGTAACAGATTTCTTTTCAAAACCGCTCATTGAAACTTACCTCATTTTCTGGTGGCTGATCTCAAGCGAACTTTCTCCAGCAGTCAGCCGAATATGCTGGCAATGGATTGTAGAAATTCCTACTGGAGCAGACCAATAAAGTCCACTCTTCCAATTGCAGATAGTCCGATTCATTTTCCACGAAATCCATGCCATCAACCATCGCTTGCACAAAATAATCGTGCGCTGGTTTCACAACTGGATTTCTGCTTCCGCAAACAATGGCGACACCAGGTAGGATTGTCAACAACCCTCACCCCGGAAACGGCCCGCCGCCCATTCCGCCCATCCCGCGCATCATCTTCTCCAACCCCCCGCGTGAATACTTCTTCACCGCCTTTTGCATCGTCTTGTGCTGTTTCAGCACGCGGTTGACATCCTGAATATGCGTGCCCGAACCCGCGGCGACGCGCTTCTTGCGCGAGCCGTTCATCAACTCGGGGCGGCGGCGTTCGAGCGGCGTCATCGAGTCAATCACGGCAATCATGGTCTGGACCTGCTTCTCGTTCGCCATCGGGTTGGCCGCGGCCTTGCCGGCCATGTTGGCGGGCAGTTTGTCAATCAGGCCGGCGATGCCGCCCATGTCCTGCATCTGGCGCAACTGGTCCCTGACATCGTACAAATCCAGACCCTTGCGCTTTTTCACCTTGTTCAGCAGTTTGCGCGCCTTGCGTTCGTCGCCGGCGCGCTCGACTTTCTCGATCAGGCTTTCCACCTCGCCCATGCCGAGAATGCGCGAGGCGATGCGCTCCGGATGAAACGGCTCCAGCTGATCCAGTTTTTCGCCGACGCCGATCATCTTGACGGGCTTGCCGGTCACCGCGCGCACCGAAAGCGCGGCGCCGCCGCGCGCATCGCCGTCGGCCTTGGTCAGGATGACGCCGGTCAGCGGCAGCGCCTCGTCAAACGCGCGCGCCGAGTGAACCGCGTCCTGCCCGGTCATGCTGTCCACGACGAACAACACCTCGACCGGCGACAGCGCATCGTGCAGCTCGCGGATTTCGTCCATCATCGGCCCGTCCACGTGCAAACGCCCGGCGGTATCCACAATCAGCACGTCCTGCAATTCAAGGCGCGCGCGTTCCAGCGCGGCGCGCGCGGTCGCCACCGGCGGCTCGCCTGCTTGCGTCGGATAGCAGGCGGCGCCGCACTGCCCGGCCAGTTGCGCGAGTTGCTCGATTGCGGCCGGGCGCTGAACGTCGCAGCCGACCAGCGCCACGGACTTTTTGCCGGCGCGCAGGTGATGCGCGAGTTTCGCCGCGGTCGTGGTCTTGCCCGCCCCTTGCAGGCCGGCAAGCAGAACCACCGCCGGCGGCTGCGCATCGAGCGCGAGCGTCGCGCACGACCCGCCCATCAGCGCGGTCAGTTCCCTGCTGACCAGTTTGATCAGCGCCTGCCCGGGCGTCAGGCTTTTTGCGACGTCCGTGCCGAGCGCCCCGGCCCTCACCGACTCGACAAAGTCGCCGACCACGGACAGCGCGACGTCCGCCTCGATCAACGCCGCCCGGACTTCGCGCAGCGTGTCGGCGATGTTGTCTTCGGTCAGGCGCACCTCGCCGCGCAGGCGCTCGGCGACGGCGGCCAGACGGCCTGTGATGCGGTCGAACATGGCGCGCAGAATAGCACAAGCGCCCGGGCGCCGGCTTTTGCTATAATCGCGCAAGCGATGAACGCGCGACAAACTCAATGGTCTTGACGCTCAACCTGCTGGCCGTCTTCCTGTACCTGCTGACGGCACTCCTGTTGTGGAAGCAAACGGGGCCGGGCGCCGAACGCGGCGACATGGGGCCAAACGCAAAAGTGGTGCTGCCGTGGATGGCGGCGCTGGCGTGCCACGCCGGCGGTCTGGCGCCCGCGGTGATAACCGAGCACGGCCTCAACCTCGCCTTCTTCCAGGCCGGCTCGCTGGCGGCGCTGTTGATTGCGCTGACGTTGCTCGTCAGTTGCTTCAGGCTGCCGCTCGCGCTGCTCGGCCTGGTCGTGCTGCCGCTTGCGGCCGTCGTCATCGTCTTCAGCCACGCCGACCCCAGCCGCATCCTGGTCGCGGGCGCCGCCGTCCCCGGCATTCAGGCGCACATCCTGCTGTCGTTTCTGGCCTACAGTTTCCTGAGCCTCGCCAGCATACAGGCCATCACGATTTACCTGCAGGACCGGCGGCTCAAGGTGCACGGTTCGTCGGCGCTGCTGGGAAGCCTGCCGCCGCTCGACAAGATGGAGGCCTTTTTGTTCCATCTGCTCGGCATCGGCGTCACGCTGCTGACGCTGAGCCTCGCCAGCGGCTGGCTCTACCACGACGACCTGATGGCGCAGCATCTGCTCCACAAGACGGTGCTGTCGGTGGCGGCGTGGCTGTTCTTCAGCGTGCTGCTGGTCGGCAGAAAACTGCTCGGCTGGCGCGGCAGGACCGTGCTGAAACTGGTGCTGACCGGCAGCGTGCTGCTGGCGCTCGCCTACTTCGGCAGCAAAATGGCGCTCGAACTGATTCTGCAACGAGTCTGACCGCAAACTCCCGGCGACGACGCCATCACACCCATGGAAGAAATTCCGCTATACGCGCTTTTCATTGTTCTCGGACTGCTGTTCGTGCTGTCGGCGTTCTTCTCGGGTTCGGAAACCGCGCTGATGACGGTCAACCGCTACCGGCTGGAGCACATGGCCAGAGAAGGCCACCGCGGCGCCGCGCGCGTCCTGAAACTTCTCGAAAAGCCGGACCAGTTGATCACGCTGATTCTGCTCGGCAACAATCTGGCCAACATATTGATCGCGCAATTGACCGCCTACATCGGCTACCTCCTCTACGGCGACCTCGGCATCGCCGTGGCGACCGCGGTGCTGGCGCTGGCGCTGCTGATCTTCGCCGAGCTCACGCCCAAGACTTTCGCCGCGCTGTGGCCGCAGCGGCTGGCGCTGCCGGCGAGCGTCGTTTACAACATGCTGCGCGTGCCGCTCTACCCTTTCGTGCGCCTCGGCACGCTGATTACCCACACACTGCTCAAGCCCTTCGGCGGCGCGCAGACGGGCGCCGCGACGCAGTCGCTGACGCGCGAGGATCTGCGCGCGGCGCTGGCCATTTCAAGAAACGTCATCTCGGAGGAATACCAGAACATGCTGGTCGGCATTCTCGACCTGGAGAAAAAAACGGTCGAGGACATCATGATTCCGCGGCACGAGATCGTCGGCCTCGACCTCGACGCCGAAGCCGGGGAACTCGAGGACGCCCTCGACAACATCACCTACACCCGCGTGCCGCTTTACCGCGGCAGCATTGACAACGTCGTCGGCTTCGTCCATGCCAGAAAAATGCTGCAAACCGACGCCGAGGACGGGCTGACCATCGAGGTGCTGGAAAAAGCCGCGCGCGAGCCGCATTTCATCTCGAAGAACGTGCTGCTGGTGGAGGCGCTGCGCGATTTCAAGAAGAACAAGCGCCGCAACGGGCTGATCGTGGACGAATACGGCGACATTCAGGGGCTGGTGACGATGGAGGATCTGCTGGAGGAGATTGTCGGCGAATTCACCAGCGACCCCGGCACCTACGACCTCGCAATCGCGCGCCAGGAAGACGGCAGCGTGATCGTGGACGGCAGCTGCCACGTCCGTGAATTGAACCAGCTGACGGGCTGGGAGCTGAGCGAGGACGGCCCCAAGACCGTCAACGGGCTGGTGCTCGAAAAACTGGAGATGATTCCGGAGTCGGCAACCTGCATCCTGATCGGAGGCCATCCCTTTGAAGTGCTGAAAACGCACCGCAACGCGGTCAAGATTGTCCGCATCCTGCCCCGGCTGAAAGCGCGCGACGACGGCGCGAAGGTCGCCGGAAAGACCGCGTGAGCGACAAAATCTGGCAATGGTACGAAGCGGCGGTGCTGGGCCGGCCGCTCGTCGTGCTGGCCGCGCTGTTCGCGATCGTCGCCGCGCTCGCAAGCCAGGCCGGGCATTTCAAACTCGACGCCTCGGCCGACTCGCTGCTGCTGGAAAACGACGACGACCTCAGATATTACCGCTCGCTCGTGCGCCGCTACGGCTCCGACGATTTCGTCGCGGTCACGGTGACGCCGCGCGCGGACATTTTCGCGCCGCCGACGCTGGCGCGGCTCGACTCGCTGCAACGCGAACTCGCGGCGCTGCCCGGCGTCAGCCAGGTGCTGTCGCTGCTCGACGTGCCGCTGCTGGACAGCCCGCGCATCCGCCTGTCCGACCTGTCGAAAGAAAAGCGCACGTTGCGAACCGCCGGCGTGGATCCGGTTCTGGCGCGGCGCGAGTTTCAGAACAGCCCGCTGTACCGCAATCTGCTGCTCAGCGAGGACGGCGGCACAACGATGATGCTCGCCTATCTGGAAACGGACGAGGACCTCGAAAACCTGCTGGCCGAACGCGAGCGCCTGCGCCTGCTGGAACACGAGGGGCGGCTCGACGCCGAACAGGCGCGGCGGCTCGAACAGGCGGCGCGCGAATTCAAGGCGCGCCAGGCCGAACAGGTGCGGCAACGGCGCGCGACCATCGCGCGCGTGCGCGCGGTCATGGACGGCCACCGCGAACAGGCGGAACTGTCGCTCGGCGGCGTGCCGATGATCATCGCCGACATGATCGCGATGATCGAAAACGATCTCGTCGTGTTCGGCGCGGCGGTCATCGCGTTTCTGGTATTGATGCTGACGGTCATCTTCCGCAGTCCGCGCTGGGTGGCGCTGCCGATGATGTGCTGTCTGCTGTCGGCGCTGGCGATGGTCGGCCTGCTCGGCCTGCTCGACTGGCGCGTGACGGTCATCTCCTCGAACTTCGTCGCGTTAATCCTGATCATCGCGATGTCCATGACCGTCCACCTGACGGTGCGCTTCCGCGAGTTGCAGGCGGCGCGCCCCGATGAAGAACTGCGGCAGTTGCTGAAAGAAACCATCCGTTTCATGTTCCGCCCCTGCATCTACACCTCGCTGACGACAATCGTCGCCTTCGTCTCGCTTCTCGCAAGCGGCATCCGCCCGGTCATTGATTTCGGCTACCTGATGACCATCGGCATCGTTTTCGCCTTCTTCCTGATTTTCACGTTGTTCCCGAGTTTTCTGATGGTGCTGAAGAAAGGCGAAAGCCGCCGCGAAAACGACTTCACGACCCGGCTCACGCACTCGCTGGCGCGGCTGACGCAGCGCCGCCACCGGGCCATCGCCGTCGTCGGCCTGGCGGCGGCGCTGGCAAGCGCGTTCGGCATCGGCCAGCTGGAGGTCGAGAACCGCTTCATTGACTATTTCCGCGACGACACCGAAATCCACCGCGGCATGCTGCTGATTGACCGCAAGCTGGGCGGCACGACGCCGCTCGACATCATCCTGAAAGCGGACACCGCCGCAGACGCCGGCACGACGCCCGATGCCGACGCCGGTACGAACGGCGACGACGAGTTCGACCTGGACTATCTCGGCGACGACGATGAACAGCCGCCGGAAAACTACTGGCTGAGCCCGCGCAAACTACAGGAGATACAACGAATCCACGACTACCTCGAAACGCACGCCGAGACCGGCAAGGTGCTGTCGCTGGCGACGCTTTCAAGACTCGCCGAGATGCTGAAGGACGGGCAGCCGCTGGACGACTTCGAGACCGCGCTGATCGGCAAACTGCTGCCCGACGAGGTCAAAAACATACTCTACAGCCCCTACATCTCCGAAGACGGCAACGAAGTGCGCTTCAACACGCGCATCATCGACTCGAACAAGGACCTCAGCCGCCGGGATTTTCTGCACAAGATACAGTCCGGAATCGAGGACCTCGGCTACGACAGCGGGCGCTTCCGCCTGACCGGGATGCTGGTTCTCTACAACAACATGCTGCAAAGCCTCTACGAATCGCAGATTCTGACCATCGGCACGGTGTTTCTCGCGATCATGGCCATGTTCATCGTCTTGTTCCGCTCGTTTCTGCTGGCCGCCATCGCGATTTTCCCGAACCTGCTGGCGGCGGCGCTGGTGCTCGGTTTCATGGGTTACAGGGGCATCCCGCTCGACATGATGACCATCACCATCGCCGCCATCAGCGTCGGCATCGCCGTGGACAACACGATACATTACATCATCCGCTTCAAGCGCGAGTTTCCGAAAGACCGCGATTACTTCGCCGCAATCGAACGCTGCCACGGCAGCATCGGCAAGGCCATGTATTACACGTCCGTCACGATCATCTTCGGCTTCTCGATACTGGCGCTGTCGAACTTCATCCCGACGATCTACTTCGGGCTGCTGATCGGGCTGGCCATGCTGGCGGCGCTGGTGGCGTCGCTGACGCTGCTGCCGTCGCTGCTGATTCTGTTCAAGCCGCTGGGAAAACCCGCCGCCGCGGCGGAAGAGGCGCGGCGGTGACGCGCCGCCCGGAAATGACGCGGCGGCGTCTGTCGCCGACGTTCGAGGTCGAGGCGCGCGACCAGTTCAACGATGCGCGCACGGTGCACATCGCCGGCGAATCGCCGCTGACGCTGATCGTGGACGGGCGCGAACTGGTCACGTTGATGACGCTCGGCACCTTCCCGGAGGAACTCGCCATCGGCTACCTGCGCAACCAGAGGCTGGTGGATCAGATGGACGCGATTGAGTCGGTCGAGGTGGACTGGGACAGGGAAGTCGTCGAGATTCAATTGCGCCCCGGCTGCGCCGTCAACGACTGGGAGGAAAAACTGGCGAAGCGCACCGTCACCAGCGGCTGCGGCCAGGGCACGATTTTCAGTTGCACGCTGGACAAACTGTACGACCGGCGGCTGCCGGATGTCGAAGTCCGCCAGGCCGTCATCTACGACCTGCTGCGCGAAATCGCGCGCCACAACGAAATCTACAAGCGCGCCGGCGCGGTGCACGGCTGCGCGTTGTGCCGCGAGACCGAAATCCTGACGTTCGTCGAGGATGTCGGACGCCACAACGCCGCCGACGCCATCGCCGGCATGATGTGGCTCAGGGACCTCGGCGGCGAGGACAAGATTTTCTACACGACCGGCCGGCTGACGTCGGAAATCGTCATGAAAGCCGCGCACATGGGCATACCGACGCTGCTGTCGCGCTCGGGCATCACGCACGCGGGGCTTGAATTCGCGCGCGACCTGAACATCACGATGCTGGCACGCGCCAAAGGACGGTCTTTTCTCGTTTACAACGGCGTCGAAAAAGTCGTTTACGACGCGATGCCGCCGCGCTCGCCGCCGGCGCCTTCCTGAAACACCGGCCTCAGGCGTCGAGGTCGCCGAGCAGCGATTGGCGCGCCGCCTCGGGCAGTTTCGTCGAAACCGTGTAGTGGTCGTGGGCGACGCCGGCCTCGATGCCGCCGTCGGCGGCGGCGGCGACCATCGCCGGCGACAGTTCGAAACGCAGAAAATGCACCGCCGATGTTTTTTCCGCCGTGGTGCGCTCCAGGTCCTCGTTCGAGATGGCGTACACCCTCGGATGTTCGCCCACCCGCACCCAGGTCTTCGTGTCAATGCCCACCAGTTCGCGCAGGCGCGCCGCCCTGTGCTCCGGATCGGGATACTCGATCATCATCGTCGCCTTCCAGTTGGCGCCGTCCGGAATCAGCGGATTGTAGGAGGCGATCTCCTCGTCAATCCCGCGCGCCTCGAAAATTTTCTCCACCCGCAGCATTTCCTGCACCTGGTAGTGCATCGTCAGGCGATCCTCGAAGTACAGCGTGACATGATCGCCGATGGCGACGGTGCGGTTTTTCTTGTGCTCCATCACGCGGGCGCGAAAATCGTCCCTGGCGACCGCATATTCCTCCAGGCTGTAGAGGTCGTCACGCCGCAGTTTCCGCACCGCTCAGATCCCGTAGGCCCGGCGCAGAAGACTCAGCGGATGGCGGGCGCGAACCTCGCCGTCGGCGAGGTCGGCGATGTGGTGGCCGGCCAGCATGCAGTCGCTGGTGAAATAATCCGGCTGCCGCGCGTTGAGTTTGTGCATGACGGGTTTGGCTATCTTGACGGACATCGCGCGCGATTCCGAACGCATCGCATAAACGCCGTCGTGTCCGGAGCAGCGCTCGACGGTCTCGACCCGGGTGCCGGGCACCAGCGACAACAGGTCGCGGGTTCTCGGGCCGATGTTCTGCACGCGCTGGTGGCAGGCGGCGTGGTAGAGAACCTCGCCCAGAACGTTCTTGAAATCGAGGTCCAGCGCCTGCCCCTTGTGACGCAGCCACAAGTACTCGCAGGGGTCGAAAAGACGCCCGGAGAGCGCCTCCAGGTCGGGGTCTCCGGCGAACAGCAGCGGCAGTTCCTGGCGAAACATCAGCAGGCACGAAGGCACCGTCGCGACGATGTCGTAGCCGCGCGCGGCGTAGCCGGCCAGCACCGGCGCGTTGGCCTCCTTCATCGCCCGCACCGCGTCGAGGTCGCCCAACTCGAGTTTCGGCATGCCGCAACAGCGCATGGACGGCACCGGTTCGCAGACGATGCCGTTGTACTCGAACACGGCGATGAGGTCCTCGACCGGGCCCGGCTCGTTGTAGTTGCCGTAACAGGTCAGAAACAAGGCGACCTTGCCGGAAGTCGCGCCGGCGGGCGACGGCTCGATGCGCGGCGCCTCGCGTCGGGCAAGACGGCCGCCGAGCGGGCGCGCCTGATAATGCGGCAGCTTCGCCTGCGCCGAAACGCCGAGGGTCTTGTCGAGGCTCTTGCGAACCGTCTTGTTGTCCATCGCGGCGTTGACAACGCGGTTGACGACGGGAATCGAGGCCAGTTTTCCGATTGCGTCGGTCGAGGTTATCATCCTGTCACGCCGCGTCGAGCGCCCCTGGCTGAACTGGACCGCCTTGGCGCGCAGCATCAGGTGCGGAAAATCCACGTTCCATTCGTGCGGCGGCACGTAGGGACATTTCGTCATGAAACACAGGTCGCACAGATAACAGTGATCAACGACCCTGGCGTAGTCGTCGGCGGCGACGCCGTCCACCTCCATCGTCGCCGATTCGTCCACCAGATCGAACAAGGTCGGAAAAGCGCCGCACAGATTGACGCAGCGGCGGCAACCGTGGCAAATGTCGAAGACCCGTTCGAGTTCCCGGTTCAGCGCCTGTTCGTCGTAATACTCCGGATCCCGCCAGTCAATCGGGTGGCGCATCGGCGCGTCAAGACTGCCTTCCTGCCGGGGCGGGTTGGACATGGGTTGTGCCGGGTGAGTCCGAAAGACGCGGCGAACAGGAAGCGCCGCGTCCCCGGAAAGATTCAGCCGTCGAGCGAGTCGAGGGCTTTCTGAAAACGGTTTGCGTGGGAGCGCTCGGCCTTGGCGAGCGTCTCGAACCAGTCGGCCACTTCCTCGAAACCTTCGTCGCGGGCCATTTTGGCCATGCCGGGGTACATGTCGGTGTATTCATGCGTCTCGCCGGCAATCGCCGCCTTGAGATTGTCGGAAGTGCCGCCGATCGGCAAATCGGTCGCCGGATCGCCGCATTCCTCAAGGTATTCGAGGTGCCCGTGGGCATGGCCTGTCTCACCTTCCGCGGTCGAGCGGAACACCGCCGACACATCGTTGTAACCCTCGACGTCGGCCTTGGCGGCAAAGTACAAATACCTGCGGTTGGCCTGTGATTCACCGGCAAAAGCGGCCTTCAGGTTCTTCTCTGTTTCGCTTCCCTTCAATGCCATGTCTTCCTCCGTAGATGCAAATGGAATGTCGGACGGCACCTTCTGCGCCGTTCCGATATACTAATGGTATGCTTTTCCGGGCAGACTACAATACCCGGATTGATGAGTAATTCTGATGATAACAATAGATTTTTTCCCATAGGGGCGCACCAATGGCGCAAACAAAAAAAAGCGAGCCCGATTTCGAGAAAGCCATCGGGCAACTGGAAGAGATTGTCGCCCGCCTGGAGGCGGGCGACCTGACGCTGGAGCAGGCGCTTGAACAGTTCGAGCGCGGCGTGGCGCTGGCCAGGGACTGCCGCGAGGCGCTGAGACGCGCCGAGCAGCGCGTCAAAATCCTGACGAAAAAAGAAAGCCTCGGGATACTGGAAGATTCCGAAGAAGACGAGGAAGATGACGCCAGAGATTGAAGCGCATGCGGTCGAAACATTTCTGGCGGAATGCGCCGACCGCGTCGGCGGCGACATCGAAAAACAACTCGAACAACACCGGCGGAAACACCCGGACGACGAACTGGTCAAGGCCATTCTCTATGCAAGCACCGGCGAAGGGAAAAGAATCCGCCCGGCGATTATCTACGCCGCCGCGCAGGCGGCGGGCCTCGACTTCAGCCGGGTGGACGGGATTGCCTGCGCGGTCGAACTCATTCACTGCTATTCATTGATACACGACGATCTGCCGGCCATGGACGACGACGACCTGAGACGGGGCAAACCCGCCTGCCACAAGGTGTTCGGCGAGGCGCTGGCGATTCTGGCCGGCGACGCGATGCAGGCGCTGGCCTTCGGGCGTCTCGCCGCCGACGCGCACCTCGACGCCGCGCAGAAGGCCGCGGTCGTGCACATTCTGGCGGCGACCTCGGGCCCGTCGGGCATGGCCTGCGGCCAGGCCCTGGACATCCGCGCCGCCGGCTCGCAGCCGGACATCGCGCACCTCGAACACATCCACCGTCTGAAAACCGGCACGTTGATGTCGGCCTGCGTGACCATGCCGCTGGCCTGCGGCGGCGGCGCGCCGGACGCGGTGCGGAAAAGCCTTCACGGTTACGCCGCCGACATCGGCCTGTGTTTTCAGATCCGCGACGACATCCTCGACATCGAGACCGCGACCGCGGCACTCGGCAAGCCGCGCGGCTCGGATTGCCGCAAGAACAAACCGACCTACGTCTCGATACTCGGCCCGGAGAATGCCCGGCTGGAACTGGAGCGGCTGGGCGCGCGCTGCCTCAGGCAGCTCGAAAACACCGGCGGCGGCGGCGCCATGCTGCGCGGCATCACGCGCTACATCGCCGGGTGGCATCTTTGAGCACGGCGGCATGAACCGGCCCCTGCTCGACACCATCGAATGGCCGCGCGACCTGCGGCGGCTGCCCGTGGCGGACCTGCCGCGCCTGTGCGCGGAACTGCGCGACTGCCTGATCGAGTCGGTGGCGCGCTGCGGCGGCCATTTCGCCGCCGGCCTCGGCGCGGTCGAGTTGACGGTGGCGCTGCATCACGTATTCGACACGCCGCGCGACGTGCTGGTATGGGATGTCGGTCACCAGTGCTATCCGCACAAGATACTGACCGGGCGCAAACACGAAATCGAAAGCATACGCCGGCGCGGCGGCCTTGCGCCTTTTCCAAAACGCGGTGAAAGCGAGTACGACCACTACGGCGTCGGCCATTCGAGCACGTCCATCGGCGCCGCCGCCGGCATGGCGGCGGGCTTTCGCCTGCAAGGCGAAGAGCGCAAGGTGGCCGCCATCATCGGCGACGGCGGCATGACCGCCGGCATGGCCTACGAGGCCCTGAACCATCTCGGCGGCGCCCACTACGATGTCCTGATCGTGCTCAACGACAATGAAATGTCCATCTCGCCCAACGTCGGCGCGATGAGCAATTATCTGACGCGCATCCTGTCAAGCCCGGTGTACACCCAGGTCATGGCCGGCAGCAAAAGACTGCTCGAACCGCTGCCGCCCGTCAGCGAATTTGCAAGGCGGACCAAGGAGCACATCAAGGGCATGATCGTGCCGGGCACGATGTTCGAGGAACTCAACGTTCATTATTACGGCCCGGTGGACGGCCACAACGTCGTCCAACTGGTGAAGACGCTCGAGAACATGAAAAAAATGAGCCGTCCGCGGCTGCTCCACGTCATCACCCGCAAAGGCAAGGGCTACGCGCCCGCCGAGAAGGATCCGGTCGGCTACCACGCGGTGCCGGCTTTCGACCCGGCGGCGGGCGTGGTGAAAAGCGCGCCGAAAGGAGCGGCGGCGTCCGCCACCACCTACACCGGCGTCTTCAGCCGCTGGGTCTGCGACATGGCCGAACGCGACCCGCGCCTGGTCGCGATCACGCCGGCGATGCGCGAGGGCTCCGGCCTGGTCGAGTTCGAGCGGCGTTTCCCGAATCGCTATTTCGATGTCGGCATCGCCGAACAGCACGCGCTGACGCTGGCGGCGGGCATGGCCTGCGCCGGATTGAAACCCGTCGTCGCGATCTACTCCACTTTTCTGCAGCGCGGCTACGACCAGTTCATACACGACATTGCATTGCAGAAACTGCCGGTCACGCTGGCGATAGACCGCGCCGGCGTCGTCGGCCCGGACGGCCAGACGCACGCCGGCAGTTTCGATCTGAGTTTTCTGCGCTGCATTCCCGACACGGTCGTGATGACGCCGATGGACGAGCGCATGACGCGCAAAATGCTGTCCACCGCTTTCTCGCTGGAGCAGCCCGCCGCGGTGCGCTACCCGCGCGGCAAAGGCCCCGGCGCCGACCCCGGCGAAGACCTCGGCACCGTCGCCGTCGGCAAGGCGGAAGTGCTGAGGCAAGGCCGCGGCGGCGCGATTCTCGGCTTCGGCAGTCCCACCAGCGCCGCGCTCGAAGCGGCGGAGAGTCTTGACGCGACCGTTGTCGATATGCGTTTCGTCAAGCCGCTCGACGAGGCGCTGCTGCGCGAAATCGCCGGCGCGCACGACTGGCTGGTCACGGTCGAGGACAATACGGTGGCCGGCGGCGCCGGCGGCGCGGTCAACGAATGTCTGGCCGCCGCCGGCGCGGCGGCGCGGGTTCTGAACCTGGGGCTGCCGGATCGTTTCCAGGACCACGGCTCGCGCGAGGAGCAACTGGACGAGGCACAACTCACCGCCGACGGCATCGCGCGCAACATCCGGGACTTCATCGCGCGCACCTGACGGCGCGCGCCGCCGCAGCGTCAGGGCAATTCGAGATTTTTCAGGTAGTCGCGAAAATCGTCGGCCAGCTCGGGATGTTTCAGCGCGTACTCGACGTTGGCGCGCAGGTATCCCAGTTTGTCGCCGCAGTCGTAGCGCCGCCCGTCATAGCAAAGGCCGTGCACCGGTTGCAGGTCAATCTGCTTCGCAATCGCGTCGGTCAGCTGCAATTCGCCGCCGACACCCGGGCGCGTGTTTCTGAGGTGGTCGAAAATATCGGGTTGCAGGATATAAGCGTCAGGGCAATTCGAGATTTTTCAGGTAGTCGCGAAAATCGTCGGCCAGCTCGGGATGTTTCAGCGCGTACTCGACGTTGGCGCGCAGGTATCCCAGTTTGTCGCCGCAGTCGTAGCGCCGCCCGTCGTAGCACAAGCCGTGCACCGGTTGCGAGTCAATCTGCTTCGCAATCGCGTCGGTCAGCTGCAATTCGCCGCCGACACCCGGGCGCGTGTTTCTGAGGTGGTCGAAAATATCGGGCTGCAGGATATAGCGGCCAATGACCGCCATGCGGCTCGGCGCCTCGCCGGACGGCGGCTTCTCGACCAGTTGCTCGACCCGCCACAGGCCGTCGTCGCCGCGCGCACCGCCGATGATTCCGTAGCGGCTCGTGTTCTCCGGCGCCACCTCCTCCAGCGCCAGAACCGTGCCGCCCTCGCGTTCCCAGACGCGCGTCAGTTGCGTCATGCAGCCGGCGCCGTCCGTGCGCACCAGATCGTCCGCCAGCAACACCGCAAAAGGCTCGTCGTGAACCACCGCCTCGGCGCACCGCACGGCGTCGCCCAGCCCGTCGGAATTGGCCTGGCGCAGGTACACGCAGGACACGCCGGCGGGAACAATGTCGTTGATTTTCTCAAGCAGCCTGGGCCTGTTTTTCCGCGTCAGGTGGTCGGACAATTCGCGCGCATCGTCAAAATAGTCCTCGATGGCTCTCTTGTTTCTGTTGTTGACGAAGATCAGCACCTCAATACCGGCCTCGACCGCCTCCTCCACCGCGTACTGAATCAGCGGCTTGTCCACGACGGGCAGCATTTCCTTCGGGCTGGCCTTGGTCACCGGCAGAAAGCGGGTGCCGAGGCCGGCCACCGGAAACACGGCTTTTCGCAGTTTGTTTTTGTGCGAACTCATGGAGAATTCCGCGGCGGCTGAAGACACCGGCAAACGCGGACGCCTATGGTAGCATTGACGCGGCCCCGGCACATGATTAAGTGGCTCCGACACAAATACGGCGCGCTGCTGGCGCAGGCCGGCGTCGAGATCAACGGCGAAAACCCGTGGGACATCCGCATCCACAACCCCGGAACCTATTCCCGGATGCTGCTGCGAGGCTCGCTCGGCCTCGGCGAGGCCTACATGGACGGCTGGTGGGACTGCGACCGGCTCGACGAGCTTTTCACGCGCCTTCTGGCGGCGGAACTCGACCGGAGAACCGTCTCGGCGGTGGACCTTCTCCATTGCATACAGTCCATCGTGCTGAACCTGCAAAAGGCCGGGCGCGCCTTCCACATCGGCGAAAAACATTACGACCTGAGCACGCAACTGTTCGAGAAAATGCTCGACTCGCGCATGAACTACAGTTGCGGCTACTGGAAGAGTGCGTCGAGCCTGGACGCCGCGCAGGAGGCCAAGCTGAGGCTGATTTTCGACAAACTCGGGCTGAAGCCGGGCATGCGGGTTCTCGACATCGGCTGCGGCTGGGGCGGCGCGGCGCGGTTCGCCGCCGAATACTATGGGGTTTCGGTGGCCGGGATTACGGTGTCGCAGCGCCAGTCCGAATACGCCCGCGCCGTCTGCCGCGGAATGCCGGTGGAAATCCGCCTGCAGGATTACCGCGATTTGCGCGGTGAATACGACCGCGTCTATTCCATCGGCATGTTCGAACACGTCGGCCACAAAAACTACCGCGCTTATATGGACGCCGTGCGCCGCGTGCTGAAAAAAGACGGCCTGTTCCTGCTGCACACCATCGGCTCGTCGTATTCGCTGACCAAGACCGACCCGTGGATTGAAAGACACATCTTTCCCAACTCGATGCTGCCTTCCATCTCGCAAATCAGCCGGGCGTGCGAAGGCTGCTTCGTGATCGAGGATTTGCAGAACTTCGGCGCCGACTACGACAAGACGCTGATGGCCTGGCACCGGAACTTCGGGGAAAACCGGCGACAGATAGAACAGGCCGCCGACGAGCGCTTTTACAGGATGTGGAATTACTACCTGCTGAGCTGCGCCGGCTCGTTCCGCTCGCGCAGCAACCAGCTCTGGCAGATTGTGCTGTCGCCCGGCGGCGTCGCCGGCTGCTACCGCGCGCCGCGCTGACGAAACAAAGGCGGGGCGCAAACGCCCCGCCCCTGCTCCGCGTCCGCTTAATGGCCGGCGGCGGGAAGACGCTCCCCCGTCGCCGATTCGACCGCCTCGCGTAACGCCGGCGGCGCGGCGGACGACGGCTCGGACACAATCTCCCGTCCGTCGCCGCCGTCGCGCGCATCGTCGCCGACCGTCAACAGATGGCGGTTCATCTCGAGCGTGGCCTCGCCAATACCGCTCACTCCGGTCAGTTGCCCGACATCGGTGAAACGGCCGTTGCGCTCGCGATACTCGATGATCGCGGCCGCTTTTTCGGAGCCGACGTTTCTCAACTGCTCCATCAGCTGCTGGTGGTCCGCCGTGTTGAGGTTGACATCCGCGTAAGCACAGATGCACAACAGCGAGGCGAAGCCGACAAGACTTATTTTCATTAAACGCATTTTTTCCTCCTTCGGTTCAATGTTCAAGGAGGCGTGAAAATAGCGCGTCACGCCGGGCGGCGGCGGGCGGGGGGATGAACGGTAGCTTCTGGCCGACGAACAGCACGCCGGCGGGCGAAAATCAGCCGGAAGCGACTTCCGACGGCGACAGGCTTTCGATGACGTCGAGCGGCCTGGCGGTTCCCCAGGCGTGGCAACTGGGGCACTGCCAGTAAATATGGTAGGTCTCAAAGCCGCAGCCCTCGCACTCGTAGAGATAGCCGGACTCCTCGTTGTGGCTGAGGCCCCGAATGACCTGCCCGACGAGATCGTCCTCGGCCAGGCCGCTGTTCCTGATTTTTTCTTCAAGAAAAATTTTCAGCACCGGAATCGGCGCGCGCTCGGCCTCGACCAGGCCCAGCAGAAAATGCCCGGCCTCGTCGGTGCGGTGCGCCTGCAACAGCACGTGCATGTAAGTGGCGACATAGGAGACGGTCATCACCTGCAAATCCAGCGCGCGGATGTAGTCGGCGAAGCCGGACGGATCATACGGCACAAAACACTCCCGGACTTTGGGAAGCAGCGCGCTCGCGTATTCGGGATGCGCGACCAGCACGTTGGAATAATGGCGCAGTGCGGCGCGGTGGCTGTCGCGGCCGACCTCGATGTCGCCGCGGATGATCGAGGCCCTGACCAGGGTCTTGTCAAATTTTCTCGACTGGCCGACGTGGTGCGCCGCCAGTTTGTAATCCTGCCGGTCGAGCGCCTTCTCGGCAAGTTCGCAGTGATAGTGCGCGATGCGGGTGTCGCAATCGTCGGCGTCGGTGCGTTTGAGCCATTCGGCGCAGTGAATCGCCTCCTCCCATGATTTCTCTATCTCGTACAGCGTCAGCAGGTGGCGGTAGCCCTTGACGACGGTGGGGCGCGTCTCGACCGCGACCAGTTCCCGGAAAATTTTCTCGGCGCTGTCGAGCAGCCCCGCGTTGAAGTAGTCCCGCCCCAGTTCCAGCAGCGCGACCGCCCTGTGTTCCTCGCCGATGTGCGCGCGCGACACGATGTTGTGGTGAATACGAATCGCCTTTTCGAGTTCGCCCTTCTGGCGAAACAGATTTCCGAGAATGATATGGGTGTCAACCGTCGTCGGATTGACCTCGAAAAACTTGATGAATATTTCTATGGCCTTGCCGGTCTCCTGGTCGAGCAGGTAATTCAGCCCCTGGATGTATTCCGGCGCCATCGAGTGCTCGGACCTGCCGCCGGACGAGCGCGCGCCGACATACCAGCCGCTGAAAGCCGCGACCGGCAGCAAAAACCACAGCCACTCGAATATCGCCGCGTCCATTGTATGCCGCCAAATTCAGGCGCGGCCCGAACCCTGCTCCCACGACGGCGGCGAGGCCGGCTTGTCGCGGCCGTCTTCGTCCATGCCGGCCTCCGGGCCGGCGCCGCCCATGTTCACCGCGGCCGCAGGGCCGTCGCCCATCGCCGTGTCCATGCCGTCCATCCGCTCCGGGCTGTCGCGGCCGTCGGCCTTTGTTTCCTTGTTGACACGGGCGCCCAGCTGCGCGCTCGGCTTGAAATAGGGAATGCTTCTGCCGGAGATGAAGACCGCCTCGCGCGTCTTCGGGTTGCGCGTCATCCGGGGCCTTCTGAAGCGCAGGGAAAAACTTCCGAACCCGCGGACCTCGATCCTCTGCCCCTGGCCCAGCACCTCGCTCATGTACTCCAGCGAATAGCGCACGGCCATCTTGACGTCTCTGCGGCTCAGGCGCGCCTGCTTCGCGGCCATCCGGCTGATCATCTGCGAACAGGTGATGGATTCAAATTCCTTGTCGTCTGCCATATCCGACCTCCTCAACCTGATTTTTCGTCGGCGTCCTTTCTGCCGCCGACCTTGATGCGTCCCAGTTTTTCACGAATGATGTCGCCGAGCGAAGTGCTCGCCGGTTTCTCCGCGGCGGTGTATTCCCTGACCTGGATCGCCTGCTCCTCTTTCTCCCTGGCCTTGACGGACAGCGACACCACGCAGTTCCTTTTGTCGAGGCCGATCAACTTGGCCTCGACGGAATCACCCGCCTTCGGCGCGTCGGCGCCGCCCGGCGACAGTTCGGAAAGCGCGATAACGCCGTGCACATTGTCGGCCAGATTGACGATGACCGACTTGTCGGTCACGTCAACCACGGTGCCGGTGACGGCCGAGTTTTTCGGATGCGCGTTCAGGTAGTCCTGCAGGAAACCGTCGTTCAGCTGCCGGATGCCGAGCGAAATCCGTTCGCGGCCCGGGTCCATCGAAAGCACCACGACCTCGACCTCCTGCCCCTTCTTGTAACGGCGAATCGCCTCGTCGGCGCGTTCCGTCACGGAAATATCGGTGATGTGCACAAGCCCGTCAATACCGTAGTCGGGAAAACCGACGAAAATCCCGAAATCGTTGATCGAGCGAACCACGCCCTTGAGCTTGTCGCCCTTGCGCTGGTTGGTGGAAAAGTCATTCCAGGGGTTGGACCTGCACTTCTTGATACTGAGCGACACCCGCCGCTTTTCCTCGTCCACGTCGATCACCAGCGCCTCGACTTCCTCGCCGACGCTGACCACTTTCGACGGGCTGATGTTCTTGTTGGTCCAGTCCAGCTCGGAGATGTGCGCCAGACCCTCGACGCCCTCCTCGATCTGGATAAAGCAGCCGTAGTCGGTGATGCTCGTGACCGTGCCGAAAATGCGCGACTTTTCAGGATAACGCCGCACCAACTGCGACCAGGGATCTTCCGTCATCTGCTTCAGCCCCAGTGAAATGCGGTTTTTCTCCTTGTCGTACTTGAGTATCTTGACCTCGATTTCATCGCCGACGGACAACACCTCGGACGGGTGGTGCACACGTTTCCACGCCATGTCGGTGATGTGCAGCAGGCCGTCGAAACCGCCGAAACCGAGGAAAGCGCCGTAATCGGTCAGGTTCTTGACGATGCCCTTGACGACCATGCCCTCCGACAGGTTCTTCATAATCTCGTCGCGCCCGCCGCCGTGTTCGGACTCGAGAACGGCGCGTCTGGAAACGACGACGTTGCTGCGGTTGCGGTCCAACTTGATGATCTTGAATTCGAGTTCCTTGCCTTCGAGATAGCTGAGATCGCGCATCGGCCGGATGTCCACCAGCGAGCCGGGCAGAAAGGCGCTGATGCCTTCGAGGTCAACGATGAAACCGCCCTTGACTTTGTTCACCAGAAACCCCTTGACGATCTCGCCGGCCTCGCAAGATTCTTCAAGACGCTTCCAGGTGCGGATGTTTCTGGCACGCTCGCGCGACAGCAGGGTCTCGCCGAGGCCGTCTTCGAGGCTGTCCAGCGCCACTTCGACGATGTCGCCCTCGCTGACCTCCAGGTCGCCGTTCTTGTCAACAAACTGCTCAATCGGAATCACGCCCTCGGACTTCAGCCCGGCGTTGACGACCACCGCACCGTCGCGAATTTCGATCACTTCCCCTTCCAGCAGAGCGCCCGGTTTCAGACGGGCGGATTTTTTGTTCTGATTCAGAAGGTCTTCAAAATTTTCATCCATTTATAATGCCTTTATGTTCTTTTCCGCCGCCAGCGCGGCGATTGCCAAAACCGTCTCCTCGACCGACTGGTGTGTCGTATCAAGGACTACGGCGTCATCGGCCGCCCGTAACGGAGCGATGGCCCGGTCGGCGTCGCGCCGGTCGCGCTCTTCCAGTTCCCCGGCCAAGGCATCAAGAGTAACATCAAATCCCTGCTCTCTCAACTGTTTATAACGCCTGCGGGCGCGCTCCCGCGGGGTCGCCGTCAAAAACACCTTGAGCGCGGCGTCTGGAAAGACCACCGTGCCCATGTCGCGCCCGTCGGCGACCAGGCCGGGAGCACGCCGGCAGGCGCGTTGCAGCGCCAGCAGCGCGGCGCGCACGGGCGGCGAGCGGGCGGCCACAGAGGCGGCGGCGGCGGCGGTTTCACCGGCGATTTCCGGGGTCACGCGCCGGCCATTGCATTCAATCTCGACGGCGTCGGCGGTGGCGATGCAGCGCACCTCCAGCGAGGCCACCAACGCCTCAATCGCGGCGGCGTCCGTGAGGGCGATTTCTGCGCGTTGCAGGCGCACGCCGACCATCCGGTACAAAGCGCCGCTCACCAGCAGGTGAAACCCGAAGCGCGCGGCCAGCCGGCAGCCGAGCGTGCTCTTGCCGACGCCGCCGCCGCCGTCGAGCGCAATGACCGGAGCAGCCGTCATCCCGCCTCGCAAAGTTCCAGCCCGATCTGCTCCGCGGCACCGGCAAAACCGGGAAACGAAGTCTCGATGTTGGCGCAATCCGCGATGTCCACGGCGGCGTCGGCGGCGACGGTGCAGCGCACGTCCAGCGAGGCCACCAGCGCCTCAATCGCGGCGGCGTCCGTGAGGGCGATTTTTGCGCGCTGCAGGCGCACGCCGACCATCCGGTACAAAGCGCCGCTCACCGCAGGTGAAACCCGAAGCGCGCGGCCAGCCGGCAGCCGAGCGTGCTCTTGCCGACGCCGCCGCCGCCGTCGAGCGCAATGACCGGAACAGCCGTCATCCCGCCTCGCAAAGCTCCAGCCCGATCTGCTCCGCGGCCCCGGCAAAACCGGGAAACGAAGTCTCGATGTTGGCGCAATCCGCGATGTCCACGGCGGCGTCGGCGGCGACGCCGGCGACGGCAAACGCCATCGCGACGCGGTGGTCGCCGAAACCGGCGACTCTGGCGCCGCGCAGACGCCCGCCCTCGACGGCGAGGCCGTCGTCAAAGGTCTCGACGGCGATGCCGCAGGCGCGCAGGCCGCGCGCCATCGCCTCGATGCGGTCGCTTTCCTTGGCCCGCAATTCGGCGGCGCCGCGGACACGGGTGACGCCGGCGGCGCAGGCGGCGGCGATGAAGATCACCGGCAACTCGTCAATCGCGCGCGCCACCCATTGCGGTTCAATCTCGACACCGCGCAAACGCGCCGAACGCACGCGAATATCGGCCACCGGCTCGTTGCCGAGCAGACGCTCGCCGGAGAGTTCGATGTCCGCGCCCATCCGCCGCAGGATTTCGATGACGCCGGTGCGCGTCGGATTGACGCCGACCTCCCGCAGCACGATGTCGGCGTCGGCGGCGATGCTGGCGGCGACGATGAAAAATGCCGCCGATGAAATGTCCGCCGGCACCTCGATGCGCGCGCCGCGCGGGCGCGCGCCGCCTTGCAGCGAAACGGCGGCGCCATCGGACGACACCGGGCAGCCGAAAACCGGCAGCATTCTCTCGGTGTGGTCGCGGCTCGGCGACGGCTCGGCTATCGTCGTCACGCCCTCGGCGCACAGCCCCGCCAGCAGCAGGCACGACTTGACCTGTGCGCTCGCCACCGGCAAATCCCGGCGGATGCCGCGCAGCGGCCCGGCGGCGGCGATCTCAAGCGGCGGCGTGCCGCCGGGCGCCGCGGCGACGGCGGCGCCCATCGCGCGCAGCGGCTCGACGATGCGCCGCATCGGCCTGCGGCTCAGCGACTCGTCGCCGGTCAGCACAACGTCAAAACCCCTTCCCGCCAGCAGCCCGGCGAGCAGGCGCATCGCCGTTCCCGAATTGCCGAGATACAACGGCTTCGTGCAGGAATGAAGGTCGCCGCCGCGCACCACGACCCGGCCGCCGCCGTGGTGCTCGATGTCGGCGCCGAGCGCGCGCAGCGCCGCCAGCGTCGCCAGACAGTCGGTGCTTTCCAGAAAGCCCGTAATCTCGCTGGCGCCGCGCGCGACGGCGGCCAGCATCAGCGCGCGGTGCGAGATGGACTTGTCGCCCGGCACGCGCAAGTCGCCGCGCAAAGACCGCACCGGCGACGAACGAATGGTCGCGGCCTCAACCATCGCGCCGCCGCGATGCGATTTCTTCGAGCAACCCGCGCAGCGCCTCGCCGTCGCCGCGCTCGATGCACTCGCGCAAGCGCCCGACGCCGCCGCTGAAATCGTCCAGCGCCTCGATCACACGCCCGGCGTTGGCGAGGAAAATGTCGCGCCACATCACCGGGTCGCTGGCCGCGACGCGCGTGAAATCACGCAGGCCGCCCGCCGCATAATCAAAAACCGCATCGGCGTCGTCACGCGACAGCAGGCCGCCGATGAGCGCGTAGGCGACGGCATGCGGCAGATGGCTTGCACAGGCGAAAACGCGGTCATGCTCGTCGGCGTCCATTTCCATGACTTCGCCGGCGCCGGCGGCGCGCCACAACGCCGCGATCTTGCCGAGCGCATCGCCGTCGGTGTCTGCGCCGGGCGTCAGTATGACGCGGCAGCCGTCGAAGAGCGCCGCCGACGCCGCCTCCGGGCCGCTGTTCTCGGCGCCGGCAATCGGATGTCCCGGCACGAAATGCGCCGCCGCCGCGCCGAGCGCTGCGCGCGCGTCCCGCGCCACCGCGGCCTTGACGCTGCCGACATCGGTGACGACCGCGCCGCCGGCAAGCGGCGCCAGCGCCGCCAGCGCCTCGCGCATCGCGCCGACCGGAACCGCCAGCACGATGACTTCGCAGCCGTCGAGCCGGGCCGGCGAGGGCGCGCACGAATCCAGCGCGCCGAGTTCGAGGGCGCGCGCGGCGCGCGCGGCGTCGGCATCGAAGCCGGTCACCCGCAACGCCGGGTCGCGGCGCTTGAGCGCGAGCGCCAGCGAAGTCCCGATCAGGCCGGTTCCGACGACCGCCACCGTCCGCGCCACGTCACGCCCCCGCTTTGGCGACACCGGCGAAAGCGTCGAGAAAACGCTCGGTGTGTTCGGGCAGCCCGACCGTCACCCGCAGATGACCGGGCAGCTCATAGTTCGTCAGCGGACGCACGATGACGCCGCGCGCGAGCAATTCCTCGTAGATACGCCGCGCCTCGCCGCCGACCTCGATGCACAGAAAATTCGCCGCCGACGGCAGGCCGGAAACACCGAACCGCGCGCAGCCCTCGCGCAGCCGCGCCAGGCCGGCGGCGTTGGCGCGGACGCTCTCGTCAACATGGCGGCGGTCGCCGAGCGCCGCCGCCGCCGCGCACTGCGCCGGCGCGTTGACGTTGAACGGCTGGCGCAGCCGGTTCAGCAAATCCGCCATCGCCGGCGACGACAGCGCGTAGCCGATGCGCAGGCCGGCCAGCGCAAAAATCTTGGAAAAAGTGTGCGTCACAATCAGGTTCGGAAATTCATCGAGCCAGGCGGCGGCGTCGGCACAGTCTGCGTGCGCCGCGTAGTCGCCGTACGCCTGGTCCACGACGGCGACGACCCGGCGCGGAAGCCGCCGCAGAAAACCGCGCAGCGCGTCCTGCCCCGCCCAGGTGCCGGTCGGGTTGTTCGGGTTGGCGATGAAAACAACGGCGGTGGCGTCGTTCACCCGCCCGAGCATCGCCTCCAGATCGTGGCCGAAGGGCATCGCGTCCGACGCCGGCAGCGGCGGCGCCACGCGCGCCTCGGCGCCGGACGCCTGCACCACCAGCGCATAAACCGCGAAGGCGTGGCGCGAGTAAACCGCGGCGGCGCCGGGGCCGAGAAAACAGCGCCCGGCGAGTTCGAGCAGTTCGTTGGAGCCGTTGCCGAGCGTGACCTGGCCGGGCGCGACGCCGTGGTGCGCGGCCAGCAGCGCCTTCAATTCATGGCCGCCGCCGTCGGGATAAAAGTGGATTTCTCCCAGCGCCTGTCGCAGCGCCGCCGCCACCTTCGGCGACGGACCCCGCAGGTTCTCGTTCGAAGCCAGTTTGACGGCGTCGCGCACGCCGAGTTCGCGTTCGAGCTGTTGCGGCGGCTTGCCCGGCTGGTACGGCGCCAGACCGGAGATTCCGGCACGGCAACAGTCGAGCGGATCGAAAGCCGCGACGTTCATGTCCCGCGCCCGCCGCATAATCCGTCGAGGTGGCGCCACAAACCGAGGCAGGCGTCCTCGATGCGGTCGAACATTCGCAAACAACCGTCCACCCCTTCGTGCGCGGGCGGCACCGCGACCTCGGTCTCGTCGAAGTAACCGGAGTACTCCATCAGCAGACGGACGTCGGCGTCCGGCGCGCAACGCTCGCGCAGCGGCGGCAAATGCGACGAGTCCATCGCCACAAGATAATCGAAGTCCACCGCCGCCGCCAGCGGTTGGGAGCGTATTCCCGACAGATCGTAGCCGCGCATCGCGGCGGCGCGGCAAACCAGCGGGTCGGGCGGCGCGCCGGCAAAACCCCCGACGCCCGCCGAATCCACCTCGGCGTCCAGCCCGGTTTCGCGCAGGATATAGCGAAACACGCCATGCGCGGCCACCGACCGGCACTGATTCAACGAGCACACGAACAAAACCGAGGCGGTCATCGGGCGCCGTCGTCTTCGGGCAGGGGCGCTCCGCGCAGGTCTCGCTCCAGCGCGAAGGACCACAACAGCGGAACGGGCAGGCGCTTGAGAACCCCGGCCCGGTGCAAAAACCGGGCGCCATGCCACGCCAGCGGTCTCGTCCGGCGGTCGCGAAACAGCGGGTGGTTCACGTGTTGGTCAATGAACAGGCTGCCGGCGCCGCCGAAGCGGTGAATGAACTTCTCCAGCGGCATCACCTCGAGACTCTCTTCGATGGCGGCGACCCGGCGGCGCAGTTCGGCCAGATTGTTCTCGTAGCGCCAGCGGTATTCACGCAGCCCGTAGTTTTTCAGCAGCAGTTTCATGTGCCAGAACAAGAAGCCGGCGTGGCGGCGGTGCGGCGGCAAAGCGCCGGTATGCAAGTGTTCATGGCGCTCGTTGTGGACAAAATAAGTGTCTTTCGAGACCGGGAAAAACCCGTAATCGCCGACCCCGCAAACCGGATTTTGCCGCGCCACTCCCAATTCGCCGCCCGGAAGCCGCGCCAGATTGACGCCGGAGGCATCAACAAAACCACGGCAACAGCGGCGCACGGCGGCGACGGCCCTCGCCAGGTTGGGGCGGATATAAACGTGGTCGGCGTCGTGCTTTATGGCGACGCGCCGCGTCGTCTTCGACAACGCGTAATTGCACAGGGCGGCGATGGTGTGCACCGACCCGGCGCCCTCTTTCTGATGCCCCGCGGTGTTCGGCGGCACCACCTCGTGCGGGTATTCATAAACTTTCATCCGGCCGGGATGAAGTTTTGCAAAATCATGCAGGATTTGCGGCGTCTCATCGCTGCACTGGTGATAAACCGCGACCATTTCGTCAAAAATATCAATGCACGACTCCAGCCCCGCCCGCAGGAAACGGGCGCCGTCGCGCACCCTCAGCAAGGCGCTGACGCCGTCGGTCCTGGTCTGCGTATCCAGTGTCTGCGGGTCGAAATGAAAAGCGGCGGGGGACATGCCCCGGAATTATATACCGCCGGTATAATGCCGTCCTGTCCGGTCCCCCGCCACCGCACCAGGCCGCCGCCATGGAACTCGCACTGTTTGATCTCGACCACACGCTTCTTGAAGGCGACAGCGATTACCTGTGGGGACAATTCCTGTGCGACATCGGCGCGGTCGAGCGCGCGCAGTTCGAGGAACGCAACCTCGAATTCTACCGCGACTACCGGGCCGGACGGCTCGACATCCACGAGTACCTGCGTTTTGCGCTGAAGCCGCTGGCGGAGAACGACATGAGCCTGCTGCTCGAATGGCGCCGCCGTTTCCTCGGCGAGAAAATCGAGCCCATCGTCGCGCCGCAGGCGCGCGCGTTGATCGAGCAACACAAAAAGCGCGGCGACCTCGCGCTGATTCTGACCGCGACCAATCTTTTCGTGACCGAGCCGATTGCGCGGATGCTCGGCGCCGACGACATCATCGCCACGCGGCCCGAAATCATCGGCGCGCGCTTCAGCGGAGAGGTCGCCGGCGTGCCGTGCTTTGGCGAAGGCAAACTGCAATGCCTCCAAAACTGGCTTGGACGGCACCGTCCCGACTGCCGCCAAAGCTGGTTTTACAGCGACTCGATCAACGACCTGCCGATGCTGGAATGGGCCGACAAGCCGGTCGTGGTTCACGGCGACGAGGCGCTGCTGCGCCACGCGGCGCGGCGCGGCTGGCCGACGTTGTCGCTCGGAGGCGACGATGCCCTGCCGCCGGACGACGCGGCCTGAGGCGGCGGGCTACAGGCGGTAGCCGAAGTTCTCCTCGAAGCGCGTCTCGAGTTCGTCCTTCGAGAAGCGGTGCCCCTGGCCGCCGGAACACTCGACCTTGATGGCGCCCATCAGCGAGGCGACGCGGCCGGTCGTCTCCCAGTCCAGCTCATGGACGAGACCGTAAATCAATCCGGCGCGGTAGGCGTCGCCGCAACCGGTCGGGTCCTTCACTTCGGCGACGTGCGCCACCGGAATTTCATGCACCTTGCCGTCCACATAGAGGCTGGAACCGGCGCCGCCGCGCGTCACCACCAGCGCGCGCACCCGCTCCGCCAGCTGCGCCGTCGTCCAGCCAGTGCGCTCGCCGATGACCTGCGCCTCGTAATCGTTGCACGCGAGCCATTCGGCGCGCTCGATAAAATCAGCCAGTTCCTCCGGGGTGAACATCGTCGTGCCCTGCCCCGGGTCGAACAGAAACGGAATCCCCGCCTCGGAGAACTGCCGCGCGTGCTGCAACATGCCGTCGCGTCCCTCCGGCGAGACCAGGCCGAAGCGGATGCCGGCGTCGGCGGGGACGCGGTTGCGGTGGCATTCGCTCATCGCGCCCGGATGGAAAGCGGTAATCTGGTTGTCGTCGAGGTCGGTGATGATGAAAGCGCACGCGGTGAATTCCCCGTCTATCGTCATCAGGTGCTTGCGGCTGACGCCGTGGTCGTCCATCCAGCCGGCGTAGTCGCCGAAGTCCTTGCCGACCGTGGCCATCGGGTGCGCGTCGCAGCCGAGCAGCGAAAGACTGTACGCGATGTTGCCGGCGCAGCCGCCGAATTGCTGGCGCATCTTCGGCACCAGAAAGGAGATGTTCAGAATATGCAGACGGTCCGGCAAAATGTGGTTTTGGAAACGATCCTCAAAAACCATGATGTTGTCGAAGGCGACGGAGCCGCAAACCAGAACCGACATCGCCGCTCACTCCCCCTCGAACAGGTCGAAGTCGGACTTGGCGGCGCCGCACTCCGGGCAGACCCAGTTCCACGGGATGTCTTCCCAGCGCGTGCCGGGCGCGATGCCGTCTTCCGGCTCGCCTTTTTCCTCGTCGTAGAGATGGCCGCAAACGACGCAAATGTATTTCTTGTATTCCATCAATGAGCGCGGGTAGATGCCGCCCGCCTTGCTATTATAGCCCGACTCCGATGAACACCCGCGCGCATCCGACCATACTCGCCGTTTCCGGCCTCGACCCCGGCGGCGGCGCCGGCGCGCACGCCGACATCGAGACCATCACCGCCCTCGGCGCGCGCGCGCGCGCGGCCGTCACCTGCTATACCAGACAAGACAGCGTCAACGCGCACTCCTGCGAAGCCGGCGACGCCGACGTTGTGCGCCGCCGAATCACCGGGCTGGCCGCGACCGAAACCATCGCCGCCGTCAAAATCGGCCTGACGCCGACGGCGCAAATCGCCGACGCCGTCGCCGACGCGCTGGCGGCGCTGCCGGGCACGCCCGTCGTGCTCGACCCGGTGCTCGCCGCCGGCGGCGGCTACGTGTTCTGCGACGAGGCGGCGACGGCGCAAATCATCGCGCGCCTGCTGCCGCTCGCCACCGTCGCCACGCCGAATCTGGCGGAGGCCGCGCGCCTCGCGGCCGGCGCAGGCGATGCTTCGGCCATGGCGGAAAGAATCCTCGAAAGCGGTTGCGGCGCGGTGCTGATCACCGGCGAATCCGAAGACGGCGGGCGGCTGCGCCACCGCCTCTACGACGGCGGCGCGGCGCCGCTCGACATCACCTGCGAGCGCCTGGCGCACCGCTACCACGGCAGCGGCTGCACCTTGTCGAGCGCGCTCGCGGTCGAGCTGGCACGCGGCTTGCCGGCGGCGGCGGCGGCGCGGCGCGCGCACGACTACACCTACCGCTGCCTGCTGCGCGCGCCCATTCCACGGCGCGGCAACCCGGTACCGCGGCGGCGCGAAACATGACGCAAGACAGGCCGCCAAAAGTGCCTGCGGGACTCTACCTCATCGCCGACGCCTCGGCGTTGCCGGCGCGCGGCGCCGGCGAAGCCGTCGCGCCGTTGCTCGAAGCCGGCGTCGCGCTGGTGCAGTACCGCTGCAAACACCACGGCGACGACAGGCGGCGACAGGCCGAATCGCTGCAAGCCGCCTGCCGCCGCTTTAACGTGCCGCTGATTGTCAACGACGACATCGCCCTCGCCGACGCGCTCGGCGCCGACGGCGTTCACCTCGGCGCTGGCGACGACAGCGCGGCGGCGGCTCGGCGGCGGCTCGGAAACGACGCCGTCATCGGCGTGTCCTGCTACGACTCGGCGGCGCGCGCGGCACGCGCGCAAAGCGAGAGCGCCGACTATGTCGCCTTCGGCGCGGTGTTCGCGTCGCCGACCAAACCGCAGGCCGCGCGCATCTCCCTGCGGACGCTGCGCGAACATGCGCGGTGCTGCCCATTGCCGGTTTGCGCCATCGGCGGGATTCGCCCGAACAACGCCCGCGCGGTGCTGGATTGCGGCGTGGATCTGATCGCCGCGGCGTCCGGGCTGCTGGCAGCCGCCGACCCGCGCGCCGCCGTCGCCGCCTACCTCGCGGCGTGGCCGCGAAAGTAGCGCTCAACCATCGTCAAAGGCCGGGCACACCAGTTTCCAACCGCACCAGCCGCACCAGTCGCACAGCGGACCCGGCGACGGCGGCCACTCGTCGAGGCGGTTCAGGCGCTGTCTTTTTTCGTCCAGATAATCCAGCACCATCCGCTCGATGTCGGGCGTGAAAGTCTCCGACAGGCATTGCGGGCGGTCGCGCAGAAAAACCGCGGCGCCCTCGACGGCGGGCGTGTCGAAATGGTATCTCATCCAGATCGCGTACATGCCGAGCGGCGCCTTCTGGTTCACAACGCCCGCGCGGTGCTGGACTGCGGCGTGGATCTGATTGCCGCGGCGTCCGGGCTGCTGGCAGCCGCCGACCCGCGCGCCGCCGTCGCCGCCTACCTCGCGGCGTGGCCGCGAAAGTAGCGCTCAACCATCGTCAAAGGCCGGGCACACCGGTTTCCAGCCGCACCAGTCGCACAGCGGACCCGGCGACGGCGGCCACTCGTCGAGGCGGTTCAGGCGCTGTCTTTTCTCGTCCAGATAATCCAGCACCATCCGCTCGATGTCGGGCGTGAAAGTCTCCGACAGGCATTGCGGGCGGTCGCGCAGAAAAACCGCGGCGCCCTCGACGGCGGGCGTGTCGAAATGGTATCTCATCCAGATCGCGTACATGCCGAGCTGCACCTTCTGGTTCAGATAGTCCTCGTGGTATTCGGGTTTCGGCATCCGCCCGCTTTTCCAGTCCCACAGCATCAGCCGGCCATCGGCGTCGCGCGAGATCAAATCGTAACGCCCCCGTATCAGCAGCGTGTCGGTGCGGACTTGCAGCGCGCCTTCCACCGCCGCCACCTCGCAGCCGGCGAGGCGGCGCGACAAAAACTCGTTGAAGTTGGCGGCGATGGTTTCAAGGCGCGAGACGAAATCGTCGAAGCCTGCGCCACGGCGCACGATTCTGTACGGTTCGCGCAAACGCCCCTGCCACTGGAAGGACAGGCGAAAATTTCGCAGCAGGTCGGCGATGTCGAGGCGGTCGCCGTCGGTGATGACGCCGTCGCGCGCGACGATCTCCCTGAACCGGCTCTCGACACAGGAATGGAAAAAACTGCCGACGCCGGTTTCAATGCTGACAAACGCCGCCTCGCTTTTCGGGCGCTCGACATACTGCTTGAAATAGCGGTACAGGCAGGAGGCGTCCTTGATGCGCGAAATCGTAATCACCCGCTCCTCGGGACATTCGTCGAAGCGCTCGGAGACCGAAAGCACTTTCATTGCGCCATACCGGGTTTTGCGAGCGCGTCCATCAGGTCGAGCGCCTGGCGGTGCTGCCAGACGTCGTGTACGCGGAAAACGGCGACGCCGGCCTGCAGGCCGAGCACGGTCACGGCGACGCCGGCGGCGACGCGGTCGGCGGCGTCGGCGGCGCGGCAGAACCGCCCCATGAAACGCTTGCGGCTGGCGCCGAGCAGCACCGGAAAGCCGAGCGCGGTGAACTCCCGCAGGTGCTGAATCAGCGCCAGGTTGTGGGCGGTCGTCTTGCCGAAACCGATGCCGGGGTCGAGCAGGATGTTGGCCGGATCGACGCCGCGCGAGACGGCGTGGTCGGCGCGCCCGGCCAGAAACGCGCGCACCTCGGCGACGACATCGTCGTAGCGCGGGTCGTCCTGCATCGTCGCCGGACTGTTTTTCATGTGCATCAGGCAGATCGGCACGCGCCGCGACGCCGCCAGCTCGAGAATCTCCGGGTCTTCAAGCCCCGCCGACACGTCGTTGATCATGCCGGCGCCGGCGTCGAGCGCGGCGGCGGCGACGTCGGCAAGCGTCGTGTCAATGCTGACCAGAGGGCGCGGACGACGTTCGCAAATCGCGGCGATGGCGTCGAGCACCCGCGACTTCTGCCGTGCCGCGTCCACCCGCGCCGCGCCCGGGCGCGTGGATTCGCCGCCGACGTCTATCATCTCCGCCCCCTGCTCCAGCATTTGCGCGGCGCGAAGGCTCGCTTTGCCGACGTCGTCGTAGAGTCCGCCGTCCGAGAAGCTGTCCGGCGTCAGATTCAAGATACCCATCAGGCGCGGGCGCGGCGCGTCGGCGCGAAGGCTCACGGCATCGCTCCGGCGGCGGCGACGGCGGCAAGCGTCGTGTCAATGCTGACCAGAGGGCGCGGGCGACGTTCGCAAATCGCGGCGATGGCGTCGAGCACCCGCGACTTCTGCCGTGCCGCGTCCACCCGCGCCGCGCCCGGGCGCGTGGATTCGCCGCCGACGTCTATCATCTCCGCCCCCTGCTCCAGCATTTGCGCGGCGCGAAGGCTCGCTTTGCCGACGTCGTCGTAGAGTCCGCCGTCCGAGAAGCTGTCCGGCGTCAGGTTCAAAATACCCATCAGGCGCGGGCGCGGCGCGTCGGCGCGAAGGCTCATGGCATCGCTCCGGCGTCGCCGGGGCGGCGATAAGCACGCAGGCGCTCGCCGATGTCAAAGGCCATCCGGTCTTCGCCGAAAACCACCCTGGCCGGGCCGCCGCCGACGACCTGCGACAGAATTTTCTCCTTTTCGACGCCGAAGAGCAGCGCATGCACCAGCACCGTCATGCGCGGTTTCGTCTCGCGCACGACGCGCGCCACCTGCGCCGGGGTGGAGTGGTATTCCAGCACGCGCACCAGCCTCGGGTTGGCCTTTTGCAGCGCCCCGGAGGCGGCGGCGATTTCATGCACCAGCAGGTCGGCGCCGCGGCCGTGCGCGACGAGTTCCTCCGAATAGCCGGTGTCGCCGGAAAGAACCACGGAGCGCCCGCGGTAATCCACGCGGTAACCGAAAGCCGGGCTGACCACGCCGTGCTCGACCTCGAACGCGGTGACTTCGAGGCCGTCCCTGCGCCAGACCGCGCCGGCCTCGATTTCAACGGCCTTGAAAGAAGCGCCGGCGGCGGGGAGTTTCGTGTGGCTCAGGCGCAGCGCGATGTCGCGCTCGTAGGCCCGCTCCAGATGCCGCAGATGCGCGCCGACGCCTGCGGGACCGCGAACTTCCAGCGGCAGCGTGCGCCCGAAGACCCAGCCCGACAGCAGCAGGTCGGGCAGGCCGATGATGTGGTCATAATGCAGGTGCGTCACAAACACCGTGTGCAGTTCGCCGAAATCCAGCTGCAATTCCAGCACGCGCTGCGCCACCCCGCGCCCGGCGTCGAACAGCAGTTTGTCGCTGCCGGCCTCGACCAGCACCGCCGGGCCGAAGCGCCCGGTTTCGGGGCGCGGCGAGCCGGTGCCGAGCAGCGTCACCACCAGGACATCGGCGGCGGCGCGCGCGCACACCAGGCAAAGCAGCAGCGCCAGCGGCGCCAGCCGCCGCGCGCTCACCGCTCCACCTTCAGAACCGCCAGAAAAGCCTCCTGCGGCAGCGCGACCTTGCCGATTCGCTTCATGCGTTTCTTGCCGGCCTTCTGCTTTTCGAGAAGTTTCCGCTTGCGCGTGACATCGCCGCCGTAACACTTGGCCGTCACGTTCTTGCGCAGCGCCTTGGTCGTCGAACGCGCGATGACGCGCGAGCCGATGGCCGCCTGAATGGCGATGTCGAACATCTGGCGCGGTATCAGGTCGCGCATCTTCCCGACCAGCGCGCGCCCCAGCGGCGACGCGTTGTCCTTGTGCACGATCATCGAAAGCGCATCCACGCGCTCGCCGTTGATCAGAATATCGAGGCGCACTAGCGGCGCCGGGCGGTAACCCGACGGCTGGTAGTCGAACGACGCATAGCCGCGCGTCAGCGACTTCAGGCGGTCGAAGAAATCGAAGACGACCTCGTTCAGCGGCAGGCTGAATTCCAGCGACGCCTGCGTGCCGGCATACTGGATGGACTTCTGCACGCCGCGCTTGCCCATGCACAGCCCCATGACGGCGCCGATGTACTCCTTCGGCGCCAGGATGGTCGCCGCGATGACCGGCTCCTCGATGCGCTCGATGCGGCCGGACGGCGGCAGCATGTCCGGGTTGTGTACCTCGACGACCTCGCCGTCGGTTTGATGGACGCGGTAGGTCACGGTCGGCGCCGTCGTCACCAGGTCGCGGCCGTACTCGCGTTCCAGGCGTTCCTGCACGACTTCCAGATGGAGCATGCCGAGAAAGCCGCAGCGGAAACCGAAGCCGAGCGCCTGCGAGGTCTCCGGCTCGCAATGCAGCGCGGCGTCGTTCAGGCTCAGCTTGTCGAGGGCGTCGCGCAAGTCCTTGTAATCGTCGGAGTCCACCGGGTAGAGGCCGGCGAACACGCGCGGCTGAATCCGCTCGAAGCCGGGCAGCGCCTGCGCCGCCGGGGCGGCGGCGTCGGTCAGCGTGTCGCCGACGCGCGCCGCGCCGGTGTCCTTGATGCCTGCGGTCACAAAGCCGACCTCGCCTGCTTCGAGCGACGGCTTGTCAACGCGCGCCGGCGTGAACACGCCGACGTTTTCGACCTGGTGCACGGCGCCGCTCGCCATCGCCATGATCCTGCGGCGCGGCGCCAGCCGCCCGTCCACGACGCGCACCAGCGCGACGACGCCGACATACGGATCGAACCAGGAGTCTATGACCAGCGCCTTCAGCGGCTTGTCCGGGTCGCCGCGCGGCGGCGGAATCGCGGCGACGATGCGCTCGAGCAATTCGGGAACGCCCTCGCCGGTCCTGGCGCTGACGCGGTTGGCGTCGGCGGCGTCGAGGCCGATCAGCTCGTTGATCTCGCGCCCGGCGCGTTCGGGGTCGGCCACCGCCAGGTCTATCTTGTTCAGCACCGGCAGCACTTCCAGGCCCTGGCCGATGGCGGTATAGCAGTTGGCGATGCTTTGCGCCTCGACGCCCTGCGCTGCGTCCACCACCAGCAGCGCGCCCTCGCACGCCGACAGCGAGCGCGACACCTCGTAGCCGAAATCCACGTGCCCGGGCGTGTCAATCAGGTTCAGCTGGTAGGTGTCGCCGTCGGCGGCGCGGTATTCGAGCGACACCGCCTGCGCCTTGATGGTGATGCCGCGTTCGCGCTCGATGTCCATCGAGTCGAGAATCTGCTGCTCCATTTTGCGCTCGCTGAAACTGCCGCACAACTGGATGAAGCGGTCGGCAAGGGTGGATTTGCCGTGATCAATATGAGCGATGATCGAGAAATTGCGGATGTGGTTCATGCGAAAAGACGATTATAATCCGACATTCGGCCCGGTGTAACCTCCGGCCTGAAATGACAGGATTCGAACGGCATGACCAACAACACAGGCAAACCGCGCACGCTCGGCGTGGTCATGGACGCCATCGGCGGCATTCACGCCGCCAAGGACACCACGCTGGGGCTGCTCGAAGCGGCACAGAGAAAAGGCTGGCGGCTGTTTTATTTTGAGCAGCACGACCTGTTTCTGCACAACGGGCGCGCCGGCGCGCGCGCGCGCGAACTGCGCGTGGCGCTCGACGCGACGCACTGGTTCGAGTTCACCGGCGCCGCGCGCGAAATCGAACTGGCGTCGCTCGACGCGGTGCTGATGCGCAAGGACCCGCCGCTGGACCTCGAATACTTCACCACCTGCCAGATACTCGAATACGCGGCGCGCGACGGCGTCGTCGTCGTCAACCGTCCGCGCGGAATCTGCTCCATCAACGAGAAAATCCTGGCGCAGGAGTTTCCCGGCGACTGCCCGGAAACGCTGGTCAGCCGCGACGCGCGGCGCCTCGCCGCCTTTGTCGAGCGCCACCGCGACACCGTCATCAAGCCGCTCGACAACATGGGCGGCGCCGAGGTGTTTCGCGTGTGCAGCGACGATGTCAACGCCTCGGCGCTGCTGGAAACGATGACGCGCGACTCGACGCGGACGGTGATGCTGCAAGCGCTGATTCCGCAATACCGCGACGGCGACAAGCGCATCCTCGTCATCGGCGGGCGGCCGGTGCCGTGGGCGCTCAGGCGGCTGCCCGCCGACGGCGAACTGCGGGCCAACATCGCCGCCGGCGGCAGCGGCGAGCCGGTCGCGCTCACGGACGAGGACCACCGCCTGTGCGAGCGCATCGCGCCGCGCCTGAACGAGCTGCAACTGCTGTTCGCGGGCCTCGACGTCATCGGCGGGCGTCTCACCGAGATCAACGTCACCAGCCCGACCTGCGCGCGCGAACTCGAGCGGGCGCTCGACCTCGACATCAGCGGGCAGGTCATCGAGGCGATTGAAGCGGCCATTGAAGCGGAAACGGCCGGTGACGCGGGATAAGGTGCTCGGCTTCGACTACGGCCTGGCGCGCATCGGCGTCGCCGTCGGCGATGTGCAAACGCGCGCCACGCAGCCTCTGACGACGCTGGCCTGCAAAAAAGGCCGCCCCGAGTGGCGCCGGATCGAGACGCTGTTCCTGGCCTGGCTGCCATGCCGCCTGATTGTCGGCAAGCCGGACGACGATTCGCCGCCGGAGTTGATGCACGCGCTGAACCGCTTCGTGTCCGGCTTGCGCCGCCGTTTCGATGTGCCGGTGCATACGGCGGACGAGGCCCACACCTCGGGCGACGCCTACAGTCTGCTCAGGGAGCGGCGGCAGCGCGACGCGCGCGCGCGCAGCGGCGGCAGAATCCGCAAGGGTGAAATTGACAAAACCGCCGCCGCGCTGATATTGGAGGGATGGCTGTCGCAGCCCGCCCGGACGAAGAACGCAACCTGAGGATGCAAAAGCCGATGAACGACATCCAGCCTGAAGCGCTGATAGAAAAAATGACGCACGACCTCAAGGCGCTGATCGGCGAGCGCGGCCTGCACGACCCGGTCATCGCCGGCGTCCACACCGGCGGCGTGTGGGTCGCGCAGCGTCTGCACCGGATGCTGGAGGTGCGCGAGCCGCTCAGCACCCTCGACATCAACTTCTACCGCGACGATTTCAGCCGCATCGGGCTTTATCCGCAGGTCAAGCCGTCGGCGATGCATTCCGAAGTGAGCGACCGGCACGTCATCCTGGTGGACGATGTGCTGCACACCGGGCGCACGGTCTGCGCCGCGCTGAACGAGATTCTCGATTACGGCCGCGCCGCCTCGGTCGTGCTCGCGGTGCTGATTGACCGCGGCGGGCGGGAGATGCCGGTGGGCGCCGATGTCTGCGGCGCGACGGTGGCGCTCGAACCGGGACGCCAGATCAAACTGCGCGGCCCCGACCCGCTGTCGGTTGAAATCCTGCCGCCCGGGGACGGCCGGAAATAACCGGGCGCGGCCCGAGAATGGCGGCGCCGATTCGGACCAGGGTCGCGCCTTCGGCAATCGCGGCCTCGAAGTCGCCGCTCATGCCCATCGAAAGCGTATCGAGGCCGTCGCAGCGGCGCGCGGCGGCGTCGAACAATGCGCGCAGCCGCGCAAAAGCGCGCCGCTGCGCGGCGACTTCGGCGGTCGGCGCCGGAATCGCCATCAGCCCGCGCAACGCAAGGCGCGGCAGCGCGGCAATCTGTTCGGCCAGCGCGACGGCCTCCTCCGGCGCCGCGCCCGCCTTGCCCGGCTCGCGGTCCAGATTGACCTGCAAACACACGTTCAACGCGCCCTGATCCTCACGGCGGCGGTCATTCAGGCGGCGCGCAACGGACCGGCGGTCCACGCCGTGCGCCCAATCGAACAATGCGGCGATGTCGCGGGTCTTGTTGCTCTGTATCGCGCCGATAAAATGCCAGCAAAGCGAACGCGAACGCAAAGCCTCGATCTTGCGCTTCGCCTCCTGCAGATAACTCTCGCCGAAATCACGCTGCCCGGCGTCGGCGGCGGCGGCAATCAGCGCCGCGTCCGCGGTCTTGCTCGCGACCACCAGGCGCACGCTGCCGGGCGCGCGCGCAGTCCGCCTCGGCGGCGGCGATTCGGCGGCGCACGCAATCCAGACGGGCGGCGACGGAATCGTCCACGCCCGCCTCAACTGAAGACGCGGTGCGCATCGAACACCGGGCCGTCCACGCAAACCCGCTTCATCGCAACGCGCCCACCGGGCCCACCGGGCCCGCCGGGGCCGCCGTCGCGCACGGCGACCGTGCAGCCGGCGCAGCCGCCGACGCCGCAGGCCATGATTTCCTCCAGCGCGACCTGGCACGGCAGCTGGAAGCGCGCCGCAAGGCACGCGATGTCCTCGAGCATCGGCGCCGGGCCGCACGCGAAAACCTCGGTCGCCGCCAGCGTCGCGGGCGACGCCGCCGCAAGCCATTGCCGCGCGAGATCGCCGACCCGGCCACGGTGGCAGCCGGCAAAGCCGCGCCCGCTCGCAAGTCTCGCCGCGATGCCGCGCCGCTCCAGCGCCGCCATCGTCGCACGGGCGTCGGCGGCGACACCGGCGAACGGCAGCGCCGAGTCGGCCACCTCGAACGGAAACGGAACCTCCGAGCCCATCAACACCAGCGGCGTGTAATTCGCCGAGTCGTGCGCGCGCGCGGCCAGAAACAGGATGGGCGGGATGCCGACGCCGCCGCCGACCAGAAGCAGGTTGGGACGCGCGGGCGCAGGCGCAAAAGCGTTGCCTATCGGCCCGAGAACATCCAGCATATCGCCCGTGCGCCGCGCCGCGAGGCGGCGGCTGCCAGCGCCGACCACCTTGTAGAGTATCTCGATTGCGCCGCTTTCGACATCGGCGGACAGGATGGAATACGGGCGGCGCAGCGGCAGCCGGTCATCGCAGCGCAGGTGGATGAACTGGCCGGGCGCGGCGGCGGCGGCGCAACGCGGCGCGTGCAGTTTCAGGATTTGCTGGCCTGCATCCAACACGCGCCGTTCGATGATGCGCGCGCGCGCGGAAAAAATCGCCGTCTCAGTCGGACTCATGGACAACGCGCCCGCGGTGGAGAGTCCAGCGCACCCGCCCGGTCAGCGCGGCGCCGAGAAACGGCGTGTTCTTGCCGCTGCTGTACAGACTTTCGGCGCTCAGCTTGCGGCGCGCGCCGGGGTCGAACAGGCAGATGTCGGCGGCGGCGCCCTCGCGCAATTCACCGCCGCCGCCCGGCAGCATCGCGCCCGGGCGCGATGTCACCAGCGCCAGCGCCGCGGCGAGACTGAAACCGCCGTCGTCGGCGAGGCGCAGCACCAGCGGCAGCAGCGTCTCGACCGCCGATATCCCCGGCTCGCTCGACGGAAACGGCGCGAGTTTGGCGTTGATGTCGTGCGGCTGGTGGTCCGAGCAAACCGCGTCAATCACGCCCCGGCGCAGCCCCTCGCGCAGCGCCGCACGGTCGGCCTCGGCGCGAAGCGGCGGCAGCACGCGGCAATTGGAATCGAAATCGCCGAGATCGTCTTCGGTCAGAAACAGCTGGTGCGCGCTGACATCGGCGGTCACCGGCAGGCCGCGGGCGCGCGCGTCGGCCAGCAGCTCGACCGAGCGCCCGCACGACAGGCGGCAGAAATGCACCTGCGCGCCCGTGTCCTCGACCAGCGCCAGACACTGCCCAAGCGCCGCGGTCTCGGCGGAGGCCGGAATCCCGGCCAACCCCAGGCGCGTCGCCACCGCTCCTTCGTGGGCGCAGCCGCCTGCGGCGAGGGCGCCGTCGAAGGCGTGCAGAAACAGCCGCATCCCCAGCCCCGCCGCGTATTCCATCGCGCGCCGGAGCACGCCGGAGTCGCTGAACGAATTCAGGTCGTTGCCGAGCGCGACGCAGCCAGCCTCCTGCAACGCCGCCATCTCGCTCAACTCCCGCCCCGCAAGGCCGCGGCTGAGCGCGCCGACAATCAGCACCCGGCAGAACCCGGCCTCGGCGGCACGCTGCTCGATCAACTCGACCGTGGCCGGCGAATCCGCCGGCGGCTCCGTGCGCGGCGTGCAGCACAACGTGGTCACGCCGCCTGCGGCGGCGGCGCGGGTCTCCGAGAAAACCGTGCCCTTGTATTCAAAGCCCGGTTCGCGCAGGGACGCGGCCAGATCCACAAGGCCGGGAATGGCGACCAGGCCATCGGCCTCGATCACCCGGTGGGGTTGAAAGCGCGGCGGCGCCTTGCCGATGGCGGTGACGACGCCGTCCTCGACGACGACATCGCCGCAGCGCCCGTCGCCGGCATCGCCGTCGGCGGGATTGAGCACCCGCGCGCCGCGAATCAGAATGTTCACCGCGCGCGCCCGCCGAGCTGGCCGCTGACCGCGAGCGACATCACCGCCATGCGAACCGCGATGCCGAACGCGACCTGCCGGAGGATGACCGAGCGGCTGCCGTCGGCCACCAGCGAGCTGATCTCGACGCCGCGGTTGATCGGCCCCGGATGCATGACGATGGCGTCGCCGTCGGCCAGCGCCAGGCGGCGCGAGTTGAGGCCGTAGCGCCGGTAGTATTCGCCCTCGCTCGGCAGAAAACCGCCGCGCATCCGCTCCTTTTGCAGGCGCAGCAAAATGATGACATCGGCGCCTGCCAGCCCTTCCTCGATGTGGTTGAAAACGCGCGCGCCGAGCTGTTCGACGCCCGACGGCATCAGCGTCTTCGGGCCGATGAGGCGGATGTCTCTGGCGCCGAGCAGATTCAGCGCCGCGATTTGCGAGCGCGCCACGCGCGAATGGCGGATGTCGCCGACGATGGCGACGCGCAGCGGCGAAAAATCCTTCTTGTAATGGCGGATGGTGAACAAATCGAGCATCGCCTGCGTCGGGTGGGCGTGGCTGCCGTCGCCGGCGTTGACGACGGCGACGCCTTCGCCGACATTGCGCGCGATGAACTGCGCGGCGCCGCTGTCGCCGTGGCGCACGACGAACATATCCACATCCATCGCCTGCATGTTCCTGAGCGTGTCAATCAGCGATTCGCCCTTCTGCACCGCGGCGGTGTCCATGTCGAGGTTGAGCACGTCCGCCGACAGGCGCTTGGCCGCGAGTTCGAAAGTCGAGCGCGTGCGCGTGCTCGCCTCGAAGAACAGATTGACGACGGTCTTGCCGCGCAGCAGCGGAACTTTTCTGGCGGCGCGGTCGCCGGCGCCGGAGAAAGATTGCGCGGTGTCGAGAATTTCGACGAGATGTTCGCGGGAAAGCCCGGCGATAGAGAGAAAATGGCGCAGCCGCCCCTGCTCGTTGAGTTGCAGCCGGGAGGATGAAAAAGCGTCCGGTAGAAAAGGCGTAGCCACTAAACGGCTATTGTAGGGCGGCGAAGGCGGCGGCGTCAAGGCGCACCGCCGACGCCCGCCGTCACGCGCCGTGTCTATTCGCCGGGTAAAACGGACTGGAGAACGCTTTGGCGCTGGTCGTCGCGGAATTTCCGGAGGGCTTTTTTCAATTCCGGGGAGTCGGCGGCGAGCAGGGCGCAGGCGAACAGGCCTGCGTTGGCGGCGCCGGCCTCGCCGATGGCGAAAGTCGCGACCGGAACGCCTTTGGGCATCTGCACGATGGACAGAAGCGAATCGTGCCCCGACAGAAAGCGCCCCGGCACCGGCACGCCGAGCACCGGCAGCGTCGTCAGCGCCGCCACCATGCCCGGCAGGTGCGCGGCGCCGCCGGCGCCGGCGATGATGCATTGCAGGCCGCGTTGTTCGGCGCTTTTGGCGTAGTCGAACATCAGCGCCGGCGCGCGGTGCGCCGACACGACCTTTTTTTCATAGGGAATCGAGAAGCGTTCGAGCTGTTCGGCGGCGTGGCGGAGCACCGGCCAATCGCCGGCGCTGCCCATAATCAGGCCGACGCTTGCCGCCTTCTCCGTCATTCCCGCGAAAGCGGAAATGACGGAGAGAGGCGGCGGCGCGCCCACCCTGCGAACAAGGCAAGCAGCAACAGGATGGCGAGGGCGGCGGGGCTGAAGGCGCCGCTGTGGTGGCGGCTGCCGCCGTTGTTGAGGTTGGGGCCCTCGTCGCGGATGCCGAGCGGGTCCTTGATGACGCCGTTGACGATGCCATCCTCGTCGTTGGCGCTGCCGTCCTCGATATAGACCACCAGGCAGGCGTCGACGATGCCTTCTTCGAAGTCGGCGCCGATGCGCTTCGTGCTTCTGAGAGTTCCGCTGACGCGGTCGCGGTACGGGCTGCCCTCCTCCATCGTGTCGTCGGGGCAGGCGCCGTCTTCTTCGAGCGGCGCAAAGCCGTATTTATTGTTGTCGTCCATATTGTTTTCGCCTATGACGAACGGATTGCCCGACGGATACTTCTCCAGGCTCACGCGGGTGGCATACAAACTGCGCGGCAGCGGTATGATGACGCCCGCCGCGCCGCCGACGATGGTGCCCGTCATCACGGACGCAAAGTTGACGCCGCTGATCTCAAAGTCGTACACCGCCGCCAGACTGGCGCTGCCGGTAACGGCCACATCCAGTTGCGACGCCGCGTACTCTGCGTACTCATCCACCCTGTCCGCTTGCGTGATTTCCGCAAGCCTCTCCAGCGTCGTTTCGCCAAGATGCAAATCGTGCACCGGCAGCACCGGGCGGATGTGATGCCAGCCGTTGGCGCCGGCCATGTCCTCCCCGGCAACCTCCACCGGCAGGTGGGCGACGGCATTGTAGTCGTCATACACATCCGCTATGCCGTCGCGGTCGGTGTCGGTGCGTGCTGTCGCCAGCGGCGCGCTTGCAGCCACAATCGGGTAACGGTAGAGCGCCACGGTCTGTGCGCCGGCCGCAGCCGCTATCGTCACGCGAATCACCGCTCTATCCGTCGTCGCGGCAACACCCGCGTTCACATCCAGCATGACCTCGTAACTCTTGTCTGCGACGCTTGGGGCGCCTGTTACAGAAGACAGTACCCCGCTTTCGTCGCTCACGCTGCCAGCCGCCGACAAGCCGCCGATGTCATCGTAGTTCTCCACCGGAATCGACAATGTGTAGCCCATTCCGCCTTCCGCCAGCACGTTGATGGCGCTGCTCCCCTGCCTCAACACCGCCCGCCCCAGCAGCGGCGGAAGCTCAGCGCCGCCCGTCGGCACGACTTCCGTTTCACGCAACAGGCCCAGCGAAATATTGGAGAGCGCCGGATGATTCCTCGCGTCGTTCGTCGTGCGCCACAAAGTGGCCCCCGACAAACCGGTAATCCTCCAGGTGGATGCAACCGTCTGCGCCGAGGTGGTGCTGAAGCGGCTGCCGTCCGCGTTGCTGGAGAGCAGCCGGGTCAAGGTGCTGCCGTCGCCTTGCGTAACCAGAATCTGGACGCCGCTGATCGCGCTGACGGCGGCGTCGCCGTTTTCCAGCGAAGCCGACAACGTCACCGTCGTCATGCCCGTCGTGAACAGACGCTGCGAGTCCATGTTCAACTCCGGTATCCGCCTTATGACCTGACGCGGCAGGGCGCCGTTCCTCACCGCCCACACGCCATCCGCAGACTGCGCCAGCCAGGCAATTGTGTGCTCGCCGAGCGGGATGTTGCCCCAATCCACCGGCGCACAGCCACCGTCCGACAACGGCGCCGCGTAGTTCGCCGGGAATCGATCGTTGCCGTCGAAGCATTCATAAGTGCCGTTGTAACCAAAGGTGTTGCCGGAGTAATAAGCTGTGATGGTCGCCGCCGCCGTCTGCGTCGTGGAACCGGAGGGCACGGTGCCCACGCCAAGATGGCCCCTGACACCGTGTCTGCGGATTCCGGAATAGGCGATGAACGGGAAAGCGCCGGTGCGGCTCATATTGAACACCGGCTGCTGAAGCGCCGTAACCGCCTCAAACGGATTGCCCGCGGCGCCGCTGATGCGCGCCTCCGTCACGTCCGGTATGCCGTCGCCGTCCGTGTCCTCTCTCGGGTCGATGTTCGTCAGCATAACCGATTGGTCCACCATCCTGTTGCGCCCGCCCGCACCGGCCAGGCCGCGTTCCAGCGCCGTGTCATAAACCGCGTTGCCACCCGAATATTCATACATCACATACAAGTTGCTCACATTGGCGGCAATCGCGCGCGCAAGCGACAGTCTCAGCGCCTGGTTGGCGGGGAACGCCGTAACGCCGTTGACCATGATGGTCTCCGCGGCGGCCGTGCCCATGCTCTCGGTTACCGTGAAGTCACCGGCGGGCAATGTCGTCAGGCTGACCGTGTCGGCGGCGGCGTTCCTGCTATCCGCCGGCAGTACCTTGAACGGCTCGTTCACTTGCAGCCACAGGGTCGTCTGGCCTGCGCCCCAGGCCGGCGCATTGTCCACCAGTGTCGGCGGCGCCATATCGAGCCGGGCTATCGTCCCGTCGGCCGGCCCCGCCACGACGGCGATTCCGTCGTTGCCGGCGCCGCGCGCGCCAGTCAGCCGCACGCTGAAGCTCTCCTCGATGTCGTCGGTGTGGGCGTCGCTGTCAAACGCAATCCGGATGCGAATCTCGCCGCTCATCGTCGGATTCGAGAACGGGTCTTCGGCGACCGGTATCGTCGCCGTGCCGGTTACGGCGACGAAGTCGGCGGCTGTGGTCGTGTCGTGCAACACTTCCCAGTCCACCATCATGGCGCGCGTCGGGATGCCGCCCGTCGTCGTAATCGGGAACACCGCATCGGCGCCCTCGGTGGCTGCTTCGGTCGCATCGCCTATCGAGACGAAAGTCCTGTCTTCGTCGCTGGCAACGATATAGATACCGGCGGGCGCTATATTGATGCTCACCGGACCCGCGCTCCTCGGCTCCCATATCCTGCCATCCGGACCAACCAGTTGCTGGACAAAAGTCACGGTCGCCGCCTGATGGCCCTCGTTGTAATCGTCGCCAATGATAATGAAATCGTAGAGAGAGCTGGCGCCGAAACCACCGGTAGCGGCGATAGAAGCAAGAGTTATGACCAATTCCGTTACTCCATTTTCGGTTGAAACACGCGCACTATTAACGCCTTCAAAATTGGCCACCGATTCTCCGGTTTGCGCCACGACGAACGGCAGAATCAAAGGCGCAGTCAACGTTCTGGTGAGACTCTGAAAAGTAGCCTGGAAACCCCCGGAGAGGTGGACTTCATGTCTTCCAGTACGCAAGGTCCTGCTCTCACTGATAAAAATCGTGTCATCCGGGTCGGCGGGGACGGTCGCGTCCAGTGCCAGGGGCACGGCCGTATCCGTGTCGGTCGTTCTCCACGTTATCTGGAACTGCTCCTCACCTTCGTTCAGGAAGTCGTCAACGATTCGCAGCCCGACCGGCTGCGTGCTGTCATCGCCTGCGCCCACGGGAAATGTCACCATTCCGGTGATGGTCTCGAAGTCGCCCTCTTCCACCGGATTGGCGGCGCCCGTGCTGGTGGACACATCCCAGTGCACCACAAGAGGCTCGCTCAACGTGCTTTCGGACGGAATGTTCAGCCTCAACAGGTACAAATCCGTGCCGGTGTTGCTTTCCTGCACGCCGGCGCCGTCCGCCAACTCGGCAAACAGTATCCGCGTCGCCGCCGTGTTCGCGGGTATCGTAACGGTCGCCGTGCGGTCGCCTGCGTCGGTCGCCGGAGTCACTGTGCCGCCACCGCTGCCCACCGTGGCGCTGCCGCCCAGCGTGACGGTCAGCGTCTCGGCGGATTCTTCCAGTTGGTCGCTGAGCAGCGACAAGGTAATGGTCGCCTCGCTCTGACCGGCGGCGATGGTCACGTCGCCGCTATGGCTGCCGTCGGCCATGCCGCCCACGATGTCCGGCAAGTCATTTGTATTGGGGCCGTCTGTATTGCCTTGCGATACCATCGCCTCCCAGGTCAGCGTCACATCGGCGCCCGCCGTGATTACATCACCACTGCCGTCGGCCCTCGTCAAACGCACCGTGAAGTCGGTGGCGCCGCCTTCCTGCACCATGCTGTCAACCGCCTCGATGGAATAAACCGCGGCGTCGTTGTCGGTCACCGTCGTGCGGACACTCTGCCCGGCGGCTCCGGGGGTGCGCGATACCTGGCCCGCGGCGAGGTTTGCAACGAAGCCGTCGCCGACGCCGATGGTGATGGACTCGTTCGGTTCGTTCACAGTGTCGTCAATGAAGAAGACATCAAACGGGGCCGTCGTGTCGCCGGTGCTCACTGTAACCATGGCCGGCGGGCCGCTGCGATCCGAGGCGCTGATGCCGTCGTCCGCGCTCGCGCTGATGGGCACCTCCACAGAGCCTTCCGATTGACCGCTCAGACGGACGGTGAAAGTGGCCGTCGCGCCCTCCTCTGCCGTGTCGGCGCCGCTGATGGAATAGGTAACGGGGTCGCTCTCCGCAATCTCGACGGCAACCGATCTGTTTCCGCCCCCGCGCAGTCCGACACCGGCGCCACCGCCGCCTGCCAGATTTTGCAGGCTCACAAGCACCGTCTCGGCGCTTTCATTCAAATCGTCGTCCGCAATGACAAAACTCAGCGTCCGTATGCCGGTCGCGTCGAACGACAGCGTATTGCTGGACAGCGCGCCGTAGTCTCCGTCTTCCGCCGGATTGTCGCCGTCGCCTGCGACGACCACTTCTACCGTAACCGGAGCCCCGGCCTCCGGCGCCAGGCCGGTCAGTTCAACGGCAAACGCAACGGTGTCTCCCTCGTCGGCGTTCGCCGTTGCCGTCTGAAACGACAGGAAGCGTTGCTGGGCGGTGCTTTCGTTGATACTGAATCGTACCGTTGATGAATCTATGCTCACAGGGCCCTCGCCGGGATCTCTTGTCACTCCGGTCAGACGCAACCCGACTTCTTCCACGCCCTCCTCCCGAGCATCCTCCAGGGCTTCAACGAAGATGGGGCTAAGGGCAATCTGTTCAGCAGTCAATCCTGCGCCGTAGCGGATGGTGCCGGTAACCCTGCCGGCCAATGCGGAGATTACATTCAGGTTCGTCGGCTGAGTCACACTTCCCGCGCCAACTGCCAGATCGCGGCCGCCGACGCTGTTTATGTTGGGGTCGTCCGTGTTCATCTGGGCAAGTACTTCGGCCTCCCATTCAATCTCGAAAGCGCCTCCGGCGTTAATACCGCCTGGGTTTGCAACCACCGAGTACTGAATAGATTCACCCTCATCTATATGCGTGATACTCGGCGCGCCGTCGGGCCGCTGTATCTCAAAGGTAATCTCATCGTTTTGTGGAATCTCGATACTCGCGGAGGTGGACGCTCCAGCACGGCCTATGCCACCCGATGCCGGAATCACATCGCCGAGGGTTACCGTCAGCGTCTCGGTGCTTTCGTTCAGAGTATCTTGATTAATCTGCACACTGATTTGGTGCGTTGTCACATTCGCTGTCCTGCCGGTGAGACTCAACTGCTGAGCCAGATCAGAACGACCATCGCCGTTGATGGTGTATCCCACATCAACCGAGGGCGCCAGGCCACCGGACAGCGTGACGGTGAAATTCGCCATGTCGCCTTCGTTCACTGTGGCGCTATCAGCAACGATGTCGGCCGTGACGGCATCCACCGCCGCGTCACGGATGATAAATCTTCCCCGGTTGCCGCTGTTGTCAACGATGGTGCCGCTGTCGGTTGTGGGATCGGCGATGCTGATTTCCAGCATCCCCGACTCTGGCGGCTCGTTGAGCCCATCTCCTGTGATGTGCAGAGTAATTGTCCCCCCAAAATTCTCGCCTACCGGGAAAAGGTGCGTGCCGCTACTGACGCGGAAATCAGCATCGCTGGTCGGCTGCTCAGCCCCGTCGATTGTCTGGTGAATCACCCTCCAGTTGACTCGGGTCGAGGTCGTGAAGTGGGCACCAATGGCCCAGATATTAAAGCCTAGAGAACGCTCCACGATGCCGCTGGGGTTCTCCGTTATACTTCTTACGATAGTATTAATTAACAGCAACGTGCGCACCGACGTATTGTCCGGGATGATTATCATGGCGACGCTGGTGTTGGTATTGGGAACAACCCGGCCCGCCTCACTCGCGGCCGTTACACCGGTCAGTCTCACGGTCAGCGTCTCGGCGGCTTCTCCTCTCCTGTCGGCACGAATCGGCAGCGTGATGTCCCCGGAAAGTTGACCGGCGTCAATGCGGACATCGCCGCTGGTGGTGCCGATGTAGTCGTCGTCGTCCACGCCTGTGATGGTGTAGGACGCGGTAATCACCCCCGCCGACGCAACGTTCAGACGGACATTCAGCGTGGCGGTTCCGCCCTCGGCCACCGTCGTCTCGACGGCGGAGATGCTTACGACAACCGGGTCGCCGTCAATGATTTCCGTCGTCACTGAATTCGACGGTGCGGCGGCGACTGTTACCTCGCCCACCCCGTCGCCGGGTTCTGGAATCGTGCCGATGGAGACAACAAGAGTCTCGGTCGTCTCGTTCAGGTTGTCATCCGCCAGCACGATGGCATAACTGGCTGTGGTGGCGCCGGCGCTGATAACCACCGAGTTCCCCCCCGGCAAAGTGTAGTCGGCGCCCAGGGTCGCATCCATGCTGGTCACGTCCAGTGGCACCTCTACATCGCCCTGCGACGGGCCGCTCAGCACCACGGTGACGGTGAAAGTGGTCGGCCTGGCCTCCGTCTGCGTGTTCTCCGATACCATCGCCGGGCCTTCGATGCTGACCTCGATGGCGTCGTTGTCAACAATGGTGACCTCTATGTTGGTGGTGGCGAGGTCGGTGCCGTTATCGGCAGCGGGGTCGGCGATGCTGATGGACACGGTGAAAGTCTCATCCGCCTCATTCAGCATGTCATCCTCGACTGTCACGGAGAAATTCTGAGTGCCATCGACCAGGTCAACAGAGCCTGTCCTGGCGGAACTGATGTCATCGGCGCCCGCCATGCCAACCGTCGTGCCAGTGGTCACCATCCATGTAACTGCGGTAGGCGACGAGAAGGCATCCCCGGCCAATCCAATCGAGAAGGTGACCGTGCCGATGTTCTCGTTGATGCTTGACTGACCTGTCAGATTCAGTGTGCGCGCGGCGATGGGCATATCCACTCTCGCGCTGCCGGTGCCGAGCCGAATCTCGCCGCCGACGCCGGAGATGACGCTCGGTGTGCCCAGAGTCACTATCAAGTGCTCATTCCCTTCATCCGGCGTGTGGGAGCTGATGGCGGCCCTGATCTGGCCCGAAAAGGTGCGCGGCGGAATGATCAGGGTGCCGCTAGTGCCACCACTCAGCGTGACAGTGTAATCCTCATTCAACGTCGCAGTTCCGCCGACGGTGAACGGTACCGTTACGGTGGAAGCCGAACCTTCCATCGCGCCTGTCAGGCTGACGGTGAACTCCACCTCCTCGCCTTCGTTGACACGCCCTCTGCTGCTTGCCAGATTGACCGTGATGTCGTTGTTGTCACGAATGGTGACCACCGTTCCGGTGCCGATGCGGGTGCCGCCGTCGGCAGTGGGGTCGGCGATGCTGAGGGACATGATGAAGGTCTCATCCGGCTCATTCAGACGGTCACCGTTGACAACCACGCTGAATTCATTAGGGCCTCCGAGCACGCTCTCAGTGCCTGTCAGAACAGTGTTTGGCGGGTCGATCTCAAAGACATCCACCTCGACTGTAAGAGGGGCCAACGTCCACGTGACCTGGGTAGGAGAGGTGAAAGGATCGCCGTCCACTGTAATCTCAAAGGTTCTAGTCAAACTGCCATTGGTCTCGTCGAATTCTGTGACTGGCCTGAAGAAATGATGCACTGCCAGAGTCAGTGCGCGAGCGGGGGCGGGCATAGCCACTTCCTCGCTGTTGGCGGTGTCGCTGAGCCGAATCCTGCCGCCGACGCCGGAGATGACGGTCGGCGTGCCCAGAGTCACTATCAAGGTCTCATCCGGCTCATTCTCTTCGGCGGCGTGGGTATTGAACGTAATCTGGCCCGAAGAGGCGCCCGCCGGAATGCTCAGGGTGCGAGTATCCAGCGCTGTGCCATCACTCAGCGTTGCAGTGTAATCATCCGCCGTCGCAATTCCGCCGACGGTGAACGGGACCGTTACCGCGGAAGCCGAGCCTTCCGGCGCGCCCGTCAGCAGGACGGTGAACACCACGCTGTTGCCTTGCAAGACACTGTTTGTGTCGCTGCCCAGAGTGACCGTGATGTCGTCGTCGTCGGCGATGGTGACTTCTTCGGTTTCGGGCACTGCCACGCCGCCGTCAATGATGGAGTTGGTGCCAAACCGGATTGCGAAAGTCTCCGTCGTCTCATTGAGGGTGTCATCGCGGATGGTGATGGAGAAAGTCTTCTCTGTCTCCGAACTGGTAAAACTCACTGTGCCGTCCGGCAATGTCTCACCGTCGAAATCGGCGCCGGTGGCAGTGCCGGCGACGGCGTTCCAGTCAACGGAGAGTGTGGTGCTCAAATCGGGACCGGTGCGACTGAGCGTGTAAGCGCCCTGTCCGCCTTCGCTTATCTCCGACGGGCCTGTAAGCTCAACGGAATGTACCGCCGCCGCGTTCAAGGGAATCCTGATATCGGCGGTGTTGTCGGGGGAAGAGCCGATGGAAGCCGCGCCGAGGGCGTTGATGCCGGTGAGCATCACGGTCAGGGTTTCGGTATCCTCCGCCGCCTGGTCGGCCAGGATGGAAATACGAATCTGCCCCTGCGTCGCAGGATCCTCAATGGTGATGCTGCCGCTGTCGCCGAGGTCTTCGAAGTCACTGTCGGCAACGCCGTCGATGCTGTACGACAGGGTGGTATCCGTCGTCGGCGTGCCGCCGCTCAGGGTGACATCGAACATAGCCGTGCCGCCCTCCGCCACATTCTCGTCCCCGGCGCGTTCGATGGTGGCGGTGATGGCATCGTTGTCGGTGATGGTGACGCTGTGGTCGCCGGGCACTGATACCGTCTCGCCGGCGGCACTGAACTCGATTGTGAAAGTCTCCGCCGCCTCATTGAGGGTGTCGTCGAGGATGGTGATGGAGAAAGCCATGGTCGTCTGCGAACCGGTAAAACTCACTGTGCCGCCCGGCAGCCCGCTGCCGAAATCGGCGCCGGTGGCAGTGTCGGCGACGGTGTTCCAGGTGACGGAGAGAGTGTCAGCACCCAGGCCGACGCCGGTGCGGCGGAGCGTGTAAGTCTCCGTGCTGCCTTCGTCTATTGCCTGCGGGCCTTCAATCGCAAAGGTTTGCGACGCATCGTCCGCGGGAATCATAATACTGGCGGCGTTGTCGGGAGCGCCGCCGATGGCGACATCGCCGCCGCCGGGGGCGTCGATGTTGTTGAGCGTCACGATCAGGGTTTCGGTACTCTCCGCACTCTGCGTATCGTCGTCGGCCAGGATGGAAATAGTGATGCTCCCCGTCGTAGAACCCGTCTGAATGGTGATGCTGCCGCCATCGTCGTCTGTGTAGTCATTGGCCTCTATGTTGACGCCGCTGATCCCGTACGACAGCATGGTCGCCGCCGTCGCCGTGCCGCCGCTCAGGGTAACAACAAACATGGCCATGCCGCCCTCCGCCACATTCTCGTCCCCGTCAAGCGCGATGGTGGCGGTGATGGCATCGTTGTCGGTGATGGTGACACTGTGGTCCCCGGGCACTACTACCGTGTCGCCGTCGCCACTGAACCGGATTGTGAAAGTCTCCGCCGCCTCATTGAGGGTGTCGTCGAAGGTGGCGATGTCGAAAGTCCCGGTCATCTGCGAACCGGTAAAAACTACTGTGCCGCTCGACAATGTCCCACCGCTGAAATCGGCGCCGGTGGCAGTACCGGCGACGGCCTCCCAGTTGACGGAGAGCGGGGCGCTCAAATCGGAACCGTCGCGGCTGAGCGTGTAAGTCGCCATGTCGCCTTCGCTTATCGTTATCGGCGACGTGCCTGTCAGCTCAAAAGTCCGTACCGCTCCCGCGTTCAAGGGAATCGTGATACTGGCGGTGTCGGTGGTGCCGATGGAGACCGCGCCGCCGCCGGGGGCCATGATGTCGTCGAGCGTCACGATCAGGGTTTCGGTATCCTCCGCCGCTTCGTCGGCCAGGATGGAAATACGAATCTGCCCCTGCGTCGTAGCCTCCGCAATGGTGATGCTGCCGCTGCCGGGGTCGGCGAAGTCACCGGTGTCATGTCCAGTGCCGCCGTCGATGCCGTACGACAGCGTGGTCTCCACCGTCGGCGTGGCGCCGCTCAGGGTGACATTGAACACGGCCGTGCTGCCCTCCGCCACATTCTCATCATCCCCGACACGTTCGATGGTGGCGGTGATGGCATCGTTGTCGTTGATGGTGACGCTGTAGGGCAAGGGCACTACCCCGGCGGCACTGAACTCGATCGTGAAAGTCTCCGCCGCCTCATTGAGGGCGTCATCGAGGATGTTGATGGAGAAAGTCGCGGTCGTCTGCACACCGGTAAACTCCACTCTGCCGTCCGGCAGCCCGCCGCTGAAATCGGCGGCGGTGGCAGTACCGGCGACGGCCTCCCAGGCAACGAAGAGCCTGCCATCAGCCAGGTCGGGGCCGGTGCGGGTGAGTGTGTAAGTGCTCCCTTCGCCTTCGTTTATTGCCAGCGGGCCTTCAATCGCAAAGATATGCGACGCCGCCTCGTTCGTGGAAATCATGATGCGGGCGGCGTTGTCGGGGACGCTGCCGATGGAGACCGTGCCGGCGCCGCTGCCGCCGGTGAGCGTCACGACCAGGGTTTCGGTACTCTCCCCCGCTATGTCGGCCAGGATGAGAATACTGATGGTCCTCGTCGTAGAACCCGTCGGAATGGTGATGCTGCCGTTGCCGTCGTCTCTGTAGTCACTGGCGTCTATGTCGGTGCCGCCGATCTCGTACAACAGGGTGGTCGCCACCGTCGCCGTGCCGCCGCTCAGGGTAACAACAAACGCGGCCATGCCGCCCTCCGCCACATTCTCGTCCCCGGCGCTTTCGATGGTGGCGGTGATGGCATCGTTGTCGGTGATGATCACGGTGGCGGCGGTGGCGGCGTCGGTGAACTGAACGCTGCTGTCGGACAAGCTGTCGAGGACGACGGTGAAAGTCTCCGTCGCCTCATTGAGGACGTCGTCTGTAATCGTGACGGACACTTGCGCACTGCGGGTGCTGTCGCCGAGCGTGACGGTCTGGTTGCCGCCGCTGCCCAGCGCATAGTCGCCGGTGTTGCCGCCCATGATACTCGCCCTGAAGGTGAAATCTGCGATGCCACCAAGAGACGTTCCGGCCTCCGGCTCAAGAATCTCGGCGGCCAGGTTAATCGTCCCGGCATTCTCGCTGATTGTTCTGGTGCGGTCAGCCACCCGCCAGCCGACACGAATGTCGGGGGCGGCCTGGTTTTCGACGGTGATGGTTACCAATCGGGACTGGGTCGTGCTGGCAGACTGGCCAGTCGCAGTGGCAGTGGCACTCAAGCGAAAGTAGTAATTTTCCGTCGCGCTAACATCCGGCGCAGTGAAAGTCGCGTTCGCGGTCAGAGCTCTGACCGCCTGCTGCGTTCCGTCGCCGTGCGTCAAAGTCACCCGCCTCGCACTGTCGCCGGCAAGGGCATCACCGCTGCTGTCGGTCTGCAACCATTGATAAGTCAGGGTGGCGTCCACGGTGGAGCTGACGGTGCCGCTCAGGGTCACGAAATTGCCCTCGGTCACCGTCTGGTCCGGGCCGGCAGTCGCAGTGGGGGAAGGGGTCGGCAGCGGGGTGGAAGGTGCGGTGACGGTGTAAATGCCGGAGCGGACGACATAGCCGGCGACCACGTCGAGGTGCGTCGCGCCAAAAGTGCCTGCTCCTCCTCCAGATGCCCCTGGGAAAGCCGCCGCATGCCTATGAAAAGCACTGACACCGCTGGCGTTGACCACGCCCTCTCCCGTTGCGACAGTGTTGGTTACGCGGAGTGACGCGCTGGCTGCGTCGACTACACTGAAGAATGTGTCGCCTACGTTGACTACACTGAAAGAGAAGACAGTCCCAAACTCATAAACACTACTATCGGGGAGGGGGGTAGCGTAGCCGTTCCTTATCCTCTCGACTATAAGGAAGCGGAATTGACCACCGAGCGGCGCACCGGGAACGATGTAGAACGGAATCTGACCGCTTCCGTTGGCGACCTCGGCCGACGTGAAGTCCCACCAGCTGCGTTGGCTGAGCCTTCTCCAAACCAAATCTCCCTCTCTATTTAGATCGGGTGGGAGTGCATCTTCTTGTCCATGAGGCTGGCGAGAGCCCAACGCTGCAGCGACGTTGGACAACCCGGACCAAGGCAAAACGAAATACGGAATCCGCAGTATGTTCCCATCCGAAACAACGTTGTCGCACCCGTCACTGAAGGTAATCAGCACATTCAAGGTAGTGCCCTGACCCACGTTCTGATTCTGATTGTTCTGGCCGACTCCAACCTCGCAGGTCTGTGTCTGTGCCGATGCCGACCCGATTGTGGAAATCATGATGCTGGCGGCGTTGTCGGGGACGCTGCCGATGGAGACCGTGCCGGCGCCGCTGCCACCGGTGAGCGTCACGATCAGGGTTTCGGTATCCTCCGCCGCTTCGTCGGCCAGGATGGAAATACGAATCTGGCCCTGCGTCGCAGGATCCTCAATGGTGATGCTGCCTCCGCTGTCGTCGGCGTAGTCATTGCTGACGGCGGTGCCGCTAATGGCGTACGACAGGGTGGTATCCACCGTCGGCGTGCCGCCGCTCAGGATGACATTAAACACGGCCGTGCTGCCCTCCGGCACATTCTCGTCCCCGGCGCGTTCGATGGTGGCGGTGATGGCATCGTCGTCGGTGATGGTGACGCTGTAGTCATCGGGCACTGTCGCGCCGGCGGCAGCAAACCGGATTGCGAAAGTCTCCGCCGCCTCATTGAGGGTGTCGTCGAAGGCCCCGATGGCGAAAGTCCCGGTCGTCTGCGAACCGGAAAAATCTACTGTGCCGCCCGGCAATGTCCCACCGTTGAAATCGGCGCCGGTGACAGTGCCGCCGACGGCGTTCCAGTTGACGGAGAGAGTGGCGCTCAAATCGACGCCGCTGCGGGTGAGCGTGTAAGTGCCCGCTCCGCCCTCGCTTATCTGCGACGGGCCTGCAAGCGTAAAGGTCTGCACCGCCGCCTCACTCGCCGGGATGGTTATATCGACGCTGTTGTCACTACCAATGGTAACCACACCCGCCGCACTCGCACCCTCGGCTCCGGTCAGTCGCACGGTCAGCGTCTCATCAGGCTCTCCCACCCCATCGGCACGAATCGGTATCCTGATTTGGCCGGAAATTTGACCGGCGTCAATGCGGACACTGCCGGTGGCGACCGTGTTGTCGTAGTCGCTGCCTTCCACGCCTGTGATGCTGTAGGTCGCGGTAATCGCCCCCGCCGACACAATGCTCAGACGGACATTCAACGTGGCGGTACCGCCCTCCCCCACCCGCGTCGTCGCCTCAGTGACGGGGAGGGTTATGGAAACCGGGTTGCTGTCCATGATCTCCGTCGTCGCTGAATTCGACGGCGAGCCGGCGGCCGTTACAACGCCCGCCCCGGAGCCGGGTGTAATCGTGCCGATGGAGACAACAAGATCCTCAGTCGCCTCATTCAGCACGTCATTCTCCAGTGTGACGACATAGCTGGCTGTGGTGGCGCCAGCGCGGATCATGACCGAGTCCCCCTCCGCCGGCAAGGTGTAGTCGGCCGGGGTCACGCCGCTCACGTCCAGTTGCACAGTCACCTCGCCCTGCGACTCGCCGCTCAGCCTCACGGTGAAAGAAGCCTGCGCGCCCTCCTGCGCCGTCGCCGGGCCTTCGATGGTGGCGGTGATGGCATCGTTGTCGGTGATGGTCACGGTGGCGGCGGTGGTGGCGGCGGTGAACTGAACGCTGCTGTCAGACAAGCTGTCGAGGACGACGGTGAAAGTCTCCGTCGCCTCATTGAGGGCGTCGTCTGTAATCGTGACGGACACTTGCGCACTGCGGCTGCTCTCGCCGAGCGTGACGGTCTGGTTGCCGGCGCTGCCCAGCGCATAGTCGCCGGTGTTGCCGCCCGTGATACTCGCCCTGAAGGTGAAATCTGCGATGCCACCAAGAGACGTTCCGGCCTCCGGCTCAAGAATCTCGGCGAACAGGCCAACCGTCCCGGCATTCTCGCTGATTGTTCTGGTGCGGTCAGCCACCCGCCAGCCGACACGAATGTCGGGGGCGGCCGCCTGGTTTTCGACGCCGATGGTTACCACCTGGGACTGGGTCGCGCCGCCAACCTGGCCAGCCGCAGTGGCAGTGGCAATCAAGCGAAAGTAGTAATTTTCCATCGCGCTAACATCCGGCGCAGTGAAAGTCGCGTTCGCGGTCAGAGATGTGACCGTCTCCTGCGTTCCGGTATCGTCTGTCAAAGCCACCCTCGGACTGCCGCTGGCAAGGGAATCACCGTCGCTGTCGGTCTGCAACCATTGATAAGCCAGGGTGGCGTCCACGGTGGAGCTGACGGTGCCGCTCAGGGTCACGGAAGCGCCCTCGGTCACCGACTGCCCGCAAGTGAAGTCGCTGTCTATGCAATTAGTCCCGACATCAACCATCGGCGCCCCAACCACTCCAATCCGCACATAATCCACGACCCCTCCTCCCCCGACGATATTGTCACTGACGGAGAGTCTGAAGAACCGTGGGCCTGTGCTGGCCGGAGCGGCGAAGGTCGCGGTGGCGGACATGGCATTCGACAAAGCCACTTCGCTCAACACGGCAGGGTTCCCACTACCGTCGCTGGTTTGTACCCAGGTGTAATCGAGGTCTCCGGTTCCGGCAACGACCCCGGCACTGTTGAGGCTGCCGCTGCCGTCCAGTACCACAGTCTGGCCGGCGGCCACAGTCTGGTCGGCGCCAGCATCGGCTGTGGGTCTGCCGTCGCCGTCAATCACGGTCATGGTAGTAGTAGCGGTTCCCACATTGCCCTGGCTGTCGGTGGCGGTGAAGGTAATGGTATATACAATCGCGCGCTGTTGCGCCGTCAGTTCCGGCGTGGCGTAATCGGTGCGCTGGACACCGGCAGAGCCGGTGGCATCGGTGGGGTCAAAAGTAATGCCCGGCGAGGCCGGCGAGGCCATCCAGGCATAAGTCAGCGTGTCGTTGTCCGGGGCGTTTGTAACGGTGGCTACTAACTCTTCGAAATCGCCCAGTTCCTCGTTCTCCGGCACACGAGCCAAGTCCCCCCTGTAGGTGTTCTCAATACTCGACACCACCGGCGGATCATCGTCAACGACGGTGACGACGACGGTGTCGGTTGTGCTACCGCCGGTGCCGGTGCCGGTGAGCAGGAAGACATAGTCCGCGCTCGTTATCTGATTGGGGGCGGTGAAGGTGGCGTTGGACACGCCGCCTGCGCCGGGGGTTGCGGAGGCTGCGGGGGTGAGGGCGGTGGCCCAGCCAGTGCCGCCGGTGATGACAGTGTGGTCGGCTAAACTGGTAATCTGCTGCCACTGATAAGTGAGAGCGCCGTCGCCGCCGGAAACGTTGCCTGTGAGTGTAACTGTGTCGCCATCAAACACCGTCTGGTTCGAGCCGGCATTCACGGTGGGGGCGGTGGCGGCCTGTTCACTCACCGTAATCGTCACAAAACCAGAGTGCGACCGCCCGGTGATATTGTCAGTGACGCTGAGTCTGAAGTAGCGTGCGCCTGTGCTGGACGGAGCGACGAAGGTCGCGGTGGCCATCCTGTCGTCCGTGATTGTTATATCGCTCAGGGTCGTGGCGCCGGGCTGCGGCGCGTCAACTTGTTCCCAATGGTAGTCAAGGTCTCCGGTTCCGGCAATGACCCCGGCACTGTTAAGGCTGTTGCTGCCGTCCAGCGTCACAGTATCGCCAGCGTTCACAGCATCCTGGTCAGCGCCGGCGTCGGCTGTGGGGATACCGTCGTCGTCAATCACGGTTATGGCAGTAGTAGCGATTGCCATATTGCCCTGGGTGTCGGTGGTGGTGAAGGTAATGGTATATACAATCGCGCGCTGTTCCGGCGACAATTCCGGCGTGCTGTATGAGGCGGCCGGAAACCTCCCGCCGTTGCCAAACACAATGGCCGGCGAGGTCGGCATGGCCGTCCAGAGCTGAGTCAGCGCGTCGCCGTCCGGGTTTGTAATGCCGGGGCTGCTGAAAAAGACACTTCCCGCGTTCACCGTGTCCTCCGGCAAGCGATTCGGGTCGAGGCCGCCGGAAACGCTGTTTTCAATTGCCGGCACCGCCGGGGGGTCGTTGTCAACGACGGTGACGACGACGGTGCCGGTTGTGCTGACACCGCCGCCTGTGCCGGTGAGCAGGAAAACATACTCCGCGCTCGTAATCTGATTGGGGGCGGTGAAGGTGGCGTTGGACAAGCCGTCTGCGCCGGGGGCTGCGGAGGCTGCGGGGGCGAGGGCGCCAGCCCAGCCGGCGCCGCTGGTGATGACAGTGGTGTCGGTTGAACTGGTAATCTGCTGCCACTGATAAGTGAGATTGCCGTCGCCGCCGGAAACGTTGCCTGTGAGTGTAACTGTGTCGCCATCAAACACCGTCTGGTCCGGGCCGACAGTCACGGTGGGGGCGGTGGGGGCGATGGCCTGGTTTTCGACGGCGATGGTTACCACCTGGGACCGGGTCGTGCTGCCAGGCTGGCCAGTCGCAGTGGCAGTGGCAATCAAGCGAAAGTGGTAATTTTCCGTCGCGCTAACATCCGGCGCAGTGAAAGTCGCGTTCGCGGTCAGAGTTCTGACCATCGCCTGCGTTCCGTCGCCGTTCGTCAAAGTCACCCGCCTCGGACTGCCACTGGCAAGGGAATCACCGTCGCTGTCGGTCTGCAACCATTGATAAGCCAGGGTGGCGTCCACGGTGGAGCTGACGGTGCCGCTCAGGGTCACGGAATTGCCCTCGGTCACCGTCTGGTTCGTGCCGACAGTCGCACTCACAGTCACAGTGGGGGAAGGGGGCGGCGGCGGGGTGGAAGGTGCGGTGACGGTGAAAAGGCCGGAGCGGACGACAAAGCCGCTAGACTGAGTGTTAAGGTCGCCTGCTGTTCCTCCTCCACCTCGCTGTGTGAAAGGCGCCACCCGGCGATTAAAAGCATGGGCAAGGAGGATGTTGGAGTCAACCGCGCCCATGACATCTAACAAATCGACAGCGCCGGTTATGCCGATTGACAGGCCACTGCTGCCGAATCTGAAGGATGCATTCGTTGCATAGAGGTTCCCGTCGGCAGCACGATAGCCGTTCTGTACAGTATCTACTATACTGAAGTGGAATTGAGCATTAATCGGCGCCGTGGGAACGACGTAGAACGGAATCGTACCGCTCCCTTCGGCAATCTCGGCCGCCGTGAACTCCCACCAGCTGCGCCTGCTGATTCTAAATAGAACCGCTCCTTCACCAAAATTATCCCCTTGTGCATCAGGCTGGGGTTGTGCATGAGGCTGGAAGGCGCCCAACGCTTGAACGATGTTGTCAAACCCGGAATAAGGCCCCATGAAATACGTAACCCGCACTTTGGCCCCACCTGTAACGATGCTGCCGCACCCGCTGCTGAAAGTAATCGGCACATGAAAGGTAGTGCCCTGACTCACGCTCTGATTGCCACTGTCATTGGTCCTGTCAACTCCAACCTCGCAGGTCTGTGCCTGTGCCGACGCCGACCAGATAAATGCCAGATAAAAAAATCCGGCGGCCGCAATGCGCCGGGCCGTGAAAACATTGTTTTGCAACATCATGATTCTTGTTTAACGAATAGTCGAATGTACAAACACGGGTTCCGGGTCTCTGTACAACTGCACATGAAAGTATGGTCGCCAGTTCCGCATAGGTTTCTGTCAGGCGTCCCAACCCCTGACAAGAGTGCAGATAATACAGACTGTTCCCGCACTTGGCAACCTCGGCCAGAAATCCCCGATAAACCATGCACCTGGCTGCCGGGGCAAAGCGGCGGCAAGCGCCGGCGCCGTGACAATCGGCACGCCATGCGCTTTTCGCTTCCGGCCTGTCCCGGCTCCGGTTGTATCGCCGGTCAGCGGCAGCGAACCAGAAAACGACCGCGGACTTCGCCTGCCAGCACTCGCTTGAAGCAGTCCGGCAAGTCGCTCAGCGTGACCGTGGCGGCGAGCATGTCGTCGAGACATTGCGGCAGCACGGTACGGGCGAGACGTTTCCAGATGCGCCGCTTCCAGTCCATCGGGCAGTTCGCGGAAGTGACGCCGAGCAGGCTGACGCCGCGGACGATGAACGGCAGCACCGTCGCAGGCAGGTTCGCGGATTCCGCCAGGCCGATGCTGACGACGTTGCCCCAGGGCCGCGTCGTCGCGAGCGCCGCCGCCGCCGCCGCGCCGCCGAGGTTGTCAATCGCGCCGCCCCACTGCGCCGCGCCCAGCGCCCCGGCAGGCGCTTCCACCGTGCCGGTGACGCGCGCGGCGCCGAGTTTTTCGAGATCCTCCCGCGAGCGGCGCGGGTCGCGCGTCGAGGCGACGGCTTCGTAACCGAGTCTCGACAGCAGATGCACGGCGAAACCGCCGACGCCGCCGCCGGCGCCGGTGACCAGCACCGGGCCGTGGTCGGGACGCTGGCCGTTGGCGTGCATCCGCTCCAGCGCGAGCGCCGCGGTGAAACCGGCGGTGCCGATGATCATGGCGCCGCGCAGGTCGAGCGGCGCCGGAAGCGGCACGACGATGTCCGCAGGCACGACGGCGTACGGCGCGTAGCCGCCGTCGCGGGTTTCACCGAGACCGGCGCCGGTGACCAGCACTTCGGTTCCGGCCTCGACGGCGGGCGCCGCGCTCTCGACGACGACGCCTGCGAGGTCAATGCCGCCGGTCAGCGGGCTGGTTCTGAGAATGGGCGCGGCGTTGGCGCCTGCCAGCGCGTCCTTGTAATTGACGCCGGAATAATGAACCTCGATCAGGACTTCACCGGCGGCGGGCGCGGCGAAACGCACCGGTTCGAGACCGGCGCGAAACGCCTCTCCGGCGGACTGGTGGATGCGAAAGGCCCGTGCTTCAGTCGCCACCGGCCAGCCTCCGGTGGATTTCCCCGGCGCGGCGCCGCAGCACCGCGACGTCGTCGCCGAGCAGGCAGAAATGCCCCATCTTGCGCCCGCGCCGCGCCGTGCGTTTGCCGTACAGATGCAGCCGCGCGCGCGGTTCGGACCGCAGCGCATCCCACGGCGGCGGCGCGCCGTCGCGCCAGAGCTCGCCCAGCAGATTGACCATGACGACGGGCGTCAGCAGGCGCGTGTCGGCGGCGGGCAGCGCGCACATCATCCGCGCTTGTTGTTGAAACTGCGACGCCGCGCAGGCGTCGAGCGTGTAATGGCCGCTGTTGTGCGGGCGCGGCGCAAACTCGTTGGCAAGCAGGCCGCCGTCGCGCGTGACGAAGAACTCGACCGCGAGCACGCCGCAGTACTCCATCGCCTCGGCGGCGCGCACCGCCTGCGCGCGCGCCTCGTCCTGCAGCGCGTCCGGCGCCGACGCCGGCACCGATGTGCTGTGCAAAATGCCGTCGCGGTGGCGGTTCTCGGCGACCGGGAAAACGGCGCAGCCGCCGTCGCGCGAGCGCGCCAGGATGACCGAAATCTCGCAGGCCAGGTCCACCCGCTGCTCGGCGATGCAGGCGACGCCGCCCATCGCCTCGAACGCCGCCGCCGCCTCGCGCTCGCACGCGATTGCGGCCTGCCCCTTGCCGTCGTAGCCGAAGCGCGCGCTCTTCAGAATCAGCGGCGGCTTCAGACGCGCGAACGCATCCGCCAGGTCGGCGGCGCGATGCACCTCGATGAACGGCGTGACGGCGAGGCCGGCCTCGCGCAGAAAGTTTTTTTCGGCGATGCGGTCCTGGGCGATGCGCAGCGGCTGGATGCCGGGACAAACCGGCACGCCGGCGCGTTGCAGATGTTCAAGCGCCGCCGCCGGCACGTTCTCGAACTCGGTGGTGACCGCGTCGCAGGCGCGCGCAAAGCGCGCCAGCGCAGCGTCGTCCGGGTAGCCGGCGCACAGGTGAAGGTCGGCGATGGCGCCTGCGGGACTGTCGCGGTCGGGGTCCAGCACCGCCGTGCGGTAGCCCAGGGTGCGCGCCTCGGTGACGAACATGCGCCCAAGCTGGCCGCCGCCGAGAACGCCCAACATCGCGCCGGGTGACAGCGGCGGGCCGGGCATCAGGCGGAGAGACAGCGGTGGACGCCGGCGGCGAGGTTTTCCAGCAGGCGAAAATACAGGTCGGGGCCGGTTTCGAGGCCGGCGCCGAGCGGGTCGAGCACGCCGCTTTTGACGTCGAGGTCTGCGGTCAGCGCATGCAGCGCGCGCGCCGGGAACTGCGGTTCGTGGAAAACACAGACGGCGCCGGTGCGGCGGATGACGGCGCCGACTTCGCGGATGCGGCTGATGGTCAGCGCGCCGTGATGGTCGTGCGCATCCTGCGAGATGACGGCGGCGACCGACAAGCCGTAGCGATGCGTGAAATGCCGGTAGGCGTCGTGGAAGACGACAAAGGGCCGGGCGCGCACCGCGGCCAGACGATGGCGCAGGTTTTCGTCGAGCGCCGACAGGCGCGCCGACAGGGCCAGGGCGTTGGTCTCGTAGAGCGCGCGGTTTTGCGGCGACACCGCGGCCAGGCGGCGCGCGATGATGGGCGCGAGACGCGCCGCGGTCTGCGGGTCGAGCCAGATGTGCGGGTCGTCCACGGCGGGCGCGGCGGCGGCCTCATCCGCCAGCGCGACGCGGTGCGCCGACTCCGGCAGCACCTGGAAGGCTTTTTGCAAAAAGCTCTCGAACTCATCGGCGATATAAAAGACGATGGCGGCGTCGTGCAGCGCCTTCATCCGGGAAGGCTTGAGGTGCGCGCCGTGCGGCGATTGCGACGCCGGCACCAGCAGGTGCGCGGCGCCGGTTTCGCCCATGACGCCCTGCACCAGCGAATGAATCGGCGCGATGCTGGCGACGACGGTGGCGGCCTGCCCCGCCGTCGGCAGCAGGAGCAAAACGGCCAGCGCTACGGTTTTTGTTTCAGTCAATGCGGTGAGATGAAGTCATGGCGGCCGGATGCGGCCTTGCCTTCCATTATAACGGCCAAAGCAAATTTGGGGACTGATATACAATAGTTTGCAAAAGTGAAATGAACAAGACGCACCGAACAATCCAATACAGACTCCATCCTCGAAGCGTGGCGAAGACCGCCATGCTTTGGGGTACGGCAGGAGCCTGCCGGTTCGTGTGGAATCACTTTGTAGCCAGGTTGCGCGACGACTACGCCAAGCTGGATCAGTGCCTGGGCTACAAGTCGAACGTGGTGAAGGTGCCCGCCGCCTACACCAGTCAGAAGTGCCGCGCCTGTGGGCACACCGCAAAGCAGAACAGAAAAACACAGTCCGACTTCCATTGCGTGAAGTGCGGACATCGGGCAAATGCCGACATCAACGCGGCATTGAATATATTGGCCTCCGGGAATGGGGCTGCCGGACGTGGAGGCGGCGGGATTACCCGGCCTGTGAAGCGTCAAATTGAACAAAAGTTCCCTGTGGACTTTTGTATATGATTCCCATTCCCAAACCACTAATCAGCGCGCACAACGTCACCGTCGTGCGCGGGCGGCACGCGCTGTTGCAGGATGTTTCCCTGCATGTCGGCGAACGCGACTTCATCACGGTGGTCGGGCCGAACGGCGCCGGCAAATCCACGCTGCTGAAATGCCTGCTGGGTTTCCACAAGCCCGACAGCGGCGCGGTGACGCGCGGTCCGGGGCTGAAAATCGGCTATGTGCCGCAGCGGTTTTCCACCGACCGCGCGATTCCGATTTCGACACGGCGCTTCCTGACGCTGCGGCGCAGGGCCGGGCGTGCGGCGGTGGCGCGGGTCGCCGCCGAGACCGCGGTCGCCGATGTGCTCGACCAGCCGCTCTACGCGCTGTCCGACGGCGAATTGCAGCGTGTGCTGCTGGCGCGCGCGCTGCTCGGCGAGCCGCAACTGCTGGTGCTGGACGAACCGGCGCAAAATCTCGACATTTCCGGGCAACTGGCGTTCTACAAACTGCTGGATCAGGTCTATAAGGAGCGTGCGCTGGGCATTCTGATGGTGTCGCACGACCTGCATCTGGTGATGGCCTCGACGCGGCGGGTGGTCTGTTTGTTTCACCATGTGTGCTGCTCCGGCAAACCGCACGAGGTCGCGAAAGACCCGGATTTCATCGCGCTGTTCGGCGACGACATGGCGCGGATGATGTCGGTCTATCACCACGTACACGACCACGTGCACGACCACATGCACGACCGCGCCGGCGGCGAGGCCGAACGTGCCTGAAGATTTTGTGCTGCGCGCGCTGGCCGCCGGCATCGGCGTCGCGCTGATTGCCGGCGCGCTCGGCTGCTTCGTCGTGTGGCGGCGCATGGCCTACTTCGGCGATTCGCTGGCACACAGCGCGCTGCTCGGCGTCGCGCTGGGGATACTCTACGGCTTCAGCGTCCATCTCGGCACCATCGTCGTATGCTCGGCGTTCGCGGTGCTGCTGGTGTGGCTGCGCCAAAAGAACGTGCTCGCGACCGACACGCTGCTTGGTATTCTCGCCCACGCCGCGCTTTCCGTCGGCGTCGTCGCCGTCAGTTTTCTCGACAGCCCGCGCTTTGATCTGCACGGCTATCTGTTCGGCGATGTCCTGGCCGTGACCGCCCGCGACCTGTACTGGATTTACGGCGGCGCCGCCATCGTGCTCGGCCTGCTGATGGCCAACTGGTCGTCGCTGACGCTGATGACGATACACGAGGACCTGGCGCGCGCCGAGGGCGTCAACACGTTCTGGATGCACATGCTGCTGATGTTTTTGATGACGGTCGTCGTCGCGGTGTTTTTGCGCATCGTCGGCATCCTGCTGATTACCTCGATGCTGATTATCCCGGCGGCGACGGCGCGCCAGTTGGTGCGCTCGACCGGCGCCATGGCCGTGGCCGCGGCGTTGCTGGGCGCCGCGGCGGTCATCGCCGGCATCTTCGGCTCGATGGTTTTCGACACGCCGTCGGGGCCGTCCATCGTGGCGGCGGCGGCGCTGATGTTCGCGGTGGTGTTTCCGCTGTCGCTGCTCGGCGGCGCGCGCAGCGGCGCTAATGGGTCGGGGCGGCGGCCGGTGCGGACGCGCGCTTGATTTCCTCCGGCAGGTTGTCGGGCGTGCGGTAGCCGTTCAGCAATTTGCCGTTGGCAAGCAGGAAGGCGGGCGTGGCGTGTACGCCGAGCGTCTTTGCGAGGCGCAGGTTGCGGCTCAGCGGATGGTCGCAGTCTTTTTGCGTGGCGGCGGCGGCGCTGATGTTCGCGGTGGTGTTTCCGCTGTCGCTGCTGGGCGGCGCGCGCAGCGGCGCTAATGGGCCGGGGCGGCGTCCGGTGCGGACGCGCGCTTGATTTCCTCCGGCAGGTTGTCGGGCGTACGGTAGCCGTTCAGCAATTTGCCGTTGGCAAGCAGGAAGGCGGGCGTGGCGCAGGTTGCGGTCTTTTTGCGCGACGGCGGCGGCGCTGATGTTCGCGGTGGTGTTTCCGCTGTCGCTGCTCGGCGGCGCGCGCAGCGGCGCTAATGAGACGGGGCGGCGGCCGGTGCGGACGCGCGCTTGATTTCCTCCAGCAGGTTGTCGGGCGTGCGGTAGCCGTTCAGCAATTTGCCGTTGGCAAGCAGGAAGGCGGGCGTGGCGTGTACGCCGAGCGTCTTTGCGAGGCGCAGGTTGCGGCTCAGCGGGTGGTCGCAGTCTTTTTGCGCGACGGCGGCGTCGCTCTTGGCGCGGTCCAGCGCGGCGCGGCGGTCTTCGGCGCACCACACGGCGACGGATTTGCGGAGCGAGTCCTCGCCGAGAAGCGGTATCAGCAGATACTGCACGCGGATGCCGAGTTCGTGAACGCGCTCCATCTGGCCGTGAAATTTGCGGCAGTAGGGGCAGTTCACGTCGCTGAACGCGGTGACCGTGTGCAGCGTTTCTTCGGGCGCGTAGGCGATGGTGTCTTCGGCGCGGACGCGGGCGGCGGCGGCGCGGCGCAACTCGTTGGTGGTGCGCTCGGTCAGGTTGACGTTTGTTTTCAGATCGTAGAGCACGCCGGCCAGCAGGAACACGCCGTCGTCCGTCAGGTAATAGATGGCGCCGTCGGCGACGACCTCGTGAACACCGGGCATCGGCGACGGCCGCACCTGCTCGACGCGAACATTCGGGAACGACGGCGCCAGATAACGCCCGGCCTGCTCGATGGTCATGGTCTGCGCGCCGGCCCGGGGCGCGGCCAGCGCCGCCGCCAGCAGCAGAATGCAGATGATTTTTGTTCTTGCCATTATCCGCCTCAGTAGTTGAACGCCGTCAAACGCATTGTGATGGCGCCGCCGTAGGCCTGGTCCGAATCAATGATTTCCTCGTGCTTCAGTTGCACCAGGCCGACACCCGGAGCGTACCACTCGTCGGTTCTGAAGACAACTTTGTCCCTGGCGATGCTGAGGCTGCGCGCGATTTCCAGCCGCGCCTCGCCGCGCACGTGCAGGCATTGTTCAAAGCGCCCCGCCGGCACTTCCACCGTCTCGTCGGCGGCGAGGATTTGCCAGTTCATCTCGTAGTCGAACGCGCGCTTGAGCCGGGTCTCCACCGGGAACGGGCGCGCCAGCAGGTACGGCCTGACGCGGTACGACCAGCGGGTGCCGGGCCGGAGCGGGTTCTTCAGCACAAAGCGGCCGCTGTCGTCGCGGCGCGGGTGCTTCTCGATGACGCTGCGCCGGGCGACGCGCACGATGCCCTCGTCCAGTTGTTGCAGGTAGTAGTAGTTGCCGGCGCCGGTCTTGCGCACGTGGCGCAGTTCGCCGTCCAGCCGCCGCTCGCCCAGGCTTTCGATCCGGAAATCGCTTTGGTCGCGCTTGTAGGGCGTCGTCGTCGTCACCTGGTAATGCCAGACCAGGCCCGCGTCGAGCGGGAAGTAGCCGCGCGGCGGCTCGTTGCCGCAGGCGGCGATGACGGCGCACGCCGCCGCCGCAAAACACCACCGCGCGAAGTGCATCCCGGCGCCCGTTACTTGTCCGGCAGATCGGGGTCCGGCAGATCGTAAATCACGATGCGCGAGACCTTCTCGTCCGACCACAGGCTGCCGATGCCGCGCGTGCGCCGGCGCGACCCCTCCTCGACCTCGCCGACCTGCACGATGCCGTCGCGCAATTGCCTGAGGGCGGCGCCGACCTGCTCGTGCGACTGCCGCGAATAAGGCACGCGGTAGGCGCGCGGGTCGTCGGCGAGGCGGTCGTCGTCCAGCGACACGGCCCAGATGTAAATGGCGCCCTGGCTGCCGGTCTCCTCGTCGGGCTCGTCTATGCTCCCGGACAGCATCATGAATTTCTGCGGCAGCGAGGCGCGCGCCGGCCAGCCGAGGAAAGATTCGAGCGACAGGTAGGTGACGTAATACAGCAGGCCGGTCAGCACCACCGCGCCGACCTTGACCCACGGCGGCCAGCGCGAATAAATGTTGAGGCTCAGCAGCAGCACGGCGAGCGCCACATAGGCCGCGGTGAGGCCGATGATGGCGCCGCTCATCCTTCCGCCCGGACGCTGACGAGGGCTTTCGGCAGCGTGTTGATGCCTGCGACCCCGCCGTCGCGTTCAAGATTGAAACGCACCGCGGTGCGCTCGACGCCGGCCCTCTCCAGCAGGACCTTGCCGTAGAACACGATGTCGAGCGACGGGTTGACCCGCGCGACGCTGACCTCGGCGGTGACCGGCTGCTCCGACAGCGACTTGTAGTAGTGCAGGTTGACGGTGTATTCGCCGGGCACCAGGTGGCGGATGGTGATGACCTCCTGGTTCAGCGGGTTGACGATTTCCTCGCCATCCACGCGGATGGTGTCGTTGGAAACGCCGCGGTCGTCGCGGTCGAGGTGCATGAAACCGTCCTCGGTGTTCCTGAACCAGACGATTCTGCCGTCGGGGTCGCGCACCCAGATGTCAATGTCGTCGGGGCTGTGGTCGGGCCACTTGACCGTGACGATGTACTCGGCTTTGAGGTCAATGGCGCCGGTTCTGGCGGGCGGGTTCATAAAGACAATCGCGATCAGGAACAGGAAAGTGAAAATCAGCAGCACGTTGAACAGGAGGTCGGTGAAAGGGTCGATGCCGTCGGCCCTGGATTGTCGCCTGATAGACACCGCCCGTCACCGCGCGAAGAAGTGGGTTTCGGCGAAATGCGCGGCGTTGGCGACCAGCCGGTCGGCGGCGCGGTCGAGCAGCAGATACTGAAAACCGAGCAGGATGGTGCCGAGCAGCCCGACCAGCGTCGTGTTGAGCGCGACCCTCATGCCGCGCGTCATCTCGCTGAACAATTCGTGCGCGTGCTCCGGCTCGAACGATGCCGTGCCGGTAATCGAGGACAGCATCAGGATAAAACCGATGACCGTTCCGAGCAGCCCCAGTTTGATCAGCAGTTGCGCGAAAAACCAGCCGGTGGCGTGGGCGCCGCCGGCCTCTTCGGCGAGCACGTCGTCGAGCCGCGACCACTGGTGGCGGTCGGCCTCGCCGGGCGGCCCCTGGCGGCAGCGGAAAACGCCGGCGAGGTAATCGGACACCAGCGACGGCGCCAGCGGCCGGCCGGCGAGCGACAATCGCCCGTCGTCCAGGCGCAGCGCGCGCGGGTTGGCGGTGATGTTGCCGAGTTCGTTCAGTTGCGCGGACAAAAACACGCTGCGCAGCGCGCAATGAACGGTGCCGCCGGTAAAAATCAGCGCAATGACGATGGACAGCCGGGTCGGGTCGGTTCTGAAAATGTCCTGCGCCAGTCCGTGCTCCCACGCCAGCCACAGGATGAACGCGAGCACGGAGAAAAAAATCAGCCATTGAAGAAAAAGCGCGTGCGCGGGCGCTTGCAGGCGCAATGCGAATACACCGCCGCCGTCCGCCGAACTGAAACCGGAAGGCCGTTCCATAATTCCCGATAGTATCACACCGCCGCGGCGCCCGGGACGCGGCGCAACCGCGCAGGCGGCGCAAAAAAAACCCGCGGACGGCGAATGCCGAACCGCGGGTTTTGTTTCAGGCCGGAACCCATCCGGGTGGCCGTCCGTCGTGTTTAAATGGGTGTCCCGCCCGTCATGCTTAACATTTCATTGAATTCCTCTCTGCTAAGATTGCCATCAGGGTGCATGTAGCCTGCATGGTGTCTCATCGCCAGGTAGTTCAGCCGTTCATTCTGCTCCGGGCTGAACGTGGGAGACGGCTTGCTCCACTCACGAACGACATTAGGACCGAAAAAGCCGCCGGACACGTTTGCAGCGTCCTCATCCGACAGTTCCGTTACTGCATCCGCCGACGGCAGCGTGATATGAAAACATTTGTCTTTGTTGCGATGAACCTCGATTTTTACATCGGACGGTATTTCCCAGCCGAGGGCTTTTGACAGCGCCTCTTTCGGGTTCTTGTCAAAGGCGGTGCGGAAAGCCGCGTCCGCCGTGTAATGGGCCGATATCCTCGCGGAGAAGGCCTCCGGCGTTGTCGGCTGATTTGCCATGTTGTCTTGATTTTTCATAATGTAGCCTCCTGTAACTGTTGTTCAAGTTTGCCGGTTCACTATACGCCAACCGGAGACCGGAAATCAATACTGACACAGGTGTCTGAACGGGTGCGCCCGAAGTCAGCCCGCGAACCATGACGAGATCCGGGGCTTCATCAAGACGCGGCGCAACCGCGCAGGCCGCGCAAAAAAAACCCGCGGACGGCGAATGCCAAACCGCGGGTTTTTGTTTCAGGCCGGAACCCATCCGGGTAGCCGTCCGTCGTGATTAAATAGGCATCCCGCCCGTCATGCTTAACATTTCACTGAATTCCTCTCTGCTAAGATTGCCATCAGGGTGCATGTAGCCTGCATGGTGTCTCATCGCCAGGTAGTTCAGCCGTTTCTTTTGCTCCGGGCTGAACTCCGGATGCGGGGGTATCTCCCAGATGTCCCCACTTCTGAAAGCGTTGAAAAAGCCGCCGGACACGTTTGCAGCGTCCTCATCCGACAGTTCCGTTACTGCATCCGCCGACGGCAGTGTGATATGAAAACACTTGTCTTTGTTGCGATGAACCTCGATTTTTACATCGGACGGTACTTCCCAGCCGAGGACTTTTGACAGCGCCTCTTTCGGGTTCTTGTCAAAGGCGGTGCGGAAAGCCGCGTCCGCCGTGTAATGAGCCGATATCCTCGCGGAGAAAGCCTCCGGCGTTGCCGGCTGATTTGCCATGTTGTCTTGATTTTTCATAATGTAGCCTCCTGTACTGTTGTTTAAGTTTGCCGGTTCACTATACGCCGAACGGAGACCGAAAATCAATACTGACACAGGTGTCTGAACGGGTGCGCCCGAAGTCAGCCCGCGAACCATGACGAGATCCGGGGCTTCATCAAGACGCGGCGCAACCGCGCAGGCCGCGCAAAAAAAACCCGCGGACGGCGAATGCCGAACCGCGGGTTTTTGTTTTTTCCGAACTTCGTTGATTCAGTTGGAGTTGGGGTCGTGACTGGGCCTGGAGTCACCGAAGCGGATTCCAAACCTTCTGTAATAATCCCCTACGGCCCTGTCGGCAAGATTGCCGGAGCTGCCGCTAAGGGTGAACCCGCCGGACACGTTCTCCATGTCGCCATCCGCCAGCGCCGCCTGCGCCGCCTGTGACGGAAGCGTGACATGCCAGCATTGATCGTCGTTGCGATGAACCACGATTTCGGCCGATATTTTCCGCCCGAGAAGCTTCGCAACCGCCGCTTTCGGGTCTTTGTCAAAGTCGGCGCGGAAGTCCGCGTCCACTGAGTAGCGAAGGGCCAACGCCGCCGAGAGGGTCTCCTGCGTAACCGGCAATGTCGCCATGTCAGATTGTTTTTCCATTGTGCAAGTCTCCTTATGTTGTCCGGGTTTGCCGGTTCACTATATGCCGACCGGAGACCGGAAATCAATACTGACAAAAGTGTCTGAGCGACTGAAACCGCCCGGACCGCGCAAAAAAAACCCGCGGGCGGCCAATGGCCGCACCGCGGGTCTTCATCTTCAAAGTGCCTTACGGGGCGCGACCTGTCAACCGTAGTCCGAGTCCGGGTCATTTTTCGCCGCTTCGACGTTGGCGTTCCACTCGGCGGTGCAACGAGCAACGTGAGCTTTCCAGGCCTCGGGAGTCCAGCCGCGAGGAACCCCGCCGCCGCTGACTGCCGACAGCTCTCCCGGAGAAAGGGGACTGGCGCCCGAATCTGACGGAAGCGCGATATGCAGGTGTTCGCTGTCGTTGCGATGAACCACGATTTCAGCCGGTATTTTCCGGCCGATCAGCTTTTCAACCGCATCTTTCGGGTTTTTGTCAAAGGCCTTGCGGAAGTCTTCGACCGCCGCGTAGCTGATGGCCACGTTGGCTGCCACATAATCTTCTTCGCGTGTTGCTTTTTTATCCATTACTCTAATCCTCCTTTTTGTTGTTTGAGTCTGCAAGGTGCAGTATCCATCGCCGGCGGCGGAAAGTCAATACTGACAAAGGTTTCTGAACGGGTCGGCGAGGCCGATGGCCGACCGGAATATTTACTTTCCAAGGCAGTCAGATATTTTATAATGGAGATTATGCAGCACAGTCCACAGACTGTACTTCTTATAATCCCCCAATCAGACCATGAAGAAATTCACGACTCCCCACACAGTGGAAACCGGGCGGCGCAAAGCGGACGCCTGTGCCGACGCGCTGTTTTACGAGCGCTGGTCGCCGCGCTCGTTCAGCGGGCGCGAGCTGCCGCAGGAAACGCTGCGGGTGATTTTCGACGCGGCACGCTGGTCGCCTTCGTGCTACAACGACCAGCCGTGGCTGTTCGTCACGTCGAGCGGCGCGGCGGACTTCGGCGTTTTTCTCAATCTGCTGGTGGAGGGCAACCAGACGTGGGCGCACACCGCATCGCTGCTCGGCTTTATCTTCGCCCGCAAAAACTTCGAGCACAACGGCAAGCCGAACGCATCGGCGGTGTTCGACTGCGGCGCGGCGTGGATGGCGATGACGTTGCAGGCGCGGCGCCTCGGCCTCTATACGCACGGCATGGCCGGCATCCGACGCGACGAGGTCTGCGCCGCGCTGGGCGTGGACGCCGAAAAGTACCAGGTCCTTTGCGGCTTCGCGCTCGGCGAAATCGGCTCGCCGCAACAGCTCGCCGGGGAACTCGCCGAAGGAGAAAAGCCCTCGCCACGCAAGCCACTGTCGGCGAGTTGGCGGTGCGGCGCGTCATGACGCGCGGCGCGCGGTGGCTGGCGGCGGCACTGTGGCTGGTCGCGGGCACGGCGGCGGCGGTCGAGACGGTGGACATCGCGTTCCTGAAAAAAGAGGCGGAAAGACTGCCGAAGTTGTCGAACCTCGACCCGCCGCCCGCCGACGACGGCGCGCTCGGCGGCAAGCAGGGCATCGCCGACAACAACACCACCGGCCGGTTTCTCGGCCACAGTTACCGGCTTGAGACCATCGTCCTCGACGAGGACGGCGATGTCCACGAGGCGCTGCGCGGACTGCACGCGCGCGGTGTCCGACAGTTCATCGTGGATGCCGACGCCGGCGAGTTGCTGGCGCTGGCCGATTCCGATGCCGGGCGGCAATCGTGGTTTTACAACGTCGGCGCCGGCGACGACACGCTGCGCACCCGGCAATGCCGCCGCAACGTGCTGCACATCGCGCCCAGCCACTCGATGCGCGCCGACGCGCTGGCGCAATACCTGATGGCCAGAAAATGGCCGCGCTGGTTTCTGGTCAGCGGGCGGCGCGGCAACGACCTCGGTTTTGCCGCCGCCGTGCGCCGCGCGGCGAAAAAGTTCGGCGGCAAAATCAGCGCCGAAAAAAAATGGGAATACGGGCCGGACATGCGGCGCACCGCGGCCTCGACGGTGCCGGTCTTCACACAGGATGCGGACTATGACGTGCTCATCGTCGCCGATGTCGTCGGCGAGTTCGGCGAATACCTGGCCTACCGCACCTGGAAGCCGCGGCCGGTGGCCGGCACGCAGGGGCTGGCGCCGGTGACGTGGCACCGCACGCACGAGCAATGGGGCGCGGCGCAAATCCAGAGCCGCTTTAGCAGAAACCACGGGCGGCGCATGTCGGAAAAGGATTACGGCGTGTGGGCCGCGGTGCGCGCCATCGGCGAGGCGGCGACCCGGGCAAACTCGACCGACCATGAAAAGATCGCGGCCTACATTCGCGGCGAGGCGTTTGAACTGGCCGGTTACAAAGGGCAGAAAATGTCGTTTCGCAAATGGAACCTGCAATTGCGCCAGCCGATTCTGCTGGTGTCGCCGACGTCGCTGGTGTCGGTTTCACCACAGCGGCAATTCTTGCACCAGCGTTCCGTGCTCGATACAATGGGCTACGACCGTCCGGAGTCGCAATGCAGACTCGACCAAACACCATGAACACCGAAACCAGCCTGATGAACGCCGCACGCGCCCCCCGCCCCGCACTGGCGGCGGTGCTGGCGGCGGTGCTGGCGGCGGCGCCGCCGGCGCAGGCGGCGCACACGATTTACGTCTCGAACGAGAAGGACAACACCGTCAGCGTCATTGACAGCGAAAAACTCGAGGTGGTGGACCTGATCAAGGTCGGGCAGCGCCCGCGCGGCATCACCATCAGCAAGGACCGGAAATATCTCTACCTGTGCGCCAGCGACGATGACGAAATTCAGGTGATTGATCTCGACAGCCGCCGGATTATCGACTCTCTTCCGTCCGGACCCGACCCCGAACTGATGACGCTGTCGCCGGACGGCTCCATCCTCTACGTCGCCAACGAGGACGACAACATGATCTCGGTGATTGACATCGGGCGCAAGCGCATCCTCAAGGAAATCCCGGTCGGCGTCGAGCCGGAGGGCATGGGCATCAGCCCGGACGGCAAGACGCTGGTGAACACGTCGGAGACGACCAATATGGCGCACTTCGTCAACACCACAACCTTCGAGGTGTTCGACAACGTGCTGGTCGGCAACCGCCCGCGCTTCGCCGAGTTCACGCACAGCGGCACGCAGGTGTGGGTCTCCGCCGAGGTCGGCGGCACCGTCAGCGTCATTGACGCGGCGACGCGCAAGGTGCTGAAAACAATTTCGTTCGCGCTGCCCGGCATCAAGACCGAATCCATACAGCCGGTCGGCGTGCGCCTGACGAGCGACGACCGGTTCGCGTTCGTCGCGCTCGGGCCGGCGAGCCGCATCGCCGTCATCAACGCCGAAACGTTCGAGGTCGAGAAATACCTGCTGGTCGGCGCGCGCGTGTGGCAGCTGGCTTTCAGCCCCGATGAAAAAAGACTCTACACGACCAACGGCGTCAGCAACGACATCTCGGTCATTGACGTCGAGGACCGGCGCGTCATCAAATCGGTGGCGGTGGGACGCTACCCGTGGGGCGTCGCGGTACGCGCCGGTGGCTGACGACCCGGCTCTCGCGGTCGCCGGGCTGGGGCACAACTACGGCGACTTCCGGGCGCTCGACTCGATTGATTTCACGGTGCCGCACGGCCAGTTCACGGTGCTGCTCGGCAGCAACGGCGCCGGCAAGACGACGTTGTTCTCGCTGCTGACCGGCCTCTATCACAGCCGCGACGGGCGCATTGCGATTTGCGGCCACGACCTGCAAAAGCGGCCTTCGAGGGCGCTGCGCAACATCGGCGTCGTCTTTCAGCAGCGCTCGCTCGACAACGACCTGACCGTGTGGCAGAACCTCCGGTATTCGGCAAGTCTGTACGGCATGCCGCCGCGCCTGGCGCGCGCGCGCGCCGAGGAGGAAACCGGGCGTCTCGGCATGGAGGATCGCATGAACGACAAGATACGCCATCTCAGCGGCGGCCAGGCGAGGCGCGTGGAAATCGCGCGCGCGCTGATGCACCGCCCCAAACTGCTGATTCTGGACGAGCCGACTTTCGGCCTCGACGTGCCGGGGCGCGAGACGATAGTCGAACACGTGCGCGCATTGTGCGGACGCGGACTGGCGGCGCTGTGGACAACGCACCTGCTCGACGAAGTGCGCGCCGACGACACGCTGCTGATGCTGAAAAAAGGCCGCCTGACGATGACCGGCGCCGCCGGCGCGCTGGCCGGCGCCGCCGCACCCGCTGAAATGAGAAGCAAACTGGCGGCTTTTCTGTGACGGCGTCCGTGACATGACGACGCACACCGCCAGACCAGCGAAGGAGCACGACGACCGTTTGCCGGCTGCCGCCTTCTTTCATTTCACCGCGGGGATTGTGCGGCGCGAGATGCTGCGCTTCATCCAGCAGCGCGAACGGTTTATCGCGGCGCTGGTGCGGCCGCTGGTGTGGCTGTTCATTTTCGCCGCCGGTTTTCGCTCGGTGCTCGGCGTCTCGATTATTCCGCCGTACGAGACCTACGTGCTCTACGAGGAATACATCACGCCCGGACTGATCGGCATGATTCAACTGTTCAGCGGCATGCAGACCTCGCTTTCGATGGTCTATGACCGCGAGATGGGCAGCATGCGCATCCTGCTGACCAGCCCGGCGCCGCGCTGGTTTCTGCTGGTCAGCAAACTGCTGGCCGGCGCCGCGATTTCGGTGTTGCAGGTGTACGTGTTTTTGCTGGTGGCGTGGTTCTGGGACGTGCGCCCGCCGACGGCGGGCTACGTCACGCTGCTGCCGGCGCTGTTCCTGACCGGGCTGATGCTGGGTTCGCTGGGACTGTTTCTGTCGTCGGTCATCAAGCAGCTGGAGAATTTCGCGGGGATTATGAATTTCGTCATCTTCCCGATGTTCTTCACATCGTCGGCGCTCTACCCGCTGTGGCGCATCAAGGAGTCGAGCGTGCTGCTGTACCACATCTGCCACTACAACCCGTTCACGCACGCGGTCGAGTTCATCCGCTTCTCGCTTTACACCGGGTTCAGCGCGCAGGCTTTCCAGGTGGTACTGGCGACCACCGTGTTTTTCACCACGCTCGCGGTCATCGGCTACGACCCGTCGCGCGGGCTGCTCGGCGTCCGCCGCAAGGGCGGATAGCCGCGGCGCGGCTACTGTGCCGGCGGCGGCTGCGCGGTTTTCAGGTAGGCCAGCAAATCGTCAATTTCCCGGTCGTTTTTCAGACCGAGAAAAATCATGCGCGTGCCCTTGATGAAAGTGCGCGGCTCCTTGACGAGCTGGCGGATGGTGTCCTCGCTCCAGACGACGTCGGCGTTCTTCATGGCGTCGGTGTAAAGCGCGTAACTGGCGAGCGTTCCCGATTTGCGGCCGAAGACGCCGTAGAGACTCGGCCCGACCTTGGAGACGTCCTGCTCCAGCGTGTGGCACACCTGGCACTTGACGAACACCTTCTTGCCGGCCTCGGCGTCCGCGGCGTCCGCGGCTTGCAACGGAGCCGTCGCGGCGAAAGACAGCGCCAGCAACAGCGTCTGGATTTTTATGCAGTGGTTCATGGTTAAAGACTCCATAGATTGACTTGGATTGGATTGGATTTCTATTCTACCGGTTGCGGGCGGCGACGATTTCCTCGACCGCCGACGGGTCGGCGAGCGTCGAGGTGTCGCCGAGATTTTCGGTGTCGCCGCTTGCGAGTTTGCGCAGAATGCGGCGCATGATCTTGCCGGAGCGCGTTTTCGGCAGGTTGGGCGTCCACTGGATGACGTCGGGCACGGCGATGGCGCCGATTTCACTTCGCACCAGGTCGCGCAGTTCGGCCTCGATTCCGGCGCCGCCGGCGGCATCCGCCATCAGCGTGACGTAGGCGTGGATGCCCTGCCCCTTGATGTCGTGCGGAAAGGCGACGACGGCGGCCTCGGCGACGCGGTCGTGCAGCACCAGCGCGCTTTCGATTTCGGCGGTGCCGAGGCGGTGGCCGGAGACATTGATGACGTCGTCCACGCGCCCGGTGATCCAGTAGTCGCCGTCGCCGTCGCGGCGGCAGCCGTCGCCGCTGAAATAGTTGCCGGGGAACGCGCTGAAATAGGTCTCGATGAAACGTTGGTGGTCGCCATAGACAGTGCGCATCTGCCCCGGCCACGGGCGGGTGATGACGAGACTGCCCTCGCACGCGCCTTCGAGTTCGTTGCCGTCGTCATCCAGGACCGCCGGACAGACGCCGAAAAACGGGCGCGTCGCCGAACCGGGCTTGAGCGCCGTCGCGCCCGGCAGCGGCGTGATCATGTGGCCGCCGGTCTCGGTCTGCCACCAGGTGTCCACCACCGGGCAGCGCGCGCCGCCGACGACATCGTAATACCACTGCCACGCCTCCGGGTTGATCGGCTCGCCGACGGTGCCGAGAATGCGCAGGCTGGTGCGGTCGGTCTGCTTCACCGGCTCGTCGCCCAGGCGCATCAATGCGCGGATTGCGGTCGGCGCGGTGTAGAAAATATTGACGCGGTGCTTGTCCACCACCCGCCAGAAGCGCGAGGCGTCCGGATACGTCGGCACACCCTCGAACATCAGCGTCGTCGCGGCGTTGGCGAGCGGGCCGTAAACGATGTACGAGTGCCCGGTGATCCAGCCGACATCGGCGGTGCACCAGTAAATCTCGCCGTCGCGGTAGTCGAAGCTGAATTTGTGCGTCATCGCCGCGTAGAGCAGGTAGCCGCCCATCGTGTGCAGCACGCCCTTGGGCTTGCCGGTGGAGCCGGACGTATAGAGGATGAACAGCGGATCCTCGGCGGCCATCGGCTCGGCCGGGCAGTCGGCGGCGGCGGCTTCGCACAGTTCGTGATACCAGGCGTCGCGCCCCGCCTGCAGGGGCGCGGCGGCGCCGGTGCGGCGGACGACGACGACCAAACGCACCTTGGGGCACTTGCGCAGCGCCTCGTCCACGTTGCGTTTCAGCGGCACCGTCTTGCCGCCGCGCACGCCCTCGTCGGCGGTGACAACGACGCGGCAGTCCGAGTCGAGAATGCGGCTGGCCAGCGATTCGGACGAGAAGCCGCCGAACACGACCGAGTGAATCGCGCCGATGCGCGCGCATGCGAGCATCACCACGGCGGCCTCGACCATCATCGGCAGGTAGATGCACACGCGGTCGCCCTTGCCCACGCCGCGGTCTTTCAGCGCGTTGGCAAAACGGCAGACGCGGCTGTGCAGTTCGCGGTAACTGAGTGTTTCCGATTGGGACGGGTCGTCGCCTTCCCAGATGATGGCCGCGCGCTCGCCGTGGCGCTCCAGGTGCCGGTCAAGACAGTTGTGGCAGACGTTGAGCTCGGCGCCGTCGAACCAGCGTATCAGCCCCTCGCGGTAGTCCCACTCCAGCACCTGGTCCCACGGGCGCGACCAGTCGAGAAAGATGCGCGCCTGTTCGGCCCAGAAAACGTCCGGCGCCTCGACCGATTGGCGGTACATCCGCCGGTAGGTCTCCTCGTTGATGTGCGCGTTGGCGGCGACGTGCGCGGGCGGCGGATAAAGCCGGTCTGACATGTCTGGATTGCCCGATGAAAAATGAAAAATGCCCCCGGTCCCGGCGGACACGGGGGCATTGTTTGACGGCTGTCAGGAAAGGCCGATGGTGACGGCCTTGGTCTCGGTGTAGTTTTCGAGAACCGCCTCGCCCATCTCGCGGCCCCAGCCGGACTGCTTGTAACCGCCGAACGGCAGCGCCGAGTCGAAGATGTTGTAGCAGTTGACCCACACCGTGCCGGCACGCAATTGCGCGGCGAGCAGGTGCGCCTTGCTGACGTCGCGCGTCCACACGCCGGCGGCGAGGCCATACACGCTGTCGTTGGCGCGGCGCACCAGGTCTTCGTCCAGCCCCTTGAACGGCATCGCCGTGACGACGGGGCCGAAGATTTCCTCCTGGTTGACCTTCATGTCCTGCTTCGTATCCACCAGCACCGTCGGCTCGATGAAATAGCCGGCGCCCTCTTTCTTGTGGCCGCCGACGGCAGCGCGCGCGCCTTCGCCGAAGCCGGTTTCGAGATAGCCCGAGACGCGCTCGTGCTGAATCTTCGACACCATCGGCCCCATTTCAGTCTCGGGGTCCAGCCCCGGTCCGACCTTGATCTTTGACGCCGCCTCGGAGACACCCTCGACGACCTTGTCGAAGATTTTGTCGGAGGCGTAAAGACGCGAACCGGCGCAGCAGCACTGGCCGTGGTTGAAGAAGATCGCGTTGGCCGCGCCCGGAATGGCGATGTCGAGATCGGCGTCGTCGAGCACGATGTTCGGCGACTTGCCGCCGAGTTCAAGCGATACTTTCTTCAGATCGGCCGCCGCGGCCTTGACAATCAGCCGTCCGACCTCGGTCGAGCCGGTGAAGGCGACTTTGTCCACGTCGGGATGGGCCGCGAGCGCGGCGCCGGCGGTCTCGCCGAAACCGGTGATGATGTTGACGACGCCGTCGGGGAGGCCCGCCTCCTGCATGACTTCGCCGAGCCGCAACGCCGACAGCGGGGTTTCCTCCGCGACCTTGAGCACGACGGTGCAGCCGGTCGCAAGCGCCGGGGCCAGTTTCCACGCCGCCATCAGCAGCGGGAAATTCCACGGGATAATCTGGCCGACCACGCCGACGGGTTCGGGCATCGTATAGGAATGGTACCTCGCGCCCGGCGTGTAGAGCACCGACAGCGGTATCGTCTGCCCGTGCATCTTGGTCGTCCAGCCCGACATGTAGTGGAACATGTCCGCCGCCAGCGGCACGTCGGCGGCGCGGGCGATGGTAATCGGCTTGCCGTTGTCGAGCGATTCGAGTTCGGCGAGTTCGTCGAGGTTGTCGAGTATCAAATCGCCGATCCGCGCAATCAGCCGGCCGCGCGCCGAAGGCGTCATTTGCGGCCACGGGCCGGATTCGAACGCCTTCCTCGCGGCCTTGACGGCGCGGTCAATGTCCTCGCGGTCGCCCTCGGCGACCTGCGTGATGATTTCCTCGGTGGCCGGGTTGACCACCTCGAACGTTTTGCCCGATGCCGACGGCACCCACTGGCCGCCTATCAGCATCTTTCCGGGCTCCCGGCTGAACCGGCGCGTGACGCTTTCCAGTTTAACCGCTTGGGCTGTTGCACTCATGGTTTCTCCTCCATTGTGTTGGGTTGATTCTATTCACGACGCTCTGCGCTCACTCCCCATATGGTGGCTGGAATGGACCGGCTTCATCAGCGCGTTCGAAATCAGCGCGAGTAGCAACAGGAACGCCATCAGATACATTGTACTATTGTAAAGACTCGGTGTGGGATCTATCGTGCCGGACGGCGCGATTTCAAGCAATTTGGCCAGTGTCACGGTCTTTTTCTCTATCAACAGGTCGAGCTGGCCTATGCCCGCGCCGAAGGTCTCGGCGAATTTTTCGGGGCTGACTTTGGCGGCCATTTCGTGGATGGAGCCACTCAGCGAGTGCTGCCGCAACGTCGTGATCGCGAGCGGGCCGAGAACGCCCGCCGCGCTCCAGGCGGTCAGCAGCCGCCCGTGTATGCCGCCGACATGGTGCGTGCCGAAGAGGTCGGCCAGATAGGCGGGGATGGTCGCGAAGCCGCCGCCGTAGAACGTGAAGATAATCATCGTCGCGGCATAGAAGAACACCAGCCAGAACACGGCCGGATTGACGCTGACCTGCTGCGCGGCGAACGGCACCGACAGGTAGAGCAAAATGCCGCCGACGAAAAAGATCCAGTAGGTGTTTTTGCGCCCGAGGAAATCCGACGAGCTCGCCCACAGCAGGCGCCCGATCATATTGAATACGCTGATCATCAGCACGTAGGCCGCGGCGAAGGCGCCGTCCACTATCGAGGGCAGCGTCGTGCCGAAAATCTCGACGACCATTGTCTTGGCGACGCCGATGACGCCGATGCCCGCGGTCACGTTGAAGCACAAAACAATCCACAGTTGGTAGAACTGCGGGGTTTTCAGCGCCCGGTCAATGTCAACGTTTTCCTGCGTCATCATTTTTCTGGCCGCGGCCTCGGCGCTCGGCGGCGTCCACCCTTCCGGTTTCCAGTCCTTCGCCGGCACGCGGTAACTCAGCGCGGCCAGAATCATCACCGTGAAATAAATCAGCCCCATCACCATGAACGTGGGCGCGGCGCCGACCGAGCCGGTGCCGACCAGATAGACGCCGGGGTCGCCGGGAACAATCATGTTGGCGACCTCGCCGGCGCCGACGACGACGACCTCTTTCATCTGGCCGCCGATTTCGGCGAAACGCCGCCCGGCTTCGGTTATCAGTTCGACGTCGGCAACCGGCCCGACGTATTCGGGCGCCAGGTAGAATTTTTTCAGGAAATATTCCTTGAGCGGGGTCGCCAGCATCGCACCGCCGCCGAATCCCATGATGGCCATGCCGGTCGCCATGCCGCGCCGGTCGGGGAACCAGCGAATCAACGTGCTGACCGGCGACACATAGCCCAGCCCCAGGCCGACGCCGCCGATGACGCCGTAGCCGAGATACACCAGCCACAACTGGTGCGTCAGGATGCCGAAACTGCCGACCAGATAGCCGCCGCCCCAGCAACTGGCGGCGACGATGCCGACGGTGCGCGGCCCGACTTTTTCGAGCCATTTGCCGGCGAAGGCCGCGGCGAGGCCGAGAGACAGGATCGAGACCGTGAAAATCCAGACGACTTCGCCGAGCGTCCAGTCGTCGGCGCTGGAGGCGGCCACGCCCAGCACTTTCGTCAGCGCCGGATTGTAGATGCTCCACGCATAGACGGAGCCGATGCACAGGTGGATGCCGATGGAGGCCGGAGGCACCCGCCAGCGATTAAAGCCCGGTCCTGCGACGATGCTGTCCTTGGAGAAAAATCCGCTCATTGCTTTGTCCCTGCTATGTCCCTGGAGTTGGTGGAAACTTCCAGAAGGGCCGATAGACTATCACAAATGATCGGCAGCATACGCCGATGGCAAAACCGGCGCCGCAGCGCCCTTTTATCGGTGCTTGTGGCCGCTATGGCCGCGCCGCCGGGGCCGCGAGCAGACGCGACACCTCGCCGTGCCCGGCGGCGGAGGCGAGTTCGGCGGCGCTCCTGCCTTCATGGTCCACGGCGGCGGTGTTCGCCTTGTGCGCGAGCAGCATCCCGACGATGGCGGCGGCGCCCGCCTCGGCGGCAATCATCAGTGCGGTGCGCCCGCGGTTGTCCTTCAAATCCGGGTCGGCGTCGGACTCGAGTATTTTCTTCGCGCAGTGGCCGCGGTCGGACGCCGCGGCCCACATCAGCAGCGTCAGGCCGTTTTGATAACGGTGGTTGACATCAAAAGCCCGTGTGAACAGCAAATCAAATATCCCGGGGTTGCAGCGGGCGGCGGCATAGACGAGGGCCGATTTGCCGGAATTGTCCACGTCATCCGTCGCGGCGCCGCGGTCCAGCAGCACCTGGACGAGTTCGCGGTTTTCGTTGTAGCTCGCGACCATCAGCGGAGTCAACTGGTGCAGGCTGGCGCGGCCGGGGCTGGCGCCTTCGTCCATCAGAAACTGCGCCGCCTGCACGCGGTTGTTCTTGACCGCGCCGTACAACGCGGTTTCCCGGTTGAGGTTCGGCTGGCGGACATCGGCGCCGCGCGCAAGCAACAGGCGGATGACTTCAAGATGGCCGCCGCGCGCGGCGTAAATCAGCGCGGTGTTGCCGAAGCGGTTGCGCGCCGAAATCAGGGCGCCCTCGTCGAGCAATTGGCGGACACGTTCAAGGTCTCCCTCGCCAGCCGCGTCAAACAACCGGAAATTCAATGCACGCGCATTGTCCGCCGACGCGGCGGAGACCGCGCACAAACACAAGACCGTGAGAAATATCCTTGCAAACATGGCCATCACCATTGCCGCCGCAGACCGCGGACAATCCGCTCCGGCGACAGCGGCCATACTATACCCCGGAATCCGCCGGACGGCACCTCACAAATGCACCCGCCCACCCTCCGGACACCTCCCGGAAGCCACGGCCACCAACGACCGGTCCTCCAATCGGGTGATTCCGGCGACGGTTCCGGCTTTTTGTAGTATTTTGTTTTCCACAAACACCTCAAGGAGGGCAACCACGATGAAAAAATTTATTCTGATTTGCGGCTTATGGATGTGTGTGTCATCTGCACAAGCCGACTTGAAAGACAACGTTCATTCTTATCTTACAAACTACGAGGCATTGATTGTCGGTTTATACGATGGTTTATTCAATTCCCCGGAGCGTCTTCGTGTGGGCGCCCCCTCGAACCTGGTCGGCAATGAAGCATTGTTGCATATGTCTGAGGTGATTAATGTAATCACCTCAGACAAACTGGACGAGTGTTGTTTTCGTTCTACTCCGGATGCGTATAAAAACTATGCCAATGCGAAGACCGATCAGGTAATACAGGCCGCCGTAATCCCCAATCCGGGCGACCCGGCCAATCCGAATTTTCAGATTCCAACCTACCTGGGCACCCAGATGAAAGAACTGGTGCAGCAAATGAACATCGTCGGCGCAGAGTTGCCGCCCATTTCACCGGGGCTGGATTTCTACGATACAGCCGCTATAAACATCATGCAGTCTCTCGCTCTTGATAGAGACGATGCTTCAAACAATATTGTCAGTAATCTGATATGGGGCTGGTCCTATATTGATACGGCGCATTCAAGCCTTGCGCCCAGCTTCAAAGACTACTATATCTATGCCTGCATCGTTTGTGACGGCGCAGGTTATTACAATACAGCCGGGCTGTACACGACCAACACCGAGACCGGTAATTTGTATTATGACGAGATTGTCACATCTGCAAATTTCCCCATGACATACGACTGGCTGCAAAAGCAAAGCGAGAAACAAGGCGAGCGACCGCCATTGCAATCCAGTATCGGCTTGACATTACAAGGCCAGGCTCAAGCAACGGAGATGCACCTGACCCCCGGCGTTATTTACCCGTCGCATTGCCATCAGGCCGAGGAATTGTATTTTGCATTGGATCCGATGGGAGTGTCCAAGACCGCAGGTTCCGACATTTTGAAAGGCTACAATGGCTATACTTATGACACCAGTAGTTATGGGACGGGTCCGGTGAACTATTCGAAGCTGCCGATTGATTTCGTGGCGGATCTCAGCAGTCAGTTCCCGGGCAATTTTATGACAGCCGGTAATGGCGACGTTATTTACAACGAGAGCCTTTACTATCACGCATTCAACGCCGGCCAACGGTTTCAATTCACACAGTGGGCCCGCCTCACCTGGCCACAGGAGGGCACCTACTTCCCGTTGAATGGCGGGCCTCAACCACCCAGCGGTTTGGAGTGCATTGCCAAACCTCCGCAGTGAATGTGCAAAATGAGCGGCGACAGTCGGCGGCCTACACCGGCGCCGACAGCGCCGCGACGTGGGCTGTGGCCGAGCTGGCGAGTCCCGGCAGGCTGTAGCCCCCTTCCAGCAGCGACACCAGGCGTCCGTCGCAGTATTCGTCCGCCAGCCCGCGGACGATTTGCGTCAGACGCGTGAAGCCGTCGTCGGTCACGTCGAAGCAGCCGAGCAAATCATCCCGGCGGCTGTCGAATCCCGCCGACACCAGCACCAGGTCGGGCTTGAACCGGTGCGCCGCCGGCAGCAGGAAACGCTCGAAGGCGGCGATGATGTCCGCGTCTTTCGCGCCGCAGTCGAGATGGACGTTGATGTTGTAACCCCTGCCTTCGCCCGCGCCTTTCCTCGCGGGGTCGCCGGTGCCGGGATAGGCGCGGTAGTCGTGGGTCGAGAAGAACAGCACCGACGGATCCTGATAAAACGCGGCCTCGGTGCCGTTGCCGTGATGGTAGTCCCAGTCCACTATCAGGATTTTTTCAAGGCCGTACGCCTTTTGCGCGTAGCGGGCGGCAACCGCCACCGTGTTGTAGAAACAAAAACCCTCCTCGCGGCCGGTGTTGAGCGCGTGGTGACCGGGCGGGCGGGTGACGCAAAACACGCGCGTCGCGGCGCCGCCGCAGACCGCGCGCACACCGCTCAGGCCGGCGCCGACGGCGCGCAGAGCGACATCGTGCGAACGACCGTAGCCGCTCCGGATCCGGTTGACATGCGCTTGCGTATGAACCGCGAGCACCGCCGGTTCAACGCCGGTGGCGGGCGCCAGTGTCGCGGCTTTTTCCAGCAGGCCGCTTTTCTCGAGACCGGTGATGACCGCCCGGTAGCGGGCCGGCGATTCGGGATGGCCTTCTTCAAGCCAGTGTTCAAGGAACAACGAATCGGCGACTATCGCCGTTGCGCGGCGCGCGTCGGCGGCGCGAATACCGACGGCCGCCGCCATCATGGAGCCTGTCGCCATACCCAGAAAATGCCTCCTGTTCATCAGCGCAAAGGATAACATCCGCGGACAACGCGCTGATTTTCCCATTGTTTCAAGGAATTCCGGCGGAAACGAATTTCTTTCCGGTTTTGCCGGCGATTTGCCATTATAATCTGCTCCAGCCTCTATCAGGCTTTCAATCATAAAAAATCACGAGGAGTAATGGGATGCAAATGAACCATTTCAAGGCGCTTGCGCTGGGCGTATCGCTGTCCGTGCTGTGTTCGTCACCTGCGCTTGCGGAGGAGACCAGCAAAAGTACGCTGTACGGCGACATGCTGAGCGTCACGCAGGACATGTTGGACCACGCCGCGGGCGACGCCAATAATTTTCTTCATACCAACGGCAACTACGATCAGACCCGCTATTATCCGGCGCGCCAGATTAACCGCGACAATGTCCACAGACTGGAACGCGCCTGGACATTCAAGACCGAGATTGTCGAGTCTCTGGAAACCACCCCCATCGTCGTCAACGGCGTGATGTACGTGACCACTTCGTTCAACCATGTTTACGCGATTGACGCGAAAACCGGGAAGATGATCTGGCACTACAAACACAAGATGGGCCCGGTTACGACCTATTGCTGCGGCCCCAACAACCGCGGTGTATTCCCCTACGGCGACATGCTGTACATGGGGACGCTCGACGCCAAACTGGTCGCGCTCAACGCGAAGACCGGCAAGATGGTGTGGGAAACCAAAATCGCCGACCCCGATCTCGGCTACAGCGAAACCATGGCGCCCACCGTCGTTGACGGCAAGGTGCTGATCGGCACCAACGGCGGCGAGTACGGCATTCGCGGTTTCGTCAAGGCTTACAGCACCGACACCGGCAGATTGCTGTGGACTTTCCACACGATTCCGGAAAATTCGGTCGGCGTGTGGGCGACCCACGATGCCACCGGCAAGGACATGCTCCGCGACATCAAGGCCGAAAAAGCCATGCTCAGGAAAAAAGGCGACCCGTACAGAACCCTCGGCGGCGGCGTCTGGCAGAACATGGCGGTGGACCGTTCCAGCGGCATCGTCTATTTCGTTGTCGGCAACCCCTCGCCGGATCTCTACGGGGCGATTCGCCCGGGTGACAACCTCTACACCAACTCGCTCGTCGCGGTTGACCTGGACACCGGCAAATACCGCTGCCACTTCCAGTACATCGCCCACGATGTCTGGGACCTCGACGCGGTCAGCCCGCCCATCCTGACGATGGTCAGGGACAAGACCGGACGCAAGGGCAAGCATAAGAAAGTGAAAGGCGTACTGCACGGCGGCAAAACGGGCTACGTTTACGTACACCGCGCAGACGACTGCTCGCTGATTCGGTACTCGGAACCGATGGTATCGCAGGAAAACCGCTGGGTGCTGCCGACGAAAGAAGGCGCACGCATGTTGCCGGGCGCCAACGGCGGCGTCGAGTGGTCACCGATGGCGATAGACCCGAACCTCCATCTGACCTACGCAATCAACCTGCACCAGCCGATGACCTACCACGTTGAAGAAACCCCCTATCCCGGCGGCAAGCTGTGGCTTGGCGGCGCCTTCAAGGTGATTGCGTCCGAGCAGCAATGGGGCAACATCACGGCGGTGGACTACAACACCGGAAAAATCCGGTGGAAGGTCAAGACTGAACAGCCGATGATCGGCGGCATACTCGCCACCGGCGGCGGCCTGGTCTTCACCGGCGAAGGCAACGGCATGTTCCGCGCCTACGACTCGGCCAGCGGCCAGTTGATGTGGCAGGACAAAGCCGATGCCGGCGTCAACGCGCCGCCCGCCTCCTACAACGTAGGCGGGGAGCAATACATCGTTGTCGGTGCGGGCGGAAACGTCCAGCTGAACTACAAGCGCGGCAACGAAATCATTGCATACAAACTGAAGAGGTCCTGACCTCGGCCGGACATCCGGCACCGGACTGCCGCACCCCTTCCGGGTGCGGCAGTTTTCTTTTTCCACAAACGCCGAAAAACATGCGACGTTGTTTCGCCCTTTGCGCCCTTTGTGCGCTGCTGTTCGCGGCGACGACGGTTGCGGCGGACGAGTATGCGTCCGTGCGCGACAAACTCGCGACCTGTGTCCCGTGCCACGGCGACAAAGGCGCCTCTAAAATTCCGCTGAACCCGATTCTCGCCGGCCAGCATCTGCACTACACCTACACCCAGCTCAAGGACTTCAAGAGCGGTTTCCGAAAAAATGCAATCATGCAGCCGATGGCGCAACTGCTGGAAAAAGAAGACATGCTGCTGATTGCCAGGTACTTCTCAGAGCAGAAATGGCCGAAAGGCTCTTCCGTCGCCGACGCGCGGCAAACCGCCACCGGCCAGAAGGTGGTCACCGGAGGACAATGCATCCAGTGCCACCTCGGCCAATTCGAGGGCGCAAGCGGGGTGCCGCGGGTGGCCGGACAGCACCCCGCCTACATCGAAAAGACCCTTTTCGACTTCAAGAACAAAGTCCGCACAAACTCTCCCGCCAAGAACTCGCTGATTAAAACGTTCAGCGACGACGATATCAAGGCGGTTTCAGCCTACATCACCGCCCTGTCGCCGTAGCCGGGCGCGTGCGCGAATCAGCCGGTCTTGCGCGTCAGCTCGACGCAGCCGGCGGTCGCCTGCTGGCCCGCCTCGGCGTAGCACGCACTGATTTTGTCGCGTCCGGGGATTTTGCCGAAGTTGTAGCCCTTGCTGGCGTTGGACACCCACACGAACGAGGCGTTGTCCGGAAAAACAACGCCGAAGAAATCCCTGCGCCCCTCGGCGTACTCGAAGTAACCGCGAAAACGCCGGTCTTTCTGCTCGGTGATGTGCACCGTCTTGTCCCACTCCTGATAACCTTTCAGTTCGGAGACCGTGTGGTTGACGCCGTGCCATTCGCCGACCAGATTCGGAACCGAATCGCCGCCTTCCATGCAGCCGACCGGCACGACCAGCGCAAAGATGGAAACCGCGATGATTTTGTGGAAGTTGTTTCGCATTGTATTTTCCTCGCAAAGTAGTTGAAATAACGCAAGTATCGCACAAACCGGACGATGGCGGACAAGATCCTGTGCTATGCTACAATGCATCAAAGCGTTTTCCATTTTGGAGGCAAACCAATGTCAATCACTATTACACGCCGCGGATTTCTGACTTCGGGGATTGCCGCGGCCACCGCGCTCCAGTTCGGGCGCGCTTTCGCCGAAGACGATCAGGCGTGGCGCGAAATCCGGGAGTTTCTTTTCCAGGACAAGCCGGTACTGGACGGCAGCGAATTCATCAAACTGGAAGCGCCGGTTCGCCCGGCGAACGGCGGCGATGTCTCGGTGCGGATGGTTCCGGCCGCCCCGCAAAAAGCCGACCGCTTTATCCGCAAACACTATCTCGTGGTGGACAAGAACCCGTCGCCGGTGGCGGGCGAGTTTTCGTTGTCGCCGAGAAACGGCACAGCGGAAATCGGCACCCGCATCCGCGTCAATGAATACAGCCACGTGCGCGTGATTTCGGAGACCAACCGCGGCGAACTCTATATGAACAAGGCGTTCGTCAAGGCGTCCGGCGGCTGCTCGGCGCCACCGATGGACAACGACCCGATGGCGAAACTGACGATGGGCAAAATGGACCTGGCGCGGAAAGGGACCGGCGCCGACGGCGTGCACAACTTCCAGTTGTCGGTTCTGCACCCCAACAACTCCGGGATGCAAATGGACCAGATCTCGATGCTCTACATTCCGCCCCACTACGTCGAAACCATCGAAATAACCAACGCCGATGGCGAGCCGGTGTTCGCGGTCAAGGGCGACATCACTTTCAGCCAGAACCCCAGCTTCGACTTTTCCTACAAGCCAAAGAGCGCGGACGACATTCTGCAGGCGAAAGCGGTGGATTCGCGCCAGAAAACCTACACCGCAACCTGGCCGGTTTCATCCGCCTGACACCGGCCTGAAAACCGGGCGACGGCATGGAACTGCTGGCGGCGCAAGGCAGGATTGTCGCGGCGCTGATGCTGTTCATCCAGTCGATGACCGGCACCGTCGGCATTGATTTGCCGGCGCCGCAAATCCACGTCATCCCACAGTCCGAGCTGGCACACAAGGCCTGCGGCGGCACCCCTTGCAATGTGTACGGCTGGTTTTCCAACACCGACAAGCGCGTCTATCTGGCGCAAGGCCAGGACTTTATCAACGACCCGCACGCGCGCAGCGTGCTGCTGCACGAACTCGTACATTACACGCAGGACAAAATGAAAACGCCGACGATGATCAACAGTTGCCTGACCTGGAAAGCACGCGAATTGCAGGCCTACGACATCCAGTACGAATGGCTGCGCCGCCAGCACGTGCGCGTCACCACGCCGTCCTTCAACGCCGTGCTGATCCACTTCGAGAACATCCGCTGCCCGTACGGAAAAACAGACGCCGAAGCGCCGTCAACCCATTGAGCGGCGCCGGGCGGCGGCTACCCGCCGGACGTTTTCAGCAGCGACACCACGGTGCGCCCGACTTCGAAGAATCTCTGTTCCAGCACAACCGGCTGCTCGCACAGGTGGCTCACCATTCTCTCGCGCTCCTCGAAAATGCGGATGTCCCATTTCTGCCGCGTCTGCAGGTCTTCGAGTGCCGCCGGATCCGCATCGCCGGCGTTCTCCATCCCTTCCAGTTTCTTCGCCTGGTCTTCAATGCGCTTGACCGCCGCCTGCTGGCGTTTGCCGAAGCGGCCGATTCCGTCCAGCACCTTGCCGCGTTCCCGGTTCACCGCTTCGGTCAGCGCGCCGACCAGCCATTCGGCCGTCTCGCGCGTCGCGTTTTCGGGCACGGCAAAAAACTTTCTGGTTTTGTCGAGACTCTCCTCCAGAGAAATCGCGCGGCTGATCAGCTCTTCCGCCAGCAGCGTGATGCGCCTGTGGTCCTTCCAGCGCTCGTCGCCGGGCAATTCGCCGGACCAGAACCTGCCGGCCGAGACATGCGGCACGTAACTCTGCACGCACGGCCAGCCTTCGGGCGCGGCGCGGGGAGGCTGCGCGTGGGCGCCGGCGGCGGCGAGCGCCGCCGACAAAATGACGCCGCCCAAACCACGGCGGGCGCGTCTTCCTGTGTCCATCGTTCTCATCAATTCAAGGCTATAATAACAACGCAAACGGGCGCCGGGCAAACGGGCCGCCCGATGACCCCGGATTGTCCATGTCAAACAAAACTCTCCTGCCGCTTTTGCTGATGCTGATGCTGCCCGCCGCGCCGCTCGGCGCGGGCGATGTCGTTCGCATCGGCACCTTGAAATTCGGCACCGTCAACTGGGAACTCGACACCATCCGGCGCCACGCGCTCGACCATGAGCAGGGACTCGCCGTCGAGGTGCGGGAGTTTGCCAACAAGCAGGCCGCGCACATCGTGTTTCAGAGCGGGGAAGTGGATATGATCGTCACCGACTGGGTGTGGGTGTCGCGCGAACGCGTCAACGGCAAGCGTTTCAGTTTCATCCCCTACTCGTTCTCGCTCGGCGCGGTGATGGCGCCCCCCGCGAACGACGCCGAAGACCTGCGCGGACTGCGCGGACTGCGCGTCGGCATCGCCGGCGGCGCCTACGACAAAAGTTGGCTGCTGCTGCGCGCATGGGCGCAAAAACAACACGGCTTCGACCCGCTGGAGGCGTTCGACGTGCAGTACGCGGCGCCGCCGCTGCTGAACGGACAAATCGAACGCGGCAAACTCGACGCGGTGCTGAATTTCTGGCACTACTGCGCGCGGCTTGAAGCCGCGGGCTACCGGCGGCTGCTGGAAATTCGCGACGTCATCGCCGGTCTCGGCGTCGGCGCGGCGCCGATGGTCGGCTACGTTTTCAACGAGCCGTGGGCGCGCAAACACGACGGCATCGTCGCCCGCTTCAACGCCGCCGCGCGCAAGGCGCGCGACAAGCTGCTTGAAGAAGACGCCGAGTGGCAAAACCTGAGGCCGCTGATGCGCGTGGACGACGAGGCCGCTTTCATCGCGCTGCGCGACCGCTACCGCGAGGGCATTCCCGCACGCTGGGGGCCGCGGGAACGGGCGAACGCGGCGCGCCTGATGGAACTGCTGGCAAGATTCGGCGGCGACAAACTGACCGGCGGCGGCACACATCTGGCGCAAGGAACTTTCTGGGACGGGGTGAGTTTCTGAAACCATGGCGGTGAAAAAAAAGAGGGCCCCGGTCACGGCCATTGTCTCGATTGCTTCGCTGATTGCGTTGTGGTGGCTCGGCTCGCTGCTGGCAGGCCCCGATTCGCTGCCGCCGCCGGCCCGCGTCGTCGGCATCATCATGGACGAGGCCGTGAACGGCGACTTGTTCTTTCACACCGGCGTCACGTTGTGGCGCGTCGTCGCCAGTTTCACGATCTCGATGATCGCCGGCATCACCATCGGCTTCCTGATGGGCGGCTTCCGCAAGATCAACGAGATTTTCGACCCGTGGCTGCTGTTCTTCCTGAACCTGCCGGCGCTGGTCATCATCATCCTCGCCTACATCTGGATGGGGCTGACCGAAATCGCGGCGATTACCGCGGTCGCCATCAACAAGATCCCCAATGTCGTCGTCACCATCCGCGAGGGCGCGCGCACGATGGACCGCGGCCTGCAGCAGATGGCGTCGGTGTTTCACTTCGGCTGGTGGAAGAAACTGCGCCACGTCATCGTGCCCGAACTGGCGCCCTACATCGCCGCCGCGACGCGCTCGGGGGTGGCGCTGATCTGGAAGATCGTGCTGGTGGTGGAACTGCTCGGGCGCAGCAACGGCGTCGGCTTCCAGTTGCATCTGCACTTCCAGTTATTCGACATCGCCTCGATCATGGCGTGGGGGCTGACCTTCATCATCATCATGCAGATTGTCGAACTGACGCTGATTCAGCCGTTCGAGACGTGGGTCAACCGGTGGCGGAAGTAATGGCGCCGCCGGACGAAATGGCGCGGACCGCCGGGGCGACCCTGCACATTGACATCACCGCCAAGACCTTCACCCGCCACGACGGCGAGGCGGTGCCGGTGCTGCGCGACATCCGGTTTGACATCGGCAGCCGCGAGCGGGTCGTGCTGACCGGGCCTTCGGGCTGCGGCAAGACCACGCTGCTGAACCTCATCGCCGGCCTCGACCGCGACTTTGACGGCGCCGTCACCCTGCCCGAACACCGCGGCGACGGACTGCCGCTGTCCTACGTCTTTCAGGATCCGTGTCTGCTGCCGTGGCGCACGGTGCGCGAAAACATCCGCCTGGCGCTGCCGGAGCCCGCACAGTCCGGCGAGCGGATTACGTGGCTGCTGGAAAAAATGGATTTGGCGAGTGCCGCGGACAGTTATCCGCAGACACTGTCAACAGGCATGTCGCGGCGCGTGGCGCTGGCGCGAGGCTTTGTCGTGGATGCGCCGCTGTTGCTGATGGACGAGCCGTTCTCGTCGATTGATGAGCGCACCGCCGTGCGTCTGCGCAAACTGCTGCTGTCGCAACTCGAGTCCACGCCGTGCACGGTGTTGTTCGTCACGCACAACTTGCGCGAGGCATTATTTCTCGGCGACCGCTTGCTGATTTTGTCGGGACGTCCGGCAACGTTGGCGGCCGATTTACCGCTTGCATCCGGCGCCGGGAAACAGGGGCGCACGCCCGCTGAAGTTGAGCGTCTGCACACCGAAATCATCGGGAAGTTCCCGGAGATACTCAGCTGAGTAATTTTTTATATGCTGAATCAATACCTTACAACAGGCGGATGTGGTCTCTAATTTGTTATTGCAATACAACGTCTTGTCTATATAATTGCGTCCATTCTGATTGGTTTCACCAATCTCGATTTACCAAATACCAAATTAATCAGGAGAAGACTCATAATGAAACACGCAAAAATTGCAGTGGCGGTTCTGCTCGGCAGTATGCTGACAACCGCTCCCGCGTTCGCCGCCTTTGAGGGCCTGTCCATGATGCGCATGGGTGCATGGGAAGTGGACTTCAGCGGAAATGTCAACTCGTTCGTCACACAGATTGATTGTGACGCCAAGCAAGATCGGGCCGTCTCGGCCGGTTTGGCCTGCGGCTCGGATGGCAACGACAGCGACCATAACAACATCCAGACCGGCCTGTTGCCGTCCTGGTTCAACTTCAGCGCTGCAACGGTGACCGACGAAGGCATCCGGACCGGCGTGCATTTGAGTTTTCAGCCCGGCGTTGACGATGGTCGTGGGCTAGATGCTGCTCCTGGCGGCAACGACGGTGCATTGGGGCTGAACGCAGCAAACTTCCGTCAGGTCTTCCTGACGTTCGGCAACGAAAGCATGGGCACGTTCAAAATCGGTCGCGACCTCGGCGTATTTGGCAGCGATGCAATTCTGAATGATATGACACTGCTCGGTGTCGGCACGGTGTCCGACCTGGCTGCGAAAGGCGGCAACACAACGCTCGGACGCATTGGTGTTGGTTACCTGTATGCCGACTGGAAATCGCAGTTGCAATACACATCGCCGAATTTCAACGGCTTTACGTTCACGGCCGCGCTGGTGGACACCTGGGGAGCAGGCGGTATTGCAGGCATTTCCAGTGGTGCCGCTACCTCGATCACCACCGATGACCTTCCTCATAGCGCCACGGGCGCACAAGACGGCGACAACTTCGGCTTTGAGGCCAAGATTAACTATGCATTTGACAACGGCGCCGGCACATCCGGTTTGCTGTGGGCAGGTTACATCCGACAGGATGTGGACTTTGAATCTGGCCATGCAACAAACGCCCTTGTTACCGAGGACAGTCCGACAGCCGACGGCTATGATGTCGGCTTCAAGGTTGCGGTTAACAACTTTGACCTCGTCGGTTATTACTACGATGGCGAAGGCATCGGCACGACCGGCTTCCTGTGGGACGGCTTTGACAGGACCGGGGAAGAACGTGATTCAGACGGCTGGTATGCACAGGCTCGCTACCGGATGCCGACCGGCACACTGCTTGGCTTCAGTGTCGGCGAGAGCAATCTAGACGAAACCGCTGCGGACAGGGAACTGGCTTCTGCGGATCGTACTCTGGTCGAAAGCAACGAGTCATGGGTTGTCGGCCTCTATCATCCGATTGGCGAAGCGCTGAATCTGGTGGTTGAATACACCGAGACCGAGGCCGAGGCGCACAATGGCAACGAGGCGGAAGAAGAAGTGCTCGCCATCGGCGCCATCATGTTCTTCTGATTCTCTCCCTTACAACATTTGGCAAATCAAAAGGCGGACGGTGGAAACACCGCCCGCCTTTTTTATGCCTCAGGCCCGTGAACTTCCGGCCAAATCACCTGTTGCATAATCCCTTGTATATCAATTTCTTACAGAAAGACAAAATCTTGCCTTTGTGGTTGAATTGCAATACGACATTGTGTCTGTATAATTGCCACCGTTCAGTCGGTTAACCAAAAACCTGTTCTGAACTTTCACCCGAAAGAATTTACCAAATTTAGGAGATACCTTAAATGAAACATGCAAAAATTGCAGTGGCGGTCTTGCTTGGCAGTATGCTGACAACCGCACCCGCATTCGCTGCTTTCGAGGGCCTGTCCATGATGCGCATGGGCGCATGGGAAGTGGACTTCAGCGGAAATGTCAATGCATTCGCCACACAAATCGAGTGCGATGCTCATGCGATGGACGAACGTGTTGCGGCTGGACTCGCCTGCGGTTCGGATGGCTGGGACGGCGACCATCACAATATCCAAACGGGTCTGTTGCCGTCCTGGTTCAACTTCAGCGCCTCAACCGTGACCGACGAGGGTATCAGGACCGGTGTGCATTTGAGTTTTCAGCCCGGCGTTGACAGCAACCAGACCTTCGGCGGCAATGACGGCGCGCTGGGTTTGAATGCGTCAAACTACCGGCAGGTGTTCCTGACATTCGGCAATGAAAGCATGGGCACGTTCAAAATCGGCCGTGATCTCGGCGTATTTGGCAGCGATGCAATTCTGAATGATATGACGCTGCTCGGCGTTGGCACAGTGTCTGATCTGGCAGCCAAGGGCGGCAACACGACACTCGGGCGCATCGGTGTTGGTTACCTGTATGCCGACTGGAAATCGCAGTTGCAATACACATCGCCAAACATCAACGGCTTTACAGTGACTGCCGCTCTGGTGGATACCTGGGGGGTGAACAGTCTGGCCAATCCCAAAAACGCCGCCGGAGCCGATACAGATAACTCCTATAGTGCTGGCGGTGGCATTGATCAGGTAGGCGACAACTTCGGCTTTGAAGCCAAGATTAATTATGGGTTTGACGATGGCGCCGGCACGCACGGCTTGCTGTGGGCAGGCTATATCCGTCAGGAAGTGGACTTTGATGGCACGGTTGATGCAGCTGATCGTACTCCAATGGGTGGTACGGCTTCAGCCTTTGACGACGATGGGACTGCCTACGGTTATGATATCGGCTTCAAGTTCGCGGTCCACAACTTTGACTTCGTTGGTTACTACTACGATGGCGAGGGCATCGGCACGACCGGTTTCCTGTGGGACGGCTTTGATTCAGCCGGAGAAGAGCGTGATTCGGACGGCTACTATGTGCAGGCGCGCTACCGCATGCCGATGGGCACCCTGCTTGGCCTGAGTGTCGGCGAAAGCAATCTGGATGAAACCTATCTTGACAAGGCGAAGAATGCAGCCGACTCGACTTATAGCCTGGTTGAAACCAACGAATCATGGGTTGTTGGACTCTACCATCCGATTGGCGAGGCGCTGAATCTGGTGCTTGAATATAGCGAGACCGAAGCCGAAGCACATAATGGAAACGAGGCGGAAGAAGAAGTGGTCGCCGTCGGCGCCATCATGTTCTTCTGATTCTCTCCTTACAGAATTTGGCAAATCAAAAGGCGGGCGGTGGAAACACCGCCCGCCTTTTTTATCTTTTCTACACAGTGCGGTAAAATACAAGACATGAAAACATACTTTCCCGGACCGCATTGTTTCCCGGCCATACTGCTTGTGGTCCTGTTGTCGGCGTTGCCCGTTTGCGGCGCCGTCGAAGCACCCAAAACCATCTGGGAGCGCGATGGAGAGTATGTCCGGCTGATTGACCGTGGTAGCGCGCGTGGCGCGCGCAACAACCATCCGGCCAAAATCACCCCGCAAACGCTCACCACCATCCTGGCCAGCCTGAAAGTGGCGCCGGAAAACAAAAAGCCGGACGACACAGTGGTCAATATCGAATTGAACAAGGCAATCTCGCTGTTCTCACCGGCGGCGACACAACGGTTCGGAAAAGCCCTTGCCGCCGCCTTTCGCAGGGCCGGGCCGGACCAGGACATCGTCTTCCAGGGCAAGGACAACACGTCACTGGTCGGCTTTCTGAAAAAGCCCGTTCACACCACCGGGCGCGTATTCTGGAAAAACAGACGCCTGAACATTATTTTCGGCTCCGTCCACAAGAGCATCGTCAAGCGCTGGCTTTTTGGCAGAGAGGTCGGCCTTGCCAATCCACCGCGCAAAGCCGAACGCGGCGTGATGGTAACCAATCCCGGCTATCGCATTGCGCTGACACCCGGCGTGCGCCACATGAAGACCCGCGGCGGTAAGACCCGTCCCGACTGGATTGTGATAGACCCCGATATCGCACTGGCGCCGCCCATTGATGAATTCGCGGCCTCGGCACGACCGGCTGAACGCCGGCCAGCCGGACCCTTGCTGGAGGATCGGCTCAGACGCCTGAAAAAACTGCGCCGCGACGGGCTGATTTCAGAGAAAGACTACCAAAGAAAAGTCCGGAGAATACTGGACGAAATATAAACATCTTACACATCTTCAAAGAGGAAAAAAAATGCTGAACAACGACTTTTACACGACAGAGAACCACGGCGCGTTCGAGGTTTTCGATTTGGGCGACTTCAAGCTGGAGCGCGGCGGCTCGCTGCCGGACTGCAAACTGGCCTACTCGACGCACGGCGAGCTGAATGCGGCGAAGGACAACGCCATCCTGTTTCCAATCATGTTTTCCGGCACCAGCGGCAGTCTGGCGCACTATGTCGGCGAAGGACTGGCGCTCGACCCGACGCGCTATTTCATCGTTTTCCCGAACCAACTCGGCAACGGACTTTCCAGTTCACCGCACAACACACCCGCGCCGCACGGCATGTCGGCGTTCCCGGCGCTTGACATTGCCGACGACGTGCGCGCCCAGCACCGCCTGATGACCGAACATTTCGGCGTCAACGAACTGCAACTCGTGCTCGGCTGGTCCATGGGCGCGCAGCAGACCTACGAATGGGCGGCGCGTTACCCCGACATGGTGCGCCGCGCCGCGCCGATTGCCGGAACCGCCCGCTGTACGCCGCACGATGCGCTCTATGTCGATACTTTCTGCGAGGCGCTGAAGTCCGACCCGGCCTGGAACGGCGGCGAATACAGCGGCGCCAACGATGTGCAGACGGGGTTGCGGCGGCTCGCCCGCGTGTTCGCGCTGATGGGCACGTGCACCGAATTCTACAAGCAGGAAGCGTGGAAGCGCATTGACATTCAGTCGCTCGACAGCCTGCTCGCCGACTTCTGGCAGAAATGGTTTCTGCCGATGGATCCGAATGCGCTGCTGTGCATGGCGGACAAATGGAAAAACGGCGATGTCGGCGCGCTCGCCGGCGGCGACCTGAAGCAGGCGCTTTCCAGAATCACCGCCAAGGTGTGCGTGATCGCGTTTTCCGAGGACATGTTTGTGCCACTGCGCGACTGCCGCGCCGAGCAGGAGATGATTCCGGGCAGCCGGCTTGAAGTTCTCGACAGCCTGTGGGGCCACTTTACGACGCTCGGCCTGTTTGAGGAGGATTTCAAACGAATGAACAAAATCCTCGGCGATTTACTCGCCGGTTAATTCCTGACAAGCCGGAACAAACCCTCTATGGCGCCGCCGTCGCTGCTGAAGTACAGCGCGCCGTCGGCGCCGAACGCGACGCCGATGGGTCTCGCCAGGCGCTCGCCGGAAGCGTTCTGAAAGCCCTCGATCAGCGGCTCGACCTGCGCCGCCCCGCCCTTGTCAAAACGCACCAGCGCCACCCACGGTGGCCGGCGGCTCGCCCTGGAACCAATCCATCCGCCGCTCGGCTTTGTCGCCCATGAGCCGTGCAGCGCGACAATGGCGCCGTCCGCCCACGCCGGATCGCCGGCGCCGCGCGGCACAAAGGCGACCCCCATCGGCCCGTTGCGCGCCGGGAAGGTCGCCACTGGCCGGGTAACGTCGGTGCGCGGCGGCGCGCGGCCAATGCAACGGTCGCGGATTACATCGCGCCCATCGAACTGAAACCAGGGCATGCCGTGGAATGATCCCGCATCGAGGCGGCTGAAATACTCCGGCGGCAAATCGTAGCCGTGGTGGTCGGGCCCGTGGTTGCTGGCGTAGAGAACGCCGGTGTCCGGATGCCAGTCAAAGCCCACCGGGTTGCGCAGACCCGATGCATACGGCTGCCACCGCACCGCCCCTTCGCCTTCCACCAGCACCAGCACACCGCCGCGGTAGTCGTCGAAAGCGTAGTCTTTGCCGATGTATTCGTCACTGCAGTTGCCGCTGATGCCGAGACTCAGGTAAATCCTGTCGTCCGGGCCGACGGCCACGGTGCGGCTTGGATGGCCGCCGGTCGGCAGCGGCGTGATTCTCCGGAAGTCCTTCTCAGTCAGACGCGCGCTGCGTTCGGGGCGGTACGGCGCGCGATAAAGCCCGTTGGTTCTGGCAACCAGCAAATCGCCGTCGTGCAAGGCGACTCCGTGAGGGAAGCCCTTGAGCACCGCCAGTACTTCGGGTCTGGCGTACGGCGGTTCGAGCCGGTAGATGTTTTTTGACACCGAGCCCGCCAACAGCGCACCGTCACCGGCCAGCACCAGCATACGCGGCCCGTCCATCTCCGCGGCAAGTTCCAGCCGGTAGCCGGCGGGCAGGGACAACTGCCAGGATGAGCCATCGGCCTCGAAAACCTGGCTATGGTGCGCGATTTTCGGCGCCGCCTCGAGGCCGCAGCAAACCGCAAAGAGCAGCAGCGCGGCGAACAATTTCGTGAACCGCGTCACAAGCCCGCCTTGTCCGCGACTGTCTCGACCGCCTGCACCATCGCCCGCTCAACCCCCGTCTCGGACTGGCTGTGCCCCGCCGCCTCGACGGCCAGGACTTCACTCGCCGGCCAGCGGCGCGACAACGCATGCGCCGTTTGCGGCGGACACAGCAAATCGTAGCGTGACTGAACGATGATTCCGGGAATGTCCGCCAGGCGATGGGCGTTGTCGAGCAACTGGCCGGGCTCAAGAAAACAGTCATTTGAGAAATAATGCGCTTCCATCCTCGGCGTGGATGGAAGCGCCCTGGCTTCACCGCCCATGGCCGGCAGGTCTTCCGGAAATGCGGGCAACGACGGGCGCAACCGGGACAACGCGCGTTCGTAGTCGTGCCACGCATAACTCGCGGGCACGGCGATGGCGGGATCGTCATGCAGAATACGCGGGTACCAGGCGGACAGCGGCGCCGAACGCTCATGCTCGGGCAACAGGCCGGTGAAGGCCTCGTAGAGTTCGGGGTAGAACGTTTGCGGGCCGGTGATAAAGGCCCATTGCAGCTCCTTGTCCGTGCCCAGAAACAGCGAGCGCACGACAATACCCGCCACCGCCCCGGGGCAGGCCTCGGCGTAGGCGACGGCCAGCAGCGCGCCCCACGAGCCGCCGACCACAAGCCACCGCCGGATTCCCAGCTTCTCCCGGATCATCTCGAGGTCGGCAATCAGGCGCCGTGTGGTGTTCTCCTCCAGACAACCCTTCGGCGTGCTTTCTCCGGCGCCGCGCTGGTCCGGCGCGATGATGCGAAACCTGCCGGCGGGAAACAGGCGGCACAATGCGGCGCGGCAGCCGCTGCCCGGACCGCCGTGCAAAAACAAGGCCGGGCTGCCGTCTTCGGGGCCGTATTCACTGACAAACAGATTATGGACGGCGCCGGCCCGGAAGCGCCGATGGCGGGGTTTTGCGTATTCGGCACGGCGTTCGGCTTGCGGTGCGCGAACGTCGTCCTTCGGAGCAACAGGCCACCCCGCCCCCGGAACGTCGCCGGACAGGCTCATTTCAGGCACGGGCGTGAACCACGGGAATGCCGCGAAGACGCCGGTAGTCGAAATCCCCCTCCTCGCGGCCGGATTCAAGCAAGGCGATGTTCACGAGATGTTCGTGGTGCTCCGAGAATTCGCACGCGGGATCCATGTTGGCGGCGTCGCCGGTAATTGCGAACGCCTGGCAGCGGCAACCGCCCCAGTCTATCTCTCGACGCTCGCACGAGCGGCATTTTCCGGGCATCCAGTCGGTGCCGCGGTATTTCTCGAACGACTCCGAGGTTTCCCAGATGTCCATCAGGCTGCGCTCCTTGACGTTGTCGAATTGAAGCGCCGTGATGCTTTCCGCCGCGTGGCAGGGGAGCACCTTGCCGGAGGGCGTCACGTTGAGAAACTGCCGCGCCCAGCCGCCCATGCACGCCTTCGGCCGCCGCGCGTAGTAATCCGGCACCACGTAGTCAATGACCAGCACGCCCTTGAGTCGCTCGCGCGCACTCTCGACCACGCCGGTCGCCCATTCCAGCTGCTCGCGCTTCGGCATCAGCGAGGCGCGGTTGTGGTACGCCCAGCCGTAATACTGCACGTGCGCCACCTCCAGGCGCGAAGCGCCCATGTCGGTGGCGAGATCAATGATGGACGGCAGATGTTCGATGTTCATTTTGTGGATGGGCGCGTTGACGGTCAGCGGCAGATTGTTCCGCCGCACCGCCCTGGCGGCGGCGCGCTTTTGCATGTAGCCGTCGCGGTGGCCGGCAATGCGGTTGGCGTTGTCTTCGACGCTGTCCTGCACGCTGATCTGCACATGCTTGAGTCCGAGACGGGCGAGGTTTTCGACCCGTTCCGCATCCAGCCCGACGCCGGAGGTAATCAGGTTGCTGTAGAGGCCGAGCTCCTCCGCCTTTTCGACCAGGTCCTCAAGGTCGCGGCGAACCGTCGGCTCACCGCCGGAAAAATGCACCTGCAAAATCCCCATCTCCACCGCCTGCTCCATCAAATCCGACCATTGTCCGGTCGTCAATTCATTGGCCGCCTGCTCCAGTTGCAGTGGGTTGGAGCAGTACGGACATTGCAGCGGGCAGCGGTGCGTCAACTCAAACAAAATCGAAACCGGCATGCCGATGCTTTTGTCTTTTGCGCTCATATTCGTATAAAGTCCTTGTCCGCCAGGTCCTGAATCAGGACCTCGATGTCCTTCAGAATCTGATCCTCAGGCGCATTATAAGACTTGGCGAAGGTTTGCGCGATGCTGAGAAGCGTCGTCTTGCCGTCGCAAAGGCGCAAAATGCCGAGCGCCACCTCGTCCGGCTCCAGCAAACGCTCCGGCGCGAGCAGCACCCAGCGCTCGCGCGTCTTGTCGTGGTGCAGTTTCACGTGCGGCGGCAGCGTCGGCGTGGATTCAGCCGACACCAGGCGGCGTTTGCGTCCGGTTTCCTCAGCGGCCATCGGCAACGAAACAATCCGGCGGAACGAGGCGGGGTTCCACATAAGAGAAATACAGCGCGTCCAGCTGGCTCCACAACACATCGCACTTGAAGCGCAAGGCATTCAAAACGCCGTGCTGCCGCTCCTGCGTGCGGGCGTTGTCGAGAACATAGTGCAGGGCGAAATCGACGTCGCGGCGCGCCTGCTCCAGCCGGGGCTTGAAATAAGACATGGTTTCCGCGGTGATGAAATCGTAACCGGCCAGCATGCCGGACATTCTCTCGGCGATAATCACGGGCGAGAAAATCTCGGTCAGCGACGATGCGACGGCGTCGAGCAGCGGCATCTCCGAGACGAAGTGAACATAGGCGTTGACCGCGAATTTCGTGGCCGGCAGCGCACCCTCGCGCGACATCACGTAGTCGCGCGAAAGTCCGAGTCCGTCGGTCAGTTTGAGCCAGCGCTCGATGCCGCCGCCGCCCTCTTCCTCGCCGTCGTGGTCGGCGATTCTCTGCCGCCACTCGCGGCGCAGATTGTGGTCTGGAATCCGCGCCATCAGCAGCGCGTCCTTGACCGGAATCGCCGCCTGGTAGCAATAGCGGTTCAACGCCCACGCCTGCACCTGTCCCTTGTCGAGCTTGCCCGTATGCAGCAGGCGGTGGAAAGGATGCTTGTCGTGGTAGTAGTTCTCGCCGATTTCGCGCAGGCGCCGTTCCAGATCGTCGCGGCTCAGCAGGTTGTCGGGCCGGAGGTTCACAGGTCTATGGCCTGCCCGTCGCGAGAGACCGTCCAGCCCGCCTGTTCGACGGTCTTGCGCTCGGGCGAATCCTCGACCAGCACCGGGTTGGTGTTGTTGATGTGGATATAGATTTTCCGCCCGATCCGGATGTCACGGAAAGCCGCGAGAGAACCGTCGTCACCGTTCATGCTGATATGCCCCATGCGTTTGCCGGTCTTTTTGCCGACGCCCATCGTAATCATCTCGTCGTCGCGGAACAGCGTGCCGTCAAAAAACAGCAGGCCGCTGCCGTCCAGCCGCTCCCTCAGGGAGTCGGTGAGGCGCGCGCAACCGGGGATGTAGTAAAAGGAGACGTCCTTCTCAAGGCTGCGCACGTGCAGGCCGACCGTGTCGCCCTCGCGTGTGCCGAAATCATCGCCCCGGCTTTTGTCCTCCATGAACAAGGCGACTTTTCCCGGCACTGCAAAAGCCTCAATTTCTAGCCCGAGCGACCGCCCCTGTGCGTCCTCCGGCCGAAAAGGAGAAGACAATTCAATGGTGCGGCGCCCGACATACTCCGGGTTCAGCACGTTGAATATCGAATTGGTTTTCAGAATCTCATGCACGCGGCCGGAGGCGTAGATGTTGAAAGGTTCACTCTCGCGCATGGTCAGCAGGCCCGCAATGTGGTCCACATCCCCGTTCGTCAGGACAACGGCCTTGACCGGACTGTTCCTCAACCCGTCGCGCGGGTGCAACGGCTCGGTCTGGTTCAACTGCTGCCGCAAATCGGGCGAACAGTTCAGAAGAATGTAACGGGCGCCGTCGGCGGTGACGGCAAGTGAAGACTGGGTTCTTGAAAAGGTCCGAATACTGTCGCTTCTCGCGAGGCGGCAGTACTCAGAATTGCAGTTCCATTGAGGGAATCCCCCTCCTGCAGCAGAGCCTAAAACGATGATACGCATCAGAGTCGCAAGTCACCGTTTTATCCATGGGGCCCGGCACGCAAAAGGGAGAAACCAACGTTTTGGATTTAACTGTTTGGATCAGGAAATTTCCGCACAGGCATAGCAGTTGATTTCCATGCCTACAGAAATTTCTTTAATTAAAGGTGTTTTCCATTCTTTCATCAGTAGATACCTCCTGAATTGTTGAAAAGCTAATTAGCGTTATGTGCCTGGATAGCACGGTGCCATAATATCATAAAGACCGGCCAGAAATAATTGAAAATCCCAATCTATTCATCCGGTTTTTCAACAAAAAAACTTTCAGAAATAGCACAATATATCAATCTCTTACGTTCGGTCCGGTCAGAAGCAACGCACCTCGGCCTCGGCCTGCGCCGCCTGGAGTCTCGCAACCGATTGCCTGAGCCACTCGGCCTCGCGAAATACGCTGGCGCGGTCGCCCTGCATCTGACGCATTCTGAGTGTCGTTTCCGCCTCCACGTAGTCGTCGTATTTCATCTGCCCGGCAATCGCGTCAATACTGCACGAACATTTGTCCAGTATCTCCATGGACTGGCCGTTGGCGCTCATGCAGGCGAACACGAATTCGGCGCGCGCCCTCGTCGGAAAGTCGTTGGCGGCAGCGCCGGAAAAAGCAAGCGCGAGACAAACCACCAGGCTTTTCGGGAAAAACTTCTCCGCACAAAAGATTCCGCGTCGCTTTGTCATGGTCCTCTCAGCGTTTCTCCGGCGCACCCCGGCCGGAGAAGGCGGCCACCGGCTCAATCCGGCTGAATTTCATCTCGGTGTATTCCAGCGCTTCGTCTTGCGGCAAAGCGCCCGGCACCCGGGTCGCAATACTGTAAAGACCGCCGGGGATATCGTCGGCAACAACAAATTCATAGCGCTTGGCCGGATAACCCTTGTACCTCGCATCGCCTTTCCTGCCGGCGAGAGGCTCAAAAAACACCCTGTGCCCTTTCACATTGCGTCCGTCGTGGGTGAACGTAACCTCCTCGCTGTCGGCATCGGTCAAAAAGGCCTGCCGCACCAGGTGGCGGAAATGATGGCGGCTGACCTCGCTTTCCCTGTTCATCCTGGTCACGTCCCACTCCAGGAAAAACATGATCAGAGGATTGCCTTGGAAATCCTCAACGGCGTAAGTTCTGTCCCTGGCATCGCTCAAAAATGCGGTCTCCACATTCTTGCCGCCGCTCTCCGACAAATCGGTAATCTCCAGAATCACGTGGTCGTCAATGGCCTCGACCTGTGAACCGTGCTGGCGAAAATCGTAATGGAGCGAGGCTTTGGACTGGATATTCTCAAGATGCGGAGTGCCAAACAGCAGCAGCTGTTCTTTGCTGTAGCCGCCATCGTCCTCCTGCGCGGGCAAGACCGGCGCGAACAAAAGAAAAGCGAGCGCGGCAAGGCTCGACAGAAAGTTTGACAAAATAAATCTTTTCACGGCTGCTCGATAAATTCCGGCATCTCCACCGCTTTGCCGGCAACCAGATTATAGCCCGCCGCCTTCCACTCATCCACTCCCCCCGGAAACCAATAAACATTGCGAAAGCCGAGTTCAATCGCCCTTTTCGCCGCGTTCCATGACATCCAGCAACCCGCATCGCAGTAAAAAACGAGGATCCGCCCTTCGCGGTGATTCGTCAACATCTCCAGATTGTCAATGAAATACCGTTCGTAGGCCTGTGAAATCCCGCCGTAGCCGACGTTCGGCAGCCACACGCTGGCCGGCAGGTGATGGCGCGTCGGCGGGCGCCACAAACGGTCGGCGGGAAAATCGGGCGGCTTGCGTTCATGCGGCAGAACGTCAATCAGGGCGATGTCCATGTTTCTGTCGCCTTCAATCAGCGCATGCAGCGACTTCGCATCCACCACGGTCGCGTTTTTCAGGGTCGCGGGTACCGGCGTCCGGTAATCGCTCATGCGGTAGCCTTGCGGCTCGGCGACAGGAGCGGACGCAACCGCCGCCTGCACGAAAGCCATGCCGGCGGCAAGAAGCAGCGAGAGCGTCATTTTTCCGCGACCAGAGGCACGCCGTATTCCAGCATCAGCGCGCGCAGTTTCTCTTCGTTTTTACGTATGAACCGGTTCAGCCTGCGCTTCCAGTTGATCTCGTTCGGCCTGACACCCATCGTAATCCGGTAAATCATGCGGTGTCTGTGCGAGTGGTCCTCGACCAGCGGCGCCACTTTCAGGCGCAAGCCGTGGCGCGTGTTCAGATAGCCCGCGAGAGGCCCCCACAAAACGGCGACGTCCAGTTTGCCGGCCAGCAAATCCTTGACAATCTGCTCCGACGGCGAGTCCACCCGGGTGTCCACGACCAGGTGGTAGGAAGCGACCTGCTCCATCAAGCCGTTTTCCAGCAACAGGCCGGTCGGCGGCGTTCCCGCGATCAGGCCGATGCGCAACTTCGCGTCTTTCAGTTTCGCGTCCGACAGCGAAGTCAGTTTGTAACCGGCGTCCGCGGGATAGACCAGCGCAAAAGCCGAGGAGTAATACGGGTTAGTGTTCAACAGCCGCTCGTTGGCCGCCGATATGCCGACGACGAGATCGCACCGCCGGGCGCCCAGCGTCGTGCGGACGAAGCCCATGCTCTGCGGAAACCAGTAATAGGAAAGCGGAATGCCGAGATCCCCGGCGATGAGTGCGGCTATTTTATTCTCGAACCCCGCTTGCGCCCTGTTCGAGTAGGGCAGGTTGTTCGGGTCCGCGCAAACACGCAGGACGGTTCGTTTTTCTACTTCGGTTCCGCCGTCAACGGCGAGCAGTAGTTGCGGGCTGCAGAAAAAAGCCGCGACAACGGCAAGCAGGCGGGCACCGTTCATCAAAAGCCAAGACAGGCTTTCTCATTCTCGGCCGCTTCCGGCGGCTTGCCCGTGTGTTGCGGACGCTCCGTGCCGATGGCGCCATCCGCCCTTGCGATAAGATAGGCGTAAATATCGTCCACAAAGCACATCACGTTGAGGTTGACCGCAAACGCCGGCATCACGTTTTGCGTGGCCGCATTCACGTTCACCCTGCCATTGACAACCACCTCCAGATATTCCTCATAACTCATGGTTTTCATGGACTCCAGCAGGCTGGGCGCAAAGGAGCTGCCCAGGCCGCCAGGCCCGTGACAAACGTGACATTCAGAATGGTAGCGGCGATAGCCGCTGAACGTGGGCCAGTTCACCTTGCCCTCGGCATCCACCGTGTAGGGCTTTTCCTGGTCTGCACCGAGGGCGCCGGGCGCCGGCAGGCAGACAACCGCAAAAGCCGCAATCAGGAACATGCGGAACAAGCAAAACAGGCGTCGTTCTATCCTCGTCAACATGACGCTTTTATTGTCCTGAAAAAAAATCCAGCCCCCGAACCGGAAACGACCCGGAGGCTGGATCAAATAACATCGAAGTTACAGGGTAAAGACCGTCAGGCCACCACCCAGGCGGGTGTAGTTCTGCAGATGGCGATAGCCTCCCACAGCGCCCAACCCGGCACGATCTTCCGTGAGACCGGCAGCCATGCCAATCCCGGCCCAACCGCCAACACCTGAATAGATGGCAACATGTTGCTTGCCGCCATGCATGTAAGTCATGACGTTGCCGATGATGCCGGAAGGCGTCTTGAACTTGAACAGTTCTTTGCCGCTCTTGGCGTCCACCGCTTTCAGGTAGCCTTCAAGCGTGCCGTAAAAGACCACGTCACCGGCGGTCGCCAGCGCGCCGCTCCAGACGGAGAATTTTTCGTCAATCGCCCAGACTTCCTTGCCTTTATCGGCATCCCAGGCAATGAACCGGCCCATGTGAGGACCACGGTCGGTTTTGCCCGGTGCCGTCGGCGCAGGGAACATATCCAGGTTCGCACCCACGTACGGCTGACCCGCCGTGTAGCTGACCGCGAAAGGCTCATAGTTCATGCAGACGTGATTCGTCGGCACATAGAACAATCTGGTCCTCGGCGAAAAAGCAGCCGGTTGCTGGTCTTTTGTTCCCAGCGCGGCGGGACAGATGTCTTTCGACAGCACGTCTGCGCCGTTGTACTCGGTTCTGTACTTGTTCACCATATTCGGACGACCGGTTTTCATGTCGATACTCGTCGCCCAGTTGACCACATCGTCGAATTTCTCCGCGACCAGCAGTTCGCCGTCCGTTCTGTCGAGGGTGTAGCCAAAGCCGTTGCGGTCGAAATGCACCAGAACCTTGCGATTCTTGCCCTTGACCGGGATGTCGGCGAGGATCATCTCGTTGATGCCGTCAAAGTCCCACTCGTCGTGAGGCGTCATCTGATAGACCCATCTGGTCATGCCAGTGTCGGCGTCACGCGCAAAAATGGTCATGGACCAGCGGTTGTCACCGGGACGTTGAATCGGGTTCCACGTGCTCGGATTGCCCGTGCCGTAATAAACCAGATTCAGGTCGGGGTCGTATGAATACCAGCCCCAGGTCGTGCCGCCGCCGATTTTCCATTGATCCCCTTTCCAGGTGTTGGTGCCGGAATTCCTGCCGACCGCTTTGCCGAGATGAGTGGTCTTATTCGGGTCGATCAGGACGTCCGAATCCGGGCCCATCGAATAGCCGCGCCAGACCCTCTTGCCGGTCTTGGTGTTGTACGCGGTCAGATGACCCCGAACACCGAACTCACCGCCGCTGATGCCGACATAGACTTTGTCCTTGACGACCATCGGCGCCGAAGTCCCGGTTTGGCCCTTGGCGATATCGCCATTGCTGACGCTCCAGGCTTTCTTGCCGGTCTTGGCGTCTAGCGCGACCAACGTCGCATCTGCCTGGTACAAGAAAATCTTGCCGTCGGCATAGGCGACACCGCGATTGACCGTATCACAGCACATGACCGGAATCGTATCCGGGTCCTGTTGCGGGTGATACTCCCACATGATGCTCGCATCGTTGTTCAAATCCAGTGCAAACACCTTGTTGGGAAACGGTGTATGAACATACATCGTATCTCCGACAACCAGCGGGTTGCCTTCGTGTCCGCGAAGAACGCCCGTCGAGAAGGTCCATGCAACCTTCATGTCCTTGACATTCTTTGAAGTGATTTCCTTCAGTTCCGAGTACCGGTGGTTGGCGTAGTTACCCGTAGGCATCACCCACTGATCCGCGTCTTCCGACATCTTCATCAGCTTGGTGTTTGCATGCAGGTTTGAAACTCCGGCCAAAGCAACCGCTACTGCAACCAAGGCAATAGTTCGTTTCCCTTTCATTCAATAATCCTCCAATGTAATTTGAGATTTTGTTTTTATCGGCTGTTGGGAATAGCCGTTGCGGCTATTCTCACACAAACAGCCATTTAGGTATAGACAATATTTTCAATCGGCCGGACAGCCTTTTACGGAAACCATGCTCCCTTGATTTAACGGGAATTTCCATCAAAGGCCGCGCCCCCGAAGCCCCTTGTGATTTGCGGCATGGGCTATAATGGAGACATTCCAACACAATGGAGGAACTCTCAATGGAACAAACCATCTCACGCGCGCAAACCCCGATTCTGGCGACCAACCGGGTCATACGCAACACCTACCTGCTGCTGACGCTGACGTTGCTGACCAGCGCCGCCGCCGCGGGTTTTGCCATGGTCAGCGGTGCACGTCCGGTCAACTGGTTCATCATGATCGCAGTCTTTATCGGCATGCCTTTCGTGATTTACCGGTTCCGCGACAGCGTCTGGTCGCTGCCGTTGACTTTCCTGTTCACCGGATTCATGGGCTACGTGCTGGGGCCTATTCTGACGCTTTATCTGGGACTGGCCAACGGGCCGCAGATTGTGATGTCGGCCTTCGCGACGACGGCGGTGATGTTCGTCGGCCTGTCGGCCTACGCGCTGGCGACACAACGCGACTTCAGTTTCATGCGCAGCTTTCTGTTCGTCGGCCTGATCGTCGTGCTGCTGGCCATCGTCGCCAACCTGTTCCTGGCGATTCCGGCGCTGTCGCTGACGATTTCGGCGGTGGCGGTCCTTCTGATGTCGGGCCTGATACTGTTTGACACCAGCCGCATGCTGCACGGCGGCGAAACGAACTACGTCGTTTTGACGGTGTCGCTGTTCGCCAATATCTATGTGCTGTTTGTGCATCTGCTGAATCTGTTCTCGGTGATGCACGGCAACGAGTAACCGTCCGTTTCCGCACCGCTCTCCCGCAAGCGGCGGGGGAGCGGTCAGCCGCCGGACTTGAGGCGCATCTTCGGTGCGCCGACGAATTCCACTTTCGGGTCATCCCAACCCCCTTTCAGCGTATAGCGCAGCGTGATGACCTTGTCCACTCTCTTGCCCAGACGCGCGGTTTTGCTGAGCACGTAAACGACGGCGGCGGCAACCGGGCCGGCGACAAGCGCCGAAGTCAGCGGCAGGCTGGAACTCAGGTTGGGCACCACGTCAATCTGCTGGTCGTAATCGCGCGCGGTGATGCCGGTGCGCCCGCTGATGGTCATGTTGAGCGCGGGACCGTCTATGACGAAGTTTTCGGTCTTCATGTCGCCGCCGCCGAAAGACAGGCTGCCGTGCATCCTGTCGAAGGCGAAACCCTTGTCGAACACATCCTTGAAGTCGAGCGTGAAGCGCTGTGCAAGCTCCGAAATGTTCAGCAACCCGAGCAGTTTGCCGACGCCGGGCTTGACCTTCTCGACGGTGCCGTCTTTCATGTCGATAGCCACTTCGCCTTCGAGTTTGTCCAGGCCGAACCGGAGCAGTGAATCGTCCCAGGCGATGTCGCCGCGCACCTTGCCCTTCGCCCCCTTGAGGCCCGTCCGGAAATCCCACGAGCGCAGCAACCTGCCGTAATCGCCGCTTTCAACTTCGAATTTCAGGGTGCTGCGCTGTGTGTCGCCGCCACTCCAGCGTCCGCTGATCCGCACTTCGCCGACGGTCTGTCCATCGCCGGATTTGCTGAAAGACGCCTTTGAGATTTCAAGGCCCCGCTCCACCGGGTTGGTTATCACGCGCAGGTCGTTGACGGTGATTTCGTCCAACTGAAACTCGCCGATACGAATTGCCAGCGGCGGCAGACCGGCAGGGTCGGGCGGGTTGTCGGCGCCGCTTTCAGCACCTTCAACGCTTTCGAACATGGCCTCACTCAGGCGAAGATGCGCAAAGTCGAGATACACGCGCGCGTTGTCCGCCTGCGCCTTCGGAAACGTGACTTCGCCTTCCACCGGCTGTGAATCAAGGCGCAACTTCTGCCGCCCGTCGGGCAGACGGACGGTTTTCATGGCCAGTTCGCCGAGCGCCTGCCCGTTGAAGGCGGCCTGCCGGATGACAACATCCACATCGCCGGACAAAGGCGGTGCACCGCCGCCTTCCAACCATTCGCCGTGGGTGCGCCACCACCTCAGCCACTCGCCGAAATCAAGTCGTTCAATGGTGCCGCGCGCCATGGATGCCGCGCCGGACACGGCCTTGTGCGGACCCGGACCCAGACGCAATTCGCCCCGCGTGCCGCCACCGGAAGGCGACAGCGCCAGATGGAAGACATCGCCGTAGCCGACTCTGCGCGGCGCCGATGCGCCCAGCCCGGTCTCGAACAGAAAATGCGCGGCCTGTTTGCCGTCCCTGCCGACCGGCGCCGGCAGATGGATGCGGATGCCGCGCAAGTCGGAGGTCAGTTTGATCTTGAATCCGGCGCCGGCTGTCTTCACCGCCCCGGGATTCGGCACCAGCACTTCGGCGCGCCACTGCGCCTCGCCGCTGACAAAGCGCTCAAGAGCCGGCGCCGCGTCGGTGGCAATCAGGTCGGCAAAGTCCGGGTACGGAGCCAGCGTCGCGCGCAGGTCAAGCACCGTGCCGCCATCGGTGGATTGCGCCGCGATGGTGACCGCGCGGCCCCTGAGTTCGGCGTCAATTTTTTCGGCGCTGCCGCCGGCGCGGCTGAACAAAAGACGTCCGCGCAATTTATCGAGACCCAGATCCAGCGCCGGAAAAGCAAGACCGGAATTTTCGAAATCGAGCGTGCCCGCGACCACGGTCTCGTGCTGGACCTTGCGGCTCAGCGGCACTTCCAGATTCAATTGCAGGCGGCTGTCACCGCTTGCGACCAGGTGGGCGGTGGTCAGGCCGTAGGCGTCAAACAATTTCAACACGCGCAAGTGTGCGAAAACGTCGGCAAGCGGTCCGCGGCCGTCGGCGTTCACGGACAGCACCGGACGCCGGACATCGGCGACCGTGACGACGGTGTTTTCGGAATGGGTGTCGAGAACCTGCAGGCGCGAGGCGTCCACGCGCAAAGCGCCGTTTTCAAACAGCACGTTCGCGTCCACGCCGCGCAGAGGCGGGTGCCCCCTGCGGTAGTTCAGCTCGGCATCGGCGAGGACGGCGGTAACGCGCACACCGTTGAAGAAAGAGGAGTCCGACACGGCACCCGCAAAGCCGACCTGTGCCCGCGTCACACGCCCTGAAACCGGCGCGCGGCGCAACCAGGCGTCGAGCGGCGGCGGCAGCCGCCCCGGCGGCAGCCAGTCCGCAATGCGCTCCAGCGGCAAATCCCCGAGCGTCAGCAGAAACGACAGAGGCGCCGTCGAACCGCCCGGCAATCGCGCGCTGCCGCTCAGCGAGAATTCATCGTCCGGCGACGGCAACGCGCCGGGCTGCAACGCGGCGTTTGTCAGTGCGAGTTGCACGCCGGCGCCGTCCGTTTCACCCCGCAATTCGCCTGAAATTCGTCCTTCCCAGCAACGTTTGCCCGTCGCCAGCTCACAGCCTCCGCCTATCTCCACGCCGTCCAGTTCCAGATGGAAATCCATCACTTCGGGAGTGGCGACATCGCGCAGGTCGCCGACAAAGCGCAGGCGCCTTCCGAGCCCGGGCGGCAGGTCCGTCTCAATCAGTACGCGCAGACCGTCCGGGAAGCGCTCCGAATGTTGCATCACAATGTACGCGTTTTCAAAGTGGCGGGTTTTGCCCGTGGCGGTATCGCGCCAGTGGACGGCCAACTCCTCGACCTGCAGATACGGCAAGGCGGACAGGCCCGGCAACACGGCGCCGGGACGGACGCCGGAGCCATCGTCAGCGGGCGGGCGCAGGCCGTCGGTGGCGATGTCGAATTCAACGCCGGCGGCCTGCACACCGGAAATTTTCGGCCGCATCAACAGCAGCGACTGAAGCGCGTCGAGTTCGACCACCGCGCTTTGCACCGACACCGGCCCCAGCACCAGGCCCGACGCCAGCACCGCGAGGTCGCCGCCGCGCAGGTGCGCTTTCAGGGAATCCACCCGCACCTCGACGCCGAGCGCCCTGGCCGCGGCGGTTGCGAACTCGTCGCGGTAGTCGTTAGCAGAGTCCAGGAACCAGCGCGCCGCAAAATTCAGCGCGGCGAGCAGCACCAGCAAAACCGCAAGCGTGACCAGCGCGAAATAAACCGTCTTGCGCAACGCGGAAATCAAATCGCGGCCTGCCACAATTCTTCAAGATCGTAAAACCTGCGCGCGGCGGCCTGCATCACGTGAACGACGACATCTCCGAGATCAATCAATATCCAGTCGGCGGTGTCGCGGCCCTCGACGCCGAGGGGCCGGACACCGTTCTCCCGCACCGTCTCGACGATGCGGTCGGAAACAGCCTGTGTATGGCGGCTCGACGTGCCGGTGGCGATGATGAAACGGTCGGTGATCGTGGTTTTGCCGCGCACATCGAGGTCCGTCACGTCGTGCGCCTTCATGTCGCCGAGGCAGTCGAGCACCAGGCGACGCAGTCGCTCAGGCGTCACGATGTTCGTTCCAGCCATAAAGACGATGGCGGCGAATGTAGTTCCAGACGGAGCCCGGCAACAGGTAGCGCGGCTGCTCCTGCCGCCTGATCATGCCGCGGATTGCGCCGGATGAAACGGCGACCGGCCGGTTGCGCACCAGATGAACGCAGCCGGCGGGGCTTGTGGCGAGGGTTTGCAGATCTTCGGCGCGACGCCACAGCGGCGGCGGCGAATAATCGCCGCAATCCGGACGCGCCAGTACGATCAGATGGGCCAGCGACGGCAGGCTCTCGGAGCGACGCCAGCCGGATATTTTCGCCGCCGCGTCCTGTCCGGCGACAAAGGCAAGCGACCGCCCGGCGCCCGCTTCGGCGCGCAACTGCTCCAGCGTATCCACGGTGTAGGAGACGCCTTCGCGCTCCAGTTCACGGCCGTCCACGGCCAGATCCGCGCCCGCGATCAGTTCCAGCATCCGCAACCGGTGGCGCGCATCGGCGCCGGCCTCGCCCTTGTCCGGATGAACGCGGCAGGGCATCAACCGCACCTGCGAGATTTCCGGGCGCGACAGCAGTTCAAGGGCGGGTTGGATGTGACCGAAGTGAACCGGATCGAAGACGCCTCCCATGACCGCAATCACCGGCAGTTCCCCGCAACTCCGGCTACTCGCGGACCTGGCCGCTGCCGAAGACGACGAACTTCTGCGTCGTCAGCCCTTTGAGACCGACCGGGCCGCGCACGTGCAGCACGTCGGTGCTGATGCCGATTTCGGCGCCGAGGCCGTATTCATAACCGTCGGCAAAACGGGTCGAGGCGTTGATGATGACCGAACTCGAATCCACCCGGCGCAGAAAGTGCATCGCGCGCTCGTGGTTGCGGGTGACGATGGCGTCGGTGTGCTTCGAGCCGTAGGTCTCGATGTGCGAGATCGCCTGGTCCAGGCCGGCCACCGTTTTCACCGACAGGATTGGCGCCAGATATTCCTCCTGCCAGTCGTCGTCTTCGGCCCCGGCGATGTCCGGCAGTATCCGGCGTGTTTTGTCGCAACCCCTGAGCTCGACGCCGTGTTTCTTCATGCGCCCGGCAAAACGCGGCAGAAATTCGGCGGCGACGTCTTCGGCGACCAGCAGCGTTTCCATCGCGTTGCACACGCCGAAGCGCTGCGCCTTCGCATTCTCGGCGACGGCAAGCGCCATGGCGATATCCGCGTCGCTGTCCACGTAAACGTGGCAGATGCCGTGCAGATGCTTGATGACCGGAATCTTCGACTCGGCGGTAATGCGCTCAATCAGTCCCTTGCCGCCCCGCGGGATGATTACGTCAATGCAATCGTCCAGCGCCAGCATCGCACTGACGGACTCGCGCCCCGGCGCCTTGACGACCTGCACGCAGGCCGCGGGCAGGCCGGCCCTTTCAAGTCCGCGCTCAATACACCCGGCGATGGCGCGGTTGGAATGAATCGCCTCGGAACCGCCGCGCAGAATCGAGGCGTTGCCGGACTTCAGGCACAGCGCCGCGGCGTCCGCCGTCACGTTGGGACGCGCCTCGTAGATGATGCCGATGACGCCCAGCGGCGTGCGCATGCGCCCGACGCGAATACCCGAAGGACGCGACTGCACGCCGCTGATCTCGCCGACCGGGTCGGGCAGGTCGGCGATCTCGCGCACGCCGGCGACCATGGCATCCATGCGCCCGGGGGTCAGCTCGAGCCGGTCGAGCAGGGCATCGCCGATGCCGCGCTTGCGCCCGGCCTCAAGGTCAACGGCGTTTTCCTTCAGCAGACGTTTGCGCGATAGATGCAGTTGCTTTGCGATCTCGTGCAGTGCGCCGTTCTTGACCGAGGTTTCGGCGGCGCCGATGATCGCGGCGCAGATTCTCGCCGCCTCGCCGATTTCTTTCAGGCAGATGCGGGTATTGGCGCCGGAATCCTGCATCCAATCGTTCATGCCCGGGCGGGCGCCCTGCGCAACGCACCGGCGCCGGACATGCGCAACACCAGCCTCAGCAGTTCATGCCAGGCGTCGTCCACGCCGTAGCCCTTGATCGCCCTGTCCACCTCGTGGCAGGCGTACAGCAGCCCCCACCAGCGATGGCGCAAACCGCGCGCCAGCGCTTTGCGGTACACCGGCTGCTTCGCCTTCCACACCGCCCGCAACACCGATTCCCGGCTCTCGCCGGCGGCAAGACGCCGCTCCATTGAAACCAGGCGGCGCACCTGGTCGGCCAGCGCCCACAACACCAGCGGCTCCGGAGCGGCTTCGCCGCGCAGCCCCTGCAGGACATGCACCGCCCTGCGCCCATCGCCGCTGACCGCCGCGTCCGCCAGATCATAAACACTGTAATGCGCGCTGTCGCCGACGATCTTTTCGGCTTCGTCGAGTTGCACCGGCTTGTCGCCGCAGATCAGCTTGAGTTTCTCGACCTCCTGCGCCGCGGCGAGCATGTTGCCCTCGACGCGCTCGGCGATGAACTCGACAACGCCCTCGCCCGCGACCAGGCCGAGGCGCAATATGCGCTCGTGCAGCCAGACCTTGAGTTCGCCCAGGTTCTTGCCGTACACCTGCACCCAGACGCCGCGCCCGGCGACGCGCTTGACCCACGCCGCACGGCCGTCCACCTTGCGCGCCTGCACCAGAAACAGCACCTGCTCCGGCGGCGACTCCAGTACGCCTCTGAAAAATTCCGCGCCGCGCGCCGGGAGTTTTTCACCGGGCAGCCGGATGTCGATGAAACGCCGCTCGGCGAACAACGACAGGTTGTCGGCGGCGAGATTGAGCCGCCCCCAGTCGAAGTCGGGTTCGACGAAGAAAAACTCGCGGTGGCCGTAACCCTCCGCCGCGGCTTTGGCGCGGATTTTGTCGGCGGCTTCCATCTGCTGCAAGGGCTCTTCGCCCGACACCAGGTAGAACGGCGCCAGGCCCTTGCCGAGCAATCCCGGCAGTTGGTTAAAATAGGCCTTCATCCCACTATCATATCGGAATCAACCCAATGGAAAAAATCGCATTTATCGGGCTCGGCATTATGGGCCGGCCCATGGCCGCCAACCTGCTTGCCGCGGGACACTCGCTGTTTGTCCACGCGCGGCGCGCCGAAGCCATGACGCCGCTGGTCGAAAAAGGCGCCGTCGCCTGCAAAAGCCCCGCTGAGGCCGCGCGCCGGGCCTCCTTCTGCATCACCATGGTGTCCGACACGCCCGATGTCGAGGAAGTCCTGCTGGGTGAAGGCGGCGTCATCCACGGCGCCGCGCCCGGCAGCCTGGTGGTGGACATGAGCACGATTTCGCCGGAAACGACGCGTGAAATCGCCGCGCGCCTCGGCAACGAAGAAATTGATTTGCTCGACGCGCCCGTCTCGGGCGGCGAATCGGGCGCCATCGAGGGCGCGCTCTCGATTATGGTCGGCGGCCCGCAACGGGCGTTTGAGCGGGCACTGCCGCTGCTGCGGGTGATGGGCGGGCACATCGTTCACATCGGCGAAAGCGGCGCCGGGCAGGTCGCGAAAGCGTGCAACCAGATTCTCGTCGCACAGACGATACTCGCGTGCGCCGAGGCGCTGGAGTTTGCGAATGCCGCCGGCGTGGACGCCGGGCGCGTGCGCGAGGCCCTGCTCGGCGGCTTCGCCAACAGCAGGATACTGGAGGTCCACGGGCGGCGGATGCTCGAAGAGGATTACCGCCCCGGCTTCAAGGCGGGGCTGCATTTGAAAGATCTCCGCATCGCTTCCGCCTCGGCGGCGGCGATGAACATCCGGCTCGGCGGCCTCGCGCTGGCCGCAGACTGCATGTGCAAACTGGTGGACGAAGGCGGCGCCAACCTTGATTCGGCGGCGCTCGCCAGGATTGTCCGTGAAAATCTTCGCTGATAAGGGCCGACGGCTACTTGCGCGTCAGCGCGCAATTGAAAGCCATCGGCTTGTCGTGGCGGTCGTCCGCACCGAGGCGCTCCATCGAAGCATGAGCACATTGGTCGCGCGTCTCAAACGGACCGAGCATCTCGGTCGCGCCGCCGCCCACGCTATAGAGCGAGGCTTCCCAGGGGCCGTAGGCACCGGCGGCGGTGTGCTCCTGCGCGCCGTCCTCGGTGGTACAACCGTATAAAAATGCCGACGCGACCAATGCGGCGGCAATTGCCATCTGTATTTTCATTATCATCTCGGGTTTCGGGTTAATGGAAGAAATAAAGTTATCAGTTTCTGAGCCAAATGCAACCCTCGCGCGACTCCCGCTCCAGCCTTTCCAGAAACTTTTCGTGCCGCCCGGTCTCGTCGGGGCCGGCGGGGATGACCGGCAAATCGTCCATGTTGAGGCCGCCGGGTCCGCCCAGTTCCGGCAACCGCTCGTCGCCGGAGATTCCGTGCGCCTGAACGAACATCGCAGTCTGCCCGCCGGTCATCGCGAGATAGACTCTGGCGAGCAGTTCGGCGTCAATCAACGCGCCGTGGTGTTCGTCTCTGGATGAGCGGTCAATTGAGAAGCGGTCGCTCAGCGCATCCAGGCTGTTCTGCAGACCGGGAAATTCATTGCGCGCCAGCGCCAGAGAATCACACACCTTGCAGCCGGTCTGTTCGAGAAAGCCCTGCTGGCCGAGACGCTCCAGTTCTGCATCCAGGAAACCGAGATCAAACTCGGCGTTGTGAATAACCACCTCGGCGTCACGCATGAATTCGCAAAGAGGCTCCCAGATTTCCCCGAAACGCGGTTTGTCGGCCAAAAACCCGTCGGTCAGCCCGTGAACCTCGAACGCGCGCGGATCGCTTCTGCGTTCGGGATTGACATAACGGTGGAATTGCTCGCCGGTGATCGTGCGATCCACCATCTCAAGGCAGGCGATTTCGACGATGCGGTGTCCGGCGCCCGGCTCCAGCCCCGTCGTCTCGGTGTCGAGAATGATTTGTCTCGTGCTCTCCATTCACGCACCCCCGGGAATATTCCGCCTCGCCAACTGGTCCACCCGCTCGTTCTGGGGATGCCCGCTGTGGCCGCGCACCCAGCGCCAGTCAATCTCGAAACGCTGCGTCAGCCGGTCGAGTTCCTGCCACAAGTCGATGTTTTTGACGGGCTTCTTGTCGGAGGTCTTCCAACCGTTTTTCTTCCAGCGCGCGAGCCACTGCTCGACGCCGTTTTTCAGATACTGCGAATCGGTGACGACGCGCAACGGACACCGCTGCCGCACCACGGACAACGCACCGATGGCGGCCTGCAGCTCCATCCGGTTGTTGGTCGTATTCAACTCGCCGCCGCTCACCACTTTCTCGCGCCCCCGGTAAATCAAAAGCGCGGCCCATCCGCCCGGGCCGGGGTTGCGCCGACAGGCGCCGTCAATGTAGATATGAAGACGTGCTTCAGGCATTTTCTTTCTCTCCGTGCAAAAGTTTCGGCGAGGTCCGCTTGAAGGTCGTCGGTTGCACGCTTTTGCCCGCCAGGACCTTGCCGGGCGACCAGGATGCGCCGACCGGGACAATCCGCGACAGGCGCTTGACCGCGAGCAACGCAAACAGCGCGCCGCTGAACGGCAAAATCCGTCGGCACAGCCGCGACGCCAGGCCGCCCGCCTTTTTTTTCGAGAACGAAAAAGGAAAAGCGAAGTAGCGCGTTTTCTCAATATCAAAGCCCAGCACTGAGAGCCACTCCCTGACACGCAGCGCCGGGTAGAAACGTCCGCCCCACGGCGGCACAAGGCGCGGCTTGAACCACTTCAGCAGACCGTGGACGCCGAACGGGTTGAAACCGACGACAATCAGACGCCCTTCGGGAATCAACGTGCGGTCCACCTCGCGCAGAAATTCGTGGGGGTCGGTGCAGAACTCCAGAACATGGTGCGCGACCACGAGGTCGAGACTTCTGGAGTCAATCGGCAGTTGCGAGAAATCCCCGACCACCTGGCTGTCTGTCTGCTTCGCGCAACTGATTGCAAAATGCGAGTGGATGAGACCGTTGTCGAGCCACTTGCGGCCGGACTCAAACGATCGAATGTCAAGCGCGAAATAACCCACCGCCTGCTCCACCCAGTCCGCCACCGCGGCTCCGGTGTCTTCAAGCAGCCTGCTCCCGTACGCCTCGCGGTACCACGGCGACAATAGCGGCGACACTTGCGGCAGCGTCAGGTGCAAAGCATCGCGTTTGTGTAAGCGTCCCATCATCCCATCTGTCCGCTCATTATGCAGCAAAAGCGGGCAGCGCGGGCACCGCCGACAACAATTCCCTGGTATAGCGGTGGTCCGGCGCGCTCAGCAGCGGCGCCGTCTCCCCCTGCTCGACGATGCGTCCGCGGTACAGTACGGCCACTTCGTGCGCCATGTAGGCGACCACCGAAATGTCGTGCGTGATGAACAGGTAACTCAGGCCCAGATCAGCCTGCAAGCGCTGGAACAGGTCGAGAATGCGCGCCTGCACCGAGACGTCGAGCGCGCTGGTCGGCTCGTCCCAGATGATCAACTCCGGCTCCACCGCAAGCGCCCTCGCGATGCAGATGCGCTGACGCTGGCCGCCGGAAAACTGGTGCGGGTGGCGGTGCATGTAATCGGGCGACAAGCCGACCTGCGCCAGCAGCTCCGCCACCCTGTCGCGCAGCGCGTCGCCGCGCACGGCGTGCCGCGTTCGCAGACCTTCGCCGATCAGCTGCCCGACCTGCATCTTCGGGTTCAGCGACGAGAACGGATCCTGAAAGACAATTTGCGCGCTGCGCCTGAGCCGCTCCCAGGCGTCGGCCGCGCCGCGTGCGCCCCCGGCAACCGGCGGCGCCAGATGAACTTCGCCCGCGGTTGGCTCGACCAGGCCGAGCAGCGCCCGTGCAATCGTCGTTTTGCCGCTGCCGGATTCGCCCACCAGTGCCAGCGTGTGTGCGCGCCTGAGTGTGAAGGAAACGCCGTCCACGGCCTTGACGTGGCCGACGATGCGCTTGAACAGGCCCTTCCTGACCGGGAAGTGAACTGCGAGATTGCGGACTTCCGCCAGCCGTTCGCCGCCGCGCGGCGGCGGCGGAAGGCGCGCGCCGTCAAACAGCGATTGTCCGCGTTTGTCGAGGCCGGGCAGCATCGTGCACAGGCGGCGGCTGTACTCATGGTGCGCGTGACCGAAAAACTCCCCGGCGCCGGCCTGCTCCAGGATTTCACCGGCGCGCATCACCGCAATCCGCTCGGCGATGCCGGCGACCACCGACAGGTCGTGCGATATAAACAGCATCGCCATGCCGCGATCGGCCTGCAACTTCTTCAGCAGGCCGAGCACCTGCGCCTGGATGGTGACATCGAGCGCGGTGGTCGGCTCGTCGGCAATCAGCAACTCGGGTTCGCCGGCGAGCGCCGCGGCAATCATCACGCGCTGCTTCATGCCACCCGACAACTCGTGCGGGTAGGAGGCGAACACGCGCCCGGCGTCGTCAATACCGACTTCGTCCAGCAATTGCAGCGCCGCGTCCCGCGCGCGCGCGCCGCGTGCGCCGCGATGCAGGCCGAGCGCCTCGGTCAGCTGGCGGCCCGCGGTCAGCACCGGGTTGAGCGAGGTCATCGGCTCCTGGAAGATCATGCCGATGCTGCCGCCGCGCACGTCGCGCATCGACATCTCGGGCCGCCTCAGCAGATCCTGGCCGTGCAGCCGCACCGCGCCGCGGCGCACACGCAACCCGTCGGGCAACAGGCGCAGGATGGACAACGCCGTCAGCGACTTGCCGGAACCCGACTCGCCGAGCAGCGCAAAACTTTCGCCGGGACGAATGTCGAACGCGATGTCACGGAGCAGCGTTTCGCGCCGCCCCGGCAACGCCGTCTCGACGCACAAATCGCGCACGCTCAGGAGGGGTTCCATTCGCTCCTCGGATCGAACGCGTTGCGGACGCCGTCGGCAAGCAGATTGGCGCACAGCACAAGCCCGAAAAGAAACACCATGGCAGCGAGCAGCGGCCACCACACCACCGGTTCGCGCGCCATTTCGAGACGCGCGCTGTTGATCATGTTGCCCCAGCTGTGCATCGTCGGATCAACGCCGATGTCGATGTAGGACAGCACCGCCTCGGCCAGCACCAGGCCGCTGAAGTCGAGGGCGACCGTGATGATGACGATGTGCATCACGTTCGGCAGCACGTGGCGCAGCAGTATCAGCGGGCGGGCGACGCCGAGCGCGCGCGCCGCGTCAATGTAGTCCATCTCCTTGACTTTCAGCGTTTCGGCGCGCAACAGCCGGCACAGGCCGGTCCAGCTGGTAATCCCCAGGATGGCGCACAAAAACAACAGCCGCATGTCGGCGCGCGTCACCAGATCGTTGAACTGCTCGCTGTGCTGGTCCATGTACAGTTGCAGCATCAGCACCATGGCCGCCACCAGCAGCACGCCCGGTATCGAGTTCAACGTGGTGTAAAGATACTGGATGACATCGTCCACCCACCCCAGGAAATAGCCGGCGCAAACGCCGAGCACCAGCGCGAAGGGCAGCATGATCAGCGTCGTCAGCGTGCCAATCAGGAAACCGGTGCGCACGCTCTTGAGCGCCTGATACAGCACATCCTCGCCGATCTTGTCGGTGCCGAACACGTGGTAGTCGTGGCTGAGCCCGGCGACGACGAAAATCGCGACCACGATCAACGTGACGGTGATGGCGACGGCGCGCAGCGGCGGCCCGGTGGTGTTGCAGACGACGGCGCGCAGCGCCCGAAGCGCGCGCCCGGGCCCGGCCAGCGCCAGGCAAAGAAGCAGCAGCAGTCCGGCGCACGACAACAGCCCGGCCAGACCCCACGCGGCGGCGCGCCAGCCGATGTCCGCCGCCGCCCGGCGCGCGTCTCCAAGACCGGCGCCGCCGTGTTCCAGCCGCGGATAGACACGGTGGCGCACACCGCCTTCCTCGACCGTCTCCTTAACGTAGGCGTGAACGGCCAGCGGCTCGGAATAGGTTTTCTCGAAACGCTCGCCGAGCGGCGACACCAGCCGGTCAAACAGGCTCACGACTTCGTTCGAATACACGGCCTCGCCGCTTTCCGAGGTCTCGAGCACGGGTCTGAAATGAATCGAGTCGAGCAGCGCGACGGCAAAGTAAAACGCGATGACCGTCAGTGAAACCATCGCCGAGCGGTCGCGCGCCAGTTTGCGCCAGGCGGTCTGCAGGTGCGGTCTTCGCGCCACGTAAAAAGCATAGAACGCGGTCAGCGCGATCAAGGCGAAGAAAAAGGCGTCGGTCAGCAGCACAACCGGCATCAGCTCAACCTCACCCGGGGGTCCACGAAAGTGTAGGAAATGTCGGTCAGCAGCAACCCGGCAATGTACAGCACCGAGCCCAGGAACACCATCGAGCGCACGATGGCGAAATCCTCGCGCGCGATCGCGTCTATCGTATAACTGCCGAGACCGGGAATGCCGAAGAAAGACTCGATAATCAGGCTGCCCATGAACAACAGCGGCAGGATGACGACGATGCCGGTCAGAATCGGAATCAGCGCGTTCGGAAGAATGTGGCGGAAGAGGATCGCGAATTCGCCCACCCCTTTGGCCCTCGCGGTGCGCACGTAATCCTTGCTCGCCTCCTCGAGAAAAATCGTCCGGTACCAGCGGCTGCCGGCGCCGATGCCGGAAACCACGCCGATCAGCACCGGCAACAAGACGAACTTGATTGCCGACCAACCGCCGCCGTAGCCGGAGATCGGCACCAGCTTCAGCAGCTTGCCGACCAGGTACTGACCGCCGATGATGTAGAACAGACCGGAAACAGACATCAGCACGATGCAAAACATCACCGACCAGAAATCCACGTAAGTCGCGCGGAAGAAAACCATAATCAGCGCGAAGGTGATGTTGATCAGGACGCCGAGCAGCAGTGTCGGCACCGCGATGGCCAGGCTCGGCCACATGCGCTGGCGAATGTCCTGGCCGATGTCCCTGCCGCTGTCGGAGCGCCCGAAGTCGAACACGAACAGGCTCAGCGACTCGTCGAAGAAAATCGTGTCGGACAACCGCGACAGGCCCGGCGCGCCGGCGTTGTAGAAAAGCGGGCGGTCGTAACCGCGGTCGCGCTTCCACAGATCCACCTGCTCCTGCGTCACATGCCGGTGCCCCAGATGCATGCGCGCAACGTCGTCGGGCGAGTTGACGATAAAGAACAGCGAGAACGTCAGCACGTTGACGCCGACCAGAATCGGCAGCGCGTACAACACGCGGCGGACGATGTAGGCGATCACAGCACGGTCTCGCGGCGGCGGCGGCGGACTATCGCGACCGCCGGCATCAGGAACACGGCCAGCACGCCGCCGAGAACGACGACCGGGCCGATGTGCGGGCGGTTCCATTCATCGCGCCGGCGGGCGCGCTGCGCGGCGTCGAGCCTGAGGTATTTCAGGCCGTTGTGCGACATCAGGTTCGGCTTGGCGTTGCCCAGCCACTCGTGGTGCAGGATGAAGGACTTGGGATGAAAGCCCCAGATCCACGGCGCGTCATGACGCAGCACTTCGTTCATCTCGTCAATCAGCCCGAGACGCTGCGGCGAATTCGGCAGGCCGCGCATTTCCTCGAACAACCGGTCAAAGCGCGGGTTCCGGTAATTCGAGGCGTTTGCACCCTGGTTGAGCACTTTCGCGTTCGGCCCGTAAAACAGGAAAAAGAAGTTTTCCGGGTCGGGGTAATCGGCGTTCCAGCCAAGCCGGAAAATCTGCGCGGTGCCTTTCAGCAGCTTGTCCTGGAAGCGGTTGTAATCGGTGTTGCGCACGACCAGCTGGACATCGAGTTTCGCGAACTGCTTGCGCATCCAGTTGAGCCACGACTTGGCGTCGGGGCCAATGCCGGTCGAGTCGAAGTGGAGAACCAGCGGCTTGCCCGTCTCGCGGTCTATGCCGTCCTTGTAGCCGGCCTCGGCGAGCAGGCGGCGCGCCTCGGCCAGCGGCTTGCGCACGATGCGCCCGTCGCGCCAGTCGTACACGCGGCGGTTGACGCCGGCCTCGCCGGTGCGGTAGCCGAAGATGCCCGGCGGCAGCGGCCCCTGCGCGGCGACGCCGCGCCCGTTCTGAAAGATCGAGATGAATTCTCCGGTGTCCATCGCAATCGAAAGGGCGAGACGCAGTTTGCGCGCGCGCTCGCTGTCGCCGCCGACGACGGGGTCGAGCATGTTGAAGCCGGTGTAGTAAATCGAGGTGGCGTAGGTAATCGACAGGCGAATGCCGTGGCCACGCATCTCGTCGGTCAGCTCGAACTCGCCGCCCTGACCGAGCTGCACCGCCTGGTCAAAACTGTCGGAATTGATTCCCGAACTGTCGTAATAACCCTGCAGAAACTTGTTCCAGTAGGGGATGTTTTCCTTTTCCAGGCTGTAGATGACCTGGTCGATAAAAGGCAATCGGGCGCCGGCGTCTTTCAGCAGGCCGCGGGCGGCGTCGCCGTCCTCTCCCTCGACCGGATAGTGGTCGGCGCGGAAATGAGGATTGCGCTTGAGCACCATGCGCAGATTCGGGTTGTTCTCGGTCAGCATGTAGGCGCCGGTGCCGACAGGATACCAGTTGAGCGTCAGGTTGCGCTCCTCGAAACCGGGCTGGCTGTGAAAAGCGTCCGCCTCCCACGGTATCGGCGCAAAGAAAGGCATCGCCAGCCAGTAGATGAACTGCGGGTAACCGCCGCGCACCGTCACGCGGTAGCGGTACGGCCCGAGCACCGTGACGCCCTCCATGCCGAATTCGCGCAAGTCCAGCCAGGCGCCGGGCGCGAGCGTCTTTCTCGCCTCAATCAGGCGCGCGCGCAACTCGGTGAAGCCGACAATGTGGCGGGCAAGGATGCTGGCAATCGGCGAGTGCAGCGCGGGGTCGGCAAGGCGCTTGATCTGGTAGGCGTAATCCGCGGCGCGCAGTTCGCGGCTGCCGGTTTCGGTAAAATCCGCCAGTTCATAAACATCATCGAGTTGCACCCCGGCGATGGGCCGGTAGCGGTAGCCGCCGTCGGGCAGGCGGGCGAAAGCCGGATGCGGCTGGTAACGGATTCCGGGCCGAATCTCGATCTCGTAGGCGGTCGTCGCGGCGGCGGCGGCATCGCGCACGACCCGCCCGTCGGCGTCGAAATGCGTGACCGACGGCATCGCCTCCGCCGTCAGCGGCTGAAGTTCGTACGGGCGCTTCAGATAATGGTAGTGCAGCACCGGCTCGACGACCTGGCCCAGCAGCGCGTACTCGTTGGAGCTGTAGGAGCGCGCCGGGTCGAAATGCTTGGGACGCTCGGAGAAACTCGAATAGAGGACGTTGCCGTCGCCGTCGCCAGCGTAGGGATTGTTCCATGCGCCCTCGCCGCAGCCCGCCTGTGACAGCGCCGCGGCAAGAACGCAGATTCGGAGAACAGCGGGCATGGCGTGCCATTATATGCACTGCACGCGCATCCTGCACGCCGGCGGATAAAAAAGAGGCCGCGATTTCGCGGCCTCTGCGGAAAACGGAGATTCGGCGCGCCGCCTGCTACTCGATAAGCCCCGCCGTGACATCGCGGTCGAAAGCGCCAAGCCCGGCTGCGATGCCAACACCAACGCCCGCCACCGCAGCGGTCGCGGCCACTGCAGCGCCGGCCACCACGGCGGCGCCTATTGATATCGCTATGACATCGGCGATAACCTTCGCCTTGGTGATGCCGATAAAAATAGCTGCCGTGCTGACTCCTGTAACAGAAAGAACGCAAGCGATCTCGAAAGCGCCGCCACTGATTCTTCCCATCTGATCCTCCGTCAAGTGAACTTTCATTTCGTTGAGAACGGAATAAGCCGGTACTGCTATGTGCATCACGTCGGTGGTATTTTGTTCCGCCCGGATCTGTATCTTCTCCAATACCTCCGCATGGGAGCCTTCCGGGAAGCAGGAAATCACGGCATCCCTGGCGTTGCCGCGCATCGCCGCCATGAACTTCTCGTCGTTTACGCACCGCGCCGCCAGATGCACCGAAACCAACTCATTGAGTGCTGCTACTGAATGGTCTTGTTGCATATTTCCTCCTTATATGCAGATTCAATGTTTCCATGCCATGACCCGATTGGGCCCATCGCACGACCGAAATCTCAGATCAGGCCGTACCTTGCCTTTGTGTCAATCCCGAAACAGTTCAATCGCCTGTTCAGCCCGACAGCAGGCCGCTTCTGCTATGATGTGCGGCGGAAATATCATGGAACTTGAAGAAATTGTGGGCGTCGGCGCCGTTGTCTTCTACAATCGGGAGACCGACATCCTGATTGCGTGGAACGGCGAGATTGAATTCCCGGTTTACGCGGGCAAATTCAACGGTGATTACGACCAGATTGACTCTTTTTACAGGGACGTGCAATCCGTCGCCGCCGCCGGAAAAGCCGCCGAAATGTGGTTCCAGGAACACGCAACTTTCAACCCCGGCCCTTGAGGCCGCAGCAGGAGACGACTTTGATGAAATTGCTGGACGGAAAACACGCGCTGATTACCGGCGTCGCCGGCAACCGCTCCATCGCGTGGGGCATCGCGCAAGCGATGCGACGCGAAGGCGCCGAACTGGCCTTTACTTTCCAGAACGAGCGGCTACGCGGACGCGTCGAGGAACTCGCCGCGCAATGCGGTGCAGACATCACGCTGCCGTGTGACGTGCAGAACGACGGTGAAGTGGCCGCGCTGTTTGCGGCGCTCGGCGAACGCTGGCGGCGGCTCGACATCCTGGTGCACTCGATCGCCTACGCGCCGCGCGAGGAACTCGGCGGCCACTACGTCGAAAACGCAAGCCGTGCGGGTTTCACGACGGCGCACGAGACCAGCTGCTACAGCCTGACGGCGCTGGCGGCGGCTGCACGGCCGCTGATGCGCGACGGCGGCGCGGTGCTGACCCTGACCTATTTCGGCGCCGAGAAAGTCGTCCCGAACTACAACGTGATGGGGCTTGCCAAGGCGAGCCTCGAGGCCAATGTCCGCTACCTCGCCGACTGCCTGGGGCCGGAAGGCACGCGCGTCAACGCGATCTCGGCGGGGCCGATCAAGACGCTGGCGGCTTCCGGCATCGGCGATTTTCGCAGGATGCTGGAGCATGTCGAGCGCACCGCGCCGCTTCGCAAGAACGTTTCGATTGACGAGGTCGGCAACGCCGCGGCCTTTCTATGTTCGGATTACGCGAGCGGCGTAACCGGTGAAATCCTGCACGTGGACGCCGGCTACAACCTGATCGGCATGAGCACCGGCCCGTAGCCGCACGGCGGCGGCCCGTCAGACCAGCAGTTTTTCTTTCTCGCTGCGCGCGATGACACCGGTGGCGCAGGCGTCGCTGTACACGTTGACGCTGGTGCGACACATGTCGAGCACGCGGTCCACCGCGAGAATCAGCGCGATCGCTTCCACCGGCAGGCCGACGGCGGCCAGAATCAGCGTGATTGCAACGAGGCTTGCGGCGGGCACGCCGGCGACGCCGACTGAAGTCAGAAGCGCCAGCAGCACGATAATGAATTGCGTCGCAAGGTCCAGGTCAACGCCGTACACCTGCGCGATAAAAATGACGGCGACACATTCGTAGAGCGCGGTTCCGTCCATATTGACGGTCGCCCCCAGCGGCAGCACAAAGCCGCTGACGCGGTTCGAGGCGCCGACCCGGTCGCGGGTGCATTCCATCGTCACCGGCAGCGTCGAGGAGGAAGACGCGGTCGAAAACGCCATCAGCACGGCGGGCAGCATCGCCTTGAGGTAGGCGACGGGACTGATCCCGGCGGCAAAACGCAGAATCAGCGGCAGCACGACGAAAAAATGCACCGCCAGCGCCGCCAGCACCGTGATGAAAAACAGCAGAAGAATCTTGAACACGTCCAGCCCGGAAGACATCACCACCTTGCCGACCAGAGCGAACACGCCGATGGGCGCGAATTTTATGACCCACAGCGTGATTTTCATCATGACCCGGTACATGGCTTCCCAGAAATCCGTCATCGGCGACGCGAATTCCTCCCGCACCTTTGCCGTAAAGTAGCCGAACAACACCGCAAAGAAAATAACCGCGAGGAACTGGCCCTCGGCGGCGGCCTGGAACACGTTGACCGGGATCATGCGAAGAAACACGCCGATCAGGTCACCGAAGCCGCGTCCTCCCACTTTCTCCATGACCTCGGACGCATCCGTTGACAAACCGAGGGTTTCGGGGGAGCCCGTGAAAAAGGCGCCGGGCTGAATCAGGTTGACCAGTGTGAGGCCGGTGACAATCGAAAGCAGGCTGGTGGCGAGATAGTAAACAAACGTCTTGCCGCCGAGGCGGCCAAATCCGTGGTCGCCTGCGACCGACGCAACGCCGGAAACAATGGACGCGAAAACCAGCGGAATGACGATCATTCTGAGGGCGTTCATGAACATCTGGCCGACAAAGCCCATGACGTCGTACAGGCGCACTCCGAACAACGCGGTTTCCGGCGTCGCCGGCAGTCCCACGACGACCGCCAGAATCAACGCAATCAGGATTTGCCAATGCAGGGGGATTTTTTTGGAAATCATATTCAATAGTCCGCGCAATGTTCCAGTTTACAAGGATTCGGCCAACTTCTGCAACTCTTCGGAATGGAGCCTGACCTTGAACACGTCACGCAGGCTTTCGAGAACGGCCTGCGTCTCGCGACCGGCGAAGGAAAGCGGCTCCGGCTCCAGTTCGTCGCCTTCGCGAATGGCCGACAGCTCAACGATGGCGGGCTCGCCCTCCACCTGCGCCGCGGCGTAAACCGGCGAGCCGGCGCCCGATTCATTCATTACAAAAGCAGTTTCGACAACGGCAACGGGCAATTCGCTGTTGTAGCGGTGTATGTAATCCGCGTCCACGATTTCAAACACGCCGTCGCCCGCCAGCTGCTCCAGCGTCTTGCCGCCCGCTTGCAACGAGTCCAGCCATTCCCGGTGCCGCTTGCGCGCCGCTTCCCCGGCGCGCCGGGCAGTCAGGGTCGCGACGACATCGTCCTTGACGGCGTCAAACGCCAGCTGCGTGGACGGCTGCCGCTCCTCAATGGCAAAGAACAGGGCGTGCCCGCGCTCCACCTCGACCAGCCCGCTGTTGAACTCCTCGCCCGCCAACAGGCGCGTCAACGCCACCTGCCTCGCCCTGGGCCAGGCGAGCAGCCCTTCTTTCTTGTCGGCGTCGAGCCACGGCGTCACCTCGATGGGGATGCCCGGAAACGCCTTGGCCATGACCCGGAAAAAAAACTCGCCCTGCTCGTAGGCGATGCTGTTAATCTCGGTGACGAGACCGGCGTATTGCTGTTCGGCGCGCTCGTATTGAAGCGACTTCTTCAGTTCCTCGCGCACCTCATCAAACGCCTTTTCCTCGCGCGGCACAATTTCGGCGAGCTGGAAAATCTGGAAACCGAAGTCGTTCTCGACCGGCTCGCTGACTTCCTCTTCGGCAAGACCGAAAATGGCCTCGCGAATGGCCTCGTCCGTGACTTCGTCCTCCGACATCAACGGCAATTCGCCGCCGGATTCGGCGGTCAGAGTGTCGTCGGAGTACTGCTTCGCAAGTTCCGCGAAATCGGCGCCTTCGGCGATTCTGCCGGCAACCTCCTCCAGACGCCCGGCCATCTGCTGTTCGCTGCGTTCCGCGCCGGAAACGAGTATGTAGCGGACACGGCGTTTTTCCGGCGTCGCAAACTCGTCTGCGCGGGTCTCGTAATATTCCTCGACCTCCTCGTCGCCGACGACCTGGGCGGCCACCAGATTGGCCACCTGAAACTCAATGTAGCGAAAACGCACCCTCAACGGCGACCTGTATTGATCCTTGTGTTGCTCATAGTGCCCCTTTGCATCTTCGTCACTGACGCTGCCGGGTTCGAGAAAGTTGTCGCTGTTGAGGGTCACATAACGCACTTTTCTTTCCTGATTGAACAACCTCGCGTAACGTTCCTGTTCGCTTTTGAGAACAAAACTCGACTTGCGAATCGCTTCAAGGAACTGAGAGCGCTTGAGTTGCCGGCGGTAGTTGTTCTCGAAAGAAGACTTTGGAATGCGTTGCGTCTGGAGAAACAGGGTGTACTGGCGCGGGTCGAAACGACCGTCGCTCTGAAACTGGGGCAATTCAGAAATCATCTGCGCCAGCGTTGAATCCGCCACCTCGTAGCGGTAACGGTCCGCCGCCTGGGTCAACAATTCCTGCCCCAGGCGATCGCTGATGACTTGCGACAGAATCGTGTTGTCCGGCGGCATTTCGGCGCCCTGCGACCTGGCCTCGATGTCGCGCTTGCGCTGCGCGAAGTTGCGGGCGATCTGGGCGCTGCTAATCTCGGCGTCGCCGACCGAAAGCGCCGCCGGCGCGTCGCTCCATCCGAAATACTGCTGAATCCCCCACAGCGCGAAAGGAATCGCAATCAGGGTGACGATGGTATAGGCAATCCAGCCGGTCGCCTTTTCTCTGATTTTCAGAAGCATCTTCGATTACCGCAAAATAAAATCTTCCGGATAAAACAATGGGGGCAGTACAACCGCCCCCACTACAGTATCAATATACCAGCCCATTCACAGAAACCGCAAACCAGTGGCGGAGTGGACGGGACTCGAACCCGCGACCCCCGGCGTGACAGGCCGGTATTCTAACCAACTGAACTACCACTCCTGGAATTTTCGATGGGTGCTGAGGGACTTGAACCCCCGACTTCCGCCTTGTAAGGGCGGTGCTCTACCCGCTGAGCTAAGCACCCCAAACCCAGCAAGATGTCAGTTCAATGACTCCTTCAGGCTTTTTCCGGCCTTGAAGGCCGGCACCCTGCTGGCGGCAATCTGGATGCTCTCGCCCGTCCGGGGATTCCGACCGGTGCGGGCACTGCGCTGGCGAACCAGGAAAGTGCCAAAACCGACGACAGTTACCTGCTCTCCCTTTTTCAAGCTGTTGGTGACACAGCCGACAACGGCATCCACGGCACGCGATGCATCCACCTTGGACAAATCCGCAGCATCTGCGACTGCTTCAATTAGCTCAGATTTATTCATTATTCTCTGTTTCTCCTTATCTGGACAATGAAAGTTACGTTAAAGCCGATTACTTCTCTTTTGCCTCAATGCCGCCTGAATCCAGGACGGGCATTGCCACGGCGCTTTCTAATTGCGCAGGCAGTTAAAAGTCTTGCGGCGAGGAGGGATTCTACAATAAAAAAGGACAAAACACGGGGATTGCGCGCAGCACGGCACGCGCCCGGAGCGCTCAGTGGCGCTGCACTCCGGTTGAACGGCTTGATTTTGTAGGGATTTTTTTCGCCGCGGCATCCTCCAGCGGTTCCTTCTCTCCGCTGAAATCAACCGCAGTCGGCATCTCCGTCAGCGCCGTTTCAAGAATTTCATCTATCCAGCGCACCGGCCGGATATCCAGCTTGCCGCGGATATTGGAGGGAATTTCTTTCAGGTCTTTCTTGTTTTCCTCCGGAATCAACACCGTCTGCGCACGGGCACGCAACGCGGCCAGCAATTTCTCCTTGAGGCCGCCGATGGCCAGCACCTCGCCGCGCAGGGTAATCTCACCGGTCATCGCGACATCGGAACGCACGGGAATCCTGGTCAACGCCGATGCGATCGCGGTGCACATCGCGACACCCGCGCTCGGGCCGTCCTTGGGCGTGGCGCCTTCGGGCACGTGCACATGAATGTCCTGGGTTTCATAAAAACCGGACTGGATGCCGAGCATGTCGGTGCGGCTGCGAACCACCGTCATGGCGGCGCGCACCGATTCCTGCATGACATCGCCGAGTTGCCCGGTGTGGGTCAATTTGCCTTTGCCGGGCATGGTCGCGGCCTCCACCGTCAGCAGTTCGCCGCCGACCTCGGTCCAGGCAAGGCCATTGACCTGGCCGATCCGGTTCTCCTCCTCGGTCACCCCGTAGCGGTGCTTGTGAACACCCAGGTATTTCTCAAGTGAACGAGGCTGGATATGGGCGAGCTTCGCGGGACCTTCGCGCCGGTTCATCAAAAGCGATTTCACCACCTTGCGGCAGATCTTCGCGATTTCGCGTTCCAGCCCGCGCACACCGGCCTCGCGGGTGTAGTAACGAATGATGTTGCGGATGGACGCCGGCGAAAAGGCAATTTCCTTCTTGTTCAGGCCACTGTCTTCTATCTGTTTCGGTACCAGGTAGCGCGACGCGATATTGAGTTTTTCATCCTCGGTGTAGCCGGGCAGCCGGATGACTTCCATGCGGTCCAGCAGCGGCGGCGGAATGTTCAGGCTGTTTGCGGTGCACACAAACATCACGTCGGACAGGTCGAAGTCGACCTCAAGGTAGTGGTCGGCGAAGGTGTGATTCTGCTCCGGGTCTAGAACTTCAAGCAGGGCCGAAGCCGGGTCACCCCTGAAATCCATGGACATCTTGTCCACCTCGTCGAGCAGAAACAGCGGGTTCCTGACGCCGACCTTGGACAGGTTCTGAATCAACTTGCCGGGTAGCGCCCCGACGTAAGTGCGGCGGTGGCCGCGGATTTCGGCCTCGTCGCGAACCCCGCCCAGGGCCATGCGCGAGAACTTGCGCCCGGTGGCGCGCGCGATGGAGCGGCCGAGCGATGTCTTGCCGACGCCGGGCGGCCCCATCAGGCACAGGATTGGGCCCTTGATGGTTTTTGCCTTCTGGTTGACGGCGAGATACTCGAGAATTCTCTCCTTGACCTTGTCCAGGCCGTAGTGATCCTCCTCCAGAATCTGCTCGGCGATGCGTAAATCTTTTTTGATTCTCGATTTCTTCTTCCACGGCACACCCACCAGCCAATCGAGGTAGTTGCGCACCACCGTGGCTTCCGCCGACATCGGCGTCATCATGCTCAATTTGTTGACCTCGGCCTCGGACTTCTTTCTGACCTCGGCCGGCATTCCCGACTTCTTGATCTTTCTGCGGTATTCCTCGGTTTCGTTCGGAACATCGTCCAGTTCGCCCAACTCCTGCTGCACCGCCTTCATCTGTTCATTGAGGTAGTACTCGCGCTGGCTTTTTTCCATCTGCTTCTGGACGCGGTTGCGAATCTTCTTCTCGATTTGCAAAACGTCGAGTTCCTCCGCCACCAGCGACAGGATGTGTTCGAGTCTCTGGTACTCGTCGGCGATCTCGAGCAGTTTCTGCTTCTCCTCTATTTTCAGCGCCATGTGCGCCGCCACCGAGTCCGAGAGACGGCCCGGATCCTCGATTCCGGCAAGTGATTGCAGCAGTTCCGCCGGCACTTTCTTGTTGAGTTTCACGTAGTGCTCAAACTGGTTGAACAGCGAGCGTGACACGGCCTCGAGTTTTTTTGCGTCTTCCGACGAATACGGCTCCAGCACCTTGAGATCGCCTTTCAGGTAGTCGCCGTCTTCGACAAAATGCAGAACTCTGGCGCGCAACTCGCCTTCGACCAGCACCTTGATGGTGCCGTCCGGCAGTTTCAGCAATTGCAGAATCGTGGCCAGCGTTCCCACGTGGTAGATGTCCTCGGTACCGGGATCCTCCTCCTCCGCCGCCTTCTGGGTCACCAGCATAATCTGCTTGTCGTCGCGCATCGCCGCTTCCAGCGCCTTGACGGATTTTTCGCGGCCGACAAACAGCGGCACCGCCATGTAGGGATAAACGACGACATCGCGCAGCGGCAAAACCGGCACCATTTCGATGACGTCTTCGACGGCTACATCCTGTTGATATTCAGACATTGGCTACCTCGTAAAAAAAAACAACTGGTTACCGGCAATTATGGGGGCAATTCCGGCCATTACAATTGCCGGGAAATTTTCCGCGTCAGACCGCCTTTTCGTAGTCGCCCGCGGCGCCCTTGTACAGCCGGAAAGGCGCATTGGCCCCCTCGACGACACTGCTGTCCACCACCACCTTTTCGACGTTTTCCGAGGACGGCAGCTCGTACATCGTATCCAACAGCACGTTTTCGAGAATGCTGCGCAGGCCGCGGGCGCCGGTTTTCTTCTCCTTCGCCTTTTGCGCGACGGTGCGCAGGGCCTCTTTCTTGAACTCAAGCTCCACATTCTCCATGTTGAACAGGTAACGGTACTGCTTGACCAGCGCGCTGCGCGGCTCGGTCAGGATGCGCACCAGCGCCTTCTCGTCGAGTTCCTCAAGCACGGCGGTCACCGCCAGGCGCCCGACAAACTCAGGAATCAGACCGTAGTTGATCAGGTCCTCCGACTCGACCTTCTTGAAAATTTCGGTCAGCACCGCGCCGTCACCGGCGTCCTTGAGTTCAGCTGAAAACCCGATGCTGCTCTTGTCGGTGCGTTGCCGAATCACTTTTTCAAGACCGGCGAAAGCGCCGCCGCAAATGAACAGCACGTTGCGGGTGTCCACCTGCAGAAATTCCTGGTGCGGGTGCTTGCGCCCGCCTTGCGGCGGAACCGACGCCACCGTGCCCTCGATCAACTTGAGCAGCGCCTGCTGGACGCCTTCGCCGGAGACGTCGCGGGTGATGGACGGGTTGTCCGACTTGCGCGAGATTTTGTCTATTTCATCAATATAGACGATGCCGCGCTGGGCCTTCTCGACATCGTAATCGGCCTTCTGCAGCAATTTCTGGATGATGTTCTCGACATCCTCGCCGACATAGCCCGCCTCGGTCAGCGTCGTCGCGTCGGCGATTGTAAAAGGCACGTTCAGGAGTTTCGCCAGTGTCTGCGCAAGCAGCGTCTTGCCGCAGCCGGTCGGACCAATCAGCAGGATGTTGCTTTTGGAAAGCTCGACATCGGTGCTCTCGTTTTCACTCAGCAGCCGCTTGTAATGATTGTAAACGGCGACCGCCAGGACTTTTTTCGCGTATTCCTGGCCGATGACGTACTGGTCGAGTTCACTCTTGATTTCCTGCGGCTTCAGGAGATCGCGGCCGTCGTAGAGCGGGCCCTCTTCCATCTCCTCGCGCAGAATCTCGTTGCACAGGTCAATGCACTCGTTGCATATGAAAACGGAAGGCCCCGCAATCAACTTGCGCGCCTCCCGCTGGCTCTTTCCGCAGAAAGAACAATAAAGCAGTTTGCCCTGATCCTTACTCATCACAATCTCCGAACCGCCCTGTCAATAAATCACAAACGGCGGGTTTTGGCAAATATCAGGACTCCCGGTGCAGCAGAATTTTGTCCACAATGCCGTATTCGCGGGCTTCCTGAGAATCCATGAAGTGGTCGCGTTCGGTGTCGCGCCGTATCCGCTCCGTCTCCTGCCCGGTGTGCTCGGCCAGAATGTGGTTGACCTGGTCGCGCACCTTCAGGATTTCCTTCGCGTGGATGTCCACATCGGTGGCCTGTCCCTGGAAGCCGCCCAGCGGCTGGTGGATCAGGATTTTCGAATGCGGCAGCGCGTAGCGCTTGCCGCGCGCGCCGCCGGCCAGCAGCAGCGCGCCCATGCTCGCCGCCTGCCCCACGCACAACGTGCTGACATCGGGTTTCGCAAATTGCATCGTGTCGTAAATCGCAAGCCCCGCCGGCACCGAACCTCCCGGAGAATTGATGTACAGGGAAATGTCTTTTTCCGGATTATCGGATTCGAGAAAGAGAATCTGGGCGATGACAAGATTCGCCATGTAATCCTCGACGACACCGACGACAAAGATGACGCGCTCTTTCAACAGGCGCGAATAGATGTCGTAGGAGCGTTCGCCGCGCGAGGTCTGCTCGACGACAATGGGAACCAGGTTCCCGGTGGGTTCAGTTCGTTGCATGGTTTGTTTTCTCCGGGCCGGAGCCGCTGTGGACGATTTCATCGAAAGTACAGGATTTTTCCTCTATTTGCGCCGATTCAAGCACCCGGGCGACGACCTGGTCCTCCAGGGCCAGGGCCTCGACGGCCAGGCGCATCCGCTCGTTGCTGCGGTAGTAATTCTTGACGCTTTCAGGGTCTTCGTACGAGGCGGCCAGCTCATCCAGCCGCGCCTCGAAGGATGCGCGGTCGGCCTTGAGGTCGTGCTGCTCGGCGTAGCGGTGCAGCAACAAGCCGAGCCGCACACGGCGCCGCGCTTCGTCGCGGAACAGTTCCGCCGGCAGGCGGTCGCCGTCTTTTTCTTTCATCTGGAAGCGGCGCATCGCGTCTTTGCGCATGGTTTCGATTTCCTGCTCCACCATGACGCCGGGAACGTCAAACTCGTTGTGTTCGAGCAATGCGTCCATCACACGCTGCTTCAGCAGTTTTGCAAGACGCGCGCGCAATTCGCTTTCCATGCCTTCGCGCAGGGTGCCGCGCAGGCCGTCGAGACCGCCTTCGCCGACACCGCACGCCTTGAAAAACGCCTCGTCCAGTTCGGGCAAAATGGGCTCCTCGACCGACTGGACGGCGACCTCGTGCCCAACCTCGCCGCCGCCGTCCCCGGTCTGCACGCGCACATTCCTGCTCTCACCCGCGCACACGCCCCTGAGCTGCTCGTCCAGGTCGGCCGGAATGTCGGGCGAACCCAATACCAGCGAGGCGTCCCTGGCGCTGCCGCCGGGCGAAGCGTCCTCTTCGCCGGCGCCCTCACCGGTGTGCCCGGCGCCGCTTTCGCCGGCGCGGTTGAAGTCCACCGTCAGACGGTCGCCGTCACGCGCCGGACGCGAAACCGGCTTCCACTCGGCGTGGTTTTTCCTGACGCGCTCGACCATGTTGTCCACATCCGCTTCGGTGACCCCGGCCAGCGGCTTTTCGATGGCGGCGCGGTCCATCGCCGCCACCTCGAACTCGGGATACACCTCGATGCTCGCGGTGAACTCCAGGTCCTGGCCCGGCTCCGCCCTGATTTCCCCGAAATCCGGATAACCCGCCGGCTTCAGCAATTCCTTGTGCAGCACCTCGGTGTAATTCGACTGCATCAGATCGCTCGCGACCTCGCTGAAAACCTTTTGCCCGAAACGCTGTTCAACGACCTGCAACGGCGCCTTGCCGGGGCGAAAGCCGTCAAGGCGCACGCTCTTGCACAACTTGCGCAAGCGCTTCTCGACCTGCCCCTGCACGTCTTCGGCAGCAACCCGGATACGCAACTTGCGTCCGAGAGGCCCCGCCGTTTCAACCGAGAAATCCATCAAAATGAGTTGTAATTCTGTTCCGACAAGACGAGATTATAACCTTGACCCGTATTTTTTCATCAGCAGCGCGACTTCAATGGTGCGAAAGGAGAGACTCGAACTCTCAAAGGGAGTAACCCTACCGGCGCCTAAAGCCGGCGCGTCTGCCAATTCCGCCACTTCCGCACAAAGCCGATTGAAACATTATAAGCCCGCCCGCCGTTTTCAGCGATTCACCTGTTGCATGATTCTGGTTTTGTATTGCCGCCAACCGGCGCCCATCAGGCGCAGGCCCTCTTCGTCGGCGCCGTAACGGCGCCGGTTCAGGCGATAGGCGAAGTACGGAATCTTGTAGAAAACGAAGGCGAGAAACATGATGGCGAGGCCGACACCGGGCTTGTAGCGGTCGAGCAGCGGCACATCGCCGCGCCACAGCAAAACGCCGGCCAGGCAGACCGCGGCGGCCAACGCCACGGTCAGCAGCCGGTTGTAACGGTCGTGCGATTGCCGGATTCGCCCCAGCAGTTCGATGGTTTTCATGGCCGCCTCAGGCCGCCGGCCCGCCGGGCGCGGCGGCGAGGTAGCGCATCATCACCTCTTTCGCGTACGAGTACGCGCCAGCCTGCTTGCTGGCCCTGGGTCCGGCGACATTGAGCGCGCGAATACCGCGATGCTCAACGAACGAGGCGATTTCATCGGCGGCGGCGGCGGCGTCCTCGCGCCCGGCGTCAATCTCCAGAAAGGGCTTGTCGCGTTCGCCGCAAAACTGCCGGGTTGCCAGCGTGCCGCCCTCCAGTTCGGAAAAATAAATAATCAGGGTGCCGTCGCTGTCCACGACGTTTGCAAGGGTGCGCTCCAGATAACCGCCGCCCGGCAACTCCGCCAGCGGATAACAGTCGTCAATGCGCCCGTCCTCGGCGAGGCGCCCGTCGGGACACCAGCCGCCGCATTCAACGCCGGCCTCAAGCGCGGCGTCCAGCGCGGCGCGGTCCACGCCCGTCTGGCCGCCTGAGATCACCCGGAAATTTCCATTGTCTTTCGCCATTGAAGCGCGGATATTACAACATCATGCTATGCTAAGTCGTGAGTCGGCCAGACGGTCGCTGTGATTACACAGAGGAAAGTCCGGGCTTCACAGGGCAGGGCGCCAGGTAACGCCTGGAGGGCGCGAGCCTATGGAAAGTGCCACAGAAAATACACCGCCGCGCCTGCGGGCGCGGTAAGGGTGAAAAGGTGCGGTAAGAGCGCACCGCGCCGATGGCAACATCGGCGGCAGGGTAAACCCCGCCTGAAGCAAGGTTGAATAGGGAAGCAAGCGCATTGCGCGGCACATTGCCCGTGTGTGCTTCCGGGTAAACCGCAAGAGGCGCATGGCGACATGCGTCCCAGATGAATGACCGTTCTCGACAGAACCCGGCTTATCGGCCGACTCACTTTTTCAATCGCCTCACCACCTTTGCATCCGGGCAGCGGTGATGCCCCGTCAGGCGCATTGTGCCGATGCGCCGGACATGCAAATCATTCCTGCTCATCCTCTTGAATGTCCCCGCTGTCAAAGGAACCCGGGAAGACCGCCAACGCCCTTGAAAACCTGCCCGCAGGCCGTCTGCTTGTGCCGTGGGGACTATTTATCCGAATCTTGCAGGGCCAATCTGAAAAGATGCGAAAGCAACGATTGGCCGCTTAACAACTGCTCGCGGGTTTTGTTTTGTAGCGCCTCGCTCATGCCGCCGCTGTTGTACAGGTTAAAACCGAAAGGCTCATTCTTCATCTTCAGATAAGCATGGATATCATCTATTTCCTGGTAATACTCACTGTGTCTGGGCCAAGACGGCCCGAATCTGCTGAGAGGGCGTGAACAATATTCATGTTTTGGCAAAATGCGCCTCAACATGCTCGGGCCATTTTCAGGCCAAAAACGCCGTTTTGGAAAAGTACGCAACAAATACTTCTTTATCAGATATTTCAGGAAATCCTTCTTTAGCATAGATCTCAGGTAACAGGGCCAGGATAAAGCGGAGTCCATGATTGACAATAACTCCTTGAGAATAATACCGTGTTGCGTAGAAGCCATTACACTGGTATAGGTATATTCTTCACCTTCAAATATGACAAAGCCTGCCTGATTTAAATAAGGTTCAAAAATTTCATCAACGTCCCTTAACAAAATGAGATCACAGTCGAACCAGACACCGCCATATTGATAAAGCAAAGCATATCTTATGTAATCCGCTTTGTAGTCTAAAGCAGAGGTGTAATTTTGCAGCCTCTTCGGCAGGTCAATGTAGTCCGTGACGGACTGTTCATCCAGCAGTCTTAATTCATAAGAACCCAGATGCTTTTTGATGCTCTCCAGGCACAAATCCAGATAAACGGGCTTTGAACGGCCGGGAGGGTTTTCCCAGTACATCCATACCGTCTTTTGATACACCGTTACCGCCCGCGGGTTCAGGGACTGGCGGAGAGAGAGGGATTCGAACCCTCGATGAGGCTCATCACCCCATACTCCCTTAGCAGGGGAGCGCCTTCAACCACTCGGCCATCTCTCCGGTGGCAATGGTAGCACAGCATTTCCCTGTGCCCCGGGCCGGGGCGGGTCAGATTCTTTCGACTTGTGAGGCGGCGTCTTCGGACGGCGCGCCGGCGGAAGTTTGCGCAATGGGCGCAACACCTTCTCTCCGCATTTTTTCGTAAACTTCCTCGCGGTGAACCGGAGTCTCCCTGGGTGCGCTGACGCCGACACGAATCTGGCCGCCGCGTATCCCCAGGATGGTAATCGTTACATCGTCACCGATCATCAGAGCCTCTCCCACCCTTCTGGTTAAAATCAACATTTGAAACCTCTCTTTGCTGGAGCGTCTATTATATCGGGAAAAAAACACCTTGAAAACCAACGCTCACAGCGCACCGCCGTCGCTTTCCAGTTCAAAAGCGTCGTGCAGGGCGCGCACCGCGGCTTCCATGTTTTTTTCTTCGAGCACCACTGAAATCTTGATTTCGGAAGTCGAGATCATCCGGATATCAATTTCCTTGTCGGCCAGCGCGCGAAACATCTTCGAGGCCACGCCCGAGTGCGAACGCATGCCGACGCCCACCAGCGAAACTTTGACGATGGAGTCGTCGCCGAGAACGCGCCCGGCGCCGAGCTCGGCCACCGTCCTCTCCAGGACGGTGCAGGCACGCTCGTAGTCCCGGCGATGAACCGTGAACGTGAAGTCGGCGGTGCCGTCGCGCGAACCGACGTTTTGCACAATCATGTCCACCTCGATGTTTTCATCGGCGACCGGCCCCAGTATCCTGGCCGCCACGCCCGGTTTGTCGGGCACACCGCGCACCGTCAGCTGGGCCTCGTCCTGATTGAAAGCAATGCCGGCAATTCCCGGATTTTCCACGTTATTTCCCTCGTAGGTAATCAGCGTGCCCGGCCCCGGTCTGAAGGTCGAAAGCACCTTGAGCGGCACATTATACTTGCCCGCCAGTTCCACCGAGCGTGTCTGCAGAATCTTCGAACCGAGACTCGCCATCTCGAGTATTTCCTCGAAAGTAATCCGGTCGAGACGCCGCGCCTTGTTCTCGACGCGCGGGTCGGTGGTATAAACGCCGTCCACGTCGCTGTAGATGCGGCACTCCTGCGCGCCGAGCGCGGCGGCGATGGCGACGGCGCTGGTGTCCGAACCGCCGCGTCCGAGCGTGGTGATGTTGCCGTCGCCGTCCACGCCCTGAAAGCCGGCGACAATCACCGTCTTGCCGTCATTGAGGCGCCGGCGGATCGCGCCGGCCTCGATTTCGACGATGCGCGCCCGGTTGTGCGTGCCGTCGGTCAGGATGCGCGCCTGTGCGCCGGTCAGGGAAACCGCCGCGACGCCCTCGCCCGCCAGCGCAATCGCAAGCAGGGCGGCGCTCACCTGCTCGCCGGTGGCCAGCAGCATGTCGAGTTCACGCCCGCGGCAGCGCGAATTCAACCGCCCGGCCAATTCCAGCAGGCGGTCGGTCTCGCCGCTCATCGCCGAAAGCACGACGACGACGCGGTCGCCGCGTTCACAATCCGCCGCGACAATCGAAGCCACGCGGCGGATGCGTTCAATCGAGCCGACCGACGTGCCGCCGAATTTTTCAACAAGTAAAGCCATGATGTATCCGTGCCGTGCCGCGCCTCAAAAGCGCGGCCACACCGCGCCGCCGGGCAGGGCGTAACATGCATCGTATTCTATCCCAACCAGATAGAGGCCGCCGCCTTCGGCAGTGACGCCGCCGCGCGTGCGGTCGCGCCACTCGAGCACCCGGCGCGCCCAGTCGCGCGGTTGTTCGCCGCAGCCGATTTCCACCAGCACGCCGACGATGTTCCTGACCATGTGCTGAAGAAAAGCGTTGGCGCAGATATCGACGTAAACAAAACGCCCGTCGCGGTGAACGCGCACGCTTTCGACGCGGCGCATCGGCGTCTTCGAGCGGCAGCCGGCGCCGCGGTAGCCGCTGAAGTCGTGCTCGCCGACCAGCGCCTGTGCCGCCTCGTGCATCGCCCCGGCCTCAAGCGGGCGGCGCACGCGGGCGGTCAGGCGGCGCAGCAACGCCGACGAGGTCGGCTCGTTCAGAATCACGTAGCGGTAACGGCGCCTGAGTGCGCTGAAGCGCGCGTGGAAATCACCGGCCACCGGCCGCACCCAGTGCGCGCGCACATCGCCCGGAAGATGGCTGTTGGCGCCGCGCCGCCAGGCGTCGGCGGTGCGCTGCGCGCCGGATTCAAAATGCACGACCTGGCCGGTGGCGTGAACGCCGGCATCGGTGCGCCCGGCGCAAACGACTTTAACCCCGCAGTCGGCAACCTCCGAGAAAGCGGCCTCGACGCAGTCCTGAACGCTGCGGGCATGCGACTGGCTCTGCCATCCAAAAAAATCCGTTCCGTCGTACTCCAGGCATACGGCAAACTTCACCCGAGTTTCCCCTTCAACTGCCGCGCCCGTTCAATCTGGCTCGTGTCTCCCCTGCGGATGACCTCGTCGAGAAGAACCTCGGCTTTCTCCGACTCGCCGATTTCGATATAAACGCAGGCCAGATGCAGTTTACCGGCAATTTCTTTATCTCCGCCGCCGGCGTCTTCCGCGCCGCTCCCGGTGGCGGCGCGCATGCGTTCGAGTTCTTTCTGTCCGGGCAGAGCGCCGCCCGACGGCGGCGGCGACGGCGGCGACGGCGGCGGCCCAAACGGCTGCTTCGCCACCGCCTCGATGGAGCGCACCACCGAAGCAGCCGTGCGCAGACGCCGCCACTGCCGCCTTATCATTATCAGCATCAGCAATCCCCAGAAGGCGGCAAAGCCCATCCACACCGGCCGCGTCAGCAGGCGGCGGTCGTCCCAGCCGTACCCGGCCAGTACGCCGTGAAAAACATTCCACCAGTGATTGCGCGCCGGCGCCGGGCCGGTTTCGTCCCTGCCGCGGCTGAACGCGTGGCCAAGTTCAACAATCCGGTTTTCAAGCGCCGCGATTTTTTCCTTCATATAAACGAGACGCTGCGGCACATTTTCACCTTCGCGCATCGCGCTGACCGTGCCGGCCGCCAGCAGCCTGCCCAACACCGCGTACTGGTCGTCGCCGAACAGCGCCTCGGACAGAGCGTAGGCGCGCCGCCCTTCTTCCAGCCGGCGGCTGAAAACAACCGCGGCCTCGCCGCTCAACAGCGCCGCGACGCCGTCCACGAAATCCGGGGCGAAATCGGTTCGCAGAAAACGCATCACGAACCGTTTTTCACCCGGCTGGTAGCGATGCCCGTCCACCAGGCGTTTGAGTTCGGAAAACACGTCGGTGCGCGGCTGGCCAGAATCCTCGGCCAGCAGCGCAAGCAGGCGCGCCAGTACTTCGGGCGGCGTGATGACTTGCGGCTCGGGCGGCGGCGGCGGCGCGCTCAACGCAATGCGCACCGGTTTCAGCAACGTGCCGTTCGGATGCACAATACCGACCAGCAGGTCGAACCCGGCCTCGTTGACCGGCCCGATGCTGCTGACGGCGACATGCGGCTGTTCGGCAGTCGGCACCAGCTCCATGACGATGCGATCGTGCAGCGGCGTATAACCCAGCCCCGTTTCGGCGTAGGCGGCCCGGTTCGTGCGGATCAGGCGCAGCAAGCCGCGCTCGACGGCGCTGATTTCAAGCAGCGGAATGCTTGCGTCGAGCGTCTCGCCGGGCACGCTTTCGACGACCGGCTCGCCCAGTTCCAGCGCCTGGAGCGCGGCACAGAAGAGCAACGGCAAAAAAGCGAGGTACTTCACCCGCGACGACCAAAGGCAACGGGTTCGCGCAGCAGAAGTTCCGCGATCTGCACGCTGTTGGTGGCCGCGCCCTTGCGCAAATTGTCGCTGACCACCCACAAGTTGAGCCCGCGCGGATGCGAGATGTCCTTGCGAATGCGCCCGACGAAAACGTCGTCGCGGCCGGCCGCCTCGGTCGCCGCCGTCGGGTAACCGCCGTCGCGCCGCTCGTCCACCAGCGTGACGCCGTCGGCAGCCGCCAGCGCCGCACGCGCCTCTTCGACGTCCACGTCGCGTTCGCACTCGATGTGCAGCGCCTCCGAATGACCATAAACCACGGGCACACGCACCGTGGTCGGGTTGACCCGGATGGCGTCGTCGCCGAATATCTTGCGGGTTTCCCAAACCATCTTCATTTCCTCTTTTGTATAGCCGTTGTCGAGGAATACGTCAATCTGCGGCAATGCGTTGAACGCAATCTGCCGGGGATAAACACCGGTCTCAATCGGCCGGTCATCCAGCAGTGCGCGCGTTTGCTCAAGCATCTCCCCGATTGCCCGCCGGCCCGCTCCCGACACCGCCTGGTAGGTCGCGACATTGATGCGGGTGATGCGGAAACGGTCGTGCAGCGGTTTCAACGCGACCACCATCTGGATGGTCGAACAATTCGGGTTGGAGACGATGCCGCGATTGGCACAGTGCGCGAGCGCGCCGGGGTTGACCTCCGGCACGACCAGCGGAATGTCGTCCTCGCAGCGAAAGCGCGAGGTGTTGTCAACGACGATGCAGCCGGCGGCGGCGGCGCGCGGGGCGTAGCGCTCCGACACCGCGGCGCCGGCGGAAAAAAATCCGATGTCAACGCCTGCGAAGTCGAAATCCTCCAGATTGGCGACGGTGATTTCCGCGCCCTTGAAATCCAGCGTCCTGCCCGCCGAGCGGCCGCTTGCCAGCAAATGCAGCCGGGCGACTGGGAAATTCCTCTCCGCCAGCAGGCGGCGCAGGACCTCCCCGACCACGCCGGTGGCGCCGACAATCGCCACATTCACTTTCCGGTCTATCATTCACTCAGCATAACATTCCACCACAACATCGCCCATCCGCGACGTCGAGACCGCAGGCGCGCCGTTTGCGATGTCGGCGGTGCGCACGCGCGCAAGCGCCGCGGACACTGCACGCGAAAGACGCGCGGCGGGTTCGGGCAGATTCAGCGAATAACGCAGCAGCATCGCAAGCGACAGAATCGCGGCGAGCGGGTTGGCGGTTTGTTGGCCGGCGATGTCGGGCGCCGAGCCGTGCACCGGTTCATACAATCCGCCGCCGCTCCCGTTCAGCGAGGCCGACGGCAGCAGGCCGATGGAGCCGGTCAGCATCGCCGCCAGATCGGACAAAATGTCGCCGAACAGGTTGGACGTGACCATCACGTCGAATTGCTTCGGCTCGCGCACCAACTGCATCGCGGCATTGTCCACATAGAGATGACTCAATTCGACACCGGGGTAATCGCGCGCGACGACGCCGACGACCTCGCGCCACAATTCCGAGACTTCGAGCACGTTGGCCTTGTCCACCGAGCACAGCCGGCCGCGGCGTTTTTGCGCGGCCTCGAACGCGACTCTGGCGATGCGCTCGATTTCATCCTCGCGGTACACCATCGTGTTGAAACCTTCGCGCAGGCCGCCGGTAGTGGTGCGGATGCCGCGCGGCTCGCCGAAATAAACGCCGCCGGTCAGTTCGCGCACGATCAGCAGATCGAGGCCGGAGACTTTCTCTTCCTTCAGAGCGGAGCTTGCGGCCAGCGCTCCGAACGACAGCGCCGGGCGCAGATTCGCAAACAGGCCGAGTTGGCGGCGGATGCCGAGCAACCCTTGCTCCGGGCGCAGTTCGCGCGCCAGTTTTTCGTATTGCGGCCCGCCGACCGCGCCCATCAGCACCGCGTCGCTGCGCCGCGCCGCCTCCAGCGTCTTGTCGGGCAGCGGGCTGCCGCATTCGTCGTACGCGCTGCCGCCGATGTATCCGTATTCGTATTCGATACCGGCCTCGCCGGCGGCGCGCAGATGCTCGATGACCTTGACGGCCTCGGCGATGACTTCCGGGCCGATGCCGTCACCGGGCAGCAACAGAATGTGTTTGTCGGACCGGTTCATCCGAGGCTCTTGTCATTTTTGCCCTGGCCGCCAAACAGCCGGAGCGCTTTCCAGTTGAGTTTGAAAGAGCCCTGCAGCAGGGTCAGAATCATCCATTTCATAAACCGCACATTGCCCATGCGCAGCAGGATCTCCCTGCACAGGTAGCCAAAAGGAAACTGGCCACCGTTCAGATAGTACCATCTGTAATGAGTCCAGCAGCGGTCGGCGGTGTTTCTCCCCCAGGAAACGGCGTTGCCGGGAATCCCATGCACAAGCTCCGGCCTGGAAACAAAAGCCGCGCTCATAATATGTTCATCCAGGGTAACACCGTACCCCGCACAGACCCGGCGTTCAAGACATTCATAATAGGCGTCGCACCACTGGGCTACGACCTCGGGCGAACCTCCAAAAAACGCGCCGTTGACATGTACATCCCGGCAAACGTCATTGTGCGCCAAACCATCCTTCGACAACGGGGGAAGGGCGGAGGGTGGCAGGTAATTCGTAAGGCTAACGGCTATCTTGTCCCGGGGCAGCGCCCGGCATACCCGCAGATTCGGCCATTCAATGCGCTCCGAGAGACGGAACATCTGACTGTCAGACCGGGTTGCCCGAAAGGCGGCTATATCGCACCAGAATATCCTTTCCGACCTGAATGGATTCATTTCGGAGGCACGCTGAAGAAATCTGGTCTTCTCATTCCAGACGATAGAGACATCGGTGCTCAGGGCAATACCATAGGCCATGTAATCCCTCTGGCATTGGTCCCGGAAAACACTTCGATACTTATAAACGTAAAAATCCTCCAGGCGGGTGACATGATAAACTGCCGGTTTGTCTCCTCTCGCCTCCCTGATCATGTCCACGGACTGCTCATCGCAGAAAATCACCAACGGCCACCGAACAAACGACAGCAAGTTTCTAATCCAGCCCGGATAGGAGTCTCCAGCATATCTTATCTGCTTGTCCCCCAGGTCAAAATACGCCGTCACCAGTGTAATCGGATACTGTTCGTCTGCTTCCACTTCCCTTCTTTATACAGTGATCAGTCGTTGAAAAGCCAGGGCGCGGTTTTCCTGCGCTTTTCCTCAAAGGCGCGGATGTCGCCGGCATGGCGCAAGGTCAGGCCAATCTCGTCGAGCCCTTCCAGCAGGCACTGCTTGCGAAACGAATCCACCTCGAACGGCCAGGACGATTCATCGTCGCTGACGCGCTGGCGCGGCAGGTCTATCGTCAGGCAATAGCCTTCGCGCGCTTCGGTGCGCGCAAACAGTTCGTCCACCGTATCGCCCGGCAGTTCCACCGGCAGCAGTCCGTTCTTGAACGAGTTGCCGAAAAACAGCTCGGCGAAGCCCGGCGCGACGACGGCAAAAAAACCGGCGTCCATCAGCGCCCACACCGCGTGCTCGCGCGACGAGCCGCAACCGAAATTCTCGCGCGCAAGAAGAATGCCGGCATCGCGGTAACGCGACCGGTTCAGTACAAAATCGGGATTGGGGCGCCGCTTCGCATGGTCGGCGCCAATCTCACCCGGGTCGAGATAACGCCAGTCGTCGAAAAGATTCGGCCCGAAACCCGTGCGCTTGACCGACTTCAGGTACTGCTTCGGAATGATCGCATCGGTGTCCACGTTGGCGCGGTCGAGCGGCGCGACGATACCCCGCTGAACCTGAAACGCGCGCATCGCCGTCAACCGCGCCAGTCGCGCACGTCAACAAAATGGCCCGACACCGCCGCCGCCGCCGCCATCGCCGGGCTGACCAGATGGGTGCGCCCGCCCTGCCCCTGGCGCCCTTCAAAGTTGCGGTTGGACGTCGAGGCGCAGCGCTCGCCTGCGAACAGGCGGTCCTCGTTCATGCCGAGGCACATCGAGCAGCCCGGCTCGCGCCATTCAAAGCCGGCCTCGGTGAAGACGCGGTGCAGCCCCTCCTGCTCGGCCTGCCGCTTGACCGGCCCGGAGCCCGGCACCACCAGCGCCTGGCGGATGTTGCCGGCGACGCACCGGCCTTTGACAACCGCCGCGGCTTCGCGCAAATCCTCGATGCGCGAGTTGGTGCACGAGCCGATGAAAACCTTGTCGAGAACGATATCGCGTATCGCCACGCCCGGGCGCAAATCCATATACGACAGCGCCTTGCGCCAACCCTCGGCCTTGACCGGATCGGCCTCGTCGTCGGGATTGGGAACACGCCCGCCGACGGCCGCGACCATATCAGGCGAAGTTCCCCATGTTACCTGCGGTTCGACCCCGGCGGCATCCATCACAATCTCCTTGTCGAAGACCGCGTCATCGTCGGAGCGAAAATCCCGCCACGCCTCCTGCGCGCGCTCCCACCACTCGCCGGCGGGCGCGCAGGGGCGCCCGCACAGGTAGTCGCGCGTGACCTCGTCGTACGCCACCAGCCCGGCGCGCGCGCCGGCCTCGATGGTCATGTTGCAGACGGTCATGCGGTTTTCCATCGAGAAGCCGCGAATGACGTCGCCCGTATATTCGACCGCGAAACCGGCGCCGCCGGCGGCGCCGATTTTGCCGATGATCGCGAGCACGACGTCCTTGGCGGTGACGCCGCGCGGCAACGCGCCGTTGACGTGAATCCGCATGTTGCGCAACTTCCTGGTCAGCAGGCACTGCGTCGCGAACACGTGCTCCACTTCCGAGGTGCCGATGCCCATGGCGAGCGCGGCAAACGCGCCGTGCGTCGAGGTATGCGAGTCGCCGCACACCACCGTAATCCCCGGCAGCGTCGCGCCCTGCTCAGGGCCGATGACGTGAACAATGCCCTGGCGTCCGTCGTCCAGCCCGTAGTAAGTCAGCCCGTGCGTTTCGCAATTACGCGCCAGCGCGTCCAGCTGCACGCGCGCAACCGGGTCGGCGATGCCACGGTCGCGGTTTCGCGTCGGCACGGCGTGGTCGGCGACCGCGAGGATGGACGAAGCGCGCCACAGGCCGCGGCCCGCGAGCTTCAGCCCCTCAAAGGCCTGCGGCGACGTCACCTCATGCACCAGATGGCGGTCAATATACAGCAGGCCGGTGCCGCCGGATTCCTCGCGCACGAGGTGGTCACGCCACAATTTGTCGTAAAGCGTCAATCCCGGCATGGGGATAATATTACCATGCATGGCAATGCGGCGTTATGAGCCCGACTTGGAAAAAATTCTTCTGTGCAGGTATTTCCACGGGAACCGTCGGCCATTCAGAAAATACCATTTGAAATTACTTGCGTATTTTCCCCGAAGCAGACGGATGAAGAGTCCAACAAGCCGGGGCCAGGGACCGATATCATGAGGCAGCACATGCACAAGTTCCGGCGATCCCCTGTAAAGAGATTGCATAACCCACTCGTCGCTACAGATAAGCGTTCCTTTCTCCGCCCGCTGCTCGAGATGCCGATAGTAAGCGTCACACCATCGGCGTGTCGGCTCCATCGCGCCGCCGAAGAAACCACCCTTGAAATAAGGGGATCCCAAGTACAATTGGCGTGCCAAAACCACTTTGTCCTGCGGCAATGCCCGACAGACCTGGAGATTGGGCCATTCAACGCTTTCCAACAGACGAAATTGTGACCAGAAGAGGACGCCCCCTCTGAATCTGAAACTACCGATGTCGCACCAGAAAAACATTTCCGAGTCAAACGGATTCTCCGACAGTGCGCGGCGAAGGAAATTGTGTTTTTCATGCATGACCAAACCGTATTCAGCGGTAAGTCCCTCGTCGGTTCCAAGATTCTTCAAGAGATTCCAGTACTTGTACACAAAAAACTCTTCCAGGCGCATGACGTGATAGACTGCCGGCTTGTCACCCCGCATCTCCCTGATCATGTCCAGAGACTGTTCGTCGCAGAAAATCACCAGCGGCCACCGGACAAACGGCAGAAAGTTTCCAATCCAGACCGGATAAGGGTTTCCGGCGTATTTTGTCTGCTTGCACCCCAGGTCAAAATACGCCGTTGCCAGCGTAATCGGGTATGAGCCGGTCGTTTCCATACTGCTGTCGGCGGTGCGCTTATCGCCCAAATCCGGGGTTAAATGCTCTGCGCAAATATTTCCACCGTTCGCCTTTCAGTAGATACCATACCATTCGAAGTGTACCTCTTCCTATCATCAGACTGATTAGAAATCCGACGGGCAATGGCGGTGAAGCAATATGGGGAGGCACGAGATGCACCAACTCCGGCAGTCGGTTGCGAAGAAATCTCATAGGCAAATTTTCTGTAAGGGGAAAAGCTTCGTTTCGGGATCTATGCTCAAGATTCTGATAATACGCATCGCACCATTTGCGCATCGGCTCAATCGCACCTCCAAAGCATCCCTCCCAGATACCGAGGTCATTCCGGACACTTTCTAAAATCACTTTGTCCTGCGGCAACGCCCGACAGGCCCGGAGACTGGGCCATTCGACATCTTCATACAGGCGAATATGCCTCAGAGGCAGTCTCCATAAGGACGCATCCTGCCTGAATCTGAACAGGCCGATATCGCACCAGAAAAGCATTTCCGAGTCAAACGGGTTCTCCGACAGTGCGCGGCGAAGGAAATTGTGTTTTTCATGCCAGACCAGGCCGTATTCGGCGGCAAGTCCCCCGTCGGTTTCCAGATTCTTCAAGAGACTCCAGTACTTGTACACAAAAAACTCTTCCAGGCGCATGACGTGCCAGACTGCCAGCTTGTCACCCCGCATCTCCTTGAGCATGTCCAAAGACTGTTCGTCGCAGAATATCACCAGCGGCCACCGGACAAACGGCAAAAAGTTTCTAATCCAGCCCGGATAAGGGTTTCCGGCGTGTTTTGTCTGCTTGCGCCCCAGGTCAAAATACGCCGTCACCAGCGTAATCGGGTAGGGTCCGGCCGTTTTCACTCCATTGCCTGCGCCGCGCGTCACCGCCCTGCCCCGGAAAAGATTCTTCTGTACAGGTATTTCCACGGGAACCGTCTGCCACTCAGAAAGTACCATTTGAAATTACTTGCGTGTCTTCCCCGAAGCAAACGGATGAAAAGTCCAACAAGCCGGGGCCAGGGGCCGGTATCGGAAGACAACACATGAACAAGTTCCGGTCGTCTCCTGTAAAGAGATTGCATAACGCACTCATCCGAATAGACAAGCGCTCCTTTCTCCACCCGCCGCTCGAGACGCTGATAGTAAGCGTCACACCATCGGCATGTCGGCTCCATCGCGCCACCGAAGAAGTGGCCGAGGATAAGATGGCCGGGAGAAACCCTATAACGCAGTACAATCGCTTTATCTTGCGGCAGTGCCCGGCACACTTCAAGATTGGGCCATTCAACGTCTTCAAACAGACGAAATTGCATCCGGCGGACTGACCAGGAGGGCAAGTCCCGCCTGAATCTGAAACAACCGATATCGCACCAGAAAAATATTTCCGAGTCAAACGGGTTCTCCGATAATGCGCGGCGAAAGAAATTGTATTTTTCATGCCAGACCAGGCCGTATTCAGCGGCAAGTCCTATCTCGGTTTCCAGATTCTTCAAGAGACTCCAGTACTTGTACACAGAAAACTCTTCCAGGCGCATGACGTGCCAGACTGCCGGCTTGTCACCCCGCATCTCCTTGAGCATGTCCAGAGACTGTTCGTCGCAGAATATCACCAGCGGCCACTGGACAAACGGCAAAAAGTTTCCAATCCAGCCCGGATAAGGGTTTCCGGCGTGTTTTGTCTGCTTGCGCCCCAAATCAAAATACGCCGTCACCAGCGTAATCGGGTAGGGTCCGGTCGTTTCCATACTGTTGCCGACGGTGCGCTTATCGCCCAAATCCGGGGTTAAATCTTCTGCGAAAATATTTCCACCGTTCGCCTTTCAGTAGATACCATACCATACGAAATGTACCTCTTCCCATCATCAGACAGATTAGAAATTTGACGGGCAATGGCGGTGAAGAGATATTGGGAGGCACGAGGTGCACCAACTCCGGCAGTTGATTGCGGAGGGATGTCATAGGCCAACTTTCTACAAAGGTGAAGGCTCCTACTCGGGATCTATGCTCAAGATTCTGATAATACGCATCGCACCATCTGCGCGTCGGCTCAACCGCACCTCCAAAGCATCCCTCCCAGACATTGAGGTGCTTCCGGACATTTTCTAAAACCACTTTGTCCTGCGGCAACGCCCGACATGCCCGGAGACTGGGCCATTCGACATCTTCATACAGGCGAATATGCTTCAGGGGCAGTCTCCATAAGGACGCATCCTGCCTGAATCTGAACAGGCCGATGTCACACCAGAAAAACATTTCCGAGTCAAACGGGTTTTCCGACAGTGCGCGGCGAAGGAAATTGTGTTTTTCATGCCAGACCAGACCGTATTCAGCGGCAAGTCCCGCGTCGGTTTCCAGATTCTTCAAGAGATCCCAGTACTTGTACACAAAAAACTCTTCCAGACACATGACGTGCCAGACTGCCGGCTTGTCACCCCGCATCTCCTTGAGCATGTCCAGAGACTGTTCGTCGCAGTAAATCACCAGCGGCCACTGGGCAAACGGCAAAAAGTTTCTGATCCAGTCCGGATAAGGGTCTCCGGCGTATCTTGTCTGCTTGCGCCCCAAGTCAAAATACGACGTCACCAGCGTAATCGGATATGGACCGGTTGTTTTCACTCCGTTGCCTGCACCGCGCGTCACCGCCCTGCCCCGGAAAAGATTCTTCTGTACAGGTATTTCCACGGGAACCGTCTGCCACTCAGGAAGTACCATTTGAAATTACTTACGTGTTTTCCCCGAAGCAAACGGATGAAGAGTCCAACAAGCCGGGGCCAGGGGCCGGTATCGGAAGACAGCACATGAACAAGTTCCGGTCGTCTCCTGTAAAGAAATTGCATAACCCACTCTTCGCTACAGGTGAACGCTCCTTTCTCCGCCCGTTCCTCTAGACGCTGATAGTAAGCGTCACACCACCGGCGTGTCGGCTCCATCGCGCCACCGAAGAATTGGGCGAGGATAGAAGGGGATCCCAAGTACAATTGGCGTGCCAAAACCACTTTGTCCTGAGGCAATGCCCGACAGACCCGGAGATTGGACCATTCAACGTCTTCAAACAGACGAAACTGCATCCGGCGGACCGACCAGAAGGGCAAGTCCCGACTGAATCTGAAACAACCGATGTCGCACCAGAAAAACATTTCCGAGTCAAACGGGTTCTCCAACAGTGCGCGGCGAAGGAAATTGTGTTTTTCATGCCAGATCATAGACACCTCAGCATCATTCAGGCACTGAGCCTGAATAATGTCTTGATATTTGTAAGAGTGGAATTCCTCCGGGCGGGTGACAAAATAGACCGCAGGCCTGTTCCCTCGCAGCCGCTTGATTCCGTCCAGGGATTGCTCGTCACAAAAAATGGCCAGCGGCCAGTGGACATACGGCAGAAAATTCATCATCCATTCCTCGTACGAACGGGGGGAATTTTCTTCCCGCTTGTTGATCCTGAAATAGGCCGTCACCAGCGTAATCGGGTAGGGTCCGGTCGTTTCCATACTGCTGTCGGCGCTGCGCTTATCGCCCAAATCCGGGGTTAAATGTTCTGCGCAAATATTTCCACCGTTCGCCTTTCAGTAGATACCATACCATACGAAATGTACCTCTTCCTATCATCAGACAGATTAGAAATCTGACGGGCAACGGCGGTGAAGCAATATGGGGAGGCACGAGATGCACCAACTCCGGCAGTCGGCTGCGAAGAGATCTCATGGGCAAACTTTCTGCAAGGGGAAAAGCTCCGTTTCTGGATCTATGCTCAAGATTCTGATAATACGCATCGCACCATCTGCGCATCGGCTCAATCGCACCTCCAAAGCATCCCTCCCAGACACCGAGGTCATTCCGAACACCTTCTAAAATCACTTTGTCCTGCGGCAACGCCCGACAGGCCCGGAGACTGGGCCATTCGACATCTTCATACAGGCGAATATGCTTCACGGGCAGTCTCCATACGGACACATCCTGCCTGAATCTGAACATGCCAATGTCGCACCAGAAAAACATTTCCGAGTCAAACGGGTTCTCCGACAGTGCGCGGCGAAGGAAATTGTGTTTTTCATGCCAGACCAGGCCGTATTCAGCGGCAAGTCCCGCGTCGGTTTCCAGACTCTTCAAGAGATTCCAGTACTTGTACACAAAAAACTCTTCCAGGCGCATGACGTGCCAGACTGCCGGCTTGTCACCCCGCATCTCCTTGAGCATGTCCAGAGACTGTTCGTCGCAGAAAATCACCAGCGGCCACCGGGCAAACGGCAAAAAGTTTCTAATCCAGCCCGGATAAGGGTTTCCGGCGTGTTTTGTCTGCTTGCGCCCCAGGTCAAAATACGCCGTCACCAGCGTAATCGGGTAGGGGCCGGTCGTTTTCACCCCGTTGCCGGCGCCGCGCGTCATCGCCCTGCCCCGGAAAAGATTCTTCTGTACAGGTATTTCCACGGGAACCGTCTGCCACTCAGGAAGTACCATTTGAAATTAGTTGCATGTTTTCCCCGAAGCAAACGGATGAAGAGTCCAACAAGCCGGGGCCAGGGGGCGGCATCGGAAGACAGCACATAAACAAGTTCCGGTCGTCTCCTGTAAAGAAATTGCATAACTGTCTCCTCCGAATAGGCAACCCCTCTCGAATAGGCAGCCGCTCCTTTTTCCACCCGCTGCTCGAGACGCTGATAGTAAGCATCACACCATCGGCGTGTCGGCTCCATCGCGCCGCCGAAGAATTGGGCGAGGATAAAAGGGCGGCCGGAAGGAAGCCTATAACGCAGTACAATCGCTTTATCTTGCGGCAGTGTCCGGCACACTTCAAGATTGGGCCATTCAACGTCTTCAAACAGACGAAACTGCATCCGGCGGACTGACCAGGAGGGCAAGTCCCACCTGAATCTGAAACAACCGATGTCGCACCAGAAAAATATTTCCGAGTCAAACGGGTTTTCCGACAGTGCGCGGCGAAGGAAATTGTGTTTTTCATGCCAGACCAAGCCACATTCAGCGGCAATTTTCGCGTCGGTTTCCAGACTCTTCAAGAGATTCCAGTACTTGTACACAAAAAACTCTTCCAGACGCATGACGTGCCAGACTGCCGGCTTGTCACCCCGCATCTCCTTGAGCATATCCAGAGACTGTTCGTCGCAGAAAATCACCAGCGGCCACTGGACAAACGGCAAAAAATTTTTAATCCAGGCCGGATAAGAGTTTCTGGAGTATCTTGTCTGCTTGCGCCCCAGGTCAAAATACGCCGTCACCAGCGTAATCGGGTAGGGTCCGGTCGTTTTCACCCCGTTGCCGGCGCCGCGCGTCATCGCCCTGCCCCGGAAAAGATTCTTCCCCAAAAATATTTCCATGGAAACCGTTTGCCGCTCAAGAAGTACCATCTGTGGCCACTGATTTCTTTTCCGGCCAGTCTGCACAACAGGCTGACCAACCACAGCCATGGGACATGACGGGAAGGCAGCAAGTATGCAAGCTCCGGTCGTCTTTTCCAGCACGACTGCATCATGTACTCATCCGAATGGATGAAAGCTCCTTTCTGCGCCCGCTGCTCAAGACATTGGTAAAAAGCATCACACCACCTGCGCACCGGGGCAGCCGCACCCCCGAAGAAATTACCCATGATGGCGGGGTAGCCGCCGAGATAAATGCGCGCCAAAACCACTTTGTCCTGCGGCAACGCCCGGCATACCTTGAGATTGGGCCATTCGGCATTTTCCCAAAGACGCAATTCCACCCTGCGCGGCCTGAACATGCCGATATCGCACCAGTAAAACATCTCCGAGCCAAAAGAGTTTTCCGACAATGCCCGCCGGAGGAAATTACATTTTTCGTTCCAGACCAGGCCATATTCGGCGGAAGTTCCCCCGTCGGATTCGAGACGCTCACACAAGGCCCGGTATGGATACACGACAAACTCCTGCAGACGGATGACATGATAAACCGCCGGCTTGTCCCCTCTCGCTTCCTTGAGCATGTCCAGCGACTGTTCATCGCAGAATATCACCAGCGGCCACCGGACAAACGGCAAAAAGTTCCTGATCCAGCCCGGATAAGGGTTTCCGGAGTATCTTGTCTGCTTGCGCCCCAAATCAAAATACGCCGTCACCAGCGTAATCGGGTACTGCCCGGGCTTTTCCATCCCGCCAACCGGACCTCAGCCGCACCGACCGCGCGTCAATGCGCGTCGGGGTTGTAGAAAGCGGACGTGACGTGCTTCTTCTTCGGCCAGAAGGTCATGTCGGGGTGTTCGGCATGAAGTTCCTCGGCGCGTTTTCTGGCTTGTCCGTACGTCATTTCGTCGTCGTACTGCCCGGCCTCGAACTTGTACTTGCGCCTCCAGCCGATGACAAAACCCGGCTCGTCGTCCTTGTGATGAAAAGTGTCTTCCGTCATTTTATTCGCCGCGCGTTCAGCGCGACGCCACATCCTTCGTCTCGAAAGCCATCAGCACCCGTTTCAAGACCCGCTGCGCCAGCGCGTACGGCACGGCGGCGCCATGTTCATTCGGATGCACCGTCACCAGCGTCTGCCCGCCCTTCGCCAGCAGGTGCAACTGCAACAGTTGGCCGCGCACGGCGGCGCCGTCAATCTCCGCCGCTTCGTCCGCCGCGCCGTCGGCGTAGCGCACCAGGTAAATGCCGCGGCTGCGGTCGTCGGCACGCACCTGGATGCCGGAGCGCCCGAGCGCCGCACCGACGTGCCGCCACGCCTTGCTGTAACGCTGGCCGACCCGCAGAACCGCGACACCGGCCATGTTGTTGATGTCGAGCACCATCCTGGCGTCGTCGAGCGAGGCCATGCGCGGACTCGCCGCCTCGCGCCCCGCCGCAAGGTAGTCCTTGAAGCGCAGCAGCGTGCGCCGCTCGAACTCGACGTCCGGCGGCAGAATCCGCCACTCGCCGCCCGTCAAACCGGCTTCACGCGAGGAAATGAAAACGTTGGTCACCGCATCGGGCTCGCGCTCCAGACGCACACGCACGCGCGACCGCAAACGCGCCAGGCCGCGCGCGCCAGCCACTTCCAGGCGGCGCTCGCGCCACCCGGTCTCGACATAGCCGTGCGCCGGATTGCTCGCGACCACCTCGAAACCGCTGCGCTGCAAAAACGCCGGCACCTCCGGCCACAACGTCGCGGGGCTGACATCCACCGCCAGCCACGTGACGCTGCCGTCGCGCCGCAGTTGCAAATCGAGGCGCTCCGGCAGTACGCGGCTGTTCAGCGCAGCGTCGGCGGCGGCGCTGACGCGGCCCTTGCCGCCCGGAACCTGCAGGCTGTTGCTGGTGTCCACGGCGTCGAGCTCGGGCGGCACTTCAAGCGGCTCGTTGTCGCCGCTCATGAAAACCTCGGAACCGAAAGTCGGCAGTTCCAGCTGGTCGAGCAGCGACGTGCCGTCATCCGTACCCGAGCAGCCCGCGAGCCACAAACAGGCGGCGGCGGTGACCATGCGCGCGATGTTCACTGGATGACTCCGGCGCGGCGCATGGCCGCGTGCACATCGTCATGGCATTCGGGCGAAAGCGGCGTCAGCGGCAGACGAATGCCCGGCGGTATCCTGTTCATCTGGTGCAGCGCCCACTTCGCCGGAATCGGGTTGGACTCCAGAAACAGCGCCTGGTGCAGGCCGTGCAATCTTTCATCAATCGCCTCGGCGCGCGCACGGTCGCCCGCCAGCGCCGCCTCGCACATCGCGTGCATTTGCGCCGGCGCCACGTTGGCGGTGACCGAAATCACGCCGCGCGCGCCGCGCAGGATGGTCTCGGCGGCGGCGATATCCTCGCCGCTGTACACCATAAAATCTTCTCCGCAAAGTTGCATAATATCCATGCTGCGTTCAATCGAACCGGTGGCCTCCTTGATGCCGACGATGCCGGGCACCCGGCTGAGCCGCTGGACGGTGGCCGGCAGGATGTCGCAGGCGGTCCGTCCCGGCACATTATAAAGAATTTGCGGAATCGCCACCGATTCGGCAATCAATTCGTGGTGCCGGTAAAGTCCCTCCTGCGTCGGCTTGTTGTAATACGGCGTCACCAGCAGGCAGGCGTCGGCGCCGCTGTCTTTGGCACTGCGGGTCAATTCGAGCGCCTCCCTCGTTGAATTCGCGCCGGTGCCGGCAATGACCGGAATGCGCCCGCGCACCCGCCCGACCGCAAAGCGAATCACCTCGCAGTGCTCGTCGAAGTCCAGCGTCGCCGACTCGCCGGTGGTGCCCGCCGGAACCAGCGCGTCCGTTCCCTTGTCGATATGAAACTCAATGAGGTCGGCGAAGACCTGATAATCAATTGCGCCGTCCGCCTTCATCGGCGTGACCACCGCCACCATGCTGCCCTGAAACATTGCTTCTTTCCGGGAGCGCCCCCGAATCGCGTTTCGCTTAATGTGGACCGCCGGAACGGTCAACGAGGGGCGCAAACAACGAATGATAATCGCAGCGTGCGCGCTTGACAAGCGGCGGCTGGCGGCGGGTGCGTGTTAGACTCACCCTTGCACCACGGCACAACGGAGGAAAACCATGGGAGGCAAAGCGGCCATTGGCAAAAAAGCGCCGGATTTCAAACTGCCCGCGAGCGGCGGCGGCGAAATTTCGCTGTCCGGCCTGCACGGCGGCAAAGTCGTGCTGTATTTCTATCCGCGCGACGACACGCCGGGCTGCACGCTCGAAGGGCAGGATTTCCGGGACAAAATCCGCAGTTTCTCGCGCGCCGGAACCACGGTCATCGGCGTCTCGCGCGACAGCGTTCAGTCGCATCAGAAATTCAGCGCGAAATACAAATTCCCGTTCGATCTGGTATCGGATGAAAACGAGGAAGCCTGCAAACTGTTCGGCGTGATGAAACTCAAGAACCTGTACGGCAAAAAAGTGCGCGGCATCGAGCGCAGCACCTTTTTAATCGACGAGAAAGGCGTTTTGCGGCGCGAGTGGCGCAAGGTCAAGGTCGAGGGGCACGTCGGGGAAGTGCTCGAAGCGGCGCGCGCACTGTAAGCCGGACTTGCGCCGGCGCGTCATTGCGCCGACTGCACGCCGCCGCGCGGCCACGCCTTCAGCACCGCGTTGACCAGAGTCGCCAGCGGAATCGCGAAGAACACGCCCCAAATTCCCCACAGCCCGCCGAAAATCAGCACCGCGGAGATAATCGCAATCGGGTGCAGGTTGACAATCTCGGAGAACAGCAGCGGCACCAGAATGTTGCCGTCGAGAAACTGGATGACGACGTAGGCCGTCATCACGTAGAGAAAATCGGACGTCAGCCCCCATTGCGCGTAGCCGACCAGCGCCACCGGAATCGTGACCACGGCGGCGCCGAGAAACGGAATGACGACCGAAATGCCGACCAGAAAAGACAACAAGGGCGCGTAATTCAGCCCCAGCACCTGGAACACAATCCAGGTGACAAACCATACCACCAGTATCTCGATCAATTTGCCGCGAATGTAGCCGGAAATTTTCTGATTGACCTCGGCCCAGATGCGCGTCGTCAACTCGCGGTTTTCCTTGCGCGGCAGCAGACTGCCGCACCACCGGAGCAGCACTTCCTTGTCCTTCAGGAAGAAGAAAATCAGCAGCGGCACCAGCACCAGGTAAATCAGCGCGGTGATGAAACCGCCGATGGAAGACAGCAGGGTGCTCAGCATGTCCTGCGCGATCTGCACCACCTCGCTACGCAGACTCGAAATGACGCCATCCATCTGCTGCTCGCTGAAATACTGCGGGTACTTGTCGGGCAGTTGCGCAAGCAGCGCCTGTCCGCGGCTGAAAATATCGGGCAGTTCACCCAGAAAATCGGTAATCTGCGCTGCCATCAACGGCGCCAGCACCAGCAGCGCCACCAGCACCGCAATCAGAAAACCCGGATAGACAACCGCAAACGACAGCAGCCGCGACAGGCGCCAGCGTTGCAGCAGATCCATCATGCCGTCCAGCAGGTAGGCGAACACCAGGCTGATCATCAGCGGCGCCAGAATGCGGCTGGCGAAGCCGATGACGATGGCGCCCAGCGCCAGCAGCACGAGCAACACCGCGACCTGCGGGTTCGAGAAGGAGCGTTCAAACCATTGTCGAAAAGGATTCACCATGACCTGTTGCGCCGCCGCGCGTCGGGGCGGCTACTTTACCAGAAATGCGCACCGCCGAGGAAATATCTTTGTTATACTCGCCCACGGACAATTCGATGCGCGTTTCACGCTTCCCTCTCCATACTCTCAAGGAAGAACCCGCCGATGCGGAGATTGTCAGCCACCGGCTGATGCTGCGCGCCGGCCTGATTCAAAGACTCTCCTCGGGGCTGTATCTGTGGCTGCCGATGGGGTTGCGCGTACTGCGCAAGGTCAGCGCCATCGTGCGCGAGGAAATGGACGCCGCCGGCGCCTGCGAATTGCTGATGCCGGCGGTGCAGCCCGCCGGGTTGTGGCGACAATCGGGACGCTGGGATGAATACGGCGCCGAACTGCTGCGGATACGCGACCGCCACCAGCGCGACTTCGTGTTCGGCCCGACGCACGAGGAAGTCATCAGCCATTTCGCCGCCGGCGCATTGTCGAGTTACCGCCAACTGCCGGTCAATTACTACCAGATACAGACCAAGTTCCGTGACGAGATTCGCCCGCGTTTCGGCATCATGCGCGCGCGCGAGTTTCTGATGAAAGACGCCTACTCGTTCCACGCCGACGAGGCCTCGCTCGACGAGACCTACCAGGCGATGTTCTCCGCCTACAACCGGATTTTCGGGCGGCTGCAGCTGAAGTTTCGCGCCGTGCTGGCCGACACCGGCGCCATCGGCGGCAGCGCCTCGCACGAGTTCCATGTCCTCGCCGATTCGGGCGAAGACCGCATCGCGTTTTCAGACGAAGGCGACTACGCCGCCAGCCTCGAGTTCGCGCCGGCGCCGCCGGGCGCGGCGCGCGCGGCGGCGTCCGCCGAAATGGAAAAAATCGAAACGCCGGGCGCCGTCACCATCAAGGCCCTCGCCACGCTGCTCGGCGAAGCGCCGGCGCGGTGCCTGAAGGCGCTGTTCGTACAAGGGGCGGACGGCGGCATCGTCGGCGTCTTTTTGCGCGGCGACCATGAACTCAACGTCGTCAAGGCCGCAAGACATCCGGCCATCGCCAGCCCGCTTGAATTCGCCGACGCGCAGGTCATCCGCGAAACCATCGGCTGCCCGCCCGGCTCGCTCGGCCCCGTCGGCTTGCAAGTCCCGGTGCTCGCCGACCACGCCGCCGCGGCCATGAGCGATTTCATCGCCGGCGCCAACGAGGAGGGCCGCCACTACACCAACGTCAACTGGGGGCGCGATCTGCCGGAACCCGAAACCGGCGACTTCCGCAACATCGAGGAAGGCGATTCCAGCCCCGACGGCCGGGGCCGCATCCGGATACGGCGCGGCATCGAGGCCGGGCACATCTTCAAACTCGGCACCCGCTACAGCGAGGCCATGAACGTGACGGTGCTGGATGAAAACGGCAAGCCGGTTACCGTGGCGATGGGCTGCTACGGCATCGGCGTCTCGCGCATCGTCGCCGCTGCGATTGAACAGAACCACGACGACAACGGCATTGTCTGGCCGGCGCCGATGGCGCCTTTCCAGGTGTCGCTGACGCCCGTCGGATACCACCGCAATCCGCAGGTAAAAGCCGAAACCGACCGGCTCCACCGGGCATTGCTCGACGCCGGCGTCGAAACGCTGCTCGACGACCGCGACGCGCGTCCCGGCGTGCTGTTCGCCGACAGCGACCTGACCGGCTTGCCCTTGCGGCTGGTCGTCAGCGAAAAAAACCTGAAACAGGGGCGGATTGAACTGAAACACCGGCGCGGAGGAAAAATCGACAGCCCGGCGCTTGAGAACTGCGCCGACACCGTTGCCGGGCTGTGCGCCGATTTGCTACAATCCGCACAATGAGCGCGGTGAGCACAATCCATCACGCACTGCCCCTTTTGTTTGTGCTGCTGGCGCCGCTTGCGCTGACGGTTGCGGGCTGTGCATCGAAACTTTCGCTGGACGGAGAGATGGTGCAGGTCGGCGATCCGGAAAACATCAAGTCCTGCCGCCTGATCGGCAACACCAGAATTTCGCTGGACAGCGTCCGCGCCAGAATCCTGTCCGACCGGGCCGTCGCCGGGTCCCTCGAAAACGAGGCGCGCAATTTTGCCCGGCGCATCGGCGGCGACACCGTGCTGCCGTTCTCCGAAATCGAAGAGGCCGGCCAGGTGTTCAGAATCTATGCCTGCCGGGCGTCGGCGGAGCGTTGACCCGTGGCGGCGAACGCTTCACGCTCCATCCTGATTACCGGCTGTTCTTCCGGCATCGGCCTGTGCGCGGCGCGGATGCTCGGGCGGCGCGGGCACCGCGTGTTCGCAACCGCGCGCCGGGACGCCGATGTCGGCAAACTGCGCGCCGAGGGCCTTGAATCCGCGCAACTCGACCTGGATGATTCCGAAAGCATCCGCGCCTGCGTCGCGCAACTGCTCGAAAAGACGGGCGGCTCGCTCGACGCGCTTTTCAACAACGCCGGTTACGGGCAATACGGCGCGCTCGAAGACCTTCCCCGCGACAGCCTGCGCCGGCAGTTCGAGACCAACCTGTTCGGCCTGCATGAACTGACCGCGAGCATCATTCCGGTCATGCGCCGCCAGGGACACGGGCGCATCATCCAGAACAGCTCGCTGCTGGGCTATCTCGCGCTGCCGCTATGCGGCGCCTACACCGCGTCCAAGTACGCGCTGGAAGGCTGGAGCGACACGCTGCGTCTTGAACTGGCGGGTGCTGGCATCCACGTCTCGCTGATTGAGCCGGGGCCGACGGAAACGGCTTTTGCAAACAGCAGCCTGCGCCACGCCGAAAACGCCGCCGGCGACGGACCGGCGGCGGCGGCGCGCCACCGCTCGCTGCAAAAACGCCTGCAATCGGAAGGCCGGGGACGCCTCGCCAGACGCCCGCCTGAAACCGTCGTCCGCTGCCTGATACACGCGCTGGAGAGCCGAAAGCCGAAAAGCCGCTACCAGGTGACGTTGCCGGCGACGTTGCTCTGGTATATGAAACGGTGGCTGACCACCCGGCTGCTCGACCGGGTGCTGCTGCGGGCAGGCGCATGAGACGCCGGATGAACAAACGGGCAGGGGCCGCCGCCGTCGTGCTGGCGGGCGCAATGATTGTGGGTGGCTGCGCCGAGCCGCAACCGCGCAGCGTCGCCAACGCCTGCGAAATTTTTTCGCAGAGAATCCACTGGTACGAGGCGGCCAGAGACGCGCAACAACGCTGGAACATCCCGATTGCCGTGCTGCTCGCCTTCGTTCACCAGGAGTCCTCGTTCAAGGCCACGGCGAGGCCGCCGCGGCGCCAGTTGCTGGGCTTTATCCCGTGGACGAGGCCGTCGTCCGCGTACGGCTACGCCCAGGCGGTGAACCCCACCTGGGAGGAATACAAAAAAGAGACAAACCGCGTGCTCGCGCGGCGCAACAGCTTCAACGACGCGATGGATTTCATCGGCTGGTACAACAACAAAAGCGTCCGCGAACTGGGCATCCGGCCGGACAACGCCTACCTGCTCTACCTCGCCTACCACGAGGGCCGCGGCGGCTACCGGCGCAAAACGTACAACGCCAAGGCGTGGCTGCTGAAAGTGGCGCAGAAAGTCCGGCGGCGCAAGGCGGCTTACCAGAAACAACTGGCCACCTGCGACCTCAAGCCGAGGCCGTGGTACCGCAAGATGTTCGACTGGCGCCTGTGAGTGGAAGCGAGTGGTGGCTATGGCAGGACTTGAACCTGCGACACCGGCATTATGAATGCCGTGCTCTAACCAACTGAGCTACATAGCCGCCGACGGGACAACGGTCGGATTATAAGCGATGGGCGCTCAAACATTAAAGCGGAAATGAGCGATGTCGCCTTCCTGCATCACGTATTCCTTTCCTTCGAGACGCCATTTGCCCGCGTCCTTCGCCTGCTGCTCGCCGCCGCAGGCGACATAATCGCGGTACGCGATAATCCCGGCGCGGATAAAACCCTTCTCGAAATCGCCGTGAATGCGGCCGGCGGCGGCCGGCGCCCGCGTGCCGAGGGCGACGGTCCAGGCCCGCGTCTCCTTGACGCCCGCCGTGAAGAACGTCAGCAAATCAAGCAGGCGGTAGCCGGCGCGCGTGATGCGGTCCAGGCCCGCTTCCTCAAGCCCCGCCGCCTCCAGAAACTCGCCGCGCTCGGCCGCCGCCAGGCCGGCCAGTTCCGACTCGAAACGCGCGCAAACCTCGACCAGGTCCAGGCGGTTGCGCGCGGCGTAGTCGCCGATTTCGCGGCGGTGCGGATTGTCGGCGGCGTCCTCTTCGCCGATGTTTGCAATCAGCAGCATCGGCTTGCCGGTGATCAGGTTCAACTCGCGCACGCAAGCCCGCTCTTCCTCCCCCATGTCAAGATCGCGCAGGCTGCCGCCTTCGGCCAATTGCGCCTGCAACCCTTCCAGCGCGGTCTTTTTCGCAAGCGCCTCCTTGTCCCCCGACTTCGCGCTTTTGGCGGCGCGCTGGGCGGCGCGCTCGACGGTTTCCAGGTCGGCCAGCAGGAGTTCGGTGTTGATCGTCTCGACATCCGACAACGGATGGACCCTGCCGGCGACATGCGTGACCTCGTCGTCGTCGAAACAGCGCACGACCTGGGCGATGGCGTCGGTCTCGCGGATATGCGACAGAAAGCGGTTGCCGAGACCCTCGCCGCGCGAGGCGCCTCCGACCAGGCCGGCGATGTCCACGAACTCAAGCACCGTCGGCACGACCCGCGCCGAATGCGCGAGTTCGGCCAGCCGGTCGAGGCGCGCATCCGGCACCGCGGCCACGCCGACGTTCGGGTCTATGGTGCAGAACGGATAATTCTCCGCCGCAATGCCGGCGCCGGTCATGGCGTTGAACAGGGTGGATTTGCCGACGTTCGGCAAACCGACAATCCCGCACTTGAAACCCACGCCGCCGGCCCCGGCTCAGTCCGCGTGCAGCACGTTCATCGCGCTTTCGAACTCACCCTCGACGAGCAGCCCGGTCACGTCGCAGGCGCGGGCGATGTCAGTGCGGATGGCGGCGGCGGCGTCCTCGTCCGGGTCACTCAGCACGTGGCGCGTCACCTTGCTGCGGCTGCCCGGATGGCCGACGCCGATGCGCAGCCGCCAGAAATCGGCGCCGAGACGGCGGATGATGTCGGCCAGGCCGTTGTGGCCGCCGTTGCCGCCGCTCCATTTCAAGCGGGTTTTCGAGACCTCGAAATCTATCTCGTCGTGCGCCACCAGAATCCGGCTCGTTTCAATCTTGTGAAAACCGGCGAACACCTGCAGCGCGCGGCCGCTGTCGTTCATAAACGTCGAGGGCATGAAAAGCCACAGGGTTTTCGAACCCGCCTCAATGCGACAACTCGAACCGTGCAGTTTGTTCTGTTGCCTGAAGACGGCGCGGTGGCGCCGCGCGAGGGCGTCAACAAACCAGTAGCCGGCATTGTGGCGGTTGCCGGCGTATTCTTCGCCGGGATTGCCGAGGCCGGCGACCAGGCGGATGCCGGCGGTTTCAGTCATGGCAGGCGCGCCTCATTCAACGGCAAGGACGGGAAGGCGGGGGGCGCTCACTTGCCGGGCGGCTCTTCTTTATTTTCCTCCTGGCCTTCTTCCGCTTGCGCTTCGGCCTCTTCCTCCGTCTCGGCCGCGGCTGCCTCCTCCTCTTCAAGGGCGGCGACGCGCGGCTTGATGACCGACACAATCGCGTGATCGACTTCCTCGCCGTGCGACAGCGCGAGCAGGACCACGTTTTCCGGCAGCGTGACGTCGGACAGATGCAGCGACTGGCCAAGCTCCAGGTCCACGATGTCCACGCCGATGTATTCGGGCAGATCCTGCGGCAGGCAGGAAACCTCGGCTTCCGTCTGCAGGTGGCTGACGATGCCGCCCTGCTGCTTGACGCCGATGCAGGTGTCCTCGTTGATAAAGTGCAAAGGCACGTTCATCGTGATGCGCTTGTCGGTTGACACCCGCATGAAGTCAATATGCAGAATGCGCGGCTGGCTCGGATGTCTTTGCAGGTCGCGCAAAATGACTTTCTCCTTCTTGCCCCCGACCTTCAACGTCAGGATGTGCGAATAAAACGCCTCGTGCTCCAGGTGCTGCACCAGTTCGTTGTGCTTGAGTGCGAGCGACACCGGACCTTCCGCGCCGCCGTAGAGTATCGCCGGCACCAGGCCCTCGCCGCGCATCTGCCGGCTGAAAGCCTTGCCGCTGCCGTCGCGCGGTTGCGCGCTGATTTCAAATTCTTTCTGCATGTTATTTTCCCGGTTGAAGTGAGACGCCGGGCCGTCCCCGCCCACAGAAACAGGGGGCACAAAATAGCGACTATGCGCCAATTTGTCAAGGAGAATGTAAGTCCTTATAAGTCCAAAGCGGCAATGTCCTGATTCCGGAGACTTCGGTCAGGCAGGGCGGCGCGCGCACCGCATCTACCGGTAAAATTGCCCGCAAGACGACCCGTCAAAGCGATTACATCCTGTCGAGAATATCGTTGATTTCTTCGGTTTTGGAAACCATCTCGTATTGCCACCGCCCGTTTTTGCCGTCGGCATTGACTGCGGCGACCCAGCGCGCGGCAGCGCTTCGTTTGATTTCTTTCAACTCGTCGTAGCCTTTGGTTTCGAGAATCAGATAACGCTCTGCATCCTGCAGGCGGACCAGAAAATCGGGCATATAATCGTGAAACTCGCCATTGTGCAGGTAGGGAATACCGAAGCCCATGCCTTCATTCTTGGCAAATGAGAAGACTCGCGGATGTTTGTCCAGATACCACGCGGCGGACTGCTCAAACTGCCTGGTGTCCGGCACGACGGCATTGATGTGGCTTTTGACCACCGGATAGGGTTCGCGGCGAGTGTAAAAATCCACCTCTGCGGTGGAGCCGCTGCCACGCATACGCTCATAACGCGGCAATTCAGGCACCTCGCCGACAGACTCGTCAGGATGAATGGCTTGCAGCAGCTGCTCAATGATATATCCGTAATATGGCGACAGAAAAGCGTCTTTTTTGCTGGCCGGGCTGGGGGCGGAAACCTTCTTGTCTATGTAGCCCTGCACGATGGGGTACAGTTGATAAAACAAAACCCCCGGCAGCAACCGATTGTCATCGGCGGCGTACTGTATTGCCAACGCGGTGGTCATTTCGTAGATTCTTGCCTGCAAACGTGCCTGCTGGCGGAATTCTTCCAGATCGACCCATTTGCGTTCGCCCGGCCCGTGCATAGAAGGGCGACCGGAATTGTCGGACAATCCTGCTTTCATCTCCACTTCCGGCGGAATCTTCACGATGTCTATGGTTAGCGGGGGAACTCTCTCCATATCACAAACGACGCGGTCACGGATGGTTTGCCGGTAACCCTCGACGCGCGGGAAGTCAATCTTATAGTCCTCTTTTTGCGGAAGCGCATAAATATGGTGGCGCTTTGGCTTCTCCTGGTTGGCGCTCCCGCCAGTGGCCTTGACGGTAAAAGCGGACAGCGGCACACCGAGCACGGTGGCGATTTCTTCACTCATCAGTCCGTCCTCGCCAATTTCATAGGAAGCGCGCCGCAACCCGCGTCCGACCACCTGCTCGCACAACAGTTGTGACATGAACGGCTTCAAACCGATGATGTGTGTCACAGTATTGCAATCCCAGCCCTCGGTGAGCATCCCCACGCTGACAATGCAACGCACGTCGCGTCCGGGCGGGTGCTTGTCGCGACCCATTTTTTCCGCCAGTTCCTCGAAACCGTCGGGATATTGCGCCCGCCTCTGACTGTCTCGCGGCCAATCTCTCTTGCCGATGGTGTCCAAGGTGTGGCGCATCCAGCGAGTTTCATCACTCTTGGCGTTGCCGCTTTCAATTTCTTTCTGCACGTCTGAATACACGCAGATTGTGTTCTGTTGTTCTGCACTGTTGCATAGCCCGGGCAACTGTGCGCGCGGGATGGCGGAATTTGGCGGGCGGTCTTCGGCCAGCCATTCGTACACGACCTTCGCCAGCTTCCTGGTCTTGCAGACAATGATGAACACCGGCGGGCGCGGATCGTCGGACTCCGCCATCTCCTCTCGCAACGCATCCCACATGCCACCGAGCATGGCGATGGGCGTATGTGCATATTTGAGAATCGCCTCCGGTTTGACGTCACTCTTTTTGCCGCCTCGTTCAGACGGCGTAAGGTGCGGCATAATCCATTTCCAGATGTTGAAGTAGCCCGGAATGTTGCTGCCGGAAGAATCCCGCACCGCCAGTTGCGGAATCTTGACCAATCCCGCCTCAATCGCATCCTGCAAGTCAAAGTTGCTCACCGTCCAGGGGAACATGCGGTTGGTGTCCTTACCCGCATTGCCCAGAAAATAAGGTGTAGCAGAAAAATCAACACAAAAATTAATGCCGCGCAACTTGTTCACCCGATCCAGACCGTCCACCCACACCGTGGCTTCTTTGTAGTAATTCTCCGCTGTGTCTTCGTCGCCGATGAGGTCGTCGTCCCCCTCGCCGTTGTCGGAACGCAGCCGGTATGCATGATGGGCCTCATCATTAAACACCAGAATGTTGCCCCGCGTTCCCAGTTCGGCGTCCAGTACGCGCCGCACAATTGCGGCATCGGATTCAATGTACTTTTCCGCTTGAATCTCCGCCTTTTTGAGATGATTGTCTTTGTCTTTATCCTCCGAAAGAATACTCAAAACCCCCAGCGCGTTCTTGTGTCTGAGATCCTTCTCGGTCATATACCGCCTGCCGTGCGTGGTGGTGTTCTTGTCGCCAATCCGCACGGTTTCGCGAACGGAAATGCGCTGCCCGGCCTTCACCACTTTGCCGCCGGACTGAGTGCTGCGTGGCTCGAAACCATGCCAGTTCATCGTCAGGACGCGCCCCCGCGCCAACAGCGGCATCATCGTCGGTGGCACGAGATCGCGGGTGCGGTAAATGCTTGCTTCACCTTTCTTTGGATCGAGTTCAGCCAACCGGTCCCGGATCGTCACATTCGGACAAACCACCAGCACGGCATCGGAAAAATGCCGTTCCTGCCTGTTGTTGACCTTGTTCAGGATGCTCCACGCCGCCAGCATTGCCATGACGGTGGTCTTGCCCGCGCCGGTTGCCATTCTGCAACACCGCCTGTCAAAAGCAGTGAAGTTTTTTTTCTGTTTTTCTTCTCCCGGCTCGTCACGCGGAATCTTAATACCTTGTCGAAAATCGCGGCGTGCTTCGGTCAGGAAAATAATCGTTTCCGCGGCTTCAAGCTGTGCAAAAAACAGCGGTTGCTCCCGCCCGTCGCGCCGCCAGTAATTGAGTAATTCCATCGTCACCCGACTGACGCCGCCTTCACCGCGCAAAGCCAATGGCCGCCATTCAGCAAGCCTCTGCCGCACCTGTGACACCAATTGCAGTTCTATCTCATAACCTGCTGCGCGCTCCTCTTCGCTGTCCGCCCGCGCTCCGGGCGGCAAATACACATAGGTCGGCTTGCGGCGTCCGCTGATTTTCTCCGCCGGTTCGTGCTCATGGATTTTCCAGTACGCCGCCGGCTCCTCGTAGGGGGAATTGATGATTGGGGCTTCGACTTCGGAGGCAGGCATCAGAGACTAAAATGGCCGGCAATGGCGTCCAGTTTTTTCGTTATTTCAGGATGGATTTCATCGGGTAGCATAACCGCCGCAATTTCTGCATAGCGGGTATAGGAAAAATCTGGCAACCCGGCGGTGTCGAGAATGCCAGGCAAAATGGTTTTACGCATCTTGGTGCTAATCAGAACATCGTCATCTTTTAGCGGATCATCCACCACCGAGCCCGGCAAGTGTTTTCGCATTTCCTCTCGCATCGCCTCGACATTTGCCAATGGGGAATCCGGGCCGACAATTTTGCCAACAAAACGCGCAAGAGCGGCAGGATGGACCAGATAATTTTCAATCTCGTAACGCTGCCAGCATAACTTCAGCAATTTTCCGTCCAATACCCTTTTACTATCAGGGATGCCGGCATTACCATCCCGGTCGGAAATCTGTGCGCCCCGCATATTCTCCTGTGCCAGCAAAAGTGACTCAAAATGATCTTGTGCCTTTATCCCTCTACCTCCCGTTCTTGCTTCCGATACAGTGGGTTTCCAGAACGGTCGCTCCATAAAATCTTTCACCCGATGGTCCAGTATGTTTGCCCACTCCTTCAAAATATCCAGATCGGTATGCCCTTCCACATACAGAATATTCTTTATTTCCAGCGCCAGAATGATATCCATGTTGGAGAGTGCGGAAAGAGAGCGAATTAATGATGATTTTTCGGTATTGTCAGCTAGTTTTTTCGGTTCCCCAACCAAGGCGCATAATTCCCTGGGCTCAACCGCATTGATGACAACCTCGGAGTGCGTGGCAATCACCAGTTGTGAGTTACTTGCTTGTGCGGCGGCTTTCAGTTCATTGTAAATGCTGTCCTGCAAGATCACATGCAAATGTGCATCCGGTTCGTCCAGCAACAGGACGGTTCCCGGCCTGGAGTTCAGAAAAGTCACCAGCATCAGCACTTGCAGAAATCCACTACCGGCGCTGGCGATGTCAAATCGTGCTCCTGTTTTACCATGCTGGTATTCGGCAATAATGTTGGGACCATCAGTATCAGGCGGCAATAATTCATAGCCGAACATTTCACGAATGGAATCCGTCAGTCGTTCCCATGCATCTTGATTTTGATTGGCTTCGACCAACAGATTGCGCAACACATCTCCGGGCTTGCCTTGTCCCAATAACTGGTTGATTTTAGGTTGTTGATATACAGGCTCTTCCGTGCCCAGGCCGGACATGGCCGGGACAAAAACCGGTTTGGGGAAATTGTCAGAGTCCTTCAACCAGGCCGGCGGCACATCCGGGAGCGGGCGGACATAAACCTGCTCGCTGCTGTCTTTGATTATTTCAACAGGCACACAAACACCATCGCAAGTCACCTCTATTTCGATTCTGCCTATCACCTTGCGTTGATGCCACAACAAATCAAAAGCGCGCAATGGCACAGAATAAAACGCCTGCCGGGCGATGGGCGCTTTCGTATAGGCGCTGCCATGGCGCCGACAGTCATTCAGTTCCCGCCAGCGCTCCAATGCCAACGACCAGGTGGCAATCGCCTGCAATAACGTGGTTTTGCCACAGTTGTTTGGCCCGGCGATAACAACATTACCGCCAAGATGAAATATTTCCTCCTGGAAGCGCTTGAAGTTTCGGATGATGACTTTATTGATTTTCATTTACAGATTTAGACTTTTGGCAATTTTCTCCCATTCTTAACGTGATGAATATGTTTGCTTTTACCAATCAACGAAATTTTTAATGCTATCAAGTTTTTTAGTTGTGATGGAGAAAGACTCACAGAAACAAGAACAGGCATAAAGTCAAATTTGTGCCGATACTCATCAAGTGCACGATCTTCCGTAATAAAATCAGCAATAAAATCTGCTCCGCCCTGTAATTGTTTTCTGACTTTTCCCACATCAACGCTCCCGGCTTTTCTTTCAATCAAGTGAATGCCAGTTACACTCCGATTAATGTAAAAAAATATGAACTCATCACACCGATCTCCGCCTGAGTTTGGTTTCTTTCTGTAAACGCAGTCAACGCAAAAAAAGACGGGACTATTTACATTCTTCACTTTGTATTCTGGTGGCGCTGAGATTTGGCAATCCGCATATTTTTCAGTAAATGCGCTTTTAATCATTGTTATCTCTCTTATTCAGGAGACCAACTGTTTCATTATATAAAGATGAAAAAACATCCAAATGATCTTCAGTCAAAAAGCCAGTAACAGCATTAAAAGAAATTTCTTTAACAATGGTATTTTTGTGCTTAGTTTTTCTTGCCCGCCTAAACAAGTAGGCTGATATTTTTTCTGTATCTAGTGCTTGTTTATCTATTTTTTCTTCTATTTTCGACGCGTGAACATAATTGCTGATTTGTTCCAGGATGATGTCACTGTGGGTGGTAACAATTACATATACGCCAGCATTCACCAGTTCAACCAGCACCCTTGCAATGATTTGTTGCGCTTCAGGATGCAAGTGTGCTTCGGGTTCTTCCACGATAAACACATCACCGGGCGAAAGGTAATAGCGAATAAACAGGACAATCGGCGCTAACTCAGATACTGAGGACGATGCGTGCATCAGAGAAATACCCCGGGATTTGTCATTTTTGTCAGCAAACTGGTAACGAAAATCTGGATGGTGTGTTTCCGATGGTTCCGTTTCGATTGCGCCATGCATAATCTTCTGCTCAATTGCCTTGGACAGCTGAGAGATATTCCTGGTATTTTTACTTCGGCGGCGGTCGCGGGGATCTCTGCCACGATCATCAGTAATCATAAGTAGTTTTTCCAAAAAATCTGCTAAAACACCGGTAAACGGAACAATCTCAGCGCCAGTTAATCCTATGGTTGGAGCTCTGGCAATCACTGCGCTAACCAAAATGCGGTGGCTTTGCATTAGACCTCCGCGCACTGCGGGTAGGTAGTGTGTATTGGCACTTTTGCTCATGCCCCTATACATGAAGAGATCACGGCGGGTAGGCTGCGGTATGTTTGCAGATAGGCTGAACAAATTAGAGATCTCAGACAATATCAACTCGACTAACTCGAAAACACTCTCCATAGGTTCGATGGGGGATGCTTTTCTCTTGGACTGAGAGGGAATCCGTTTGCTTATTTTCTTAACTATGAAATCTAATAGAAGAGATCTATCTTCCCCCGCAGAAAGTAAATCCAGCGTTATCTCGCTATTGTCACCAGAAATCACGATTGAGGGCAAATCTCCGTTCGATTTAATTATATTTTCCCATTCTTCCCCAAAACAACGAAGCGCTTCGTCTTTCCATACCTCACGAATACTTTCCAGGTATTCAAGAAATATCTTCTCGGTCAGATCAGTACATTTTTGGCTATCAGCAATGATGCCTTCGATCGTGCCTTCTTCTTCGCGCTCTTCGACCTCTAAATTCGCAAGAGCGAGATATGCGAATTCTCCTTGCTCGTGAGATTTCAACACCTTGGCAATAGTGTAAATCAATATCGCCAAATAAGATTTTCCGGTATTGCTGTGGCCAACGAAAACGGTCATGGGCTTAATGTCCACCTTCGCGCTCTTTATAGGCCCAAAATTCTTAACAGTAAGTTTCATTTCATTTCCTCTTTAGTCTGCTTGACCACCATCAATTCATTGCCCCGGTCGTCGAGGACCTTGACGGCAATCTGCTCCCCCGCTACGAACGGGGCGCTGGTGGCGCCTCGCAGGTGTTCCCATACAGTTTCGTCGAAATCGGCTTGTATGGCACGGCGAATTTTTTCCCAGGCCGAAGTACGCGGAAAAAACACCTGGCCAGCGCGGAAGCACTGACCATCGTAGTCGGTATCCAGCATCCAGCAGGGCACATCGTCGCCATTCAGGGGCTGGTGTTCCATGGTGACAGGGTCAAACACATCCAGACCGCGCAGGGTTGCCTGCCACAGATCGCTGCCGTCTTCGGTCTTTTCCTTCAATTTTTCCAGTTTCACGTCGGGCAGACCGACCACGGAAAAGATTTCACTGGAGCGTGTGTTCTTCAACAGGTCGGACATCACCAGATCCGTGCTCGCCGAGACGTAGAGGGCGGGCAAGCCAAAGGTCGCCTCGCCGTGTTCCACGGTTTCGCGGGCGGCGGGTTCTATCGCAAAAGCGATGACCAGTAGCATCCGGTAATCTTTTGCGCGCGCCTCTTTGCTTGCCTCAATGACGGCGCGTTCGCTGATGGCGCCATTGGCCGGGCCAAAGACAATGGCGATGGCTTCCTTGTTATCGGGGTTTTCGGCTTCTGCATGGAGATCCAGAGATTTGGCAGGCGGGCGAACCTTGTCCAGCCGGAAGGTCTGGTTGCCTGGCAGTTTCAACATTGGTGACAGGCGCAGCACTTCAATCATGCGCTCAATGTAGTTGTCTTCTTCATCCGGCAGTGGGTCGGGTTCCCGCACTTGTAGCGGAGCAGCCTCCGGCGACAGTGGTGTGGGCAGCACGGCTTCCACACAAAAGGGTCCGCTGATGCGGACGGTGTTTTTTTCTGTTTCGGGTTTGTCCACCAGCACTTCTTCGGCGGGCGGTTCGTCGTTGGCGATGGATTTCAGCGTGATATGCGGCACGATGCCGCCGACTTCCTCGCCCTTTTTGTTTTGTTTGCGCGCATAGACGAAGCCGCCGCCGGGTCCGCGTTGTGGTTCTTTCAGTTGATAATAGGGATAGGTGGCGGTGAGTAATCGCTGGCGGGCAAGCGCGAGCGGCACGCGCGATACGTCGGTGGTAATCCAGCGGCGGCCCCACCGTTCGGCGACCACGGCGGTGGTGCCGCTGCCGCAGGTTGGGTCGAAGACGAGATCGCCGGGGTCGGTGGTCATCAACATGCAACGTTGGATAACTGAAACAGCAGTTTGGACAACATAGGATTTTTTTTCTCCAAACCCACTGATTATGGTATCAGTCCAATGACCCGTTAAAGCATATATCGGAAAATCGTCGAAGAGCCGTACATATCTTGGAGAGTTACCAATTCTAATAAGACGGTTGTGTTTTTTAAGGTTTTCGACACCTTCCTTGTTTGACTTCCACCCACCATTGCCGGGAGGAACAATAGTTTGGCCATCTAATTCAAAAGCAAAAGTCGTAGTTTCACTGCCGCTTTGAGCGGTAAAATTATCATGGCTAAAAATTTTGCCTTTTTTTCGCAATGCCGGAACGTCAAGGAATTCTTCATCTTTAATTTCTCTCCATTGCTTATCAGTAGACATCAAGTATCGATACTGCTTAGCGCCATCGCCACCGTATTCCCTGCTCTGATACAACTGAGTAAACTTCGTTCTATTTATATCTTTCGCATACCACAATAAGTAATCCGCAGTTTCGTCAAGAAATTTTCCAGACTTTCCAGTTGTTTTGAAGAATGTAATCTGGCGGACAAAATTCTCCTTCCCAAAAACCTCATCCATCACCCCCCGCACCAAATGCACATTCTCATCCGAAATCTGCACAAAGCACGACCCGGAATCTGTCAGCAACTCCCGCGCCAACAACAAGCGGTCGCGCATATAAGTCAGCCATGAATGAATCCCATACTCCCAGGTATCCCGATACGCCTGCACCATCTCCGGCTCACGGCTGATTGAGCCGTCGTCACCATCCTTGACGTCGCGCTTGCGCACAAAGGGCTGGAAATTGCCGCCGAATTTGATGCCATACGGCGGGTCCATATAGACCATCTGCACCTGCCTGCCCATCGCCTCGTATTCCAGCAGCGAGTTCATCACTTGCAGGGAATCGCCCAGTATCAAACGGTTCTGCCAACCGTTCAGATGCTCATACGCGCCGCGGATTTTTTCGCCGATGCTTTTGTCACCCTCGCCAAACAAATCCAGCGTTCCCTTGCGGTCGCGCCGGTGCCGCTTCAGGGTCTCCAGCACCGCCGCCGTGGAAAGCCGCTCGTGCACAAACAGCGGCAGGGTCGGCACCGTGATGTGCCCGCGTTCGGCCTTGCCGGTCCAGTTAAGAAACGGCTGCGACAGGCTTTTCAACTTCTCCGCCGCCGCGCGCGCCGTGTCGAGATCATCGCTGCTGATAATCTTGTCAATCAGCTGCTCGCCTTTGCCGCGCGCCTCGGCCTCGTCCCAGGCCAGTTCCGGCGCCAGCGACGAATCGTAGAGATAGGTTTTGTGCGGCTTTCTTTTGTCCGGCGGAAAAACATCCTGCGCGCCGCCTTCAGGACGCAGCAAGGCTTCTTCCTTGTGGCGATAGTCACGCGCGACTTTTCGGGGGGGCTTTCGGGATGTCTTGGGCATAAGAGTTGTGGTGCTCCAATTACGTTGCAACGCAGAGCTTTCGTATATTAGCGATGAAATAGCGCGTATTCAAGGAATTAGCGTTCTACTGACAACAGAACATTTGTGCTTTGGTTTGACAAGCGAATCATGCCCGTCGTGCGGTCGCCTGGCTGTTCGCGTCAGTCCATGAAAAGGCTGCTGATGGACTGCTCGCGGTTGACCCGCTGCATCGCCTGCGCCAGCATCGAGGAAATGCTGATCTGGCGTATGCGCGAACATTCCAGGGCCGCCGGCGACAGCGGAATCGTATCGGTCACGACCAACTCATCAAGAACCGAGCCGTCTATCCGCGCGACCGCGCCGCCGGACAGCACCGGGTGGGTGGCGTAGGCCAGCACCTTGCCGGCGCCGTGCTCTTTCAGCGCCGCCGCCGCCTCGCACAGGGTGCCCGCGGTGTCCACGATGTCGTCAATGATGACGCACGACTTGCCGGACACATCGCCGATGATATTCATGACCTCGCTTTCGTTCGGCTGCGGACGCCGCTTGTCTATGATGGCAAGGTCGGCGTCGTCGAGGCGCTTGGCAAGCGCCCTCGCCCTGACCACGCCGCCGACATCGGGCGACACGACGATGATGTCGCGGCAATCGCCGGCGCGGATGTCGTCGAGCAGCACCGGCGAGGCGTAGAGGTTGTCCACCGGCAGGTCGAAAAACCCCTGCACCTGGTCGGAGTGCAGATCCACAATCAGCACGCGGTTGGCCTGCACGCTGCTGATGATGTTGGCGACGACCTTGGCCGAGATTGGCACCCGCATATAGTGCGCACGCCGGTCCTGCCGGCCGTAGCCGAAGTACGGAATGACCGCGGTAATCCGCCCCGCCGACGCGCGGTGCAGCGCGTCGATCATAATCAGCAGCTCCATCAGGTGGTCGCTGGCCGGCTCGCAGGTCGGCTGCACGATGAAAACATCGCGGCCCCTGACGTTGTCGTGAATCTCGACGCGCACTTCGCCGTCGCTGAAACGGCCCACGGTGGCGTTGCCGAGCGGCAGACCGATGTACGCGGCGACTTTCCCGGCCAGCGCCCGGTTGGCGCTGCCGGTGAACACCGACATCGTCGCTTCGTGGGAATTCATCGCTGTAACTGTGCCTGGGCCGTTCCTGAAAATGGCTGGGCCGGCAGGATTCGAACCTGCGAATGCCGGGATCAAAACCCGGTGCCTTACCACTTGGCGACGGCCCAATCCACCGCGATTATAGCGCCTCGCCGCCCATTTCGCCCAGGCGCCGGTGCAGCGGCGATTCGGCGACACCGCGCGCGACAAAGCCGCCGAGGCCGGCGGGCTTGCGGCGCAAAACCCCGGCGGCACGGCGCTCCTCGTCAAAAGCGGCGAAGAAAGCCGCCCCCGTGCCGGTCAGCCGCGCGTCGCCGTGGTCGCCGAGCCAGGCCAGGCCGCGCGCGATTTCGCGGCGCCGCCCGGCGGCGATTTCCTGGAAGGCGTTGACCGTGGCGCCAGCAGCGTAATCGGCGGGCGTCACCGGCGGAAAATCGCGGCGCAGTTCGGGCATCTGGAACATCTCGCGGGTCGAAAGCGACGTTTCAGGAACCAGCACCGCGTACCACCGTCGCGGCAAATCCACCGGACGCAGCCGCTCGCCCGTGCCTTCCGCCCAGGCACTGCGCCCGCCGACGAAGACCGGCACGTCGGCGCCGAGCCGCCCGGCAAGGCGCAGCAGGTCGGCGGGCGCGAGGCGGCAGTCCCACAGGCGGTTGAGGGCGAGCAACACCGTCGCCGCATCCGAACTGCCGCCGCCGAGACCGGCGCCGACCGGTATGCGCTTGGTCACGGTGATGTCGGCGCCGCACGACGTCGCGGTTTCGGACTTGAGGATTTGCGCCGCCTTCAACGCCAGATTGTCAGCGGGCGCGATTTGCGGCATCGCGGCGGCGCACTCGACCCGCACACCGCCGCGGCGGTGCGCGACGATCGAGATGTCGTCGCCATAATCCAGCAGTTGAAACAGGGTTTGCAGTTCATGGCGGCCGTCGGCGCGGCGACCGGTGATGTGCAGGAAGAGATTGAGTTTGGCGGGCGCGGGCCACAGCGTTGCGCGCGGCTGCCGTGATGTCACCGCGGCTCCCGCACGACGTCGCTCCACGACGAAATCGAGATGGAAACCGTGGCGTCGGCGCCGCCGCCATTGGAGCCGCGCAGACGCGACAACCCGATTTTTTCGGGCAGTTCGTGCGCAACGTTCCAGCCGGTATAACGCACCCGCCAGTCGTCCTGGCTGAACGACATCAGCCGCCCGCGGTCAACGTGCGCGTCGCCGGGGCGGGCGCCGAAAGCGGGCGCGCCCGCCATCCAGTAGCGCAGGCGGCTGACCGGCACGTCCATGCCGAGCAGGCCGCTGATCAGTTGCTCCGGCGTGTCCGCCTCGCTGCGCTGCCCCGAGGCGCCGATTGCGGTGACGGCGCCGCCGAATTCACCGTTGACAACCATCAACGTGCCACCGAGAAGGCTGGAAAGGCGGATATGAAACCGCCGTCCCGTCTGCTTCCAGTCGAACTGCCCGCGCCAGCCGGAGCCGTGCCGGCGCACGGCGATGCGGCCACGCGCCCGCCACGACTGCAGGCTTTCCGCCTGCAAGCGCTGCGCCAGCAGGTACTCGGTGGAGGCCCCGGTGGGGTCGTCGTGCACCACCGGCTGGTGCGCGCAGCCCACACACGCCAGCGTGCACGCCAGCGCCCACGACAACGAAAAAAACCACCGCCGCGGCGATGCCTGTGCATGTTGTTTGTTCATTTTATTGATTCCTGTTTCAATTTTTGCAAACGGCCCAGATATTCGTCGCCGGGAAATTCCCGCAACGCCTGTTCCAGCACGCGCAACGCCTGCTCGCGCTCTTCGTGCAGCCACAAAACCTCGACCAGGTGCCCCATGACTTCGGGATGGCGCTCCCGCGCCGCCGCCTTCTGCAAAAAGTCCCTGGCGGCGGCGAGGTTGTTCAGGCGAAACTCGATCCAACCCATGCTGTCGAGGACGACCGCGCTGTCCGGTTTCAAGCGGTGCGCGCGCCGGATATAATCGCGCGCCTCAAACAGGCGGATATTGCGGTCCGCCAGCACGTAGCCGAGCGCGTTCAGCGCACGCCAGTTTACAGGATTGTTCTCGATGAGGCTTTTCATGTCCTGCTCGAAGACATCGAAGCGATCCATGGACAATGCCAGCATCGCGCGCGAATACAGCAGATCCGGCGCATCCTTGTGCTCGGCGAGCGCCTGTGTATAGACATCGAAGGCGTCGGCCTTGCGCTGGGCCCTGGCCAGCGTCTCGGCTTCGGCGATGAACAACGCGATGCGCTCGTGCGGATGTTTCACCCGCTCCTTCGCCGCGGCGATTTGCGCGAGCGCCAGATCGGTGCGCCCCTGCCGCTGGTAGGCGCGCGCCTCGCCGATACGGGCCTCGTGGTAAAAAATGCCGGTGTTGACGGTGCCATAATATTCAAGGGCCTTGCCGAAATCTTCCTCGGCTTCGGCGACGCGCCCCAGATAATACGCCGAGCGTGAACGCTCGGCCTCGAGTTCGCCGAGGCGCGCGAACAGGCCGCGCGCGTGTTCGTGCCTGCCGTGGTGCAAATCCAGCACGCCCAGCGCGCGAATGATCTCGGCATCGTTCGGGGCGAGGCGCAGCGCCTTTTGATACAACCCGTAGGCGGCCCGGGTGTCTTCCTGCCTCCAGTGGGCGGCGGCGGCCTTCATCAAAACAGCGCGGTCTTCGGGATGGCGTTGCGCCGCGCCGCGCAGCAGTTCCAGCGCCTCGTTCGCGCGTCCCAGCGCGAACAACGCGTCGGCTTTGAGCCGGTAGGCGCGGGTCATCCGGGGGTCCAGCGCCAACGCGCGCTCCGACGAAGCGGCGCTGTCTTCATTGCGGCCATGGTGAAAGGCGACCAGCGCGTGCAGTAGATGGACCGCGGCGTTTCGGGGAAACCGCTCGCGCAGCGCGTCGGCGTGCTTGAAACTCGACTCGACCGCGACGCGCCCAAGCAGCGGAACCGAATAACCCGGCGCCAGCAATTGCTGGTCGCGGGCGACGCTGAACTCCAGGTGCGGCAGCGCTTCCCGGTAGCGCTCCAGTTTCATGTAAATCAGAAACAACGCCTGGTTCAGTTGCAGGTTGTCGGGCTCGGCACGATACCAGCGTCCGGCGAGCGTGGCGGCCTCGTCGTAGTGGTCGTGCTGCACTGCGATCGAGATGGCGGCCCTGAACAGGCGCGGATCGCCGCTTCGCTTCAGCGCCTCGCCGTAGTGTTTGAGCGCCGGTGCAATCTGCCTGTTTCGCAGAAAAAAATCGCCCGCCAGAAATTCATAGACGCCGGCGGACAACTCCCGCGTTTCGCGGTCGGGGCGGATGTCCAGACCCGGGTACGACGACAGCGAACAGGCGGCGATGAACAGGCACGCGACGGCGGCGGCGGCGGCGCGCCCGTTCCGCGTTTGCGCGTGCGTCCGTGTTCGCGCCGAAGTTCGTGTCAAGAGTCGTTCCATTGCAAAAAGCCCGTGCGTGGCATTTTACACGCAGCGGCGCAGGCGGCACGCGGCGGCGGCGCAATTTTCCCGCATAACGCAGTCTGTTATACTGTTATTGTGACTGCCGCGACCACCACGCCCGCCACCGCCGCCCCGCGCATCCCGCGCGACGGTTAGTTCGGCTGCCCGCCGTTCTCTCCGTTTTTCCGACTTTTCCATTCACCCGATGACGCCCCGATGACGTTGATTGCCGTTGGCCTGAACCATCACAGCGCCCCGCTTGAAGTGCGCGAGAAAGTCGCGCTGCCGGAAAACGCCGTCGGCGAGGCGCTGGCCGACCTGCGCCGCGAGACCGCGCTGGCGCAGGCCGTGATCGTATCCACCTGCAACCGCCTGGAAATCTATGCGGCGGCGAACCGGCGCGATTGCGCCGCCGCGATTGCGGCATGGCTTTGCCGCTACCAGAACATCGCCGCGGGCGACCTCGACGGCCATCTGTTCACGCTGCACGACATCGGCGCCGCGCGCCACCTGTTGCGAGTCGCCAGCGGGCTTGAATCGGTCATCATCGGCGAACCCCAGGTACTGGGGCAGGTCAAATCCGCCTATCAGGCCGCACTCGACGGCAAGCACAGTGGCGAACTGCTCGGGCGGCTGTTCGAGCACGCCCTCTCGACCGCCAAGCAGGCGCGTTCGGAAACGGATCTGGGGCGTCACCCGGTGTCCTACGCCTCGGTCGCGGTGGACGTGTCGAGAAAAATCTTCGGCGACCTCTCGACCAAACACGCGCTGGTAATCGGCGCCGGCGAAATGATTGAACTGACGATGCGCTACCTCAAAAGCCACGGCATCGGCTCGCTCGCCATCGCCAACCGCTCGCCGGAAAACGCGCGCAGGCTGGCCGGCGTCCACGGCGCCGAAACCGTCGCCTTCGACGAAATCGCCGCGGCGCTGCCGCGTTACGACATCCTCGTCAGCTGCACCTCGGCCAAAACCGCCGTCGTCGGCAAGGCCGCCATTGAGCGGGCGCTGAAAACGCGCAAACGCCGCCCCGTTTGCATCGTTGACATCGCGCTGCCGCGCGACATCGAAGCCGCCGCCGCCGAACTGGAGGACGTGTATCTCTACACGCTCGACAACCTCGCGGAAATCGCGGGCGTCAACCGGCGCAACCGGCTGCAGGAGGCTGGCAAGGCCGAGCAGATTGTCGAACAGCGCCTTGCCGAATTCATCCGCTGGTTGAACGCGCGGCAGGCGGGCGACCTCATCCGGCAGTTCCGGGCGGCGGCCGAAGAGCACCGCGACGACGCCCTCGACAAGGCGCTGCAACTGCTGAAACAGGGCAAAAGCGCGGACGAGGCGCTGCGCCATCTGGCGCACTCGCTGACCGGCAAACTGACGCACCACCCGACCGACATCATCAACAAGGCCGCCGGCAACAACGACAAGGCGCTGCTTGAAGCCGCCAGAAAACTCTTCGACCTCGGCGCGGGCCCAAAGCCGTGAAGGATTCGATTCTGAAAAAACTGGACAAAGTCGAGGAGCGCAACCGTGAAATCACCGAACAACTCGCGCAACCCGGCGCCGCCGCCGACCAGCGGCGTTACCGCGAGCTCAGCCGCGAGTACGCGCAACTCGGCGAAATCGTCTCCTGTTACGGCGCCTACCGCCGCTGCCTTGAAGACATCGCGAAAACGCGGCAACTGGCGGCGGACGGCGACGGCGAACTGAAAGAAATGGCGCACGAGGAACTGGCCGCGCTTGAGGCGCGCCGCGGCGCGCTTGAACTCGAACTTCAGAAACTGCTGCTGCCGGCGGACCCGCACGACGGCCACAACGTGTTCCTCGAGATTCGCGCCGGCACCGGCGGCGACGAGGCCGCCCTTTTCGCCGGCGACCTGTTCCGCATGTACGGCCACTACGCCGAGAGCCGCAACTGGCGGGTCGAAGTCGTCAACGCACGCGAGGGCGAGCACGGCGGTTTCAAGGAATTGATTTCCAGGATCAACGGCAAGGGCGTTTATTCGCGGCTGAAATTCGAGTCCGGCGCGCACCGCGTGCAACGGGTGCCGGAGACCGAGTCGCAGGGGCGCATTCACACGTCGGCGGCCACCGTCGCCGTGATGCCGGAAGCGGACGAGATTGACCACATCGAGATCAACCCGAACGATCTGAGAATGGACCGTTTTCGCGCTTCCGGCGCCGGCGGCCAGCACGTCAACAAGACCGACTCGGCGATACGCATCACGCACATTCCGAGCGGCCTGATTGTCGAATGTCAGGCCGAGCGCTCGCAAAACCGCAACAAGGCGCGCGCGATGGCGCTGCTGAAAGCGAGGCTGCTCGACATTGAACGCAGCAAGCAGGAACGGCAGCGGGCCGAAAACCGGCGCGACCTCGTCGGCAGCGGCGACCGCTCGCAGCGCATACGCACCTACAACTTTCCGCAGGGGCGCGTCACCGACCACCGCATCGGCCTGACACTGTACCAACTGCCGCAACTGATGGAAGGCGAACTCGACCCGCTGATTCAGCCGCTGATCAACGAGCACCAGGCCGATCTTCTGTCGGAGATGGGCGGCGGCGAATGACGGACGCGGCGCCGCGCCTGAAAGACGCGACACTGGACGAGGCGCGGCGCGAACTGCGCGCATGGCTCGCCGCCTGCGGCAAGGACGCGGAAACCGACTACCTGCTGTGCCATGCGCTCGACAAAAGCCGCGCGTGGCTTTATGCCAATGGGCATCTGCACCTGAGCGCGCACGACGAACTGCGCCTGCGCGGCATCCTCGCACGGCGCGTCGAAGGCGTGCCGTTCGCCTACCTGAAAGGCCGCCGCGAATTTTATTCGCTGGACTTCGAGGTCAACGCGGCGGTGCTGGTGCCGCGTCCGGAAACCGAAATTCTGGTCGGCGAAGCGCTGGCGAATCTGCCGCGCCGCGCCGGGGTGCTCGACCTTGGAACCGGCTGCGGCAACATCATCATCGCCGTCGCGCACGCGCGCAAAGACGTGCGGGCGACCGCCACCGACGTATCGCGCGGCGCGCTCGACACCGCGCGGCGCAACGCCGCGCATCACGGCCTGGCCGGCATCCGGTTTTTACTGAGCGACTGGTTTGAGAACGTCGAAGGGTGTTTCGATTTGATTGTCGCCAACCCGCCCTATGTCGGCCACGGCGACCCGCAACTTGCCGCCGAAGTCGCGGCGCATGAACCCGGCCTCGCACTGTATGCGGGCGGCGACGGCCTCGCGCACCTGCGCCGGATTACGGCGGACGCGGGCGATTATCTGAATCCCGGCGGGCGTCTGGTGGTCGAGCACGCGCCGGCGCAAAGCGCCGCAGTGCGCGAAATGATGCGGGCGGCGGGCTTTGCGCCGGTGCGCGGCCTGCGCGACGACGCCGGCCGGGCGCGCGCGTGCGCCGGTTTCAGGAGCGCTTGAGCAACAGGCCGGCGCCCAACGTCAGGCCGATGACGAGGAAGAAATCAATCACTTCCCAGACTATGCTGTCGGCCACTCCGACGACGATGAACTGAACCACGACCGCCGCTCCCAGCACACCGAACAGTGCGCCGACGACCTTGCATCCTTGCTCGGCGTCCTTCCAGAAAGCGAGCGCGCCCAGCGCACAGGCGATGACGGACAGTACGTCAATGGGCGGCCACAGGCCCGATGAAAAGCTCTGCGTCCAGTTCAACAACACCGCGACGGCGGCCGCGAGCATGATAAAAGGGGTTATTGTTGCGATCATAATGTATCCTCCCGTGGAAAAATGTTCTTCCTGTCCGGCGGATTCCGCAAAACCGCCGGTTGCCGATGTCCCTCGTAAAGGATACAGCAATTCATTCAGCAACCGCCTGAAATTCGCTGAATCCCCGGTTTTTCTTCCGCTATCGCTCGCCGTCACAAGGCAAGTTGTCTTCGCTCATGACGTCTTCGCCGCTTCCAGCTTTTCTTTCAGCAGGCGGTTCACTTCGCCGGGGTTGGCCTGCCCTTTGGTCGCCTTCATCACCTGCCCGACAAAATAGCCGAACACTTTTTCCTTGCCGGCGTGGTATTGCCCGATTTGCTTTTCGCTTTGCGACAGCACTTCGCCGATGACGGCTTCCAGTTCCGCCGCGTCGCTGATTTGTGCGAGACCTTTCTCGGCGATGACCGCGTCGGCGGTGGCCGCGCCGTCCCACATCGCCTCGAACACCTCGCGCGCGATCTTGCCCGAAAGGGTGCCGTCGGCCACGCGGTCGAGCAGCCCGGCCAGGCGCGCCGGTTCGAGCGGACAATCGCCGATGCCGGCCTCCGCCCGGTGGAGGGCGGCGGTGAGCGGGCCGGTCATCCAGTTGGCCACGAGCCTCGGCCCGCCGCCCCCGGTCTTGACGCAGTCCTCGAAATAAGCGGCCATCTCCCTGGATGCGGTCAGCTGATTGGCGTCCGCTTCGGGCAAGTCATAGTCGCGCACAAAACGCGCGCGCATCTGCTCCTGCAACTCCGGCAGCGCGGCGCGCACTTCCTCGACCAGCGACGGACGGATTGCGACCGGCAACAGGTCGGGATCCGGGAAATAACGGTAATCCTCGGCCTCCTCCTTGCTGCGCATCGAGCGGGTCTCGTCCCTGGCGGGGTCGTACAGGCGCGTCTCCTGCACCACCTTGCCGCCGGATTCAAGCACCGCCGTCTGGCGCTTGATCTCAAACTGAATCGCCCGCTCGACAAAGCGGAACGAATTGAGGTTTTTAATCTCGGCGCGCACGCCGAGCCGGTCGGAGTCCGCCGGCCTCAGCGACACGTTGACATCGCAGCGCAGCGAACCCTCCTGCATGTTGCCGTCGCAAATCCCGAGGAAACAGCCGATGGAATAAACCTTCTTCATATACGCCACCGCCTCGTCGGCGTTCGCAAGCTGCGGGCGCGAGACAATCTCCATCAGCGGCGTGCCGGCGCGGTTGAGGTCCACGCCGGTCATGCCGCCCATGTCCTCGTGCACCGACTTGCCGGCGTCCTCCTCCAGGTGGGCGCGCTCGATGCCGATGGTCCTGGCGCCACCGTCCTTCAGCGTAATCTCAAGCCGCCCGTCCTCGACAATCGGCGATTCGTACTGGCTGATCTGGTAGCCCTTCGGCAGGTCGGGATAAAAATAATTCTTGCGCGCGAACACCGACTGTTCGGCGATGCGCGCGTTGATGGCGAGGCCGAAGGCGACGGCCATTTTCAGCACGTCCCCGTTCAGCACCGGCAGCACGCCGGGCAGCGCGATGTCCACCGCGCAGGCGCGGCGGTTCGGCGCACCGCCGTATTCCGCCGAAGCGCCCGAGAACATCTTGCTTTTTGTCATGAGCCGCATGTGCAGCTCGAGGCCGATGACCGGCTGCCACTGCGTCATTCGAACGCTCCGGGCATGCGGCGGTGCCAATCGGTCTCGCGCTGGTAGCAGTGCCCGGCGCGGAACAAATCCTGCTCGCGGAAATGCGGCGCGATCATCTGCATCCCGACCGGCAGGCCGCCGACAAAGCCCGCCGGCACCGTCATTGCGGGCAGGCCCGCGAGGTTCACCGCGATCGTATAGACGTCGGACAGATACATCGTCACCGGATCGCCGGTTTTTTCGCCGAGCCGGAACGCGGTCGTCGGCGAGGTCGGCCCGATCAGCACGTCGGCCTGCCCGAAAGCGCGCGCGAAGTCGTCGCGAATCCGGCGGCGCGCTTTCTGCGCCTTCAGATAATAGGCGTCGTAGTAACCTGAAGACAGCACGTAGGTGCCGACCAGAATCCGCCGCTTGACTTCCGCGCCGAAGCCCTCGGCGCGCGAGCGCGTGTACAAGTCGTCGTAACTCGCCGGCGCCTCGCAACGGTGGCCGTAACGCACGCCGTCGTAGCGCGCCAGATTCGACGAACACTCCGCCGGCGCCAGGATGTAGTACGCGGGCACCGACAGCGACATGGCCGGCAACTCGACCTCGACCACTTCGCAGCCCAGCCCCCGCAGCACGCCGACGGCCTGCTCGACCACCGCGCCGATCTCCGGGTCGAGATCGGCGCCGAAATACTCGCGCGGCAGGCCGACGCGCAGGCCCCGGATGTCCGCGCCGGGCAAAGGCGTGTAATCGGGAACCGGTTCGTCCATGCTGGTCGAGTCGCGCCGGTCGAAACCGGCGATGGCCTGCAACATCAGCGCGCAGTCGTCGGCGCCGGCGGCGAGCACGCCGGCCTGGTCGAGGCTCGACGCGAAGGCGACCATGCCGTAGCGCGAAACCCGGCCGTAGGTCGGCTTGATTCCGGTCACGCCGCACAACGACGCCGGCTGGCGGATGGAGCCGCCGGTGTCGGTGCCGGTGGCGCACGGCGCGAGGCGCGCGGCCACCGCCGCCGCGGAACCGCCGGACGAGCCGCCGGGGACGCGCTCGCCGTCCCACGGATTGCACACCGCGCCGTAGAAACTGTTTTCATTGGACGAGCCCATCGCGAACTCGTCCATGTTGGTCTTGCCGAGCATGACCATGCCGGCCTCTTTCAACTTTTCGGTGACGGCGGCGTCGTACGGCGAGACAAAATTGTGCAGCATTCTGGAGGCGCAGGTCGTCAGCACACCCTCGGTGCAGAACAAATCCTTGTGCGCGTAGGGAACGCCGGTCAGCGGTTGCGCGACACCGTCGCGCAACCTGCGGTCGGCCGCGCGCGCGCTTTCAAGCGCTTGTTCTTCGGCGACGGTGATGAAAGCGTTGAGTTCGCCGCCGCGGCTGCGTATCCTGTCGAGGAAAAAGCGGGTCAGCTCGACGCTGGAGAAATCCCCGTCGCGAAGTCCGCGCGACAAATCGCTCAGCGACCGGTTCAGCATGGCGCGCGTCAGTCAATCACTTTGGGGACGAGATAGAAGCCGTCGCGGGTCTGCGGCGCAATTTCCTGAAACGCCTCGCGCCGGTCCTCCTCGGTGACCTCGTCCGGACGCAGACGCTGGGCGGCGTCCAGCGGATGCGCCAGCGGCTCGACGTCGCCGAGATTGGCCGACTCCAGGCGTTCGGCGAAGGCGAGAATCGCGGACAGGTCGCGGCCCAGACTTTCCATCTCGTCTTCGCCCACTTTCAGGTGCGCCAGCCGGGCAAGTTTTATGACTTCTTCGATTTTCATGGCGGCGGAAAAACAGCCGGTGCCTGTTGCGAAATCCAGCAGACGCTGATAGTATGCCACACGCTCAACCGGATTTTTCGCCTATGATTAACAGCTTGTTCGGGTTTTTCTCCGACGACCTCTCCATTGACCTCGGCACCGCCAACACGCTTATTTGCGTCAAAAACAAGGGCATCGTCCTGAACGAGCCGTCGGTCGTGGCGATTCGCTCCGACCGTTACGGCGGCGGCGGCGTCATCGAGGCGGTCGGCCAGGAAGCCAAGGAAATGCTGGGACGCACCCCGGCCAATATTCGCGCAATCCGCCCGATGAAGGACGGCGTCATCGCCGACTTCACGACGACGGAAAAAATGCTGCAATTCTTCATACGCAAGGTTCACCAGAACAAACTGCTCAAGCCCAGCCCCAAAGTGCTGATTTGCGTGCCATGCGGCGCGACGCAAGTTGAAAGACGCGCCATTCGCGAGTCGGCGGCGGGCGCCGGCGCCAGAAAAGTCTTTCTGATCGAGGAACCGATCGCGGCGGCCATCGGCGCCGGCCTGCCCATCGGCGAGGCGCGCGGCTCGATGATACTCGACATCGGCGGCGGCACTTCCGAAGTCGCGGTGCTGTCCCTGAGCGGCATCGTCTATTCGGCGTCGGTGCGAATCGGCGGCGACAAACTCGAAGAGGCGATTGTCAACTACATCCGGCGCAATTACGGGGTTTTAATCGGCGAGGCGACCGCCGAGAGGGTCAAGAAAAAGATCGGCACGGCCTATCCCAACGCCAAGTTGATGGAAATGGAGATCATCGGGCGCAATCTTTCCGAGGGCGTGCCCAAAAACTTCGTCATCAACAGCAACGAGATTTTCGAGGCGTTACAGGAGCCGCTGTCGGGCATCGTCGCCGCTGTCAAGACGGCGCTCGAACAAACGCCGCCCGAATTGAGCTCCGATGTCGCCGAGCGCGGCATCGTCCTGACCGGTGGCGGCGCGCTGCTGAAAAACCTCGACAAACTGCTGATGCAGGAAACCGGCATCCCGGTGGTGATCGCGGACGAGCCGCTGACCTGCGTTGTACAGGGCGGCGGCAAGGCGCTCAGCCTGATCGGCAAGAAAAAAACAGAATTCCTGATGAGGGAGTGAGCCGGTAGCGGCGCCGGCAGGAAGAACAACGCCATCAAGAAACTGTTCCGTCTTCGCAGCCTGTTTCCGAGGTTTGTTTTTTTTACGGCGCTGGCCGCGGCGCTGATGGTCTATGACCACCGCTACGGCCATTTCAGCGCAACGCACACGCCTTTCAGCTTTATCAATCTGGACGCCATCCGGCGTCATCTCGACCTGCTCAGCTACGCGGTCCACTCCGCCGCCAACCTGCCGACCAAAGCCGCCGACTGGACGCACCGCTACTTCAGCGAGCGCTCGGACCTGCTGTTTGAAATCGAACGGCTGCGTTACAACAACCTCATCCTGAACTCGGAACTGCAAAAGCTGGTGACGTTCAAGAATGAGAACCGCCACCTCCGCAAACTGCTGCAATCGCCAACCGACACGCGCGGGCGCAGGGTCGCCGTCGCCAAACTGGTCGGCGTCAACCTCGCGCCGTTCGAGCAGCAGATTGTCATTGACAAGGGCAGCAACCACGACGTGTATCCGGGGCAGCCGGTTCTCGATGTCAGGGGCGTCATCGGGCAGGTCTCGTCGGTCACCCCGCTGACCGCCGATGTCACGCTGATTTCCAACCCCGGACACGCGCTGCTCGGGCAGATAGACCGGTCGCGGCTGAGAATGCTGGTGCTCGGCACCGGCAACCCCAGGCAGTTGAAACTGGAATACGTGCCGACGACGGCGGACATCCGCGCCGGCGACATCATTTACACCTCGGGGCTCGACAACCGCTATCCGGGCGATTACCCGGTCGGCGAGGTGCTGAGCATCCACAGCGAAGTCGGCGACGACTTCGCTGTCATCCACGCCAAGCCGCTCGCCGACCTGATTCACAGCCGCGAAATGCTGCTGATCTGGCCCGAGAGCGAAGACGCCGCGGCGGAACAGGAAGAGGAATAAAGTCGTGGCCTTTTCGAAAGCGGACGGCAGTTACCGGCCGGTCATGCTGACCGTTTTCGCCGCGATGATCCTGAGCGCGTTGCCGATACCGCAGTGGGCGCATGTCTTCTGGCCGGAATGGATACTGCTTACGATCATCTACTGGTGCCTGGCGATGCCGGAAAAACTGAACATCCAGTTCGCGTGGATAGTCGGCATCCTGACCGACCTGCTGAAAGGCACGCTGCTGGGACAGCACGCACTGCTGTACACGCTGATTGCCTACCTGACCACCTATTTCTACCAGCGATTGCGGCTCTACCCGCCGCACCAGCAGGTTTTTTTCATCGCGCTGCTGATGCTGGTTTACACCGTCATTTCAATCTGGATTAACAGCCTGCGCCTGCGCTATTCGCTGGGGATGGACTGGCGCGGCCTGCTGCCGGTCGTCAGCAGCACGCTGATGTGGCCCTGGGTGTTCTCGGTGTTGCGGCACCTGCGCCAGAAAAGTCACGCCGACGCGCAGGGGTAGGAGCCAAGCAGTTTATACAGACCGGCGCCGGCCTCCAGATCGGCCAGCGCGCGGCGCAGAATCTCGTCCTCGCAATGCCCTTCGATGTCGAGGAAAAAGATATATTCCCAGTTGACGATGCGCGCCGGACGCGACTCAATGCGCGTCAGGCTGACGTTGCGGTCCGCCAGGATGCGGAGCAACGCGGCGAGCGAACCCGGATGGTTTTTGGCCGAAACCAGCACGCTGGTCTTGTCATTGCCGGTCGGCGGCACCGCATGGTCGCCTATGACCAGAAAGCGCGTCGCGTTGCCGGAATAATCCTCGATTCCCTCCGCCAGCACGTTCAGTCCGTACTCGGCGCCGGCGCCGGCGCCGGCGATGGCTGCGGCGTTGTCTTCGTCGCGCGCCTTTTTCGCCGCCTCGGCGTTGCTGTGGACCGCGACCTGTTTGCAGTGCGCCAGATTCTGTTCAAGCCAGCGGCGGCACTGGGCGAACGACTGCTGGTGCGAATAAACGGTGCTCAATCCCTGCAAGCCGGCGCCCATGCCCAGCAGGCAATGGCGGATGGGCAGTTCGATCTCACCGACGATTTGCAGCGCCGAATCCATGAAGCAATCGAGCGTGTGCGTAACGATGCCCTCGCTGGAATTCTCGACCGGCACCACGCCGTAGGCGGGCTTGCCGCTTTCGACCGCGCGGAACACCTCGGCGACCGTCGGCAAATCGTGGGTGACGATGGCCCGGCCAAAGTGCTTGAAGGCGGCCTCCTGCGTGAAAGTGCCCTGCGGCCCCAGAAAGGCGATTGCAATCTCCTGTTCGAGAGCGCGGCACACCGAGATGATCTCGCGGAACAGGGCGGTCAGGTCGGCGGCTTTCAGCGGCCCGTCGTTGGCGGCGACCAATTCGCGCAGGTGGACGGACTCGCGCCCCGGACGGTAGAAAGGCTGCCCCGGTTCGAGTTCACGCTTGAGGCGGCCAATCCGGATCGCGTATTCGGCGCGCTCGCTGATGAGTTTCAGCAGGCGGGCGTCAATGTCGTCAATCCTGCCGCGCAGGTCTTTCAACTTTTCGTCAGACAAAAGTCACGCCTTTTTTTCGAAGTCACGCATAAATTCCACCAGCGCCGTCGCGCCTTCCAGCGGCATACCATTGTAAAGGCTCGCGCGAATGCCGCCGGTGGCGCGGTGTCCGCGCAGCCCCAAAAGCCCCTGCTCCCCGGCTTCCTGCAGAAAACGGCTTTCCAGCCGGCGCGGCCGGATGCGAAAAAAAACGTTGGTTTTGGAGCGGCTTTCCGGCGACACCGGGTTCTCGAAGATGGCGGATTGGTCAATGCATTCGTAGAGCACCGACGCGCGCTGCACACCGCGCCGGTGCATCTCGCCGACGCCGCCTTCGCGGCGGGTCCACTCCAGCACCCGGTCGCACACGTACCATGAAAAAACCGGCGGCGTGTTGAAGCGCGAATCCATCTCGTCCTGCAACTTGTAATTGTAAAGAGCCGGGGTTTCGTCACGCGCCCTGCCGAAGGTCTCGCGCGCGACGATGACAATCGCGAGCCCGGCGATGCCCGCGTTTTTCTGCGCGCCGGCGTAAATCAGGCGGTGGCGCTTCACGTCCACCGGGGTGGTCAGAAAATTCGATGTCAGGTCGGCGGCGAGGAGGCCGTCGTCCACGTAGCGGTCGGCGGAAAACTCGAAGCCGGTCAGCGTTTCATTGCCGACATAATGGCGGTAGGCGGGTTCGCGGGAGTTCGTCCATTGCGACGGCGGCGGCAGCGACAACAGGCCGCGCCCGTCGTGCTCCGGAATCGAGGCGGCAACGTGGACGCGGGTGTAGCGCGCGGCCTCGGCGATGGCGCAGCCCGACCAGTAGCCCGTGTCGAAGTAATCGGCGTCGTTCGCACCCAGGTTCAGCGGAGCCGCGGCGTATTGCGCGCGCGCGCCGCCGGGCAGAAACAACACCGCGTAATCGTCGGATACATCGAGCAGTTGACGCAGGTTGGCCTGCGAACGGGCGGCGATTTCATCGAACCAGGAAGTGCGGTGCCCCATTTCCAGCACCGAAACCGGGCGCTCTTCGGCGAGTTCGCGGCGCACCTGTTCCAGCACCGCGGGCGGCAGCATGGCCGGCCCCGGCGCGTAGTTATAGACCGCGGACGTCATCGCACGTGCATGACGCGGGGTTGACGGCTACTCTTCGCCGTCGGTGTCATCGTCCTCATCGGCGCCGTCGTGGATGCCGTTGGCCGTCGCGTCCACACGAACCATCTCGCACAACCGCTCGCCGTTTTGCAGGCGAATCAGCCGGACTCCCTTGGTGTTGCGTCCGACAACCGAAATCTGATTCACCTCGGTGCGCACCAACGTGCCGCCGTCGGTAATCAGCATGACCTCGTCGTCTTCCCCGAACAACGTCGCGCCGACGAGTTTGCCGTTGCGCTCGTCGGTCTGGATTGCGATGACGCCGAGGCCGCCGCGCTTCTTGCGCGGAAACTCTTTCACCCGGGTGCGCTTGCCGTAGCCGTTTTCGGTGGCGACCAGAATGCAAGACTCGTCTTGCGACGCCGGCTGCAGGCAAATCAGAGAAATCGCCTTGCCGTCGCCGCGCAGGCGGATGCCGCGCACGCCCCGGGCGGTCCTGCCGAGCAAGCGCAATTCGGATTCCGGGAAGCGCACCGAATGACCGGAGTCGCTGAACAGCATGACGTCGTGGCTGCCGTCGGTAATCTGCGCGCCGATCATCTGGTCGCCGTCGAGCAGCGTGATCGCGCGAATTCCGTTGCTGCGCGGCCTCGAAAAATTGACGAGTGAGGTGCGCTTGACGGTGCCGGAACTGGTCGCCATCAGCACGTGCAAATCCTGAGAGAATTCCCTGACCGGCAGCACCGTGGTGATGCGCTCGCCTTCTTCGAGAGGCAGCAGGTTGACCAGCGGCCTGCCGCGCGCGGCGCGCCCGGCGCGCGGCAGGCGGTACACCTTCAGCCAGTAAATCTTGCCGGCGCTCGAAAAACACAACAGCGTGTCGTGAGTGTTGGCGATGAACAGCGTGTCCACGAAATCCTCTTCGCGCACCGAGGTCGCGGCCTTGCCCTTGCCGCCGCGGCGTTGCAGGCGGTACTCGTCCGGGCTTTGCGACTTGGCGTAACCGGCGTGGGAAATCGTGATTACGACTTCCTCCTCGTTGATGAAATCCTCGTCGGTCATATCGACCGCCTCGTCGGAAATCTCGGTGCGGCGCTTGTCGGCGTAGGTATCCCTGACCTCAACCAGCTCCTCGCGTATGACCTCCATCAGGCGGTCGGGTTCGGACAGAATCTCGATCAGGTGGTAGATTTTTTTGATGACGCTCTCGTAATCGGAGACGATTTTGTCCTGCTCCAGCGCGGTCAGGCGGTGCAGCCGCAAATCGAGGATGGCCTGCGCCTGCCTGTCGGACAACCGGTAGCCCCGATCGATCAGGCCGAACCCGGCGGCCAGGCTTTCGGGGCGCGATGCGTCGGTGTCGGCGCGCTCCAGCATGCGCGTCACGACGCCGGGTTTCCAGACGCGCTCCATCAACCCGGTCTTGGCCACCGCCGGCGTTTTCGACGCCTTGATCAGCGCGATGACCTCGTCAATGTTGGCCAGCGCGACCGCCTGCCCCTCAAGCAGATGCGCTTTCTCGCGCGCCTTGCGCAAATCGAATATCGTGCGCCGCGTGACGACTTCGCGGCGGTGCCTGACGAAAGCCTCGAGCACCTCTTTCAGGTTGAGCAGCTTCGGCTGGCCGTTGTCCAGCGCGACCATGTTGACGCCGAAAGAGGACTGCATCGGCGTATGTCGGAACAGGTTGTTCAACACGATGTCGCCGGCCTCGCCGCGCTTGAGTTCGACGACGACGCGCATGCCGTCCTTGTCGGACTCGTCGCGCAGCGCGGCGACGCCTTCGATGCGCTTGTCCTTGACCAGTTCGGCGATTTTCTCGAGCAGGCGCGCCTTGTTGACCATGTACGGCAGTTCGGTGACGACGATGGTCTCGCGGTCGGCCTTGTCGTTGCGGTCAATGTGACAACGCGCGCGCACGACCACGCGCCCGCGCCCGGTATGGTAGGCCTGGTAGATACCATGCCGGCCCTTGATGATCGCCGCGGTCGGGAAGTCCGGCCCCGGCAGGTGCTCGATCAGGCCGTCGATTGAAATTTCGGGGTTGTCAATCAGCGCGAGCACGGCGCTCACGACCTCGACCAGGTTGTGCGGCGGGATGTTGGTGGCCATGCCGACGGCAATGCCGGCGGAGCCGTTGACCAGCAGGTTCGGCACCCGCGTCGGCAGGACCAGCGGTTCTTTTTCGGAATTGTCGTAGTTGGGGACGAAGTCCACCGTCTCCTTGTCGAGGTCGGCGAGCAATTCGTGGGCGATCTTCGACATGCGCACTTCGGTGTAGCGCATCGCCGCCGGCGCGTCGCCGTCCACCGAGCCGAAGTTGCCCTGCCCGTCCACCAGCATATAGCGAAGCGAAAAGGGCTGCGCCATGCGGACGATGGTGTCGTACACCGCGACATCGCCGTGCGGATGGTATTTGCCGATGACGTCGCCGACGATGCGCGCGGACTTTTTGTAGGGCTTGTTCCAGTCGTTGCCGAGTTCGCGCATCGCGTACAACACGCGCCGGTGCACCGGCTTGAGGCCGTCGCACACGTCCGGCAGGGCGCGGCCGATGATGACGCTCATGGCATAGTCCAGATAGGACTTGCGCATCTCGTCTTCGAGGCTGACCTCCAGGATTTCCTTGGCAAAATCAGTCATTCAACAGGCCGTTCGGGCAGAAACTTTGAAGCAAAAAATTCAACAGAAATACGGCAAAAACTGCTTTGCCGAGGAAGCCAATATTCTACCACGAAACGGGGCGGAAATGGCGGTAAAAATGCCGCTTTTCAGCGGGCGGGGAATGCGAGGGGATGGGCTTCTCCGGGCGCCAGTGTCAACTCCTGCCGTAGGCGTCTCGAATAGCCTGGAGTAAATCCCGTCCGTTGTTCACTTCGTATTTCTTGAACTCTTTAATATTGGTATCTTTCATGTGCAATTGCCCTTCACCAATATTTCCGCGATGTTGCTTGCCGACAAAGTATTTGTTATTTTCCACCTCCGAAGAAGACAACACCCAGTATCTGATTTTGTCCCGCCATACAGCAACCCAGACAAAAACATCACAGCATCCGGGTTTCGCCTGCTGAAAATTCATAAGAAAAGATTTCTGTGAGCGGACAGAAAGTGCTCGTTCTACCAAAGAGCCTTCAAGCGATTGATCTACGGCTCTTGACGCCTTCACCTCGACTTTAATCTTGCCATCAAGATAAAAATCATACTCTCCAGAATAGGAAGAATCATCCATCTTTGACGGCTTTTCAAGTTCCGGCACCAACCCCTTCAGGTGCCCCTGCGCCCACTTTTCGCCAAACCCTCGCGGTGCGTTGATTTCAAAAATGTACAGGTAGAGATTTCTGGCAATATATTCGTCCCGAATTTCATAGTATTCGTCCAGACTCAGCTTTCCAAAACCAAGCAAAGACGAAATTACATACTCATACTCGTTGAAAGGGTAAACAGACACCAAATCATCAAGCCGTTGTCGAAGCACATCAGCTTGCTCAAGTTCATTGATTCGCTTGTCGAGTTCTTTTTGCAGAATATCCATAAGTCAAATCTTCAAGAGCACCTGCTCCGGCTCGATCTCTGCCACCAATTCCTTCTCGAAAGGGTTGCTGTTCTGCCATCCTTTCTCGCCCATTTCGTTATACCTTTCGATTCTACGAATCATGATCTCGGCATAAACGGAATCAATGTCGCATGTGAAGCACTTTCTTCCGTGTCTCGCTGCCGCAACAAGGGTGGCTCCCGAATGACCAAAAAAATCCGTAACCAGTTCGCCCTCTTGAGAACTGGCCAGAACCAGTCTTTCAATACACTTCAGAGGTTTTTGGGCATAGCACCCGTTGACATTCTCTTTCATCCGGTAGAAGACCTGCTGGATATCAACCCAGACATTTCCTGGCCGGATATTCTCAGACTTGCTTCGTTCAAGGTTTTCCGTCTTCCTGCCGTTTCTTTCCTTGTAATACCCGCGCAGGATTTTGGGAATGTCGGTGTACTGAACATTGAACCTCGGCTTTCCTTTTATGTAATAGAGACATTCCTGCCTTACCGCCATCCAATTGTGCTGCGTTCCGTACCCTCTTTGATTTCGCATTGTAATAAAAGAACGACTGTTCAGTGACTTGAAATCACGCATCATGATCATGAATTCAGGCAACGGCTGAAAACCATTTTCCTGGTCGGCCCCCAGCCAAACATACAGCGCGGAGTTATCGCAAAGCACCTGCTCCGTAGTGCCTATCCACTGCCTGCACCAATCAATAAATTTTTCAACAGAGCGTTCCTCAAATGCTATCAGGTTGTACGGGGGGTCCTGAATCGAGAGAGCCGCCTTCTCTCCCGCCATAAGTAAATCAATATCCGCTTGAGAGGCGGCATCAAGGCAACCGACCCGGTGCCCGTGAACCGGGTCTTCCCATATTTCGCCTTTTTTGAGCCGGCAGAACGGAAGAAGTTGGTCCCGAATATCGGAATCTCTGTCCAGTCGTTGTATCGGGTGGTTTCTCATTGGTCAAGAAAGTCCACGATATAAAAGCAACGATACTCCGGCAAAATCAGTCATTCAACAGGCCGTTCGGGCAGAAACTTTGAAGCAAAAAATTCAACAGAAATACGGCAAAAACTGCTTTGCTGGAGAAGCCAATATTCTACCACGAAACGGGGCGGAAATGGCGGTAAAAATGCCGCTTTTCAGCGGGCGGGAATGCGTTATCCAAGGGGCACATCGACTCCATGAACTGCTGACCAGTTTCTGCCGACGATGAACCGGCGGCAGACGTTGTTGAAATCACCGGGGCTACGACAACTCAAATTAATCACGATTACCGTTCGTCGGATTGTTGCACTTTTCCCATACAAAAGGTTTATAACTGGTTTTCCGATAAACCTGTCTGAATGGAGATTGAAATGAACAACGAAGATATACAGAAAAGTCTGGCAGACTGCCAACAGGCGATGGGATTCGGGTTTCACCAGATAGACCGCAGGTTTATCGATATGAACAGAAAAATGAATAACGGGTTCACAGAGATGAAGATCGAGTTCGCCAGAATGGAACTTGAAAAGGCGAAGAATCAAACCAGGGTAGCATGGATGATAATAGGGGCCATTCTCGTTCTTGCCGGAGTTTTTTCTGTCGCCACGATAGCCATGTTCAGCGCTTGAGATAACCACCCACACCGGATAAAACAAAGGCAGCACCTCCCACAGAAACGGCGCGGCCTCTAATTCTCAACCTCGACCTCAACCTCAATCTCATAAACCGCCGGCCAGTTTTTGCCGGTGACGAACAGGCGGCGGGCCTTGTTGTCCCAGGCGATGCCGTTGACGACACCCGCCTGCACCCGCTCGCGCGCTCTCTCAAGCAGCGGCGCGAGGTCCAGTTCGGCCTGCACGACGCCGTCTTGCGGGTGGATGACAACGACCCGGTTCGACAGGTACACATTGGCGTAAACGCGCCCCTCGATCCATTCCAGTTCATTCAGGCGCTTGACCGGGCGGCCGTCGTCGGTCACCGTCACGCGCCGCACCTCGCTGAAATCATCGGGCTTGCGAAAGATCAAATCAGCCGAGCCGTTGCTCATAATCAGGTGGCGCCCGTCGTGCGTCAGACCCCAGCCCTCGCCGTCGTAAGACAACGTGCCGGCGGGTTCGAGTGTCGCGGCGTCGTAGATCAGCACCCGGCCCGCGCGCCAGGTCAGCTGGTAGAGACGGTCGCCGAAAAGCGCCAGCCCTTCGGCGAACAGGTTGTCGGCCAGCGCGCGCTCCCGCCGCACCTCGCCTTTTTCAAGGCCGAGAATCGCAACTGACGATTGCCGGTAGCGGCCGCTGCTTTCAATCAGCGTGTCGCCGTGCACGACCAGCCCCTGCGTGAAGGCGCGGACGCGGTGCGGAAAAGTGCCGACGACGGTGTAATCGAGCGAAACCGGCGCAGCGCATGCCCCGGCCATCGCCACCGACCAGCACAGGAAAACCAGACAGCGTTTCATCGGGCGATTGTACCCAACCTGACGAGTGCATTGCCAATGCGGTATAGTGCAGAGCGAAATGCGCAACATAGAAACCCTGATCAGCGCGCAGTATATCGTGCCGGTGAAACCGCGCGGCGAGGTGCTGCACGACGGCGCCGTGGCGGTTGACAAAGGCCACATCGTCGGCGTGCTGCCGCGCCTGCAGGCGCTGGAAAAATTCCGCGCCGATGAGCAGATTCATCTGGATCGCCACATCCTGCTGCCCGGGCTGATCAACGCCCACACCCATTCGCCGATGAGCCTGTTCAAGGGCATCGGCGGCGGGCTGCCGATGCAGCGCTGGCTGCAGGAGTGCATTTTTCCGTTGGAGCGCGATTTTCTGACGCCCCAGTTCGTGCGCGACGGCACCGAACTCGCCATCGCCGAGATGATACGCGGCGGCATCACCTGCTTCAACGACATGTATTACTTTCCGGAGGACACCATTGATGTCGCCTGCCACGCGCGCATACGCATCTGCTGCGGCCTGACGGTGCTCGAGTTCGAAACCGGCTACGCCGCCAACGCGGACGAATACATCGGCAAGGGGCTTGAAGTGCGCGACCAGTACAAAGACGACGGGCGCGTTCATTTCATGTTCGCGCCCCATGCGCCCTACACGGTCTCGGACAAGACTTTCATGCGCATCCGCACATTCAGCGACGAACTCAACCTGCCGGTGCACATCCACCTGCACGAAACCGGCGGCGAGATTGCCGACAGCATCAAGGAATTCGGCGTGCGCCCGATGGCGCGGCTCGACCAGCTGGGGCTGATTACGCCGGCGTTGCGCGCCGTCCACATGACCCACCTGACCGAAGAGGAAATCGCCCTGCTCGCACAACGCAACGCGCAAGTCCTGCACTGCCCCGAATCGAACATGAAACTGGCGTCCGGCATCTGCCCGGTGCGAACGCTGCTCGAGCACGATATCAATGTGGCGCTCGGCACCGACGGCTCGGCCAGCAACGACGACCTCGACATCCTCGGAGAGATGAGAACCGCCGTGCTGCTGGCCGGTGTCGGCGGCGGCGGCGACGGGGACGGCGACGACGGCATCTTCAGCGCCGCCACCGCGCTGGAGATGGCGACCATCAACGGCGCTGCGGCGCTCGGCCTCGACCAGGTCGTCGGCTCAATCGAGAAAGGCAAAGCCGCCGACTTCGCGGCGGTGAAATGCGCCAGTATCGAGGCCGTTCCGGTGTACGATGCCATCGGCCACCTGGTCTATTCGGCCAGCCGCAGCGAGGTCAGCGATGTCTGGATCGCCGGGCAACGGGTGCTGCGCGACCGGGTTCTGACTACAATAGACGAACAGGCGCTGCTGCAGAAAAGCGCCGGGTGGCGCCGCAAAATCGCCGTCGCCGCGGAACGAGGCCGCCAACAACAACCATGAAAAAAAACATTGACCCCGCCGAACTCGGCAAGTTCGAGGCAAGCGCCTCGCGCTGGTGGGACGCCGACGGAGAATTCAAACCGCTGCACGTCATCAATCCGCTGCGGCTGAACTACATTGACGAGCGCGCGCAACTCAAGGACGCCCGCGTGCTCGACGTCGGTTGCGGCGGCGGCCTGCTGAGCGAGGCGATGGCGGAATGCGGCGCCGCGGTGACCGGCATTGACCCCGGCAAAACGGCGATCGAGGTCGCGCAACTGCACTTGCGCGAATCGCGGCTCGACGTCACCTATCTTTGCACCGACGCCGGGCAACTGGCGGACGAACAACCCGAACAGTACGACACCGTGACCTGCATGGAACTGCTCGAACACGTGCCCGACCCGGCGGCGCTGGTGCGCGCCTGCGCGCAACTCGCAAAACCGGGCGGCGATGTGTTTTTCTCGACCATCAACCGCAACCCGAAGTCCTACCTGCTGGCGATTGTCGGCGCCGAATACGTGCTCGGCCTGCTGCCGAAAGGCACGCACGATTACCACAAGCTCATCCGGCCGTCGGAACTGGAGGAGTTCGCGCGCGGCGCCGGCCTGGCGGTCCGCGACCTCTCCGGCATGCGCTACAACCCGCTGCTGGGCGCGCCCTCGCTGGTGTCCGATGTCAGCGTCAACTACCTGGTCCATTGCCGCAAGGACGGATGACGCGCGCGGTTTTGTTCGACCTCGACGGCACGCTGGCCGACACCGCCGCCGACCTCGCCGCCTCGCTGAACCGTCTGCTGAAAGAGGAGCGGCGCCCCGAAAAGCCGGCTGCGGAATTGCGTTGCCAGGCATCGCGCGGCGCGCGCGCGATGGTGCAGGCGGGCTTCGGCAATTCTCTCGACGAGGAGGAACTCGAGCGGCTGATGTCGCGCTTTCTGTCCATCTACGCCGGACACCTGCACGACCACACGCGCCTGTTCCCGGCGGTCTTGCAAACGCTGGAAAGGCTGCGCGGCAAAGGCGTGCGCTGGGGAGTCGTCACCAACAAAAACGGCCACCTCGCGGCGCCGCTGCTGAAACACCTCGGGATTCTGGAAGCGGCGGACTGTCTGGTGTACGGCGACACGACGGCTCACAAGAAGCCGTCGCCGGAGCCGCTGCTGTTCGCCGCGCGCGAACTCGGCCTCGAAACGCTGGATTGCGTGTATGTCGGCGACGATCCGCGCGATGTCACGGCGGCGCGCAACGCGAACATGCCGGTGCTTGCGGCGGCTTGGGGCTACCAGCCGGAGGATGAAGACCTCTCGCAATGGAACGCCGACGCCGTGCTCGGCGAGATCGGCGAACTGATTCCGTGGCTTGAGGCGCGCGCCGGCTGAAGCCGGTCAGGATTGCGGGTTGTCGTCCGGCAGGCGTGGAGCGTCACCGCCGCGCCATTTCTCAGAGATTTTTTTCGATGGGCTGACGCCCAGCTCCCGCAGCATCTCGGTCTGGCGGATGAGGTTGCCTTTGCCGTCTTGCAACTGGTTCGCGGCCTGGTCGTAGGCGTCGCGGGCGGAGCCGAGGCGCTCACCGACCTTCGTGAAAGAGTCGAGAAACGAGGCCACCTTGTTGTACAACTCACCGCCGCGGCGCGCGATTTCCTCGGCGTTGACATTGCGCATCTCCACGCGCCACAGGTTGGCGATGGTGCGCAGCGCCAGCAGCAGCGTCGTCGGCGTAGCGAGGATGACGCGGTTTTTCATCGCATATTCGGTAATCTCAAGATCCTTTTCCATGACAACGGCGAAGGACGCCTCGATTGGCATGAACATGATGACAAAGTCGAGGTCGGAGTCAAAGGCGTCCGGATAGCGTTTGCCGCCGAGGTCGGCGATGTGCCGGCGAACCGCCCGCAAGTGGCGCTGCAACGCCTGTTCGCGGGCTTGTTCATCGTCCGAATTGGCGTATTCAATAAAGTCTATCAGCGAAACCTTGGAATCAATGATGACCCGCTCCCGCGACGCCGGTATATTGACAACGACATCGGGGCGCAGGCGCTCGCCGCCGCCGCCGGTGACGGATTGCTGCCTGGAATACTCCTGCCCTTCCCGCAGGCCCGAGTTCTGCAGGATGGTTTCGAGCACTTGCTCACCCCAGGCGCCCTGCTTCTGCTTCTCGCCTTTCAGCGCGCGCGTCAAATCGTCCGCGTCTTTCGAGATTTTCAGGGCCGCGTTGTTCAGCGCGCTGAACTGGGTCAACAGGTTTTCGCGCTCCCTGGTGGTCTCGGTCTTGAGCGTATCAAACGAGTCCTTGAAGTCGCGGATGTCTTTCTTGAGCGGGTTCAGCAGATGTCCCATCTCCTCGCGGTTGGTCTCCCGAAAACGGTCGCTGTGGCGCTGAAACGCATCTTGCGTCAGCAGCTTGACCGCATCTTTCATGCGCGTCTCGAATTCCCCCTGCTCGCGGAAACGGTCGGCCTGGCTCTGGACCTCGGTCTCCAGCCGGGCGATGGTAGCGATCTGCCGGCGCCCGCTCTCCTCCGCCGTTTTCAGTTTTGTCTCCAGTTCGCCGACGCGGGCTTCGCGCTCGGCAAGGGTGCCCGACAGGACGGTTTCCCTGGTGGCGACTTTGGCCGCGCGCGTTTTCTCCTCCGCCAGACGCCAGAAGAGCAACACACAACCGACCAGCGCCAGTCCTGCGGCAACCGCCATCACAGTCATCATAAAATCCATGTCGGGAATTCCGCCGTTTATGGTAGCACGCGCCCTATCCGCGCGATTCGGGGCCGGGGTCCGGGCGGTGTTTCATCTGCGGAAACAAAATGACATCGCGGATGGACGTCGCGCCCGTCAGCAGCATCACCAGACGGTCAATGCCGATGCCTTCGCCGGCGGTCGGCGGCAGACCGTATTCGAGCGCCTCGATGTAATCGGCGTCGTAGTACATCGCTTCGTCGTCGCCGTCCGCGCGTTCGCGCGCCTGCTGCCGGAAGCGCTGCCGCTGATCTTCGGCGTCATTCAATTCCGAGAAGCCGTTGGCAATTTCAAGACCCGCGATAAACAATTCAAAACGGTCGGCCACTTCCGGATCCTCGTCGTTGCGCCGCGCAAGCGGCGACACCTCGGTCGGAAAGGCGGTGATGAAAGTCGGCTGCTCCAGATGCGGCTCGACGGTTTTCTCGAACAACTCCAGTTTCAATTTGCCGACGCCGGCAGCGGCGCTTTCGGCACTTTCAACATCGGCGGCGGCAGCGACGGCGGCGACGGCTTTCGCAAGGCGCGACGGGTCTTGCAGTGCCGCGGCGTCCAGCTCCGGGTTGTGGCGCAAGAGGGCGTCGTCAAAACGCAATTCCTCAAAGGGGCCGGAGAAATCAAGACGCCTGCCGTCGAACTCGACCACCGGACCGCCACAAACCTCGTCGCAGACGCGGCGCAGCAACTCGCCGGTCAGCCGCATCAGGTCATGGTAGTCGGCATACGCCTGATAGAACTCCAGCATCGTGAATTCCGGGTTGTGCCTGGCCGAGATGCCTTCGTTGCGGAAGTTGCGGTTGATCTCGTACACTTTCTCGATGCCGCCGACCACCAGCCGCTTCAGGTACAACTCCGGCGCCACGCGCAGGTACAGGGACCTGTCGAGCGCATGGTGCCGCGTGACGAACGGACGCGCCGCGGCGCCGCCGGGCAGCGGCTGCATCATCGGCGTCTCGACTTCAAGAAAACCACGCCGGTTCAGGTCGTCGCGAACAACGGAGACGATGCGCGAGCGTTTCTCGAAAACAGCCCTGCTGTCGGCGCTGGCAATGAGGTCGAGGTAGCGTTTGCGGTAGCGCGTCTCGATGTCGGCGAGGCCGTGGAATTTCTCCGGCAGCGGATGCAAAGACTTGACCAGCAAACGCAAACGTTCGACGCGCACGCTCAACTCCCCGGTTTTGGTGCGGGTCACCAAGCCCCCGGCGCCGATGATGTCGCCGACATCGAGCGTCTTGAAGCGACGGTAATCCTCCTCGCCGGCGACGGCGGCGCTCAGCATCAACTGAATGTCGCCGCTCATGTCGCGCAGCACTGCGAAACTGGTCTTGCCCATGACCCGCTTGCCGACAAGGCGCCCGGCGACGCGCACGCGGGTTTGCGCGTCCTCCAGCGCCTGCCGGTCGAGCGCGCCGCAGTCGCGGTGCAAATCGGCGGCGACGGAATCGCGGCGGAAATCGTTCGGGTAGGCGCCGCCGCCGGCGCGCAATTCCTCCAGTTTGCGGCGGCGCTCGGCGGACAACTTGTCGGTGTCGCTGCCCAAGTCAGACTCCCTGCTTCAGACTCTTCTCGATGAAAGGGGTGATGTCGCCGTCGAGCACCGCCTGCGTGTTGCCGGTCTCGTGGCCGGTGCGCAAGTCCTTGATGCGGGACTGGTCGAGGACGTACGAGCGAATCTGGCTGCCCCAGGCGATGTCCGACTTGCCCTTCTCGATGGACTGCTGCTCGCCCTTCTTCTTGCGCATCTCGAGTTCGTAGAGTTTGGCCTTCAACTGCTTCATCGCCATATCCCGGTTCTTGTGCTGCGAGCGGTCGCTCTGGCACTGCACGACAATATTGGTCGGCAGATGCGTGATGCGCACCGCCGATTCGGTCTTGTTGACGTGCTGGCCACCGGCGCCGCTCGCCCGGTAAACGTCCACGCGCAACTCGGCGGGATTGATCTCGATCTCGATCTCGTCGGCGATCTCCGGCGAGACAAACACCGCCGCGAAAGAAGTATGGCGGCGGTTGCCGGAATCGAAAGGCGATTTTCTGACCAGGCGGTGGACGCCGGTCTCGGTGCGCAGCCAGCCGTAGGAGTAATCGCCCTTTATGTTGACGGTCGCGCTCTTGATGCCGGCGACCTCGCCGGGGGACGCCTCGATGACCTCGGCGGCGAAGGCCTTCGACTCGGCCCAGCGCAAATACATCCGCAACAGCATCTCCGCCCAATCCTGCGCCTCGGTGCCGCCCGAACCGGCGGTGATGTCGAGAAACGCGTTATTCAGATCGCTCTCGCCTGAAAACATGCGCCGGAACTCCATGTCGGCGACCTCGCCGGCCAGTTCGCCGAGGTCGCCCTCAATCAGGGCGGCGGTGTCGGCGTCCTGCTCCTCCTCGGCCAGCGCCAGCAACTCGCCGCTGTCGCCGAGGCGTTTTTCGAGCGAGTCGATGCGCTGGATTACGCGTTCCAGCGCAACGCGTTCCCTGCCCAGTTTCTGCGCGCGCGCGGCGTCCTGCCAGACATCGGGGTCTTCCAGTTGGCGAATGATTTCATCGTAGCGCGCGCGCTTGTCATCGTAGTCAAAGATACCCCCTCAGCGCACGGGTGCGCTCGACCAGGTCACGAAGACTGTGTTTGATCGGGTTGATTTCCATGGTCTTCCGCCTTCAGGCGACGATGTTGTCGGTTATCAGTTCGCGCGCTTTTTCGCGGTCGTCCACCGACAGCGCCACCGTCGAATAATTGCCGCGGCGGCTCAGTATATGAATGCTGCGGATGCGGATGCCGGCGTTGTTCAGCCGTTCGGCCACTTTCGCAAGAGCGCCCGGCGCGTCGCGCAGCTGGATGATCAGCGCGTCGTCAATGACCGCCTTGAACGACTCACGCCGCAAGACGCGCAGCGCCTCGTCCGACTGGTCGGTGGTCAGTACAATCAGGCCGTGGGCGCCGTGGCTGTCGGCGTCGAGGGTTTCTATGTTGATGTTGTTGTCGGCGAGCACGCGGCTGATCCTGGCGATGACGCCCGTGTCCTCCTCGGCGATGATGACAATTCTTTTCATGAGCAATCCCCCTGTTTCCACGCCAGCGCGCAATCGCCGACGATGGCGTCCACCGTATCGCGCGTCACGTGCGGCATGGTGATTATGTGCGCGATGTCCTTGTAAACCGCAATCTGCCATTTGCGCGTGACGCTCTCCGGCGGCCTCGGAAAAACCACCGTCAGCGAGTTCTTGTGGCGCCACGCCGAAATTCCGTTGTCGTTGAAGCGCGCCACCGCATATTCGGCGACCTCCAGCGCATCGGTCACCCTCTTCCTGAAACCGGACAACCCGTTGCGCTTGAGCGCGTACCATAATACCAAAGGAGTGAACGCATTGCGCGAACCGGACAACGTCGTGTCCAGAACGCCGACATATTCTATCGCGCGCGCAATCCGCGCGACGGAATCGCGCTTCGCCAGCACAATCCCGCACGGCAACGGCGCGCCGATCATCTTGTGGCCGCTGACGGCGACGCTGTGGTAGCCGTCCTCGAAACGGTAGGGCTGCGGCTCCTCGACGAAGGGCAGAATCATGCCGCTCAACGCGGCGTCGGCGTGAATGTAATAGTCGGTCATCGCCAATTCCTTGAAAATCGCGCGGATTTTGCGGACATCGTCCACCGCCCCTTTCATCGTCGTGCCGATGTTCGCCAGCACGATGCCCGGAACGTCGCGGTGGATGCGCACCGTCTCGTAGAGATCGTCGTAATCTATCTCGCCGCTTTCCTGGCTTTTGATCATGATGCTGCGCGCGTTGAGGACGTGCATGGTCTTGAGCACGCTGTAATGCGTGTCCTCGGAAAAATAAACCAGACCGTCCGGGTGCAACTCGCGCGCCAGATAGAGGCCGTACATATTGCCCTCGGTGCCGCCGTGGGTGACGTATCCCCAGCAATACTCCGGCCCCAGCCCCATCAGGTAGGCGAAAGCGTTGACGACCTCACGCTCGAACTCGTGCGTGTTGACCCAGAAGTTGCTGTTGTGAAACGGGTCGCCGACGTTGTTGATGGACAGGCGCAGAAAGCGGAACAGTTCGGAGTAATCGAACGCCTGGTTGCACGGGTAGCCGGCCTGGGTTTCGGCGGCGGCCTCCAGTTGGCAATAGAGGTCGTCCAGGCGTTGTGTCACCTGGTCCGGTGTTTTGTTCATATCGTCGCCCATGACGGTCTATTTTAAGCGCAATGGCGCCGTTCGTCGCGCGGCGGCGGCTGCGGCAGCGAAAACGAGGCCACGGTCCGCCACTGCGCCGGCATGCTGGCGGCGTCCATCTCGACCACCGCGGCGCCGCGCAGCATGAAGGACGAGTCGAACGGCTCGCTGATTTCAGCGGCGGCGCGCCGTCGCACGGCGGCGCTGAAATTGCCGTAGAGCAGGCTCAAATGGGGGCGGTAGTCGCCGCCGCAATGTCCGAAGAGCGCCTCGGCCCGCCGCCGCGCCGCCAGCAGAAGCGGGGTTTTCTCCAGGTCAACGAACAAACAGCGGTAATACTCGTCGAGGCAGGCGATGGCGCGCGGGCGCACCGTCAACGGCGCCGTGGACGCGGCCCAGTCGCGCGCGCGGCCGATGACATCGCGCCGCCGTCCGGCAATGCGCCCCAGCAGCGTGACATGCGGCTCAAATGCGTCCGCGCCGAATGTGTCCGCCAGACGGCGGATTAACACGCGCCACCTTTCGCTTTCACGCGGCGGCAGCATCAGCCAGAGTGAATAATCCTGTGTCACCTTATAATGGAAGTCTGTGCAGCACCCGCCGGCTCGATACCCATGCCCGACTCATCCGACCAACCCGAACACATCCTGTTTCTGACCGGCAAACTCGCCCGTCCAAGCCTGCTCAAGGTGCTGGAAGAGATACAGCCGGATGAATTCACGTACACTGTACACGAATTGGGGCTGAGTGTCGCGGCGCTGATGACAACGGCCATCATCGAGCGCCGCCTGAACGACACTTTCGGCGCCGACCGCATCGTGCTGCCGGGCCGGTTTCGCGGCGATCTCGACGCGCTGACGGCGCGCTTCGGGATTCCGGTCGAGCGCGGGCCGGATGATTTGAAAGACCTGCCGGGCTTTTTCGGCAGGGAAGGAAGAAAGCGCGACATGAACCGCTACGACATCAAAATTTTCGGCGAGATTGTGGACGCGCCCAGCCTCGCGCCCGAGGCCATCGCCGGGATTGCGCGCCGCCACCGCGCCGACGGCGCCGACGTGATTGACCTGGGGTTTTTGCCGGATACGCCGTTTCCGCATCTGAAAGACACGATTGCGCTGCTGAAGGAGGACGGCTTTGAGGTCAGCGTGGACTCGCTTGAAGGCGGGCAACTGATGGAGGCGGCGCAAAGCGGCGCCGATTATCTGCTGAGCCTGACGCGCGACACGCTGTGGGTCGCGGACGAAGTGGATGCGACGCCGATTCTGATTCCCGATTCGCCGCAGCAACTGGAGACGCTCTACGAGTGCATGGATGCGCTGCTTGCGAAAGGCAGGCGTTTTATCGCCGACCCGATTCTGGACCCGATACACTGCGGCTTCAGCGACTCGCTGGTGCGCTACCACAAGACGCGGCACGATTATCCCGATGTCGAGATGATGATGGGCATCGGCAACCTGAGCGAACTGACGCACGCCGACAGCGCCGGCGTCAACGCGCTGCTGATTGGAATGGCGTCGGAACTTCGCATCGGCCACGTCCTGACGACGCAGGTCAGCGAACACTGCCGCGGCGCGATTCGCGAGATTGACGCGGCGCGGCGCATGATGTTCGCCGCGCGCGAGGAGAGCACGCCGCCGACCGGCTTCGACAACCGGCTGATGATGCTGCACGAGCGCAAGCCCTTTCTCTACGACGACGACGAAATCAAGGCGTTTGCCGAGGGAGTGAAAGATCCGGGGTTCAGGATACAGGTCAATGAGCGGGGCATCCACGTATATAATCGCGATTCTTACAAGACCGCGGACAATCCTTTCGACTTGTATCCCGGGCTGGGTGTCGAGGACGACGGCGGGCACGCTTTTTACCTCGGCGTTGAACTGGGGCGCGCGCAAATCGCGCACCTTCTCGGCAAACGCTACAACCAGGACGAGGAACTCGACTGGGGCTGCGCCGTTGAGAAAAAGCGCGAGGACCTGACGAAATTCAGGGAAGAAGGCGCGACGCTGAAAGTGAAACGCGCGAAGCGCAAGAGCCGCAAAGAAGAACGCAAGCGAAAAGAATGCTGATTTATGAATCCATCGTCACCAGCCGCAACGAGGACGGCACCGCGCACCTTGCGCCAATGGGCGTGTGGGCGGACGGCGAGGAACGCATCCTGGCGCCGTTCAAGCCCTCGACTACGCTGGACAATTTGCGGCGCGAGCGCTGCGCGGTCATCAACTGCAGCGACGATGTGCGGATTTTTGCGGGCTGTTTGTGCGGGCGGCGCGACTGGCCGCTGTGCGACGCCGACCACCTGCCGCTGCAAAGATTGGACGACGCGTTGAGTCACAGCGAAGTCGAGATTGTTGATATCCGCGAAGACAAAGTGCGTCCGCACTTCGTTTGCAAAACGGTGCACGAGGCCAACCACGCGCTGTTCGCCGGCTTCAACCGCGCGCAGGCCGCGGTGATTGAACTGTGCATCCTGGCCAGCCGGCTTGACCGGCTGGCGCCCGACAAAGTGGCGCGCGAAATTGAATATCTGCAAATCGCCATTGACAAAACCGCCGGCGAGCGCGAGCGCGAAGCATGGGACTGGTTGATGGACGTGGTGGCGAAACACCGTGGCGCCGGGCGCGGCGCGGCGGCGGGGAAGTCGTCCGGATGACCGGGCTGCTCGCCAGCGTGCGCAGCGTCGCGGAAGCGAAGATTGCGCTGCAAACGCCGATTGACATTCTGGACATGAAAGAGCCGTCGGCGGGCGCCCTCGGCGCGCTGGATGCGGATGTTATTCGCGCGATTGTCGAAGTGGCGGACGGGCGCTGCACGACGAGCGCGACGACGGGGGATTTGCCGGCGCAAGGCGACGTGATGGAAAAGCGGGTGCGCGAGGTTGCGGGGCTTGGAGTGGATTATGTGAAGGTCGGGCTGTTCGGGCCGCGTTATCTGGAGAAGTGCCTGCCGGTGTTGCGGGAAGTGGCGCGGGAAGTTCGGCTGGTGGGGGTTTTGTTCGCCGACCGGCTGGCCGATTTCGAGGGGCCGTGCCGGTTGCTGAAGGTGGCCGGCTTTGCCGGGGTGATGATCGATACGGCGGACAAGAGCAACGGTTCGGTGCGCCAGTGCCTGGAGGACGAGGTGTTGGAAAGGTTTGTCAAGGCGGCGCGGGAGTGCGGGTTGCTGTGCGGGATTGCGGGGTCGCTGGGGATGGATGATATCGGACCGTTGCGGGAGATTGGGCCGGATTATCTGGGGTTCCGGACGGCGCTGTGCGAGGGCGGTGAACGGGGTGGTACAGTGTCGGCGGAAGCGATTGAGCGGGCGTTGGAGAGAACGAAAGCGGGTGTCGGTCCGGTGGCGAAATGATGAAGTTGAAAAACAATTCAACGCTGGTTTATGGCTTGATTATTCTGGTGGCGCTGGCGCGGGTCGTGCCTCATCCGTGGAATGTTGCGCCCATCGGGGCGTTGGGGTTGTTTTCCGGCGCTTATATTGCGACGCGCTGGGCGTGGGCGTTGCCGCTTGTCGCTCTGTTGCTGGGGGATTTGTTCCTCGGTCTTTACAGTCCGGTTGTCATGCTGTTTGTTTATCTGGGGTTTGCCGGCAGTGCCGTTTGCGGACGTATTTTTCTGCACAGGCGGCGCAGTGCTTCGCGGTTTGGCGGGGCGATAGTCAGCGCGGCGCTGCTGTTTTATCTGCTGTCCAATTTCGGCATGTGGATTGTTTACTATCCGCACAGTTGGGAAGGTTTGATTGCTTGTTATGTCAGTGCCCTGCCCTTTTTATTGAAGAGTCTGGTGGGGGATACGCTTTATTGTGCTTTGCTGTTTGGCTGTTATGAGGCGGCGGGGCGGTTGGGCTGGAGCAACCCGCCCGAAACACGGCAAGTAGCGGAAGGACAGTGATAAATGTGGTGGACTTAAATGCTGAATCGGCTGAAAAATTTTTATGAGGCAAACGGGATTTTATCCACTTCTTTTACTTGCAAATACAAAGAGGATTGCAAAGGAGACTGCGAAACATTCACAGGCCCCAAATCGGCTTTTGTAAGTAGCGGTTATGCAGAGAATAAATTGCCAAGACTTTTATTCCTATCTTTAGATTCGGGTGGTGGAAGCGAAGACGAGAATAACAGACTTCCTGCCGCAGTAAGACTGCAAGAAGAAATAGACAGAAATGTTCTTTCATTACATAAAGGCAAACATTGGTATAGAACTCATGAACTTGCCTGGTATGTCTTCAAAAAATTTGAGCCAAAATTAAAAATAGAGGAAGTCAACGGATTTTTTGCTCATGCCAATTCCGCAAAATGTTGCATGAATAATAAACACAACTCAAAAGCTAACAAAAAACTATTTTTAAATTGCAGAGGCTACCTGAAAGGGGAACTGGATATACTCGCACCTCAACTATTAGTGACTCAAGGCGAGGAAGCCAAACAGGCAATCTCACCGCTAATAGAAAAAACAATCAAACAGATCAATGAATTTTCGTCAGTGGTCATTTTATGCAACAGACCCATTTTCTGGTTGCATACATACCACCCAAGGAACGGCAATTTCAACAAGCAGAGAGATTTCAACAAAAAAACCAATGTTGCTATGGGATGGGAATTCTACTCAGATAAAATGTACCGATTTATCTCAGGACAGAAACTCTGACAAACCACATACTGAACAATTAGCAAAGCCACCCTATAATTCGCTGACTTTTGCTGTATGTAACTTGTTAGCATCTGTCGCATTGGAATGCTGATTCAGTTTTCTATTCTTTGAATCTGTTTTCTCTATGCCATTCAAGCCGTTCTCTATTCGGAAGAAATCGGATTGGCTTTTTAATTGGTTGTTCATTGTAAGGCTCTAGTAATCTCTTGGTCACTAAATCATTATGCTGAGTGATTCTAGACGAAAAAAGAACAGTTAATTTTTCAGTGACAGTCATAAGTCCTGCATCAAATAAGCAATGAAAAGTTGCACTAAGGCATAATCCGTTTGTTGGATTGGTGCGGAATTCTTCATCTTCTCTCCATGGAACAATATGGCTAGCGTTTAAGCATTCTCGAATTGAAAGACCTGAAATACAGCAAGTTGCCTGGTAATTACTCAAAATTGTTTCTCGAAAAAATGTTTGATGTACTCTTTGTTTAACCAACCGCATTTCCTCTGAGGGACCCGAAGGAGATTCAACTTTGGTTTCATTCGCAGCCACATTGCTAAATTTTTTTCTTATCGAATCGGCTTCCCATACCAAAGCATTCCAGTCAGAATGAAATTCTTCCCATATTTCCCGGTCCATTTTGCTGGTATTAGTCAATCCTTTTATACCTGATTCCCTCAATCTTGGATCCAAAGCGCCAAAGTTACCCAATTTCCTTGCGATAGCACTAGAAGTACGGCCTAAAATTATTGCCAATTTTTTTACCTCCGGATTGCGGTTGTTTGTTTTCTGAAAAGGAATCCTGCAATAAAGATCAAAAGCCAGAACTAATTCTTCCCGGTTCCACAGAACACCGTCGCGAGATTTAAACGACTTTTGCTTCATGAGACTATTTATTGCTCCACTTACTTCGTTGTAGATTTAGAGGAACGTCATATTTTGGAATTAGTTTAGGGAAGACTGATTCATAGAAGTTCTTTATATCTTCAAGAGTCCCTCTATATTTCTTGGGATCAAATCTTTCCGCACCATAATCAGAATATCGATATCGAATACTAGGCGGCGGCAGTTTTTTTATAAAGTTTTGAAACTTATCATCATCATGATAAGAGTCGAGGTATGCTATTGAGAACGGCAACTTCCACTTAAAGCATTCATCAGGATAAAGCTTATTGTATTGCTCTTTAAGTGCATACAAATCATGGGTCTTTTCCAGCGACTGGTTTTGCAAAAGAATAGCCCCCTTTAAGAACAGCTCAACTGAATGTGCGACCAACCACATATCTGTGCAAGCATTCGGCCATGTAAGGTTCTTCTCGTCATTTTCTATATGCTTGCAAAAAACAAGGCCTGCATCCAGATAAGCTGTCGCTAGCGCGAGAAGCTTTTCAGGTTCAGACAACTGATTAAATTTCGAGTTGTCGGTATATTCTAGTTTCAACTTTGGCATCTGACTATCAGGTATATATCTTATTATTCAAAAATTGTAGCATTCCTGATACAAAAGACTATTCCGCCCACAACGCCCCCATCGGCACCGCCCACATCCCCTGGCCAAACGGCAGCACATCCTCCCCCGCATACAAGACAATCCCGACAAACTCTTTGCGGGCCAGATTTTCCTGAAACCATTTCAGATGCTTGAAGTCCTCCCCTTTCACGGTGGAACTCGCCTTGACCTCTATCCCCAGCAACGCGCCATCCTCGCGCTCAATCAGCAAGTCAATCTCGCGCTTCTTCTGGTCGCGGTAGTGGAAGATTTCATAGCGCACTTCTTCTTCGGCATCTACCTGGGCGGCCAGTTCATTGAAGACAAAAGTCTCGAATAGTTTGCCGGTCTGGTCGGGACTCAAATCATCCGGCTTCCAGCCGAGGATGGACGCCATCAGCCCGGAATCTGTCATGAAAATCTTACGCTGCTTTCCGACCTGGGCGTAATCCGTGCTTGTCCAGGGCGACACAGGCTCGACAAGATAAAGCAATCTCAACGCCTCAATGTAACTCTCTACCGTCTCACGCCGTATGCCCAAACCGGAAAGAACCGCTGAAATATTCATATACTTTCCAGACCATGCAGCCAGCACGGGAACCAGATTCCGCAAAGCGCCATGACGCCTGACGCGGGACACATCCTTCAGATCTTTCTGCAACAATAATTCAATGTAATTGTCATACCATGGCCGGCGCTGGACGGGTTTCAACTTCACTGCTTCGGGGAAGCCGCCCCGCAAAGCAAGTTCAAGCAATTTCTTGCGGTCTTCGGCGGCAGTGATTCTCTCCCTTGTAAAAGAGCGGCTGAATGCAGTCTCCAGGAATGTCGGCTTTGCTTTCTTCATCTCGCCTTGAGTCAAAGGGTGCAGCCGGATTCTGCGCACTCGCCCGGCCAGAGAGTCCATGGCGACAGGCGACGCCAGTATGTTGGATGAGCCGGTCAGCAGGAATTGTCCGGGGCGATTGTCTTCATCCACTATCTGTTTGATTGCCAGAAGCAATTCCGGAATCCGCTGAAATTCGTCAATAACCAGCGTGGACTGACTGTGCCGGACAAACTCCCGCAGGTCGTTGCGCGCCGCCTCCAGAGTCTGAGGGTCGTCCAACGTCAGGTAGTCTATGCCCTTGGAAACCAGTTTCCGCGCCAGAGTGGTTTTGCCACACTGGCGGGGACCTGACAGCACTACAATTCTTGAGTATTGCAGCGCCTGTTCAACAAGCGGCTGCTGCCAACGCGGATAAGTGCTCATGATGAAGTCAGTATGCCAGAATCGTCAGATTTTACTATTAGAGTCAGTCAGATTTTTCTATTACTGACCGTCATATTCTACTGTTAAAGGCCGTCAGATTTGTATATTAGGCAGGGTTGAATTTGTTCATTAGAAACCGTCAGACGGCTATATTTATGCTATTTTCCCTTCTATATCAGTGATATACCTGACACCTAGCCATTCCAGCACTGAAACGCAGGCTACCCGCACACCGCTATCCTCCACCAGGCCGCAAAAGCGCTCATCCACCAGATCGCTGAAAGACTCCGCCTCGGCCACCGATACCGGCTTCACCAGCACCAGCCAGTCGGCGCCGAGGCGTTCGGCGAGGCAGGCGGCGATGGAGTCCGAGGTCAGGCGCCAGTCGAAATCAGGGGCTGGACAGTTCTGCGGGAGCCATATCGCAGGGTCCTCCGACGGCAGCCATACGGTGCAGCCACCCGGCTCCGGCTTTTGCAACTGTTCCGCCGCCGGCAAATCTGACAACGCGGCAAGCATACGGCCGTATTGACGCATGGCCAGCAGCGCCATGCGGTGCGCGGTTTCGTCCGGGAACAGCCAGCGCTTCTGGGCGCGGCGCACCTGGTCGGCAAACGGGCCGCCGCCGGGGACGATGACCGCGCTGTGCGGCGCCTTGATTAAACCGGCGGCGTGTCTCATCACGCGGTCGAGTTCCGGGCGGGCGTAAAGGCTGCCGCCAATCTTGATAATGTATTTCACAAACTGTTGAACAACTGCATCATCGAGGAAACCTTGTCGAGCGTCTCCTGGTATTCAAATTCGGCTTCGGAATCCGCGACAATGCCGCCGCCGCCGAAGAACACGATCTTGCCCGGCTGGTGCAGCGCGGTGCGGATGGCGATGCTGAGATCCACGTCGCCGTGGCGGCTCAGGTAGCCGATGGCGCCGCAGTAAACGCCGCGCCGGTCGGGTTCGAGTTCCTCGATAATCTCTATCGCGCGCAGTTTGGGCGCGCCGGTAATCGAACCGCCGGGGAAACACCCTTTCATCAGGTGCAGCGCGTCCATCCCCGGCGTGAGGTCGCCCTCGATGGTGCTGACCAGATGGTGCACATTGGCGAAACTTTCGATGTCGAACAGGCGGCTGACCCGGATTGAACCGGGGATGCAGGTCTTGCCGATGTCGTTGCGAAGCAGATCCACAATCATCAGGTTCTCGGCGCGGTCTTTGGCACTGGTGCGCAGGGCCTCGATTTCGCGCGCGTCCGCCGCCGGGTCGCCGCGGCGCGGGCGCGTGCCCTTGATCGGCCGGGTCTCGACGTGGCCGTTGCCAAGCCGCAGAAAGCGCTCGGGCGAAATGCTGATGATCTGCAAATCGCCGAAGTCGAGGTAGGCTGAAAAAGGCGCCGGGTTGAGTTCGTGGAGCTGCCGGTAAATCCGCCAGGGGTCGCACTCGATCTCGACCGTGAACTTCTGCGCGAGATTCACCTGATAACAATCCCCGGCGCGGATGTAATCCTTGATTCTGTGAAAACGCTCGATGTAGCCGCGCTTGTCCATGTTGGCCACAGGCCCGCGCTTGACACGACACACCGAAGACGAAACACGCGGCGCCGGCTGCCTGCAAAACATCCGCCACACGCCGGCAAAGTCGCTTTCGCTGAAATGCCCGCACGGACGGCCGATCAGCGTAACCTCGCGGCGTTTGTGGTCCGCGACCACGGCCCAGTCGTAAATGCCGAGCAACATCTCCGGCGCCTGCTCGCGGTCGGCGGCGATGTCCGGCAACCGTTCGATTCGCCGCCCCAGATCGTAACTGAAATAACCGATGGCGCCGGTCTGGAACGGACAGTCGCCGCAATCGTCGAAGCGCTCATTCCACAGGTGTGCGCGCACGACCTCGAAGGGGTCGCCGTCGAAACTCTCGCGCCCGCCGTCGCGCGATTCGACGGTTGTCACACCGTCGCGGCTGCGAATCACGCTGCCCGGGTCGGCGGCGAGGATGTCGTAGCGACCGAGGCGGCCATAATGGCCGTAGGCCATGCCGCCGTGCAGAAAGACCGCGCCCGGCCGCCCGGCCAGGTGTTCAAACAACACGGCGGTGTCCCGCACGTAAGGCAGAGACTTGCGCCACAGTGAATTGGATTCAGCGGCCGGTTTGTTCATGGTTCATGGGCATCCGCTTTCCCGCGCTCTCGCAAGACAGGCCACGCTGACCGCCGCGGCGCAGTCGCAAGCCCGTTGCGACAGTTCATCGGACAGTGTAGCAAACAGTTCATCGAAGCCGGCGAAGCGGCGCGAGCAGGCAACCGAGACCCGCCGCGCCAGAAAGCCGCCCGCGCCCGCGCCGATGACGGGCGCCGAAGCATCCAGGGACTCTCTGACAATCAGACGGCGGACGGCTTCTTCGATTTTACACTGCTGCACCGCGGCGATGCTTTGCGCGGCCCGCCGCCAGCGCTCGAGGTCGCCGTCGTAGTCGCAACCGAACATTCGCGCCAGGCGCCGCGCGCTGCCGGCGGGTGTTTTCTCTCCGTTGTCGCATGGCGGATGCTGGTCCGCGCCCGCAGGCAGCCACTCCAGCAGGCGGTAGATATCCGCGGTCGTGGCAAATTGCTCGGCGGCGACCGGGTGTTGTGAACCGTTGATGTCGAAACAGTCGGCGAGCGCCATCACCGGCGTGCGCACGACACCGGTGTAGAGCAATTCACCGGCCTTCATGCGCGCCGCGTCGGTGTGCGCCAGCGCGCAAACCCGCCCGTCCCTGAAAGGCGCGAGGTCGGTCGTGGTGCTGCCGATGTCAAGCAGCAGGCCGTCGGCGAAATGCTTTGCCGCAAGGCTCGCCGTTGCGTGCCAATTCGCCGAGGCGATGCAGTCGGTGGAAGCGGCAAAGCGTTCGGCGGCGACGATGCCCGCCTTGCCCGCATAGATCTCAAACGGTTGCCCGAGCAGTCCGCCCATCCGGCCAATAATCGCGGCGACACCCTGCGTGCGGTCGGTAAAACAATCGGCGAGTTCGCCGGTCATCGTGACGATATGGCGGGCGGGGGCGGCGCCTGATTCCGCGCTGACAAGCCGGTACGCATGATCCAGCCGTTCAATGCCCCGCCACAACGGACAGGGCGCCTGTGCGACACGCATGACGTTGCCGTCGGGCGCAAGCCGCGCCGCCTTGAGGTGCGCGCCGCCGATGTCCCAGCCGACCCAATCCGTCCCGCCGCGGTCCATCTTCTTCATGCGATGTCATCCACCCGGACTTCCACGGTGGTGAAGCAGCGCCGGGGCACGCGTTCGCGCGCCTCGCCGCGAACCGCGTGGATGACCTCGGCGCAGGGGTTCAGGCCGGTCGAGGCGGCCAGCCCGGCGAACGATGTCGTCACTCTCGGGTTAATCTCCAGCACGCGGAGCACATGGTCGCCGGTCACGATCAGATCAATGCCGACGTGACCGGCGATGCCGGGGAAACTGCGCTGCACACCGGCGGCAAGTCCTTCGAAATCAAGCGCCTCACCCGCCAGCGCATTGACGTGGCAGGCGCGCAGCCGGAAGCGGCGCTGCTGGAGCGCGACTTCCTGGCGGTTGGCGCCGACGATGTAGGGCGCGCAAACCGGCGAGTAAATCACGCTCAGGCTCGCGGCGACGCCCGGCAGGTACGGCTGGTACAGGTAATCGCCGGGGAAAGAATTGTGCGGCGGTGATTCACCGGCGCGCAACAGATGCACGGACTCGCAACCGGTGCCGTCGTCGGGCTTGATGACCAGGTCATGGTGATGCGGAAAACGCAAGCCGTTGAGCCGTTTTGTTTCAACGCAGGCTACGCCGTTTTGCCGCAGGCGCCGGCAAGCACGGTATTTGCCGCCGGCCTCCTCGACCACGGACGCGGGAGAATTCAGCAACAAGCAGGAACCGTCCTCTACAAGACGGCACAACCGTGCAAGCAGCCCGCCGGTCTCCGGCGCAACCGGCCAGAAAGCATCGGCGTCTTTGAGCGCCGTGCGAACCGCGTCCATGCCGTCATCGCCGGCCTCCACCCGAACCAGGGCGGTTTCATAGGCCGGAGGCGGCAAACGCGCATCGCGCACGGTCACGAGGCGCACGTCCTCGATTGCCGCCAGACCGCGTCCCAGCGCGTGCAACATCAATTCCCCCTCGCGCGCCAGCGCGGACAGGCCTTCGCCGCCCGCACCGCCGCCGGTGACATATTCAAACAAAACAATCTTCATATACGTTATTCTTTATTCCGGCCGGGCGAATGTGCGAATCATCTTGAAATTAATTCCCGCAATAGACCTTAAAGACGGCTGCGTCGTACACGCGCGCGGCGGTGACAGGCGGCACTACCGGCGGCTCAAACTGCCCCTGTTTCCGAACGCACAACCGGTTGACGTCATCGCGCGCCTCCTCGACGGCGCGGCGCCCGGCCCGCCCGACACGGTGTACCTGGCCGACCTCGACGCCATCGCCGGCGAGGACGGAAACGCCGGCAAAAACCGGTCGGCGGTCGCCGAAATCCGCCATCGTTTCCCGGCGCTGCGCGTGTGGCTCGACACGGGCGTTCGCCGGCGCCGCGACATCGGCGAACCGGAGGGGGGCGGACAACTGCTGCCCGTGGTCGGCACCGAAACGCTGGTGGACGACATTTCCCTGTTCAACGACATTGATTATATTCTTTCTCTCGACTTCGATGCGAAACACCCGCCCGGCGGCAGTCTGCTGCAACACCCCGAAACCTGGCCGCACACCGTGATTGCGCTGATGCTTGACCGGGTCGGCGCACAGTGCGGGCCCGATGTCGCGCGGCTGAAGCCGTTGCGCGCGCGGCACCGCGGGCGGCTGATCGCGGGCGGCGGGGTGCGTGATGAGCGCGATTTGCGCGAACTGCAAGCCTGCGGCATGGACGGCGCGCTCGCCGCGACTGCAATCTATCACGGGCGCCTGCGTGGAGCGGGCGGTCATGTCAAATGTATCTGAACCCATACAGAACGCAAATTACTTTATGATGACGGACTGAGAGTGCCAACCAGGGAGGACCTTGAAGTGAACAGAAACTCGGAAATCAAGAAGTTTTTCACGAAAGCAAAGAAGGACGCCGAATTGTGCGCGGTTCTCAGCGAGGCCGATGACATTGACGACATAGCGGAAATCGCACAAAGGCACGGCCGTGATTTTACCAGCGAAGATTTCTCCAGCGCCAGGGCCGAGAGTCTCGAGGCCATGGCCATCGCCGAGGCCATGGGCGCCATAGACGACGACATGATAAGAGACTTTGCGGGCGGAATCTGGACTCCGCCGAGCGACAATCCTTTGACGCGCATCGGAACCGCCGCATGGAAGGAATACTGGTCGAGCCTCGCGGCCGACGACTGAATTTACAGGCGCCGCCGGGCTACCACCGGTAGCCGAGACTCAGGTAAGCGTTCCGACCGGGGCCGGGAATGCGCTCTCCGACCCGGACATCACTCTCCAGAACGCGGTTGAAGCCGGCCAGGGCATCCTCGTACTCCTTGTCAAACAGATTTTCGACGCCGCCGCTGAGCTTCAGGCCGTAGCGCGGCCAGGCATGGCTGTAGCGAAGGTTAAACAGCACGTAACCCGGCACATCGCCGGTGTCGAGCCGTCCGCCGAGATTCTCGGCGTCCAGCAACGAGCGCGCCAGTTTGTCCTGCCGCTCCACCAGGACGGTTTCAAAACGCAGGTTCGACGACTCGTTCTTGCGCTCCAGGCCCAGCGTCAGGCGCGGCGGCGCGATGCGGTAGAGATTGTCGTTGATGTCGCGGCGGCGACCGCGCACAAAACCGATTACGCCGTCCAGCGTCCACAGGGAATCCAGGTGGTAACCAAAACGCGCGTCAAAGCCGTAGATTTTTGCGTCCACATTGGCGAATTGTTTCGGGCTTGAATCGCCGTTTGCCAGATTGCTGACGCAAACGAGCGCTTCGCCGGTGTCGTTGATTGTGTTGTCCGCCGCGTAGTTGCAGGCGCCGGACACCGCCGCGCCCTGTATGTAGTCGGTAATATCGCGGTAGAACAGGCGCGGTTCGAAACTGAACGCGGCGTGGCTCCAGTCGAAGCCCGCTTCGATCTCGCGCGAGATTTCGGGGTCGAGTTCGGGGTCGCCGACGTAGTTGTTGCCGTCACCCAGTCCGGCGTTGACCTCCAGCGGCAACCACGTGTAACGCTCTACATATCCCGGCGAGCGGGTTTTCTGTGCGACGCCGAAAATCAATTCCAGGCGGTCGTGCAACGAGTAGCCGATTTCAAGGAAGGCGTCGAGGTTGCGGTCTGTGCGGGTGCGGTCGGCGCCGTTGAAGCGGTCGCGCAGGTGACGTGCGCCGTCGGTGACGGCGTTGGCGGTGCCACGATCCGCAAGCCGCGCAGGCAGCGCATCCACCGGGTCGGTCGAGGCATGAATCAGGTTATAGCGCAGGCCGGAAGCGACGCGCCAGCGCGACGCCACCTCTCCCCTCCATTCGACAAACAGCGCCCATTTGTCTATTTCCGAGTCATCGAAGTTGGTCACGAAGAAGGCCGCGACATCGGGGTCGTGCACGGTGGCTTGATGGTCGGCCAGGTGTCCTTCCAGTCCCAGCCTGAACGCCCCGCTCAGCCAGTTGAAGGAGGCGCCCAGGGAAAGCCCGGCGCCGTCGCTTTCGACATCCACCCACCGCCGGTCATCTCCCCGGAAGGGCGGCAGCTTGTTGCTGTCCGCACCCGGAATGTTGTCGAAATCCGGGGCCGGACGCAAACGGTAGTTGTTCATACGGTGCTCGATGTCGTTGAAATACAGTGATGCGTCCCACTCGACACCGCGCCACAAGCCCTTGTAAAACAGCCGGGCAAGATCGGTGTGGTAATAGCGGATATCGAACGGCAACGAAGGCGTGCCAGTTTCACCGGTATTGATCCTGCGGTAGTCGAGACCCATCTCGTGCCCGTCAAAACGAAAACCGTAGGAGAAGCCGTGGGTGTCGCGGTCGTAGCGGCTTGATTCGACGGTGCCGGAGCCGGCCTTCCGGTCGTCTCCGTCATCACGACTGAAAGTAAAGTCCACGCGGTGGCGGCGGTTGGCCAACCCGACCATCGCGCCGATGCTGTGGCCCTTGTCCACGGTTTGGGTCAGCGCCGACAAGTCGGCCTGGTGCTCCAGAGTATCGCCGTCCGTGAAGCGGGCGCGCTTTGAACGAACGATGACGTTGCCGCCGAGACTGTCGCCGCTGCCGACGGAGGCGCCGCCGCGCAAGACCTGAAACGACTCAATCAGCGTGTTCGGCATGTAGTGCAGCGGCGGGTCCATCCAGTTCGGCCCGCTGGAATTAATATACATGCCGTCCACCCGGACGGCCATGCGCGAACCGAACAGGCCCCGGTGCTGCATCTGGCCGCTCAAGCGGCCGTTGGCGGCGACGCCGCCGCCCGGAAACCGCGCCATCAGGTTGGCGAGGTCCGGCGCCGGCGGCAATTCCGTTCGGGGGTACAGCGTGTTGTTGTCCAGTTGTCTGCCGACGACGACGACCCGCTCGGGTTCGCCGTGGTCGGCGAGCACGATGCCTCCGCCCGGTTGCGTCAGCAACACGGGCAGCAAGCGGCTTATTCGGGCGAGCACCCGGACAACAGGCATTACTGCAAAAAGATAATTAAGGACAGACTCTTTGAGTCAGAAAAGTTTGTGAGGACGCTTGCACATGCGCGTCGCTTTCTCTAAAGGAGGTGATCCAGCCGCAGGTTCTCCTACGGCTACCTTGTTACGACTTCACCCCAGTCATTGACCACACCGTGGTAAGCGTCCTCCGAAGTTAGACAACTTGCTTCTGGTGCAGCCAACTCCCATGGTGTGACGGGCGGTGTGTACAAGGCCCGGGAACGTATTCACCGCGACATTGCTGATTCGCGATTACTAGCGATTCCGACTTCATGGAGTCGAGTTGCAGACTCCAATCCGGACTACGAGCGGCTTTAGGGGATTCGCTCCACCTCACGGTTTAGCAACCCTCTGTACCGCCCATTGTAGCACGTGTGTAGCCCTGGCCGTAAGGGCCATGATGACTTGACGTCGTCCCCACCTTCCTCCGGTTTATCACCGGCAGTCTCCTTAGAGTTCCCACCTTTACGTGCTGGCAACTAAGGACAAGGGTTGCGCTCGTTGCGGGACTTAACCCAACATCTCACGACACGAGCTGACGACAGCCATGCAGCACCTGTCATCCGGTTCCCGAAGGCACAGCCGCATCTCTGCGGCCTTCCGAAGATGTCAAGGCCAGGTAAGGTTCTTCGCGTTGCATCGAATTAAACCACATGCTCCACCGCTTGTGCGGGCCCCCGTCAATTCCTTTGAGTTTCAACCTTGCGGTCGTACTCCCCAGGCGGTCAACTTAGCGCGTTGGCTGCGCTACTCAAGGCTAGAGTGCCTCAAACAGCTAGTTGACATCGTTTACGGCATGGACTACCAGGGTATCTAATCCTGTTTGCTCCCCATGCTTTCGCACCTCAGCGTCAGTAACAGACCAGGAAGCCGCCTTCGCCACTGATGTTCCTCCGGATATCTACGCATTTCACCGCTACTCCCGGAATTCCGCTTCCCTCTACTGCACTCCAGTCTGACAGTATCGAATGCAGTTCCCAGGTTAAGCCCGGGGATTTCACATCCGACTAATCAAACCGCCTACGTGCGCTTTACGCCCAGTAATTCCGATTAACGCTTGCACCTTCCGTATTACCGCGGCTGCTGGCACGGAATTAGCCGGTGCTTCTTCTGCAGGGCATGTCAGGACTCCGCGGTATTCGCGCGAAGCTTTTCTTCCCTTGCTGAAAGTGCTTTACAACCCGCAGGCCTTCTTCACACACGCGGCATTGCTGGATCAGGCTTGCGCCCATTGTCCAATATTCCTCACTGCTGCCTCCCGTAGGAGTCTGGGCCGTGTCTCAGTCCCAGTGTGGCTGATCGTCCTCTCAGACCAGCTACTGATCGTCGCCTTGGTGAGCCGTTACCTCACCAACAAGCTAATCAGACGCAGGCTTATCCGGTAGCACCGGGCCTCCGAAAAGGTCCCCGGCTTTCCTCCGTAGAGGGTATGCGGTATTAATTCGAGTTTCTCCGAGCTATCCCCCACTACCGGGCAAATTCCTACGCGTTACTCACCCGTCTGCCACTCGTCAGCGCCAAGTTCACCCCGAAGGGATCACAACGGCCTGTTACCGTTCGACTTGCATGTGTTAGGCATGCCGCCAGCGTTCAATCTGAGCCAGGATCAAACTCTTCATTTGAATTTTTGGTTGCGGCTTACGCCGCGGACTTGTGAGATTCAGCCGACCTTCAAACCACGCAATGCGCGGCATCCGGACTGCTGAAGTTTGCGACTTGCAAAACGCAAGCGCCCACACAAACTATCTGACTAATTGAGCTGTCGATATGTTTATCAAAGAACAGCGCCGGACTCTTCCGGCGCGAGATGCGTATTATAACAACTTTTCCCGGCCCTTTGCAAGGGCCTGCAGGGCCGTGTAAGCCCAAAGTAGTCAAGGCCCTTATTTGGGGGGACTCCGCAACGGCAACCCATTGAAAATATGGCATTTCACAGCCTGCAGGCAAGTGAAACCAGCTTGCGACTACATGCAATCCCTTAAGCGCCATCTGTTATTTAGGCAACCAATGTGGCTAATTCAGAAAACAATATACGACATACCAAGCAACAAAACTTATACCGCACTGTTCATGTCCGTGAATTGAATTATGATAAAATTCCAGCAATTCAAGATGGCCTGTTGCGGCTAGTTTTAAGTTTCACCAAATAATATGGGGGCCTGAAGAAAGATAATGAAAAATTTAAGCAAGAGTTTTATCTTGTCGTTGCTTGTGGCAAGCGTACTCAGTGGCTGTACTGCAAAGGGGTTTAATACTGAAAATTATCAACAAGGGGCAGGGGAATCTGATGAAGTTGTGAATCGTGCAATAGTCGATGGGCATTTTAACTCCATATGGGATAAATTAGTGAAGCAATTGACAGAAAGTTTCTTCATTGTAAATAACATCTCTAAAGAATCACGTTTAATTAACGTTTCTTTTTCCACCAACTCTCCTGAGGATTATGTTGATTGCGGAACTACAACTAGAACATATAAGAGAGGCGACGAACAAAAAGATTATACTTACGCAGTTGCAGCCGATTCCTCCTATAAGATTGCCTATGATTCAGTAGATTCTAGGTTTGCTGTATCGGTTGGTGATGCTTATCACGTACATGCGTACAATGCCTATGTCAATCGAAAAACAGATTTGGAAGGAAGAATCAACATTTATATGGCACCAAATACAGAAAGGCAAGGTACTGAAATTGTTACTAATATAAGATACATCTTAACAATACAGATAACGGGTGATATTGCTCAGGAGGCATTTAGCGGCCGTCAGCTGGCGAGATGGCCTATCCCTGATACAAAATCTATCCATGCATTCAACAGCAATGAGTTATATTCATCAAAAGACACCCATCCTTTTGTGTGCTTCTCGACAGGAGCCCTAGAACGGATGATATTGAAAATGGCGGAATAGGCATCGTCTTAAATGGAAATCAGACGTTGTGTTTCCTTGTGTAATTCCCTTCAGAATCAAACAAACCATTTGTCGCTACGGCTAGCCATAGCAACAACCCCGCCAAACCCCAGAATATATCCCATCAGCTGGATTAGTGCGCCATTTAGTTATGTTTCAGGACTCAATCTAGTTCTTTATAACAAGGGCTCTCACAAAAACTATACCTACTAGAAAAACCGCGCCTCAGAACAGGTATTTCAGGTTCAGGCTGAGGCCCCAGGTTTCCAGTTCGTCTATTTCCAGCTTGTGCGTTACGACGCGGCTGTCGGGATCCGTGGCGCGGCCGGTCATTGATTCGTGGCTTCTCAGCTGGTCATACTCGTTGCGGCCTCCGTCAAAATCATCGAAGCGCGTGTATCGAAGTTTCCCGCCCACGGCCAGATGGTCGGTCAGCGCATAGTCCACGCCCGCGATCAACTGGTAGCCGAACAGGTTGTCATCCAGTTCCTCCTCCAGACGCGTGACCGTGCCGGCGGCGGCCCGCCTTGCCACCAATTGCGCGTCTCCCGCAAAAACGGCATCCGTGTTCCTGAGAATGGTCGCATCGTAGTCGAAGCTCATTTTCTGCCAGCCGAGACCCGCGCCGATGTACGGCGTGAATCTGGAATGACCGACAAAATCGTAATAGACGTTCGCGAACAGGTTGTGGCTGACGATGTTGTCAACCGACTCGTTCTGGAACTGGAATTCCGCATCCTTGCCCGTGGCATCGTTCAAATCCGCAATCGGCCCACTGTCGCCATCGGCGGCCCAGCGGAAATACTCGAGTTCGGTCCGGAAGTTTCCATGAAGCCAACCCACGTTGAGGCCGCTGAGGATGCCCGTGTCGGGATCGAAACTGTTGGTCCAACTGTCTCCGGCTCCGCACCCGCTTGTCAACAACCCCACGGCGCGGGTATCCATCGGGTCCGAGTTATCCGCCTTGAAAATATTGCTGTCACACAATGTGGCCACATCGTTGTCGCCCACATCGGCGTCCATGTCATCCGGAAACACCATGCCGAGGTCAAGCCCGACATACATGCCACTGCGGTCGGAGCCCATGGAAGCGCCGCTTCGCGCCGGGGCGCCGGTCCCCGAGAACGCGTATTTGAGATTCAGGCTGACGACCCAGTTGTCTATTTTTTCAGTCTCCACTCTATTGACCACCGGGCGGTCAACGCCGTTCACCCTGACGATGGAGTCGTGACTTCTCAGAAAATCAGACGGCTGGTAACCTCCGTCAAACTCGTCAAACCGCATGTAGCGGAATTTGGCGCCCACCGTGAGGTGGTCATCCACCGCGTAATCTCCGCCCACGATCAACTGGTAGCCGAACAGGTCGTCGTCCAGTTTCTTCTCGGTGCGCGAAAGCGTGCCGGCGGCGTTGCGCCTGTCCTGCAGCTGCGGATTGCCTTCAAAAACGGCAGAAGTGTTCCTGATAAAAACCCCGGTGTAGTCCAGTTCCATTCTGCGCCAGCCGACACCGAAGCCGATATACGGCGTAAAATCCGAACCGGCCAGCAAATCCACATAAGCATTCATAAACAGGTCGTGGCTGGTGATGTTCTCAAACTTTTCGTTCTGGTATATGAATTCGTTCTCCTTGCCCGTGAGCAAATCGTTAATCGGGCCGCGGTCGCCGTCGGAAGCCGAGTAAGCGTATTCGAGTTCAAAACGGAAATTCTGATAGAACCATCCCAGTTGAACACCGCCCATGACGCCCGCTTCGGAATCAAAGCTGTTGCTCCATGCATCACCGGTGCCGCAGTCCGTTGGCCTGCTGACACCCGTCGGAAGAGGAATCAGCTCATCGCACAATGTCAGCACGTCCGTATCCATTCCCCTGGTCGCCAGTTCATCCGCAGACACCAGCCCGAGATCCAGTCCGGCGTACATTCCGCTTCGGCCAGCACCCTGTACGCTGGCCGGCGCGACTGCCGCCAGCATGACCGCGCCCAGCAGCGCAACTGAAATAAAACCGCTCAACCGGCGCCTCGGCGCGCAAATCATTGAATTCATCCGTTTCCTCCCATTCATGAACACAGGGAAATTATACCCAAAATACATTCGCGTATGGAATCCCGGGGACGAATTGCTTAGAATTCTCGTGGACTCCGGAACCATGCAACAACCCCAATCCGTCATCCTGCCGCAACCCGCCCGGCACAGCCTGTTTGTAACCGCCAGAACAAGCGAACAGGCGGCGGATGTCGCGGCACTCGCCACGGCGTGTGCATCGTTGCCCCGGATACTGGAAGAAGTCTCGGAACCCGGCGCGCGCGTCAACGGCGCGGCCAGTTTCGGACAATCCGCGTGGCAACGCCTGGCGCCCGGCGCGCAGCCCGGCGGCTTGCGGACCTTCAGGCCCATCGAGGGCAAAACGCTGTCCGCCCCGGCAACCGGCGGCGATGTCTTCTTCCATGTCAACTCCGGCCGCGTTGACCTCAACTACGAGGCCCTGCGAAGAATCATTCGCCCACTCGCCGGCCTGCTTGAAATCACCGAGGAGACACCGTGCAGCGAGTACCTCGACTCACGCGACCTGACCGGCTTCATAGATGGAACCGAAAATCCGGAAGGAGACCGGGCGCGCGCCGCAACCGCACTGATTGACGACGGCGAATTCGCGGGCGGAAGTTTTGTGTTCACGCAGCGCTACCGGCACCACCTCGAACCATGGTCGCGGCTGGACGTGAAAGAGCAGGAAAAAATCATCGGCCGCACCAAACCCGACAGCGTCGAACTGCCCGACGAAGAGAAACCGGCGACGGCGCACATCCGCCGCGTGGTCATAGAGGAAAACGGCGAGGAACTTGAAATCGTGCGCCACAGCATGGCGTATCACTCGCTGGCTGGCGAAAGCGGGCTGTTCTTCGCCGCCTACACGAAAGACCTCGACATCATCGACAAGATGCTGGCGCGCATGTACGGACAGACCGGCGACGGCCTGCACGACCGCCTGACGGACTACACTGCGCCGGTGTCCGGCGCGATGTTTTTCACGCCGTCGTTGCAGGTGCTGGAACGGCTCGCGCGCTGACCGTCAGCGCAACGCGCCCTGTTCGAAATCCACTTCGACGGTTACGTCGCTTTGCAGTCTCGCCTGGCAGGCCAGGATCATGCCGCGGTCGAGCATCTCCTTGTCGAGGACATAGGAGAAGTCGTTCAATGGCTTGACTTTGCCTTCTTTCAACAGGCAACGGCAGGTGCCGCAACTGCCGACCCGGCAGTCATGCGGCCACTGGATACCGGCGTTGAGCGCCGCCTGCAACAGGTTGATACCGCCGGACACTTCAAAAGTCTCGCCGGTGTTGGCAATCGTCGCCTTGAAATCTTTGGGTTTTTTCTTGAACAATCCAAACATCAGAATCATTACTCGCGGCAATCACCCCATCGTACCCGGCCTGCCGGAGCCTGTCAACGACTCACACCGCCCCTGGCCGCGGCGAAACGCACGAGGCGGTAGCCCAGCAGTATCGCCAGAATCACGAGATAAATCCACGCTTTCAGAAAATCGGCGCGCACCAGCCACCAGTAATGCAGCAGGCCGACGATGGCGATGACGTAAACCAGGCGGTGCAGTTTGTTCCAGCGGTGTTGCAGCCACCTCACGGCGGCGCCGTTGGAGGTCGCGGCCAGGGGAATGAGCAGCACGAACGCGGTGAAACCGGCGAGAATAAAAGGCCGCTTGGCGATGTCCTCGACAATGGACGGCCAATCGAAGAACTGGTCGAGCCAGATATACGTCACGAAATGGCACACGGCATAAAAGAAGCAATACAGACCGACCGCGCGCCGGTAACGCACAATCCTGACGCGCAGCAACCGGGCGGCGGGCGTGAACGTCAGCGTAATCAGCAACAGGCGCAACGTCCAGTCGCCGAGAAAGCGCGTGATGTACTCGATGGGGTTGGCGCCGAGGTCGCGGTAAAGGCCCGTCCACACAAGCCAGGCCAGCGGCAGCAGGCAGGCCGCATGAACGAAAACCCTGGCGATGAGAATGACGCGCCCGCTCTCCGGAGAAACGCCGGTGGCGATACCGTTGCTCAAATCAGAAGTGTTTTTTCAGATCCATGCCCGCGTAGAGGTGTCCGACTTCGTCCTCGTAGCCGTTGAACATCCGGGTCTTGCGCTTGCGAAACTCGCCGATGCGACGCTCGCGCCTCTGCGACCAGCGCGGATGGCTGACCTGGGGATTGACGTTGGAATAAAAACCGTACTCTCTCGGCGCCGCCCTGCCCCACGCCGTCGGCGGCTCATCGCGCGTGAATTCCATCGCGACGATGGATTTGATGCTCTTGAATCCGTATTTCCACGGCACCACCAGTCTCAGCGGCGCGCCGTTCTGGTTCGGCAGGACCTTGCCGTAAAGCCCCACCGCAAAAATCGCCAGCGGGTTCATGGCCTCATCCAGCCTCAGTCCCTCTTTATAGGGCCAGTTCAGAGTCCGGCGCCTTTGCTCCGACAGATTCTCGGGGTCGAGAATGGTCGTGAAGGCAACATATCTGGCATTGGAGTTCGGCTCGCAGCGCTTCACCACTTCGGCCACCTCGAAACCGACCCAGGGAATGACCATGGACCAGGCCTCGACGCAGCGCAGGCGGTAAATCCTGTCCTCCAGTTTGTGCGGCTTGACAAAGTCCTCGAGCGCATAGACACCGGGCTTGTTGCACTCGCCCGACACCTTGATATTCCACGGTTCGGTGACCAGTTTATCGGCATTCTTGTGGGGGTCCGCCTTGCCGGTGCCGAGTTCGTAAAAATTGTTGTAGGTCGTGACATTGTGATACGACGTCAATTCCTCGTCCGTGTTGTAGCGGCTGTCCGGAAGATCGCCGAACTCCGGCCCCAGGGCGGCGCCCGCAACACCCGGCAACAGGCCCGCGGCCAGCACGCCGCCGCCTGCCTTGATGAACTCGCGGCGCCTCATATAAACCGCGTGCGGTGTAATTTCCGACGGTTCTGGTTGTGAACGCTTTGTGATTTGTATCAGCATATTGAACCTCTGTTCGCTTCACCGAATATATTGTGGCAACCGCGGCAAAGTTGCAAGTGGCGCAAAACGCGCGCCCGCAAACCCGCACCGCGCCTACTCTTTTCTGAACAACACGATCCGGTTGGTATTGGTCCCGCGCCGGTTGTTGCCGACCCCCCAGATGTTCGACGTCTTGGTGAATTTCTGGCGGTTGATTACGACCGCCTTGCACGAAAAACCGGCCGCCGTCCCCGGCGACAGGACATATTCTTCAAGGCGAATGCGGCCGTTTCTGACTTCGCCTACCTCAAAGGCGACCCAGCCGCCGGGCCGGGTTACCCTGTGCAATTCCAGGAAAACTTTTGCCATGGCTTTTCCCCAGGCGCTAACGTTTCCGGTCAACGTCGCGCTCCGCTCGACGGCGGCAATGTCAATCCCGTTGAACCAGCACCGCAGCCAGTTGTCCTTCGAGTACTGAACGGTGTCGAGAAAAGGCGGCGAAGTCACCGTCAGGGAAACCGCGGCGTCCGGGATGTCCGGCGTTTCGCCGGCATCGCCCGCGATGAAGACTGCGCGGCGGGCATGGCGGCGCATCGCGTCCCGACTCGCCGAATCCATGCCGGACAGCAATTGCCGTGATTTTTTGACGATGAGCTCGCGGGTGTTTCTGTAAGGCGGCACCTGCTTGCGCTTGCGGTTGATCCTGATCTGCCCGTCGCGCGAGACGGCCTGGTTCGGCGGCAGCGTATAGACGGAGAAAAAACCGGGGGAATGTCCGGTCAGCCGATTCGTGGCCACCATTCTGATCCACCGGTCAACGGCGTCTTCGGTCGCGCGCGCCCGTCTCGATTGCAACTCCTCCCTGAGGGACAGGATTTCCGCCTCGGTATCGGGATGGTAGAACATGGACAGGCCGGCGTCCTCCGCGCGCCGCGGCGAGGCCGGATACTCCCGGAGCCTGTCTTGCACCTCATCGAGCGACGGCGGCTCGATTCTCGGTCTTGCCAGGACCTCGCTCAGCGGATTGACGTCATTGGACACCGGGATTCGCCCGTTCAGGGCCGCCTCGATGGCCGTGGTGCCGCGTCCCGCGAACGGGTCGTAGATTACATCGCCCGCAGCCGACAGCAGGCGGATGAAGAAACCGGGCAGTTGCGCCTTGAAGCACGCTCTGTATGAGATTTCGTGAATCGGGTTGCCTTGCCGCTGCTTTGCGGTCCAGAACTCCGCCGTGAACCTCGGAATCTTTTCGCCCCCGAATGAGAAATAATCCGGCGCCGCCGCGGCGCAACGGCCGAGACGCTCGTGCAGTACGGGTTCCATCGTGCTCATCGCCGGGGTTGCACTATGCCGCCAGCCAGCGGCGGGCATTCTGGAACAGTCGCAACCACGGACCTTCCTCCCCCCAGTCGCGCGGATGCCAGGAATACTGGCAACTGCGAAACAGCCGCTCGGGATGGGGCATCATGATCGTGACGCGGCCGTCTTCGCTGCACAATCCGGTAACGCCGCCGACGCTGCCATTCGGATTCTGCGGGTAATGTTCGGTCACGCGACCGTGGTTGTCCACGTAACGCAGACAGATGAAAGGCTGCGCCCGGCGCAGGGTGTCTTCTCCGAAAACGGCGCGCCCCTCGCCGTGGGAGACGACAACGGGCACCGTCGAACCTTCCATGCCCGACAGCAGAATCGAAGGCGACGGCAAAATCTCGACCAGGACCAGCCGCGCCTCGAACTGGTCGGAACGGTTGCGCTCGAAACGCGGCCAGTGAGAGGAGCCGGGAATCATCCCGGACAACCGCGACAACATCTGGCAACCGTTGCAGACACCGAGCACAAAGGTATTCTCGCGCGCAAGAAAACCCGCAAACGCGTCGCGCACACGCTCGTGCAGCAGAATGGACTGCGCCCAGCCGGCGCCGGCGCCGAGCACATCGCCGTAGGAGAAGCCGCCGCAGGCGGCAAGGCCGTGAAACGACCGCAGGTCCTCGCGCCCCGCGATCAAATCGCTCATATGCACATCGTGGACATCGAAACCGGCGCGAGCGAAGGCCGACGCCATTTCCATGTGGCCATTGACGCCCTGCTCGCGCAACACAGCCACCCTGGGGGCCACCCCGGGCCGCGCGCCGGCCGCCGGAGCCGCGCCTTCGGCCGGATTGAAGGTCAACGCCGCGCCCAGTCCGGGATCGGCGCCGTCGCACACGCTGTCCAGTTCCTGCGACGCACATTCGGGATGATCGCGCAACGTCCGGATATGAAAGCCGGTTTGCGACCACCACCGCTTGAGTTGCATCAAATCCCACGAGCGCGATAATCCGCCGCCGCGGATTTCAAAATTCAGTTCGGAAATACAGCAACCGACATCGCGGCAATCGGAAGACAAACCGTGCCGCCGCGCAAGCGATGGCAGCAACTTCGCCGCTTGCGCCGTCACCTGGATTACGACGCCCGGCTCCTCCGAAAAAAGCGGCGCCATGAAATCGGCGCCCGTCTCTCCCGGGTCGCAACGCACACCGCAGTGTCCGGCGAAAGCCATCTCGACAAGGCAGGCGAAAAGGCCGCCATCGCTGCGGTCGTGATAAGCAAGCAACATCCCGCGGTCGCGCAACTCGCGCAGCAGGGCAAACAGGGCCGTCAGTTTCCGTGGCTCATCGAGATCGGGCGGCTCGCCGCCAATTCGCCCGTATGCCTGCATCAGGCAGGAACCGCCGAGGCGGTTCCTGCCGCCGCCAAGATCCACCAGCCACAGCCTTGCGCCCGGCACGCCCGGGTCGAGTTGCGGCGTCAGGGTGTCGCGCACATCCGCAACCGGCGCGAAGGCGGACACCACCAGCGACAGCGGGGAGACGACCTGTTCGCTGCGCCCGTCCGCCTGCCAGGCCATCTGCATTGACAGCGAATCCTTGCCGACGGGAATCGCAATGCCGAGTTCGGGGCACAGTTCCTGCGCCACCGCGTGGACGGTGTCGAACAACGCCGCCGCCTGTGCATCATCGCCGGCGGCGGCCATCCAGTTGGCCGACAGCCGGACATCGCCCAGCGCCCGGACATCGGCTGACATAATATTGAGCAACGCCTCAGTGACGGCCAGGCGCCCCGACGCAGGCGCGTTGCCAATGGCCACCGGCGTGCGTTCCCCCATTGCCATCGCCTCGCCGGCGCAGCCCGAATAATCCGCCGCCGTCACCGCGGCGTCGGCGACCGGCGTCTGCCACGGCCCGACCATCTGGTCGCGCACCACCAGCCCGCTGACGCTGCGGTCTCCAATCGTAATCAGGAACGACTTGGACGCGACCGCCGGGATTTTCAGCACGCGCTCGACGGCCTCGCCGAGCTCCATGCCGTCGAGCGACGAAGCGCCTGCCGCGTAAGACGCCGCCGCGACCGAACGTGAGCCGCGCGGCGGATTGCCGAGTAACACCGGCATCGGCATGTGCACCGCGTCCCGTCCAAACAGGCGATCCTCGACTATCAGCTGCCGTTGCGCGGTCGCGCGGCCGATGACCGCCACCGGGCAGCGTTCGCGGTCGCAGAAGCCGAGAAAATCCGGCAGACGCGCGGCGGAGACGGCCGCGACGTAACGCTCCTGCGCCTCGTTGCACCAGATTTCCATCGGCGACAAACCATGGTCGGCGCAGGGAATTTCCCTGAGTTCGAAACGGCCGCCGAGACCTGCGCCGTGCACCAGCTCCGGCAAGGCGTTGGCGAGTCCGCCCGCACCCACGTCGTGAATCGCGAGAATCGGATTGCCGGCGCCCAGCGCGGTACATTGCTCGATGACTTCCTGACAACGCCGCTGAATCTCGGCGTTGTCCCGCTGCACCGACGCGAAATCAAGTTCCTCCGAACTGGCGCCGCCGCCGACCGACGAGGCCGATCCGCCGCCGAGACCGATCCGCATCGCCGGCCCGCCGAACACGACCAGCGGCGTGCCGTCCGCAAAAGCCTGCTTGGCGACGTGGGCGGCGCGCAGACTGCCCAGCCCGCCGGCGACCATCATCGGCTTGTGATAGCCCCAGGTTCGCCCATTGCCGCCGTGTTCGAAAGTTCTGAAATAACCGCACAGATTCGGACGCCCGAACTCGTTGTTAAAACCCGCGCTGCCGATGGGCCCTTCGATCATAATCTGCAGCGGCGAGGCGATTCGTGAAGGCCGCTTTTCAGGACCCTCCCACGGCTGGATGAAATCCGGAATTCGCAAATTCGACACGCTGAAACCGGTCAAACCCGCCTTCGGACGCCCGCCGCGCCCGGTCGCCGCCTCGTCGCGAATCTCGCCGCCGGCGCCGGTGGCGGCGCCCGGAAACGGCGAGATCGCGGTCGGATGGTTGTGGGTCTCGACTTTTATCAGGATGGGCTGCTCTTCTTCGACGTAACGATAGCGCCGCGTTTCGGCGTCAATCACGAGGCGGCGCGCCACGGCGCCCGCAACAACGGCCGCGTTGTCTTCGTACGCCGACAGCACGCCATGCGGCGAGCAGGCGTGCGTGTGCCGGATCATCTCGAACAGCGTCTTTTCCCGGCGGCATCCGTCGAGCGTCCATTCGGCATTGAACAACTTGTGGCGGCAGTGTTCGGAATTGGCCTGTGCGAACATCATCAACTCGGCGTCGGTCGGCGCACGCTTCTGTCCGGAGTAATGGTCGAGCAGGTAGGCCATTTCATCTTGCGACAGCGCAAGCCCCCAGTCGCGGTTGACGGATTGCAATTGGTCGAGCGGATCGACGTCCAGCGCGACCTCGCGCAACGGCCTCGCCGCGGCGTGCGCAAAAACCCGGCCGGAAGGCGGCGGCGAATCACACACCGCCTCGGTCATCCTGTCGTGCAGCAAAACCGCGCACGCGCCGTGCTCGGCGGCGGACAACTTCCGCCGCGCCTGCACGCAATAGCAGGCGCCGCGCTCCACCCGCCGAACTTGTTCGAGTCCGCAGACATGGAAAATGTCGGTCGCCTTGCTCGACCACGGCGAAACCGTCCCCGTTCTCGGAATCACATAAACAGTAGCGTCCGTGGCGGCGGGCGCCGCCGACGCCGGGGCGCCGTCCGGCGCGAGCAACGAGCCGAGGCGGCGGCGCACACGCTCGCCGGGGTCACCGTCCATGTCGAGGAAATAAACCGTGGCGGCCTGCAAACCGGAAACGGCGGCACAAACCGACTGCAACCGGGCAAGCAACTGCCGTCGCCTGAATTCCGACAAGGGCGGAGGGCCGTAGAGGATTTGCATGCGGCCTATTATAGACGGCGGACCGGCGCGGGGCCGGTGTTGCGCGCCCGTGCTATAATGAAAGCTCTGGGGGCGATTCGGCTTCGACGTGTATTGCGAAACCGGAGGCGCATGCCGAGCATGTAGCTAAACTCGTTAAACTTGCTGCAAAATAATAGTTGCCAACCAAGACAACTACGCATTAGCGGCCTAAGAAACCGGCTATGCCTTCCGCCCGGCGGTGCTTGTAACACCGGAGCGGGAGTCATTTTTACAAGCTCGCCGGGCGGCTGGTTCGCGGTCGGTCGGTTAAACTCCTAATGCGAACAGCCCGGCCGGATTTTTTGTCCGTCAAAAGCGGTCGGGATATGAAGACGGACTAAGCATGTAGGGCCGAGGGCGTAGAATAGGCGGACGCGGGTTCGATTCCCGCCGCCTCCACCAGATTTCAGACTTTCCCCGGATGGTCCGGAGAGGGTACAGGTTATTCCCGCGCTTCGAGACCCAGTTGCGCCATCAGGTCGGCGGGGTCAAAAAAGCCTTTTACGGAGTCTATCCGGCCGTTGCTGACCACGAGGAAGTCGCAACCGGGCAACACGGCTTTCTTTCCGGTCGGCGCATTGCCCATGAGTTCTCCCCGATGTGTTCCGAACAGCAGCCACGGTGCGGCGATTGCGCCGTTGCTCGCCTCGGCGCTGCCGACCAACTCAAGCTTCAGGTCGGGAAACGCATCCAACAGGGACTGGGCATAGCCGGCCAGGGCTGCACCGTGCAAATCCGCTCCGGCGACAGGATCGGAGTACGTTCCGCCTTTGTTGAAAGTTGCGAGGATGGCGTTCGTGTCGTGGTCATTCCACGCCTTGAAAATTGCACTACATCATGGACTGGAGATAGTTTTCCAGGCCGACTCGCCGGATGCGGTCAAACTGTGTCTCCAGCCAGTCGATGTGTTCCTCTTCGCTTTCGAGAATCCTCTCGAACAACTCGCGTGAAACGTAATCACCGTTCTTTTCGCAGTATTCGATGCCGGCCTTCAAATCCGGCACCGCCATGCGTTCCAGTTCCAGGTCGCACTGAAGCATTTCTTCCGGCTTCTGTCCGATCAGCAGTTTCCCGATGTCCTGCAGATTGGGCAGGCCTTCCAGGAACAGGATGCGCTCGACCAGCAGGTCGGCGTGTTTCATCTCGTCAATGGATTCGTTGTATTCGTGCTCATTGAGCTTGTGAAATCCCCAGTTTTTGTACATGCGGGCATGCAAAAAATACTGGTTGATCGCCGTCAGCTCGTTGTGCAGCACCTTGTTCAAATGTTCGATAACAACACGGTCGCCTTTCATGAGACATCACCTCCTCAAACAATGATCTCGTTCGTGTCTTCATTATAAACCAGGCAGCGGGGATACACGCCGCCCGAAAATACGAATCCGTTGCACACTGATAGTCATTCTCAAACAAACGGGTCGGAGCCGTCATCGGATTTTGCGGCGTCGAGGCAGCGCCTGGCGTATTCGCAACATTTGCCGCAATCAACGCCCAGCCCGAACCTGTCGCGCAATTGGGCCAGACTGTCCACCCCCTCGGCGACGGCTTGCCTGATTTGCTCTTCGGTGATGGCCTTGCAGACGCAAACGTACATGCCAAAAATTATACGCCGAAAGCGGGCTGAATCGTCGAGGGGACCACCCGTCCGACGAAAGGTCCAAGGCACTCCTCGGGATGATCTTTGACCAGGCAGGGCGCCAGATAAAGCAAGCCCTCCTCCACCCGGTAGATTGCGTTCTGACGGTAGCGCTTTGCGAGCGCCAGCGCCTGTCGCCCGGTAATCGCCGCCGCAAAACTGTTCTCGCAGTGTTTCCAATCCGGCGAACATCCCTGCAGGCGCGACGGCCTGCACAAAAGGCGGAGTTCTTCGAAAAGCGCGCGCTCGGCGCGGCGGTTGGCCCCGGCGTCCGTGATAACCCCTCGCGGGTTGTCGGCAGTCAGAATCACGAAAGTGCCGCCGGTGTCGAGCGGCTCCCGCAACCGGAAAACCGCGCGGCGGTAACTCTCCCAAAGCGCCACTACACGACGTCGAACAATCCGGGTTGACTGAATTGCGTCCGCGGACGCCTGAATTTCGAGCAATCCAGCGACGCGCCGTCGCCGAAGATGATGCGGCGGATTGGAATGAACTCGACGCGGGTCGCGCGTCTTTCGCATTGTTCGGAAGCGGCCCAGCCGTCATCAAAGGGCTCGCTCGAACATTCAAGGAAACGGGGGCGGCGGGAGCTCAGCGCACCGCGCCCCCGCTCCGCCCCGCGATTCATTGTCCGGAAAAACCGGCTATTCGACGACCTCGGACAGTTTGGTGGCCCCGGCGCCGGGCATACCGCTGTAGAGCGAGTAGGCGCCGAAACGCATCTGGTGCGGACGACCGAGTTTCTCGGCGTAGAAGTCCACGGCGAACTGGAGTTTCACCTTCTTGCCGTCCCAGCGGAAAGACTTGAAGAACTGCTCATCGGCGTCGCCGGTCTTGTCCCAGTTGCCCAGCAGCGACGATGTGTAGTAAACGCGCTTGCCATCCCAACTTTGTGAAATCATGTTGACCTGGCTGCCCACAACATGCTCATAGACCTGCTTCGCATTGAACGGATCGCTGATGTCGAAATAACGACTCTTGCCGTCCATGAAAGTCTGCACCCACATCCCCGTGTCATCCGCCGTAATCGAGATGTCAACCGGCAACGGCACTTTGGACGGATCGCCGATGGTGCCGTTCTCCTTGGCATGCCATTCTCCGTGCTCGTCTTCATAGACAATCCACATCTTCGAGGTCAGGGCCGTCGTCGTAAAGCAATAGTTGTGGTCCGGCTGCCACGCGCAGCGGACTTCAAGCGGCGCACCCGGTACATCGAAGACTTTCTTCGGCTTGCGGGTGTGCAAATCCCACAGCACCATTGTGTTGCCGAAACGCTTCATCGCCTCGGGGTCTTTCAGCATCGTGCCAAAATCCATCATGTAGTTCGACCAGCCGGTGAACGACGATGTCAGCATGATGTTGCGGCGAGGCAGCACCCGCACATCGTAGCCGTAACCGTCGGCCAGCTTGCCGGTCTTTTCAGCGCCGCGCAAATCATTGTCGGTCGGCAGCCAGTGCGCCGCGACGAATTCACCTTCGTTGGTGTACTCGGCAAGACCGGTGCGGCCGCCGTGGTCCTTGTTGTTGGACAACGCCGAAACCATGATGCGCCCGGGCAGTGCGTAGAACGTGTGCGGGCCGACCAGGCCGCCGGTTTTCGCGACAAAGTCCGTAACCACGTGGTGCAGTTTCGGCTCGCGCGGATTGCTGTGAACATCGAAGATGAAAATCTTGTTGGTGTCGAGGCCGCCAGCCCAGAGATAACGGCGGTCGTCCGTCAAACCTGAATGGTGCGCCTCGTTGCGCCCGCCGACCGACAGGGTTCCGACCACTTTGCCGTAGGTTCCCGAATCGGGGTTGACGTCTATCGTCACCAGTTTGTCCTGCTCATCGCCGACCCCTTCAAGGCCAAGCGTCCAGATATAAACATAGTCCTCCTGGCCCACGATCTTGGCCATATAGGGAGACATGCAGGTTTCATCGGCTTTTGCCGTGGACGTCAGACCCACAATCATTCCGAGAGCCGCCGCTGCGGACACCAGAATAGAACGTGAAAATATTCTCGTCATTGGAAACTCCTAAATTTAGTTTTCGAATTGTTATGACAGCCAGTCTTGCCGACCGTGCTACGACCGAGTATAGCACGGCGGCAACCTGGCTCAGGCATATACCTTTTGGCAGAGGCGGCGAAGCTTTGTGCGGCCGAAATTCCCGTCAGAGACCGAGAACAGCCTGCATGTTGTAAAGCCCCGGCGCACGTCCCGAAAGCCACGTGGCGGCGTGCAGCGCACCGCGCACAAAACCGAGCCGACTCGCGGCTTTGTGCGAAATCTCGATGCGCTCGCCGTCCAGCGCAAAAATCACGGTGTGTTCGCCGACGATGTCGCCGGCCCGGATGCTCTGAAAACCAATCGTGCCTTTGCGCCGCGCCCCGGTCTGGCCATGGCGCCGGTAAACGGCGCAGTCCTCAAGATCGCGGCCAAGGGCTGCGGCGACGACTTCGCCCATCTTCAATGCGGTGCCGGACGGCGCGTCAATTTTGTGCCGGTGATGCGCTTCGACGATTTCGATATCGGCGTCTTCGCCAAACACGGCCGCGGCCTGCCGGAGTAATTTCAGGCAAAGGTTGACGCCGATACTCATATTGGGCGCCACGACCAACGGAATCGTTTTCGCCGCGGTTTTGAACTCGCGCGACTCGGCGCCGGAAAAACCGGTCGTGCCGATGACCATCGCCCGCTTCGCCGAAACGCAGGCCCGCAAAGCCTGCAACGTGGCCTGCGGCACCGAAAAATCAATCAGCACATCAAAATCATCACCGGCGATCGCCTCCGAAGACTCCAGCTGGACGCCGGTTTTGCCACAGCCGGCGACGACGCCGGCGTCTTCACCCAGACGCGGCGAACCGGGCCAGCTGAAAGCGCGGGTCCATTCGAGTTGCGTGAAAGAAGGCACGGCTTCGGCCACGGCACGGCCCATGCGCCCCTCCACACCGTGAATCGCAATGCGAACCGCGCGCGTGGAGGATGCACCGGAATGTTTTGCCGGCGTCAAATCTTCAGATCCAGGTTGTCAAAAAAGCTTTTGATGCCCTCCATCCAGCGCCCCACTTTCGGCGAGTGCTTGTAGGAGCCTCCGCACAACGACGTATCCAGCTCGCGCAGCAATTCCTTCTGGCGCGCCGTCAAATTCACGGGGGTTTCGACATGGGTGCGGCAAATCAGGTCACCGGTGAAATACTCGCGCTTTGACTTGATGCCCTTGCCGCGCATTCTGAACAACTTGTCGCTCTGGGTCCCCGCCGGCACTTTCAGCTTGACGCGCCCGTTCAGCGTCGGCACCTCGACCTCGCCGCCGAGCGCCGCGGTTGTCAACGGAATCGGCACGTCAATCAGCAGATCATTGTCCTTGCGCTGGAACACCTCGTGCGGCCGGATGTCGATGACGATGTAGAGATCGCCGGGCGGGCCGCCGCCGATGCCGGCCTCGCCTTCACCGCTCAGGCGCACACGGTCGTCCCGGTCAACGCCGGCCGGAATCTGAACCGCCAGTGTCTTCGTGCTTCGCACCCGCCCGGAACCGCTGCAATCGGTGCATGGTTTCTCGATGACACGCCCCTGTCCCTTGCAGTGCGGACAGGTCCGCTGAATCGAGAAAGGCCCCTGTTGCGCCCACACCTGGCCGCTGCCGCGGCAGGTTGAACAATCCCGTATGTCGCTGCCCGGCTCAGCGCCCTTGCCGTCGCAGTGCCCGCAGGTTTGCATGGTCGTCACGGGGATGGTTTTCTCGATGCCGAAAGCGGCCTCCTCCAACGTCAACTGCACCCCGTATTCCAGGTCGCGGCCCCGATAGACCGTGCGCTGTCCGCGCCATCCGCCGCGCCGTCCCTGCGCGACTCCGAAGAAATCATTGAAAATATTGTCGAAGACGTCGTGAAGACCGCCGCCGTCGCCGAAGCCGCCGCCGAAACCGCCGCCCGCCGACGCATTCACCCCGGCATGACCGAACTGGTCGTACGCGGCGCGCTTGCGCGCATCGGAAAGCACTTCATAGGCTTCCTTGGCTTCCTTGAATTTTCCCTCGGCCGACTCGTCCCCCTGGTTGCGGTCGGGGTGGTATTTCATCGCGAGTTTGCGGTACGCCTTGCGCAGTTGCCCGTCGTCGGACTGGCGCGGAACACCCAGCACTTCATAGTAGTCGCGCTTGGCCATCAGTCCCTTGACGTCCGCAAAGAATTATTTTCTGGAGTCGTCCACTTCCTCGAATTCGGCGTCCACCGTATCGTCATTTTTGTCTCTGTCAGTTTTATCGGTATCGTCGTCGTCGGTGCCCGCTTCCGCCTGCTGTTGCTGCGTGTATATCCGCTCGGCGAGTTTACCGGAAACCTCGGCCAGTGTCTGCGCCCGGGCCTCAATCGCCGATTTGTCATCGCCCTTGAGAGCCTCCTGCAATTCACCGGACGCCGATTCGATGCTCTTGCGTTCGTCGTCCTCGACCTTGTCGCCCAACTCCTTCAGCGACTTCTCGGTCGCATGAATCAACGCCTCGGCCTGGTTGCGCGCACCGACCAGTTCCTGGAAGCGCTTGTCCTCCTCGGCGTGCTTCTCGGCATCCGAAACCATCTGTTTGATTTCATCGTCGGACAGGCCGCTCGACGCCTTGATGACGATGGATTGCTCCTTGCCGGTCGCCTTGTCCCTGGCCGACACGTTGAGAATGCCGTTCGCGTCAATATCGAAGGACACCTCGATCTGCGGTACGCCGCGCGGCGCCGGCGGAATCCCCGCCAGGTCGAAACGTCCGAGTGATTTGTTGCCGGACGCTTTCTCGCGCTCGCCCTGCAGCACATGCACGTTCACCGCGCTCTGGTTGTCCTCCGCGGTCGAAAAAACCTGCGATGCGTTCGTCGGAATCGTCGTGTTTTTGTCAATCAGCCGTGTCATCACGCCGCCGAGCGTCTCAATGCCGAGAGACAACGGCGTCACGTCCAGCAGCAGCACATCCTTGACATCACCGCCCAGCACACCACCCTGAATCGCGGCGCCCGCCGCGACCGCCTCATCCGGGTTGACGTCCCGGCGCGGTTCCTTGCCGAAGAACTCGCTGACACGTTGCTGCACCTTCGGCATGCGCGTCTGCCCGCCGACAAGAATGACCTCGTCAATATCGCCCGCTTTCATGCCGGCGTCTTCGAGCGCCTGCCGGCAAGGCCCTATCGTGCGTTCAATCAAATCCTCGACCAGTGACTCCAGCTTGGCCTGCGTCAACTTGATGTTCAAGTGCTTCGGCCCCGACTGGTCGGCGGTGATGTAAGGCAGGTTGATTTCAGTCTGCTGGCTCGACGACAACTCGATCTTGGCCTTCTCCGCGGCTTCCTTCAACCGTTGCAGCGCCAACGGGTCGTTTTGCAGATCCATACCCTGGTCTTTTTTGAATTCCTCGGCCAGATAATCAATCAGCCGCTTGTCAAAATCCTCGCCGCCGAGAAAAGTGTCGCCGTTGGTGGCGTGCACCTCAAACTGGTGCTCGCCATCCACTTCGGCAATCTCGATAATCGAGATGTCGAACGTGCCGCCGCCCAAATCAAAGACGGCGACTTTCCTGTCGCCCTGCTGCTTGTCCATGCCGTAGGCAAGGGCCGCGGCGGTCGGCTCGTTGATAATGCGCTGGACTTCGAGACCGGCGATTTTGCCGGCGTCCTTCGTTGCCTGCCTCTGTGAATCGTTAAAATACGCGGGCACCGTAATCACCGCCTCCTTGACCTCTTCACCAAGGTATTCTTCGGCGGTCTTCTTCATCTTCATCAGAATGCGCGCCGAAACTTCCGGCGGCGACATTTTTTTGCCGTGCGCCTCGACCCACGCATCACCGTTGTCCGCCTTGACAATCGAGTAGGGCACCAGCTGCATGTCCTTTTGCACCTCATCTTCCTGGTAGCGGCGGCCAATCAGCCGCTTGATGGCAAACAGCGTATTCACGGGATTGGTAACCGCCTGGCGCTTGGCCGGCTGGCCGACCAGGACTTCGTCGTTGTCGTTGAACGCGACAATGGAAGGCGTCGTGCGATCGCCTTCGCTGTTCTCAATAATCTTCGGTGTCGAGCCGTCCATAACGGCGACGCACGAATTGGTCGTTCCAAGGTCAATACCTATCATCTTGCTCATGCCCTGTCTCCTCTACGGTTTGTACATATTGAAATATGGGGGGAAATCCGGTTTTTCAAGCCTTTCAAGAGTCTTTATTTTCCTGATTTTCCGCGTTTCCGCTGTTTTCATCGGGCGCCGCGCCAACCACCGCCACCATCGCCGGGCGCAACAGCCGCCCGCACAGCAGGTAGCCTTTTTGCATCACGCTCAACACCGTGCCCGGCGGATGCGCCGCGCTCGGCTGCGTCAGCATCGCCTGATGGCGGTCGGGATTGAAGACCTCGCCCTGCGGGTCGATTTCCTCTATCTCGAACTTGTCAAACGCCTGCTGCAGAACTCTCAGGGTCAACTCGACGCCCTCCCGGTGCTTTTCGGCCTCGGGCCCGCCAGCACCGCCGTGCAGGGTCAGTTCAAGACTGTCCTTGACGGCAAGCATCTCGACAGCAAATCCCTCCACCGCGTATTTCCTCGCCTGATCCAGCTGGCGTTCACCGCGCTTTCGCAGGTTCTCCATTTCGGCCCGGGCGCGAATCCACTTGTCCTCATTGTCGGCGGCCCGCTGTTCGGCTTCCTGAAGCCGCGCGCGCAAATCCTCCGGAGATTCGCCGGCCTGTCCCTCTTCCAGGGCATCCTCTTGTTGTTTCGAATCGTTCATACGGTTCCTTCCGGCGGCCCGTGAAGGTAATATATGGAGAACGCTTCAAGTGGTTTCAAGGGCGGCGACGGCACGAAAAGAGCGGGAATCCTTATTTGCATGGGCAATCAATGTACTACAGCAGCACGCCGCGAGCACGGGGCTGTCATTTGACATCCCCGCCCATGCTCCACATCATGGCGCCTGTATATCACCCTCGCAAAAGACAGAACAATCCATGAAAGACATCCGCAAAGTCAGGCAGGTCGGCCTGGTGCTCAAGCACAGCGAAGAGGAAGTGCACCAGCTCGCCGACCGCCTGGGCTCGTATCTTCTCGAACGCTTCGACCTGCTGACCATCTGCGCGGAGGACCGGGAGTGCATCACCGCGCGCGAGGAGATTGAATTCACGTCCCGTGAAGAAATGGCGAAGCGTTGCGACCTGGTCATCGCCGTCGGCGGCGACGGCACCCTGTTGAAGGCGGGACATATCTGTGCCGCCCACGACGTTCCCATTATCGGCATTAATCTGGGGCGGCTCGGCTTTCTCGTTGAAATTCCGCCGGACAAATTCCGCGACCAGCTCAACGCGATTTTCGCCGGTCGCTACCACCTTGAAGAACGCGCCATGCTGGACGCGCTGCATCTTCGAAACGACGATTGCCTCGAACGCTTTGCCGCGTGCAACGACGTCACAATCCGCAACAAGAACCCGGCGCGCATGATCGAGCTCGAAACGACCATTGACGGCGTTTTCCTGAACACCATCTGGTCGGACGGCATCATCATCGCGACCCCGACCGGCTCCACCGCCTACGCCTTGTCGAGCGGCGGCCCACTGCTTGAACCGACCATCGAGGCGACGCTGATTGTGCCCATCTGCCCGCACACGCTGAGCCACCGGCCGCTGGTTGTCCATTCCAGGGAAATCATCGAGGTGACGGTGCCGGCGTCGGACAAGGCGGTGCTGGCGATTGACGGGCAAATCCGGTGCGATCTGGACGCAGGAGACAAGGTCGTGACCCGGCCTCTGAAACACAAGCTGAAATTGATTCAGCCGGTCGAGCACAATTATTTCGGCACCCTCAGAACCAAACTCAAGTGGAGTGAAAAACTCTGACCGGCGAAGGCGATGTTGAAAACACTGGCAATTGAGAACCTTGCCATCATAGACCGGCTGGAAGTCGGATTTGACGCCGGCCTGTCGGTGCTGACCGGCGAGACGGGCGCCGGCAAATCCATCCTCATTGATGCGATTGAACTCGCCCTCGGCAAACGCGCGCAAACGCGGCTTGTCCGACCGGGCGCTCGCAGGCTTTCCATCAGCCTGGTTTTCGATGTCGGCGACATACCGAACGCCAGCGCATGGCTTGAACAACGCGAACTGGCGCAGGCGGACGGCAGCTGCATCCTGCGGCGCACCATCGGCGCCGACGGGCGCTCGCAGGCCTACATCAACGGCCAGCCGGCGACGCTGGGGCAACTCAGGGAGATTACCTCGCACCTGATTGACATCGTCGGCCAGAACGCGCACCAGATGCTGCTGAGCCGGGACAAGCACCTGTATCTGCTCGATTCACAGTGCGGCCACAACGACCAGCTGCTGAAAATCGGGCAACTGTCGCGGCGTTGGAGGGAAACCGGAACGCTGCTCGACAGGCAGGCCGAGAACGCGCGGGAACTGGCGGACCGGCGCGAATGGCTGAGCCGGCAGGTCGAGGAACTTGAGGAGAGCGGAATCAAGCCGGGCGAATTCGAGGAACTGGAGCGCGAACACCGCCTGCTGTCAAAAAAGGAGAGCCTCAAAAGCGCGCTCCACGAGACCCACACCCTCCTCGACGACGACGACGGCGCCGACGCCGCAACGCTGCTGGGCAAAGCGGCCGGTGTCATTGAAAAACTGCGCGATACCGACCCGCAGCTGGCGGCGGCGGGCGAACTGGTCGCGGCGGCACTTGAGCAAACCGGCGAGGCGTCACGCGAAATTCGCGACGCGCTCGAACGAATCGAGGTCTCGGACGAGTACTTCGCGCAACTCGAACAACGCATCAGCCGCCTGTCGGTGTTGGCGGACAAATACCGGACACAACCCGCCGGGCTGCCCGGGCAGCTCGAATACGCGCGCGCGGAACTTGAAAAACTCGACGACCCGGAGACGGACCCGGAAAAACTCCGGCACGAACGCGCCGAACTGGAAAAACAATACCGCAAACTGGCGGCGGGCGTCAGCGAACGCCGCCGCAAAACAGCCGGCGCGCTCGAAAAGAACGTCGTCGCAACCCTGCAAAAGCTGAACCTGGCAAAAGCCGAATTCAAGGTGCGCTTCATGGACGACGACGACGAAACGCCGAGGCCGTCGGGGCGGGAACGCGCCGAATTCATGATCCGCGCCAATCCCGGCCAGAACCTGCAACCGCTGACCAGAACCGCTTCGGGCGGCGAGTTGTCGCGAATCAGTCTGGCGCTGCAAATGGCGCTGTCCGAGAAACGCCCGATGCCGGTGCTGATTTTCGACGAAGTGGACAGTGGCGTCGGCGGCGCCACCGCTGAAACGGTCGGGCGTCTGTTGCAGGCCATCAGCCGGCGGGCGCAGGTGTTTTGCATCACGCACTTGCCGCAGGTTGCAAGCCACGCGGCCCACCATTACCGCGTAATCAAGGAGCAGGACGCGCAAACCCGCGTGCAACTGGAAAAACTCGCCGGGCAGGAACGGCGCGTTGAAATCGCGCGCATGATGGCGGGTGAAAAAATCACGAAACAATCGCTGGAGCACGCCAGGCAGATGCTCGGCGAAACGGCGGCGGATTCGCCGCTTTCATAAGACAACCGGCCGGTGTCAGCGGCTCTTGGCGCGGTCGCGGTTTTTACAATCCTGGTCGAGGCAATCCACGTACATCACCAGCGAATGGTCGCTGATCGAGTAGCCGTGCCTGTCGGCGATTTCGCGCTGGCGCCGTTCAATCGTGTCGTCCATGAATTCGGTGATCTCTCCGCACTGGATGCAAACCATGTGGTCGTGGTGGCCGCCGTGATCCAGTTCATAACAAGCCGAGCCTTTCTCGGAGAAGTGGTGGCGCATGACGATGCCGGCGGATTCAAACTGGGTCAGCACCCGGTACACCGTCGCCAGACCGATTTCCTCCTTGTCCTCGAGGAGTTTGCGGTAAATGTCCTCGGCCGTCATGTGATGCTCCTCCGAACATTCCATAATCTCCAGTATCCTCATGCGGGGAATGGTCACTTTGAGACCGGCTTTTTTAAGATCTTGCTTGTGCATTATTGTGCTGTGGAGCGGCGGTGTACAATAGGGGAATGTTATCATCCAGGCCACCCGGCGGAAAGAAACCCATGCCGAACGCGCAAAAACCGCTGATTCTGGCGGCGTCGTTGCTGCTCGGCGCCTGTTCCGGCAACCTTTTCACGGAAGCCGGGGGCTATTTCAAAAAAGCCTTTTCAAGCGATTCCTACCGCTTCTACAGGATGGACATCTCGCAAGGCAACCTGCTGGATGAAAAAACCATCGCACGCGTCAAGCCGGGACTGACCAGGGAGCAGGTCGTCTATCTGCTCGGCAACCCGGTGCTGCCCAGCATGTTCCACCGGGACCGCTGGGATTACATTTACTACCTGGACTCGTTGCAGAAGGAAAACAAGGAATACCGGCTGACATTGTTCTTCGACGGCGACCGCGTCGTGCGCGTTCGCAAACCGAAACCGAAACCGCAACAGCCTCAAAAACCGGCCTGAGGCCCGAACGGCCGGTCATTCGTCGGCTGTTTGATACCGTTCATCCCCTGAAAACCGCGCCCAGCGCTGTTTTCCGCAATCCTCCCGGCCATGAACCGGAAACTGAAAAAAACCGCCGCCGGCCTTGCGTGGATGATCGCGGCGCTCGCCGTCGCGCCGATTCACGCGTCGGACTTTCCTCTGGCGAAGAAATACACCCGTGGAATTGAACTCCAGGAATACTGGGTCAGCGAGAAGTTTGACGGCGTGCGCGCGCGCTGGGACGGCGCGAGGCTGATATCACGCGGCGGCAAACGCTTCGCCGCGCCGTCCTGGTTTGTGGCCGGTTTTCCCCGGACGCCGCTCGACGGCGAGTTGTGGACCGGGCGCGGGCTTTTTGCCAAAACCGCCTCCATCGTGACCCGCGCCGCGCCGCATGAAGGATGGCGGCAGGTGCGCTACAAGGTCTTCGATCTGCCGGCCGCCGGTGCTTTCGACAAGCGGCTGGCGAAATTGCGCGCGCTTGCAGCGGCAGCCGCGAGTCCGTACCTGGAGGTCGTGGGGCAGGAAAAAGTGTCCAGCCACACCGCCCTGGTGGAAAGACTCGACGCCATCACCGCCGCCGGCGGCGAAGGGCTGATGCTGCGCCACGGCAAGTCCCGTTACCGTGGCGGACGTTCCGCCAATCTGCTGAAATTCAAGAAATTCGACGACGCCGAGGCGCGGGTTGTCGCGCACCATCCCGGCAAAGGCAAATTCGTCGGCATGACCGGAAGCGTCACGGTCAAGACACAAGACGGCCTGCAATTCAAAATCGGCAGCGGTTTCACCGATGCGCAGCGCAAAAACCCGCCGCCCATCGGCGCCGTTATCACATTCAGGCATCAGGGCCGCACCGTCAACGGGCTGCCGCGCTTTCCCGTGTTCTGGCGGGTGCGCGAGGACAAACCGGAATAATCGCATCAGGGGGGGGGGGGGGGGGGGGGGGGTCTCCAGTCCGTCAAAGTCGTAGCCAAACTGCTCCAAATCCTCACGGAACCAGTTTCCCACAACTTCCCTGGTTTTATCATTGTAATACTCTCTGTAATCACGGGAAACCCGGGCCTTATTGAGATGTGGAACGTACGAGAATGGGATATTCAACCGTTCACAAACAACTCTCATGTCTTCTTCAATGTTTTCAAGTTTTCCTACAAAATCTACAAGTATCTTCCCCTCATTGTTCGTTATATATTGAACTTGATTCCAGCGATTCCTTAGTAAATTTTTGTATGGATATAACTCCGCGGAGAAAAAGCATCTTGCCCAATGCCGGAAATGAGTTTTCGAATCACAAACAGTCCCGGGACCAAATGTAAAATATTCTGAAACTACTCTTGCATAAGGATTTCTGACGAATGTAAAAGTAAATTTTTTCTCCCAACTTTGACTCCCTATTCTCTCAATGATGCGCTGAGCTGACTCATGACGCCAGTGGCCCCTCCAATGAACATACCCGCAAATATCAATGACTGTAGAACTTCCTGTTCTAGGGATAGAGATATACACATAATCCCTGAAGCATTTAATACGGAATGAAAAAAGTCTGGACATTGCCTCATTACACGTCCTGAATGTCTTGTCGAAAGTCATACTGGATTCCCTGAATCTCCCGGTAACACGAATCATGCTACGTCAGCGATGCTACTACCTGCCACCGTGCCCCTGCTCAAGCACAGGATACCACAACAGAACACTGTCGTTTGGAGACAGGTTTCGTGTTGCCCTGTCATCCGCCGGACTTGCGGGCGCGGATTCTGCGCGCCTCCATCGGGGTGCGTTGTAGCGGGCGGTAAATCTCGACCCGGTCGCCTTCCTCCAGCACGCGGTCCAGCGCGACGCGGCGTCCGAACAGGCCCACCGCATTGCGGGCGGGATCCACGTCGGGGAATTCTTCGCACAGCCCGGAAAGACGGACGGCGTCGCCGACGCAACTGCCCCGCTCGACCGACAGCCTGACAACACGCTGCCGGTCGCTCGCGACGTAGGCGACCTCAACCGCGATCCTGCCCATAAACCACTTTGGCGCGTTCGAGGAACGCGTCCGTCAACGATGCGGTAATCCGGTTGAAAAACCGGTTCAGGAAAATTTTGTAAAACGGCGCGGCAAACTCGAAGCCGATCGTGAACTCAATCTTGCAGCCGTCATCGCCCAGCGGCGTGAAACGCCAACCTCCCTGCAATTGCCTGAAGGGGCCTTCCGCCAGTTCCATCTCGACACTTTGCGCCGGCGTGTTGCGGTTGACGGTCGCAAATGACAAATCCATGCCGCCGTGATGAACTTCCAGTCGCGCACGCACGCGGCCGTCGGCAAGAGGCTCCACCGTGGTGGCGCGACACCACGGCAAAAACCGGTCGTAGGCGCCGATGTCGGTGACCAACGCATACATCTGGCCGCAGGTGTAGGGCACGATGGCCTCTCTCGACACCCGGCTCATGCGGTTTAACGAATCAGATGAAACAGAATCAGCAGTACCGCAGCCGGCGCAACCCAGCGGACCAGCACGCGCCACAGACGGTAGAGATGCCCGTTACGGAAACCGGTTTCCGCCCGGACCGCCGCGCCGGGAAGCATCCAGCCGACGAACAGAACAATCAGCAGGCCGCCGAGCGGCAGCATGATGTTGGAGGTCAGGTAATCGAGCAGGTCAAACACCGTCCTGTCCCACAACTTGACGTCCTGCCACACGTTGAATGAAAAGACCGTGCCCAGCCCGATCAGCCAGACGACGATGCCCGCGGTCACGGCGGCTTTCGCGCGGCTCCAGGCAAGATGCTCGACGGCCCAGGCGATGATCGGCTCCAGCAGCGACAAAGCCGAAGTCCAGGCCGCAATCAGCAGCAGGAAAAAGAACAATGTGCCGAAGATCGTGCCGCCGGGCATCTGCGAAAACGCAAGCGGCAGCGTCTTGAATATCAGGCCGACCCCCTGCGCCGGCTCCATGCCGAAGGCGAACAGCAACGGAAAAACCATCAGACCGGCCAGCACCGCGACCGTCGTGTCCGCGAAAGCGACAATGGCCGCGGTGCCGAACAACGGCGCGCTGTCCGGCAGGTACGAGCCGTAAACCATCATCGCGCCCATGCCGAGACTCAGCGAGAAAAAGGCATGCCCCAGCGCCACCAGCACGGTCTCCCCGGTGACCTTGTCGAAGTCGAACGAGAACATGAAACCAAGGGCGCGCGCCATGTCGCCGACGAAGAAATTGTAGAAGATCAGCCCCAGTATCAGAATCAGTAGCAACGGCATGAAGTATTTGACCACCCGCTCGATTCCCTTGTGTATCCCGTTCATCAGGACGACGACCGTCAGTATCATGAAAAAGGTGTGCCACAGGGTCAGGCGCTCGGGATCGCCTACCAGGTCGTTGAAATTGCTGGTGATGCTGTCGGCGGTTGCGTTCGCGAAAGCGCCGGCGCCGGCCTGAAAGGTGTAGGCGATGACCCAGCCGGCGATGACACTGTAATACGACAGGACTAAAAACCCGGCGAGCACGCCGAGCCAGCCGACGAAGCGCCAGACCGACGGCGTTCCGTAATCGCGGTGGAAGCGTTGAAACACGGTGATCGGACTGCGCTTGCCGTGCCGGCCAATCAGGATTTCGGCGCTCAGAATAGGCAGCGCGATGAACACCACGCACGCCAGATAAATCAATACGAAGGAACTGCCCCCGTTTTCACCGGCGATATACGGAAACTTCCAGATGTTGCCCAGGCCGACGGCGGAACCGGTGGCGGCGAAAATAAACACCAGGCGCGATGTCCATTGGCCGTGGATGTGGTGTTGAGCGTTTGAAGCCATGCGCTGTCTTTCCGTCCGTTCGCCGCTCGCGCATTTATAATGCACGGATTCCAGCGGAACAAGGCCATTATACTGGTTTCAATGAAAGCGGCAAAAACACCGGCGCTGATCGTCAAAAATCAACGTGCATCCCACGACTACGCGATTGAGGAACGCCTGACGGCGGGCCTGGTGCTCGAAGGATGGGAAGTCAAGAGCCTGCGGCAGAAGCGCGCGCACCTGAAAGAGAGTTACGCGCTGGTCAAGAGCGGAGAGGTCTGGCTGATCGGCGCGCACATCAGTCCGCTGCCCGACTGCTCGACGCAAAGCGAGGCGCAACCGACGCGAACGCGCAAACTGCTGCTGAACCGGCGCGAAATCTCGCGCCTGACCGGCCTGCTTGAACGCAAGGGCTACACGCTGGTGCCGCTGAAAATGTACTGGCAGAAAAACCGCGCCAAACTCGAACTCGGCCTCGGCCGGGGCAAGCACACCCACGACAAGCGCGCCGACGAGCGCCGGCGCGAATGGGAACGCGAGAAACGCAGATTGGCCAAAAAATTCACCCACTGACGCCGGTTGCAACCCGGCGCGCGCCACTCAGCGCAGGTGGCTTCCGATGACGTCCACGCCCTCGGGCAGGCTGGCGCGAAACATCTCCGGCGGGATGGCGACCTCCGTTTCGACGCCGTTGAAGCGGATCACCGTGCGTTGTTCGAAACGGTCGTAGAGCACCATGCTCGTAAGCAGGCCGCCCTTGAAGCCGACGTCGAACCGGACAAACTCGGTGTCGTCCGCCTTGGGCTCGAGCCTGACCCATTCCAGGTCGTCGCCGTGCTCCACGTACTCCACGCGAAAATCCTCGAACATGCTGCGGCGGTTGCCGTGCAACAGCAGCAGCAACGGCGCCGAACCGAGCGCAGTCATTGTCGGTTGCACGTACGCCTGCCGCAAAATGGAATCGTAAATCAGCAGATGCAAGCCGTCGGTGATAATCAGAAGCGGTTCGGGCAACGTGTATTCCCAGCGAAAGCGCCCCGGGCGGCGGAACAGCGCGGTGCCCTCGGAGACGGTCCCGGGTTCGTCGCTGGTGGTATAAACCCGCTGGACGAAATTCGCACGAAAGGTCTCGACCTTGAAAAACGCGTCGAGATTCCGCAGCGCGTCGCCGAACGCGGGTTGCGGCGCCAGCACCAGAAGCGCCAAAGCACCGGGGAGGGCCGGACATTGCCGGAACAAGCGTCTCATCCCGTCACACCTCGGGCGGCGGCGCGGCCAGCACTTCGCGCCCGCCGTTGGGCTGCACCGGGCTGACAATGCCGGCGGTTTCCATGTCCTCGACCATTCTCGCCGCCCGGTTGTAACCGATTTTCAGCCGCCGCTGGAGATAGGAAATCGAGGCCTTGCGCGACTGCGTGACGACGGCGACGGCCTCGTCGTACAGCGGGTCGGCCTCGTCTGAGGCCATGCTCTCAAAACCGGGCGCCGCGCCGGAAGCGGCGGGCGCGTCCACCAGGCCGTCGAGATACTCCGCCTTGCCCTGCGCGCGCAGAAAGTCGGCGACCGCCAGCACTTCGTGGTCGCCGACAAAAGCGCCGTGAACGCGTTCCGGCACCGATTGCCCCGGCGGCAGAAACAGCATGTCGCCGCGGCCCAGCAACTGTTCGGCGCCGTTCTGATCCAGGATGGTGCGCGAATCCACTTTCGACGAGACCTGAAAAGCGATTCTTGTCGGAACATTCGCCTTGACCAGGCCGGTGACAATGTTCACCGACGGCCGCTGCGTCGCAAGCACCAGATGCACGCCGGCGGCGCGCGCTTTTTGTGACAATCGAACAATCAAGTCTTCCACCTTCTTCCCCACAATCATCATCATATCCGCAAACTCGTCAATGACAATAACAATCAGCGGCATGCTGCCCAGCACCGCCGCCTCTCCCGGTTCGCCGTCGCCGCCGCCGGCGGCGGCCAGCGGATCCGCCAGCGGTTTGCCGCTTTTCACGGCGTCGGCCACGCGCCGATTGTACGAAGTGATGTTGCGTACGCCAAGCGCCGCCATCAGGCTGTAACGGCGCTCCATCTCGACCACCGCCCAGTGCAGCGCGTTCGCCGCCTCTTTCATATCGGTAATGACCGGGGTCAGCAGGTGCGGAATGTCCTCGTAGGCCTTCAATTCCAGCATTTTCGGGTCTATCAGAATCAGGCGAACCTGCGCCGGCGTGTTTTTGAACAGCAGACTCATCAGCATCGAGTGCACCGCGACCGATTTGCCGGAACCGGTGGTCCCCGCCACCAGCAGATGCGGCATCCGTTCCAGATCGGCGAACACGGCGGCGCCGGAGATGTCCTTGCCGAGCGCCAGCGTCAGCGGCGACCCGGTCTTGTCGTATTCCGCACTGCGCAGAATCTCGCCGAGCAGCACCGGGTTGCGGTCGCGGTTCGGAATCTCGACGCCCATCACCGACTTGCCGGGAATCACCTCGACCACCCGCAGGCTCGACACCGACAACGAACGCGCCAGATCCTTTTCCAGGCTGCTGATGGTGCTGGCCTTGGTGCCGGGCGCCGGCATCACCTCAAAACGGGTGACGACGGGCCCCGGCCGGGCCTCGACCACCTCGGCCTCGATGCCGAAATCCTCCATTTTGATTTCCAGTTGGCGCGCCAGCGTTTCCAGATCCTCCTTTGAATAGATTTCCGCCTCCTGCGCCAGCTCGTCCAGCAATTGCAACGGCGGCAGTTCGCCGGCCGCGCCACCGACCGGCAGGGTAATCTGGCGCTCTTTCTCGATGCGTTTCCCCGGCTTTATTCTCTCCACCGAAGGCTCGATCTTCGGCGGCTCCTTGTGTTCCAGTTTGCGTTTTCTTCTGGCAACGGCGCGTGTGCGCACCGCGGTCACTTCCTTCGCCAGCTGGCGGTCGCGCAGCCACTGAAAAGCCAGCACGAGGCGGCGCGACGCCGAAAACGGCAACGCCCCCAGCGTGTCCATCAGCCTGAGCCAGGAAATGCCGGTCATCAGCGTGAAACCGGCGATGACCAGGCTGGTCAGCAGCAGGGTCGCACCGACCATGCCGAAAACATCGTGGAAACTGCGGGCGACCACTTTGCCAAGCACGCCGCCGGCGGTGGCCGGCAGCGAACCCGCGGCGAAATGCAGCGTGGCGAGGCCGCAGCCGGAAAAAATCGTCAGCGCGAAGGCCAGCCAGATGACCCAATGCTCGCTGATAAAACGGCGCGAAGACGCCCCGCCCCTGAACAAAAACCACGCACTGGTGAAAACCGCCAGCGGAAACAGAACGGCGGCCGGGCCGCCAAAGATGAAATACAGCGTATGCGCAAGCTGTGCGCCGATGACGCCGCCCGGATTGCGCGCCGCCTCGGCGGGGATGGTGTTCGCCCACGACGGATCGTCCGGACTGTAACCGAACAGCATCAACACCAGGTACAGCCCGATGCCGGCAAGCAGCAAGGCGCACGCCTCGCACACCCGCTTGCGCAGGCTTGCACTGATTTCACCAATCTCCGGCCTGGATAATCCGCCGGGCAATTTACGCGCCAAACATGTCTCCCTTGAATTCGCCCGGCCCTATTCTAACCGCCGCGCCCCGTTCCGGATAAAAACCGGGTTCATAAAATAAAGAGGCCGCGCCTCCCGAACGAGGGAGCGCGGCCTCTTGAGTCTTGCCGGACGCCGTTCAGCAAACGCCGGCGGCTTTACTCGACAAGCCCGACACTGATGGGGCCGCTGCCGCCGCTATTGAAGGCGCCCAGCCCTGCAGCAACACCGACGCCAACCCCGGCCAGGACCGCTCCTCCAGCGATAACCCCGGCGGCTATTACGGCCGCACCAGCGGCAACAGAAGCAATCCCATAGCCAATGGTGACGCCCCCGACACCCGTGGCAACGACTCCCACAACGGCAGCCCCAGAGGCGGAAGTGATAATGGTGCCAACGCCTAAGGCGGCGCCGAGACCGCCCAAAAACACGGCAATCTCGAACGCACCGCCCGAGATTTTTTCCAGTTGCGAGTTGGTCATGACCAAAAATTCCTGGCTTTCAAGCATCAAATAATCCGGCACCACGACATTCACCTCATTGGCGGTGTTCTGCTTGTAAATCACATTGAAATCCTTGAATTGATTGAGATTCTCATTCAGGAACGTCTTGAATTCCGAATCCGCCTCCGGGCTCACCTTGGCAGCACCCAGATAAATCGCCGCAAGTTCATTTATCAATGGCAAAGTCCCTCTTCCCTCATTTGTCTGCAGCATGATTCCTCCCTGCTTTTACAGCATAAAGCTATTGCATTGGTATAACTACTATATTTGGTTATACTCCCCAACGCAATTATGACAAGGGTTTCTGAACGGCCAATCCGGCGGCTGAAATGACGGTGCGGCGCCATCCGGTATAATCCCGCAAACAAGCTTTCTCAGCAGACACCGCCATGACCGATACACCCACCCACCGCCGCCTGATTATCGTAGGATCAGGGCCCGCCGGCTACACTGCCGGCGTTTACGCGGCGCGCGCCAACCTGAAGCCTGTGCTGATTTCGGGCTTTGAGCAGGGCGGCCAATTGATGACCACGACCGACGTGGACAACTGGCCCGGCGGCGAAGAAGGGCTGCAAGGCCCCGGCCTGATGGAGCAGATGCTGGCGCACGTGGAGCGTTTCGGCACCGGCGTCGTCAACGACCAGATTGTCGAAAGCGACCTCAAAAGCCGGCCGTTGCGGCTGAAAGGCGAACTCGGCGAATACACCTGCGATGCGCTGATTATCGCAACCGGCGCCTCGGCGATGTACCTCGGCCTGGAGTCGGAGGAAGCCTACAAGGGGCGCGGCGTTTCCGCCTGCGCCACCTGCGACGGCTTCTTTTTCAAGGGCCGGGACGTCGCCGTCATCGGCGGCGGCAGCACCGCCGTCGAGGAGGCGCTGTACCTGTCCAACATTGCCGGGCAGGTGACGCTGGTGCACCGCCGCGACACGCTGCGCGCCGAGAAAATCCTGCAAACCCGGCTGTTCGAAAAAGAGAAGGACGAAAACGTCTCGATCGAGTGGAACTGCGAGATGACCGAAGTGCTCGGCGACAACGACGGCGTCACCGGCATCGCGATACGCAACAAACTCGACCAGTCGGAGAAACGACTCGATGTGCAGGGCGTGTTCGTCGCCATCGGCCACCGCCCCAACACCGACCTGTTCAAAGGACAGATCGAGATGGAACACGGCTACATCAAAACCGGCACCGGCGCCACCGACAACCTCACCGCGACCAGCGTCGAGGGCGTCTTTGCGGCGGGCGACGTGATGGACCCGGTGTACCGCCAGGCCGTCACTTCCGCCGGCACCGGCTGCATGGCGGCGCTCGACGCCGAACGCTATCTCGACCGTCTCGCGGCGAATGGCGGCTGATTCGCAGCGAGCGCGCCAACCATCGTCCGACACCGGGCTCGCGTTCGAAATCACCGACCACCTGGGCGCCGCCGGAAAATCCGAATGGAACGCCCTCAACCGTGACGCCCACGTATTCCTGAAACACGAATTTCTGGGCGCCCTCGAAACCCATGATTGCGCCAGCCCGAAGTTCGGTTGGCACCCGCGCCACGTACTGGCGCGCGACGGCGGCGGCACGCTGTGCGCGGCCATGCCGATGTACGCCAAGACCAACGGCTACGGCGAATTTGTCTTCGACTGGTCCTGGGAGCAGGCCTACGCGGCACAGAAAATGCGCTACTACCCGAAACTGGTCGTCGCCGCGCCCTACACGCCGGTGACCGCCTCGCGCCTGCTCCACGCACCGCATCATCCACAATCGGGCCACCTGAAAAACGGCTTGATAAACGCCGCCCTCGCCGTCGCCGGACACGCCGATTTCTCCGGCGTCCACTGGCTGTTTCTGCCCGAGGCCGACAAGACCCGCTTCGAGGACCTCGGCATGGCGCTGCGCCTCGACTGCCAGTATCACTGGCACAACAACGGCTACCGCGATTTCGACGACTTTCTGTCGGCGCTGACATCGAAAAGACGCAAGGCCATCGCGCGCGAACGGCGCCTCGTGCGCGAGCAGGACATCCGCTGCCGGGTGCTGCACGGCGGCGAAATCAGCGAAGCGCTGTGGCGGAGAATCCACGCCTTCTATCAAAGCACCTTCGACCGCAAATCGGGTCACGCGACGCTGTCGCCCGGCTTTTTCATCGAGATCGGCCGGGCGCTGTCCGACAACATCGTCGTCGTCATCGCCACCCGGCACGGCGAAGAGCTGGCCTGCGCGATCAATCTGCGCGACGGCGACAAGTTGTACGGACGCTACTGGGGCTGCTCCGGCCACCACGAATGCCTGCACTTCGAGGCCTGCTATTACACCGGCATCCACTATTGCATCGAGCACAAACTGCGCGTGTTCGAGCCGGGCGCACAGGGAGAGAACAAAATCTGGCGCGGCTTTCTGCCGATGCCGACGTGGTCGGCGCACTGGCTCAAACACCCCGGTTTCATGCACGCCGCCGACCGCTTCTGCCGCCAGGAACAAGCGCTCAAAGCCGCGCAAATCGCGGCGCTTTACCAATCGTCGCCCTACCGGGAAGAAACCATGCCGGCGGCGCAACGCGCGGTGCGCGATGCCTGTCTTTGTGCTGCACGATGACAGGCCGGTCTTCCCCGAGCCGTCCTCGGCGCGTCCCGACGGACTGCTCGCACTCGGCGGCAACCTCGAACCGGAGACACTGGTCAGCGCGTACCGGCGCGGAATCTTCCCGTGGTACAGCGAGGACCAGCCCCTGTTGTGGTGGTCGCCCGACCCGCGCCTGGTGCTGGAGCCCGGCGAGTTGCGCGTCAGCCGCAGTCTGAGCAAGTCGCTGCGCTCGAAGTTTCCGCGCATCGGCCTGAACCGGGCGTTTGGGGAAGTCATCGGCGCCTGCACCGAACCACGCAAAAATTCTCCCGGAACCTGGATTACCGAAACGATGAAAAACGCGTACATCGCACTGCACAAGGCCGGCTTTGCTTTCTCCGTCGAGGCCTACGATGACGGCGGCGCGCTCGCCGGCGGCCTCTACGGCGTGCGAATCGGACGCATGGTGTTCGGCGAATCCATGTTCTCGAAACGCAGCGACGCTTCCAAGGCGGCCCTGTTCCATCTGTGCGCCCACATGCGCCGGCACGGACTCGCGCTGCTGGACTGCCAGGTGGAATCCGGCCATTTGCGCCGCCTCGGCGCAAAGCCGATGCCGCGCGCGCAATTTCTCGAACAAAATGCGCGTCTGTGCCGGCAGCCGCCGGGGCCGGACTTATGGCGCGCGCAGTGGCTGCCGTGTCCCGCCGAACAACAGCGGCAACAACAAGACCGGCGCCAGGGCAACCGCCGCTGACAACAGAAAAAGCCCGCTGCCGGACAGCGGCTCCCACAAAACGCCCGCCAGCCAGGTGCCCAGCCCGCCGCCGACGCCGAAGCTCAGAGAGGCGTACAGCGCCTGCCCGCGCCCCTCAAGGCCGGCCGGGAAAAGGTGCGAGACGAGATAAATCATCGCTGCATGATAAATCCCGAAAGTAATTGCATGCAGGCTTTGCGAAAACAGCACGACGCCGATGTGCTCCGGAAAACTCGCCAGCAACAGCCAGCGCAGCGACGTCGCCACAATGGCCAGCAGCAACAGCCATACCGCGCCGGCACCCGGCAGCAGGCGCCCGACGAACCACAGCACAAACACCTCGGCAACGACGCCGACCGCCCAGAACTGCCCGATCAGGCCGCGGCTGTAACCGTGCTCCTCCATGAAAATCGTGAAGAACGCGTAGTAGGGGCCGTGCGTCAGCTGCATCAGAAAGCAAACGGCAAGCAACGCGACAATGCGCCGGTCGAGGGCCTGCCACAAACCGGCCATGCCCGGCGGCGCGGCCCGCACACGGCTGTCGGAAAGACTCATGCTGGCCAGCCACAAAGCGGCCAGCACCAGCAAAATCAGCCACGGCACCAGGCGGCTGCCCCAGACCGCAATCAACGGCGCCGCGGCGACCGACAATACGATGAAGCCGATGGAGCCCCACAGCCGGATGCGGCTGTAATGATGCGACCGGTATTTCAGACTGTCTATCGTGACCACCTCGAGCTGAGGCAGCGATGCGTTCCAGAAAAAACTGAACAAAAACAGCGCCAGCGCGAGCCAATAATAGCCGCTGCCAAACAACGACAGCGCGAACGACGCGAAGGCCAAGAATGTGGCGATGCGGATAATCCGCAGCCGGCGGCGCGTGTGGTCGCCGACCCAGGCCCAGATGTACGGCGCCATGATCTTGGTCAACAGCACGACCGCCATCAACTCGCCAATCTGGTGCGGCACAAAGCCCAGGTCTTTCAGGTACAGCGGCCAGTACGGCAGATAGGCGCCAAGAACCGCGAAATAGCAGAAGTAAAAAGCGGAAATTCTGACGAAACGGCTGCGCACCGTTTCAAACGAGGGTGCGCATCGTCAGCCGGCAACAGTGGCGTTTTGCGCCTTGTGCCTCAGCCAGTGATCCATCAGAACAATCGCAAGCATGGCCTCGACAATGGGCACCGCGCGGAGTCCGACGCAGGGGTCGTGGCGTCCGGTGGTCACAATTTCGCATTCGCGGCCCTCGACATCCAGCGTCCGGCCCGGAATCCGGATGCTTGAGGTCGGCTTGAAAGCAACGTCCACCTCGACGTTCTGGCCGCTGGAAATGCCGCCGAGCACGCCGCCCGCATTGTTGCTGAGAAAACCCTCCGCGGTTATCTCGTCGCGATGTTCCGAGCCGGTCTGCTCAACGCAATCGAAGCCGGCGCCGATGCCGACCGCCTTGACCGCGTTGATGCTCATCATTGCATGCGCAATGTCGGCGTCGAGACGGTCAAACACCGGCTCGCCCAGCCCCGGCGGCACGTTGGTCGCCGTCAGGTGCAGCCGCGCGCCGATGGAATCCCCCTCGCGGCGCAGACGGTCCATGTACTCCTCCAGCTCGCCGACACGCTTCGGATCAGGACAGAAAAACGCATTGTCCTCGACGGCGTCGAGATCAACGGCATCCAGATCAATCAGTCCCAGTTGCGCGAGGTGGGCGCGTATCCTGATTCCACAATGTTCGCGCAGGTATTTTTTCGCAATCGCGCCCGCCGCCACGCGCATCGCCGTCTCCCGGGCGGAAGCACGTCCGCCGCCGCGGTAATCCCGTATTCCGTACTTCCTGAAATACGTGTAATCGGCGTGTCCCGGACGAAATTTGTTCTTGATCTCCGAGTAATCTTTCGGCCTGTGGTCCACGTTCTCGATCAAAAGGCCAATCGGCGCGCCCGTCGTCACGCCTTCGAAAACGCCGGACAGGATGCTGACGCGATCCGGCTCGCGCCGCTGGGTGGTGTGGCGGCTGCGCCCCGGGCGCCTGCGTTCGAGTTCAATCTGCAGGTTGTCCTCGCCGAGTGCCAGCCCCGGCGGGCAGCCATCGACGATGCAGCCGATTGCCGGGCCGTGGCTTTCCCCGAAACTGGTGACGCTGAACAATCTGCCTGTCGTATTGCCGGACATGATGCGATTGTATCAAGGAACAACACAGGGTAAAGTAGCATCTCGCGGTCACGCCGCAAAAACAATCAAAACCGGCCAAATGGACGAAGCAACCCGTTGGGAACAATACAAGGCATGGCTATTCCATGGCTTCCCCCACCACTGGGTGTCAAGACTTGTTTTCTTTCTGGCACGAATCGAAACCCGCTTGAAAGATCCGCTGGTTCGTCTCTTCATCCGCCGCTTTGACGTGGACATGAGCGAAGCCGCGCAGCCGGATCCGGAGGCCTACGCCAGTTTCGACGCGTTCTTCACGCGCCGTCTGACGCCGCAGGCGCGCGAGTTTTGCAGCGACCCGCGCACGCTTGCCTCCCCTTGCGACGGCACCCTGCTGCAGGCCGGCGATTTCGAGGCGGGACAACTGGTGCAGGCCAAGGGGCGCGTTTACAGCACGGCGGAACTGCTCGGCGACCGCGCCGCGGCGGACTTCGACAGCGGCAAATTCTGCACCATCTACCTGTCTCCCTCGGACTACCACCGCGTGCACATGCCGCTCACCGGAACACTCGAGACGATGATTCATATTCCGGGACGCCTGTTCAGCGTGGCGCCGTACGCGGCCAGAACCGTGCCGCGGTTGTACGCCAGAAACGAACGCGTCGTCTGCATCTTTAACACCGAGCTCGGGAAAATCGCGGTTGTCATGGTTGGCGCCGTCAACGTCGCGGCCATTGAGACGAGTTGGCACGGACTGGTTACGCCGCGGTCGCGGGCCGCGACCTTCTTTCAATACGAAAGGCCGGGAGAAGAAACCGTCCTTGCGCGCGGCGATGAAATGGGCTGCTTCCACCTGGGTTCATCGGTCATCGTGCTGACCGAAAACCGCGATTGGACATGGAATCCTCTCTATCCCTCTGAAACAAGGGTGAAAATGGGCTGTGAACTGGCCTGTCTACAGGATGGATAAATGCCCCTCGCAGTGTGACAAACGGCGGCCAGTGGTATAATCTTGTATCTGAAGTTTTCCCGATTCCGGGCTCAACCAAACTCTCAATGATGGAAATAGAGAAAGAAAAAGTAAAAAACGCATGGGTTCTTTCCCCGCAAGGAAAGATAGAACATGAAAATGCGCCTGTCTTTCAGCGCCTGGTCACCGAGATCATCGAGCAAGAGAAAGATAGTAGCATACTGATTGATCTCTCGGACATTGAATTCATCAGCAGCGCCGGTTTGCGCGTGTTCCTGATTATAGCCAAGACTCTGCAGAAAGATCAGCGCGCATTCGGCCTGTGCAAAATGAATCAACTGGTCGAGGAGATTTTCGAAGTCTCCGGTTTCAACCAGATTATCAAGGTTTATCCTTCACGGGATGAAGCCGATTTTCTGAACAGCTGACCGATCCTACATTCCTGCCGCGTACAGCGACAAACCCAGCACGCCGGCCACCGGAATCACCAGCACCGGTGTAATCCTGTAATACAGGAGCGCCGCCAGTGCCAGCACAAAAATTGCGAGCACACCCCACTCCCTGCTCGCGGTTCCTGCAATCAGAACGGCGGCGGCGAAAATCATGCCGCAAACAGCGATGCGTATGCCGTGCAGCACGCGCTGAAGCAAAGCGGATTTCTGCAGGTGGCCGAGCCAGTGGGCGGCGAGCACCATGAGCATTGCCGGTGGCAGGAAAATTCCGGCGGTTGCAATGACCGCGCCGCCGATGCCAGCCACCTTGTAGCCGATAAAAGTGGCGCTGATCAGAATCGGGCCCGGCGTAATCTGACCCAGTGCAATCGCGGCGTTGAACTGCTCCGCGGTAATCCAGTGATAGCCTTCGACCACGATCTTCTGAATCATCGGGATGAAAACATAGCCGCCCCCGAACAGCGTCAAGCTCATGCCGGAGAAAGTCGTGAACAGATGCGCGACGGGAACAGAGCGAATCCAATCGGGCGTCGGCAGAAGAAAAAGCAAAAGCACCACCGCCAGCAGAAAAGCGAACAGCCATTGCAGTGCGGATGACACAACCGGCGCCGCGGAAGCGCTCTCATCGGCGACCGCGGTGGCGGCGTTACCGCGAAACAGCAGCGGTCCCAGCGCGCCGGCGACAAAAATCACCGCGAGCGTCACGTAAAAGCCCTTGACCAGAACAATCGCCAGCGCCGCCAGCACCGCCAATACAAACGGCTTGACGCCGGTCACGGTTTTGCGGCCGATGTTCCATCCCGCCTGCAGAATGACCGCGACAATCGCGGGGATGATACCGTTGAACACGGCCCGAATCGCCGGAAGCTCCCCCCATCGCAGGTAAATCTCGGCCGCCACAATCATCAATACGAACGAAGGCAGAATCACCGCCAGCATACTGGTGGCGGCGCCGGCCACTCCGTAGAGGCGGAATCCGGCGTACGCGGTGACGTTGACCGCGATTGGGCCCGGCAGAATCGAAGCCAGGGCGATGCCGTTGAGCATGTCCTTTTGCTCCATCGCGCGACGCTTCTCGGTCAACTCGATCTGGATGATCGAGATCAGGCTCATAAAACCGCCGAAGGCGGTGCAACCGATTCTCAGAAAAAACCAGAACAGCCGGCCGATGGAGAAAGCCTGCCGCCCGGCAACCGCTTCGCCCATCAGCCGGCGCGCCTGCGGATACTCTGCACCACGTCTTCCTGGGGTGCGCGGTTTTTAAGATCCGCCGAATCGGCATGTTGGCGCATGAATTGCGCTTTGAGACTGCGGTTTTCATCCTCGAAACGCGCGATTTCATCGGCTCCAAAGGAAACACCGTCGGCCGGCGGGTCGGAAACCAGCTCATAATCAAGGGCACGAAGCGAGTCGCCGGCCACGGCCTCAAATATGTGCAGCGATTCGGGCGGCATCTGGGTACGGAATTTCTGTGAATTTTGCAAGATTGGGCGGCTTACGTTGGACCACAAATTTCCGGCGAGCGAGGTCGCCGTGGCCTCCTGCGAAGCGTGCGGCGCGAGCATGCGCGGCACGAATTCGATTTCGAGAAAATCGCACAGCCGCTCAAGCACGGGCTCCGGATCGGTCGTCAGTTTCTCGTAGCCCAGGCCAAAGGCGGCCTTTTCGTTGTGCCGGCAGAATGTGAGCGCCGCCTCCTGATCGTCACGCCATTGTTTCGCAATCGAATACACATGCTTCTCGCCGACGACGGCCTTTTGAAAAGACAACGCAACGTCGCGCCCGTCACGGTAAAGATAGATGAACTTCACGGCGCCGTTGAAATGCGCCTTGATTTCGTCGAGAAAACGGACGTTGGCAAGACTCTTGCACACCCAGTCGCGGGCGCCCGAATCGCACATGTGCTGATCATAAATCGCCGCCATGACGGAGAGCAGCGAATGTTCTTTGCAGCGCTTCAGGATATGCTGCCTGTCAAAAGGCGCCTCGCGCCATGCAACCGGATTGGTCTCAACCAGGCGGCAGACATCGTCCACCAGCAGATTGAAACGGTCCGTATCCGCCAGATCGCCGTATAGCGGAAGCAGCGGCTTCATCTTCTGCAGAATATGCGGCGGATGCGGCGCGACAAGATCCGGCGACTGGTGCAGCATAAGCCGCAGCAGATTGGAGCCGGAACGCTGGGTTCCTATCATAAAAATCGGCATTTTCTTCCTCTATTATAAAACGGCTGCGGGAGATTACCGCTTTTGTTGGCGGTGGTAATCGGCAGGCAAGCTGCCGAGACCGAAATCACCGACGTTGCCCTCGACCATCGGATCCAGCCCCGTCATCTTCTGGAAAAGCTCGATGTTGCCCGAACCGAGGCCGCACGGCGCAATTCCCATCGCCGTCGCCACCAGGTACAAAGTCTGGTAAAGCACCCCGGCGTTCTTCAGGATAACCGAATAGGCGATGGCGCGGTATTTCCAGGCAACGCGCTGAAAACGCGCGGCAATGTGCAGGACAACCTGCGGCTTCGCCTGGTGAGCCGTCGCAACATACGCACCAAACAGCATCTGCTCGACTTCCGGGGTGCGCTCCAGTATCTTGACGAGACAGTGACGGTCGGCGTCGTAATGATAAAAACCGCTGTCGAGACCGGCGCAGCGATCCGCCGACAAATACACCTCCAGTTCATAACTGGCGCCGCCGGTCGGGTACGGCCGCCACGCAAACTGCATGGGCACTTTGCCGTCCACGTCCAACAGCGGACTTTCCATCTCCATCTCATGCCGGAACATGATCCGGCAACTGCGGTAGAGAAAATGACCCAGTTGTTCGATTGAGATCGGCTGTTCCTCGTTGTACTGGCGCACCGAGCGGCGATAATCCTGTACCCCGGCAAACGCCGGGAAATTCTGTTTGTGCAGTTTCTCCATGTCGGGTTTTGCAAGCGCGACGGTGGGGCCGTCCCAGGCCGGGCGCACCGCGGGCAACGGATCGTAGCGTCCGATATTCGGGAAAACACCGCCGAACTCGCCGTAGCCGACCTGCGTGAATCCGACACGGCTGTGGCTGTGCATGTGCAAATCGTGGAAATCCCACTGTGCCGACGCCTCGCCTTCATCATGACGGGTCAGGCAGGCCCGGTCCGCGGGTAGCGACAGCAAAATGCCGTCCTGCTTCAGCAAAGCCAGCGCGTCCCGCAACGCGGCGCGCGAGGGCCCGGGACACGCCGCCAGGACGTGCGACACGGAAGCACCGCGCATCAACTGCATCAAGAGCGCATCCGTGAACGGTGTCTCCGACACCAGGTGGTACGGCTTCAAGGGCGTGTCCACGACGATGCGGTCGTCCTCGCGGCGCAGCATCGTAAAACGCGAGAACATGAGCCTTTCCTCATCCCCGACCTCCGGAAATTTCGGCGTGTATGGAACGCTGTGCGGTACAAAAGTCATCCATGCATCGTCGGTGTTTTCATCCGCGGCCAGCTGCATCACCAGCATTCCGGCCTGAAAGAGATAATCCACCTGTCCCAGGACAGCGGCCGTTTTGCCGACGCCGAGCAGGGGGAAAACCGCGCTCCGGACGGCCGCAAGCGAGGCGCCGCGTTGCAGTAGCTTGACGAGGAGCCGCTGCCACTCGACATCGGTTTGATAGAAGGACTCCCACTCGCCGGCCACACTGCGAAAAACGAATTTGCGGTTGTCATTTTCCACAACCGTCTGGCCGGGGTGGAGACGGAACCGGAAGCAGGGCTTTCTGGAAAGGCTGAGAATGCTCATGGCGAATGATTCAGGTGTGCCACGTTCCCCTGTTCTCCTCGCGGTAACCAGCGGGCAAATTGCCGAGACCGAAATCGCCGACGCTGCCCTCGACCATCGGATCCAGCCCCGTCACCCTCTGGAAAAGCTCGATGTTGCCCGAACCGAGGCCGCACGGCGCAATTCCCATCGCCGTCGCCACCAGGTACAGGGTCTGGTAGAGCACCCCGGCGTTCCTCAGAATCCCGGAATAAGCGATGGCGCGGTATTTCCATGTCACCCGCTGGAAGCGGGCGGCCATGTGAAGCACGACCTGCGGCCTGGCCTGGAGACCCGTCGCAAGAAAGGCGAGACGCAGTATTTTGTCCATTTCCCTGGTGCGGTCCCGGAGTTTGACGAGACAATGGCGGGCGGCGTCATAATGATAGAAACCGCTGCCAAGACCGCTGCAGCGATCCACCGACAGATACACTTCCAGTTCGTAACTGGCGCCGCCGGTCGGGTAGGGGCGCCACGCAAAATCCAGCGAAGTCAATCCCGCGGCGTCCGCCTGCGGGCTTGAGATGGGCACCTCTTTGCGGAACAGGATGCGGCAACCGCGGTACAGGAGATGGCCGAGTTGTTCGACGGAAATCGGCTGCTGCTCGTTGTAAGCGCGCACCGTGCGGCGGCCATCCTGCACCGCCGCAAACGGGCGGTCCTCCCTGTACAGTTTTTCCATATCGGGCCTGGCCAGTTCAGTCACCTCGCCGTCCCACGACGGGCGCACCGCCGGCTGCGGGTCGCTGTGTCCGATGTTCGGAAATGTGCCGCCAATCTCACCATAGCCCATCTGCGTATATCCGAGGCGGCTGGTGCTGTGCATGTACAAATCGTGGACATCCCATTGCGCCGCAATCTCTCCCTCGTCGTAACGGGTCAGACCGCTCCTGTCGCCGGGCACGGACAATAAAATGCCGTCGTTTCTCAGCAACGCCAGCATGTCCCGGAGCGGCGCGCGCGAAGACCCGGGCCATTCCGACAAAACATCCGATACTGCGGCAGTACGCAGAAAACGGGTCAAAAAGGCATCCGCTTCAGGCGTTTCCGGCACCAGATGGTAGGGCTTCAGGGACGTTTCCAGCATGACCCGCCCCTCCTCGCGCCGCATCATCACGAAACGCGACAGCGTCAGTCTTTCGTCATCGGCAATTTCCGCGAATTCCGGCGTGTATTCAACGCCGTGCGGGACAAGGGATATCAGCGCGCTGTCCATGCCGTCACCCGGGACGAGTTTTACCACCAACATCTCGCCGAGGAAAAGATCGTTCACCTGCGCCAGCGCTTCGGCCGTCTGCTCCTCGTCAAGCAACGGACGAATCGCATCGCGGATGTCCTCGAACGACGCGCCCTGCCGGATGGTCTCAATCAGGAGGCGATGCCACTCAACATCGGTGCGGTAAATGGACTTCCAGTCGCCGGCCTTGTTGCGCAGAACAAACCGGCCGTCGCTCCTTTCGACCACGGTCTGGTCGGGATGGAAACACAGCCGGAAGTGAGGTTTGCCGGAGAAACGAAGTATGCTCATGGCGCCCCGGACAAAGCCCTCACGGCTGTTACGGCCTGCGACTCGGTGGCAGTGGGCGGCGGGCTATAAAATCTGGCGTTTCGCCAGACGCGCAAAGTAACCGTCCTTTTGAAGCAACTCGTTGTAGGTGCCGTACTCAACGATGCTTCCGTCCTGCATCACGTAAATTCTGTCCACATCAACAATCGTGCTCAGGCGGTGGGCAATGACAATCCGCGTGATATTAATCTGGCTCAGGCTTTTCTTCACAATATCCTGACTGATGTTGTCCAGTGAACTGGTCGCCTCATCGAACAACAACAGGCGCGGCTTGCGCGCCAGCGCACGCGCAATCATCAGGCGTTGCTTCTGCCCTCCCGAAAGCCCGGCGCCCCCTTCCGGCAACACCGTGTACATACCCATCGGCATGGCCTGGATGTCGTCCAGCAAGCCCGCCTGCGCGGCCGCTTCCTCGGCCTCTTTCTGGCCGAGGTCGGTCAGACCGCTGCGGATGTTCTCAAGAATCGAACCCGACATCAATTGCGAGCCCTGCAAAACAATGCCCATCTGCCGTCTGTATTCCCTGATGTCGAGTTCGGCCAGATCATGCCCGTCAATAAAAACGGATCCGGAATCGGGCTTTTCAAAACCCAGCAACAGGCGCCCTACGGTGGATTTGCCGGCCCCCGACTCGCCGACAAAAGCCACGTATTCGCCCCGATCAATACTGAAACTGACATCGCGCAGAACCTGCCCCACCTCTTTGCTGTAACTGAACGTCACCCGGGCATACTCGACTTTGCCGCGAACCGGATCCAGCAGAAGCCGCCCGGCGCTTTCCTCCGGCTCCTCCTCCATGATGGGTCGGATACGTTCATACAGCGGAATAATCTCAATGACGGTCGCGAGCGTTGACGTCAACCCCAGCATCGTCCCGGTGAACTGCCCGAAAGCGGCATTGAACGCCAGAAAACTTGTCAAGTTGAAATCGGGCTGGGAGCCGCCGCCCTCGTCGAGCAAAACATAAACAATGAACGAGAACATCGTCACAGTCGAAAACACGCCGAAAGTGCTGTTCAACGTGGCCTGTGCGGCGCGCCACTGCAACGCCTTGTACTCGGACGCTTTCTGCGTGGCGTAACTCTTCCCCCAATGCGAGAACCCGAAGTTCTCCCTGCCCGCGACCCGCAACTTGGCAAGCCCGCTCAGCAACTGGAACACCAGTCCGTCAATCAGCCCCTGTTGCTTTATTATCTCGCGCTGGTGCGGCAATTGCATCCGTATCATGAACGCCGTCAGGGCCGCCATCACGGCCACGACCAGAATGGCGACTATGGTCAGGCGCCAACTGTAATAGACCATCAGGCCAAAATTCAGCACACCGCCGATGACGCTGGTGAACGCCGAAACCACGGTGTTGGTCAGGGCCCCGCGGATTCCGTCAACGCCAAGGGCGCGGTTGGCGAGATCACCGGCAGTGAACCGGCGGAAAAAGTTCACCGGCAAGTGCATCAGACGCCCCCACATCCCCGATTGCACGGACAGCGACATGCGCAAGGTGACGCGGGTCATCGCGACGAAGTTGACCGCCCCGAAAATCAGGCTGCCGATCATCGCCACAAACAACGCCGCCAGGGTGCTGTAAATCATCACATGGTCCCTGTTGGGAATGAAATCGCTCAGGATATAACTGGTTGCTATCGGCGTCAGAATACCGAGCAATCCGCCCAATATGGCAAGAGAGGCGACGATTACGATGTCGCTGATCAAGTCATGCCGCAGACTGAACCTGAAAATGTCCTTCAGCCCCTTGATCTTTCCGGTCATCGGAGAATAGACCATATAGGCGCTCGGGTACATGTCCGCAAACATCGAGGGCTTGAACTCGTAATCGTCCTTCATGGTCGGGTCGTACACCTTGTAGCCTTTGCCTCTCTGAGGCAACAGCGCCACCGCCCGGTCGTCCGCGCGCATCACGGCAACCAGGGCGCCGGAGTCCCGCGTGTGCCACCCGGAATCCGCCAGTTTGAGCTTGCGGTAGAGAAAGCCGGCGCGCCGCAACACATCCGCCAGGGACAAATCGCTGATGCCGCCCTTCAACGCGTCTTCCGGAATTTCGTGGCCGGTCTGATATGCCAGTGCCTCGCAGATGCTCGCGAGCGGACCGGTGCCGGATCTCACCACAATTCTGCCGCTCGACCGGCGCTGGAAAAAGCTGCTCAGCCGCCTCAGTGACTGGTCGAGCGATTCTTCGCTGCCTTTGCGGGATTCGCTGAAATTTTTGCCGAGATTCGTCGCATGGCTGCTGAGAAGCAGCACCTGGGCTTTCAGAAAATAGCGGTTGTATTCCAGCAGGTGATCCCACAGGCGATTTTGTATCAGGGCCGTCGGCGTGTGATGTGCGTTGAGAGTGCAACCCTCCTTGGCAGCCTCCAGGAACGACCACTCGGTAATCGGAAAAATACCGCTCTCGGAGTCAATCTCCAGGGATTCCTCGCCCTGATAGAGCAATTTGCCCTCTTCAATCTCCATCCACAATACATCCAGATGGTGGACCCCAATCCAGTCGCCGGCGTCAAATTTCTGTCCCGGATCGGCCTCCAGCAGTTTGGCGTCGGACCGGATCTTGAACGCGCGGCCGCAGGCGTGTTCAAGATTGTTCACCCAGCCGTCGAGCCACACCACCATCGCCAGGTCAAAATCCTGCTCCTTCATTTTTTCAAGCGAGCCCTTGTAGAGGTGTGTGTCCATCGTCGCCACCGCGAACAGCGCAAGGCTGTGATCGCCCTCGCCGTCAATCGCAACCGGCAACGAACCGAACATCACGTCGTTGGTGGACAAGGTTGCAATGTGGTGCCGCTGGCTGATCGGTTCATTGTTGAGAAGTTCAACGACAAACAATTCGACCTGGCCGTTTTCAATCACCCAGAAAGCGTCCGGCTCAGTCAGCAACATGGGGTGGTGGCCGCCCACCATGACGGGCTCGCCCCCGAGTTGTTTTATAAAGTCCAGATCTACAATGTTGTCCTGGTCACTCATATGGAACTCACCAGTTGATGATAGCGGCTGTCTTTTTCGGTGATGAGGTCGTCATGGATGCCGCGCTCAAGAATGGATCCTTTTTCGAGGACGATGATTTCGTCGGCGTCGCGCACGGTGCTCAGGCGGTGCGCGACAATAATACAGGTGCAACCGCGTCGCCGGATGTGCTCGTCAATGCGCTGCTCGGTAACCGGATCAAGGGCCGCCGTCGCCTCGTCGAAGACGATGATGGACGGATTGGTGGCCAACGCGCGGGCAATCTCCAGCCGTTGCCGCTGACCGCCGCTGAAATTCCTGCCATTCTCGTCCACCGGCATGTCGTAATGGCTTGAACGCTTGGCCACCTCATCGAAAATCTCGGCGTCGCGTAATGCCTCGGTGATGTCGTACTCCTTCATTGAAAAGTCCCACAGCGCCAGATTGTCTCGCAGACTGCCCTGAAACAGCACGATTTCCTGGTCCACGAAAGCGATAGAGTTTGACAGAATCGCCGGATCAAAGGAATCCACCGGAGTGCCGTCATACAGAACGTCCCCCGACCACGGTTTCAACAGGCTGATAATCAATTTCGCCAGGGTGGACTTGCCGCTGCCTGACCCCCCGACCAGGGCGACCCGGTTCCCCGGGCGAATGGTCAGGTTCAGATTTTCAATCAGGGGATCCTCTTTTTTGCTGTAGCCGAAAGTCAGGTTGCGGACTTCAATATGGCCCGACAATTGCCCCGACAACTGCCCCGCTTTTTTAAACTGTTTCGTGTAATCCAGGTCGCCCCAGCTTTCGCGATCATACCGCTTGTCCCTTTCGTAACGCATGACGTCGTTGATCTGCGTAATCGCCACTCTCGCCGCCTGCAAACTCTGGCTCGCCGCAAGCAGCCCGTTGAAAGGCCCGCTGAAACCTCCGGCCAGCATGTTGAACGCGATGACGCTGCCGACGGTCAGATCCCCCTCGGTAATCCGCCAACTGCCGAGCCCCAGTATAAAGATGGTGGTCATCCCCCCGGTCAGGGTTGGAAACATGTTCAAGACGCTGGTCCAGACACTGAAACGCTGCTGCGCCACGAGCATGTTGCCATGGTAGCCCGCCCACTTGGAGAAAAATTCCCCCTCCAGGCCGTTGGACTTGAGCGTCTCGATGATACTGACTCCGCTGATGGAAACGCCGGCCAGTTTGCGGCCCTCCTTTTCCGTTCGCTGCAGGCTGTCGTCACGCACCTTGGTGAGCACATTCAACATGATCATATTAAGCATATTCATGCTGATGACGGCCACCGTCATCCATACGTCGTAAAAGAACATCACCGCGCCGTAAAAGAACACCATCACCAGTTGCACAGCGTTGGTGGCGAGCTGGCCGCTCACCAGCCCCGCCATCTGGTTACAGGCCCCGACGCGCGCGTTGATGTCGCCGATATAGCGCTGTGCGTAGAAATCCGTCGGCAGTCGGAGCAGGTGCCAGAAAAAGCGCGACGAAAGAGTAATCGAAAGCTTCTGCTGAAAACGGTTCAGGGTTTTCTGCTGCATCCAGGTCAGAATCGCGGTGAAAACAGAAGTCACCAACATCCCTATAATCAGCAGGCGCATCCAGCTTCTGTTCTGCGCCAGCAGCACATCGTCAATAAAAACCTTGCTGTAAACGGGGCCGATGATGCCGGGCACCACCAGCAGCAGGGAAATCAGAAAAACAAACACGATGGACTTGATGTTGCCCTTCATGTAGGCCAGCAGCTCCTTGAGCAGGCTGGGGCGTTCCGACTTCTGCCGCTGGAAGTCCGGCCCGGGCGACATCGCCAGGGCGACGCCGGTGAAAGACTTGTTGAATTCCTCGGCGCTTACGGTACGTGGCCCGCTGGCGGGATCGCTCAGGTAGTACTTGTTTTTTTTAATCCCCCTCAGAACAACAAAGTGGTTGAATTCCCAGAACAGGATCATCGGGAAGGGCAGTTCAAGCAGCTTGTCCACCTGGCACCGGTAGCCGCGTCCAATCATGCCGTATTCGCGCGCCGCGCGAATGATGTTGAGCGCCTTGGAGCCGTCGCGGGAAACGCCGCAGTCGGACCGCATTTTCTCCAGCGGCACCCAGCATCCGTAATGCGCCAGCACCATCGCCAGCGCCGCCGCGCCACATTCGGTGGCTTCCATCTGGAGAATGGTCGGAACTTTTTTGAGGCCGCCTTCGGCCTCCAGGTTGGGAGTCAGATCAGCGCCGCTGTCCTCCCTTTTCTCCTTCACGCTCTTTTGCGGGATATCCTGCTTTTTTTCAGATTCCTGATTCTCCATCTTGCCGCCTTCCCCCGGGTTACAGTCTTTTAACTTTCAATCCCGAAGAATTCTTTCGTCAACGGCACCACCATCGAAATCGGCTTGACTTTATCGTGCACAATTTTTGCATTGCAAAAAATGCCGCTGGCTATTTTTTCCTTCTGGCGGCCTTTTTTGGAAGTCCACGCGTAACCGTTGGCGCTTCTCTCGTCCCGATCCAGGGAAATACGAACCTCGTAAGGTGCGCCGGCCTGAATCAAGGTCCTCGCCAGAGCGGCATTTTGCAGTTGCACCATAATTCCCTGTTCGCTCACCGGAAACTCCGAGACATGGCGTACTTTACCGATCATGCGGCTGCCCGATGCGTCATCGCCGGTGCCAACACCAACGAGCACCTCCTGGCCGACCTTCACCTTGCCGCTGTGCTGCGGCGGAACGTAGCCGATCATCTCAAGCGTTTCGCCCAGGGTTTCGATGCTTGCCACCGACAAGCCCGGGCGCAATGACGACCCCGGATTGGCCTTGAGTTCAATGATGCGCCCCCTGACCGGCGACTTCACGGCGGTGGAATCCGACAGACGCACTTCCAATTCAGCAATGCGGTCTTCCGCCGCGATGACGGCCTCCTTGGCCCTCGTCATCCGCGTTCTGGCGTTATGCTGGCGGTCCAGTTCCTGCTTTTCGCGTTGCTCCAACTGGTCGTTGAGACGCGAAAGATTCGCCACCGCCTGGTCATAACCCTGCTGCTGGGCGCGCAATCCGGCGCGCGTTCCCGACTGGCTTTCGAGCAGTGTGCGGTAATCCTCGAGTTGCTTGCGCGCAGTCGAGACCACTTTCTGCGCCAGGCTGACCTGCTCCCGCAACCGCTTCGCCTGCTTGTCGTAGAAATCCTTGCTGATCTCATCCTCGGTCAGCAGTTGCTCCTCGACTTCGCCAAATTCGGCGCGGCGCCGCTGCAATGCCTCTTCGGCAATATTGAATTGCTGCTGCACCTCGCTTTGCAGGATATCGCCGATGATCTGCCCCTTCTCAACGACATCGCCGATTCCAATCTTGATGTCCCCGAGAACACCGCCGCTGACCGCCATCGCGTCGAAGATTCTGCCTTCGCTGTTAATCAGCAAGCCCGTCGCAGGCACACGTTTGGTCAGTTCACCGACCACGCTCCACACGCCGAGCGCCGAGAACATGACCAGAAAGGCGACGCCAATCAACCAGTCCAGCGGCCGCAGGATAGGCACCGTACGGTCCAGCTGCTCCGGCGATGTAAGATGATCCAGTGCCTCTTTTCTAAAAGAAATTCCAGCCATTATTCTGCCTCCCGATAAACGCCTCGATGCCGCCACAATTGATACGGGGTCGGCGCCAGCATCTCGGCTGTAAAACCCTTGCGCTGCGGCATGTGGTCGGCCAGCCCCAGCGACGACGCCGTCAAGGCGCCGGTATGGCGGCGCAACTGGTAACCGGCCAGCAGCCAGTCCCGCGACGCCTGTTCCAGCGTCACCTGGTTGTTGACCAGATCCCTCGCCGCATCCAGTTCGTCCACGACCAGACGCTGACCGACCTCGACCTCAAGACGCACTGTCGCCAGCGCGACTTGCGCGGCCCGCGCCGCTTCTTCGAGCGCATCCCTGCGCGCCTTTGACGCCAGATAATCCTCCCAGGCGCGCGTCACCGACTCGCGCGTGGCGCGAACCTCGTCCAGATATTCACTGCGGCTCTGCTCCGCCGAGTGCCGCGCCTGGCGCACCGCCGAACCAACCGCACCGCCCTGATAAATCGGTACGTTCAGTTGAAAGGCCATGCTCCATTGCGTGGTGTCACCCACCAATTTCTCGCGGCTGTGGTTCTCGCTAATCTGGCTCACAAAATCAACGCTCGGCCCCCCATTCGCCGCCAGCGTGCGCCGCGCCTGCGCGTTGGCCGACATCCACGCGGCACGGGCAGTACGTACGCGCGGGTTGGCCGTTTGTGCGGCGCCGACAGCCTGCTCCAGGCTCGGCGGAATATCGGGGGCGGACTCCACCTCCGCCAACGTCTCGCTCGGCATGCGCCCGACCACGCGCAGGAAAGTCGCCTCGGCCTGCGCCGCCGACGCCTTCGCCAGAGCCAGATCGGCAAGCGCCACGGCGACGCGCGCCCTGACCTGCTCCAAATCGGCCAGCGTCTTGTCCTGAATTTCGAACTGATTCCGGGTCACGCGCGCGCGCTCGCGCAACGCCTCCAGATTGCTCTCGCGGTAGCCGATGGTGCGGCGCGCAAGGTGCACTTGCAGATAGGCCTGGATTCCCTGCAACAGGATTTCCTGCTCGACATTGCGGTAGAGCGCCTCCTGGCGGTCCACCAGATGATGGGCGCCGCGGTATTGCGCGAGGTCGGCGCCCGACCGGAACAAATTCAACCTGCCGGTTGCGGATCTTCTGATATAGGACGGGTTGGTTTTGGCATTCTCTCCATAGAAGGTCTCAATCTTGCTATCTCCGACCTCCTCGACTGTTCCGTTACTCGTTAGACAAGCCGCCCTCTCATCATCTGATACTGACGTGCCCAGATTAAAAATCTGGTTGGTGCCAATATTGCGACAGAGACTAACATCCGAAAAATACTCTCGCTCGTAGCTGGTCCGCCCCAGCTCCGCCGAAAAAGAAACCCTCGGCAGAAAAGCCGCCAGCGCCGACGGCACCTGTTCATGCACGGCCAGCAGATTGTTTCTTGAAGCCTGCAGGCGCGGATGGTTCTGGTGGACATGTTCCAGCACCGCCATCAGGGATTCCGCCGCGCGGACTGAAGTCGCCGCGCCCAACAGCAGCAAGACCCAACCAATGCACCACATTGGAATCGGCGAGCGAAGATTAAGATTCGGCATATAGTTAAGTATTCCGAGGACAAGCATCCGTATTGTGCCACAGGAACATGAAAAAACAATACACGCCGAAAAAACTGGTAAAATGCCCTACTTTGCAATATCCGCGCCCCGAAAACATAATGTTCCGATGCAAAAAAACCCGACTTTCAGAGGCTGGCGCCCTGCCGGTCCTGATGCTGTCTGCCGCGCTGATTGCGCCACAATCGGCACTGGCGCAATCCTCGGAGACGAGTCTCCACGAACGCAGCGAAGGCATCGTCAACATCGGCGTCATCGCAATCCGCAACAAGAAAAACGCCATGGACCGGTGGCGCGAGACCGCGAAGTTTCTGAGCGACAACATCCCGGGCCGCGAATTTCGAATCGTGCCCTCGACTTGGGAAGAGATGGACCGGCACATCCAGCACAAGCACGTTGAATTCATCCTGACCAATCCGGCAGGATACGTCGTGCTGGAAGTCAACCATGGCGGGCAACCGCTCGCAACCCTGATGGACGCCAAGGCCGGAAACTACCTGAAATACTTCGGCGCCGTCATACTCCGCCGCTCGGACCGCGACGACCTCCGGGCGCTGCGGGATCTGGAGGGCAAACGTTTCGCCGCCGTCAACCAGTTGGCGTGGGGCGGATGGTACCTCGCTTTCAACCGACTGCTTGAAAGCGGCATCGTACCCGACGAAGATCTGGAAGAACTGACCTTCGTGCAGTCGCACGACAAGGTGGTGTTCAGCGTCAGGGACGGAACAGTGGACGCCGGCACGGTGCGCACCGGCATTCTGGAACGAATGCACAACGAAAAGAAAATCAACCTGGAGGACTTCACTTTGTTGTCCCCCGCGCAGCACCAGGATTTCCCCTACCTGGTCAGCACCGAGCTCTACCCCGACTGGCCTTTCGCCTCGCTGACGCACGTGCCGGAAGCGCTCAAGCGCGAGGTGCTGGAAGTGCTGCTGCAGATTCCGGCCGACAGCAAGGCGGCCAGAACCGGCAGGTATTACGGCTGGACCGTCCCCGGAAATTACCAGCCCGTGCACAACGTGCTGCAGCGGTTGCGGGTCCCGCCCTATACGGGCTTCGGCGAAATCCACCTGAAGGACGTCGCCGCCAAGTACTGGAAAGAACTCCTGCTGATTGTGTTTTTCATCATATTGCTTTCCTTCGCGGCGTTCCACTTCCAACGCCTGAACCGCAGGTTGCTGGACACTCAGGCCAGCCTTGAGACGGCTTCGCAGGAAGTGCGCCTGCGCAACACGGAACTGGAAAAGACGCTGGAGGATTTGAAGATCGCGCAGGACCAGATTGTCGCCAGTGAAAAACTCGCCTCGCTGGGAACCGTCGCCGCCGGCATTGCCCATGAAATCAAGAATCCGCTCAACCTGATCAAAAACTTCGCCGAACTGACCAACGAATTGTGCTCTGAACTGATCGAAACCATGACCCCAATCAAGGAATCAATGGACGAGAAAATTCGTGAGAACGTCGAGGACATTCTCACCGACATGAGCGGCAACAACGAAAAAATCTGCCACCACAGCCGGCGGGCGGACAACATCGTGCACAACATGCTGGCACACTCCAGAGGAGGCTCGCACGACTTCGAGAACAGTGAAGTCAACAAACTCGTCGAGGAGGCGATGAATCTGTCCTACCACAGCATGCGTTCCGTGGATATCGAATTCAACGCAAAAACGGAGACCGATTTGGACGGGAGCATCACCTCGATGTACATCGTGCCGCAGGACCTGCAACGCGTCGTCCTCAACCTGGTCAACAACGCCTTCCAGGCGACCCATGAATTCAAGCAGACGGAACCCGACTATTCTCCCGAAGTGCGGGTCAGCACAAAAGCGACGGACGGAGGAATCGAAATCCGGGTGCGCGACAACGGCCCCGGCATACCACAGGAAAACATTGACAAGTTGTTCACCCCCTTTTTCACCACCAAGCCGACAGGCTCCGGCACCGGGCTTGGATTGTCCATCAGTTATGATATTGTTACCAAGATGCACAATGGACGATTAACAGTGGACTCCAGCCCCGGTGAATACACTGAGTTTTGCGTCTTTATCCCCGGCGACCTGGAAGCAAAAGCACGGGAACAGCAACTCGCCGCAGCAAAGGAATAATCAAAGGAATAATCAATGGCTTACTCAATGTTATATGTGGACGATGAGCGCGACCTGGAGGACATCGTGAGGCAGCGCCTCGGCAGGCGCATTCGCAAAGGCGATATTAATTTCCATTTCGCCGGCAACGGCGTTGAAGCACTCCAGACCCTGACCGCGCATCCTGAAATCACCATCGTGTTCTCGGATATCAACATGCCGGAAATGGACGGCTTGACGCTGCTCAAAGAAATCCTCGAACTCGGCCTGCCCATCCGCACCGTCATTGTCTCCGCCTACAGCGACATGGGAAACCTGCGCCACGCGATGAACGCCGGCGCCTACGATTTCATCGTCAAGCCCATTGATTTCCGTGATCTTGAGGCCACCCTTGACAAGGCCATCGAGGAAATCAAGAAAGAAGAGCAGGCGCGCCAGACCAAGGCGACACTGACTCACCTGCGCAGCGAGATGGACTATGCGGGCCAACTGCAACGCCGGATACTGCCGACCCATTTTCCCGAAAGCGAAAAATACAAATTGTTCGCCAAAACGCTGGCGGCCCAGGAAGTCGGCGGCGATTTCTACGATTTCTTCAAGCTGGGCGAAGACCTGGTCGGCTTCGCAATCGCCGACATCTCCGGCAAGGGAATGCCGGCGGCGATTTTCATGGCGGTTTGCCGCACCATCCTCTTCGTGTCCGCCGCCTCGCTCAAGGATCACCACCCGACAGTGACCGTCAAAAGAACCAACGCCCTGCTCAGTGAAAAAAATCCGGAAATGTTTTTCGCCACCGCGTTTTACGCCACCTTGAACCTGCAAAGCGGCGTGTTGCGCTATTGCAACGCCGGCCACCTGCCGCCGTTGCTCATCGCGCCCGACGGCACGATCAAGGAACTCTCCTGCCCACGCGGTGTCCCATTGGGAGTGGAAGGCAGTTTTGCGTATGAGGAAGGGGAATACACGATGCAACCCGGAGAAACGCTGTATCTGTTCACCGACGGCGTCAGCGAGGCGCACAACGCCGACAGCGAGTTGTATTCAGAAAACCGCCTGAAAAAACTGCTGGAGCAGGAAGGCGCCTCCATCGACCCCGTTAAAGTCATCGACCTGGTCTGGAACTCCGTCGAAGAATTTCGCGGCGAAACAAAACGCTACGACGACATCACCCAACTTGCGATTCAATACACCGGCGGCCAGACACAGCCGGACTAATTGAACTTGCAGCGCAGAATAATGCAGTTGCGGCCGTCATCCTCCCGGTAACTGACCTCGTCCATCAACTCCAGCACCAGGTGAATGCCGAGGCCGCCGATGGGACGGTCCTCCAGTTCCTTGTTGACGGAATCCGGAGACACGCGCTCCAGCGGGTTGAACAAATTGCCGTTGTCGAGAATGATTACGTCAATCCATTCCTCGTCGGACTGTCCCACGATGGCCACTTCGATGGCCTTGGTGTCTCCGCCGCCATGCTGAAAAGTGTTCAGCACCAGTTCCTCAACCGCAATCTCCAGTTTGGAGATCACGCCCTGCGGAATCTTGCGGTCCTGGAGAGAACCGGATACTTTTTCTAGCACCCCGGTCAGCTCCTTGCCGCCATCGTGCGCCGTATAGTGGAATATCTGCTCCATGAACTCTTTCCGGATAATCCGTGCATTATACAAAACATTCGGCGATTGCAGCCCGGTATTGCAACCCGCCGTTGTGTGGACTTTCACCCGGCGAAGTTTTATAGTGCCTGCATCTTATCCACAAAAACGCCCATAAAAGGTGAAAAAGCATGAAGATTGAGACCATAGCAGTCCACGGCGGCTACCAGGCCGAACCGACCACGCGCGCCGCGGTCACGCCCATTTACCAGACCACCGCCTACACCTTTGAGGACACGCAGCACGGCGCCGACCTGTTCGACCTGAAGGTCGAGGGCAACATCTACACGCGCATCATGAACCCGACGACCGCGGTGCTGGAAAAGCGGGTCGCGGAAATGGAGGGCGGCATCGGCGCACTGGCGCTGTCGTCGGGCATGGCGGCCATCACCTATGCGGTGTTCACAATCGCCGAGAACGGCGACAACATCATCTCGACCAGCAAACTCTACGGCGGCACCTACAACCTGTTCGCCCATACCTTCCCGCGCCTCGGCATCGAGGTGCGCTTTGCGGAAGCCGATGAAATCGAGGGCCGGATGGACGACAGGACCAAGGCCGTGTTCTGCGAATCGCTCGGCAACCCGGTGGGCGACATCGCCGACCTGTCGGCGATGGCCGAAGTCTGCCACAACCACGGCGTTCCGCTGATCGTGGACAACACCGTGCCAACACCGTGCCTGTGCCGGCCGTTCGAGCACGGCGCGGACATCGTGGTTCATTCGCTGACCAAGTACATGGGCGGCCACGGCAACAGCATCGGCGGAATCATCGTTGACTCCGGCCGCTTCCCGTGGAGCGACCACGCCGACCGCTACCCGATGATGAACGAACCCGACGCTTCCTACCACGGCGTCGTTTACACCGAAGCACTGGGCGCCGCGGCCTACATCGGGCGCGCGCGCGTCGTGCCGCTGCGCAACATGGGTTCGGCGCTGTCGCCATTCAACAGTTTCCTGATCTTGCAGGGCATCGAAAGCCTGCCGCTGCGCATCGAGCGCCATTCCGACAACGCGCTGGCGGTCGCGCGCTACCTGGAGTCGCACCCGCAAGTAACGTGGGTCCGCTACGCCGGACTGGAAAGCCATCCCGACCACGCGCTGACCAAACGCTATCTCGGCGGCAAGGCCTCCGGCATTCTCAGCTTCGGCATCGAGGGCGGAAAAGAGGCGTGCACACGCTTCATTGACGCGTTGCAGTTGATCCTGCGCCTGGTCAACATCGGCGACGCGCGCTCGCTGGCCTGCCATCCGGCGAGCACCACCCACCGCCAGCTCGGGGCGGACGAGCTCAAGGCCGCCGGCGTCAGCGAAGATCTGGTGCGTCTGTCCATCGGCATCGAGCACGTGGACGACCTGATGGCCGACATCAAGCAAGCCCTCGAAAAAGCAGCCTGAACCGCGGCGGCGCGGCTCAGCGTCAGCGAATCGGCATCAACGATTCCAGCCGCGTCACCCGGCCCTCGAGCTTGTGCTGGTAAATCGCCGCGTAGAACAGCACCGCGCGCACGTAGAGGCGGGTCTCATCAAACGGAATCGTGTCCACCCAGATATCGGGCGCGTGAACGGGGGCGGTCGCAAGCCATCTCCTGGCGCGGCTATAACCGGCGTTGTAGGAAGCCAGCGCCGGCGCCAGGCGGCCACCGGTCCGTTTGTGCAGTTGTTTCAGGTAGGCCGCGCCCAGGCGAATATTGAGGGCCGGGTCGAGCAACCGCCGCCGCGACGGCTTGCGCAGGCGCAGTTTGCGGGCAACAATGTTCGCGGTTCCCGGCATCAGCTGCATCAGACCCAGCGCGCCGGCCGGTGATTTAACCTGGGGCAGGAAAGCGCTTTCGCGACGCATGACGCCGTAAAGCCAGTGCTCGGGAACGCCGGCGCGGCGCGCCTCAACGGCCACGAGTTTGCGCCACGGCATCGGAAAGCGAAGCATCAGTTCGCCGGTGAAATTCTCGTGGGCAAGCGCCTGCACAGTGCCGGCGGCCCAGCCCCAGTCGCGGCACAACACCGCAAGTTTCATGCGCGCCGGCGCGTCGAGGCCGGCCAACAGATAATTCAACTCGCGGCGGGCGTCGAAAGGCCGCTTCAACATGAAAAATTCATAAGCCCTCCTCACCGCCGGAAGGCGTCCGAACGCCGCCAGTTCGCCCGCCGGGAAAGCCGGCGGCGGACTGTCGAAACGGTACGCGGCGCCGACCCGGTCGGCGGCGAGAAAACCGTAGTAATTTCGCAAACGAGACAACGCGCGCCAGATCGCGGCGGCTTCCTGGCGCCGCCCGAGACCGTGAAGCGCGCGCGCTTTCCAGTAACGCCACTTTGGCTCTTCCTTCTGCGCGCCGTTCAAAAACGCCAGCGCGTGCAGCACGTAATGCCAGTTTCCCATGCGCAGCGCCGATCGAATCATCCAGAAACGCGATTCATCGGTGTGATACGACTGCGGCAGCCGCGACAGGTGCGCGTAGGCGATTTCCGGCTCGAGCTGCCACGCCGCATAGAGGCCGAAACTGCGCTCCTCGCGGTGAATCCAGTCCGGGTAATCGGCCAGACGGCGCCTGATTTCCGGCCACAACGCGGCGATGCGCGACAGCTCGGTGCGCTGTGCGCGGTGCAGGCTGTACGACAAAATGTCGCGCATGTAGGGTGACTCGACCGGCTGGCGCCCGACTTCCAGCAACGCGCGCAGCGGCTTCCGCCGTGCCTGTTTCAGCCGGCGGTACCAGTTGCGCGCATCGGAGCCGAGACCGCGCGCAAGGTGATCGGCCAAAGACACCCGCCTTTTGCGGACCACCAGCAGAATCCGCTGCCACACCAGCGCATCGTCCACCACGCCTTCGCGCCGCGCCCACCTGAAAACATCGTCGCACTCGGACGGTTGCGAAAAAGCGACCAGCCACAGTTCGCGCGCGGCGGCGGCGGCCTCGTCGAAGCGTTTCGTCCGCAACAGCGACTTCGCGTGCCAACACGGCATCTTTTTGTCGGTAATGTATTGGTCCGGCACATAATACTGCGCGAACAACTTCCAGCGCCCGCGCCGCGCGCGGTGTTTGAGCCACTGGTGGCGCAGTTTGTCGGCGGGCGGTGTGCCGGCATGGCGTTTGAGAAAGGCGATGATCTTGTCGTCCGGAACGCGCGCAACCCGCCGCGCCATATCGCGGTAGGCCAGATAGGGATACAGCGGATAATCGCGCAGCGGCGCGGAGGCTCTCAGATAGGACTGGCGCCGGCCGCGCTTGAGATCGCTTTCGGCCCGGTCAAACAGAACGCGCTGGGCCTCAATGCCGGCCGCCGCGACAGGCGTCGCCGGGGTGAAAAGCAAAACCGCCGGAAAACACACCAGCAACTTGCGCGACACAAACATCTGTTCATTTCCGCCATCGTCAGGCGGCGACTATTGTGCCACAAAGAACCGCCGCAAGAACCTAACCCCGCGACAGCCCAAGCGACAGCCCGACGAACCAGCGTACACCCGCCCCCATGAAGCCGCTGACCGGCTCGTGGCGTTTGTCCAGCAGGTTGTCCGCGCGCACCAGCAGATCCAGATCGTCGCGCAGCCGGTGGCGCGCCGCCAGGTCCAGCGTCGAGTAACCGCCTTCGCGCACCCTTGCGAAAGTGACGCGGTCGCCATCAACCCTTGGCCCCGTGTAATTCCATTGCAGGTTCAGCGATGCGTCAAGCCACGGCCGCCACGACAAATCAAGCCCCGCCTTCCTGAGCGGACGGCGCAGCAGGCGTTGATGGCTCCGGTCTTTGGCCGAGATCAGCGTGTAATCGAGACGCAGGCCGAAGGTGGTCATCGGCTGCCAGCGGATATAACTTTCCAGACCCTCTATCGAGGCCCGCTTGAGATTCAGCAGCGTTCGTCCGGAAGGCGCGGTGTCAATCAAATCAAAAATCCGGTTGTTGAAATACGCCGCGCCAAGCCCCCAGCCGCCCGCCTCCCAGTCCAGCCCCGCCTCCCAGTTGCGGCTGGTCTCCGGCTTGAGGTCGGGATTGGCGAAGAAGGAAAAAGCCGGAAAATCCCGGAACCGTTCGCTCAGCGAAGGCGCCTTGAAACCGGTGCCATAAGCGGCATGAAGGCGGATGCCGGCGCGCGGCGTGAAGGCGGCGGACAGGTTGTAGCTTCTTTCACTGCCGAAATCATCCGGGTCCTCGTTGCGCCAGCCCGCGCCGAGAAACACGCCGGCCGCCGGCGCCCACTCCAACTGGGCGTGAACCGCGCGGCTGCGCGCGCTCTCGCTGAAGTCGCCGCCGGCGCGCACTTTTTCCAACTCGGTCTCGAAACCGGCCAGCAACCTGAAGCGCGGGCTGAAAACAAAAAGATTGCGCCAGCCGGCCTGGAAACGTCGTCCGTCCGATTCGCCGGCGCGCGCGGCGTAGTTGCGGTCGGTCTGTTGCCTCGAAAAATACGCCGCCGACCATTGCGGCCGCCACAAGCCCCCGAAATAATCTCCGTCGAGAAGCAGCGTCGCGGCGCTCTCGTGGCCGCCGCGCATCAAACCCGGGTGTTCGCCGGCGCCGGCGTCGTATTCGCCGGCAAAGTCGGAATAGGCGCCGACAAGCGACAACCGCGTCGCGTCCGCGAATTGCCATCCCGCCTTCAACCCGGCGGAAGAGCGCTCGTAGTCGTCCCGCTCACCGCCGCCGGCGCCGCGCAGACGGCGCGGCGTGTGACTCTCGCCGTCGGTCGCGAAATACGAAACGTTTGCCGACCAATCGAAAGCGCCCGCCGCCGCCGACGCCTCCAGCGCGATGTCGCGGGTGTTGAACGAGCCGGCCTCGACGCGCGCGTGCAGCGACGGCTCGCCTGTGCCGCGTTTCGTGATGACGTGAATCACACCGCCGAGCGCCTCGGAACCATACTGTGCGCTGTGCGCGCCGCGCACGATCTCGATGCGCTCGACGCGCTCCAGACGGAAATCGGCGAAAGCAAAAAGGCCGCTGGACGGGTCGGTCATCTCGATGCCGTCCACCAGCACCAGCAGATGGTCGGATTCGGCGCCGCGCACGAACACCGAGGTCTGCGCGCCGTTGCCGCCCGCCGACGAGACATGCAGGCCGGGCACGCTCTTCAGCGCGGCGGACAAATCGCGGTACTGGTGGCGGGCGATGTCATCGGCGGTTATCACGGTCACGCCGCCGACGACGCGGTGCAGCGGCGTCGGCATCCGCGTCGCGGTGATGACGAGCCGCTCGGCCTCGTCCCCGGCCGGGTGCGCCGGCGCCGCGGCAAGCAGAGCGAACAGGGAGAAAAAACGAAGCGGCGGACTAAATTTTGCGGTAAATCTCGGCGCCCGACTCACGGAATTCCCTGGCCTTTTCATCGAGGCCGGATTCAACGGCAATCCGCACATCAAGCAGCCCCCTGCTTTTGGCGTAGGCACGAACATCCTGCGTAATCTTCATCGAGCAGAAATGCGGGCCGCACATCGAGCAGAAGTGCGCGACCTTGGCCGTCTCCTGCGGCAGCGTCTGGTCATGGAATTCACGCGCGCGTTCGGGATCCAGCCCCAGATTGAACTGGTCCTGCCAGCGGAATTCAAAGCGCGCCTTCGACAGCGCGTTGTCGCGCAGCTGCGCGCCCGGGTGGCCCTTGGCAAGGTCGGCGGCGTGGGCCGCGATCTTGTAGGCGATGAGGCCGTCGCGCACGTCGTCGCGATCGGGCAGGCCGAGGTGCTCCTTCGGCGTCACATAGCACAGCATCGCGGTGCCGAACCAGCCGATCATCGCGGCGCCGATGGCCGACGTGATGTGATCGTACGCCGGCGCGATGTCGGTCACCAGCGGCCCCAGCGTGTAAAAAGGCGCCTCGTCGCACTCGCTCAATTCCCGCTCAACGTTCTCCCGGATGAGTTGCATCGGGATATGCCCCGGCCCCTCGATCATCACCTGCACATCGTGTTTCCAGGCGAGGCCCGTCAGCTCGCCGAGGGTCTTGAGTTCGGCAAACTGCGCCTCGTCGTTGGCGTCGGCGATGCAACCCGGGCGCAGGCCGTCACCCAGCGAAAAGGCGACATCGTACTGCTTCATAATCTCGCACATCTCGTCGAAATGCGTATAGAGAAAGTTTTCACGGTGGTGCGCCAGACACCACTTCGCCAGAATCGAACCGCCGCGCGAGACGATGCCGGTCACGCGCTCGGCCGTCAGCGGCACATGGCGCAGCAGCACGCCGGCGTGTATCGTGAAATAATCCACACCCTGCTCAGCCTGCTCGATCAGCGTGTCGCGGAAAACCTCCCAGCCCAGTTCTTCAGCCTTGCCGCCGACCTTTTCGAGCGCCTGGTAAATCGGCACCGTGCCAATCGGCACCGGCGAGTTGCGGAGTATCCACTCGCGCGTCTCGTGGATGTTCTTGCCGGTCGAAAGATCCATCACCGTGTCCGCCCCCCAGCGCGTCGCCCACACCATCTTCTCGACTTCCTCCGCGACCGAGGACGTCACCGCCGAATTGCCGATGTTGGCGTTGACCTTGACGAGAAAATTGCGCCCGATCGCCATCGGCTCGGATTCCGGATGGTTGATGTTCGCCGGGATGATCGCGCGCCCGCGCGCAACCTCGTCGCGGACAAATTCCGGCGTAACCCGCTCCGGTATGGCGGCGTTGAAATTGCGTCCGGCGTGCTGGCGCAACAGTTTCGCGTAGGCCGGGTTGTCGCGCAATTCGCGCAGGCGCAGGTCTTCGCGGATTGCGACGTATTCCATCTCCGGCGTGACGATGCCGCGCCGGGCGTAGTGCATCTGCGTCACGTTGCAGCCGGCGCGGGCGCGCCGCGGACGGCGTTGCGCGTGAAAGCGAACGGCATCCGCGCGGCGGTCGCCGGCGCGGTCGCGGGTAAAGCCGGAACCGGAACGCTCCAGCGTCTCGCTGTCGCCGCGCTCGGCAATCCATCCATCGCGCACCGGCGCCAACCCCTTCAGCAGGTCGGTTTCGGGAGCGGCGTCGGAATAAGGCCCGGCGGTGTCGTACACCGGAATCGGCGGGTTGTGCTCGTGGCCGAAACTCGTCGGCGTGTCGCTTTGCGCGACCTCGCGCATGCCCACGCGCAAATCGGGACGCGAGCCGGCGACATACACTTTGCGCAGGTTTTGTTGCGGCGGCAACTCCTTCGCGATTCCCTGAATCTCTTCAGCTACGGTAGCCATTTAATATTTCATCCCACGCTGCCAATATCCGTATTCCACTGCGACAGTTTAACAGGATGTATAAAGAGGCGGTTGTCCCAATGATCTGAAAACAGGCTGTCCAGCTTCCATCCATGTTTCAGACCCAGGCGGCGCTTGTCTTCCTCATCCCAAAAGAGTCTGCCCTGCATCGGAATATCTTTCTGCTCTTTGATTTTTTTGCAGGACAAAGCCAATGCCGTCGGCAGCCCGATTTCAACGAACAAACCGGACTCGGCGAATGCTTTGCAATAGCGACAGAATTCGCCGATGTTTGCCGCGGGAACGGCCACCATATCCGAGAAACCGCTGACCAGCGGGTAAGCGAGTTTTCTTTTGTCCCCGGGCCATGCCGGAAAGCGTTGCAACCGCCGACGCACGACGTTCAACCAGCGCAACGGAGAAACCAATTTCTTCAGGAAAGAATCTGCCGGTCGAATACGGTGGCCGTGGAACAACAGCAACCAAAGCGACAACGGCTTGATGTCGAGGCCATGCGTGGAAAATTTTTCCAGTGCCTCCTCATAAACGGGAAGCGGTTCGACTCTTCCGGGGAAAGCATAAGCACCCGGGGCATGAGGCCAATCCATCTGCCAGTGCATCGAATGAAGGTTCAACAAAAAAGCGGCGTCTTCCCGGTCCAGCTTCAAGTAGTCCCGAAAATTGTCTTCATTGATGTCCGGATTCAGAACCAGGTCGTCTTGAATAAAGAGATAATGCGTGTATTCCTCCCGGAAATAATGCCGTAAACCCTGCGCGATGTATCCCTGAAAATAACCATGGACGCCATCAACGGAAATGACATTGGGGCCGGCCTCATGCACCGATGATGCAAAACCGGGCACCAGATGATAAATATGAGAAAACCTTCCCCCGTACATTTCCTCCAGAACCGGAATATTTCCGGCATGTTTGCCCTCATTGAAAATAATGATTAATGCTGCTTTCCCGCTCACGATAACCGACGCTTCAAAAGAAGTATAATGCCATACTTCCATTGTGCCGTCATCATCATCGCCCATGCAGGACCTGTCGCCACGCGACCTTGAAAAATTTCTCGAAAGCCTCCCCGAAGGGACGCCCGCCGCGTACACCCTGCTCGATGTCCGCGAGCCGTGGGAATTCGACATTGTGCGCCTGCCCGGCTCCATGTTGATTCCGCTGTCGCAACTGGCGCGGCGGCTGGATGAACTCGACGCCGGCAACCCCGTCGTCGTCATCTGCCACCATGGCGTGCGCAGCCGCGCGGCGGCGCAACTGCTTGAACAAGGCGGCTTCGGCAACGTCATCAACCTGAAAGGCGGCATTGACGCATGGGCGCGCGAAATCAATCCCGGCATGGCCGTCTATACCTGAGATGAACCGGCGACGTTCGATTGTGATGTACGCGCCGTTGATTGCGGCGTTCGCCGCGGCGTCCGCGCCGGCGTTCGCCGCCGACATTGCCGCACTCTACGAACTGGCCGTCGAAAACGACGCGCGTTTCCACGCAAACCGCGCCCGCTACGAGGCCACCGTGCTCAACCCCGCGATCAGCCGCGCCCGTCTGCTGCCGCAAATCTCGCTGTCCGCCGCCCGTTCGCGGTTTCCGAAACGCAAAATCCGCGGTCGCGCCTTCGGCGTGTCGGACGATGACGATACGGAATTCACCTACAACGCGGACTCCCACTCGCTGAACGTCACCCAGTCGCTTTTCAACATCGAGTACTACATCGAACTGCAAAAATCCAGATCGGAAGCCGAGCGCGCGCGGCTCGACTTCGAGGCGGCGCGCCAGGATCTTATTCTGAGACTGGCAGAAGCGTATTTCGGCGTGCTGTCGGCGCAAAACGACCTGGAATTCGCGCGCGCCGAGAAAGAGGCGCTGGCACGCCAACTCGAGCAGGCGCAAAGCCGCTTCGAGGTCGGACTCGACCCGATTACCGACTCCCGCAAAGCCGAGGCCGCCTACGACCTGGCCGTCGCCGATGAAATTTCGGCGGCCAACCGGCTCCATGTCAGCCGCTCCGTGCTGCGCGTCATCACCGGCCGCACCGGCGGCAAACTGGACCCACTGGCGGACACCGCGCCGACCGTCGCCCCCGACCCCGACAACGCCGGGGCGTGGATTGAAGCCGCGCTCGACAAAAACCTGCGACTGCTGTCACAGCGACTGGCGGCCAACATCGCAGCCGCCGAAGCCGAGCGCCTGCGCGCCGGCCATTACCCGACGCTCGACCTCTACGCCGACCGCAACGAACGCAACGTGCGCGGCGGGCCGGCGCCGCAAACCGCGCGCGATGTCGAAATCGGCGTACGCCTGAACCTGCCGCTGTTTTCGGGCGGCGGCGTCCGCTACCGCACCCGGCAGGCGTCGCACCTCCACCGCGAGGCGGTGCAGCAGCTCAAGGAAATCCACCACCAGACGCGCCAGCAGGCGGAGGAGGCCTTCCTGAACGCCGCCGCCAGCGTCAGCAGGGTCGCGGCGCTGGCCAGGGCCAGGGAATCGGCGAGAGTCTCGTACGAATCGAACCAGGCCGGTTTCACCGTCGGCACGCGCTCGTCGGTGGACGTGCTGCTGGCGCTGGAAGACCTGTTCGACGCCGAGCGCGACTACAGCGAGACGCGCCACGAATACATCCTGAACACGCTGCGTCTGAAAAAAGTCGCGGGGTCGCTGTCGCACGACGATGTCCTGGCAATCGCCCGCTGGTTGAAATAACGCTGCGACATGACGCGCTTTCTCTACCGCAGCCTGCTGCGGCTCGCGTTCCCCGCCGTTTTGCTGCACGCGGCGGCGCTGGCGGTGCGCGGAAAATCGGCGCGTTACCTGTTGCAGCGTCTCGGGCTGCGCCTGCCGGCGCCGCCGGCGCCGCCGTTGTGGATACACTGCGCCTCGGTCGGCGAACTCAACACCGCGCTGACGCTGGCCGCGGCCTGGCGCGAGGCTCACCCCGGCGACGACATTCTGCTGACGAGCGCGACGGTCGCGTCGCGCCGCCTGTTCCGGCACAAGGCGGGCGCCGGCATGCACCACTGCTACCTGCCGCTTGATTACCCGCTGCTGTGCCGGCGCTTCATCAAAAAAATCCGTCCGCGCTGCGCGTTGATCATGGAGGCCGAGATCTGGCTCAACCTGTTCGTCGAATGCGGCGCGCGCGGCGTTCCCGTCATCATCATCAACGGACGGCTGTCCGACAAGACGCTGAAACCGGCGCGCCACTTTGGCAGTTACTACCGGCAAAGTCTCGCGCACGTGCGCGCGGTCCTTGCCAAATCGGAACACGACCGTGAAAACTTCGTGGCACTCGGCATGACGCCCGGCAAAACCGAAACCGCGGGCAACCTCAAGTACTCGGCAAAAATGCCGGCGCAGATGCCCGACCGCATCCGCCGCCCCTACTGCCTCGCCGCCTCGACCCACGACGGCGAAGAAATGCAAATCGCGCGGGCGTGGCGGCGCGCCGACACCGGCGGCCTGCTGCTGGTCATTGCGCCGAGACACCCGCAACGCTGCGCCGCCGTCGCCGGGCAACTGCGCCGCGCCGGCTTTGAGACCGCGGTTCACGATACAAACGCCGGCGCCGGCGCAAATACCGAGGTGCTCCTGTTGTGCGAAGTCGGGCGATTGCCGGCGCTGATTCGGCACGCAAAATTCGTGTTTCTGGGCGGTTCGCTGGTAAAGAAAGGCGGGCACAACCTGCTGGAAGCGGCGCGGCTCGGCACACCGCAGGCCACCGGGCCGCACCTGGACAACTTCGCGCAGGAAGCGCATGCACTGCAACAAGCCGGCGGCCTGCTGATTGCAAACGACGTCTCCGAACTCGCCGCGATCTTCACCAGGGCCGCCGCCGGCGGCTGCCGCGAAGAAGCCGACAACGCCGCCGCCTTCATGCGCGAACACGCCGATGTCGCCGCACACTACGTCGAGCGCTTGCAGTCCTTCGATTTCTGACTTTTTGTCAGCCGCCGCAATAGGCGTCTCGCAGCGCGTTGAAATCGGCGCGGCTGAAATAAAGCGCGCTGAATTGCCCGGCCAGCTTGTCGAGAGAGCGTTCAAGGCGCGCGATGTTGGCGCGCTTCCAGTAGTTCGCCGGACGCCGGATGCGCGAGCGGTCGAAATCCACCAGCACGACATCCGCGGCGTCTTTCGCCACCAGCACATTGTGGGCGTTCAGGTCCGCGTGCCACACACCTTCGTCGTGGAAGCGGCGCAGCGCCTTGCCGATGGCGCGCCAGCCGGCCTCGCCGAGCGGCGCCGCGCGCAGCAGGCTCGGCAGCGGTTGCGCCGGACGGCAACTGACCACAATCAAGTCCGCCGTGTAACCAACGCCGCGGCGTCTGAAAGCCGCGGCCACCGGGCGCGGCACCGGCAGACCGCGCCGGTGCAATGCCGCCAGCAGACGCCATTCGGCGAACGGACGCGAGTGGTTCCAGCCGCGGTACAGGTAGCGGTCTTCGGTCAGATGCGCGGGCAGACCGCCGCGGCCATAGTGCTTGATCAGATACTCGACGCCGCCGGCGCGAAAAAACTCGGCCGGTTGCCTGCCGCCGTCGGCGGCGCCCAGCGACCACCCCAGGCGGAGGCGTTCGGCGGCGTCGAACCAGCAAGGCTCGAAGGCGCTGCCACTATCGTATAGGATATGACGGCCCGCGATAAGAATATGTGACTCTGTCAAACTCAATGTCCGAACTCTTTGCACAACCTCCGCAGAACCTGTGCCTGATTCGCCTGTCGGCGGTGGGCGATGTCGTCCATGTTCTGCCCATTGTCCATACTATAAAAAATCTCCGCCAAAAGACAAAGATTACCTGGATTATCGGCAAAACCGAACATTCTCTGGTGGACGGCCTGCCCGGCGTCGAGTTCATCGTCTTCGACAAGGCGGCGGGACTCGCGGCCTGCCGCGGCCTTGCGGCAAAACTGCGGGGGCGGCGTTTCGATGCGCTGCTGCTGATGCAGTACTCGATGCGCGCACACCTGGCAAGCCTGTGCGTCAGGGCGCCGGTGCGCATCGGCTTCGACCGGGCGCGCTCGAAAGACCTGCACGGCTGGTTCATCAACCACCGCATCAAGGCGCACGAGCGCCAGCACGTACTCGACGGCCTGTTCGGTTTCACCGAGGCGCTCGGCATCGGCGACAGGCAACTGCACTGGCCCCGCTGCCACGGCGAAGAAGAAACGGCGTTCGCAAAACGCCATCTGCCCGGCGCGCAAAAAACGCTGTTGATCAGCCCGTGTTCGAGCCATCCGTTGCGGAACTGGCCGGCGCGGCGCTACGCGGCGCTCGCCGATTACGCAAGAAACCGGCACGGTATGCGCATCGTCCTGACCGGCGGCGGCAGCGAAATCGAGCGGCAGGTCCGCCGCGACATTGAGCGGTGCGCGCGCGGCGAGATCATCGACCTGGTCGGGCAGACCACGCTCAGGCAACTGGCGGCGTTGATTGCGCGCGCCGACGCGGTCGTCGCGCCCGATTCGGGGCCGGCGCACATCGCGGCCTGTTCGGCGACGCCGGTCATCGGGCTTTATGCGGCCACCAACCCCGACCGCGCGGCGCCGCGTCTGAGCCGGCAGTGGTGCGTCAACCGTTATCCAGACACCGTGCACGCCGAACTCGGCAAAACGGTGGAGGCAGTTCCGTGGGGAACCAAACTGGAGCGCGACGGCGTGATGGAGCGCATCACCACCGAAGAAGTCTGCGCGATGCTCGACCGGCTGCTGGAAAATATGAATTAGGCGCACGGCCGGGCGGGGTGTCTTCCAACATACGGACTTCAGCTCCATCGGCCTTTGCCAAACCGGCCCTGCATGCCGCCGTAAGCCTCCTCGTTGGCCCGGGGTTTTCAGTCGTCCAGTCCGGCCATCAAGACCGGGGCTTCCGGTTCGCCGGCAAAGACATCATCCCCGGTGGTTGTGCTCCTCGTGCCGCGCAAGCCATTCAAGGTAGCGACCGACGCCATCCTCAAGCGAAGTGAACCCGCCGTCGTAACCCGCCGCCCGCAGCCGCGTTAAATCGGCCTCGGTAAAATTCTGATAGACGGACTTCAATTCGTCGGGAAACGGGATGTATTCGACTTCGCCGGCGCCGTGCCAGGCGACAACCGCATCGGCGACCTCCCTGAAAGTGCGGGCGGCGCCGCTGCCGAGATTGAAAACACCGCTCGGCGGATTCTCCATGCCCAGCCACCACAATTTAACCTTGACAACGTCGTCCACGTGGGTGAAATCGCGCCGGTGCTGGCCGGCGTCACAGGTCTCGTTGGCGCCGAAGACGCGCACCTTGCCTTGCTCGCGCAACTGGCGGTCGAAATGCCACGGCGCGCTGCACATGAAATCCTTGTGCCCCTCGCGCGGCCCATAGACGTTGAAATAGCGAAAGCCCGCGACGGGCGAACCGGCCTCGTTCAGCACGCGCCGCACGCAGCGGTCGAAAAGCCACTTGGAGTACGCATAAATCGTCATCGGCTTTTCGTTGGCCTCGTCTTCGGCGAAAGCGCCGCTGTTGCCGTAAACGCCCGCCGACGATGCGTATTGAAAAGGAATCGCGTGGCGGCGGCAGTAATGCAGCAGCGTCTTCGAGTATTCAAAATTGTTGCTCATCATGTAGCGGCCGTCCCACTCGACGGTGGAAGTACAGGCGCCCTCGTGGATGACCGCCTCGACGGACGGGAAGGTGTAGCCGTCTTCAAGGCGCTCGAAGAAATCGCCCTTGTCCATGTAGTCGGCGATTTTCAGGTCGCAGAGATTGCCGACCTTGCGCCCGTTCTCAAGATTGTCCACGACCAGAATGTCGTCCACGCCGCGCTGGTTGAGAGCGGCGACGACGTTGCTGCCGATGAAACCCGCCGCGCCGGTGACAATCAGCATCGGCCTTCCGACGGCGGCGCCGCGCGCAGGCGGCGGTGCAGCGACAGCACATAGATCAGGATGAACAGCGCCAGCATGCACTCCTTGAGTTCGCCGCCTTTCATATAAAGCCAGTCCGGCGCGGCGGCGCCGAACGACTCGACCAGCCCGTCGAAGGGGCTGACGACCAGCACCGCAACCGACACCGGCAGGCAGACCCAGGTCGGCCACAGCCAGTACGGCCAGGCGTCGCGATCGCGCTCCGACACCAGCCGGTCGAGCCACCGCAGCCGTCCGGGCGCGGGCCGGCGGCGCGCGGCGCGGCGGCGGTGCAGCGGCACCATGACACCGCCGACGAGCGCGGCCAGCGTCAGCAGCGCCCGCGGCAATTGATCAAAAAGCGAGTGGACGTTATGCAAATTGGTTTCCTGCTGAGGGTTGAGTTGCCGCCAGGTTTCCGGCGTGGCCCACTGGAAAACATGCTGCCCCCAGCTCAGTTCCTCACCGGCGAAATACACCGCGCCCAGCAGCAGCAGCACCACCCAGGCGGTGAGCCAGCGCGGCGCGTGGCCGGCGACCAGCCCCAGCGCGCGCACGCCGTAAAAAATCGCGGCCAGCAAAAACACCACCGTGACCCACTCGATGGCGCCGGCTTCGCCGTACAGCCAGGGCTGAGGTCCGCCGGCCCACTGCGCCGCATAAGGCGCCGCCACCACCAGCAGCGGCGCCCCCAGATAGACCACAGCGGGCAGTTCACGGGTTGGCGTGGAATCGTTCATGGCGTTTTCTGGCGGTTCAGCGGGCGGCGTATCCGGTATTATAGCAACCCGCCGCCGAAGAAGTCATGCGAGTCTATTGTGCCCCGCCACCAGCAACGGCGCTCCCCGATAGACCACAGCGGGCAGTTCACGGGTTGACGTGGAATCGTTCATGGCGGTTCAGCGGGCGGTGATTCGGCATGATGACAACCCGCTCCTGGACGGGTCATCGCCCTTCCCTTACTCCTTTTTATCTCGCCAGTATTCCTTTACTTTCTTGAAGTGTTCCATCCGCTCATTCATTTTAAGAATTTCTTTCGGGTAAAAATCCAGCAAGTGATCACACATGTCAATCATCCATCTCTTGCGCTTGTTCTTTGGCAGCACGGCAACCGTATTGGCGTTTGCCATCTGAATCTGCCCCCATCCAAGAGCACCGAGTGTAAGACAACTCCAGGAAAGAAATTCTATCGGAACGAATGTAACTTCATCAACCACCACCTTCAAATCTTCCGTCTTGTAGTCAACCTTCAGTATGGCAAAGTAATTTTTATCATCTTCGTAAAATCGGGAAAGCCTTTCAACTGACGTGAGATTCGGCATATTGAACTTTGTATCAAGCCGATGGGTTTTTACATCTACAACATAATAAAAATCATCTTTATCCGTGAATGCAAGATCAGCCATTGCCCGGCGCGCAAATCGGGAAGAGTATTTTCTGGACAGGTCGCCCAGGATTGCGCCAAAGTTTTCAACAAGGATACTTTCTATCGCATCACCAACAGCGCGCGGACTGTCCACTGTCCTGGACGACAGGAAATCGGTTTGCTTATTGAGAAAAGCCTTGATCTCACTCTCTATCTTTTTGTACGTGTCTGTATAAAATATCCCGCTTTTTTTCATCATGGCAATTTGTTTCTGAATAACGATGTCTGACCTTCTGGATTGCTCTTATTTCCACCACCGCCGTTCAATGATTCATGGAGAGTATTGCGATCCCAGAAAACATTGTCGGAATAACCTTGAATTGTTTTATCTGATTCCGCTATTTCAAGGCGTTTCTCGGCCAGACAACCATAGAATTCATCTATTTCAACGCCGACATAACTCCGTCCCAGTTTCTTTGCAACCACAGATGCAGTGCCTGAGCCAAGAAAAGGATCAAAGACGACATCTCCCGGCTTCGAGCTTGCAAGAAGAATTTTTGCAACCAGTTTCTCCGGTTTCTGCGTCGGATGATCCGTATTTTCCGGCATAGACCAGAAAGGAATGGTGATATCAGTCCAGATATTCGAGGGATGGGTCAACCGGTATTTCCCGTTTTTTCCTTCGCTCCAGTCTTTCGCTTTTCCCGAATCATCCCGATAAGGCGCAATGACTTTTCTTTTCACTTTTACCGCGTCAACGTTAAAATGATAATTTTTTGACATTGTGCAGAACCACACATCCTCAGAGTTGTTTTTCCAGTTTGTTTTCGCGCCGCGACCCTTTTCTCTCTCAAAAGTTATACGGTTCTGAATCCGCAGGTATCTCCCGGCAACATTGAAAATTGCGCCTGACGACTTCCAGTCACCGCAAATGTAAACCGATGCCGTCGGTTTCAACAGACGAATCATCCTGCTTATCCAGGAATCCAGCCATTTCTCATACCTTGCCGGCTCCATCTCTCTGAAACGAGCGAGATGAAACGCTTTGTTCAGATTGTAGGGCGGATCAACAAAAACCAGGTCAACAAACTGGTCCGGCAGATAATCCAGTACATCGAAAATATCCTGATGAATTGTCTTATTTAAAACACTGTCAACGGCAACCTGCCTGTCAATTCTGACAAGACGTTTTTTGTACTTTTCCAGCTCGCTTTCGCTCAATTCAATCGTTTGATTGCGGGGCGCCCGTCGCAGTGTGCTGTTGTTGTTCATGTCCATCCTTATTACCCGACCTCGCTCGGCGGTGCAATACATTTCTGAGCATAATTCATGCGGGACTCATTTTTCAAGCGTTTGCGCCGCCGCGTACACCTCGTCCGGGGAGATTTCAGTCAGACAGCGGTAATGGCCGTAGCGGCAGGTTTTTTTCCAGCACGGACTGCACTCGATTCCGCGCCACAAGACGCCGGCGGCGGCGGTCATCGGCGGCGTGTAATCCGGCGAAGTCGCGCCGTACACGGCGACCAGCGGACAGCCGACGGCGGCGGCGACATGCATCAATCCCGAATCGTTCGTCACCGCCAGCGACGCCAGCGACATCAGATCAATCACGTCCTCCAGATTCGTCCGTCCGCACAGATCGAAAACCGGCGCCGCAGCGGCGCGCGCAATCCGCCGCGCCGCTGGCGCATCGCCGGACGAGCCGAACAACCACACCTGCCAGCCGGCGGCGGTGTAGCGGCCGGCGAGGGCGGCGAAGGAATCGGGCGGCCACTGTTTCGACTTGCCGAAAGCGGCGCCCGGCATCATCGCCAGCACCGGTTTTTGCAAATCAAGGCCGAGACGCCGCACACAGGCCGCGGCGTTGTCCGCATCCACCCGCAGCTCCGGCTCGGGCGCGGGCGCGGCGGCGGCGGGCCGCGCGCCGCGCGGCTGTCCCAGAAAAACAAAGCGATCGACGATGCGCGGCATCGCCGCGGCGTCGAGCGGACGCATGTCGTTGATCAGGCCGTAGCGCATCTCGCCGCGAAAGCCGGTGCGCACCGGCACCCGCGCAAACCACGGCGCCAGCGCGGCTTTCAGCGAACGCGGCAGCACGATGGCCTGCTGATAGACGCCGCGCAAACGCCGCCCCAGCGCGCGGCGCGCCGACAGGCCGAGTTCGCCGTGGCCGGGCGGCATCTCCAGCACCTCGGAGACCTCGCGCATCCGGCGCAACAGCGCACCGCCCCAGGCCGGCGCGATGACGTCAATCCCGGTGTCGGGTTCGCGCAGCCTGAGCGCCTTGTAAAGACTTTGCGACAACACCATGTCGCCGACCCAGGCCTGCGCAACCACCAGGATACGCTTCGGCATCGAAACTATTGCTTGCGGATGTCGGCGATCAACCCGCTGGTCGAAACGCCTTCGAGATAATCCAGCACGACCACCTCGCCGCCGCTGCGCGAGACGTGGGCGTAACCGGCGATGTCGCGCGGCGCGTAATCGCCGCCCTTGACCAGAACATCCGGCGAGACGCACTCCACCAGACGCTCCGGCGTAGGCTCCGAAAACGGCACGACCCAGTCCACCATTCCCAGCGCGGCCAGCAGGCGCATGCGCAGGTGCAGCGGATTGATCGGGCGTCCGGCGCCCTTCAGCGCCCTGACCGAATCGTCGTCGTTGACCGCGACCAGCAGTTTGTCGCCCAGCTGCGCCGCCTCGGTCAGGCAGGCGACATGCCCGGCGTGCAGCAAATCGAAACAGCCGTTGGTCATGACGATGCGCTGCCCGGCGCGGCGCGCGGCGGCGACCCGCGCCGGCAATTCCTCGCGGCTGCACACGGCGCCGGCGGACGCCGCATAGCGGGAGACGCCGCTCAACTCCTCGCGGCTGACCGTCGCGGTGCCGGACTTCTCGACCACCAGACTCGCCGCCCGGTTGGCGAGCCGCGTTGCCTCCACCAGCGGCATGCCAAGCGCGTATGCCGTCGCCAGCACCGAGATGGCGGTGTCGCCGGCGCCGGTGACGTCATACACTTCATGCGCCTGCGTCGGCAAGTGGTGGATGACCTCGGTGCTTTCCACCAACGACATGCCGCGTTCGCCGCGGGTCACCAGCAAGGCGTCGAGACCCAGCCGGGTTTTCAGCGCAAGTCCTTTTTCGGCAATCTCGCCGTCGTTGCGGCACGGCCCGACGACCGCCTCGAACTCCGGAAAATTGGGGGTCAGCACGGTGGCGTCGGCGTAGCGGGAGAAATCGTGCCCCTTGGGATCGACAAACACCGGCTTGCCGGCGTCGCGCGCCAGCCGGATCAGGCGCTGGACGTTGCGCAAACAGCCCTTCGCGTAGTCGGAGAAAATGACGGCGTCGGCATCGCCCAGCTGCCCATTCAACAGCGTCTCGACCTGCGACAGCGCCGCACCCTTGAAGCCGTCTTCGAAATCAAGGCGAATCAGCTGCTGGCCGCGGCTGACGACGCGCAGTTTGACGATGGTCGGGCTGTCGCGCACGGCGGCAAAGCAGGCGCCGACACCGCGCTTTTCGAGCAGGCGCTCCAGCAAGGCGGCCTCGGCGTCCTCGCCCGTCAGGCCGATCAACGTCGCGCGCGCGCCGAGGCCGCGGACATTGACGGCGACGTTGGCGGCGCCGCCCGGACGCTCCTCGAAGTGTTCGACATGCACGGCCTGCACCGGCGCCTCCGGCGAGATGCGCCGGGTCGCGCCGTGAAAATAACGGTCTATCATCACATCGCCGACCACCAGCAGGCGGGCGCGGCTGAAGTCGGGCGCGCCGGACGACAGGCCGTCAGACAAAATCCAGCCACTCCGGGTGGGAGTCGTTGCGGCCATGCACGACATCAAAAAACAACGACTGCAACTGCGCGGTCACCGGCCCACGCCCGCCGCCGCCGATGACGCGCCCGTCGAGTTCACGCACCGGCGTCACCTCGGCGGCGGTGCCGGTCATGAAAACCTCGTCGGCGATATACACCTCGTCGCGCGTAATCCGCCTCTCGACCACCGTCAGGCCCTCGTCCTTCGCCAGTTGCAGCACCGTGCGCCGGGTGATGCCGTTGAGCGTCGCGCCCAGGTCGGGGGTGTGGATGACGCCGTCGGCGACGATAAAAACATTCTCGCCGCTGCCCTCGGCCACGTAGCCGTCGGTGTCGAGCATCAGCGCCTCGTCGCAGCCGGCGGCCAGCGCCTCCTGCAGCGCGAGCATGGAATTGATGTAGTGCCCGTTGGCCTTGGCCTTGCACATCGCGGTGTTGACGTGGTAGCGCGCAAACGAGGAAGTCTTGACGCGGATGCCGCGCTGGATGTTCTCCTCGCCGAGGTACGTCCCCCACTGCCACACGGCGACGATGCAATGCACTTTGAGGTTGTCGGCGCGCAGCCCCATGCCCTCGGCGCCGTAGAAAACCATCGGCCTCAGGTAGGCGGTTTCCAGTCCGTTCTTTTCAATCGCCTCGCGCTGCGCGGCGTTCAGTTCATCCTGCGTGAAGGGAATCCGGATGCCGACGATGGCGGCGGAATCAAACAGCCGCCGGGTGTGGTCTTTCAACCGGAAAATCGCGGTGCCCCGGTTGGTCTGGTAGGCGCGAACCCCCTCGAACACACCCGTGCCGTAGTGCAGCGTGTGTGTCAGGACATGGACCTTGGCCTCGCGCCAGGGCACAAATTCGCCATCGAACCAGATCCAGCCGTCGCGTTGATCCATTTCAGAAGATTCGGGCACTGTGGCAGTCAAGGTGCATGATGGTCGGAGACTCCTTTATCAGAAATCGGGCGGCGGTTGACTTGTCGGGGCTTATCAAGAATAATTCTCATTCCTGTTGCCCCCCGCCCATGACAAGCCGACGTTCCAACTATCATACAACATTGGCGGCGTTCGCGCTGTATTGCCTGTCCGGCGGCGGCGGCGCCCTGGCCGAGGTCAACATCTACTCGGCGCGCCAGGAGAGTCTGATCAAGCCGCTGCTCGACCGCTTCAGCGCGCGCCACGACATCAAAATCCGCCTCGTCACCGGCAAGGCCGACGCGCTGCTCGCGCGCCTCAAACTCGAAGGAAAAAACAGCCCCGCCGATCTGCTGATTACCACCGACGCCGGACGCCTGTACCGCGCAAAGCAGGCCGGCCTGCTGCAAGCGGTTGAATCCGCGACGCTGGCTTCCGACATTCCGGCACGTTACCGCGACCCCGACCACCACTGGTTCGGGCTGTCGCTGCGCGCGCGAACCATCCTCACAGTGGCAGGCAAAGTGGATGCGGCGGCGCTCACACGCTACGAATCACTGGCCGACCCGGTCTGGCGCGGGCGCATCTGCATCCGCTCGTCCGACAACATCTACAACCAGTCGCTGGTCGCCTCGATGATACACGCCAACGGCGCCGAAGCGACGCTGGCATGGGCCAAAGGGCTGGTGGCCAATTTCGCGCGCTCTCCGGGCGGCGGCGACCGCGACCAGATTCTGGCGGCGGCAGGCGGGTTGTGCGACATCGCCGTGGCCAACACCTACTACCTGGCGATGATGCTGCAAAGCGGCCATCCGGCGCAACAGGCGGCGGCGCAAAAAATCCGCGTGGTGTGGCCCAACCAGAGCGACCGCGGCGTGCATGTCAACATCAGCGGCGCCGGCGTGACCCGCTCGGCGCAACACTTCGACGAGGCGGTCGCGCTGCTCGAATATCTGGCGGGCGCCGAAGCGCAGCGCTGGTACGGCGAGACCAACAACGAATACCCGGTGCGCGACGGCATCGCGCCCGGCGCCGTGTTGCAGTCGTGGGGAGATTTCAAGGCCGACGACATCCCCCTCGAACTGCTCGGGCGGCTGAACCGCGACGCGGTCGAGCTGACCAACCACGCCGGCTGGCGGTAACAATGGCCGCCGCCGCCATGCCGCAACAGGCTCGCGCCGCCGGCGCCGGCTTCAGCGCATTGCAGTCCGGCGCGCGCCTCGCATCCGTGCTGATACTGCTGCCGGTCGCGGCGCTGGCGGCCTGCGTGTTCCTGCCGGTCGGCGGCCTGTGGTCGCACCTGCTCGAAACCACGCTCGGCCTCTACCTGAAAGACTCCGCGCTGCTGGCCGCCGGCGTCGTGCTCGGCGCCTCGGCCATCGGCGTCGGCGGCGCGTGGCTGTGCACCGTTTGCGACTTTCCCGGACGGCGCTTTTTCGAATGGGCGCTGATTCTGCCGCTGGCTTTCCCCGCCTACATCATCGCCTACACCTACACCGGCATGCTCGACTACGGCGGCTGGCTGCACGAGTACCTCGGCTTGCGGAATCTTCCGCCCATCCGCTCGATGGGCGGCGGCGTCGTCGTGCTGAGCCTGGTGCTCTACCCCTACCTCTACCTGCTGGTGCGCGCGACGTTGTTGCAGCAGTCCGCCAATCTGGTGGAGGCGGCGCGCACGCTGGGGTTCGGCCCATGGCGGACCCTGACGCGGCTGATGCTGCCGGTGGCGCGCCCGGCGATGGCGGCGGGCGCGGCGATTGTGGCGATGGAAACGCTGTCGGACTACGCCACGGTTCAGTACTTCGGCATACAGACTTTCAGCGTCGGCATTCTCAGGACCTGGTTCGGCCTCGACAGTCTCGTCGGCGCGGCGCAGCTTTCGATGCTGCTGCTGGTTTTCACCGCCGGCCTGGTGACCTGTGAGCGGCTGGCGCGCAGGCGCGCCGGTTATTACAACGCCGGCCAGCGCGAACCGCTCGGCGTCGTTTATCCGCTGCGCGGCGCACGCGCGTGGGCCGCCACCGGCGCCTGCGCGCTGCCGGTGGCGCTCGGCTTTGCGGTGCCCGCCGCGCAATTGCTGGCGTGGGTGTGGCCTGCGGACACCGCGATTTTCAGCGCCGACTACCGGAAACTGATAACCAACACGCTGCTGCTCGGCGCCGGCGCCGCGCTGGCGACCACCGCCGTCGCCGTGCTGCTCGCCTACGCCCGCCGCCTGCGGCCGCGCGACGGCTTCGGCTGGCTGCACCGGGCGGCGACTTTCGGTTATGCGGTGCCGGGCGTTGTCGTCGCCGTCGGCGTGATGCTGGTGTGCACGACGCTGGAAAGAATCGCCGGCGCCGCGTTCGCCGGCATCGCCACGCCGGGACTGTTTCTGAGCGGCACGCTGTTCGCCCTGTATTTCGCGTACACCACGCGCTTTCTGACGCTCGGCTTCAGCACCGTCGAGAATTCCCTGCTCAAGGTGTCGCCCAACATTGACTACGCCGCGACGACGTTGCAGGCGTCCGGCTTCGAGACGCTGCGCGCGATCCACCTGCCGCTGATACGCTCCGGCCTGCTGACGGCGATGCTGCTGGTGTTCGTGGACGTCATCAAGGAATTGCCGGCGACGCTGGTGCTGCGCCCCTTCGACTTCAACACGCTCGCGGTGCGCGCCTACGAGATGGCGTCGAACGAGCAGCTGCCGGACATCGCGCTGCCGGCGCTGACCATCGTCGCGGCGGGCCTGTTGCCGCTGATGATTCTGGCGCGCCGGATCGCGCACCGCTCGCGTTCCCAACCGGCGCTGCGGCGGTGAAGACGCTGCTGTCCATCGAAGGCGTCAGCGCCGACATCGGCGAAGCCCGGCCCCGGCGCGTCGTCGAGCGGGTTACACTGCGCCTCGGCGGCGGGCAGATCGGCTGCCTGCTGGGGCCGAGCGGCAGCGGCAAGACGACGCTTTTGCGCTGCATCGCCGGTTTCCACCGCATCCGCGAGGGCGTCATCCGCCTCGACGGCGCCGTCATCGAAAGCGCGGCCCTGCATCTGGCGCCGGAGCACCGGCAGATCGGCATGATGTTCCAGGACTATGCGCTGTTCCCGCACCTGACGGCGGAGCAGAACATCGCTTTCGGCGTGCGCAAACTGGCCGCCGCCGAACGCCGAACGCGCGTCGCGCAACTGCTCGAACTGACGGCGATGACGGAATGTGCGCGGCGTTATCCGCACGAACTGTCGGGTGGCCAGCAGCAGCGCGTCGCCCTTGCGCGCGCGCTGGCGCCGCATCCCAGCCTGCTGCTGCTGGACGAGCCTTTCTCCAACCTCGACGCCGAACTCAAACTGCAACTGGCCGGTGAAATACGCGAAATCCTGCACCGCGAAAACATCACGGCGCTTTTGATTACGCACGACCAGAGCGAGGCGCTGGCGATGTCGGACATGCTCGGCGTCATGCGCGGCGGGCACGTCTTGCAGTGGGACACCGCCTACAACATCTACCACCGCCCGGTGTCGCGCGAGACCGCGACCTTTGTCGGCATGGGCACGATGCTCAAAGGCACGGTCAGCCGCGAGCACGGCATTGACACCGCGCTCGGGCGGCTTACGCCGTCCGCGTTGAACTGCTTCTTTCCGACGGACGCCCACCGTGGCGGCCTCGCCGATGGCGCCGCCGTCCACGTGCTGATCCGCCCCGACGACATCGTCCACGACGACGCCAGCGGCCTGCGCGCGGTGGTCGAGAAAAAGCAGTTTCGCGGCGCAGAATTTCTCTACCACCTGCGGCTTGAAAGCGGCGAAACCGTCCATTGTTTCGCCCCCAGCCACCACGACCATCCAATCGGCGAGGCCATCGGCATCCGTCTCGACATCGAACATCTGGTGGTCTTCCCGTAACACCTCAGCGCAGGCTTCTGGTGGCCCAGGCCGGCGTCACCGACGCCGCGACGAACGGCGTCGCCACCACCAGATTGGCGACGTTCAGAACCTCGCCGAAACCGCGCGCGAAAGCGGACATCCGCTTGATGTTGCCCATCGAGTCGTACCAATAGCCGCTGTTCAGGTAGTCGTGCGGCCCGGCGTACGCCTCGTGTACCAGATCAAGCCACGAACCCGGCTCGTAGGCGTGGCCGAAGAACGCGCCCTGGCCGCCCTGGACGCCGCCGAACGGGCTTGGCACCTGTTCCGCAAGCCACGCCACAATGCGCCCGCCGGCCAGCTTGAAGCCGTCGCCGAAAAAGCCTGCGCTTTTGCCCGCCGCGTTTCGCGGGTCGAGTCTGGACTGCGCGATCATTTTCTCGCGCATGCCCAACGCCGCCGCCGTCAACGCGGCGGCGCGGAAACTCGCCTTGAAGCCGTCGGCGAACTTGCCGCCGTGCAGGACTTCCGAGGCGCCGCCGGCCAGGCTGTCGGCGAAGACGCGCGCCGTGGACCAGTTGCCCGGCGAGAAGTAGGCGTTGACGCCGCCGGACAGGGAGCCGCCGAGCGCGCCGCGCAGACCGTTGCCCAGAATGCCGTTGAAATCGCCGTTCAGCGCCGACGAGGAGGCGCTGAAAGTGGCGCCGCCGACCGCGCCTTGAATCAGGCTGGCGTTGGTCAGCGCCCACGACGGCGCCTTGCTGGCGGCGGCGGCGGCGGTGGCGCCCCATTTGCCGAGGTATTGGCTGTACGCCCACGACCCGGCGAAATAACCGGCCACCGCGGCGACCGCGAACCGGACAATGGGCTTCTTGAACAATTTCTTGATTGAACGAAACGCCTTCTTGATCAGCTTCTTGAAAAAGAAGCCGCTTGGATCCACGTACTTCATCGGATTGTTCAGCACGTAGCTGTAACGATTGTGGCTCTGCGTGCGGTCGGGCGCCTGGACGTGCGGGTCGGGACTCAGGAAGCGCCCGATTGCGGGGTCATACACGCGCCCTTTCATATCGACGAGGCCGAACGCGTCGAGGTGTTCGTGGCCGGTGAAGCCGCGCCGCGTGTAGGCCGACGCCGCCGCGCCGCCGCCGCCGTCGCCATCGCCGGGCGTCGCACGACGCTCGCCGAACGGCGTGTAACTGAACGTCTCGACGATGTTGCCGCCGCCGTCGCTGACCGCGTTGGGAGAGCCCAGCACATCCCAGTGGAAATACCTGAAGTCGCCGGTTTGCGGACCGCCGTCACCGGTGATGGACTTGACCGCGACCAGGCGGCCCTCGGCGTGGATGTAATGCCGGTGCTGCACTGCGCCGTCTTTAGTGACTTTCTCATAGCGGTTGCCGACATAGACCGTCTCGCCCGCCGCCGAATCCAGCTGCTTGATTTTGCGGAGGTCGGCGTCGTAGTACATCCGCAGCTCGCGCCCGTCCGACTTGCGCGTGATCGAAGCCGGCTTGTTGTACACGTTCCAGGCGGCTGCAAAGCCGGGGCTGTCCACCATGCGGCCGTAGGAATCGTAGTGGTATTGTCCGCGCGGCGTGGCGCTGACGGCGTGAGGCTGGCGACCGTCGCGGCCATAGGTGTATGCGCCGATGCCGGACTTCGAGACCAGGTTGCCGATTTCATCGTAGCCGTAGAACGACATCCGGTTGTAGTCCTCGCCGAGACCGTTGCCGGTCACCATCGAGGAAACCAGGCGGTCGAGGTCGTCGTAGGCAAAAGACTCTTCAACGCCGCGCACCCAGTCGTTGCGGCTGAGCAGATTGCCGAGCGCATCGTAGGCGTAGGCGTGACGCTGCACATCCCGGCCCGACGCCGTCAAGGTGGCGCGCTCCAGCAGGCGGCCGGTGGCCGGATGGTAGCGGTTCTCGCCGTGCAGCGAGTTGCCATAGACCTCGGACGCAACCCGTCCCGCCGCATCGCGCGAAACCGCGCGCCAGTGATAGACGTGGTCGCCCGCGGCGCCGGAGATGGCCTGATAATGGCCGCTCAGACCGCCGTAATGCGCGGCGCGGCCGCGCTGTGCGGCGAGGCGCTTGCGCGCCCGATCGAGTTCGTCCAGATCCGAGCGCATGGTGCGAAATTCCGCGTCGAGCAGAACCCAGCGCGCCACCGTCTGCCAGTCGTCTCCGATTTCAGCGCGCACCAGCGTTTCCAGCTCCCCGGCCTTCTCCGCGACGAGGCTGCGTTTTTCGCTCGCCTGGCGCCACAGGGTCGTCGCATGGGTTTCGTATCCCTGTCGCGTCACGTTCGGCATCATCTGGTAATCGAGGACGGTCTCGCAGGAAAAGCGGTCCAACTGCGGCGACCCGCCCATCTGCCAACCATTCGACTGCCAACCAACCGACTGCCAGCCGCTCGACCGCCAGCCGCAGGATTGGGTCGGCACGAACTCCATCACAAACTCCGGCAACAGCTGCGCCGTCTGCCAGCTCTGGCTGGCGAAGGACTGCAACCGCGCCACCTCGGCGCGCAACTCCGCAATCCTGCGCACGAGAGCGTCGGCGATGGCGCCCAGGCGCTGCTTCAGTTCAGCCGCCTTGTCGCCCGACCACGGCAGATCCTCGGGACTCTCGAGATACGCCTCCGCGGCTTCCCGGTACAGCGCGACGCGGCCCTGATACTCGCGCACCCTGCCCTCGTAGAATGTCGCGCGCGTCCTGGCCGCGGTCTGAACCTGCAACGCCTCGCGCCGGGCCGCGGTCATCCTGCCGGCGTCAAAGTCGGGGATGTGGGCGCGCGGACTTCTGAGCGACTGAAGGCGTCCCTGCCTGTCGTAGGCGCGCTCGACGACAAAGCCGCCCGGCCGGGTGACCCGCGCGGCACGCCCGTGGCGGTCGTAGCCGGTGCGAATCACGTAACCGCGCAGGTCGTTGACTTCGGCCAGGCGTCCGAGGTCGTCGTAACGATACTGCTCGATGTGATTGTCGAGGCTTTTCTTCTTCGCCAGTTTGCCGATGCCGTTGTCGGCGGTGTCATAAGTCCATGCGTTGTGCTTGTCGGCTCTCAGATAATAATGATGGGTCAGGCGCCCCAGCTTGTCGTACACCCGCGTGGTGGCGTTGCCCGGCGCATCGTCCCAGACAACATTTCCGAAAGCGTCATAGCCGTAGGATTTCAGGCCGACATCGGGATCTTCCAGCCGGATTTTCTCGCCGCGCAGGTTGTATCGCATCGCCGTCTTGTTGCCGTGCGCGTCGTGCACGGCAATCAGCCTGCCCGCCGGGTCGTAGGTGTTCTCGATGACGGCGCCCTCCGGCTCGACGATGCGGACGGTGCGCCCGAGCGCATCCTTGACGATGGTCTTGCGCAGGTCGCGGGCGTTGATGTAATCCACGGCCAGACCGCGGTACTCGATGCGCGACACGGCGACGCCGTCCTCGAGCGGCGTTTCCGTCGAGACAATACGGTCGAGCACATCGTACTGCCGGCGCGTCCAGTACACCGGGTCGCCGCTGAAATACGGCAGGCTCTCGGCGACCGGGCGGCCAAGGCGGTCGTGAACGGTGTCTCTGAAGACCTTGCGCCCGCCGTCGCCGACGCTCGCCTGCCTGATCTTCCTCTGAAAGCGGTCGTAGTAGTCAACGCGCGGCGTTTCGCCGGCCGTTTCCTCGACCACGGCATACACCGCCCGCGCCGGCGCGCCGCCCCACTGTTCAGCGTCGCTGCAAGCGCTTCCGTGATGCGGGCAGATCCACAGATGACGGCGGCTCGACAAGACTCCGTCGGGGCGGCGCGTGCCGGTCTGACGCCCCCACCGGTTGTAGTGCTTGTTCGTCGTCAGGCCGTTGGCGTCGGTCACGGAAAGCAACTGGCCGAAACGGCGGCCGAACCGCGACGTCACAGTGTGTCCCAGCGGGTTCACCGTTCGCAGCGGGAAGAGGCCGTCGTCGCCATAGAAAGTCTGCGTCTCGCGGCGCACGTCCTCCCACCGGTGCAAGGTGCCGCCCGGCACGTACGACCGTCCATGCTCGACCTTGGCGATGCGGTTGCCGAAACCATCGTAACGGTACTCATGCTGCAACATGGAAGACCCGCTGCCGATGATTTCACGAGTAACGACGCCCGTGTGCGGATCGCGTTGCAACCGGCGGGTCTCGCGCGAAACGGTCGTCTGGCCGTCGGCCTCGTGCGTCACCTCGGTGCGCCGCAGTTGTCCCGGCAGCCACCGTTCCTCGTCGTTGTCGTATTGCTTGAGCGTGACCGTCGTAAAAGTCCGGCCATCGCCGCCGGCCTGCTCGGTCGTCCGCGTCACATTGCCGAAATCGTCGTATTCGAAATCGGCCCCGGTCTGCGAAACCGGATCGAGGCTGAGATCGTAACGCGCCCCCTTGCTGCGAGCCAGGCGCACGAAGATCGAGGCGCCCCGGTTCAGTTCGACGCGGTCGTAGCGACTGTGCGCCGACGACAGCACCGAGGTGTTGTCGTCCCAGGCGCCGTCGTCGTGCAGTTTGGAAGTCACCGACGCCACCTGCCCGGTATAGGGAAAGTCCTGCAGGTAGCGGGTGCGCGTGGCGATGCCCCTGGCAGGCGCAATCTCGTCGCGCCAGCCGAAACCGAGAAAGCCGTGTCCGCCGAGATGTATTTTCGCGTTGCCGTAGCGGTAGAGCAGCGGGTTGTTCAACTCGCCGCGCTCGTCCTCGGTCAGCACCCGGCGCACGACGCGCATCGGCGGGTACACAAAAACCTCGGGGTAGGCGCTTTGCCCGTCCACACGGTGGACCTCCGCGTCGGCGAGATGGCCGTAGGCGATGTCGGTGCGCACGCCGAAGCCGTCGGTCATGCGGACAATCGCGTGCCCCGGATTCAGGCCCCTTGAAGCGGTGTGCCCGCCGCCGTTGTCCGTCCAGTACACATCGCTTGCGCCGTCGCCGTTGAAATCAAGGAATTGCAGATGGGTCGGAGAGAAGCCGTCGAACCGCACCCGCACCTGTGTGCAGCCGCTGCCTGCGTTGACAAAGCAGATGGAGCCTTCCCTGTCGCCGTTTTTCTCGAACAGGTCGCTCTTGCCGTCGCCGTTGAAATCGCCCACCCGCACGTCCGCCAGCCTGTCGGCGCCGTACGACGGACTGGAACGCCCGCGATACCTGCCGTTTTTGTGATGGTAGGCGCCGTTTCCTTTCGACAGATAAACCGAGTCGTAGGAGGAATGGACGCCGCCCGAGCGCAGGCCGTTGTAATAAACGTCGGCCAGGCCGTCGCCGTTGAAGTCGGCGAAGCGGTAACGGTACACCGAGGTGTCGCCGGTGCCGAAACGGTCGCTCACGCCGACTCCATTGACGCGCCGATAGACGCCCGGGCGCACGGTCAGGTGCAGGTCGTCGGTGTTCGCTTGCAGGTAATAGATGTCGCTGCGCCCGTCGCCGTCGAAGTCGCCGAGGTGCAGGCGCCGCACATCCACGCGCGCCTCGTCCCGGCCGCTGCGCAAGGCGGCGTGTATCCCCGCCACCCGGCGGAAAGTGCCGTCGCCGTTGGACAGGAACACATCGTCGCCGCGCCCGTTGATGCGGTAGATGTCGCTGCGCCCGTCGCCGTCGAAGTCGCCGATTTTCAGGCAGGAGATGTCCAGGCAGCGGCCCATGTCGGGCTGCGAGTGGGTGCCCGACGCAAGGCCGTTGACGCGCTCAAAGGAAACCCGCCCGCCGCTGGTCCGCGAAAGATAAATCACGTCATGGTCGTGACGATAGCGCAACTGATACACATCGGCGCGGCCGTCGCCGTCGAAGTCGGCGAAGTGGAACTGGCTTGCGCCTTCGCTGCCGGACAATTCGGTGTCGGCGCCGTCCACCGCGTTGAAACGCCCGTCGCCGAGATTCAGGTAGAGCCGGTCGCGGACGCGGCCACGATCGCCCCTGACTTCATAGACATCGTTGAGGCCGTCGCCGTTGAAATCACCGAAGCCGAGCCGGAAATCGTCGCTGTTGCGAAACAGGCGCAACGCCGCCGGGGCGCCGGCTTGCACCGTCCAGTCCGCGGCGCGGTCGGTCGGCTGCTCGTGCCAGTCGAACCGCGTCGGCGGCAGACATTCGTCGAGCAAACATTCCGTAACCGAGGCCAGGCGGCTCGGATACAGCGCGTCCGGCCCGGCTGCGTGTTGCGGGTGCGGCACGTAGGCCAGGTCGTAACGCCGCACCAGCTTCCAGGTCGTGTAGGTGCTGATGGCGGTGAGACGATGGTTCAGCACCGTCCCGGCGCCTGCCCTGAAACGCCGCTCGACATCGCCGCGCCTCTCGTAATTGAACAGCACCCGGCTGTTGCCGTAGTCCATCCGCTCCACCCGGTAACCGCGCTCTCCGTCCTTGTGATAACGAATCACGATCTCGTTGCCGAAACGGTCGCTGATGCGGTCGAGCAGCCAGACCCTGACCGCACCGCCGCCGCCATTTTCGGAGGCTTCGGAGGCGTACAAACGCGAGGCGTCGCTGCGCCCGTAGTCCATGACCACGCCGTCGCGCCGCCACACCTTGAACTTGCGCGGCCCCAGCGAGCGCCCCTCGTCGGAAGTCCCGCTCCAGCCGTACGAGCGGACGCGCGAGAAACTTTCGATGCGGGTGCGGTACTCGCCGCCGTCGCCGCCGTAACTGCCGGAGACGACAGCGAGACGCTGTCCGTCGAGACAGAAGCGGTCGCGTTCATCCAGCACCACCTGCAACGGCCCGTCGTAATCGCCGTCCTGCGCCAGATCGCGCGCACAGCGGCGGATGACCGACAACCCCTCCAGCATCCAGCCGATGCCGGCGATGCCGTTGCCTGCCTGGCTGTTGTAGGCCAGCGCCAGTTGCGGCTCGAAACCGCGCGCGCCGGGCGGCATCTGGATGGCGACCCGCCAGGTCGCGGCGCCCTGGCCGCTGACGCCGAAATCGCCTTGCGTCGTGCCGACCGCGTCGGCGGCGGCGCCCTGCCACAGCGCCAGCAAGCCGCAAACGGCCAGCGCGCGCCATGAGAATAATTGTGCCTGATGCTTTTTCATTGTTCCTCCTTCTCGGGAATTGCGTCCTCGCGCAAACGCCTGTCGGCGTCTTCCAGCGCTTGGCGGATGTCTTCGGGATGAAGGGAGACACGGTCGAGAAACTTTGCCGGCAAGCCCGTTTCGAGAATCAACTCGTCACCGCGCCTGACCAGCACGTCCGCTTCGCGGATCCAGCGCCGCGGCGCCGCCGCGGCATCGTCGTCCGCAACGTCGCCGGCAACGCCGTCGGGCGCGGATTCGCCGTTTGCAGGACCGCCTTGCGCGGGCCTGTCGGCGGTGTCCGCCGCCGGCGTCTGCGAAGTGGCGACGTGCCCGGCCTCGTATCCGTAAAGCCAGATACCGAAACCGGCCAGCAGCGCCGCCGCCCAGAAAACAGGCGCGCGGCAACAGCCAACAACAATAAGTTTCCAACGATTCATCATGTCTCCCTGGTTCAGGAAACAATCTAAGACCGCCGACAAGAGAAGGACTCAGCCAATGGGCTGAGCGGTAGCGTCTGTCGGACGGGTGACAGAAACGGCGTCGTGCCGTCAGACGAACGGTAGCCGGAGTACTGTCAATCCATTACGGATTGCGCCGCCGTCATTGCGGGCGCAGCGAGTGAATACTTTGAAGGGTTGGTAGCGGGGGGAGGATTTGAACCTCCGACCTTCGGGTTATGAGCCCGACGAGCTGCCAGACTGCTCCACCCCGCACCCGGTCAGGCTATTTTAGCAACGTTATAGCCGGCGGTAAAGTGCCGGGCGATCAGGCCGGGCGATCAGGCCGCGCGGCGGCGGCGTGAATACAACGCCAGCAACAGCAGCAACGCGGCGAGACCTGCGGGGCTGAAGGCGCCGCCGCTGTGGCGGCGGCCAGCGCCGCCGATTCTGATTCCGAGCGGATCCCTGATGACGCCGTTCACCGTGTCGTCCTCGTCGTTCGCGCCGCCGTCCACGATATAAACCACCATACACGCATCGCCCACAGACTTCGCCCCATCAAGAGAGCCGCTGCCGTCACGGTACGGACTGTCCGTCCCCATCGTGTCGTCCGGGCATCCGCCTCCTTCAAGAGGCGCGAAGCCATAACCATTCTCGCCAGCCGTGCTGAACAACCTGCCCGACGGATATTTCTCCAGAGTCACTGCGCCCACGTCATGCAAAGCAACCGGCAACGGTATGATGACACCCGCCGCGCCGCCAACACCGCCTGCTTCCGTCACCCCCGCATAATCCACTCCGCTTATCTCAAAGTCATACACCGCCGACAAACTTCCCACACCCGTCGTGCGCGACGCCGCGTAGTCCACATACTCGTCCACCGAAGATTCCTCCAGACCGCCAAGACGCTCAAACGTACTCTCGCCAAGGCGCAAATCGTGCTCCGAAAGAACCGGCCTTATGTGATGCCAGCTTTTGCCTCCGGCGCCCTCGTCCACCGTCACCGGCAGGTGGGCGACCGCATCGTAGTGGTCATAATCATCCGCTATGCCGTCGCCGTCGCTGTCCGTGCGCTCCGCCGCCAGCGGCGCGTCTGCGGCCACGACCGGGTAACGGTAGGACGACACGGTCTCTCCGCCACGCACGCCCGCTATCGTCACGCGAATCACCGCTCTATTCGTCGTCGCGGCAACGCCAGCGTTCACAGTCATCGTGACCTCGTAACTCCCTGAGGCGCCTGGGCCGCCTGGGGCGCCTGTTATCAAAGACAGTACCCCGCTTTCGTCGCTCACGCTGCTGTTGTCTGCCGACAAGCCGCCTATGCCAGCGGAGTTCTCCACCGGAATCGACAACGTGTAGCCGCTCTCGCCTTCCGCCAGCACGTTGACCTCGCTGCTGCCCCGCGTCAATACCGCGCGCCCCAGCAGCGGCGGAACCGCCGAACCGACCAGCACCACTTGCGTCTGCGTCGAAAGACCCAGCGAGTCGTGACCGCTGCCCGGAAGAGTCATCGTCGAAAGCGTCCACAACGACAACGCACCAACGCCCGGCAAGTCGGTAATCCCCAAAACACCGGCGGCGCTCGTCATCGTCGTGAACGACCTGCCGTCGTCCGATTCCGCCAGAACCGTTACGCTGATGCCCGTCGTGAACACCCTCTCCGAGGCCATGTTCAACTCCGGTATCCTCCGGATCCACTGCTCCGGCAAATTGCTTTCCGTCGCCGTATTCACCGCCCATACCCCGTCAGAAGAACGCGCAAGCCAGGCAATCTCGTAGGTCTGGCCAACACGAATATTGCCCCAGTTCACCGGCTCGCAGCCTCCTTCCGACAGCGGCGCCATGTAGTTCGCGGGGAACGCTCCGCTGGCGCATCCATACACACCGCCACTGTATCCAAAGTCGCCGCTGCGGTAATACGCCTGAACACTCGCCGCCGTATCCATGACGCCCAGATGCTCACGCACTCCATAACGGCGGATTCCGGAATAGGCAATATAAAACGGAGCGCTTTCGGTGCCGGCAGACCGAATCGAAAACGCAGGCTGCCGGGTGGATGCAACCGCAACCAGCGGGTTCTCGCCTATCGCTATCTCCACCACATCCGGCATACCGTCGCCGTCACTGTCGCCGTTGCTGTCCATGACGCCTGTTGGCCGCAGTATGAACGGCCCCTGACTCTCAAGATGGTTGCGGCCCATGTCCGGGTCGTGACTGCCCTGCTCAAACGCCGTGTCGTATATCGCGGGGGTGCCGGCGGTGTGCTGATAGCGCAAAAACAGCGGCGCCGCAGTGACCGCAAGACCGCGCTCCAGGCTCAACGCCAGACCCTGATTCTGCGGCATGACATTCACGCCGGTCACGCTCAACGGCGTCGCCCGGGCCATGCCCATAACGTAGTTTTCCAGGACCATGAAGTCGCCCACATTCAGCACATCCATTCCCGAAAAACTGGCCGTGTCGGATGACGCCATCGGCTCGTCCGGATGCGCCAGAACCTTGAACGGCTCGTTCGTCGTCAGCCACAGCGTTTGTTGGCCCGGCGCCCATGCCAGACCTTCCAGCATCGGCGGCCTGTCATCAAAAGAGAGGAACGTCACCGTAATCACCGCCATGCCTGCGCTGCTGATGGCGCCGCCCCGAGGGCCCGTCGCCACGGTGTCGAAAGCGACGGTCAAAGTGCCGGTGCCGGCGCCGATGTCATCGGTCTGCGAACTGGTGATGCGGACGACGGTGCTGGTGCTTCCGGCGGCAAAGGTCAGGTCGCCACCGGTGTCGTCGCTGTACGGGGGAGCGGAGGCTCCGCCCGCCGTAACGGTGTAGGAAACACTGACATCACCCTGGCTCTCCTTGTCCAGAGTCACCGTCAATTCCGCCGTCTCGCCTTCCTCTATGAACAACTCCGCCGGGGCGATGCCGACCGTGATGGCGTCGTTATCGATAATGGCAACGGACACCTCCCTGGCACTGCCGAAAATCTCCACCGCGCCCATTTCGTCCGGGTCGTCGTCCAGACCGCCCACTGAATCAATGCGAAACGTCATCGTTTTGGTGGTTTCGTTCACATCGTCGTCCACGATTGTCAGAGCGCTCACACCGGTAATTATTGCGGCCTGGAAAGATGGCCCTAAGCTGGAGAAGACTCCGCCGGCGAGGCTGGCGCTGTTTTGAATAGTACTCCAGGCTATCGTGTCTGTGAATCGGCGCACCTCTGTGTCCCCTCTTTGCACCACAGTGCCAAAGCCCGTGATGTCCGTGCGAATGTCGGCGGGGTTGGCGCCGCTGCCGAACACTTCAACGGTCACGGTGAATTCACCCTCAGTCGGCAGGCCGGCTCCGCCCTCGTATGCGCCCGCGTTAAGCCTGAAAGGTTGTGATGCCCCCTCGACGACGCCGGGCAGCAGGGAGGAGATGACGCTGACCCCCAACTGCACGGCGTCGTTGGGGCCGGTGATGGTCGTGTCCAGCATCGACTGCATCACTTCCGTGGCCGAGTTCGGATTGACCAGAGTCAGCCTCACCGAAAACTCCTCGGCGCGCTCAAACTCCTCGTCATCCACGATTCCCAAACCAATGCTCTGCACGGTCTCGGCGCTGCCGCTGGCTGTGCCCGCCGGGAATACCACCGTCCCCGCGCTCGTCGAAAAGTCCGACAACTCCGCCGGATTGGCGCTGGCAACGTCGGTCGTAATACTCCAGTTCACTGTAATCGTTGTCATCAACGACTCGGACTGCGGTATTCTCAATGTCAGCGTGTAAGTGGAGACGCCGCCTTCCGCCACCTCGTCCGGCCCGGCAGCGGTGATCACGCGGGACGCCGTCGAGTTCGCCGGTATCATGACCGTCGCCGTGGCAGTCGTGCCAATGCTGATTGGATATTCTCTCCCCGGACTTTGCACGCTGTCCAGCGTGACCGTCATCGTTTCCTCTCCTTCCTGCATCCTGTCGGAAAGCACGGGGATGGCAAGGGTGCGGACCGGGTTCGCTCTACCAGTATCGGCGGAAAACATGACCGTGCCGGTGCTGCGGCCGGTGTAGTCGTCGCCGGCGCCAACGTCGCCACCGATGGTATAGGTCAACACCGTGTCCACTGACGCCGCGGCGCCCGCCAGTGTGACCGTGAACTCCGCCGCCTCGCCTTCCAACGCGGTTTGCGTCGGCGCCGCAATCACCGCGGTTAACGGATCGCTTGCTTCGATAATCCAGGTTTGCGAATCAACGACGACAGTGGGAACACCGTGGGCGCCGGTGACTGTATTGATAACCATCGCAAATGCCTCCTCTCGCTCGTTTATAGGGGGGTCGTCATTATACGCGGGGACTGGAATCTGACCGGCACTCGTGCCGGTGGCAAAATTGAACAGGGTCGAGCCGGCCTGCGGATGCCCGTACGCAGGACGTTGAGCGGGACTCCAACCCGTTCCCAAACTAAATGCACGCCCGATGAAGACCGGATCAAACGTGTTGAGGTCTCCGTCCTGATGAATGCGGACCGGAATCCTCAGTTCGCGGGTCAACGTGGCGCCGAAATCCAGCTGAACCACGCCCGCACCCGTGCCCGGCATCGGCGGAATCACCTCCACCCCAGCAGCCATCGCCTCAACCCCAAGAAATTCCTCATTCAGCGTCTCGCCGCCGCTCATCGTGATGCGCAGCGGGTCGCTCGGGGCGATGGCAACGCTGGCGCTGGCGGTGAGAATGTCGGCGAGGCCTGTGGGACTGGCTTCGGTCAGCGTGAAGGTCAATGTCTCGGTGGACTCGTTCAGGCCGTCGGTTGCAATGGCAACGGTGACGGTCTGGCTGCCGGCGGCGGTGAAACTCAGGCTGCCGTCGGTGTCGGCTCCGCTCAACGCGTAGTCGTCGGCATTCACATTAACGCCGCCAATCTCCCAAGCCACCGTTAACGGCGTTCCGTCTGCGAGCGCCGTGCCGGTCAGGGTGACTGTGAACGTCGTCGCCGCGCCTTCCTCGACATCGGTGGCGCCTTCCGCCATGACCGCAAGGAGCGTCGGGTCAACGTAGTTCACCGTCAAAGACGCCGCCCCGCTACCGCCGATGATGGCAACCGTGCCGCGGCCGGGGGCGGCGACGGTGACAGCCCCAAGGGTCACGGTGAGGGTCGCGGTGTCGCCAGCGTTAAGTATCGAGTCGGTCGAAATCATCAGCGCAATCTCGCCCGTGGTCCTGCCCGCGGCAATCATGATTTCGCCGTCGTTGGCGTCGGTGACCACGGCGCCAGAGACTGCGTACGGCACTGTCACCACGCCCACGCTGGCTTTGGGCAGGGTGACGGTGAGACGCGCCGTCTGCCCCTCCATCACCGAATCCGGCCCGTCAATGCCGATGGTGATGGCGTCGTTATCGACAATGGTCATGGACGACTGACTGGTTTCAATCTCCACCGCGCCCGCTTCGCCCGCGGCGTCCAGACCACCCACACTAACAATGCTAAACGTCATCATTTCGTCGCTTTCGTTCAGATTGTCGTCCACGAATCTTAAAGCGCCCGCACTGGCAATCTCTGCGAACATGCGGTTATCAGCGGCGGCGTTGCTGGCGGCGGCGATACTGCTCCACGTTATCGTCTCCGTATCCTGGCGCGTCCGAGTGTCCCCTATTGCCGTCACAGTGCCGGCGCCGCTGATGTCCGCGTCCATGTCGGCGGGGTTGGCGCCGCTGCCGGCCACTTCCCAGGTCACGGTGAAGCCACCCTCAGTCGGCAAGCCGCTTTGGCCCACGTTCACGTACGCAAAAATCCCGAAAAGCACAGCGTTGCGACTTTCGGAGAAACGGTGGCCTGATCTGACGGCACTCAACTGCACGGCGTCGCTGGTGGTGATGGTCGTGTCCAGCCTCGACTGCAGCAATTCCGTGTCCGGGTCCGGAACGGCCAGAGTCAGACTCACCGAAAACTCCTCGGCGCGCTCAAACTCAGTGTCATCCACGACGATCCCCAAATCAATAGTCTCCTCGCTGCCGTTGGCTGTGCCCACCGGGAATACCACCGTCCCCCCGCTCGTCGAAAGGTCCGACAACTCCGCCGGATTGGCGCTGACAACGTCGGTCGTAATACTCCAGTTCACTGTAATCGGTGAGCTCAACGGCTCAAGCTCCGATGTTCTCAATGTCACCGTGTACCCGAGGCTGTCGCCTTCCGCCACCTCGTCCGGCCCGGCAGCGCTGATACGATGGGCCGTCCTCGAGTTCGCCGGTATCGTGACCTCCGCCATGTTGGGAGTGCCAATGCCAATCGGGCCCCCATCCAGAGTTCGCACGCTGTCCAGCGTGACCGTCATCCTTTCCTCTCCTTCCTGCATCCTGTCGGAAAGCACGGAGATGGCAATCACGCCCGTGTTCACTTCGCCCATATACTCGGCCACTTCGCTCAGATGCCCGGGAATCATCACCATGGCGGTGCCGGTGCCGGCGTAGTCAACGCCGGCGTCAACGCTGCCGCCGATGCGATAGGTCACCACCGTGCCCGTGGTCGGCATGGCGCCCGCCAGTGTGACCCTGAAAGAAGCGGTGGTGCCTTCCGCCACGGTTTGCGTCTGCGCCGCAATCGACGCGGTCAGCGGATCGCTTGCGGCGACGGTCCAGGTTTGCGAATCAACGCCGACGGTGAAATCACCGTGGGCGCCGGTGATGCTATAAGAGCGGTCATCGGAAGGACGGAAGTCCCTAAGAAGATTGGCACCCGAGGCGCCGCGCCCGATAGTCACCGCAAATGCCTGCTCCGGCTCGTTTCTGTTGTTATCAATAACGGGGATTGGAATCGTGCCGGAGTTTGTGCCGGCGGCGAATTCGAACAGGGGGTTTCCTCTCTGCGCGATCAGGTAACGATCACTTGCCCTTACTTGAGCACGAAAATTCTCGCCATCGTCAGTTCCGAATAGTGACTGATGAGAATCAAGCGTGTCGGGGTCGCGGGGCGCATGAACGATGACCGGAACCCTCAGGGTGCGGGTCAACGTGGCGCCGAAATCCAGCCGAACCACAACAGCGGTCGTGTTCGGCATCGCCGGTGTCCCAAAATCTTCCTCAATCAGCGGCACGTCGCTACCGCCGCTCAGCGTGATGCGCAGCGGGTCGCTCGGGGCGATGTCAACGGTGGCGCTTGCGGTGAGAATGCCGGCGGGGCCTGCGGGACTGACATCGGTCAGCGTGAAGATCAATGTCTCGGTGGACTCGTTCAGCCCGTCGGCTGCAATGGCAACGGTGATGGTCTGGCTTTCGAGGGCGCTGAAACTCAGACGGCCGTCGGTGTCGGCTCCGCTCAACACGTAGTCGCTGGCATCCGCATTACCGCCAATCTCCCAATCCACCGTGACCGGCGTTGCGGGCGCCGTGCCGGTCAGGGAGACTGTGAACACCGCCGTATCGCCTTCACTGCGCGCGCTTTCATCCACGCTGACTGCGAAAACGTGCGGCGTGTTAACGTAGTTCACCGTCACATCCGCCGAGCCGCTGGAGGTGACCGTGCCGCTGCCGGGGGCGGCGACAGTGGCCTGATCAAGAATCACGGTGAGGGTCTCGGAGTCACCTGCGTTCAGTCTCGCGTTGTCCGGAATCGCCAGCTCAATCCCGCCCGTGGTATCGCCCGCAGCGATTGTGATCTGGCCATTGTTGGCGTCGGCGGGCATGGCGGCCGTGCTGCTGACTGTGTACGGCACTGTCACCACGCCCGCGCTGGCGACGTCCAGGGTAACGACGAAACGCACCGTCGCCCCCTCGGCCACCGTCGCCGGCGTCGGCGCGGCAATGCTGACGGTGATGGGGTCGTCGTCGATCACCTCCACCGAGGCGCTGCCGCCGCCGTCGGTGTAAGCAATCCTGCTGAGAGGGGCAGTAGCGCGCAGACCGTCGGGACCAGGCGGCGCGCCGGTCAGGGTCAATGTCTCGCTGGCCTCGTTCAGGCTGTCGCCAACCAGGTTCACGATGACGGTAGCAGAGGCGTATTGTCCAGCGGAGAGCAGAGTCGCGAGGCCGCCAGTGCCGTCGGCAGAGATTCGCCCGGGCGCATCGCCCTCGATGATGGTGAACTCGTCGGCGTCCAAACCGCTCACGGTGAACGGCACAACCATATCTGTACCTAAAGGCACTCTATCATTAGCACCTTCATTATCAACGATGCTGATGATGAAAGCGGCGCTGGACGCTTCACCCACCATGGCACTCGTGTCATAGCGACGGCCGATGGTTATAAGGGCGACATCGTCGGTATCAACGGGGATGGTGACCTCAAGCGGGGCGGGCAGCGCAACGCCGCCAGCACCCCCGGCCGCCACGCCGAAGCGGAGCCTGAACATCTCGGCGAGCTCGTTGTCATCGTCGTCGGCCACTTCGACCCGGAAAGTCTGGCTCATGTCATCGGCGGCGAAGGTCAGGCTGCCGGTGGTGGCGCCCGTGAAGTCGGTTGCGCTGTCCTGGCTTCCGGTGTCGTCCTGGACAATCTCCCAATTGACCACAATGTCGGTGGCAAGGTCCGGGCCGGTGCGATTCAGTGTGTACGTGGCAGCCTCGCCTTCGGCGATGGTCGTGGCCGGGTCGCCGAGGGTAAAGATCTGCATGGGATCGAGGTAGTTGACCGTCACCGATGCGCTGTTGTTCGGGGCATCGGCCACGGTCACCACGCCGCCGGTCCGGGAGACGCTGATCCTGTCGAGGGTGACGGTCAACGTCTCGGAGCCGGCGTCTCGGTTGCTATCAACCGGAATCGCCAGCTCGATTTCGGCCATGATGTTGCGGGTCCTGGTGGTGCCATTGCCAATGACGCGCTGGAAGGTGATTTGGCCGTCGGTGGCGTCGGTGTAGTCGGCGTCGCCGGTCACCGTGTAACCCACGGTCACCTCGCCTCGCGATCTGCCGCCGCCGTCCAGGACGACGGTGAATACCGCCGACTGGCCTTCGTTCACCGAAGCCGGGCTCGGAGCGATGATGCGAGCGGTGAGGGGGTCGTTGTCCACTATCGTGTAGGCTTGCGGCGAGCCGCGGACGGTGACCTCTCCGAAGGCGCCAACAATTTGGTCCCGGTCGCGAGGGTCGTCGTTATTTTCTCGCAATACTGCCAGAAACGCCTTGTCCGACTCGTTGAGATTGTCATCTGTGAATGCGCGGAGGTGAATTTGGCCATTGGTGCTGCCGGCGGGAATAATCCACAGCGGCCCGCCAATCTGTCCTCGCGCTTGCAAAGGGGGAGTCGCGGGCAGCCAATCGGATCCGGTCGAGATATCCCCGTCCGAAATGGTCGCATCAACCGTCTCGGGGTCGTTGTCCGAGTAAATCTCGAACCGGAGACTCATCTCGCGAGACGGCGTTGCGCTGAAGGCCCAATTGATTGTAGGGGATGTGTTCTCCTCCGGCACCCGGCGGCCACCGCTCAACGTGATGGTGATGGGGTCGTTGTCAACGATGCCATACGTAGCTGTATGGGTGAGGCCGCCGCCGCTGACGGTGAGGGTGAAAAACTCCGTGTCCTCGTTCAGGTTGTCGTCCACCAAAAAGAACCTGATTCTCTTTGCAACATCGGCGGGGTTAAAGAGGAAATTGTTGGTCCCGCTCACGAAATTTCCGCTGTTCGCGACCAGTTCGATCCCGAGCGTGACATCTGTGCCGGCGCCAGTGAGCGTGGCATCGGCCGTGTTCGCGTCTGTGTCCGTGCCGAGGGTCACCGTGATGGTGGTGGGGGCGGCAACCTTTCTGTCGGTTGAAAAAGTGACTAACACTCTCGCCCGATCCTCCTCATTGGAATCATGAGGAATGCCGACATGGCGAAAACCACTTAGAGTTAGACTTGATACCGGTTGCGCGTAAGCCGCCTGCGCCGCAAGCAACGACGCCACAACCAGCAATGCACATCCCAAATACTTCACAGCCCTGCGCTCACGGCACGCTAAAGGGGGGGGGGGGGGGGGGGGGGGGGGGGGGGGGGGGGGGGGGGGGTATGTCCAGCCCGGACAGCATCCCGCACAATCGCCGCGGGTTGAAGCACCTTGTCTCGCATCATCTTCAGTTGATCCTTTGTACCGGTTTCAGGGACAGGCGAGCCGTGGCGCAGGAATCATCCCGCAACCACGCGACCTGGCGGCGCAGGTTGATGAACCGCTTGCCAGGCGCGAAGAAGCGGGAATTGCACTCGCCGTAAAAGGCGTAGTCGTCGCGCAGCCTGGCTGCAAAGTGATTCCACACGAACCGGCAGGCTCCTGCCGTACGCCAAAGCATGGCGGTCTTCGCCACGCTTCGCGGATGAAGTCTGTGTCGGATTGTTCGGTTGCGCTTGCTCATACTTGTTGTCCGGGGACTATTGTGTAGTAGTCGCTTGATTCTCATCTGTTTCCAGTCTTTGCCAGCCACCGGCGCCCGGGCAGCCGATGTGAGACGCCAAGGGCCAATATAACACACCCGGCGGCGCCGGGGAACCCTTCCCCGGCCAATGCCACAGGTTGATGAACGGCGCAGTGCCGCCGCGCCCGGCCGGGTCAGGCGGTGAAATACAGCAGCAGCCAATACAGGCCCCAGGCCGTCAGCGCGAGGCCCGCGCCGATGCGCACCACGTCGCCCGGCGGGACGACTTTTTCGAGCAGCACGAAAACCGCGAGCAGCGCCATCCACAGCACGTTCATCACGCCGACCGCGAACATCACCAGCATCAGCGCCCAGCAGCAGCCGAGACAGAAAAGACCGTTGCGTACGCCCATGCCAACGGCGCCCGCCGCGCCGTCCTTCCAGCACGACAGCAGAAAACCCAGCGGCGAGCGGCAGTAATCCAGGCAGGCGGTTTTGAGCGGCGTCCACTGATAGACGCCGGCGACCATCAGCACGAGGCCGCCGAACAGCATCCCGCCGCCATCCATCATCCGGTTCAGCACGCCGCCGACATGCAGCGGCCACTGCATCAGCGACGCCAGCGCGCTGAATGAAATCCACACCAGCAGGTAGCCGAGGACGAACAGGCCGGTCGCCCGCCGGAAGCCGCCGGGATTGCGGCGCTTGCCGAGGGCGGCGAAGATGGCCGTCGCCGGCAGCACCGTCGGCAGCATCATCGCGACCATCATCACCGACCACATCGAGAACAGCGCCGTCAGGTCGTGCCACGTCCACGGACGGGCGGCGGCGGCGGGCGGCATCCACATCTCGCGGCCGCCGCCGACATGCATCAACTCCATCTGCCAGGACATCCACAGCAGGTAACCCCACGACACCGCCAGCACGGCGGCCATGCCGGCAAAAACGACACTCCTGTCTTTCCAGCTCAGCGGCGACAACTCCTGCGCAGAAACGGGCTTCTTTTTTAACATCAATCTGCCTGCAAAACGGCGCCCATCATACCATGCGAACACCACGCGCCCCCGTTATACGGCGGCCGGGCGGGGTTGTGCCGGGGTTGTCAAAGTAGTATGGTACTGGAATCCTGTTTCACTACATACCAATGGAGGAAAGATGTCCAACAACTGGAAAATTGAAGGCAAGTACTTTGAGTCCTGCACCTGCGATGTCGTCTGTCCGTGTATCTTTCTGAAATCACCGACCAAGGGCTATTGCAAGGCGCTGGTCGGCTGGACTATCGAGAAAGGCCATATGGACAAGACCGACCTGGCGGGTCTGAATGTCGGCCTGTACCTGAACGCGCCCGGCGACCTGACCGACGGCGGCTGGAGGGTCGCTCTTTATATTGACGACCGGGCCAACGCCGATCAGAAAGCGGCGCTTGAGAAAATATACGGCGGCGACGCCGGCGGTCATCCGGCGGTCATCGCCAGCCTGATTGGCGAAGTCATGGGGGTTCACTCGGCTTCCATCAACATCCAATACGGCGACAAGGAAAAGAGCATGGTCATTCAGGGCGTCGGCGAAGTGAGAGTTCACGCGCTGGAAGGGGCGGAAGGCAAGCACGTCACCGTGGAAAACCCCCCTCTCGCGGTCGCGCCCGGCCATGCGATTGCGGTGCATGAAACCGACATGATGCGCTACGACCACGAAGAGAAGCACAGCCATGAGGGCACGGTCAGCCTGGCGTCGGCTTTCACGTACCAGCCGGACTGAGCCGCCAGAAACCAACTTCCGGGTCGCTCCCGGAAAAATGCCGCGATTCGGCAAAGGTCGCGGCATTTTTTTTATTCGTCAAGGCCGCCCGAAGGCGGTTGTCGTCCGGTTGGTGCCGATGGCCGGAATCGAACCGGCACGGCTTTCGCCACTGCCCCCTCAAGACAGCGTGTCTACCAATTCCACCACATCGGCGCTGATTGCCCGGCTTGTCTTTGCGATTGTACTATCTTCCGGTTTCTTCCGGCATCAGCGGCAGGTCGCCGGACGGCTCGGCGGCGGCGGGAACATCGGGCAGGTCGTCCACCCCGCCCGGCGCGTCGCCGCCGGCTTCGTCCATGGCTTCATCCATGGCTTCGTCCATGAGCGGCGATTCCATCGTGGCGTCGTCTATCACGCTGTCGCCGAAATCGCGGTTGGCGATATACGTCAGCGAAAGACTGTTGATCAGAAAAAGCGCCGACAACACCGCGATCACTTTCGTCAGAAAAGAGGCCGAGCCTCTGGAGCCGAAAACCGAAGTCGCGCCGCCGCCCGAAAAAACCGCCCCGACATCCGCGCCCTTGCCGCGATGCAGCAGTATCAGGACAATCAAAAAAATGGCTATGATAACTTCTATACCAAGTAAAATTCCGTAAAGCATCGGTTCCTCGCCGTTGTCATGCGCGGACTTGCGGCGCCGCCGCCGCACGGCAGATGTCCGCAAAAGCCGCCGCCTCCAGAGAAGCGCCGCCAATCAGGCCGCCGTCCACATCGTTCATCTCAAATAACGAAGCTGCATTATCTGTTTTTATACTGCCGCCGTAAACCACCCTGACATCGGCGGCGCGCGAACCGGGCAGCCGGTCGAGCCAGCCGCGGATGAAAGCATGGGCGCGCTGCGCCTGTTCGGGCGTCGCCGTCTCGCCGGTGCCGATGGCCCAGACCGGCTCGTAGGCGATGGCGAAAGCGTCCGCCGCCAGACCCGACAGCACCGGTTCGGCGGCGGCCAGCTGCCGTTCCAGCACCCCGGAGGCGGCATCCGCGCGGCGCTGTTCCAGGGTCTCGCCGACGCACAGAATCGGCGTCAGGCCGGCCGCCGCGGCGGCGCGCAATTTCTCCGCGATCTGGGCGTCGCTCTCGCGGTAAATCAGGCGGCGCTCTGAATGTCCGACGAGAACGTAACGGCAGCCCAACTCCTTCAGCATCGGCGCGGACACCTCGCCGGTGAACGCGCCGTCGCGGTGTTCGCTCAGGTTTTGCGCGCCGAGCGCGACGCCGCTGTCGGCGAACAATTCCGCAAGCCGCGCGAGATGCACGAACGCCGGACACACCAGGACTTCCACCGGTCCGGGTAGCCTCGGGATTAGAGTCCGCGCCCATTCATCGGCAAAGCGCAGCGAGCCGTGCAGTTTCCAGTTCGCGGCGACCAGCGGGCGGCGGGCGGCGTCGTTCATCGCCTCAGACTCCGAGCGAGCGGCGCGCTTCGGCGGCGATGCGCCCGGCCCACAAGCGGCTGGTGTCCTCGATTTGCGATTCGACCATGATTCTCAGCAACGGCTCGGTGCCGGACGCGCGCACCAGCACCCGGCCGCCGACGCCCAGCGCCTTTTGCGCCTTTGCCACAACGTGCTCGACTTCGGGAATGCAGCCGTCGGAACGCCGTCGCAAGGGCACGTTGACCAGCACCTGCGGACACTTGCATACCGCCGCCGACGCCGCGCCAAGATCGGCGCCGCTCTCGACCAGCATCTGCAACACCACCAGCGAGGCGATGATGGCGTCCCCCGTCGTCGTCTTGTCGAGGCAAATGATGTGCCCCGCCGGTTCGCCGCCCAGCGTCCAGCCCTTGTCCTTCATTTTCTGCACCACGTAACGGTCGCCGACGGCGGCGCGCTCAAAGCCGATGCCGCGTTCGTGCAGCGCCGTCTCGAGGCCGAGGTTGCTCATTTCGGTGCCGACCACGCCGCCGCGCAAGACGCCTTTGCGGCGCAGGCCGTCGGCGATGACAAACAGCAACTCGTCGCCGTCCACGAGGCGGCCGTCGGCGGCCACCATCAGCACGCGGTCGCCGTCGCCGTCGAAGGCGATGCCGAGATTGGCGCCGCCGTCGGCGACGGCGCGCTGCAATGCCGCGGGCGACGTCGTGCCGCAGTCGCGGTTGATGTTGCAGCCGTCGGGCGCGGCGCCGAGCAGCGTGACTTCGGCGCCAAGCGAGCGATAGACCCTCGGCGCGACCTGCCAGACCGCGCCGTGCGCGCAATCCACCGCCAGACGGAGGCCGTCCAGGCGCATCGTCGGCGGCACCGTGTCCAGGCAGAACCGGATGTAACGCTCGGCGGCGTCGTCAACGCGCGCGGGCGCGGCGGGCGCGGCGGCGGCTTCGGGCGGCGCTTCCGCGCGGCGCTCCATCCAGTGCTCGATTTCAAGTTCCTCGTCGTCGGACAGTTTGACGGCTTCGGAAGAGAAAAACTTGATGCCGTTGTCCTGGTACGGATTGTGCGACGCGCTGATGACCGCGCCCGCCACCGCGCCCAGTTCACGCGCCAGATGCGCGATGGCAGGCGTCGGCAACACCCCCAGCAGCCCGACGCCGACGCCGGCGGCGGCCAGCCCCTCGCACAGCGCCGCTTCCAGCATCTCGCCCGAAACCCGCGTGTCCCTGCCGACGAGAACACGGCCGCCGACGCCGCGCGCAAACACCCGTCCCGCCGCCCATCCAAGCTGGCGCACCGTCTCCGGCGTCATCGGCGGCACGCCGACGGCGCCGCGCACGCCGTCGGTTCCGAAATATTTTCTGGGCGCCGCCATCAGAAAAGGGATTATACAGACGGCGGGCAAAGAGCGGCGACGGCCCTGCCGCGAGGGAATGGCGTCGTCCTGTCCGGCGCGACAAACCGGTCAGAAACAAGGCTTTAGGGCGGCCCGCCCGCGTTGTAACCGGCGTTGTCGCAGGAGTCACGCTCGCTGTCGGTGCAGTTGGTGTTGGTGTTGGTGTTGCCGCCGCGACGGGCGCTTTCAGCGACGCAAGCCCGGTGTCTGCACACCGCGGATGCGGGGTTGTCTTTATCCGCTCGGCGCGGCTGATTTAATGCAGTCTGGCGGGCCGGCCAATCGGGTCGTCGCCGGCGTTGTCTTCCTGCGGCTCGGCGGCCACGCCCTCGGCGTCGTCGTCGTCGTCGTTCCAGTGCCGCGGCGGCTTCGGCTGCCTGCCTTCCATGATGTCGTCAATCTGCTCGCTGTCTATCGTCTCGTATTTCATCAGCGCTTCGGCCATCAAGTGCAGTTTGTCCACGTTGCCTTCCAGTATCTTCTCCGTCTTGCAGTAACTCTCGTCAATGATGCGGTGAATCTCCTCATCTATCGCCTGCGCGGTGTCGTCCGAAAAAGTCTTGGCCTGCTGGGAGACGCTGTGGCCGAGGAAAGGATGGCCCTCCTCCTCGCTGTACGACAACGGCCCCAGCCGCCGCGACAGACCCCAGCGCGTCACCATGTTGCGCGCGATGTCGGTGGCGCGCTCAATGTCGTTGGCGGCGCCGGTCGTCACCGAGCCGGAGCCGAACACCAGTTCCTCGGCGACACGCCCGCCGAACAAACTCGCAATCTGGCTTTCGAGTCTCGTGCGCGTGTGGCTGTAACGGTCTTCCTCGGGCAGAAACATCGTGACACCCAGCGCTCTGCCGCGCGGAATAATCGTGACCTTGTACACCGGGTCATGCTCCGGCATCAGGCGTCCGACGATGGCGTGCCCCGACTCGTGGTAGGCCGTCAGTTTTTTCTCGTCCTCGCTCATCACCATGGACTTGCGCTCGGCGCCCATCATGATCTTGTCCTTGGCGCGCTCGAAGTCTTCCATCTCAACCGCGCGTTTGTTGGCGCGCGCCGCGAACAACGAGCCTTCGTTGATCAGATTGGCGAGGTCGGCGCCCGAAAAGCCCGGTGTCCCCCGCGCCAGCAAATCGGCGCGAACGTCGTCGTCGCACGGCACCTTGCGCATGTGTACTTTCAGAATCAGCTCGCGTCCGCGCACGTCCGGCAACGGCACCACCACCTGGCGGTCGAAGCGTCCCGGCCTCAGCAGCGCCGGGTCGAGCACATCGGGACGGTTGGTCGCCGAGATGACGATGGTGCCCTCGTGCCCCTCAAAGCCGTCCATCTCGACGAGCAGCTGGTTCAGGGTCTGCTCGCGTTCGTCGTGGCCGCCGCCGAGGCCGGCGCCGCGGTGTCGTCCCACCGCGTCAATCTCGTCGATAAAGATGATGCAGGGGGCGTGTTTCTTGGCCTGCGAGAACATGTCGCGCACGCGCGAGGCGCCGACGCCGACGAACATCTCGACGAAATCCGAGCCGGAGATCGAGAAAAACGGCACCTTGGCCTCGCCCGCAATCGCCTTGGCCAGCAGCGTCTTGCCGGTGCCCGGCGCGCCGACCATCAACACGCCTTTGGGGATGCGCCCGCCCAGTTTCTGAAACTTGCCCGGGTCTTTCAGAAACTCGACCAGTTCGGAGACTTCCTCTTTCGCCTCTTCGACACCGGCGACGTCCTTGAACGTGACTTTGATCTGGTCCTCTCCCATCAGACGCGCGCGGCTTTTTCCGAACGACATCGCGCCGCGGCCGTTGACGCCGCCTTGCATCTGCCGCATGAAGAAAATCCAGATGCCGATCAGCAGCAGCATCGGGAACCAGCTGACCAGCAATTCCATCAGAAACGAGCGCTTCTTCTCCGGCCCGGTCTTGATCTCGACGTTGTGTCCCAGCAAATCATCCACCAGTTGCGGATCGCCCGGGTTGTAGGTCGTGAAGCGGCCGCCGCTGGCGTAGTCGCCGATGACGGTGCGGTTGTCGGCGTCTATTTCAACGCTGCGCACCTGGCCGTTCCTGACGTCGGCGATAAATTGCGAATACGGCAGGGTCGTCACCGCCTCCTCGCGCACGACGAAGTTGTTGAAAGCAATCATCAACACGGTGGCGATTACGATCCATAAAATCAGGTTTTTCATGACGTCACTCATGCGCCGATTATAACCCATCCCGAAAAACGCGCCTGTGCGCGACCCTGCGCGGTTTGCCGCCCTTGCGACCGCCGCAGGCGGCGGAAACCCTTGTCTTTCAACCGCCGCGCAACGGGTGAAACAACTGTGTGCCGCGCACGCGAAACCCGCCAATCCACTCGAGACCGCGCGGCGAGGTCAGCCACTTTGCCAGGCGCCCGGCGTCGCGGTGATTGACCGCCGGGTGCTTTTCGGGGTTGACCAGAATCACGCTGTAGGGGTTGTGCAGCGGCGGCTGGTTCTCGACCAGCAGGACGAGGGAATCGCGGTTGTTGAAACTGACCCAGGTCGAGCGGTCGGTGATGGTGTGGGCCGGCAGTTCGTTGGCCAGATTCAGGACCGCGCCCATGCCGGCGCCGGACTCGCGGTACCAGGCGTCGCCGGCGCCGGGCACAAAGCCGGCGGCGCGCCACAACTGCAATTCCTTTTTGTGCGTGCCGCTGTCGTCGCCGCGCGAGACGAACAGCCGGCGGTCGCGCGCAATCAGGCGCATCGCGTCCAGAACGTCGTTGGCGGAACGCAAACCACCGGGGTCGCCGCGCGGACCGACCAGCACATAGTCGTTGTACATGAAAGGAATGCGCGCCACGCCGTGCCCCTCGGCGACGAACTCCAGTTCGGATTCGCGGTCGTGCACTATCAGCAGATCGGCGTCGCCGCGCCGGCCGATACTGAGCGCGCGCCCGGTGCCGACCGCAATCACCCGCACCCGGATGCCGGTGTCGGCGGTGAACTTCGGCAGCAGATAATCGTAGAAGCCGGAGTGGTCGGTCGAGGTGGTCGAGGCCAGCGTCACCGTCGCGCCGCAGGCGGCGGCGGAAAGAAGCGCGAGGCACCAGCCCGCCGACCAGCCGGCTAAAAGGTTTGCGACTCGATGAACTCGCATACGATGTCGTCCGCCGGGCGGGCAAAAAAATCGTCCATGCCGCAGTGCTGCACCAGGCGGCCCTCGTGCAGAAAAACCACCTCGCCGCAAAGCCGCCTGACCTGCGCCAGATTGTGCGACGTGAGAATAATCTTGATGCCTTCGCGGCGCAGGTCGCCGATGGTCTTCTCGACGCTCGCGGCGGAGCGCACGTCGAGTTTCGAGGTCGGCTCGTCCATCAGGATGACCGCCGGTTTCAGCGCCCACGCGCGCGCAATCGCAAGGCGCTGCTGCTGGCCGCCGGAAAGCACGTCGGCATGGCGCTCCATGCAATCGGCCAGGCCGGCCAGTTCCAGCGCCGCCTCGGCGCGCGCGCGCCGCGCCGCACGCGCCACGCCTTGCAGGTAGAGCGCGTGCTCGACATTGGCGCGCACGCTGCGGCATAACAACACCGGCTTCTGAAAAACCATCGTAATGGCGGCGCCCAGCTCGCGCGGCGGGCGCGAATTCCAGCGGATGCTTCCGCCGGCGGGTTCGAGCAGGCCGTGGCACAGGCGCAGCAACAGGCTCTTGCCGGCGCCGTTGGCGCCGAGCAGCGCAGTGCAGTGCTCGCTTTCGCTGATGAGGTGGATGTCATCCATCAGGGTGCGCCCGCCGGCGCGGTACACCAGGTGTTCGATTTCGAGCTTCATTGCCGGCTCCGGCGCACCGTCGCGGTGTGCAGCCACTGCGCCGCCGACGCCACCAGCAGCGACACCAGAATCAGAATCAGGCCGAGCGCCAGCGCCAGCGCCAGATTGCCCTTGCTGGTCTCGAGCGCGATGGTCGTCGTGATTACGCGCGTCGAGTGGTTGATGTTGCCGCCGACAATCAGCACCGCGCCGACCTCGGCGCTGCCGCGCCCGAAACCGGCGAGGATCGCGGTGACCAGGCCGAAGCGCCCTTCCCACAGCAAAGTGCGCGCGGTCGCCAGCGTGCGACTGCCGAGCGAGCGCAGCTGCTCGTGGTATTCGTCGAACAATCCCTGCACGAGGCCGCAAACCAGCGCGGCGATAATCGGCAGAATCAGCAGCGTCTGGGCAATGACCATCGCGGTCGGCGTGTAGAGCAGCCCGAGCGGCCCGAGAGGACCCGCGCGCGACAACAGCAGATACACCATCAGCCCGACGACGACCGGCGGCAGGCCCATGAAAGTATTCAGCAAATTAATCCAGAAACGCCGCGTCGGAAAGCGGCTGACCGCCAGCAGCGCGCCCAGCGGCAGCCCAATCAGCGCCGCGACCGCGACCGCGGTCAGGCTGACCTTCAGCGACAGCGCGATGATCTCGACCAGACCGGCGTCGAGATTCACCATCAGCAGCAGCGCCGTTTCCAGCGCTTCGGAAAAATCGGTCATCGCAACGGTTGCAGGAAGACGTCGCAGGCCAGCGTCTCCAGCCTGTCATCCGGCAGTCCGTGCATTATACAGAAAGGCGGCCCGCCCGATGCGGGCGGAGTTGGTCTATGGGCACTTCTCCGGCGGTGAGAGTGAGACCTTCGATAACGCTAAGCTGGACACCTTGCAGATAGGCCTGGTGCGGTATTTCATGCAGGAAAACCAAGGGTTGCCCGCTGTTGTGTCACAAGGAGTAGAATAGTACTGAAGCGCCGAGCAAATCAGGCGTTACATTTCCCGACAGGCCTGCCCATTGGGCAGGAGTCGCTGATAAAAGGAGGTGGCAGAATATGTTCGAGAAAGAAACCAAATTATTTAAGGAGAAACTCCCGTCCTTTCTGGAAAACCGCAAAAATCAATTTGTGGTGATAAAGGGTGACCAAGTGGACTTCTTCCCAAGGGAAGATGCTGCTATTGAGTACGGCCTCCGACAATATGGTGCGACATCCCATTTTCTGGTCAAGGAAATTAAGAAAGAGGAAGAAAAAGTAGAAATACCTGCTTTAGCCTATGGGTTGCTCTAAATGCCTGTTTTTGACCTGAAGTATTCTGGAAAATATGAAGATGAACAAGGGATAGAAAAAGAAATACCATCCGAGACCGTACTTTTCCAAGAGGGCCCAAAGGTACGAGTTAGTATCGAAATTACTGGATTTTTGCGTGATATGTTAAATGAACAGGGGGCCAAAATTCCTGGCGCAATCCCCGGGGTCGCATTGATAGATACTGGAGCAACTGCTACTTCTATTGACAATGATTGTGCTCGAAATTTGCATCTCCCTATTATTGGAACTCAAGTTATAGCGACTCCTTCTCATGAACAATATGAGACACCTGTATATTCGCATGGCCTTATTAGTTTAGTGGGGACTTCCATTGCATTTAACGGTTTGCGTTTGATAGGGGTGCCCTTGAAAAATCAAGGGATTCAAGTCTTATTTGGAAGAGATTTTCTTCGCCACGGTATCCTGATCTATCACGGTGCAAGTGGTTCTATCTCTTTTGCTTTGTGATAAATGGAGAATAACAAAAAATTCTGAACGGCCCGGAGCGGCCTCGGGGCATGCGGGCAGGCATACCGCGAACGTGCGGCGCGTTATCTGTTCTTCATGGCCGCGGCGACTTCTTTCGCGCCCATAAAGCTCATGTCTTCGGTGGAACGTTGCGAAATCTGCTGCCAGGCGGCGCGCAGGTTGGACATCTCGATGCGCGACACCAGATTCTTGAAAATCTCGAGGCGTTGCGCCAGCAAAGCCTCGGTGTCCGCGGCCAGGGGGCCGCCGGCGCCGTTGTGTGCGGCTTTCTGGCCGCTGATGCGTTCGGTCAATTCCTTGAACTCCGGCGATGGCAGGCTGTGTTGCAGCACCGTTACCAGCAAATCGAAAGCGGTGACCCGCGACTGCGCCAGTGTCAACGCCAGCGAGTAGCCCTCGGCGCGCGCCTGATGCCAGGTGCCGGGCGGCATGTAGATTACGTCGCCGGGTTCCAGCATGACCGAGACAAATTTCTGCTCATCCTCCAGGTCGGGCCTGGCAATCGTAATCCACGGCAGCCGCAAAATCTCGCGGTCAGGCGGAAACACGATGTTGAACTGCGGGTTCCTGACCACGGGCTCGCGTCCGATGCGCCAGTGTTTGCGCCCTTCGACCTGCATCAGCCACACCGGGTGCGTGTCGAAATGGGCGGTGTAGCCCTTTTTGTCGGGCGAATAGTAGGCGTTGAAATGCGGCGACGCCGCCGAATACACATCGGCGCGGAAGGAATCAAGAAACGCCTTCAACACCCCATCCGTATGCAGCATGGAAGCGCCGACCGTCATACCCGACTCAAAGATTTTTGGCGCTTGCGTCGGCTCGATTTCCACCTCCGTGGACCAGTTTTTCAGATCGAAGAAATTCGCCCTCAGATGCCGGCAGTGGAACACCACGTGCTTCATGAACCGCTCCCGGTCGAGCAGATGAGAAAACCGCCCGGGGTCATTGTGATGCATGAAGAAACTGCGTTTCTCCCAGTAGTCGCCGAAAAATTCCTCGCGGTCAAAGTCCCCGAGCAGCAGGTCGATGGCGGAAGCGGTGGCTGGCGTCGTGTCGTTCATCAGTGAGACCTATTATAAATGGATACGGCGGCCCTCAAGTGCTTTTTTCCCTGACCAACATCTGCTGTTCGCTGGTGGGCGTTTTCGCGAGATGCTCAAATATGCGGCGCAGGTTTTCAACCTCGATGCGCGACACCAGTTCCTTGATGATGGCAAGCCGCTCCTCCAGCAGGTTTTCAATGTCGCCGGACAATCGGCCGTCTTCGGTGCGCGCCGCCGCCGCCATGCCGCCGATGCGCTCGGCCAGCACCTTGAACTCGGGCGCCGACAGACTGTGCTGCACCACGCTGAACAGCAATTCAATGGCGCTGATCCGCGCCGAGGCCAGCGTCAACGCCAGCGAATAACCGCGGGCGGAGGCCTGATGCCAGGTGCCGGGCGGCATGTAAACGACATCGCCCGGCTCCAGCGTGACCGACATGAACTGTTCGGGATTGTCCAGTTCAGGTTTGTTAACGGTAATCCAGGGCAGTATCAAAACATTGCGGTCGGGCGGAAAACCGAGAGTCATCGGCGGGTTGCGGAACACGGGCTTGCGTCCGATGTACCAGTGTTTGCGCCCCTCGATTTGCATAAACCACACCGGATGGGCGTCGAAATGAACGCTGTAACCTTTTTTGTCGGGCGAGTAATACGCATTGAAATGCGGCCCCACGCCGAACAGACCTTCGCGGCACGAATCCAGAAACGCCTTCATCTCGCCCTCCTCGCGCAGCATCGTCGCGCCGATGGTCATGCCCGACTCAAACACTTTCGCGGCCTGCCCGGGCCGGATGAGCACTTCCGACGGCCACCCCTCCGGGTCCAGATAAGCGCCGCGCAAACGCTGGCAATGGTAAATCTCCTCGTCCATGAACTGGTCGCGGCTCATCAGGTGCGTGAAGCGATCCGGGTCTTCGTGGTGAATGACGAAACTGCGTTTCTCCCAGTAGTCGCCGAAAAATTCCTCGCGGTCAAAACCGCCGAGCAACAGCTCCAGCGCGGAAGCCGGCGCTCCCTTGCCGTTCGTCGTTGCGGCTGTCTGTGTGGTACCGGCGTTCATCCGCCTATTTTATCAATTTCGGCGCTCGTTGCGCGAGAGTCTGTGCAGGGCGGACAGGCGGGTTTCGTCGGCGCGCGCGGCATCGGGTCGCGACGGCGGCGAGAACTCCGAGAAAGCCCGCCACAGTTCTTCCCCCGACCAGGATTCGGCGACGCCGTAAAGCGCCTGCTTCAGCGCGTCCATTTCGCGGTGCAGGGAGTCGCCGCCGGGGTGGGCCGCACAAAGGTCGGCAATGGGCCCGATGGTCGCCGGCGCGTCGCTGGGCCAGACCAGGCTCGCCCATTCAATCAGCGCCTCTTTGGCGGCGCGCGCATCCCCGGCAAGACAGGCTCTCTTAAGCCGCGCGCGACACAGGCGCAGAAAGCGGGCGCCTTCCCACCAGCGCGCCCACAGGGCGCGCCACGCGGCGCGGCTGAAAACCGCCAGCGTCGCAAGCCAGGCGATGGCCAGCGCGAGGCTGAACCACATCCACGGACTGGAAGAACGCGCCCGCTCCATTTGCGGCGCGGCGGCGGCGAGGTCGCCTGCCGTTTCGCCGAAAGTGACGACCGCGCCGGCGGCGCCGGCGCGGATTTCCACTTCGCGCGCGGGCAGCACCGCGTATTCAAGACGGTCGGTGGCCGTGTTCCACCACGGAATGCGAATCGCGGGCAATGTATTGCGTCCGGCTTTCGACGGAATCAGGACGATGTTGCGGCGGCGTTCGCCGGTAAAATCCTCGCCCTCGATGCGCCCGTTCAAACGCGCCTGGTCGGGATAGACGTTGAAGTGTGCCAGCTCCGGCCATTCCATCTCCGGCAGCTGGTTTGCCGAGACGCCCTTGCCGCGCAGAATCAACGTGCGCACCAGCGAGTCGCCGACCTTCCACGCCGACGGCTCCTGCGACCACTTCTCTTCAAGATGCACCGACTTGGCGGGCAGCCAGCCGCCGGGGAAGGAGGCCGGCACGGGCCGGACGTCAAGCCGCACCATCTGCGATTGCTCGCGCACGTTGAAGCGCCGGTTGTTCTCGATATACGACCCGGCAAGAACAATCGGCTCGAACGTCAGTTCGCCGCTGCTCTGCGCGAAAAACAGATAACGCTGCTCGAACACCTGGTAGTTTCTGCCGTCGCGGGCGGCCTGGTAGCGTTTCATGCCGCCGATGTTTTCAACGACCACATCGCCGCGCGGCTTGAGCGGCGTAACCGAGCCTTTCAGGCTCTTGGTCGTGAACACGCGCAGAATGAACAGCGACTGCTGCTGCACATACGGCGCCTGCGGCTGAATCCCGGTTTCGAGAAAAATTTCCCTGGCGGGCGGCGTCTGTGCGAACGCCGAAGGCGCCGACAGACACAAAACCACGGCGGCGGCACAAGCCGGATGCACCCGTCTCACCACGGCGACTCGCCTCCGCGCTCGCCGCTCGCCTGCTCTTTCTGCCGGTTCAGGTGATGGAGTTTGCGCTGAAGCAGCCGGCGCGGGTCGTCGGAAATCCGGCGCAGGTATTGTTCAATCGCCTGCTCGTCCTCGCTCATCGCCTGCGTGGCGGAATCGTCCGCGCCGGCGGTCTCGCCGTCCTCGCCGCCCTCGCCGTCCTCGCCGCTCTCGCCGTCCGCTTCGTCCGAGCCGTCCTCCTCGTCGCCGCCGTCCGAGCCGTCCGGTTCGGCGCCCGCCTGCTGCTCTTGTCCCGGCTGGCTTTCGTCTCCGCCTTCGCCGTCGTCCGGCTGCGCCTGCTGCTGCTCGCCTTCGCCGCCGGACTGCATCTGCTGCTGCATCTGCTGCATCGCCTGCTCGACGAGGCCCAGATTGTATTGTGCATCGTCAAGGGCGGGTTGCAGTTCCAGCGCGCGCCGGTAGGCCGCGACGGCCTGCTGCAAATCGCCCGCTTTCGCCAGCGCGTTGCCCCGGTTGTACCAGTCGCCGGCGTCCGCGAACGGCTCCAGGGTTTTCGCCGCCTCCGCAAAATCGCCGTTTTGGTATTGCGCCGCCGCCTTCCAGCGCGCATCCTCGAACAGGCGCGCGGCACGGGCGGCGTCGCCGCGCGACAGCGCCCGCGCCGCCTGCTGGTCGGGGCGCAGCCACAAGCCCTGCCAATCCAGCGCATCCGCGGGCCGCGGCCACGGCAACAGCAACACCGCGACAACCAACAGCACGCCGCGGCGAAACGCCAGCGCCGCCAGCGGCGCCAGCAGCAGCAGCAGCCAGGGGCCGCGTTCGCGCCAGACTTCGGTCGCCGCCTTCTCGCCATCCTCTTGCGTCTCCGACGCCGACGCCGCCGCTTTCACCCACGCCGCCAGGTCGGACACATCGGCGCCGCCGGCGAGATTCAGACGCCGGTAAATGCCGCCACCCTCCCGCGCCAGCGCACGCAGCGCTTCTTCGTCCAGCGCCGGCACGACGATGTTGCCGCCGTGCGTCAGAAAATCCCCCGACGACAGCGGCACCGGCGCGCCGCCGTCGGTACCGACGCCCAGCACCGACACGCGATAGTTCTTGCCGGCGAGAAAGCGCGCCTCGGCGGCGGCGCGCGCATCGGCATAATCGGTCACCATCAGGATGTCGCCGCCGCGCACGCCCGCCTGTTGCAGCAGCGCGCCGGCCTCCTGCAACGCGCGGTCGGGGCGGCTGCCCTGCGCCGGCAGCAGATCGGTGCTGAGCGATTGCAAATAGAGTTCAATCGCCTTGCGGTCGTCGGTCAGCGGCACGACGACGAACGCCTGGTTGGCGTACACCGCCAGCGCCGTCTGCCCGGATTCGCGCTGCGACAAAATGTCCGTGATCTTGAAGCGCGCGCGCGTGAGGCGGCTGGGATTCACATCGGTCGCGTCCATCGAACGCGACAGGTCAAGGACGATGACCAACGCCGACTGGTCGCGGAACACCGGCTGCGGCAGACGCTCCCACGCCGGCCCGGCCAGCGCGGTCAGCGCAAGCAGGCCGGCGACGGCGACCTGTATCAGCGACCGGCGTCTGCCGGAAAGAGAGCGCCCCACCAGGATAAACGGTTGCAGATGACGGTCGCAGACCGCCTCCCAGTTGCTTCTGGCAAGGCCGCCGCGCGCCAGAAACACCAGCAGCACGGCCAGCGGCAGCAGCGCGATGAACCACGCCGGGCGCAGGAAATGAAAGTCGGCCAGAAACGTCATGCGGCGCTCCGGGAGCGGATGGCGCGCGCCATGCCGAGCAGCAGCACGCCCGCAATCAGCGCCGCCGCGGCCAGCGGCCACGGATAGAGCACGCGGCGGCTGCGGAAGGTCGCGGCATCGTGCTCGACCGATTCGATCTGATCGAGCAGGCGGTAGATTTCCGCCAACTCCGGCGTATTGCGCGCGCGGAAATAGCGCCCGCCGGTTTTTTCGGCGATGGCTTTCAGGGTCACTTCGTCGAGTTCCGAGCCGCGCCTGAACATGTCGAACTGGGCGCGGTTGCCGATGTCGGCGCCAATGCCGATGGTATAGATTTTCATGTTCTCCTTCGCCGCGAGGTCCGCCGCCACCAGCGGCGGCAAACTGCCGGCGTTGTTGGCGCCGTCGGTCAGCAGAACCAGCACACGGTCGCCGTCGCGAAGACGCAGACGTTTCAGGGCGAGGCCGATGGCGTCGCCGATGGCGGTTTCCCTCTCCTCGGCCAGGCCGATGAAGGTTTCCGCCAACATGCCGCTGACCGCCTTCAGATCGAAACTCAACGGCATTTGCAGATACGGACGCCCGCCGAACACAATCAGGCCGATGCGGTCGCCTTCGCGCCGCACGATGAACTCGCCGCCCACCACCCTGGCGGCGTCAATGCGGCTGACGCGGCGCCCGCCGATGATGAAATCGCTCTCCTTCATGCTGCCGGAGATGTCCACCGCGAGCATCAGATCGCGCCCGCTGACCGGCGCCTGCGTGAGTTCGCCGAGCCATTGCGGACGCGACAACGCGGCAATCAGCAGCAGCCAGCCGAGCAGCGCGAGCAGCAGCAGGAAACGTCCGGGCATCAGCCCGCCGGCGCGGTGAGGACGCTCGAAGTCGGCCGCGAAAGGCACCCGCAGCGCCGCCTGTTCGGCGCCGCGCGCGGGCTTGAGCAGGTAACGCAGCAGCAGCGGCAGCGGCAGCAGCAGCCACGCCCACGACCATTCGAAATGCATCATCGGGGATGTTCTTCCGTTTGCGACATCAGCGCCAGCCAGGTCTCGCACGCGCTCAGCACGGCGCGTGCATCGGCGTCGCTGGACGGCCGGTAGGGGGCGTCGGCAATCGCTCGCGCGGCGCCGCGGCTGAACAACTCGCGCCCGGCGCGGGCATCGAGCCAGCCGAGCCACGCCTCGCCGGTCAGCGCCGCGGCCTCGCCGCGCGACGACAAACTGATCGCGGTGCGCCGCAGCAAAGTGGATAGACCGGCCAGCAGGTCGCGGGCGTCGCCGCCGGTGAAAAAGCGCCGGCGCAGCACGCCGAGTTCACGCAACGCCAGGCGGCAGGCCGACAGCGATTCGTTGCGTTGGCGGCGGCGCCGCAACACGGCGGCGACCACCATCGCCAGCGCCGCCGCGGCCGGCACCGCCGCCGACAACCACCACCACAACGGCGCGGGCGGCCACCACGACACCGCGGCGGGCAGGTGGATGTCGCGCAAACCGGCAAGCAATTCGCTGACTGGGTTCATGGAATATCGGATGGTAACACGGCGGCGCAGCGGCGGGTTCGGCCAGGCGGCGGAAGCGGCGGCCGGATTTAGCGCCTGCGCATCGCGAATACCTGCAATACCGCCAGCGGGTCGTCGCTGGTGCGGCATTGCAGAAAACCGATACCCAGTTTGCGCGCGAGCGCCCGCAGGCGCGTGGCGCGCTTGTCGAAACGCGCCGCATAGTCGGCGGCAAAACGCGCATCGGCGGCGTCCAGATGGAAGTCGCGCGCGCCGTCGCTGACCCGGTAGCGTCCCGGCGGCGGCAAACGCTCCTCCAGCGCGTCGCAGACGAACACCAGCACCGTCTCGCTGTGCGCGGCCAGTTGCGCCAGCCGGGTTTCGGCGCGCTCGTCGAAGCCGCGGAAATCGCTGATGAAGAAAATCAGGCTGCCGGGGCGCGCGATGTGCGACAGGCGCAACAGCGCGCCGGCGGGGCCGTCGCCGGCGGCGGCGGCGTCGTCCGTCGCCGCGGCGCCTTCATCCAGGTCGGCGAGTTCGCGGAACAGGCGCAACGCGCCGGTCTTTCCGCGTTGCGGCTTGATTTCGCGGTGCGTGCTCTCGGTGAAAATGACGCTGCCGATGCGGTCGCCCTCGTGCACCGCGCTCCAGGCCAGCAGCGCGGCGATTTGCGCCGCGGCGACGGACTTGAAACGGCCGCGTGTCGCGAAAAACATCGGCGCGCGGCAGTCCACCCACAAAAAGACCGGGCGTTCGCGCTCCTCGCGGAACAACTTGGTGTGCGGTTTGCCGGTGCGCGCGGTCACGCGCCAGTCGAGGTGGCGCACATCGTCGCCGGGCTGGTAGGGGCGGGATTCGTCGTATTCCATGCCGCGCCCCTTGAACAGCGAGCGGCGCACATCGCTGCGCCTTGCGCGCACATCGCCGTGGTGCAGCGACAAACTCCTCGCCGCATGCGCCAGTCCGATCAGCGACGCGACCGAGACCCGGACCGCTTCTTCGCCCATGGCCGTCAGGGAACCGCGATGCGGGCGAGCAGCTCGGCGACGACCTTGTCCGGCGTCACGCCTTCGGCTTCGGCCTCGTAATTCAGAATCAGGCGGTGGCGCAGCACATCGGCGGCGACGGCCTGAATGTCGTCGGGCGTCACGTAATCGCGGCCGTCGAGCCAGGCGTGGGCGCGCGCGCAACGGTCGGTGGCGATGGTCGCGCGCGGGCTGCCGCCGTATTGAAGCCAGCCGGCGAGGTCGTCGCCGTAGGCGCCGGGGTTGCGCGTCGCCAGCACCAGTTGCAGCAAATACTCCTCGAGTTCCTGCGACATATAGAGTCCCAGAATCTCGTCGCGCGCCTCGAAAATCGTCCGCTGACTGACCGGCGCCGCGGCGGCGGCGGGCGCGGCGGCGGTGTTCAACTGTTCGCCGCGCACCAGTTGCAGGATGGCCTGCTCGTGGCCGGCGTCCGGGTAGTCAATCCGGACGTGCATCAGAAAACGGTCGAGTTGCGCCTCGGGCAGGCCGTAGGTGCCTTCCTGCTCGATCGGATTCTGCGTCGCCATGACCAGGAACAACTGCGGCAGCGGCCAGGTGCGGTCGCCCACCGTGACCTGGCGCTCGGCCATTGCTTCAAGCAGCGCCGACTGCACCTTGGCCGGCGCGCGGTTGATTTCGTCGGCGAGAATCAGATTGTGAAACAGCGGGCCGTGGCGGAACTGGAAGACGCCCTCCTGCGGACGGTAGATTTCGGTGCCGGTGAGGTCGGCGGGAAGCAGGTCCGGGGTGAACTGGATGCGCTGAAAATCGCCTTCGACGGCGTCGCCCAGCACCTTGACCGCGCGCGTCTTGGCAAGCCCCGGCGCACCCTCGACCAGCAAGTGGCCGTCGGCAAGCAGCGCGATCAGCAGGCGCCTGACCAGCGCGGCCTGGCCGATGATGTGCTGTTCAAGGCGGGCCTGAAGGTCGCCGATTTCGGAGCGAACGGACATGATGGATTCCGGGTAAAGCGCGGAATTTTAGCACGCCGCAGAATGAGCGCGCTTTCGCGCGCTCTATTTTACCGGGTTCCGGCTTTCGCCAGAATGACGGCGGGAAACCGGTATGATGAAAAGAGCGGTATGTTTCCTCTGCCCTTAACCGACCAGACCGGTACTGACAGAGGAGCCGCTTCCGCTGCCAAAAGCGCCAACCCCGGCTGCGATGCCAACCCCGACTCCGGCAGTAAGCGCCACACCGGCGCCCACAGTCACCGCGCCGATAGCAATCGCCGCGCCCAAACTCAAAGTGCCGGCAAAACCGGCGCCCAACTCGAGAGTTGCCACACCGCCACCAATTGCAGCCAGTCCGGTGGCAACGCCGGCGATAACATAGATACCGGCGTTGAAGATGGCGGTGGCAATGCAGGCGCCGCAGACAATCTCACCACCGGAAATTTTCGCAATCATTTCATCCGGCAGACGGATGAAAGCCTCGTCAAAGATGTCATAGCAAGGCAAAAGCACGCGGACGGCAATTTTGTCGTCTATGTCCAGGCGCCGGCCAGAAACACTTGCCTGGGGCTCGCCTGAAACTCTGCGAGGAGTTTCTCATCCTGCAGGCAGGCTTTAGCCCAAAAAGCGGAAACCATTTCGTTTGCGGCCGGATGGATTCCGGGTCAAGCGCTCTATTTTACCGGGCTCCGGCTTTCGAAAGAGCGGTATGTTTCCTCCGCCCTTAACCGGCCAGACTGATATTGACAGAGGAGTCGCTGCCTCCTCCGCCATCAAAAGCGCCCAGCCCGGCTGCGATGCCAACCCCTACTGCGGCCATCGTTGTGGACGTGGCTATTCCTACAACTATCGCGCCCACCGTTATGCATCCGACGTAGCCGGCAGCGGCGGCGAGTGATCCGCCACCGAGGACGACTCCGCCAATCGTGCCGAGGACAAGGCCGATGCAGGCAATAGCACCCCCGATAATGTCGCCGCCGGCAATAGACTTCAGCTGCCGGTCCGTCAAGCTGGCGAAAACCTCGTCAAAGGAATCATAACAAGGCAGCACTACGTGGACGGTGTCTGCGGTATTCACCACCGAGCGCATTGTAATTTCTTCTCTCATGGTTATGCCCATGTCAGAGAACACCTTCTTCGGGTCCGTCTGCAACGTCGTTCGCAAATCCGCATCGCGTTGATATGCAGCGGCCACAACAGAGGCCACCAGCTCATTGACAGCCGGCAAGCCGATGCTGGAAAGCTTCTGTGGCCTGACAGCCGGTGATTGGCTCCTGCCGGCCATCGGCGGCTGATTTTTATTTTCGGATTGATTTTGCATGTTGGTAACCTCCGTCAAGCTCAAGGTTACCATATCGAATAAGAGAAAAGCAGGCGCGACCAAGCCAGAAACATTTGGCACACCATAACACGCTGTTTTGCGGCACTATGGGCTTTGCGGCGCCGGTGTGCCGACGGCTACAGGGCAGGCCCGGCGGGGCAGTTCAGACGTCGCGCTTCGGCTCTCTCTTGAGCAGCTGGGAGTTGGGCGTGTTGGAAAGGAGTTCGAACGCCCTGCACAGGTTCGGCACTTCAATACGCGACACCAGGTTCTTGAATAGCGCGAGACGCTCGGCCAGCAGCGATTCCAGTTCGTCCGACAACTTGCCGTCCCTGACCTGTGCCGCGTCCATGCCGCCGATGCGCTCGGCAAAAACCTGGAATTCCGGGAGCGGCAGACTGTGCTGCACCACCGCGAGCAGCAGGTCGAAAGCGTTGATTTGCGATGCGGCCAACGTCAGCCCCAGCGAATAATCGTCGGCGCGCGCCTGGTGCCAGGTCGCGGCGGGCATGTAAATGACGTCACCCGGCTCCAGCATGACCGACCAGAACTCCCCGGAATCTTCAACAGCGGGTTTTTGCAGCGTAATCCAGGGCAGTTTCAGGACATCGCGGTCGGGGGGGAAGACGATGTTGAAATCCGGGTTTTTGAGCGCGGGCTTGCGGCTGATATACCAATGCTTGCGCCCTTCAACCTGCATCAGCCACGCCGGGTACGTGTCGAAGTGAAGGCAATACCCCTTGGTGTGGGGCGAGTAGTAGGAACTGAAATGCGGTGTTGCCGCCGGAAACACCTCCCTGCGGAAGGACTCGAGAAACTCCTTGCGCGGCCCGGCCTCGCGCAAATCCAGCGCGGCTATCGTCATGCCCGCCTCGAAAAATTTGGCGGCCTGGTCGGCAAGGATATCCACTTCCGACGCCCAGCCGGCCGGGTCGTCGTAATTCGCCCGGATGCGGTCGCAGTGGTACACCTCCTCGTCGATGAACTGCTCTTTGGTAATCAGGTTCGAGAAGCGGTCGGGGTCGTTGTGCTGAAGCACCAGGCTGCGTTTTTCCCAGTGCTCGTCGAAAAATCTGTCGCGGTCGAAATCTCCCAGCAACAGGTCGAGTGCCGACACATCGGACGCCGTGGTCAATTGAATTCCGGGTACAGACATTTTTCACCTCCTCCCGGCAGGACAAACTGCGGGGGGCTTATTATAGTAAAGATTGGACCTCCCCCGGACAAGTTCCAGGTTCACGAACTTCTGGCATTGCGGCGATGTCCGGCGGATGCGGCGCGCGGCGGGCAGGCCGGACGGGCGAGGTGTTGTCGGCTCAGCCCAGCTGCTTGATTCCCTGCACAAGGCTCGCGCAGACCTGCTGGCCGTCGCCGTACAGCATCTTGGTGTTGTCGGCGAAAAACAGTTTGTTCTGGATGCCGGAAAAGCCCTTGCCCTGGCCGCGCTTGATCACGATGCAGGTCCCCGCCCGGTCGGCGTCGAGAATCGGCATGCCGTAGATCGGGCTGGCCTTGTTGGTGCGGGCGTCCGGGTTGACGACGTCATTGGCGCCGATGACCAGCGCGACGTCGCTTTGCGGGAAGTCCGAGTTGACTTCCTCCAGGTCGAAAATCTTGTCATAGGGAACGCCCGCCTCCGCCAGCAGCACGTTCATGTGCCCCGGCATGCGCCCGGCCACCGGATGAATCGCAAAGCGCACCTCGACGCCTCTTTCCTCCAGCAACTGCACAAATTCCCAGATTTTGTGCTGCGCCTGCGCCACCGCCATGCCGTAACCCGGCACGATGACCACCTTCTGCGAATACGCCATCATCACCGCCGCATCATTGGCCCCTATCGGCTTCATCTGCCCCTCGATGTCGTCGCTCACTTCCTCGTGCGCGCCGAAGCCGGAAAACAGCACGTTGGCGAGGGAGCGGTTCATCGCCTTCGCCATCAACTGCGTCAGCATCGTGCCCGCCGCGCCGACCACGGTGCCCGCGATGATCATCGCCGCGTTGTTCAGAACAAAACCCTCGAAACCGACGGCCAGGCCGGTCAGCGCGTTATACAACGAGATGACGACCGGCATGTCGGCGCCGCCAATCGGCAGCGTCATCAGCACGCCGAGCAGCAGCACGACGACAAAAAACAGAATCAGCAGATCGCCCGGCACCTCGCCCCACGCGAACAACACGCCGAGCGCGACCGCCAGCACCATCAGCGCGGCGTTCAGAATATGCTGCCCCCGGAAAATAAACGACTTGTTGATCAATCCCTGCAACTTGGCGAACGCAATCAGCGAACCGGAAAACGACACCGAGCCGATCAACCCGCCGGTGGCGGCCAGCGCCAGCACGACATGGCCGTGGTTTTCGGCGTGCAGCAGTTCCAGCGCGCCGATGCAGGCCGCGGCGCCGCCGCCCATGCCGTTGTAGAGCGCAATCATCTGCGGCATGCCGGTCATCTGCACGCGCTTGCCGGTAATCCACGCGAGGAGGCCGCCGACAAAGATGGCCGCCGTCATCAGCGTGTAGTTGCCCAGCTCCGGCCAGCCGAACGTGACCAGCGTCGCCACCAGCATGCCGATGCCGGCCCAGACGATGCCGCGCCCGGCGGACACCGGCGAACTCATCTGGCGCAGGCCGATGATGAACAAAAACGCCGCCACGAAATAGGCGGCCTGGATGCCGGACTGGACTACGGTTTCGGAGATCATTTGGTGTCTTTGCTCTGTTTGAACATGCCCAGCATTCTCTCGGTGACGACATAGCCGCCGACCGCGTTGCCGGCGGCCAGCACCACGCCGATAAAGCCGACGACGAGGCTGGTCAGGTCGTCGGGGTCGGCGCGTCCCAGCACCACCATCGCGCCCACCAGCACGATGCCGTGAACAAAGTTCGAGCCCGACATCAGCGGCGTGTGCAGAATCGAGGGCACCCGGCTGATGACCTCGTAGCCGGTGAAAGCCGACAGCATGAAGATATACAATGCGATGATTCCTACAATTTCCGCTTCCGCGCTCATTGGGTTACTCCTGGTCTGGTTGGTGTCTGGTGAATGACTGGTTGTCGGGACGGCGCGCTCAGCCGTCCTGGTTCTTCCTGCCGTCCCTTGTCAGGCAGGCGCCCTGCAAAATGTCGTCCTCCCAGTCGAGCGACAGGTTGCCGTCGTCGTCGAGCATCAATTTCAGGAGGTTGTGCAGGTTGCTCGAATACATCACGCTCGAATGGCTCGGCAAGTGGCTCGGCACGTTCAGCGGCGCGTGTACCGTGACCCCGTGGTGAACCTCGGTGGCGCCCGGATTGCTCAGCGCGCAGTTGCCGCCGCCGTCCGCCGCCGCGTCCACGACGACCGCGCCCGGCTTCATGGACCGGACCATTTCCTCGCTGATGATTTTCGGCGCCGGGCGTCCCGGAATCAGCGCCGTCGTAATCACGATGTCCGCGCCGGCGATGCTTTTGGCCAGCAATTCCTGCTGCTTTTTCTTTTCTTCGTCGGTCAATTCGCGCGCGTAGCCGCCGCTGGCGTCGGCCTCGATGTCGGGAAACACAAAACGCGCGCCCAGCGACTCGACCTGCTCTTTCGCCACCGCGCGCACGTCCGTCGCCGTGACAATCGCGCCGAGGCGTTTGGCGGTCGCAATCGCCTGCAGGCCGGCGACGCCGGTGCCGATGACAAAAATGCTCGCCGGGCGTATCGTGCCCGCCGGCGTTGTCAGCATCGGGATAAAACGCGGCAGCAGATTGGCGCCCATCAGCACCGCCACATAGCCGATGACCGAGCGCTGCGAGGACAGCGTGTCCATCGCCTGCGCCCGCGTCGTGCGCGGCAACAGTTCCAGCGCAAAACTGGTGATGCGCTTGCGCGCAAAGACATCCGCCGTTTCCGGCTGGCCGTGCGGGTCGAGAAAGCCGAGGACGATGCAGTCGTCGGGCAGGCGGGCGGCGGCGTCCGGCGTGAACGGCGTCACGCACAAGATGACGTTCGCCTGTTTCAGGACCGAGTCGTTGTCGAACAACGACGCGCCCGCTTCCGAATACAGTTCGTCGGCGAAACCCGCCGCCACACCGGCGCCGCGCGACACCGCCACCTTGAGACCCGCGTCCACCAGCGCGCGCGCCGTGTCCGGCACCAGTGAAACGCGCTTTTCGAGTTCGGTCGTCTCCGACAAGACACCAACGCACGGCTGGCTTGATTGGCTCAACGTTTTCTCCCTGGGTTAAATAGTCAGTTCGGCTTGGGTTCCGGGCGATTCCCCGCCCCTGATGGCGGCGAAGTATAACAGACAATCTGCTCGCCGGATCAAATGTAGCGCATATTGCATAGGGAAATTTAATACTTGACGCCATCGCAACAGATGCGTAAAAGACGAAAGGCACCGCCGGATTTCAGGTGAGTCATCGGCTGGCGTTCAATATATAATCACCTGTTTTTGCGAGAAGCTCCTTGAAAACGATGACATTGATTCCCGGCAGGACCAGCAAGCAGGGCACTTCCCTGAACGCCGGGAAACTGAAACCCGAATATCTGAAAATCACCTCGACGGTGGAAATGAACGAAGACGACATGCGGCGGATGAAACTGAAACAAGGCGACCGGGTGCGCCTGAGTTCGCCGGAGGGCGAGGTCATCGTGACCTGCGAACCGAAGAAAGCGTCCGATTTGCCGTCTGGTATACTTTTCATCGCGTACGGCCCGTCGTCGAGCGAGTTGATGGGCAGCGACACGGCGGGCAGCGGCATGCCTTTGTCCAAGCAGATTGAAGTCCGGGTCGAGGCCGTCGCCGCGGGCAAAACCGGCTGATTCTTATGAGCGATACCGAAACCAGACAGGACAACGAAGGCGACATCAAAATCGTCAAAAACGCGACCTGCACTTTCTGCGGCTGCGTGTGCGACGACATGGATCTGACCGTTGACCTGAAGCAAAAGCGAATCACCAAGGCCAAAAACGCCTGCGTGCTCGGGCGCGCGTGGTTCGCCGAGCACACCATCGAAGACCGCCCGGCGGCGCTGATTGACGGGCGCGAGGCCAGCGTCGAAGAAGCGGTCGAGGAAGCCGCGCGCATCCTGATGGAGGCGCGCTTCCCGATTACCTACGGACTCAGCGACTCCACCTGCGAGGCGCAACGCGTCGCCGTCGCCATCAGCGATCTGGTGAAGGGCGGCGTGGACACCACGACCTCGGTCTGCCACGGCCCTTCCGGCATCGCGTTCCAGGGCGTGGGCGAGACCACCTCGACCCTGGGCGAGGTGAAAAACCGCGCCGACCTCGTGATTTACTGGGGCGGCAACCCGGCCGAGTCGCACCCGCGCCACTTTACACGCTACGCGGTCACGCCCAAAGGCATGTACATTCCCAACGGCAAAAAAGACCGCACCGTGGTGCTGGTGGACGTGCGCAAGACGCCGAGCGCGCCGGTGTCGGATATTTTCATCCAGGTCAAACCCGGCCGGGATTTCGAGTTGCTGTGGACCATACGCGCGCTGGTGAACGGCAAGAAAATCACCGCCGATGTCGAGGAGCTGACCGGGGTTTCGAGGGAGACTCTGGACGACCTCGTCACGCGCATGAAGAATTGCAGTTACGGCGTGCTGTTCTTCGGCATGGGGCTGACGATGACGCGCGGGCGGCACTTCAACTCGGGGGCGGTGCTGGCGCTGGCGGCGGACCTGAACCAGTTCGCGCCTTTTGTCGCCAAGCCGGTGCGCGGGCACGGCAACGTGACCGGCGCCGACAACGTCGTATCGTGGCAGACGGGCTATCCGTTCGGCGTCAATTTCAACCGCGGCTTTCCGCGTTTCAATCCCGGCGAGTTCACGACGGTGGACGTGCTGGCGCGCGGCGAGGCCGACGCGGCGCTGGTCATCGCCACCGACCCCGCCTCCAATTTTCCGAAAAAGGCCATCGAGACCCTGCGCCGCATCCCGGTGATTTCGCTCGACACGAAGCAGACCGAGACCAGCCGGCTCGCGCGGGTCGCGTTCACCGTCGCCACCTACGGCATCAATACCGGCGGCACGGTCTATCGCATGGACGACGTGCCGATTACGCTGCGTCCGGCGTTCGAGTCGCCTTATCCAACGGACGAAGAAATCCTCTCCGCCATCCGCGACAAAGTGCTCGCGCTGCGCCGCCAACGACCGGCCGCCGCCGCCGAAAAGCCGGCGGCGCCGTAACCGCGCGACTCCCCCGAACAAACCGCCAAACCACGCCGCCCGGACAAAGCCTGGATTCCCCCAAGCCGTGCCTGAATTACGCATCATCAACGGACGTGTTTACGATCCGGCCAACGATGTGGACGGCGAAGTCGCCACGATTTCCATTCGTGACGGCCGGATTGTCGAATCGGTTTCCGACTCCGCCAGAACCATAGACGCGCACGGCATGGTGGTGATGGCCGGCGGCGTGGACATCCACTGTCATATCGCCGGACCCAAGGTCAATCTGGCGCGCAAGTTGCAGCCCGAAGACCACCGCCTCGACGTGCAGCCCGGCACCGACGTCATGCGCTCGGGCACGGGCGGCGTCGTGCCCTCGACGTTCACCACCGGCTACCGCTACGCGACGATGGGTTACACCACGGCGATGGAAGCGGCGGTGCCGCCGATTTTCGCGCGCCACGTGCTGGAGGAACTGGCCGACACCCCGGTCATTGACAAGGGCTTTTACGTGCTGCTCGGCAACAACGTGTTTCTCTACCAACTGCTGAAAGAAGGCAGAAAGAAAGACTTCAGGGATGCGATTGCGTGGTGGCTGAACGCGGTCAAGGGCTACACGGTAAAACTGGTCAACCCGGGCAGCGACGAACTCTGGAAAAGACGGCGCGAGAACATCAGCGACATCAACCAGAAGGTGGATCATTTCGACCTGACGCCGTTGCAGGTCATCCGCTCGTTCATCGAGGCGGTGGATGAACTGGGCTTCCCGCACCCGCCGCACATTCACTGCAACAACCTCGGCCACAGCGGCAACTTCGACACGACGCTGCAAACCATGAAAGCGGCGGAAGGGCGGCGCGTGCACATCGCGCACATCCAGTTCCACAGTTACGGCGGCGAGGCGGGGACGAACCCGAAATCGGCGGCGCACCAGATTATTGATTACATCAACGCCAATCCGAACGTCACCGCCGACGTCGGCCAGGTCATGTTCGGCAAGGCGATTACGATGACCGCCGACGCGCCGCTGGCGTGGATGCTGCGCGGCTTCAAGAAAGGCAAGTGGGTCAACGCCGACACCGAGTGCGAAAGCGGCTGCGGCATCATCCCGTTCGCCTACCAGGAGCACGTCTTCACGCACGCGCTGCAATGGGCGATTGGCCTCGAGTTGTTTCTGCTGTCGGAGGATCCGTGGCGCCTCGTGCTTTCCACCGACCACCCCAACGGCGGCTCCTTCCTGCAATACCCGCGCCTGATCAAGCTGCTGATGGACAGCGGGTTCCGCCGCGAGGAAATCAAGCGGCTCAACCAGAAGGCCGTGGCGACGACCAGTCTTGCGAGCATTGAAAGGGAATACACGATGCGCGAAATCGCGATCATCACCCGCGCCGGGCCGGCGCGCGCGCTCGGGCTGGCCAACAAGGGGCACCTCGGAGTGGGCGCCGACGCCGACGTGACCATCTACACCGAGGACGCGGACAGGGAGAAAATGTTCAACTCGCCGCGCTATGTCATCAAGGACGGCACGGTGGTTGTCGATAACCACGAGTTCAAGGTCAGTCACGACGGCCGCCTGCTGCATATCGCGCCCGGCTACGACGACGCAATCGAGGACGCACTGCGGCCGTTCTTCGACGACTACTACACCATCCGCTTCGACAACTATGCAATCCAGGACGACTTCCTGCACGCGCACGAGGTCATACCAACCCGCAACGGCCAGGCCGGTGAAGATAAAAAAGACTGAAATCATCCCGACCTACGCCGAGGCTTTCGAAATGTGGGGAGGCCGCGCCATCATCACCGCCGACAACCGGCGCTGGGCGCGCACCGCGGCGCAGTCCATGACCGGCTTCGCCACCTCGGTCATCGGCTGTTCGTGCGAGGCCGCAATCGAGAAAGAAATCCCCGCGGAGCAGACGCCCGACGGCAGGCCCGGCGTCAGCGTGCTGCTGTTCACGATCAGGGAAAAGGACATCAAGAAGCGCCTGATGGAGCGCATCGGGCAATGCGTGATGACCTGCCCGACCACCGCCTGCTTCAACGGCCTCGAATCCGCGCAGACCGTCTCCGTCGGCGGCGCGCTGCGCTATTTCGGCGACGGCTACCAGATCTCGAAGATGCTCGGCGGGCGGCGCCTGTGGCGCATTCCGGTACTCGACGGCGAATTCCTGGTGGACGATTTGTTCGGCGTGCAGGCGACCGTCGGCGGCGGCAACCTCTTCATCATGGGCGCCTCGGCGGCGGCCACGTTGCGCGCCGCGCTGGCGGCGTGCGACGCGATGTGCGAAGTCGAGGATGTGTTCCTGCCGTTTCCGGGAGGCACCAGGTCGGGCAGCAAGATCGGCTCGAAGTACAAGGAGCTGGTGGCCTCCACCAACGACGCCTATTGTCCGAGCCTGCGCGGCGTCAGCCCCGAAACGAAACTGCCGGAAAACATCAACGCGGTCTATGAGGTCGTCATCAACGGACTGAACGAGCCGGCGGTCCGGGAAGCCATGCGCCGGGGCATGATCGCGGCGGCGGAAAAAGGCGCCCTGCTGATTTCGGCGGGGAATTACGGCGGCAACCTTGGCCGCTACAAACTGGATCTCGAGGACATCCTCGGCGACGGGGGCTGAACATGGCATTGGAACTGACACTGCACACGCAACCCGAAGTGCCGCTGGAGGCGGAGTGCATCACGCCGCACCGCCTGGCCGGGTTGTCGGCGGCAAAGGCCGAACGCCTCGACGCGATGCACGGAAACCGCAAGGTCGTGCTGGGGGACTTTTTCAAGGCGGCGGGCAAAGGCGCGGATGAGACCGTGCTGACCGGCGATTTGTCCCTGGTCAAACTGATTGGCGCACAGATGACGCAGGGACAACTCGTCGTCGAGGGCAACGTCGGCATGCACGTCGGCTGGGGCATGTGCGGCGGCGAAATCACCGTCCGCGGCGACGCCCATGACTGGGTCGGGCCGGAAATGAGCGGCGGGCGGATTGTCGTGCACGGCAACGCCGGGCACATGGTCGGCAGCGCCTACCGCGGCCAGCCCTCCGGGCTGTGCGGCGGCGAAATCCTGGTGCACGGCAACGTCAGAAACGAGACCGGCGGCGCCATGCGGCGCGGCCTGATTGCGGTCGGCGGCGACGCCGGAGACTTCACCGGAGTCAACATGATTGCGGGCACCATCATCGTGATGGGCCACCTCGGCATCCGTTCCGGCGCCAGCATGAAGCGCGGCAGCATTGTTTCGATGAATCCGGCGCCGCTGCTGCCGACATACGAATACGCCTGCGCCTATCGCCCGCTGTTCCTGAAACTCTACCTTGAGCACCTGCGCGGCCTGGGGTTCGCCGTCGAGGACCGCCACATCAACGGGCGCTACCGGCGCTGGAGCGGCGACAGCCTGGAGCTGAACAAGGGCGAAATTTTGTTGTTCCATCGTTAGACTGCTACAATCCACGGTCTATTTCTTGACCGAGGAGAACACCATGACCACCATCGTTACTGACAACTGCAAGGGCTGCCGCTTCACCGACTGCGTGACGGTCTGCCCCGTTGCCTGCTTTCATTACGACGACGACATGCTCTACATCGACCCCGATGTCTGCATTGATTGCAGCGCGTGCATTCCGGAGTGCCCGGTCGAGGCGATCTACGAAGAAGACGACCTGCCGGACGAGAAGAAAGAGTGGATTGAGATCAACGCCGAGCGCGCGCCCGGCCTGCCGGTGATAGAGGACAAAATGGATCCGCTGCAGGGTGCGGAGGAGCGCAAGAAAAAACTCGGATTCTGATGCGACGCCGTGTCTGAACCCGGAACCGAAAAAAACCCGCTGAAGGTGGCGATTGTCGGCAGCGGCCCGAGCGGTTTCTACGCCGCCGAGGCGCTGGTCAAGTCCGGCCGCGCCGTGCAAATTGACATGATCGAGCGCCTGCCCGCGCCTTTCGGGCTGGTGCGAAACGGGGTCGCGCCCGACCACCCCAAATTAAAGCAGGCCATCGGCGTCTATCAGAAGATCGCGCAAAACCCCGAGTTCAACCTGGTCGGCAACGTGACCGTCGGGCGGGACGTGACGGCGGAAGAACTGCACCGCACGCACCACGCCGTGATTTACGCCTGCGGCTCGGAGACCGACAGAAAACTCGGCATTGCCGGCGAGGACCTGCCCGGCAGCCACACCGCGACCGAACTGGTCGGATGGTATAACGGCCACCCCGACTACCGCGACCGCGCATTCGATTTCTCGCACGAAACCGCCGTCATTATCGGCCAGGGCAACGTCGCCGCCGATGCCGCGCGCATCCTGGCCAAGTCGGTGGATGAACTGAAAAACACCGACATTGCCGCGCACGCGCTGGAGGCGCTGGCCGAAAGCCGCATCCGCGAAATTCACGTCGTCGGGCGGCGCGGGCCGGCGCAGGCAAAGTTCACGTCAAAAGAAGTGCGCGAATTCCTGTCCATTGAAAATTGCGACGCCTTTGTGGACGCCGCGGAACTCGAACTCAGCCCGCAAAGCGAGCGCGAGATCGCCGACAAGGCCGGCGCCATGGGCAAGAAGAACCTCGCCCTCTTCCAACAGATGGCCGCGGCGAATCCCGGCGGCAAACCGCGCGTATGCCGTTTCACCTTTCTGAAAAGCCCGCTGCGGCTGGAAGGCGCGGCGCGCCTCGAACGTGTCGTCTTTGAGAAAAACAGCCTGTCCGGCGAGCCTTTCAAGCAGGCCGCGCGTGCGACCGGCGAAACGTTTGAACTGGAGTGCGGCCTGCTGTTTCGCAGCATCGGCTACCGCGGCGTCGCGATTTCGGGCGTGCCTTTCGACGAAAAGCGCGGGGTTTTTCCGAACAACGCGGGCAGGATCACCGACAACGGCGAGGTCGTGCGCGGCGTCTATACCACCGGCTGGATCAAGCGCGGCCCTTCCGGGATTATCGGCACCAACCGCGCGTGCGCGGTCGAGACCGTCGAGTCACTGCTGAATGATTTGCCGTCGCTGAACGCGGCAGGCGCGAAAGAAAGGCCGGGCGCGGAGAAACTCTACGAAATCCTGGACGGGCGCGGCGTCCGGCGCCTCCACTACGCCCAGTGGCAGGCGATAGACGCCGAGGAAATAAAACGCGGCGAACCGAAGCAAAAGCCGCGCGAAAAATTCACGCGGGTTGAAGAAATGCTGGCCGCCGCAGGCGTCTGACCCGGCCCGTCACGGAGACATGCAGGCGTCGCAACTGCTGCGATAGCCAGGACCGACGCAGTCGGAGCAGTAGCAATAACCGCCGGAAATTCCGCCCAGACCTTCGTCGTCCTCGGCAATGCGCGGAATGGGACCCGGCGGAAACACAATGTGCAGGGTCCTGGCATCGTCGAGATGCAGGCGCACTCTGGCCTCTTTCGGCAAAGCATGTTCATAACCCTCGCCGCGAAGCGTGGCGGCGGGATTGGCGTCCATCCGCGACCTGAATTCAGGGTCGGAATGATACCGCCGTGCAAGATTCTTCATCTTCTCGATGCTTTCGTTATAGTTTTCCATTGAATCACTACTCTCCGTCGTTATTATTTATCGCGCGGGCGACCCCAGCCGCCCGGGTGGTAATAGTAGTTGTTTGATCTACCGGCGGCGGTGCTGGTGTAGGCGCAATCCCCTCCGGAAACCTGGTCCAGAGCCTCGTCACTCGCCTCGCTGATGACCGAAACCGACGGGAACACGATGTGAATGGTCTTTGCGTCGTCGTGATGCACTTTTACCGAGCCTGCCTTCGGCAAAATGTTGCCACAGCCTTTGCTGCGAAGCGCGGCGGCGGGATCGGCGTCCACCTGTGCCTTGAATTTGGCATCGGACTGATACTGCCGCGTAAATTCTTTCACTTTTTCAACTATTGCATTGTGGTCTTCCATCTCTCATTCCTCCTGTGGTTGAGCATCTGCCATGCAGATGTGATTCGTTTTCTCCTCGCCGCCTCGTTGCAAACGAGACTGACAACGACAAGATACCAGATTTGCGGGACGGCAACCAGTTCAGAAACTTCTGGCAAATCGGCTATTTTGCGAGATTTTCGGCTTCGCGCAGAATCAGGCGCTTGCGGGCGGCAACCGCCATCCGCAGCCCTTTCAGGCGCTTGCCGGACGCGACCCGGCGCCAGATTTCACGCTGCCCGGCGCCGGCAGTGAAGCCGTCCCCCGCAAACACCTTGCCGCCCGTGGCCGAGCCGCCGAAATCGGCGATTTCCGCGAGGTCGCGCACGTTAAAGCCCATGCGGCGATAGATTGCAACCACCTGCTTTTTCAGCACCGGCCAGCGAAAGTGTTCCGAAACCCACTGCCGGCAGACATCGCGGTAAAGATCCACATTGGCGCTCTTGCCCAGCACGCGGTTTTGCACATAGTCCAGCGCGTAGCGGTTAAACGCCGTCTCCATGCTCAGCGTCAGAAAAAGCCGCCGGGCCGCGGCCTCGTAGCCGCCGGCGTGTCCGTCATCATCCCGGCCGGCGTGCCGTCGGGTGTCGCCGTCCTCGTAAGAATCCTGGTAGCCGGCGCTGTTGCCGCCGGGCGGCACGATGTCAACGCCGACCATCTCCACCTCAATACCGTCCTCTTCGATTTCCCCGGCAGGCGACGCCACGCTCGCGCGCGCGACCAGGCCGGCGTCGGCCAGCGCCTGTGTCAGGTTGGCCGCAAGCAGCCGCCTGGTCATGCCGCGCAGCGCGCGGCGGGCGGCTTGCGGCAGTCGGTTCAGCCCCGGACTCCAGAATTTCCGGTCCACTCTGGTATGCGCCGCGACCGTAGCCTGCGCCTTCTCTTCGAGGGTGCGGGTGTCCATGGCGAGAACCCGGAAAAACCCGTAGAGATAACTCCGGTCCAGAATGAAATCGTGCCTGTACAATCCGTAGCCGCTGAATTCGGTGGAAGACTCCTCAATGGGATCGGTGACCCGGTCGGCGAGAATCAGGATCAACGTGTCCGCCTTGTACTTCGAGCGCAACGCGCGGACCGCGCCGCGAATTTTATCCAGGTCGTAGTTTTTATCGTCGAGCAGGCGGAACTCGTCGGTGTACACCTGCATGAAAGTCTTGCGGTTGGGGCGGAAATTCACCGGCTGCAACCGGCCCTCGCGCCGCAGGACATCGGTGACGACGCCACGCACATAGTCGTCGAGACGCCACGGTGCAACCCGCGTCCGGTAGCGTTTCTTCGACATCGCGGTTGAACCCAGCCTGGTCGAAGGAAAAACATCCCCCAGCAGCGAAACCACGGCGACTTTGCCTGCGTCCGCCGAAGCGACGGGCGCGGCGCACACCAGCGACGCCGGGATGAACGCCGCAAAAACGGCGCGTCTGAAAAAACGCTTCATGCCGGCCATCATAGCAGCCAAACCACGGTCTTTAAGCGTATTCAGCGCTTTTGGAACCGGGTTTTGATGTCAGGTTCAAGCATGGGATGAGGTCCTTGAGTTATGCCTGCTGTGATAATTTTTCTACTCTTTCGCGTGCCGCCGGATAATATATTCATTCAACAATGGCACCGCAAAAGTATATTTACCGTGCCGATTTTTTAACACCATACCCTTCTCAAACAGCTTGGCCAATAGTTGGTTGACATGGCTGTCGCTGAAAGCTTGTTCAGTGGATTTTGACTGCTCTACAATCTCCTGCACGGTGAATTCCTCTCCACTATTTTCAAGATGGGCAACAATGGTCAACAAATCTCGTTGTCTATCGGTTAACTGCATCCAGCGGCCGTCAAAAAAGTCCATATCCAATTTGCGGGAAATACGCTCGATGGCATCTTTTGTTTGTTCGCCAGTCGTTGGGGAAGCACCTGTCAGATAGTCGTAAAATTCGCGACACCAAAACTGGATAAAATAGGGATAGCCTTGGGTGAAACCGTAAATCATTTTCTCAAACATACCGAAAACGGATTGAATGCTCCCCGCCTCCTCGGCCAATGGTTTGATGATCGCTTCATGTGCCTCTTCGGGGCTCAGGTTATCCAGCGCCACTACCCGGAACATACGCTCGGCATAGGTGCGCGAACTGACCAGTTTTGGGAATAAGGTCGGCAAGCCGGTCAGCAACAGCATAAACGGCACACCCTGACTTTGTAGGGAACTGAAAACATCAAGCAACACGCCGAGAGGGTACTCTTTGTCTTTGCTTCGGTCAGCCAGGTTTTGCGCCTCGTCCCACGCAAAGATAATCCCCTTTTTGTCCGGCATGGATTTTTGCATCAGATTCCATGCTTCAAGCAAAACCCGTTTGAGTTTGTCCGAGGTCAATCCCGGTTCATACTCAAACAACGCCATCATGGTCTGGTAATCAAAGCGAATCGTTTCGCGCTCGGCGGGGCGGGTGAAGCCGGGAGGATGTCGTTTGCTTGCGGCGTATTCCCAATCACTGGAAAAGGTGTTCAGGTCCGTCAGCAGACGTTGTGCGAGGTGTTTTTCGCTGACGGACACCGCTTCGGAAATATCGCTGGTCAGCCAAATCCAGCTGTTCGCCACCGCGTCCTTATGGAGCGCTTCGCGCATCAGCACGGTCTTGCCAATGCCGCGAATGCCGGTCAAGACCAGATTTTCCAGTATCGGCGCTTGCTCCAAAAGCTTGGAAAACTCGCGCCGCTCAGTGTCACGCCCGGCAAGATGGGGAGGCGCATGTGCAGCACCGGGTCTGTATGGATTATCGGCCATGGTCAAATTAACATATATTTAGAGACATATCTAAATTTAGCATTTCTCCTAATTATACGGGGTATAAGAAGAATAAACCACATTTTTGCATAGCCAGCCAGGTACATCATCGCCCTGAAACTCGATGGAAACCTTGTGGCTTTTGGCGAGCCAACGGACTGGGCCACCGGGCCGCGCAGCATAAAAACGGCAGGCGGCCCTCCGCTATGTCGGGAGTGCGTTTAGAAGTACAGTTGCAACTGGCCGAGAATGGCGTCGTATCTGTTGTCGCCTCCGCCGGCCTCGCCGTTGTAGTCTTCCTCATCGCCGCTGACGCTGGCGTAGTTCAACTGCAAGCGTCCCATGCGGTCGTTGGGGCCGAGGAAAAAGCTCAGACCGACCTCGAAACGGTCGAGGTCGCGGTCATCGTTCGGCACGCCCTTGCAGTTTTCACATTCCGCTTCCTGGTAGCGCACGACGCCCTCGACGATGTCGTTGAAGCGGTAGGCGCCCATGACGTACCACGACTGCTCGTCATACTCTTCCATTCCGTCCACATTCTCGCCGTCAATGTATTCGGCGCGCAGGTGAACCGGCCCGTTCCTGTAGATGGCGCCGACATCCCAGACCTCGTAGTCTTCGCTGTCCAACACCTGATCCACCGCGGTGCAACCGGCCAGGGACAGCAAAACCGTCGGAGAAGATGCATGCGCACAGGCTGCGCCCATGACCCCCGCCGCGTTCTCAATCTCTCCGTAAGACGCTTGCAGATGGAACATCTTGCCGTGGTCGTACATCACGCGCGCGGCGTAACTGTGGTCATCGCCCTTCTGGGCCGAATCAATCGCAGCCGCCTTGGAGCGGTCGGCGCTGTTGAAGACTCCGAGGTCATAGCCGAAACCGCCGGTTTCCCCGCCGCCGATGTTGCGGCCGCTCAGCATCGCGCCGATGGTGCGGTCCAGCACCAGGCGGCTCGTCATGGTTCGCTTGATCAGCGGCAGCCGGCTGCCGCTGAGGTTGTAGCCCATGCCGACCGGCGTCTTGTACTGGCCGAGCTTGAGTTGCACGGCGTCGCTGAACTTGTAGCGAATAAATGCATCGCGGATGAACGAGTCCAGCGTGGTCTTGTTGCTGCTGCGGGTGTTGTTGGCGTCGAACTGAAACGCGCCGTCCCAGGCGCCCCACTTCGCCTTGGCGCCGAAACGAACGCGGTCGGTGTCAAACTCCAGGCTGTCCGCCCTGCCGCGCTCCCTGTCGTACTGCTCAAAACCAAACTGGCCGAAGCCATAGATGTCCAGCGTCGGTCCGTCCTTGATCTTGAATTTGGCGGCAAACGCCGTCACCGGCATCACTGAAAGGCAAAGCAGTAAAAACACCACTCCCCCAAGCCGGGCTTTTGGAATCAGCATACGTTTCTCCTCGTTGTCGGGTTGGTTGATAGCCCACTTTACACCTTGCCGGGGCCGGGTTGGCAACAAAAAAACGCCCGGCGACAATGCCGCCAGGCGTTTGAAAAAGCGGAAAACGACCGGTTCAGGCCATTTCCCGCAGGTCACCAAGGGACCACATCGGGACTAACAGACCCCTCAGTAATCATTCATGCCCCTCCGTGCGGGAGCCCCAATATTCACGCCATCGAGGCGTTCCCCAGTAGCGCATCGGATCCGAGGTGCGCTCCATTCCGGCGCCGCCGGAAAGGTTGCTGATTGAGGCGTCATCCACCGCGCCATATTTTGCCTCTTTGGCGGCGGTGATGTCGGAAAGGCCGAAGTCGTAGCCGAACTTCTTCGCGACTTCAATAACGCCATCCGAATCCCCCGCTTCCGCCAAGGCCGCGCGCAGATTTGCGTTGGTCTTTGCTTCCTCGAAAAACTTCAGGACTGCTTCTTGTTTGCTCATTGTAGTCTCCTTTTCTTTTTCAGGGCTCGTAACGTCCGCGTGACCGCGAGCCTTCATCCGGGTAGCCTCTCCAGTAGTCACCCCACTGCGGCGTTCCCCAGTAGCGCATCGGATCGCTGCTGTAATCAACCCCGGCGCCGCCGGAAATGCCGCTCATCGCGGTGTCATCCAGAGCGCCTTCCTCGTCTTCGCCATAGCGGTCGCCTTTGGCGGCGGCGATGTCGGAAAGGCCGAAGTCGTAGCCGAACTGCTTCGCGACTTCAATAACGCCATCCGAATCCCCCGCTTCCGCCAAAGCCACGCGCAGATTTGCGTTGCTCTTTGTTTCCTCGAAAAACTTCAGGACTGCTTCTTGTTTGCTCATTGTAGTCTCCTTTTCTGTTGTACCCGGAGAATGACGTCTCCGGGTATTGACATCAGCCGGAACGTCCGCTCAGCCGGAACGTCCGCGTGGCCGCGAGCCCTCATCCGGGTAGCCTCTCCAGTAGTCACCCCACTGCGAGGTTCCCCAGTACGCCATCGGATCGACGGTGTAATCCACTCCGGCGCCGCCGGAAATACCGCTTATCGTAGAGTCACCTACTGCGCCATATCTTTCCTCTTTGGCGGCGGTGACATCTGAACTGGTGAAGTCGTAACCGAACTTCTTCGCCACTTCAATGACATCGTCTTCGCTTCCCGTTTCCATCAAGGCCGTACGCAGGTACGCGTTGGACTTTGTTTCTTCGAAAAACTTCGAAACTGCTTCATATTTGCTCATGGTTGTGTACCTCCATTCATTGGTTGGGTGTTGTATCGAACGCTTCGCATTATATCCTTTTGCGGGGTGCTGATGCGTTCAGAAACTTCTGGCAGCTGCCGGCTTTTCAGCCGGGCCGCAGAAGCGGGCGGGCATATAAAAACGCCCGGCGAAAGCGCCGGGCGTTTGGAAAGGACCTGGAACAAGCCGTCCGGAGGCTATTGACCCCGGGACGGCTGTCAGGACAACCGGCCCCTTCTCAGAGGCCTCCGCCCCTCTTCCCTTCAGACGGACGATGCCAGTACTGGTCCCACTGCGGCGTACCCCAGTAGCGCATCGGATCGGCGCTGTAATCCACCTCCACTGTGCTGCCGCCGGCAAGGTGGCTGATGGCGGCGTCATCCACCGCGCCATATTTTTCCTCTTTGGCGGCGGCGACATCGGAACTGGTGAAGTCGTAACCGAACTTCTTCGCCACTTTAATGACATCGTCTTCGCTTTTCGTTTCCATCAAGGCCGTACGCAGGGAAGCGTTGGTCTTTGTTTCTTCGAAAAACTTCGAAATCGCTTCATATTTGCTCATAGTTTGTACCTCCATCCATTGGGTGTTGTATCGAACGCTACGTATTGTAGCCTTTTGCAGGATGCCGGTGCGTTCAGAAACTTCTGGCACCTGCCGGCTTTTCAGCCGGGCCGCAGAAGCGGGCAGGCATATAAAAACGCCCGGCGATGGATGCCGGGCGTATGGAAAGGACCTGGAACAAACCGGCCAGAGACCGTTGGCCCCGGGACGGCTGTCAGGTCAGCCGGGCCTGTTGACCTCGACAACCGTAACGGTGGCTTCGGAGCTGGCGAAATCCTCCTCGTAGGCGCCGCCGGCATAACCCCGCCAGTAACCCCTCCACTCCGGCGTACCGACTCCGATGCCCATCGGAAACGCCCGTACATTCTCGTCCTGGACCCCCCCGGCGACTTGCCTCGCCGCGGTGTCATCCAAAGCCTCGGGTTTCTTGAGCAGGTCTGCCGTGATATCGGCGGCATCCAGATCGTAGCCGTGCCGCTTCGCCACCTCGACAACCTCGCTTTCGTTGCCCGCTTTCGCCAGCGCCGCGCTCAAATGGGCGTCGGTCTTGGCGTCCTCAAAGAATTGAGTTATTTTTTGTTTAGTCATAATGACCCTCATTTCCATAATCGCCTCCGCCATGTCCGTCGGAATATCCGCGCCAGAAATTTCTCCAGCCCGATGAACCGACGCGCAATGTCGGAAGCGGATCAATGTCACTGACACCACCGGCGACTTGCTCCGCCGCGGTGTCATCCAAAGCCTCAGGGCTTCCGCCCCAGCCTGCCTCGATGTCCGAAAGGCTCAGCTCGTAGCCGTGCCGCTTCGCCACCTCGGCGATTTCGTCTGCACTGTTCACTTTTGCCAGCGCCGCGCTCAAATGGGCGTCGGTCCTGGCCTCCTCAAAGAATTTGAGAACCGTGTCCTGTTTATTCCTCGCGTGCATAATTGTCCCAGTATTTCCCGTAATCCGGTGTTCCCCAATAAGCCATCGGGTCCTGGCTGTAGTCGAATGAGGTTCCACCGACAACGCTCGCAATCATCGTGTCGTCCATCGCGTAGATTTCCAGGTCCATCGCGGACAGGATGTCCTCGCCGGTAAAATCGTAGCCGAAGCGCTTTGCCACTGCCGCGGCTTCGCCTTCGCTCTTCGTTTCTTTCAGGGCGGCAAGAATCTGTGCATCGTTCTTCGCAGCCTCAAAAAATTTAATTACTGCTGTTTGTTTGTCCATTGTTCCCTCCTTCATTTCGGGTTGAGATTAGCGAAACAGATAGTAGCAGATATTTCCGCAGCCCACCCGTTCAGAAACATTTTGCAGTTCAGAAAAACCTGTAATAACAATCTATTAAAGCAAAATGGAAGGCCGTCTCTGCGACCGGCCTATGCGCCGTCCCGCTGGTTCCGGGATGGGCTTTCAACCCATCCGGCTATCCCTCAAAATCGTAATTACCGCGCCCGGCCTGCTGCCGCTCGCGCTCGCGGCGCATATTGCGCCACCACTCGGAGTACGGGATGCCACCGGAAATGTCCGCCATTTCCTCGTCGCTCATGCCCAACAGATACTCGCGGACTTCCGCCGCAGTGAACTCATAGCCAAACCGCACGGCGGCTTCGGCCAATTCATCCGCGGTCTGTGCGCTCTGCAGGGCTTCGCGCACATCGTCGTCCGATGAATGATCCAGAAAATCCTGAAATGTCTTGCTCATTTTTCCCTCCTCCGGGTTGTCGAAACTCCGGCGCAATTTAACACGAAACTGCCCGGCAATCGGTTCAGAAACCTATTGCAGTGCTGCGGCGGCTGTCAAAGGCTGAAAGACTTCACGTAGCCGAGATAAACGCCCCATTCCTCGACATCCACATCGTATTTCGAGCGCGGGTCGTCACTGGCGCCGGTGCCGGCGCCGCTCCATGAAAAATCGTATTCCGTGCGCCGCACCTCCAGACTGACGCGGCCGTCGGCGGCTTCCGACTCGACGCCGATGCCGACGCTCCACGGATGCACATTTTCGGCCTGGCGGACAGCGCCGGCCAACACGGAATCGCCTGCCGGCGGAGGACGGTTGTCAAAGCCCGCTTTCATCGTCAGGTCGAGCCAGCCGACGCCGGCCAGCAGGTAAACGGCGGCGTTCGTGCCGCCCTCAAACCCCAGCGCATCGGCCCGGAGTCCAAACCGGGTGGTCAGCGACGCGCTGCGGTTTTTCTCCAGCGACCAGGCGCCCGGAAAAACGTTCGTGCCGCCGCGGCCGGTGCCTTCGAGATAGCCGCTGACGCGCGAGCCGGAATAGACCCCGGCATCCAGTTCGCCGTCCATGAAACACCGGGAGTCAAACCAGTGCCGGTAGCCGAACAACACCCTGGCCGTTTGGAAATCGTCCTTTTCGCTGTCGTCGGCGACCTCGTAAGAAGGCGGGGCATCAATGCCGATTCCTTTCTGATAATCAACGTCGGCGTATTCCACGCCGATGGAAAGCCCGCCGTAAAACCCGCCTTGCGCCGCCCCCTGCGCCCAGACCGGCGAGACAGACAAAAGCAGCGCCGCCGCGCCCATCCGGCGCAAAATTGAACCCTTGTGCATTCTGATAGTCCTCCTCGTCGGTTTCAATACAGTTTCAGTATAATACTTCCCCCATTTTCACAACACAACTTTATGGAGTAAGCAGATGGCGACAATCACCCTGCAAGGCAAACAGATTCACACCAGCGGCGACTTGCCGTCGGTCGGTTCGGATGCGCCCGATTTCAAACTGACGAACAAGGACCTTCAAGACGTGATGCTGAAGGACTTCGCGGGCAGGAAAAAGCTGATCAGCATCGTGCCGAGTCTCGACACGCCGGTGTGCGCGACCTCCACCAGAAAATTCAACGAAGCGGCGGCAAAACTTTCCGATGTCGCGGTCATCGTGGTTTCCGCCGACCTGCCTTTCGCAATGGACCGCTTCTGCAGCACCGAAGGGCTTGGCAACATCGTCGTGCTGTCCATGATGCGCTCGCGCGATTTCGCGCGGGACTACGGCGTGCTGATTGAGGAAGGCCCGCTGGCCGGCATCACGGCGCGTGCCATCGTGCTGCTGGACAAGGAAAACAAGGTATTGCACAAAGAACTGGTCGGCGAAATCAGCGACGAGCCGAATTACGACGAGGCACTGGGCGCTTTGGGCGCCTCTTAGGCATCCGGCCACCGGCGCCGCGAGTGCCCCCCTGATAACGCGGCGAACGCCCTAACGCGCCACGGCGCCGGCGCGGCGCATAAAAAAGTTTTTCAACGGCGCGATACGCCCGACCCCATCGAGGCCGGCGCTGCGCGCCAGGACCGCCGCCCGCCCGGATTGGGAGAACAACCACAGCAACGCCTCCAGCCCGCCTTTCATCCACTGATTGCGCGCCTTGACCGAACGCTGATAGCGGCGCAGCACCGGCCACGAGAAATCGCCGCCACGACTTTGCGCGAGCGCCCCGAACAACGCGGCCAGATCGGCAAAGCCGAGATTGGCCCCCTGTCCGGCGAGCGGATGCACGCTGTGCGCGGCGTCGCCGACCAGCGCAAAGCCCGGCTTGACGTAGTCGTCCACGATGCCGCCGTGCAGCGGGAAAGAAGCGATGTCGGACAGCAGTTCAATCGCGCCCAGACGCTCGCCGAACGCGCGTTCGAGTTGCGGCTCGAAAAAGGCGGCGCCGGCGCGGAGCAGTTCCTGTGCGCGCTCACGCGGACACGACCAGACCACCGCGCAGACTTTCCCGGCCAGCGGCAGAAAAGCCACCACGCCATCGCGCGAGAAACACTGCCAGCAGGTCGAACGGTGCGATTGCGCGGTGCGGACAACGGCCACAAGCGCGGTCTGCCGGTAATCCCGGCGGCGCCAGGCGACGCCCATCCACTCGCGCACGCGCGACTGCACGCCGTCGGCGCCGACGACAAGAGCCACATCGCGCTCGTCGGCGCCGGTGAAAATCCGCCGCCGCCCGGTTCGCGCGTCGGTCTCGACCGCGACCGGCTGCGCGTCCACGCGCTCGACCTGCGCCAGCCCGTCGAGGCGCGCAAACAGCGACTGCAACAAGCGGCCGTGCTCGACAACAATACCCAGATGCGAAACGCCAAGCTCGGCGGCGCTGAAATGAATGTGGCCGCCGCCCTCGGCATCCCACACTTCAAGCGCCCGGAAGCGGCTGCTGCGCGCAAGCGGCGCAAGCGCGCCGATGTCATCGAGAAAAGCGCACGAGGCGCCGCTCAACGCGTACGTCCTCGGCTCATACGCATTGTCCGAAACCGCATCGTCCGGCACGCGCGGCGGGCGGGCGGCGAACAGCAGCACGCGGCGGCCGTCCAGCGCAAGCCTCGCGGCGCAGGCCAGGCCGATTACGCCGCCGCCGACGACGGCGACCGGAAGTTCATGCCGCACTATCTTCGGCAAGCCGCGGCCACGGCGGCGCCAGGCCAAGCCCCCGGCGCACGAGGGCGCGGCGCAGCGGCGGCAGCAAATCGAGCGCGGCCAGACCGGCGCCGCGGGCGCACGCGGCGGGCCTGCCGGGCATCACAAACAACCGGGCGAGAACGTCGGTGAAACGCACGACACGCCGCACGTCCGCCGCGCGGCGGTCGCGGTAGGCGGCCAGCACATCGGCCGCACCCGGATCGCGCGGCGCGTCGGACACGCACTCGGACAGAAAAGCGACATCGCGCAGCGCCAGGTTGAAACCCTGCCCCGCAACCGGATGAACCCGGTGCGCGGCGTCACCCAGCAGCACGACGCGCGCGCGCGCCATATCCAGCGAGCGGTTCAGCCCCAGCGGATAAACAAAACGCGGTCCCGGATTTTGCAATCTGCCAAGCCGCCAACCCAGGTCGTGCTGCAAGCGCGCGACAAATTCATCGTCCTCAAGCGCGGCAACCGAATCGGCGTCGCCGGAAGCGTGCACCCACGCCACCACGCGCCGACGCCCGCCAACGGGCAATACCGCGAGCGGGCCGTGGCCGGTGAAACGCTCGCAGGCAATGTCGCCGGCGCCGGCGCCGCTGTCAATGGCGGCAACCACCGCCGACTGGCGGTAATCCGTCGTACGAAAGCGAAAGCCCAAAGGCCCGGCGAAACCGGACGCGCCGCCGTCGGCCAGCACCAGCAACTTCGCGCGCAGTTGCGACACGCCATCGCCGCCGCGGACACGGAGGGCGACGGCGTCGGAATCGCGCGCGACTTCTTCGGCACGCACCGGCGACAACAGCGTCAACCGCGCCGCCGCATGAAGCAGGCGGTGCAGCGCGCGCGCCAGGTCGGATGCGAGCACCACATGCCCCAGCGAATCCAGCCCCTCCTCCGCGGCGCAAATGCGGGTCACGCCGAAAACACCCTGCTCGGATACGTGAATCCCGCGCACCGGACAAGCGTGGTCGCGCAGCGCATCCCATGCGCCGAGGCGCTCCAGAATACGCCGGCTGACCTCGGACAACGCAATCGCGCGCAACGGCATCTTCGCCGGCGCCGCAAGATTGCGCGTCTCGATGATTGCAGTGCGCGCGCCGGTGTCGCGCAGCGCCAGCGCCAGCGCCGAGCCGGCCAGGCCGGCGCCGAGGATGACCACATCGTAATCCGTGCTCATTCCGCCATCGCCGCCTCGATGAGGTCGGCTTCTTTCGCGGCGCAAATGCGGGTCACGCCGAAAACACCCTGCTCGGATACGTGAATCCTGCGCACCGGACAGGCGTGGTCGCGCAGCGCATCCCATGCGCCGAGGCGCTCCAGAATACGCCGGCTGACCTCGGACAACGCAATCGCGCGCAACGGCATCTTCGCCGGCGCCGCGAGATTGCGCGTCTCGATGATTGCGGTGCGCGCGCCGGTGTCGCGCAGCGCCAGCGCCAGCGCCGAGCCGGCCAGGCCGGCGCCGAGGATGGCCACATCGTAATCCGTGTTCATTCCGCCATCGCCGCCTCGATGAGGTCGGCTTCTTTCGGCAGCGCCTCGGTCAGCACCCGCGGCGCGCGCGATGTCACCAGCACATCGTCCTCGATACGGATACCGGTATTCCACCAGCGCCCCGGAACATCGCGCGAGCGGCGCACGTACAGACCCGGCTCGATGGTCAATACCATGCCCGGCTCGAAACGGCGGGGACGGCCGTCCTGCCGGTAGGCGCCGACATCGTGCACATTCATGCCGAGCCAGTGGCCGGTGCCATGCATGTAAAACCTTGCATAAGCGCCCTTGCGGATCAGCGCCGGCACGCGCCCGCGCAGCAGCCCGGCCGCCACCAGCCCGCGCGTCAGCGCGGCCACCGCGGCGGCGTGAACCTCCTCCCACGAATTGCCGGGGACGACCCGGGCGATGGCCTCCTTCTGCGCTTCCAGCACGATCTCGTACAGCTCGCGCTGCGCCGGGCGAAAGCGCCCATTGACCGGTATCGTGCGCGTCACGTCGCCGGCGTACAACCGGTATTCCGCGCCGGCGTCTATCAGCAGCAGATTCCCGTCTTTCAGCAAGTCCTTGTTGTCAATGTAATGCAGCACGCAGGCGTTGGCGCCGCCGCCGACAATCGGCGGGTAGGCCGACGCCGCGCCGTGGCGGTGAAACTCGTGCAGCAACTCCGCGGCGATTTCATGTTCGTACAAACCCGGGCGGCACAGACGCCACGCGCGGCGATGCGCGGCAACCGAAATGTCCGCGGCCCTGCGCATCAGGCGCACCTCGAACGGCGACTTTTTAAGGCGCATCTCGTGCAGCACCACGGCCGCGTCCACCAGTTCGCGCGGCGCCGCGCCGCCGCGTTCGGCGCGGCGCGTGCGCGCGCAGGCCGCGGCCATCTCCGCCACGTGCAGCCCGTCGTCCAGATCGCAATAAAGCCGCCGCCGTCCCTTGAGCAGACGCGGCAACCATTCGGCGAAGTCGTGAAGCGGCAGCGCCAGGTCCACGCCGTGATGACGTGTCGCGCCGCGCACACCGACGCGCCGTCCTTCCCACATCGCGCTGGTGTTGTCGTTCGGAGTGCAGAACAAAACATAGTCTCCGTGCTCGCAGCCGGGCGCGAAGACCGCGATCATCGCGTCCTCCATCAAGCCGGTGAGGTACGCAAAATCATTGTTCTGGCGATAGGGATAATCCACGTCCCCGGCGTAAGTCCTGCGTGGAGCGGCGCGCACGCACAACAGTGAATCCCGCCCGATTTTTCGCAAAACACGGCGGCGGCGTTTTGCAAATTCCTGCGGTGCGTGACCCGTATCTTTGTTTTTTCTATCCATATTCGACGACCGAAAGTCCACCATAGCACGTTCCGCGCTGTCTCATATTTCTTTCTATTTCATGCGTTTAGAAACGATAAAAATGCGCGGCTTGCGGTGCTTTGCAACGATGAAAACCATCCGCGAATTTGTCCGGCCAAGTGTACCGGATTCGGGAAAAAATATTCCGTTTTTTTTTACTTGACCATTGCAAAAAATATCATACTATTCAGCACATGAATCAGTCGGAAACTCTTATCGAAGGATTTCACCCGATTGAAGAGCTGGAGCAGCAAGTTGAAAAACTGCTCGAAAGCTACGGCCGTCTCGCCGAAGAGAACAGAGTCTTACGCAATGAGCAACACAATCTCCTGTCAGAAAATAAATCGCTTGTTGAAAAAAACAAGCACGTGACAGAGAAACTTAAATCGCTTATTCAACGCCTCCAGAAAATCAACAAACATCCCGCCTTTTGATGAACCGCAATCTGTCCAATATCGAAATCAATATTCTCGGAAGAAACTACCTCGTGGCATGCGAGCCGGAAGAAGAGCAGGACCTGCACGAGGCGGCAAGCCACCTGAACCGGCTGATTTCCGGGATGAAGCACTCCTCCGCCACCGCCGACAACGAAAAGGTCTCCGTGATTACCGCGCTCAACCTGGCCGATCAACTGCTGAAAACACAGCGCGGGTGGAAAGAAAAAGTAACGCGCCTGGCCCGTCGGGTTGAAGCGGGTTGCAAGTCATCCGGTTCCCCGACAACCAACACGATTTTAAAAGTCTTGAGATAACTCTGTGATACTCGTTAGTTCCCTGAATAATCCTTTGCCGTACTTCTTGATAAAACGGGTTAACGCCGTCGCCGGTGTGCATGCTCATATCCATGAGAAGCCTGAAGGCGACGGAAGCGACTTGTTCTCTGAACCCCATGGTTCAAAGGAAGACGGGAACGACGACTTCTACGGAGTTATCTCATTTTTCCAAAGAATTTTGCCCCCCACGACAGTGGCGCGAGGCAGTCCGGCTCCATCGCCAACAACATGCAGGAGGTACTGATGGCCATAAAAAGACGCACTAAAAAGCGACTTGTAAAGAGGAAGTCTGCGGCCAAACGCAGACCGACTAAACGACGCACAGCAAAGCGGGCGGCTCCCAAGCGGAAAACCGCCACCCGCAAAAAGCGAACCGTCAAAAGAAAAGCAGCCACCAAGAAAAAGCGCACCGTCAAGAAGAGGCGCACGGTTAAAAAACGGAGAGCGGCTCCCAAGAAGAGGCGCACCGTCAAGAAGCGGAGAGCGGCTCCCAAGAAGAGACGCACCGTCAAGAAACGGAGAGCGGCTCCCAAGAAGAAACGCACCGTTAAAAAGAGACGCACCGTCAAAAAGCGGAGAGCGGCTCCCAAAAAGAGACGCACCGTTAAAAAGCGGAGAGCGGCTCCCAAGAAGAGGCGCACCGTCAAGAAACGGCGGCGCACCACCAGAAGATAAGCCTGCTGGCGGGGGTTCCTCCGGGAACCCCTCTTCGACAAAAACCCGGCCGCGTCAATGCGCGACCGGGTTTTTTTATGCCCGCTCCCTTCTCTTCCCGAACCAGCCCGACAGAAAGAGACGCACCATCAAAAAGCGGAGAGCGGCTCCCAAGAAGAGGCGCACCGTCAAGAAACGGAGAGCATCTCCCAAGAAGAGGCGCACCGTCAAGAAACGGCGGCGCACCACCAGAGGACAAGCCTGTTGGTCGGGGGTTCCTACGGGAACCCCTCTTCGGCAAAACCCGGCCACGTCAATGCGCGGCCGGGTTTTTTATGCCCGCTCCCTTCTCTTCCTGAACCAGCCCGGCAGAAAGAGACGCACCGTCAAAAAGCGGAGAGCATCTCCCAAGAAGAGACGCACCGTCAAGAAACGGCGGCGCACCATCAGAAGAAGATAAGCCTGTTGGTGGGGTCCTCCGGGAACCCCTCTTCGGCAAAACCCGGCCGCGTCAATGCGCGGCCGGGTTTTTTTATGCCCGCTCCCTTCTCTTCCCGAACCAGCCCGACAGAAAGAGGCGCACCGTTAAAAAGCGGAGAGCGGCTCCCAAGAAGAAGCGCACCGTCAAGAAACGGCGGCGCACCATCAGAAGAAGATAAGCCTGTTGGTGGGGTCCTCCGGGAACCCCTCTTCGGCAAAAGCCCGGCCGCGTCAATGGGCGGCCGGGTTTTTTTTATGCCCGCTCCCTTCTCTTCCTGAACCAGCCCGGCAGAAAGAGGCGCACTGTCAAAAAGCGGAGAGCGGCTCCCAAGAAGAGACGCACCGTCAAGAAACGGCGGCGCACCACCAGAAGATAAGCCTGCTGGCGGGGGTTCCTCCGGGAACCCCTCTTTGGCAAGAACCCGGCCACGTCAATGCGCGACCGGGTTTTTTTATGCCCGCTCCCTTCTCTTCCCGAACCAGCCCGGCAGAATCAGCAGCAGGGAAAGCACGGCGCCGCCGAGCGCGCCGTAGAGGTGGGTTTCGGCGGCGACCGGCACGCCAATCAGTTCCGAAGTGCCCGGGGTTCCTCCGTAGCGGCCTTCGTACAGCAGTTTGACCGTGACCAGCAACAACAGCAGCCAGCCCAGACGGTCGCCGGCGCGAAGCTGCTTGAACGCCATCACCACAAACAGGCCGTGCAGGGCGCCGGACAGACCGCCGAAAATCCCAATCTCCGGGGAGAACCAGTACAAACCGGCGGATACCGCCAGACAACAGACCACGAGGCAGACAATCCAGTCGGTCACGCTCAACCACGCGCGCCCCAGCAGGAAAATCAATATCCAGGCAAACAGGTCAAGCAGCAGGTGGCGCAGGTTCAGGTGGGCGAGATTGCCCGTCAGCAAACGCCACCATTCACCGGCCTCAATCAGGCCGCGGTTGTAGAGAGAAAGAGCCTGAAACGCTTCCAGAGTGGTCACCGCCGCCAACGCCGCAACGGTGACAGCCAGCAATATTTCAGGAAGCAGGTTCTGGAGAAACCCGCGATCAGGCATCCACGGCCCGCCGACGCCGTTGGCGCAGCAGCAGTGCCGCAACAAAGAACAGTATTCCGAAAAGTTCAATCAGGCCGACAGAGCCACCGCCACCGCCGCCGCCGCCGCCGGCGCCAACGGCACCCCGGCCTACCGCCCCTATGCCAAGCGGGTCGTCAATAACACCGTTGACACTGTCGTCGTTGTCATAACGACCGCCGTCCCTGATTCTGACTACCAGACAGGCGTCCCCGGCCTGCTTGATGGAGCGGAGAGGCACCTCGTTGTTATTCATACACACGCCGTTTTGCAGCCCCTCAAATCCCCACGCGATGTCCGCGCCGGGGGCATTAATCGCCTGCCAGGCTCCGCGCGTGTATTTATAGAGGCCCAGGTCCGAGACATCATAGATGCTCTCCGGCAGCGGAATGACAACCACCGCGTGTCCTCCAGTGAGGACCCTCTCCGCGGCCACTGTGCTTCCGCCCATGGTGTCGTAATCCACGCCGCAAACACGGAAGTTATACGCAGTGCTCAAAGGCTGCGCCGGGGAGCCCACGCCCACTGTCATCAATTCTTCCGTCGAGAACGATGCCGCCCAGTCGTCATAACTGTCAAAAGGCATTTCCGCTTCCGCGCCGTACTGCAACGTCAAATCGCCGACACACATCCTGTGCAACGGCAATCCGGCACGGATGTGATGCCACGGCAACCTGCCCGCGACTTCCCTGCCGCCGGAAACGACCGCAACAGGCAAAGCACTGTCGCCGACGTAAAGGTCTGCGCCGCTGCTATCCGGAATGCCGTCCGAATCGGTATCGGATGTGACTCCGGCCAGCGGAGAACCGGACGCAACCAGCGGCCAGGTCACCACCAGGGATGACGTGGACGGCCCCCGTCCGGGCACCAGGATGCGCAAGCCGACCGAGGTCTTCGTGTCGCTTCTGGCGTTCATGGGCACAGTAAACATCACTGTGACCGCATCTCCAGCGGCATTGAGTCCGGGCACGATGGAAGACAGCACCGACGCGCCCTGCTCGGTAACCGTCGGCACCGCGGTGGCATTCTCCACCGGCAGCGTCACCGTGAAGTCTCCTCCGGTCAATCCGTGCCTTTCACTCCCGCCCGCATCATCCGTCAATGTAGGCTGCCCCAGCAACGGCGGCAGGAAATTGTTGCCCAATCTGACCACCTGCGTCTGAAATACCAGACCCAGCGAATAACTCTCGGCCACCAGCGCAGCGGTGCTGCTGCCGACGCGCCAGAGCACATCGTCGCCGCCGCTCATCAGGCCGGCAATCGTGTACGTTTGCGAAGTGCCGCTCACAGCGCTGTTCGCAACCGTGCCGGCAAGGCCGCTGATGGTCAATGCCGGGGTGACAACCAACGTCGGGGGGGAAGCAGGCGCAGGAATATCAAGGGTCGCGGCGATGGTAACCGTGCTCGCTGCCGAATCCCCTGCCAGGAAGAACAAGCGTTGCTTCGCCATGTTCAACTCCGGCACACGGCGTATGACCTGCGTCACCGTAACCGGATAGCCCGTTTCATTGGTTGCAACCCATACAATCGGGATATCCGTCGCCGCCGGAATATTGCTGAAATCAACCAGCGTGCAGTTGCCGGTCAGAATCTGATCAATGGGGCAGGGTGCGTTGTTGCGGCGTTGGTAATAAGCCATCGTCCGCGCGGCGGCGCTGGCTGGCGTGACCGACAGGCCGAGGTGTCCGAAAATGCCGGCGGCGCGGATGCCGGAGTATGCGATGACAATATTGTCGCCTCTCGTGAGCGAAAGTTCAGGAAGATTCTGCGCGCGCGGGTCGTTGTCGGGAAGCGCATACGGATTCGCGCCAACCCCGGCCTCGACGTAGTCCGGCACGCCGTCACCGTCCAGATCACGGGCGGCATCCCTCATCACGGCAATCGGGCCGAGCGAAACGGCGCGGTTCGGCACGGCGTTCAGACCGAGCGCCCGGGCATTGTCGTGAACGGCAAGCCCCGACGATGGCGGCTGATAAGTCACAAACACCGTCGCGGCGGTAATGGCCGCCGACAGCCGCAACTCAACGGAGCCCGTCCCGTCAACCGTCAACGCCGGCCTGTAGCGCGCCGCCGCCACCGGAATCTCCGGCCCACCCGAACGGTCACGTTCCACCGTAAAGCCCGGCAAAAGCGATCCATCCGAGCCGCCGGGAACCGAGATCGGTTCATTGAATGTCATCCACAAACTGCTCTGGCCGTCGGCAAATCCCGCCTGGAGGGCGGCAAATTTCGGCGGCACCGTATCGGAGGCATCCGCAAATGCCGACAAGCAGCCGGTTGCGCCGCTGTCGCTGTACGAACAATCCTCAAGCGTCCTGCTCGCCGCGTCGGTGACGCCGGAATCGTCCAGGAACGCGACATAACCGCGCACATTGGATGGTGGGCGCTGGACTCCCGTGTAAGTAACAAGATACCTTGCTTCCGTCCCCATTGGCGCAACCGTGGGCGACGCCGTGATACGAGCCGGCGAGGAAAGTGCACTCTGCACGGTCGGGCCGTTTCCAAGTTCAAGCGCCGCCACTTGATACAGCACAAAAGCGGTGTCCGTGTTTGCAAATGAAACCGGTTCGGTGAACTCCACCAGATAACTGATATTAAACAAGCCGCTGTTGCTGTCTTGCGGGTCCTCTATTGACGAAACCACGCTGAAACCCGCAACCTCCGGCGCACCGCTTTCCGGCACCGTAATCGTGAACGGTGTCGGCATAGTGGTCGCGTTGCTGTTGGCGGAATTGTCCACCAGCAAACCCGCCGGAATTGTGAACGTGAACTGCTCGACACCGACAGCGGATTCATGGCCGTCCAGGCTACTGGCCAGCCTGGCGGTGAACGCCAGTTGGTTATTGCTCGCCGGCACCGATTCAGCCCCGATCAGCGTGGCGGCACTGACCGTGGCGTAGGGAGCGTCGGGATTGTCCAGCCTACCCGTTGCGAATTGCGAGAGTTGGCTGCTGATTCTCGTAACACTCGTCGCCGACAGCGCTTCGTTGAAAGTCACCGTAATGCGGATCTGATTGGCCTCCGTGCCGGCAGTTGCCTCGGCCGTATCCACCTCCGGCGGCACTCTGTCGTCCACCGACGTGGCCGCACTATCAGACCGTTCGCCGCCCCAGAGTCTGCCTTCGTCATCCTGCACAGCAGTATCTTCGAACCTGAGAATATAGCGGGCCGGTTCGCCCGGTTCGCCCGCATCCGCGTTGGTCAGCACGGTGTATCTGTCGGCGTAACGGCCGTCGTCGCTCATGTTGGCATTTCCGCTCGTCGTCACGGTGAATGTACGGGCACTCAAATCAACCGGACTGGTGGTCGTGCCCGTCACCCGGAGCAACTCGAAACTCCCGGTGTTGACGCCGCGCACCGTTTCCGTAAAGACAATCGTCCACTCCAGATCCGCGGTGCGGGACCCGCCATCCTCCATAACAACGCCGGATTGCCCGGTGATGCCACCCGCCCGCACCCTCGGCGCCGCATTCTCGTTGAGCGTAAATTGCAGATTAGCGGCAACACTGGGGTTGTCGCTCTCATCGTGCACAGCCTCTCCCCCAAGCATCAGCGTAATACCCTCGCCACCATTCGGTGACAGGCCGTTCAGCGGCGCCGTCCCGGTCGTGGTAATCACAACGGTCAATGTGGCGGCGTCAAAAGAAGCACCGGACACGGTCGCGCCCGTAATCCATTCGCTCCTCGGATCGGAAAGAGCAACGCTGATATTGCCAGGGTTCACGGCGCCAAGCTCTTCACTAAACCGCACGGAGAGGTGGGCCATGGCGGTGGTACTGATGATGGACAACCCGTCAGACTGCGCCACCGGTCCGATGGTGTCATCCACACGGTGTGCCTCGCCTGTGAGCGGCAGGGACGTGGAAAGCGCGCGACCAGCGCCAAGCCGTTCGGTAATGCCCGGGTTGCTGTCAAGCCTCAACCGGTACCACGTCGAGCCGGTCTGTTGCGCCAAAGCGGGCGCATTGACGGTGTATCCCAGGAAGTCGCTGTCCGCTTCAGCGGTCACCGACCCCACGGCGCCGCTCAACACGGTTCCAGAGGCACATTCATCAGCGGCAGCGGCCACCATGCAAATCGAGAAACTACTCGTGGTTACACCGGCCACCGGCTCCGTGAATGTCACGCTCCAGTCGGCGGTGTACGTGTTGTCCACGTTCCGTGTAATAGCCGTATCGGTAGTAGTAATTCCCACAACAGCCGGTTGCGCCGCGTCAGCAAGACTGAAACGGTCGGGGGCGGCTCCGCCGGGAAACACGTTATCAAACCGATCCTCAATCTGCCCGCCTGGGAAAATAATACTCAGGTAATCAGGCGCCGGAATGGTGACCGTGCCGTCAATAGAAACCGTCAGACGCACACTGGTTCCGCTGACGGAGGCGTCGGTAATTGAAACACGGCTGATTGCATTTCCCAGAACACGGTTGCGATTCACGCCGTTTGAGTTGGGAATGGACTGTCTTGGGACAAAAACAGCATTGGCAAGACCAGCCGCCGTGCCCGCAAGTTGCACGTTTTCGTTGAAGGTGTATGTGATGACGCTGTTGTCATCGGACAACAAAGGACTGCCAGAAACCGTCGGCGGCGATATGTCCCTCAGCGTTGCCACAAAAGTAGCAGCGTCCGGCGCATTGCGTCCTTCAGCTGGAACGCCTCTACTGCTGCCGGCAGATGCGGCAATGTTATTGCCATCCGCCAGCGATACCGTGTAATACTCATGTTCACCCACCGGCTCGGGGATTGTCACCGTGAAGTCATAAGTTGCATCATCGCTCCTGGTGACCGTCGGCGACAGGCCGGCGATGTTGGTCAACCTGGATTCAGCCGCAATCGGCGAATCAGACGCGGGCAACCTGTAAATACTGAAATCGGCAGCGTCCACACCGCTCACCGGCTCGGTGAAAACCACTTGCCAGGTGATTTGCACTGCCGCGCCCGCAGTGGGTTGTGAAGGCTGGTTGCCCCCCACACTTTCCAGGCGCGGAGCAGCGTTGTCGCTGAATGTAAAGGTGTCCATGATTGGGCTGGCGGCGCTCAGGGCGTTGTCCGCCACGTCCACGACGCTCGCACGGGTGATGCTCACAGTCCCCACTTCTCCCCCGACCGCGGACAGGCCGTTCAGCGGCTCGGGGCCCAGCCCCTGTATCGTCAGTTGCAGTGTGTCTCCGACCGAAAGGACCGTCGTAACGCTGGCCCCGGTAACAGACGCGTACACGCCCGTGCCGGCAACTGTTATGCTGAAATCGCTATTCGAATCACTGCCGGTGTAGCGAACAGGCTCGTCAAAGTTCAGCGTCAGCGTGGTGTTGTCGGCATTCAGACTCGCGTCCATAAACATAGGCGGGGTCGAATCCCTTACCGCATCCAGATAACCACTGTACCGGGGCAGACCGACCAGACTCCTGCCGTTGGTGTCCGTCACAGTCGCGCCGGGATGAACGAGAAGCGCATAACGGGCCAGATTCGGGCTCGGCCTCAGCACATTCGTGCTGGTCAGCCCTGTGACCACAATGGTATAAGTGTCGCGCAGCACATCCAGCGTACCCGGAGTCGTTATTAGAGACACCGTCATGTCATCATCCCTGCTGTATTCGACGCCCGTATAGGTTGTTCCCAGGGACACATCATCACCCGGCACGGTAATAAGCGTGAAATCGTCTCTATCAACTCCATTCACTGGCTCAGTGAAACGAATCCGCCACGTGAAATCCGCGGTTATCCCACTCATGGCAACCAAGGCTCTGACTCCCATGAAGCCGGCGTCGCCGGCTCTGACTTGCGGCGCCGCCACCTCGTTCAAAGTAAGCCTCTCGGAATAGCTATCACTGGGGTTTCCCTCTGCATCGCTCACGGTGCCTTCTGCAAATACCCAGTCGAATTCTTCGCTACCTTCCGGCGACATTCCGTTCAGCGGCGCAGGTCCAGTCAAGTCAAGGGCTATGTTCAGAATGGTGCTGCTCGTGGAAACCTCGCCCACCGTTATCGTGCTAACCCAGATGGGTGTTCCGAAGGGGGTGATGGTAATCTCGCTCATGTCCACAGCGCCAAGCTCTTCGTTGAAAGTAACACTGAGCGTTGTGTTGTCGGAGCCAAGCATTACGCCGATTACTTCCGGCCCCACGTTATCGCGGGCCTCGTGCACCCCTATATTACCGGCCGCCAGAATAGCGGCATCCGTCACTGCCGCGCTGCGGGCGACGGGGCCCCGCTCGCGTTCGGCGACCATCGCGTTAGTCGTCAGCCTCAACCGATAATAGGTCGTGACGGTAGCAGTCGAAACCTTCGCCGTCACCGTGTATTCACGGAAAGCGGAGACGGGGTTCTCCACACGGATTTCGGCATCATTATCCATCGAGGCGCTGGCAAAATCACTGGCGTCGTCCATCTCCACGTAAAAGTCGTCTGGCGCCACTCCGTCCACCGGCTCGGTGAACGTAACCCGCCAACTGGCATCGTAGGTTTTGTCGGTATTTTCGGTAATCGAGGTTGTGGCAATCTCCCGCACCTGCGGCAATGCCTCGTTATTCAGCGTGGCTTCAATCCTTGTTTCCGCAAAACTGTTTCTTGCGACGCCGTCAACCACATCCGTAATCAGGTCCGGAAGAGTAATGGCGAGATAACCCGGCCCTTCCACCGGCACCTCGTCGCTCACCTCGCCGCTCAATGGCGCGATGCCCGTGACGGCAAGCGCCAGGCTCAGTTCGTCCCCGCTGACAACAGGGGTGCTGACGGTTGGAATGGCGGCAATCCACTCATTCAGCACACCGGTTCGGGCATCCGCACTCAGGTCGGCGGCGGATGAAGTGACCGTCGAGGTAGCGACAACAACATCGGAAATAAAGTTCTCAGATTGCGTTGTCAACTCAATATTCTCACTGAACGTGAATGTAACCATATTGTTGTCGGCTGACACCACCGTCTCAATCACCCTCGGCGGCGTCAGGTCTTCGTGCCTGTAAATCGCCGCGGCAAAATCGGGGTCAGTCCGATTTCCTCCCAAACGGGCCGTTGACAGCGCGTAATACGTGTCCGCACCCACCGCTTCCGGGATAGACGCAGGGGTGAGTTCAAAATGGTACTCCCGGTTTCCGTTCTGTGGTCTCCCCCCGGAGATACTCCCTCTAAACACTCGCGTCCCAGCTACGCCGGTGAGCGAGGTGGCATGCGGCCCGGGCAACAAGTAAAGCTGATGATCTGTCCAAGTGGCACCACTCACAGGCTCAGTGTAACGAACACGCCATCGCACACCGCTGCCGGGCGTACGTGACAGGCGCATCGCGCGAATCGTATAAACCTCGGGCCCGGCGTTGTCGTTAAATGTGAACATCTCTGACGCGGCCTGCAACCGGTTGCCGGGGCGGTCGCTGATGCTGTCGGCGGCAATATCAATCTGCCATCTTTCTCCGCCCTCCGCCGAACGGCCATTCAACGGCGCCGGCCCTTGCGTGGCAATTCTCAAGGCCATCGTCTGGCTATCTATGATGACCGGGGGCGCCGCCACAGTCGCCGTCACAATCCACTGCGTGCCTCCGGCAGCCAGATTACTCACGCCCGTGAGTGTGAAATCCGTGCCGAAATCCGTGCCGGTGTAGGCCACCCTGTCATCCTCGTTGAAAGTCAGCGTCAGCGTGGTGTTGGTGGCATCCAGAGTCGCGCCGGTTAACACGGGCGGATCGACGTCGGTGGACGCGGCTTGCACCGGGGTTACGCGCGGCAGACCGGTCAGGTCTCTGCCGTCGTCATCCTGCAACGCCGGGGTGCTATCGGTCATCCGGAGCACATACCTGGCTATGGCATCCGAACTGCTGTTGAGCAGGCGAAGTCCGTTGGTCATCACTTCGTATGTATCGGCGTATATGTCGGCGCCGACGTTTGTTCTGCTGCTGTCTGCGGCAATGCTCACGCTGAATTTGCTGGTGTCACCCAGGGCAAAAGAGTCGGAGCCATCCACATAAGTGGAAGCGGTATAGGCGCGGCTGGTGCCCGTGGCCGGATCGGTCACCTCCAGCAGGGTGAAACTTGCAGTGGTGACAGTGCGCACCGTTTCCGTAAAGCGAACCCTCCAGCCGATGTTCACCATATCATCGTTGGTAATCGTGACATTGCCATTGGCTCCGAAACCCTGACTGCCGGCCCTGATTTGCGGCGCCGCCACCTCGTTGAAAGTGACTTCCACTGACGTACTGGCATTTCGATTAGAGACAAGGTCTCCCACGGCGTTTTCGGCAATCGTCACCTCGAGCACCTCGCCGCCATTCGGCGACATTCCGTTCAGCGGCTCGGGGCCGACCAGAGTAATCGGAACAGTCAGCGAGGAAGGGCCTCTCGCAATGCTGCCACGGTTCACGTCGGTCACCCACTCACTATCCGTGGAGAGCGCCACGGTTATCGCGAGACCGCCAACAGGACGGGTCTGGCTGATGAGTTCAGAGAAAGTGACGGTGAGCAACGTATTGTCACTGTTGATTGCCACATCCTGCACCTGCGGTGGAATGGCGTCATCTGCAAAAAACACTCCGCCTTCAGCCGAAGCCGAATCGGGAATACCACGAACCGCCGAATCCACAATGCCCGAACCGCTGGCATTGAGCCTCAGCAGGTAATCAATATTTCTTCCAACTTCCGGCACCAGCCCGTTGCCTGTAACGGTATATACACTGTTGCTGTCCGCACTGACGGTTACAGCGCCGGTTGAGACAATGGTCTCACAGCGGGTGCTGAATCCATCATCAGAATCACCTATACAGATTGAAAAGTCATCCCTGTTCACTCCGGTCACCGACTCCGTGAACGTGACCCGCCATCTGGCGGTGTAGGTGTTGTTTGATTCGTCGTATGCGTCCCTGTCAGTGGTAATTCCAGGCGGCCTAATGACCTCGATGCTTGCGACTTCCGGCGCCTCGGTGTCGTTGAACGTGAACTCCAGGCTTGTTATGCCGGGATGAAGAGGAAGGCGGTTCGCGACTGTGCCCGTGTCCGCGACAGCCGCAGTGGCTATCGTAATGGTTGCACTATCCTCTCCCACCGTTGACCGCCCGCCTGGGGGCGTCGTCTGAAGTCCCAGCATAAGGCTGTTTGTGTCGGTTGAGACTCCGGTTACAGTCGCCGCTGTAATTCTGTGAGTCCTGCCGGTTGGCCCCGGAGTCACATCAAACGTGAAATCAGTGGTCAAATCTGTACCGACATATTCAACATTCCTGTCGAAAGTCAGCGTTAATGTGGTGTTGGTCGCATCTATCGCTGCCGTCAGCAACCGGGGCGCATTCGGATTCTCAAACGGAAGTGCATCCGTCTCAACCTGATGCGTCGCGGCCCGTCTGGGAGCCTCGCTGCCATCGTAGAAAGCGGCGATGTCAAGGGCGTAATAACGCTCCAGCCGAATCCGCAAACTCTCCTGACCTGTCGGCCTGATGTTCGTACCGGTTACCTCCAAAGCCAGCGCCACGACACTGCTTGAAGGGGCGCCCCCCGCGACACCAACCGCCGGATGGGTAAGCGACATAACCTCAGCACCGGAGATTCCCTTCGAGTTCCGCACTTCCAGAATAAAGTCGTCAATCGAAACCGCATACACGGCATCGCTGAACTCCATCACGACCCGGTTGTTGTCGATAAAGGAGGCCGTTACAATCCGAGGCACCTCCGAATCAAACATGGAAATGGTGGCCACATCCTCGACCAGCCCCATCGCCAGACCACTGTTGCTACCGATTAAGTCATCGGCTGTACGCCGGATAATAATGTCTCCGCTATCTCTACGGCCAGTCAGCCAGAACGCAATGGTGCTGCTGCTGTTGATAAGAGAAACACGGTCGATAGTGACATCCGACACCGTATTGCCGGAATCATCCACCAACGTGAAATCGCCTGGCTCCGGCGTCGTTCTCAAAGGCTCGGTCAGCAGCACTTCCACCCGCTGATTGTCGGAATACACAACCTCTTCCAGCACGGACGGACTGCCGTCCATCGCGAATTTCAGGAGACCGTTTGCAGCGGCGGCCGGCCAACTGCGGGACGCAGGAGCATTTGAGAAAAAGAAAGTATTCAGAGTCCAAGCTTGTTTTGAAAATCCGACTTTTGCCAATCGATTGCGATCCTCTATAGCAGGACATCTCACAGTAACAGCATGTTGATACTCGGTCCGGGGGACGAAAAAGAAATTTGCTCTGGCCTCTGGATTAGCATTCCACAAGGTGGTGGGATCATTGCTGTTAAGGAAGCTAAAAAGGGCCTGCTCTCGGTCTTCATTGTGATTAGGGACGTTAACCCTATAAAGGGGAAGTGGTATAACTGGTGAAAATGGTGATAAAAGACTTGGACCAAATGTCGAAGTACATTGATATGGGAAATCTGTTCGGGCGATACGATTACCTTGCTGAAAAACACCACTTCCATCTGCCGCGTAGTGAATTCCGAAAGAGAGGCTGCTAAAAGCCCCAATATCTGAAAGTCCTTGAGTAGCCCTCACTTCAAGATCAAACTGAAAGTGAGTTGCTGTAGTATTAGCGGCAACCGGTGTGCCGTCCGCGGTGACACGCAGTGGATTAGCGAATCTCACAACAAGCCCGTCGCTTTGATTGGGAAAACAAGATTCACACACGGCGCGGGGAGCAGCATCATTAGGACCAAAGTTGCTAATAACTTTATTAAACAGCGGCTGTCCGTTTCCTGCCTCTTGGGAAAAAGCCAAACTACTCATTAGTGCAACCCCAATCACAGCAGTCAGAAAAAATATTCTGGCTGGCATTAAAATTTTCTGCATGGTCATAGTCGGATATAAGTTAATTCGGCACCGGTGAATATACGCCCAAATTACTTCGTAGAAAGTCCTCAAAATCATCCGGCTGTTCGAAACGTCCGTCCAAGTTGACATCATGATTTACATAATCACCCTCTCGGTCGAAAGCTAGCCCGAAAGTAGTCCTGATTCTAAGAATATCAGTATCTGGTAAAACCGAGTTACTCGCATCTACATCGCCGCTAATCATCATGGCAAACCCCACTTCCCTTCGGATGGCTGGCTGGCCAAGACTCTCTTTTTGGACGCCATTTCGAACTGCGCCCGCGTTTCTGGAGAAATCATATACATAAAGGTTATCGGTGCCAGTGACCGGGACAGCCGAAATAATGTCAAGATGGTTACGATGGCGGACGACAACATATAAACTGTCGTTGACTGTAATGCCCTCGAACGCAAGGTCCGGGCAAGTGCTGTCGGCCTCACTCGATAATCCAACGTTACCGGTTAAACAACTATTGCGGGCCTCAGTAGCAAGTCCTTCATAGAGCACGGCGTCCACGACACGGCCATTGCTAAGAAGCAAACCCGGCTTTCTGGCGATGACAGTACTGCCGACAGCTGCATCGGCATTGCCTGAAGTTTCGCGCAACTCCACCAGAACCCAGTCCACGACGCCAACACGTCTTGTTCTCCCATTATCAGTGACAGATGTTGCGGTCGGAATCAAAGACAATTGGATGTCATCACACAAATTTGTTAACTGTGGATTTTCTCCCAAATATGGGGAAGTAGGAGTGGTGCAATAAGGGTCGTCAAGCGGAAGATAACCCTCATCGCTGAGAGCCACCCTCATGCTGGCCGTCTGTGCATTTATTGCCCCGCAAGCCAGACACAACAGCAGAGCACACACGGCCTGCAACCAAGGCTGGATTGTGGCAATCATCGCTGGATTCTTTGTATTTGTGGATGAATAATTCATTATATTTTCGGCCAGAATCCGAGATTATAGCAGGAACCTTGCAGGAGCGGGATATGGCATGGCTTAATTCTTTGAAACATAAAGAATTTATTCTTCCGGCCGGTCAAAATGGAACCCCGGAACCTAGCCCTACATTGCTTCTGACATAATTTGTGAGGTCATCAATATGAACCGTTCCATTCAGGTTGAGATCGGCTGCATGATACTCAGTCATTCCCAGATGTAGATAGCGGCTCCTTTCGAAATCAGTCGGTGGGCTGATGAATCCATCCCCATCAATGTCACCGGCCGGTATCACGGCAACCGGCAGGCGTATATCATTATTTCTCCTTAAGCCTATGGAAAATTTCAGGATAGAATTACGCGCGCTATGCGCAGTGATGAAATGATACGTATAGACGCCAACACCGGTAACACCACCAGCACCAGTGACACCACCAGCATCGGCGACATCTGCAACAACGTCAGCGGTCATCGGCACGGCCGATATGGTCGCCAAGTGATTGCGGTGGCGGATAACAACATAAAGGTTCTTGTTTTCGCTGAGCGTCAGGCCATCAAACCAGACACCGGGACAATGCTCATCGCTTTCGCTGGTCTCCCGCGAACACTGGTCGGGGCGCGGGGCATTGATTCGGGAGTATGCGCGGGCGTCCACAATTCGCCCGTTACTCAACAGGAACGCCGGCTTTCTGGCAATGACGGTGTTCCTGCGTGCTGTATGAACATTGCCTGAAGTCTCGCGCAACTCGATAAGCACCCAGTCAATAACACCGCGCCATGCGTCCTTAGTTCCGGTTACAGGCGGAATTGAGGACACTGCCACTGCGGTGCATAAATCAGTTAAGACTGGTTCGCGCCCCAGATGCCGGGGAGGCTCAGGACTACAGTACGGGTCTTCCAGCGGGATGAGATTCAAATGATTCAGGTAGGCCGTCATCACCTGCGAAGCGGCCGCGCCGGGCAGCAGGAATAATAAAAACGCGATTCGGATTTGCAATCTGGTCATGGCAAGTTACGTCACTCTTAAGGAACCTGCGACACGTGTCCTATATGTGGCAAATAATCGGGGCCATAATAATAAGAGCCACATTCGTGACGGGCCATAAGTCCGTCCAGGTTGCAATCTCTGCCAGAATAAACCGGCACGAAATTGTCCACTACTGTATAAAGCGTATCCCCTATCTCGGCTATTCCGTTGCCATTTGCATCTCCGGAATACATCGTCGCCACTTCTCCCTCGCTGAGGCCATGCCCGAGTTCGCCGCCATATGCCTGCTCAATATCGGTGCTGAAATCGTAGGAATAAACATCGCCCTGCCGTGTGGCGGGCCGGGCTGATATGACATCCAGGTGGTTGCGGTGGCGGACGACAACATACATGCCATCCGTCATGTCCACGTTGTCGAACCACACCGCCGGGCAGCCACTGGTGTTTGCGCCCACCTCCGCCGGGCAGTCGTCGGGGCTGGGCCGGGGGGAACGTGTGGTGTAACGGCGGGCGTCCACGACACGGCCATTGCTCAGCAGGAAAGCCGCCTTTCTTGCAACGACGGTGTCCGAGGTCGCGGCGGCGGCGGTGCCCGTCGTCTGGCGCAACTCCACCAGCACCCAGTCTATGATGCCGCGATGGCCTATCTTAATCTCGTAATGATAGAAAGTGCGGGGCACCGTCACGGCGGTGCACGGGGAGTAGCGGCCGGTGCCGCAATAGGGGTCGGTTTTGGGGATGACGCGCTTGTGGGCGAGTGTCGCCACCATGGCCGGGATTTTCTGCACGGCGGTTGCGCTTGCCGCCGTGTCCGTCTGCGCCCCCGCCGCGCCACAAAGCAGGCACAGAAAACACGGCAACAGCCACACAACCCGCGGCCCGACCACCGCTCTGGTTCTTTGCAGATTCACCAAAATTCTCCTCTCCGCCCACGGGAATCCTACCCCCGCAAGCAGCCCATAATAGCCTTGGAAAGCCGATCTATGCAATAGATAAAGAAAATATACGGCGAAACAAGGGACTATGGGGCCGCCCGGCACCCGCAGGGGGTTTTGTCAGAGGAAGTAACGGATGGGAATTAAATACTTCAATCTACTTCCAGAATACCCATAAGGGAATCATATACAAAAGTCCACAGGGAACTTTTGTTCAATTTGACGCTTCACAGGCCGGGTAACCCCGCCGCCTCCACGTCCAGCAGCCCCATTCCCGGAGGCCAATATGTTCAATGCCGCGTTCATGTCGGCATTGGCTCGATGTCCGCACTTCACGCAATGGAAGTCGGACTGTGTTTTTCTGTTCTGCTTTGCGGTATGGCCGCAGGCGTGGCACTTCTGGCTCGTGTAGGCCGCCGGCACCTTCACCACGTTTGACTTGTAGCCCAGGCACTGATCCAGCTTGTGCCACCCGGACGCCAGTATCGTCCGGTTCAGACCGGCCTTCTGCCTGACGTTCTTGCCCGGCTTCTCGGTGTTGCCCTTAGCGCTCGCCGTCATGCCCCTCACGTTCAGGTCTTCGAGATACACCAGATTGTAGCGGTCGGCCACTTCACGGGAGACGTGGTGGCACCAGTTCGCCCGTGCATGGGCTATCCTCTGGTGGGCCTTGCGAGCCATCAGCCTTGCTTTCAAGTAGCGGTTCGACGGCTTTGTGCCGTGTTTCAGGTTTCCACAGCGGCGGCGCGACATCATCCGCTGGTAGCGGCGTTTGCAGGCTTCAAGTCTCGCCATCCGGGGCATTTCATGGCGAGTTCCATCCGACAGCGTAACCTGCCCCGCATTGCGGTCTATCCCGACTTCCCGCACGACCTTCAACTCAGAAGCAGCCTCGACCTCGCAGACCAGGTAGGCATACCACTTGCCACACTCGTTCTTGACTGTGCCGCTCACTACTTTCGCGTCCGTGTAGGGATTGTGCCCCGTAATCCTGATTGTGCCGATGCGCTGGATATGCAGGTAGTTCCTGCCCATCATCTTGAATGTTCCCGCCGTCAGCGGAAAACTCTCGTCCGTGAAGTATTTGCCCTTGAAGCGAGGCAGGCCACCGGCGCCCTTGAAGAATTGCTCGTAGGCTGTCTGTATCGGTTTCAGGGACAGGCGAACCGTGGTGCAGGAATAATCCCGTAACCACGAGACTTGGCGGCGCAGGTTGATGAACTGCTTGCCAAGCGTGAAGAAACGGGGATTGCACTCGCCATAAAAGGCGTAGTCATCGCGCAACTTGGCTACAAAGTGGTTCCACACGAACCGGCAGGCTCCTGCCGTACCCCAAAGCATGGCGGTCTTCGCCACGCTTCGAGGATGAAGTCTGTATCGGATTGTTCGGTGGGCCTTGCCCATACTTGTCGCCTGGGGACTATTGTATATCAGTCCCTTCCTGTTCCTTTTGTTAGGTCCACCAGAGCAGGGCGAGTGATATGGGAATGAATAAGAGCAACATCAAAATTACGAATGTAAATGCAGAATCTGCTTTCTTTCTTTTTGTCTGCAATTCCTTGATGCCTGCGCTGACTTCCGCCTGGATTTCATCCCTTTTTGTATCGAGTTTTTTATTAAGGTCCTTGATGTCTGCCCGCAATTCCCTGATATCCGCCCTGACTTCCGCCCTGACTTCTGCGCTGATTTCTGCGCCGACTTCCGCCCGGATTTCATCTGCTGCCCCTGCAACAAGCACGAATAAAACTGTGCAAATAAACAGCCTCAGGTATCCACATTCTGCTCTGACGCAGTCTCTGAACCCCCCGACTTCTCTGTCGAGGGCTTTGTCATCTGCCTTGATCTTCCCCATTTTTCTTTCGAGAGCCTCCACCTTGCGTTTTATGAAGGAGGGAAGTACTTAAGCCCGGTCAACACTGCAGTAACCACGGCGGCAATTATGGAAGCCGCTTTAGTCAGGTACTTGACCCCTGACTTGATTTCTGCAGTCACTGCCTTGAAGTCCTCCCTGTTTTCTGTTCTGCCAGCCTCGACTTTTTTGTCGAGGGCATCCACCTTGCTTTCAACAACCGTGATCCTCGTGTCGAGAGCGCCTATTTTCTCCGTGACCTTCTTGTCAAGAGCACCTATGTCACTCGTGACCTTCTTGTCGAGAGCGCCTATGTCACTCGTGACTTTCTTGTCGAGAGCACCTATGCCCTTCTCGAAGTCGCCGCGGGTTAGCGGCGCATTCCAGTTCACCGGCGGCTCGACCGGCTTTTTCGGTTGTGAGGCAGGTTGTTTTACCATTGTATTTTCCATTTCATTTTCTCCTTCATGGGTTGAAAGAGAACATTACCTTTCTTGATGAACAGGAAAATCACTAACCGGATGAGCGGTAGCACCGAGCCGACGAATGACATATTGCTGCCAGAGAAGGCCGCAATGCGGGGGGGTGCGCCACCGCCCGGAATAGTCAAAACGATGAGTTGCCCGGTTTTCATAAGCCCGATTATAAGCACATAACAGCACTCAAAAACAGGCCGGAAATTGCGCCTGGACAACAAATAATCGCTAAGCCTATATCCCTGAAATAAATTGCTTCTGACGAACGGTACGCCCGGGAAGCAAGGATATGGAAATTTTACGCCGTCAGTCGGAGGAGTCGGCGCGGTAAGCAGCTACATCGCCATCGGCCAGACACCATGCCTTGAAGCCGCCGGCGACATGACAGATGTTGTCGAAACCCATTTCTTTCAACCGCCAGGCGGCAAGTGAAGAACGCCCTCCGCCGGCACAGAACAAAACAAACTTCTTGTCCTGCGAAAATACTTTGTTGTGATACGGGCTGTCCGGGTCGGCCAGAAACTCCAGCATGCCGCGCGGTGCATGCGCCGCTCCGGGAATGGTGCCGCTTTCGGTCAGTTCATTGAGGTCGCGGACGTCTATAAACTGCACACCGTCTTTGCCGTGCAACTGCAACGCTTCGTCAATTTCAAGCGTTTCAATGTTGTCCAGCGCCTCGGCGAGCCAGTCGCCGCATCCTTTCTTCAGTTTCAACATGGGCGGTATTCTACTACGGTTCAGAATTTGCCGGCGCCGCTCAGGCGGTAGCCGCCCTTGTCGTTCGCCTTGCCGCGCGACGACAGGTAGTCGCGCACAAGGTCCTGGTCGGTTTCAAAGTCGAGCTGGTAGCGATAACTGCGGTCGGCGGCCAGTGCCGCCTCGCCGGTTATCTTGAACATTTCACCGCCGCCGCGCACGCTCGCGGCGAACCCGCCGTTTTCATCGGAGGCGATGTCGGCGTCGAAGTTCCCGGCGTTGAACAAATCCGTCGAGAGGTCCTCGATGGCGGCGCGGCCTTGCAGCGCCTGCGGCAGAAAACCGCCGGGTGCAAAGCGCGCCGTGTCAATCATAATCCGCAGGTGCGCGCTCAACGGCAGCGTCACGCGGCCAAACGGCAGCGGCTGGCGGTCGAGTTTCGCCTCGATCATGCCGCCGGACAGCACCACCGCGCGCGGCGGCGACCACATCGCCACCGTCTCGACGCGCAGCGGACTGGCGTCGGCGTCCACGCACCACGCAAGCGGGTTCGGAAAACCGGGACACCAGTGCCAGGCGACATCGGCGCGTGCAGGCAGGCCGGGCGGCGGATTAAAGACAAGACCGGCGCGGCCCTCGACCAGATTGCCGCGCACATGCTCCAGCCCGAGAGCGGGCGGCGCACCGAAGTAGTCCACGGCAAAGCGCATCGGCATCGTCAGCACGAGGCACACGGCCAACGTCAGCACCGCGAGCAACAGATAAAGAAAGCGCCTCATCCAGACCATTGTTTATCTCTCGAACCAGGCCGTGGCGGACACCCGCCCCTGGTCGGCGGTTTCAAGGTGCAGGCGCTGCAACAGGTGGCCGTCGTTGACGCGCTCTTCCACCCAGCGCATGACCGTCTTGCCGCCGACCGAAGAGAAACTGATCTTGATCTGCTTCGTGCCTTCCTCCTGATCGACGACGTCGAGTTTCGCCTGCAGCCCGTTCTTCTTGAGACTGTCCGTGAAAATGTCGCGCAGTTTGCCGGGGGCGATGCCGGCCAGGCGCGCGCCGCGCATCGAGGATTGCATGCCCGTGATTTTCTGCGCCCGCTGTTGCAGCCACAAATGGTCGTGCTCGGCGGCGGTGAACCGCTTCAGCGCATCGTCATGGTGGGCGCGCAGCGGCTGGTACAGCAGGAGATGGCCCAGGAACAGAACAACGGCGGCCAGCAGGCCTGCAATCATCGCCTGCTCGCGCCTCGTGCGCTGCTCCCACAAGTCCATCAGCGGCGACAACGGGTTCGTCACAGCGGCTTCACCTGAAAACGCATTCGCTTGCGGTCTTCCAAATCGGACAGGTCCTTGTGGGTGGCCCTGGCCCCCGGCAATTTCTCGAACAGGCGCTTGAGCTGCTGCGGGTCGCCGGCGATGCTGACTTCCAGCAATATCTCCTGCTGCTTGAAGTCGAGCAGATCAACGCGGCAACTCTTGCAGCTGGACAGCGGCTGCTCCATCCGCGCGACCAGATCCCACACGTTGCTGTCGCTTTTGGCGCGGTGTTCTTCCAGTTGTTTGAGGCGGCGTTCCACCTGCGCGCGCATATCAATCAGTTCGCTGTCTATTGCGAGCGACTTGAACAAACTCTCGGTACTCCGGGAAAACTCACCGGCGCGCGCGTCGAGCCAGCGCGTCTCGATGGTGAGCGCGCCGAAGTGGGCGCCGAGCAGAATCAGCGTCAGCGCCGCGGCCCAGCGCCACGGGCGCGCCCACGCGGCGGCGGTGCTGCGGGGCGCGTAGTCGCCCTGCAGCAGGTTGATGGCGCCGCTGAGGTCGGCGCGCACCATGGCCTGGTCGAGCGAGCCGGGCAGTGGGCGCGCCTTGTCGCGCCACGCGCGCGGCAGCGCCTCGATGCGGTTGCTGTTGCAATAGACGTCGAGGTTGCCGCCGCGGCTTTGCAGCGACGCGAGCGATGCAATCCACTCGAGACTGCCGGCAAGGCCCGAACATTCATCGGCGCGGTACAGGCAGCGTTCGTTTTCGTACCAGATGGTGCGGCGTTCCGGCTCCAGCGGCAGCGCATAGACATCGGGCAGCATCATGCGCGCTTCGACACCGGCGTCGCTCAGCAACGCCAGCCATTCCTCCATGCGCCGGTGCGCCACGACAGCCACCGGTACGCCGTCGTCGTGCATCTCGCCGAGCGAAAAATGCAGCATTTCGATGGATTCGATGAACGCTTCTTCGAGCGCGTAGGGCACCGTCTGACGCCACAGGTTTTTGCGTCCCGGCGGCAATTTCGGGCGCTCGAAAACCAGCATCTCTGCCGGCACCCAGACCACGCCGCGTTCAACGCGAACGCCGTCTGGAACCGGCAACTCAACCAGTTTGGAATCCGGTGTGATTCTCCACATGACAGGCTACGGAAAAAAACCGCTTGAATCAGAATACCACAATTCCGGCGCTGGATACCGGGTCATGCCTCTTCCTCTTCCGGCTCCGCGGCTTCCCCGGCGGGCGCGGAACCCGCGAGACAGCGCCTGCCGTCGAACACGTCGAGAGCGTCGTAGGGGTTTTCGCCGAAATACCGCTGCAACACATAAACGCGGTAGGGCGAGTCGGTGTTGTCGCGGTAGAGCGTGCTGTTGACCGTCAGCTCGACATCGCCGAAGCGCACCACCACGACGAGGCCGAAAAACCGGCTTTGCACCGTCAGGTATTCGTCCACCCAATCCAGCAGGTGCTGCTGTCCGTCTTCTCTCGGCGCCAGCAGCGACTTGAGCACTTCGGCGATTTCATTTTGCGCCGTAACCGGTTCTTCCGCGACACGGGTTCTCAACTGGCGTGCGGTGTCGAGTCCGAAATACGGCAGCGTCGCCAGCACCTCCTCGGCGGCGGTATTGATGTTGATTTTGCTGCTCCTGCCGACGATGCGCACCGGCAGCGCGACCAACCCGCTTTGCAGCGACGACAGCGACGCCGGCGTCAAGTCCTCGAAGCCCTTGACCCAGTGCAGTTCGCGCGGCGAAACAATCGGCGCATTGGCGGCGTGATAACCAAACTTCTTCAGCGAATACTCGGCGTCTTCGGCGCCGTTGGCGCGGAAGGTGTCGTCGTCGTCGAGCCAGTCGAGCAATGAGTCCATCAACGTGACGACTTCCACATTGTCGTCGTCGTCGGGAGCGTCGTCGGCAAACGCCTCGAAAAACTTCCTGAAGCGCTTCGCGTGCCATTGTCCGGGGTTGGCGGGGTTGCTTTCATCATGCCTTTTTTCGTCTCTGTCCGGGGGTTTCAGCCGCTCCACGGCGCGCAGGTTGTTGATGTTCAACAGGCCGTGCAGGTCGTAGATGCACGAGGAGATTTCGACGTCTTTCAGCGATTCCAGCGGCGGCACGCCCGACACGATGCTCCACGGCTCCGACCAGGATTCGTCGTCGTCGTTCTCCTCTTCCACTTCGCTTGCGGTCCTCGCGTAATAGTCCACCGCGGCGCCGCCGTCGTTGATGCGGTCTTCCTGCAAGGACAGCAGCGCGCGCGTCTCGACGGTCAGCGCCAGCAGGACGGCCTGCTCTTTTTTGAGGATGCGCGAGGTGCGCTGGATGTCGAGATTCTGGCTGTAGAGCAGCCACGAGGCGGTGGCCGACACCGAGGCGACGACAATCATCACGCTCAACAGCGCCACGCCGCGCGAGTTCTTCATTGCCGCTCCAGCCACGGATAGACGTCCTGCAAACCGGGGAAACGGCGCACGAAAGACACGGTGTCGCCGGCGTCGCCCCTTTCGAGTTCCAGCGTGATCTCGATGGATTGCGGCAGCATTTCAAGACGGGCGGTGGTGTTTTTGCCATACAGGTCGCTGCGCCATTGCGGCTGAATGTCGAACACGATGACGTTGTCGAGCAGCAGGCTTTCGACCGGGGCGCTGTCCTGCGCCTTGTCCAGCACCGGCCACGACAGCCGGAAAAGCCGGTTCTCGCTGTCGGTGCAGTAGGCGACGCGCTGGATTCCGGCGCGCAGCAGGCGTCCCGGCGGCAGCCCGGCGCGGGTGAAAACCGCCTCGCAGGTATAGACGTCAACGCTGCCCTCCACCAGCGGCGGCTCGTCGTTGAAAGCGGGCAGACGGTCGGTGCCGAAGGCGGGGCGCACCGGGCGGCGCACCACGTTCATGAAGTCCTCCAGCATCAGCGTCATCACCAGTTGCACATCGCTCAGCTCGGTGGCGCTCTCCTCGACTTTTTCCTGCAACGTCATCGAGGTCTGCAACCCCTGGAAAGTCATCGCCGACACCAGCGCGAAGATAGACATCGCAATCAGCACCTCAAGCAGCGTGAAGCCGGAGGTGCGCGCGGCGGGCGTTGTCATTGTCCGAAAATCGCGCGCAACGTCGCCGAGGGCGCGGCGTCGCGGGTGCGCGCCGCGCCCGGCGAGTAAACGTCCACGACGACAATGGCGAGGCGCGACGCCGGCGCATCCGGCGCGTCGTCGGCGGCGACATTCTCGCGCCGTTCTTTCTTCTGGATTGACCATTGCCAGGTGCGGCCGCCCTGGTCTTCGGAGCCTTCCGTCGTCAGCGACAGCGCGCCGCCTTCGGTCGCGGTGCGCTGCTCGTTGTAGTGGTCGGTCATCACGTTCCAGGCGGTGAGATGCCCCAGGTAGCGTTCATGCAAACGCACCTGCGTGTCGGAGAAAACGTTGAGCGCGTCGAGCGATGCACCGAGCGCAATCGCCAGCACGGCGACCGCAATCAACACTTCGATCAACGTAAAGCCGGCGTCGCGGCGGCGGCTGCGGCGCACGCTCACGGCAGTTCTTCGGCGGCGCGATTGCCGATGGTGACGCGGCCGGTCGCGGTCCAGCCGAACATCGCCTGGCGGTCGCGGTCCACCAGAATCTGAAGAATGCCGCCGGGCTGCCACAGGCCGGTCGGATGGAACCGCACCCACGGGTCGGCGGCGGGGTCTTTGCGCGATTCCTCCGGCGCCTGCGGGTCGTCCGGGTCGTCCTCGTCCACGGCGGGCAGCGTCTCGTCGTCTTCGTCCCGGCCCAGCAATGCCAGATCCACGCCCTCGCCCACGCCCGACGACATCTGCAAACTCCAGTTGCGCGGAACCTGGATGCCGCCGAAACGCTCGTCTCTTGTCCATGCCGATTTTTTGAGATGCACCGCGACCAGGCGGCGCGCGCCGTCGTTCCAACGCAGGCCGTAGGGCACGCCGGTCAGGATCGCCTCGGCGGAGAGGTTGTTCATCAGGCTGACGATGCGGCGCCCGACTTCCTGCGCGCGGCCGCGTTCGCCGACGGTGACCGACAGCAGCGTCGCGGAGACGATTACCGCGATGATGACGGTGACAACAATGATTTCAATCAGGGTGAAACCGGATGAAGAAGCGTCCGCGCCACGGACGGCTTTATCCATCCAGATTCCAGTTGCCGACGTCTTGTTCCAGTCCGGCGCCGCCATCCAGCCCGTCCATGCCGTAACTGTAAATGTCGAAACGCCCGTGCGAGCCGGGGCTGCGGTACTGGTAGTCCTTGCCCCACGGATCTTTCGGAAGTTTGTCGAGGTAGTTTCCGGAAACGAGGTCCTGCAAACCCGTGGGGTAGTCGAAGTGATCGAGACGGTACATGTTGATCGCGTTGGTCAGCGTGCGCACGTCCTGTTTGGCGCGAACCTGGCGCGCCATGTCGGGGCGCTCCATGATGGAGGGCACCACCAGCGCCGCCAGAATGCCGAGAATGACCACAACGACCATGATCTCGATCAATGTAAATCCGCGTTGGTTTTTGTCTTTTCGTTTCATGTTCATCACACCAGTTGGTTCATCTGGATAATCGGCACCAGCACCGCCATCACAATCAGCAGCACGATGCCGCCCATTATTATAACCAATAGCGGCTCAAACATTTTGAGGCCGGCGTCCACCAACGTGCGTATCCTGTGGTCGTAATAGTCGGCGACCTTGACCAGCATGTGGTCCAGCGTGCCGCTGGATTCGCCGCTGCTGACCATGTGAATCAGGAACGGCGGGAAGCGTTTGCCCTTGAGCAGGGCCTGGTGCAGGGCGTCGCCTTCGCGCACACGTTCGGCGACGTCGTGCAGGTTGCGGCGCAGCGCCAGGTTGCCGACACGTTCGGCGGCGATGCGCAGCGATTCCATGATGGGCACGCCGCTGCCAAGCAGGACGCCGAGACTGCGCGCCCAGCCGGCGATGTTGCCGACCACCAGCCAGTAGCCGAAGCGCGGCAGCCGCAGCAGGAAGTGGTGCCAGCGTTCGCGCGCGTCGCGGTTGCGCAGGATCAGCAGGAAAATGGTCAGGCTGCCGGTGAAAAAGACAAGCAGGTAGATGCCGTAATTCTGCAACCAGTTGCTGAGGGAAATCAGCCCCGCGGTCAGCGGCGGCAGTTCCTGGTTCATCTGCACAAAGACGCGGGTCACCTGCGGCACGACGTTGACCAGCAGCAGGATGATGACGGCGGTCGCCACCGTCAGCATCAGCAGCGGGTAGATCAGCGCGGTCATCAGCGACTGGCGCGCCTGCCCCGACTGCTCGACCTCGTCGGCGAGGCGTTCGAGCACCTGCGACAGGTGGCCGGTTTCCTCGCCCGCCGACACGGTGGCGATGTAATCGGACGGAAACGCGGCGGGCGCGTTCTGCAATGCGTAGGCGAGCGTGCGGCCTTCCGTGAGATGGCTGCGGATTGCCGACACCAGCCGTTTGATCTGCACGTTCTCGGCCTGCTCCGCCATCAGGCGCAAACAGGATTCGAGCGGCATGCCGGAGCCGATCAACGTTGCCAGCTGGCGCGTCATCAGCATCAGATCGCCGCGTCCGAGGCGGCGGCGGAATTGAAACAGCGTCCGGGCGGCGCCGACCGACGAGACTTCCACCGGCGTCAGGCTCTGTTCGCGCAGCTGCTGGCGCAGGTGGCGCTCTGAATCCGCCTCCAGAACGCCCTTGCGGGTTTTGCCCTCGCTGTCGTAGGCCAGATAATTGTATGCCTGCATTTTGTCAGTGCAGCGTGACGGCGAGGACTTCGTCAAGCGAAGTGTCGCCGGAGAAAGCGTATTGCAGACCGAGGGTCCTGAGGTTGGGCTGGGTCTTGCGAATGTGCTTCTCCATGGCGAGTTCGGTTCCGCCGTCGTGAATCATCTGCCGCAACGTGTCGTCCATCGTGACAAAATCAAACAACCCGAAGCGCCCGACATAGCCGGTGTGGTGGCACGCATCGCAGCCTTTGGGGCGGTAAACCGACTGGTCTTTGAAGATTTCCGGCTCCACGTCCCAGAATTTGAGTTCATCCAGGTCGGGGTCGAACGGTTCGCGACATTCGGGGCACAGCTTTCTGACCAGACGCTGCGCCAGCGCGCCTTGCAGCGTCGCGGTCAGCAGAAACGGCTCGACACCCATGTCGCACAGGCGGGTCAAGGCGCCGAGGGCGGTGTTGGTGTGCAGCGTGGACAACACCAGGTGGCCGGTCAGGCTCGCCTGCACCGCGATGTCGGCGGTTTCGCTGTCGCGGATTTCGCCAATCAGGACCACGTCGGGGTCCTGGCGCAGAATCGCCCGCAGGCCGCGCGCGAACGTCATGCCGGCCTTGGTGTTGACCTGCGTCTGGCTGATGCCCTCGAAGTCGTACTCGATCGGGTCCTCGATGGTCATGATGTTGCGCTCGCGGCGGTCCACTTCGGCAAGCGCGGCGTACAGCGTCGTCGTCTTGCCGGAGCCGGTCGGGCCGGTGACGAGAACGATGCCATGCGGACGGTTGACCATGCTGTGGAAGCGCTTTTGCAGTTCCGGCTCCATGCCGAGTTGAACGAGCTGCATCTGCTCGGTCTGCTTGTCGAGTATCCGCAACACCACGCGCTCGCCGTAACTCGACGGCAGCGTCGAGACGCGCAGGTCCACGCTGCGCCCGCCGAGGCGCACGGTGATTCTGCCGTCCTGCGGCAGGCGTTTCTCGGCGATGTCGAGGCGCGCCAGCACCTTGACCCTGGACACCAGCAGCGGCGCCAGTTTGACCGAGGAAGTCAGCATCGTGCGCAATACGCCGTTCAGGCGAAAGCGGATGTGCAGTTCGCGTTCGTAGGGTTCGATGTGTATGTCGGAGGATTTCTCGCGTATCGCCTCGAAGAAGATCGCGTTGAGCATCTTGATGACCGGCGCGTCGTCCTCGCTTTTGAGCAAATCCTCCGGCTCCTCGAAAGCGGCGGCCACTTCGTCCATGCCCATCACGTGGTCCTCGACATCGCTCATGAAAGACAGGCCGCCGCTCTGATTGGCGTAGGTTTTCTGCAGGCCCTGGTCGAACTCGCCGCTTCCCATAATGCGCAGCGAAAACTCGCGGTTGAACATGCGGCGCACTTCCTGGAGCGCGCTCATGGACACGTCGGAGCGGCAGAACAGCATCAACACGCCCTCGTCGCCCTCGCCCACGTAGAGGCCGTGCTTCTGGGCGAAGCCGAACGGCAACCGCGCCCCTCTCACTTCGGCCATTACTGGAATATCCTCGCCTTGCCGACGCGGAAATGCAGCCCGCGGAAATCCATGATCACGCCGTTGTCGGTAATCTCGCTGACCATCAGGTCCTCGCTGACGTATTGCCCCTCGCGCAACGCGGCGCCGTTGATGATGACCTTGTTGGCCTGCGGGCGCAGGTTGGAATACAAATGGCCGGTAACCGAAAACACCGGTATCCGGCGGCGCGTGTCGGGCGGCAGGTTGTCGAAATCAACCGGCGCGGCGCGCGCCGACAGGGCCGCATCGGGCACCGCGGCGGCGGGCGGAGAAGCGGTGCGCGGCAAAGGTCTCAGCGGCGCGGGCGGCGCGGCGCGGGCGAGTGGTTCGGGAAACTTCGCGGGCGGTTGGAAGGCATCGGTGAGTGGCGGCGAAAATTCACGCACCTCGACCGTCCTGTAAACCGATTGGGCCGGCGCGGCGGTTTCACGGCGCGTCTCGCCGGATGAAATCACCGGTTGCGCCATCCGCGAAAATGGCAGGGAGGACCATTGCTCGCCCAGCCAGTCCATCGTCCGCCCGCCGGAGACGGGCGACAAAAACCAGCCGCCGACCGCGACCAGCAGACCCGTCACGACGATGGTCTTGAGTATCACGCGGCCACGGCCGCCGCGGTCGGCGTCCGCCGATGCGTGCTCGACCTGCATCGACAGCAGGTCCGGCAAGTGCTCGCTCTGGCGCTTGCGCTCGACTTTCTTCAACGCGGAGAGAATGTAAGACACCGGCTTACCCCAGCCTCGAACGGCACGACAAAATGTCGTCGCGCAAAAGCGGCGCCTTGCTGACCAGCGAATGAATCCGGATCAGGGTCTCCTTGCCAACCAGGCCGTCCACGAAAAGCCCGCAGTGCCGCTGAAAATTCCGGATGCGGCTTTCAAGGGCGGCCGTGTAAACCGTGGCATGTTGCAGCAGCGACCGGTCGCCGGTCAACGTCGCCAGTTGGCGCGCGACCCAGCGCACCGTGTCGTTCTTGTCGCCGGGGTAAAGCGTGTTCAGATAGCCGGACGGACGGCGCCACAGCAAGGTGTACTCGCCGGTCCACACCTCGTCCAGTTCGTTGCGCGCAACCGCGATCTTCTCGCCCGCCAGATGGAGCCGCACCAGCCCGCTTGCGGAGAAACCTTCCAGCACCGCGTAGAAGGGATGTCCGTCCCGTCTTGCAACCATCTTCAGCAGTGCCGGGCGGTTGGCGCGCTCGATGCTGCCAAGACCGCCACGGCGATGCCAGCAGTCCAGCCCGTGGCGCAGCGCGTACTCGCACGGCGATTCGGTCAACTCGCGCGGCAAATCAATGTCCCACAAACCGAACAAGGCGCGGTAAGGCCCGTTGTCCGCCCCATTGTCCGGGCCGCGCCCGGTCACGTTGTCGCGCCAGTCGGCAGGCGCCGCCGGCTCGGCGGGAGCGTGCGGCATCGCGGGCGGCGCGGTGACCGGCGTACCGGCGGCGGGCGGCTGCAACAACAACGTGTGGGCAATCGGCGGCGATGCCGGCGATGGCGATGGCGGCGACGCTTCGGCCTGCGGCGCTTCGGCAAGCAGGGTTTCGTCGTTCGCCACCGCGCCTTTCATTGCAGGGCCTTGCGCCTGGACCGGCGGCGGTGCGGAGGCATCGGGCGACCCGGGGCGCGGGCCGCCGTAAAACCAGATGCCGATGGCAAGCAGCGCGAGGCCTGCTGCGGCCAGTCCCGTGCGCGCAGTCGGTGCGCCGACCGGCGCACGGGCCTGCGCTTTGCGCGTCTTTTCTCCCAGCACTTCGCGCGACGCCTGTTCGAGAATACGTGTATCCACCCGGTTCTTGTTTTCGGAAAAGCAGCCTAACAACGCACGGTCGCAAATCAGGTTGATCAGGCGCGGAATGCCGCCGCTGCGTTTCGCCAGACGCAACAGTGACCGGTCGGTGAACAGGCCGGGGCCGGCGCCGACGATACTGAGGCGATGGGTGATGTAGGCGCGCACTTCGGCGGCGTCGAGCGAGGTCAGATGAAAACGCGCGGTGACGCGCTGGCGTAACTGGCGCAGATCCGGGCTGTCAATTTTGTCGAGCAACTCGGGCTGGCCTATCAGGACAATCTGCAACAGTTTGCTCTCGTCGGTTTCGAGGTTCGTCAGCAGGCGCAACTGTTCAAGCAGGGCGGCCCCGAGGTTTTGCGCTTCCTCGACGATGAGCACCGCGCGTTCGCCGCGCTCGTGCAGTTTGAGCAGATGGCGGTTGAGCGCGTCCACCAGCCGCTTGAGGCCGCAACCGGCCTCGTACGCCACGCCGAATTCATCGCAGATGGACTCGACCAGATCGGTCTCGGTCAGGCGCGGATTGAGAACAACGGCCAGGTGAACGTTGTCGGGAATCTGGCTGGCGAGACACCGCCAGACGGTGGTCTTGCCGGTGCCGACCTCGCCGGTCAGCAGGATGAAGCCGCCGTTTTCCTGCAAGCCGTATTGCAAATGCGCCAGCGCCTCACGGTGGCGCTCGCTCAAGTACAGAAACCGCGGGTTGGGCGAAATCGTGAACGGGGCTTCCGAGAAATTGAAATAGGATTGGTACATGGCCGGCCCGTCGCTGGTTGTTACTGCGGGCTGTCTTCGTAGCGGCGGGTTTTGGGCTTGCGCTTTTTGCGCTTTTTGGGCTTGCGCTTGGTCGCCTTCTCTTTCTCAAGCACCGGCAGCAGCATGGATCTTTCCTCTTCGCTCAGCAGGCTGTCCACCGTCTTCAGGTTTTCAAGCTGATCCAGGCGCAGTTGAACGTAGCGGTTCACCGCCTCTTCGCTGGCCTTGTTTGGCTCGCGGAAAATCGTCGGGCGGATGAATATCATCAAGTTGGTCTTGTCGCGGTTGCTCGTGCGCCCCTTGAAGAACCAGCCAATCACCGGGATGTCGCCCAGTAGCGGCACCTTGTTTTTCGAGTCGCTGCGTTGCTCCTCAATCAGGCCGCCGAGAATGACCACTTCCTTGTCGTTGACGACGACATCGGTCTCAATTTCACGTCTGAAGACAGGATCGGCGTCGGCGGTTTCGCCGGGAACATCCTCGACCCTCTTGACTGTCTGCTTGATTTCAAGGCGCACGACATCACCTTTCGTAATCTGCGGCGTGACTTCAAGCACCGTGTCCACATTGCGCCGTTCGACATTGGCCCTGACTGTGCCGCCTTGATCAATGATATTGCCGAAATTAAAAGATCTTTCACTGCCGATTGAGATCGTCGCCTGTTCATTGTTCAACGTCATCACCGACGGCGTCGACAGGATGTTGGTGTTTTGATCGGTTCTAAGGGCTTGTATGAACAGGCCGATGCTCAGATTGTCTATCCTGCCGCCGAGAAAAGTGCCCGCACTCGGAGTCCCGATAAAATCAAACGCGGTAAAAAGCCCCCTCAGATCAGAAACCGCACCGCCACCCGGAAATGCCGTTAATCTCCTAGTTCTTACTTCTTGAGCTTCAAAGGATCGGAAAGATTTGGCAACTCTCCCACCGGACAACTGTGTCTGCACCCGTGCCGCCTTGTTCAGCGAAATCTCCGCGATAATCGCCTCGATGAACACCTGCGGACGCGGCACGTCGAGTTCTTTCACAACGCTCTCAATCGCCTGCACAATGTTGGACGGGCCGCTGACAATCAGGACGTTAGTCGCCGGGTCGGCCTGCACCGTGTAACGCTTGTCATCATCGTCGTCGTCGTCGCTGTCATCGTCGGCATCGTCATCGTCTTTGTCTTCGTCCTTGTCGTCTTTCGTGTCCGTCTTTTTATCATCCACGTCGGCGCCTTCCTGCGCCAGATCCAGGAATTGCTCGGTCAGCAGGCCTTTCAGAATTTCCTTCATCGCCTCGGCGTCGGCGTAATTCAGGTGCAGCACGCGCACCACGCCGCGGCCGCTGTCGGCGGCGGTCGGCTGCGTGTCGAGTTCGGCAATCAGCGCGCGCAGCGCCAGGCGCAGTTCGGGCTGCCCGACCAGCACAATCCGGTTGGTGCGGGGGTCGGCGATGACCTCGACCAGATGCCGGGTCTGCTGATTGCGCGCACGCTGCACCAGATTGACGAGATCCTTGGCCTTGCTTTCCTGCAGTTCGATGATTTCGTAATCGCCGAGGGTCTTGCGGTCGAGCGAGGCGATGATGCTCTTGACTCTCTCCAGGTTGGCTTCGAGTTCGGTGACGATGATGCTGTTGGTTTCCTTGTGTACCGTGACCTGCGCCTCGCCGGTCATCAGCGGGCGCACCATCGGCACGATGCCGGCGGCGTTCAGATGATCAATCTTGAGAATTTCAGTGGTCAGGCCCTCCGGCACATCGAGCGGCGAAAAGCGCGCGGCGGCGTTGGCCGGAACGACACGGGTCAGGCCGTTGCCGGCATCCACCGTGCGAAAACCGTGCATCCCCAACACCGTCAGCAGAATGTCATAGACGGCGTTGTCCGGCACCTCGGACGCCGCGACGATGGTCACCTTGCCTTTGACGCGCGGGTCCACCAGAAAGTTGCGGCCGGTCAGTTCGGACACGCTTTCGATAATCTGGCGGATGTCCACATCGCGGAAATTGAGCGTCGCCGCCTCGACTGCGACCGGCTGCCACCACAGCGTCAGCGCCAGCAGTACGGCAGCCGAAAGCCAGCGCCATGCCGGCCCGTTGGCCGGCGCCGCCGGCGGCTTATCTGCCGAGTTCAAGCGTGACATTTTGTAGTGTTCCGTTTCTTACCAGCTCCAGGCGGATATTGCCGCCCTGGAGCAAGGGCCTCCATGAGCCCGGATTCTTCTGGAAATGGCCAATGCTCTTGCCATTGGCTCTTATAAGAATGTCTCCAGGAATCAGGCCCATATTGTAAAGCATGCTTTCGTTTTCACTGCGGCGCGCGGAAATCTTCATGCCGCGCCCGTAGCGGGAGGTGTCTGTCGGCTCGAATTTGATCATTTGCGCCAGTTGCAGCGGCTGCTCGCGTATCATTTTCTGGACATAACCGCGGGTGATGCCGGTCGGGCCGGTGCCGATGATGATTCCGTCTTCCTTCTTCGCCTGGAACAGGTTGGCCTTTTTCATCGCGAGTATTTCCTCGCTTTCACCGCGCAGCAGGATGACGTGGCTTTGCGCGAGTTCCCCCAGGACTACGCCGTCCGTGATTTCATCGCCAACGCGAAAATTCTGTAGTTTGCCGCGGTTGACCGAAATCATCGCGACCCCTTCGTCGCCGACACCGAACACACCCATCAATTGCGCGTTGATTTTTGCCGGCACCACCTTCTTTTTCGGCGCCTCGCGCACGGTGAACCAGTCCCACGAAGTCGCTTTCGGCGCGCGCGCCGACGCCTTGCCGGCTTTCGGCGCGGCGATATCGAAACCGGTGGCGACACGGTCGGGGTAATACAGGTCCCAGAACATACCCGACAACGAGTAAAAACAAAACGGCAGCAGCACAACCGCCGCCAGGACGCCGAGCCTGCGGTTCAGGCTTTCCGCGGCGGCGCCGGACAGGCCCGAAGACAATCCACCCAGGGTAAAGTCCGCCACGCCACCCGCCTAACCGCTCGGCTGCTTTGCGGCCGCCGGACTCGCGGCGCCGGAATCGGGCCGAACACCGAGACTGGCAAGTACCTGGTAAATCTGCTCCAGTTTGGTTTGCCGGCGACGCGCCTGTTTCTGGTCGCCTCTTGCTATCGAGTCCTGCACGGCTTCCCGGAACAGCTCTCCTGCCCGGGACAACCTCTCGATAGCCGCTTCCCTGTCTCCGACATGCGCCAGCATCATTCCGTGGGCCTTGAGTAAACCTCTGGAGTGAGGCTGCATACTATCCCACAGATTAAACACTTCCCTTGCCTGATCGTGCCTGCCCGAGTACAAGTAGGACGCGCCCAGATTCTGCATAATCTCTATGCGCCAGGGATAGTCGGCGCGCAATTTCTCGAAATGGTGGACGGCTTTTGCATAGTTTGACTGTTTCGCGTAGTACGTGGCCGGGAAGATATTCAGGTACGTGCGCATCGGGTTTTCTTCTAATGCCATTCTGCCGTACTGGTCCATCACTTTGTATCTGCCCAGACTCATCGAAGCCGACGCCACGCGGTAATGAGCCTCCGACAAGTACCACTGATAGTGCATGAAAGACAAAAAGGTCGCCGCCACGCCAATCAGCGCAATAAAGAAAATTTTGTAAATCGGGGCCGGCAATCGAAGCGAATACATGTCCCGGTCGTCTTCGTTCAGGGTGTTGGAAACCACGACAATCAAGGCCAGATAGAACAGGAACATCGCAATCGTCACGGGCTGCTGGAGGGGGAAACTGAAAGTGGCGTTGGCGCTGATTCCCAGAATACTGATACCCGCCGCAATGCCGAAGACGCGATTTTCATCCGAGATACCGCGACTCGCCGCAACACGGCCAATCGTCCGCAATATGAAGAAGACCAGCACGAGCATCATGAGACCGCCGACAAGACCGAGTTCGGACAAAAATTCTATGTAATCATTGTGCGCATTGATATGGTACAGGTTGCCGGTCAGCATATGGTCAACTTCCACGGCAATCTGATAGGCCGGGTAATAAACCATCCAGTTGCCGATTCCCGTTCCCAGCAACCAGTGGTCCTTGTACATTGCAAGCGAGTTGAGCCACATGGTGTAGCGCTGACTCCGGCTCGACTCGAACCCTCCCAGAGCGGCTTTCAACGTTCCGGTGAGTGATTCCGCCTTGGTCGTTCCCGCAGACGGATTGATTCTCGAGTCAATACCGAGAGTCCCGTCGCTGAACATGCCCGGATGCATGTTCACAAGCGCAAAGAGGAAAACAAGCGAGGCGATAAACGCATACGTTTTGTTGCGGTTCCAGTGCGGCTTGTAACCGTGCCTGAATTTGAAATACAGGAAAAATCCCGCCAGAAGCAACACTTCGGCTATGAAGGAAATCCACGAAGCGCGGGTGCGACCGTAAAACAGGTAGGCGATGATAAAAGAACCGCTCAACGCGTAAAGCCATGGCGCGATCTTGTGGCGGCTGTTCAGAAGGAAACAAAAACCCAGCGGCGCCACCAGCACAAGGTACTCACCCGCCATGTTTTTATTGCCAAACGTGGCTGCCGGCGCCTGATGCTGCTGAACCCAGTCCACCGCCAACAGGTACTGGCCCACTCCGAGCAGGGAAACGGCAAGACCGCCCAGGTAAAAACACAGCAGAACGGGGAAAAACGTGCGGCTGTCCCGAATCAGCAGCAGGGAAAGCACGAAAATACAAATCGCGGCGCCCCAGTCGAGAATCTTCACAAAAGCCTCGTAGGAGTTGTGCGCCCACAACAGCGATATCAACATCCACAGATAAAGCGCGAATACCACCCATATCATGGGAGTGCGCGGCATATAAAGCACATTGTGCGCGCGCTGCAGATAGTGAAACAGGTAAACCAGAATGAACACCAGCCCGCCCACCTGCAGGTAGCCGGCCATGTGGAGATCAGGATTGAAACCGTTGACCGTCTGGCCGTAGGGTGAAACAATTGCCGTCAAGCCGAAAAAGATGCCGAACGCCCAGCAGTAGGGAATGCTGGCATCGCTCATCAGGGCATGGGTGCTGACAGTGTGCGTCGCTGTCTTGTTGTTTTGCACCGGGTTCGGGCGACGGTCCGACGCCGACCCGTTTGCCGAACGGTTTTCTTGCGGTGAGCCGTTGGACGCGCCCGCGGCGGCGGGCTGTTGCACCGGCTTTCTTTTGCGTCCTTTTCCGGACTTCCGTTTCGATTTTGATGCCATTGTCTAAATGCAATTTTTGGTCTTAACGGGCATTATAAACGATATATAATGTAATAATGCCCTTGCTGAATATCACTTTCTGGCTGCTGGTCGGCTTCATTGGCGGCTGGTCGTTGCACGCTTGGCAGGGCGCGGGAAAAGAGCCTGCGGCGGAGCATGCCCCGGGCGAAGGGCCTGCGGCGCCAGCCATCGCGGAAAAAGGCGAAAACACCCGGACGGCGCCGGCAACCAACCCCTTCCAGACGCACTTGTCGCGCGGCGAGGTGCGCGAAGCGCTGCTGGTTTACCGGGAGACCCGGAGAAAAAATCCCGCCGCGGCGGAAAAAATGCGCAAAGCGCTGCTGGACCGGGCACGGCAACTGATGGCGCGCAAAAAACCGGACGAGGCCGGGCGACTGCTCACGCACTACCTTGAAAGCGAGAGTTACGATCCCGGTGCGCTTTTGCTCCGGGCGCAGCTCGACGCAAGCCGCGGAAGATACACCAGGGCGCTCGAAAACGCGCTCGACGCGAAAATCTACGACCGTGACAACACGCTCGCCGAAACGGCGGACCGGGTTATCGGACAAACAACCGAAATCTACCGCCGCCAACTGACCACAAAAAAGCAGTGGGGCAGATTGGGTGAGCTCTATCACCTGCTGATCGAGAAAAACGGCGACCGGCCCGAGTACTATTACGAGCTTGCCGGCGCCCAGTACCGTTCAGGGCGGTACGACGAGGGACTCGGCAACCTCAACCGGATTCTCCATGATCCGGAGTGGGGCGGCAAGGCGCGCAAACTCTCGCAACTGGTCGAGCAGCTGGCAAAGCTCGGAGAAGGCGCCCCGATTGAAATGACGCGCAGGAACAACAACTTCCTGGTCAAGGTCACCGTCAACGACCGCAAAGCCAATCTGGTGCTGGACACCGGCGCCTCCATCTCCATCCTGCGGCGGGAATTCGCCGAAGCCGTCGGCCTGTCCGCCGAAGGCGGAGAAAAAACCCGCTTCAACGCCGTCGGCAGTCAGGTGGATGTGGCCATTGTTGCGGCCAGAAGTTTCAGTGTCGGCGACATCACGTTTGACGACATGCCGGTCGGCATTGCGGAAATGCCGGAGAGTTTTGCGGCGGACGGCTTGCTCGGCATGGACTTCCTGGGCAATTTTGAATTCTCGATCGACCAGGACAACGAGGTTCTGAACCTGAAAGCGCCGTGAGGCCGGCGTTCAGGAACGGGTCAACTGGATTGGCGCCACTTCGTAGCCGTAGTCTTCAAGCAATTTCAAAACGCCCTGTTCACCGTAGAGGTGCAATGCGCCTTCATCCCGCCTCCGCCATTTCGGGGAGCGCCATCGCCACCTGCCTCGGCGTGCCGGGCGCGCACAGGCTGGAAACCGTCACGCCGAGCAACCGCACCGGGCGCGAACCCGCCTCGGTTTTCTGCAACAGTCCCGGCAACAGACGCAACATCTCATGGAGGCCGGTCAGCGGATGGTCGAGCGTATGGCTGCGGGTAATCTGGGTGAAGTCGGCGTACTTGACCTTGAGCGTGACCGTGCGTCCGCTCAGTTTGCGCGAAGCCAGAATACGCGCCACTTCAAGCGCGCGGTGTTTGATTTCGCCCTCAATCTCGCCGAACTCATGCAGATCGTTTTCAAAAGTGGTTTCGGAACCAACGGACTTGCGCGGACGCCCGGCAACCACCGGCCGGTAATCCACACCGCGCGCCGCCTGATAATAGTAGTATCCGGCGCTGCCGAAAACACCGACCAGTTCATCCAGCGGGCGCCGCTTCAAATCGGCGCCGGTGACAATTCCGAGCTTCTCCATCTTCGCGCGGGTGACCTTGCCGACGCCGTGAAACTTGCCCACCGGCAAGCGCTCGACAAACTGTTCGCTGCGCTGCGCCGGCACCACGTAAAATCCGTCCGGCTTGTCCATGTCGGAGGCAATTTTGGCGAGGAACTTGTTGCAGGCGATGCCCGCTGAAACCGTAAGCCGCGTGGTCTCCAACACGCGCCGCTTGATTTCGCGGGCAAGAGCGGAGGCGGCTTTGATGTCGGCGGCGCTTTCACTGACGTCGAGATACGCCTCGTCGAGCGAGAGCATCTCGACCAGACTGGCGTACTGCTGGAAGATTGCGCGAATCTGCGCCGATACCTGCCGATAAACCTCAAAACGCGGCTTGATGAAAACCGCGGCCGGACACAGCCGTGCCGCGCGTGCCGAGGACATCGCCGAGTGGATTCCATAGCGGCGCGCTTCGTAACTGCACGTTGCAACCACTCCGCGCTTGTCCGGCAGGCCGCCGACGATGACGGGCTTGCCGGCGTACTCCGGAAAATCGCGCTGTTCAACTGCGGCAAAAAACGCGTCCATGTCAAAATGAATAATGCGTCTGTCGCCGGCGCGCCCGGCGTCCAGAAATGAAAAGCCGCCGACGAAATTTCGGCGGCTTTTCAGACTGAAGTCAGCGGGCTTGTCCACAAAGCCCACTGTAGCATCAATCGTCAGGCGTATGGGTCTCGCCGCGGTCGTGGTAATCGGCCTGACGTCCGATTTCGATGAAAAACCAGCTCGTCAGCGCGGTCGAATTGTCCCACGAATGGCGGTAGTCAATCGGGCCGCGATACCGTTGGGGTCGCCGTTTTCACCAAAACCGGCGCCTACTGTTTTCTGGGTCACCAGGGTATCAATAACAACCGCCAGGCCGAATCGTAACTTTATAATAGACAAAACCTGTACAAATGAAGAAAAGAACATCTGAAACTGGACAACACTCCATCGGCATCGCCGCTCGCTACAGCGGTCTCAGCGCCGAGGTCATTCGCGCATGGGAACGCCGCTATCAAGTCGTTGCGCCGAAGCGAATGGCCAACGCCAGACGCATCTATAGTGATGAGGACATTGAACGTCTGACGCTGCTGGCAAGGGCGACCGCAGACGGCAGAAGAATCGGCGACATCGCGAAACTGTCGAACAACCGGTTGTCCAAACTGATTGACCAGAGTCAGGTTGCAGACGCCGGAATCCCCAACAAGCAACAACGCCAGAGCACCGCGGCGGTGATGGAGTACTTTGACTCGTGCATTGACGCAATCAACAACCTGAACATCAACCGTTTTATTGCCGCCCTGTCACAGGCGGAACAATCGCTAAGCGCGGTTTTTCTGATTGAGGATCTGGTCACCCCGCTGTTGTCTCATGTGCGCGACGAATGTCGCCGCGGCGCGCTGTCCAACGGGCACAAACATCTGTTCACCGGCGCGATTTCCGCCTACCTGCTGATGCGGGCGGCGGCGTACAACCACCCACGCAGGAAAGCGGTTGTCTGCGCCGTCGAGAAAGACCCGGAACTGGCCGCGCTGAAAGTGGCGGCGACGGTGAACGCCAACGGCTGGAATCCGGTTTACCTTGGAGAAAACACCACACCCGGAGAAATTGCCGACATCGCCGTTTCGGCAAAAGCCCAGGCCGTCATCATCGGCTCCAGCACGGCGGGAGAGGACGACGACGTGCCAAACCGGCTCAGGCTGTTGCGCAGACAACTGCCGGCCAGTCCGCTGATTGTGCATACACCGGCGGGCGGCCACTACATCGCCATCGTCGGCGAAATCAACGCCATCCACTGCAACAACCTGAGACAGCTTTGCTTTGAACTCGAACGACTGGCGACGTCGTGACGAATCCTTGATAGACATCTGCTTCAATTTTACGCATCAGGCGTTTCGCGGCGACGAGCGCGAGGTGTTGCAGAGAGCCGCGGACAGCGGAGTCACGGCGATGATCGTCTCCGGCTCCAGCGTGGCCGACAGCGCCGAGGCGCTGGCGCTGGCCAGGCGGTATCCCGAATTTCTCTACGCCGGCGCGGGCGTGCATCCACACCATGCCCGCGAATGGAACGACGATGCTTACGATGATTTGAAGCAGTTGGCGGCGGACGACAAGGTCATCGCAATCGGCGAGACGGGACTGGACTATTGCCGCGACTTCTCGCCGCGCGACCTGCAACGCGCCGTTTTTGAACGGCAGATTCTGCTGGCGGCGGAAACCCGCCTGCCGTTGTTCATGCACCAGCGCGACGCTCACGACGATTTTCTCGCGGTGCTGGAGCCGCTCAGGGACCGCATCGGCAACGCCGTGGTGCATTGTTTCACCGGCGACCGGGCGATGCTGGCGGATTACCTGGATCTCGGCCTGTCGATTGGCGTCACCGGCTGGATTTGCGACGAACGGCGCGGACACGCCTTGCGCGAAGCCGCCGCCTTCATCCCGGACGACCGCCTGATGATAGAAACCGACGCCCCCTATCTGGCGCCGCGCAACCTGCGCCCGGCGCCGCGCGGACGCCGCAACGAGCCCGCTTTTCTCGGACACATCGCAAAAGAAATCGCCGACTGCCGCAACACCGCGTTCGCTTCGTTGTGCGAGACGGTCACCGCCAATACCCGCCGTTTTTACGGCATCGGCTGATACAATTACAGACGGAGCCGCACATGACCCATCTCGTACAGACAACCATCGAAGACAAAATCGCAAAACACTTCAGCCCCGACCACTTGGAAGTGGTCAATGAAAGCGGCGCGCACAATGTCCCGCCGGGCTCGGAGTCCCACTTCAAAATCATCGTGGTTTCGCGCCGCTTTGAGAACCGCCGGTTGATTGACAGACACCGCGCGCTCAACGAGTTGCTGGCCGAAGAACTGGCCGGCGGCGTTCACGCGCTGGCGCTGCACACGCTGACACCGGAAGAATGGCGCCAACGCCACGGCGAAATTCCAGCCTCGCCGCGATGCCGCGGCGGCGACGGCCGCGCCACCTGAACCAGTCCTGAATCAGTAACGGACGATCCGCAACTGCTCTCCGCCGTCGCGGTACATGTCGCCTTCGTGCAATCCGAATTGTTGCCGGCTGCGGTCGGCAAAATACAATTCCAGCGCCTCTCTGACGACCGGAAAGGCAATCGAGTCCCACGGGATTTCCGCCTCGCTGCAAAGGCCGGCCTCCAGCGTCTCGTGACCGGCCTCGAAGCGGCCTTCATCCAGGCATCCGCGGTAGAGTATGTAAACCTGGTCCACGTGCTTGAGGTTGTAAATCGTGTGCAGGCTCAGGTCGCCGCTTCTGGCGCCCGCCTCCTCCAAGGCTTCGCGCGCGGCGGCCTCAATAACCGACTCCCCGTTCTCCATGAACCCCGCCGGCACCGTCCACAAACCGGCGCGCGGCTCGATGGCGCGCTTGCACAACAGGATTTTGTCATCCCATTCGAGAATGCAGCCGGCGACGATCTTGGGATTCTCGTAGAAAATCGTGTCGCAATGCGCGCAAACCCTGCGCGGCGACGTGTCTCCCGGGGGAATTTTTATGTTGAGGTCTGAAGATCCGCAGTGGCTGCAGAACTTCACGCCGCGGCGCTCCCGGCTTCGGACTTTTTATTCCACGGCATCTTCGACAGCAGAATCGAAAAACCGCAAAAGTCGGTCACCGCCGCGAACATCAGCCCGAGACCGATGAAACCCGACAAGAAAAAGAAGCCGGGATGAGCCGCGGCGCCCAGCGCCACTCCCAGAAACACCAGCAACCCGGCGCCGAAACGGGTCTGGCGTTCAAGCGACCACATTTGTCTGGGGCCGATTTCGACCGGATAGCCCCGCTCAATCCACGCGTTCAGGCCGCCCTCGACCACCACCGGCGAATACCCTCCCAGCCCTTCGAGTTTGCGGCAGAATTCATCGGCGCGGCCGCCGGAGCGGCACAGCGCGTACACCTCGCGGCTCTTGTCGAGCAGCGGCGCAAAATGATCGAAATGCGTAATCGGCGTGAACTGCGCCTGCGTAATTCTGACCGAAAGGTATTCCTGGGAAGTCCTGACGTCAACCAGTTGAACCGTCTCGTCGGCGTCCATCCTCTTCTTCAATTCTTCAGTGCTTATTTTTTCCATGTTTCTATTCTCCTCTGGCGGTGGGTCTTTGCGGCGAAGCAATCCACTCGCTCCACGACCCCACGTAGAGCCGGGAGCCGGGCAAACCGGCAATCTCCATCGCCAGCAGATTGTGACACGCGGTCACGCCCGAACCGCACGAATGAATCGTCATCGGCTTGTGCAGCGACTGGTATTGCCGCCGCAGTTGTTGCGGCGGAAGAAAGCAGCCGTCCTCGCCGAGATTGCGCATCAGCGGATGATTGACTGAGTTCGGGATGTGCCCGCCGATGGAATCCACCGTTTCACGCTCGCCGGAGAAACGCTCCGGCGGACGCGCGTCAATCACCACCGAGCCGTCGTCATTCATCCGGCGCACGACATCGTCGGTCGCGACCCACATCGCGTCGTTCGCGCTGCCGCGAAAATCGGCCGGCGCGGGCTGCGGCACTTCGTCGGTCACCGGGTGTCCTTCCTCGATCCATTTGCCGAAACAACCGTCGAGCAACGCCGCGGCATCGTGTCCGAGCCAGCGCAACGTCCACCAGATACGCGCGGCGACAGAGCCGACGCCGTCGTCATAGACGACAACCTGCGAATCCGCGCCGACACCCCACGCTGACAGGCGCTCGCACAACGTGTCGGGGTCGGGCAGCGGATGACGGCCGTCGCCGGGGCCCGGCGGCGACGACCAATCCGCATCCAGGTCGGCGTAGATCGCACCCGGGATGTGATTCTTCAGGTAGCCTTGGCGGCCCACTTCGGGCCGGGTTACATCAAAGCGGCAGTCGAATACAACCCACTTCGGATCGTCGAGGTGGCGCGCCAGTGTTTCCGTTGAAACCAGTGTCTTGTGCATCAGGTAATTATATCACCGGGGTTGGCCCGAAATCGCGGCGGCGCCATGCCGATGTGGATGACCGGGCCGGCGGATTTATGCGTTTTCTTTGCGCGCGGGACAGCGCGGGCGGTCACCGTCGCAGGACGGGCAATTGAGCCCGCCGCAACTGCCGCGGATGGGCCTGCCCCTGAAAATTACGCCCACCGCCATGGCCGCGACCACGATCAGCAGGACGAAAAAACTGGCGACGTAAATCATTCCCCGATTATACAGGCCGCTACTGCAAAACCAGATGGCCCGAAAAGGCCTCGTTGAAAGTCTGCGAGAAACCGTCTCCGCTCTGCTCGATGAAATACACCGCAAGTCCGTGCGCCTCGGCGATGGACAGGGCCTCGTCCTTGCCGAGAACAAACAGGCCGGTGGCCCAGGCATCGGCCTCCATCGCGGTATCGGCGATGACGGTCATGGACGCGCCCCGGTAAGGCGCCGGCTCGCCGGTGCGCGGGTCAATTTCGTGCGAGTAACGCTTGCCGTCGAGTTCGATAAAATTGCGGTAATCCCCCGAAGTCGCGATGCCGCGCCCCTTCAGTTCGACGACGTGCATCGTCTCGCGCCAGCCGGGCGTCGGCTTCTCCACGCCGACGCGCCACGGGCGCAACAGCTGGCTGACACCGGACGCCCTGAGCTCGCCGCCGACCTCGGCCAGATAGTTGTTGACGCCGTGCGCCGACACCAGTTCGGCGACCCGGTCCACGGCGTAGCCCTTGGCGATGGCCGACAAATCCATCTGCAACGCGGGCAGACTTTTGCGCAATGCGGGCGGCTTGAGACGCGCCGACAAATGACGGTAGCCGACCGTTTGCATCAAGTCGTCGAGCAGCATCCGGTCCGGGAACGTTCTGTCCTTTTGGCCCGCGCCGAAACCCCACAAGGCGACGATGGGCGCGACCGTGACATCGAAAGCGCCCCGCGTGTGTTCGCTGATTTCAAGAGCCTGCGCGACGATTTCAGCCAGTTCCGGCGAAGCCGGCTGCCAGCGCGTATCGCGCGACCGGTTGAAGCGGTTGATCTCGGAGTCCCCGATGTAGGTGGACATCCTGGCGTTCAGGCCGTCGAACAACACGGCAATCTCCGCCGCAAGCGCCTCGTATTCCGCGGCGGAGACGGCGTCGAACAGTTGCACCGACCAGGTGGTGCCCATGGTCTCGCCCTGCAGCGCGTGTTCAACGGGCGGCTGCGCCGCATCGCAGCCCGCGAGCGCCAGCACGACGGCGGCCAGGACGGCGGCACGGCCCGGCACCGGCGTCATCCTCCGAAGTCGTCGAACAGGATGTTTTCTTCCTCGACGCCCAGTTCGTAGAGCATGTCAATAACGGCGGTGTTCATCATCGGCGGGCCGCAGATGTAGTACTCGCAATCTTCCGGCGCCGGATGCGACTTCAGGTACTGCTCGTAGAGCACCTGGTGAATGAAACCGGTAAGCCCTTCCCAGCGGTCCTCCGGCTGCGGGTCGGACAACGCGATGGTCCACTGAAAATTGTCGTGCTCGCGCTGCAGGGCGTCGAAATCCTCGACAAAGAACAACTCGCGGTAACTGCGCGCGCCGTACCAGAAACTGATGCGGCGCTTGCTGCGGATGCGCCGCAACTGGTCGAAGATGTGCGAGCGCATCGGCGCCATGCCGGCGCCGCCGCCGATGAAAATCATCTCGTTGTCGGTGTCTTTGGCGAGAAAGTCGCCGAAAGGCCCGGAGATGGTGACCGGGTCGCCCGGCTTCAGGTTGAACAGGTACGAGGTCATCACACCCGGCGGCAAATCCGGGCCTGGCGGTGTCGCAATGCGCACGTTCAGCATAATGACGCCTTTCTCATCGGGATAATTGGCCATTGAATAGGCCCTCACCACCGGCTCGGCGGACACCGACTGATAACGCCAGAAGTCGAATTGGTCCCAGGCGTCGCGGTAGGCCTCGGCGACATCAAAATCGGCGAAGCGTATCCTGTGCGGCGGACATTCGATCTGAACATAACCGCCGGCCCGGAAATCCACTTCCTCCCCCTGCGGCAATTCGAGCACCAGATTCTTTATGAAGGTCGCGACGTTGTCGTTCGAGCGCACGGTGCATTGCCATTGGCGGCAACCGAAAACTTCCGGCGGCACCTCGATTTCCATGTCGCGCTTGACCGTGAGTTGGCACGACAGCCGGTCGCCGTTGCGGGCTTCGCGCTTCGTAATGTGGGTGGTCTCGGTCGGCAGAATGGCGCCGCCGCCCGACAGCACGCGCACACGGCATTGCGCGCAGGTGCCGCCGCCGCCGCAGGCCGAGGAAACGAACAACCGGTTGTCGGCAAGCGCAATCAGCAGTTTCTGGCCAACCGGAATCTCAAACTCGGTCTCGCTGTTGACAACCACCCTGGCGCAACCGGTTACCACCAGCCGCGCCTTGGCGGCAAGAATGATGAAAACCAGCACCAATACGATGCCGGTGAAAAAACCGACTCCCAGCGTAATTTCAAGCATGGGGGCAAGTGTACACCAACAAAAAACCCGCGGACGGCCATGGGCCACACCGCGGGTTTGGGTTCAGACCGAAACGGTTGAATCAGCCGCCGCTTGCGCTGCCGCTTGAGCCGCCAGAACCACCACTCCCAGCTCCAAAAAACAAGCCAAAATTTTGTCGGAAGAATTCGTGCGGCGCCTGGCCGTCCCTCATGCTGGAAATAGCCTCCTCCTCCGTGCAAAGACCACTACACACACCCAGTGCCATACCCATGAACCCAACAGCAGTCGCCATAGCGCCCGGTGCCGTGCCTCCGGCTATGTTCTCGATATCCGCGTCATCCAGTGCGGCATCCATTCCTTCCACCGGAAGCGTGACATGCCAGCGTTTGGGGTCGTTGCGATGAACCACAATTTCCACATTGGACGGGACTTCCTGGCCGGAAGCTTTGGCAATCGCCGCTTTCGGATCCTTGTCAAATTCAGCGCGGAAATCCGCGTCTTTGGCGTAAAGAAGGGCCAACGCTGCAGAGGTCGCCTCAGGCGTCGCCGGCATCGTCAACGTACTAGATTGTTGTTTTTCCATAATAGATATCCTTTTTTAATTGTCATTGTGCGAAATTGCACCATGGCCGCAAAATATACAAGGCTGGATACTTGTGTCAATACTGACAAAGGTTTCTGAACGGGTTGGCGCGGATAAAAAAACCCGCGGGCGACCATGGGCCACACCGCGGGTTTGGGTTCAGACCGAAACGGTCGAATCAGCCGCCGCTTGGGCCGCCGCCTGACCCGGCAGCAGCCGTCGCGCCCGTCACCGCGGCTAACGCCGCCAACGAGCCTATCCGGTAGCCTCCGTCCGGCTCACAAACACCACCACATATACCCAGCGCCATACTTACGAACCCAAGAGCGGCACCAGTTATATCGCTCGGCGCTCCCGTGCCTCCGGCTATGTTCTCGATATCCGTGTCAGCCAGTGCGGCATCCATTCCTTCCACCGGAAGCGTGATATGCCAGCGTTTGGGGTCGTTGCGATGAACCACAATTTCCACATTGGACGGGATTTCCTGGCCGGAAGCTTTGGTAATCGCCGCTTTCGGGTCCTTGTCAAATTCAGCGCGGAAATCCGCGTCTTTGGCGTAAAGAAGCGCCAACGTCGCAGAGGTCGCCTCAGGCGTCACCGGCATCGTCAACGTACTAGCTTGTTGTTTTTCCATAATAGATATCCTTTTTCAATTGTCATTGTGCGAAATTGCACCATGGCCGCAGAATATACAAGGCTGGATACTTGTGTCAATACTGACAAAGGTTTCTGAACGGGTTGGCGCGGATAAAAAAACCCGCGGGCGGCCATGGGGCCGCACCGCGGGTTTGGGTTCAGACCGAAACGGTCGGATCAGCCGCCGGTGGTTCCGCTTGAGCCGGCAACCGCCGTCGCGGCCGTCACCGCGGCTAACCCTATCAACGCGCCCATCGGTCCGCCGGTAGGATCATCCTGCTGCCCGCAAACACCACCACATATACCCAGCGCCATACTTGCGAAGCCAAGAGCGGCACCAGCTATATCGCCCGGCGCTCCCGTGCCTCCGGCTATGTTCTCCATATCCGCGTCACCCAGCGCGGCATCCATTCCTTCCACCGGAAGCGTGATATGCCAGCGTTTGGGGTCGTTGCGATGAACCACAATTTCCACATTGGACGGGACTTCCTGGCCGGAAGCTTTGGTAATCGCCGCTTTCGGATCCTTGTCAAATTCAGCGCGGAAATCCGCGTCTTTGGCGTAAAGAAGGGCCAACGTCGCAGAGGTCGCCTCAGGCGTCACCGGCATCGTCAATGTGCTAGCTTGTTGTTTTTCCATAATAGATATCCTTTTTCAATTGTCATTGTGCGAAATTGCACCATGGCCGCAGAATATACAAGGCTGGATACTTGTGTCAATACTGTGTACAAGTCCAATACCTTTGGCAGTATGGAAGTTGTTGTGAGAGGTATTGTATGGGAGATTGGCGTTTGAGGGAATGGTGTGGTCTTTGGGTGTTGTAGAAGACCAGCCATTCGGCGAGTTTTTGGTTGAAGAGGGTCAGGTCGGAGAACAGGAGGTCGTCGTGGTAGTCGACGAAACTCTCCTGGATGGTGCGGTTGAAGCGTTCGGCGTGAGGGTTCATTTTGGGTGAGTTGGGGTAGGTCCACCAGTGGGTGATATGGAGTTCATCGAGTCGTTTTTGGAAGTCGCCCATGAACTCGGAGCCGTTGTCGGTGAGCAGGTATTTGGGGGCTGCCGGCAGCAGGTCGATGAGGGCGTTGAGGGTAAGGGTGGCTTGACGGCTGGAAGCGGTGCGCGAGGCGAAGGCGACGGCAAAGCGGCTGTTGGGGTCGATGAAGGTGGTGAGGTAGCGGCGGATGCCATCGCGCATTCGGACGATGGTATCGCCAGCGATGAGTTCCAGCGGGGCCGGTTGATAACCTTTGATGCGGCGTGTTTTGTGTTGCTGGCGCACGGATTTGGGCTGTCCGCGCGGGCCGAGTCGTAGCGGGGCGTGGCGCATTTTATCCGGCGCACGCGCGATGATGCGCCCGATGGTGGACACACTCGGCAGCGCCACCCGGTTCTCGCGGCACCAGCGCCGGAACTCCTCGCTGGCGTGGATAGTGGCTTTGCCCATATTGGGGTGGTGTTTATGGAATCGCATGGCGCGTATTTGCGCGGCCACGGCGGGCGCGGTGGCCGGCGGCCGTTTGCGGTGCGGCGCGCATGATTTGGGGGTAAGTGCGCTGATGCGGTTGTTGTGAAGTTTGAGCGCGCGGCGCCAGCGATACAGCGTACGCGAACTGACTTCAAAGGCATCGATAGCGGCGCCCTGTCCGTGCCGCTCGGCGAACTCAAGGATTTTGATACGTTGCAGGGCATCTTTGCTCGTCATATCCCAAAGATGCCCTAATTTGACTACTTGTGAATACCCCTTGATGCGGTATCCGACACGATGGATTTGCATGGCTCTCCTCGCAGATCAGAGTGCCAAAGGTGTCTGAGCTTTTGCATACTGACAAAGGTTTCTGAACGGGTTGGCGCGGATAAAAAAACCCGCGGGCGGCCATGGGGCCGCACCGCGGGTTGGGTTCAGACCGAAACGGTCGAATCAGCCGCCGCTTCCGCTTGAGCCGGTGACACCTGCCCTGTTCAGCGCATCGCGCATCGTGCTCAACGCGCCAATGATTGGCCCTAAGGGGTCGGCGGCAAACGCCTGCTGGGCCTCAGTAGGAGCGGAAGTACCCGACGCCGGCTCCTGGGAGCAGCAAGCACCAGGACACAACGCAGCAACTATATTGCCAGTGATGCACCCAATCATGCCCGCACCAGTGAAAAAAGACACGCCTCCGGCTACGTCCCCCATCTCCTTGTCCCCCAGTTGTGCGACATCCATTCCTTCCACCGGAAGCGTGATATGCCAGCGTTTGGGGTCGTTGCGATGAACCACGATTTCCACATCGGACGGGATTTCCTGGCCAGAAACTTTGGCAACCGTCGCTTTCGGGTCCTTGTCAAATGCAGCGCGAAAATCCGCATCTTCGGCGTAAAGAATGGCCAACGTTGCAGAGATTGCCTCAGGCGTCACCGGCATCGTCAACTTGCTGGTTTGTTGTTTTTCCATAACAGGTTTCCTTTTTTAATTGTTATTGTGCGAAATTGCACCAGGGCCGCAGAATATACAAGGCTGGATATTTGTGTCAATACTGACAAGGGTTTCTGAACGGGTTGGCGCGGATAAAAAAACCCGCGGGCGACCATGGGCCGCACCGCGGGTCTGGGTTCCGACCGCCCGGCGGTTATGGGCGCGTCAGCGCCTTCGCCGGCCTCCGGGGACAGACGCAGTCTGTCCTTAACCGAAGCACAAGCCGTGGCCCCAGTGTTGTGTACGCCTGTCAACACCTCCGGATATGCCATCAATGTCCTCTTCACCCAACGCGTCAATCCGCGCCTTTGACGGAAGCGCGATGTGCCAGCATTTTTCGTCGTTGCGATGAATCTTGACTTCCATATCGGACGGCACTTCCCGGCCAGCGGCCTTTGAAATCGCCGCTTTCGGGTCCTTGTCGAACTCGGCGCGGAAATCCTCGTCCTTGAGGTAACGGGCAGCCAAATCCGCGGATGCCGTCTCAGGCATCCTTGGCAGTGTTACCGTGTTGTCTTCTTGTTTTGCCATAATTAAAACCTCTTCATGTTGTTGGTCAATGTCCCGAGTGACGCTCATTATAGCCAATGTCGTCGTCCTGATTCAAGTATGACAAATGTTTCTGAGCCGCCCGGGCGCCGGATGTCTCAGAACAGAATCCCCGAAAACGCCATGAAACCGAGCGACATCAAACCGACCGTGATGAACGTGATGCCGAGCCCCTGAAGTCCGTCGGGAACATCGCTGTATTTGAGTTTCTCGCGAACTCCGGCAAGCGCCAGGATGGCAATGGCCCAGCCAAGACCGCTGCCGAAACCATAGACCACGCTCTCGGCGAAATCGTAGTTGCGCTCGACCATGAACAGCGAACCGCCGAGAATCGCGCAGTTGACCGTAATCAGCGGCAGAAAAATACCGAGCGCGTTATACAGCGCCGGAAAAAACCGGTCGAGCAGCATTTCGAGGATTTGCACCACCGCGGCGATGACGCCGATGTAACTGATGAAGCCGAGAAAGGACAAATCCATCGCGCCCAGACCGGCCCACGCCAGCGCGCCTTTCTTCAGCAGAAACTGGTAAATCAGGTTGTTGATGGGAACCGTCAGCGCCTGAACGACGGTGACGGCAATACCGAGCCCGACCGCGTTCTCGATCTTCTTCGAGATGGCGAGAAAAGTGCACATGCCGAGAAAAAAGGCGAGCGCCAGGTTCTCGACAAAAACCGACTGAATCAGCAGTTGCAGATAAATTTCCATGGTTCGCTCAGGCGGCCTGCGCGCGGATGCGGAACTCCGCCTGCTCGACCTGCCGGGGCTTGCACGAGCGGATGATCCAGATCATCAGGCCGATGATGAAAAACGCGCTCGGCGGCAGCAACATCAGACCGTTGGGCTGGTACCAGCCGCCCTCGGAAATCAGCCGCAGCACCGGGTAGCCGAGCAACGTGCCCGAACCCAGCAATTCCCGGGTGGTGCCGACCACCACCAGCACGAAACTGTAACCAAGGCCGTTGCCGAGGCCGTCGAAGAAACTCGCCAGCGGCGGGTTTTTCATCGCGTAGGCCTCGGCGCGCCCGAGCACGATGCAGTTGGTGATAATCAGGCCGACGAAAACCGACAGCGTCTTGCTGATTTCATAGACATACGCCTTCAGAATCTGGTCCACCAGGATGACCAGCGAGGCGATGATGGTCATCTGGACGATGATGCGCACGTTGGTCGGCACATGGTGGCGGATCATGCTGATCGAGACGTTGGACAGCGCCAGCACCGACGTCAGCGCGAGACACATGATCAGAGAGGCCGCCAACGTCGTGGTCACGGCAAGCGCCGAGCAGATGCCGAGAATCTGCAACGTAATCGGATTGTCGTCCACCAGCGGGTCGATCAGAACCTTTTTGTTTTCACGCCATGCCATTTATCATCCCGTTGTCAATTCTTTGGCGGCCTGTTCCGGCCAGTTTTTCGACAGAAACCTCCTGTAGCCGCGCTCGCCGAACCAGAAACGAACCATGTTGCCGACGCCGCGGCCGGTGATGGTCGCGCCGGACAAACCGTCCACCTTGTATGGCGCGCGGCTGTCGCCGCCGCCGACCCGGCCCTTGATGACGTCGAGCACCGGCGCGCCGACACCGCTTTCATACACACGTTTGCCGCGCCACAACGCGCGCCACGCCGGTTCGTCCACGCGCCCGCCGAGCCCGGGGGTCTCGCCATGCTGGTAGAATTGTAGCCCATAAACCGTGTTGGCGTCGGCTTCGAGCGCGATAAAACCGTAGAGAGTGGACCACAAGCCGTAGCCGTACAGCGGCAGCACAATCTTGTCGAGCCGGTCGCCGCGTTTCAGCAGGTAGATTTTGGCAAACTGCGGCAGGCGCTGAATGCGCGCGATGTCGTCGCCGTCCGCCAGCGCGGTGCTCAACTGCGGGTCGCGCGCGGAATCCACCATGTCGAAGGCGGCGACTTCGGGTTCGGTGACATATTCACCGCTCGCCAACTCGACGATGCGCGCCTCGACGACGGTGCCGGATTCAACGTCGTCATCGGCGGAGCGCGGCAGGCCCGCGACCTGCCGGATGCTGGCGTTGAGTTCCGCCAGCTTGTTCTGCTCCTGCAACGGCCGCAACATCACCGCCGCCGTCGAGACCACGACCGAGCACAGCACGCACAGCGTGAAGATGACGATCAGCGTCTTGGAAACCGAATCATTGGCCATAGCGTTTCATCCGCCTGCGGGTGTTGGCGCGCACCACGAAATAATCGATCGTCGGCGCGAAGATGTTGGCGAACAGGATGGCAAGCATAATCCCTTCCGGGAAAGCCGGATTGACGACCCGGATCAGCACCGTCATGAAGCCAATCAGGAAACCGAATATCCAGCGCCCGGCGTCGGTGGCCGACGCCGACACCGGGTCGGTCGCCATGAACACCATGCCGAAGGCGAAACCGCCGAGCACCAGATGCCAGTGCCACGGCACCAGAAACATCGGGCCGGCGCCGATCCAGTTGAACAGCAGCGAGGTCGCCACCATGCCGAAGAACACGCCCAGGATGATGCGCCACGACGCGATTCGCGTGTACACCAGAAAGATTCCGCCGAGCAGACAGCCGAGCGCCGAGGTCTCGCCGAGCGAGCCGGGAATCACGCCGAGGAACGCCTGCCACCAGGTCGTGCCCTCGCGCACCACGCCCTCCATGCCGGCCGACGCGGCGATGCCGAGCGGCGTGGCGCCGCTGTAGCCGTCCACCGCGACCCACACCTCGTCGCCGCTCATGAAAGCGGGATAGGCGAAGAACAGGAAGGCGCGCCCGGTCAGCGCCGGGTTCAGAAAGTTCTTGCCGGTGCCGCCAAACACCTCCTTGCCGATGACGACGCCGAACGAAATGCCGAGCGCCACCATCCACAGCGGAATGTCGGGCGGCAGCGACAACGTGTAGAGAATGGAGGTGACGAAAAAGCCCTCGTTGACATCGTGTCCGCGCACCGTCGCGAACAGCACTTCCCACAAGCCGCCGGCAATCAGCGTGACCAGGTACGCCGGCAGAAAATGCAGAAAGCCGAGCCACAGGCAGGCGTACAGGCTGGCCGGGTCGTGGGCGACGCCGAAATCCGCCGTCAGCGCGCCGCGCCAGCCGGGCAGCACCGACAGCCCCATCCCGGACAACGCGGTGTTCGCCTGGTAGCCGGTGTTGAACCACGACATCAGCACGCAGGGCACGGTCGCGACGACGACGTAGCTCATGACCCGCTTGATATCGAGCCCGTCTCTGATGTGCGGCGCGTGCGCGGTGGTCTTCGGAGTCCAGTAGAGGAAAGAATCCACCATCTCGTAGATGGGGTAAAACCGCTGCCAGCGTCCGCCCGCCTCAAACAACGGCGCCTTGGCCTTCATCAATCGCCGCAGTCCCGCCATCAGCCTTCCTTCGCGATTTTTTCGAGGTTGTCGCGCAGCATCGTCCCGAACTCGTGTTTGCTGGGGCACACGTACGAGCACAGTGCCAGATCTTCCTCGTCGAGTTCAAGGCAGCCGAGTTGCTGGGCGCTGTCGGTGTCCATGACCAGCAGCGCCTTCAGCAGTTGCGTCGCCAGCAGGTCGTACGGGAAAACCCGTTCATACAGTCCAATCGGCACCATCGCGCGCTGGCTGCCGTTTTGCATGCAGCTGAACGAAAACTGCCGGTTTTTTCTTCTTCTCATCCACATCGGCAAAAACGCGCGGCTTGCTGAAAACAGACGCAAACCCGGGCGTATCCAGGCGAGAAACGGGTTCTCGCTTTGCCCAAAAAGCGCCGCGACCTGCAACTCAAAGCGGCCGAGGAAGGCCGACCAGCCTTCGGCCTTGTAGCCGGACAGCGGCGAGCCGGCGACGAGGCGGACATCGCCCGCGCGCGTCATACCGCGGCACAAATCCTCGATGGATGCGCCCAGGCGCGTGCGCAACAGGCGCGGGCGGTCGGCGGCGGGTCCGCCGAACGCGACGATGCGCCCGGTCGGATAGATTCCGGTCAGGAAAAATTCACCAATCGCGATGACGTCCTGGTAATGAATCGTCCACACCACTTTGTCGCCGTGGACGGGGTCGAGGTGGTGGATGTGGGTGCCGGCGAGACCGGCGGGATGCGGGCCGGCGAACTCGACGCGGTGAAATTGCGGGTCTTCGCGCACCGTCGTGATGCCCGACGACTCGGCGACGCAGACATAGACCGGGCCGTCGGTGAGTTTTGCAATCAGGTGCAAGCCGAGATCGAAGTGCTCGGCGGCGGCGGCCACCACGACCTGCGGGTCGGCGGCGAGCGGCCCGGTGTCTATCGCGGTGACGAAAATCGAGTGCGGCACAGCGTCCGGCGCCGGCGTCTTGCTGTACGGGCGCGTTCTGAACGCCGGCCACAGGCCGCCGTTGAGCAAACGTTCGGTGATGCGCTCGCGCTCCAGCTCCATCGCGCGCGGCGCGTCATACGGCCCGAACTTGTGGCTGCCGACGCCGTCCAGCTCGATGACGACGGACTGCAGGACACGCCGCGCACCGCGGTTGATCTCGACGACGGTGCCGGCGCCGGGCGAGGCATAGCGAATTTCGGGATGCGCCTTGTCCACGAACAGGGGTTGTCCGAGGATGACCTGATCGCCCACCCCGGTCTGCATGCGGGGCACGAGGCCGTGGTATTCGTTCGCCATCAGCGCGACTCGAGACACGGGCGGCGCCTCTTCCACGCGCTGCGCCGGCTCACCCGGGATTGGAATATTGAGGCCTTTCTTGAGGCGGATTAGCATGACAATACAACCATTATGATTTGCGCCCCATCCCGCAGTTCCACCCCGGACGCATCAAGTTGTTATTATACACAGACGCGATGATTGGCGGTATAATCAGCTTGGTTGCAATATCGTTCTTTCAGGCGACAATATTGCTCTACTATCATGACAGAAAACACCGACAAACTTGTGGATTTTCTTGTCCGCCATGTGGCTCAATCGGCATCGGACAAACAGTTGGATCTCTTCTCATTCCCCGACCCGGAAGATGATGCCAACAAAAAGCTGGAAATCTACAATAAAGAGCTCGACCGCCTCCTGGCAAAAAGACAGCGGTATGGAAGTCAATTGCCCTCTGTCACAGAAATACTGTCCTCTTTCCGTTTAATGCATCCAGTCTCACAACACGACTATCTTCGAGACGCCGGCATAGAATCCAACCCAGACAAAGCCATCCGCTCGGACTGGCAGAATGTCTTTGAAGATTTCTGTCTGGCATTTCTGAAAGAAGCACAAGCAATCGAGAACAGGCGTGCCCGAAGACAATGAAAAATCAGGCCTCTCGGAGCCTGATGCACTTCCTGAACTCATTGACCAACTCCCTGCCGACCGTCGGGCAGCCCTGAAAGAAGCACTGGCCCGGAGTGAAGGGGAATCCTCCGTGACCATCGCTTCTGCTTATTTTTCGGGACCATTGCCTCCAGCTGCCCAGTTGGAAGGTTATCAAAAAATAGATGCGGAATTCCCAAACAGGATTATGGCAATGGCTGAGAAAGAGCAAAACCATAGACACGATAAGGAAAGTCTCGCACTCAAGAGTGCCATCAATTTTGAAAAGCGTGGACAACTGTACACACTCTTAATTTCCGGCATGGTCATCTCAGGAGGCGCCTTCATGGCTTTCATAGGCTACGCGGTTGCAGGCATCGCGCTTCTTGCCGCACCATTGGTTGGTCTCGCCGCCCAACTCATTAGTGGTCACAGACGTAGCAGAAAAAACAAAGAACAAGAAGCCGGGTAGTTCAATCTTGCTGCCTGCATCAACCGCGATGTTCCGATGAGCATTTCACGGAAACTCTACAAACGGGCGTGTCTTTCGACACCCGGCGGCGTCCATTCGCCGGTCAGGGCTTTCAAGGCGGTTGGCGGCGAGCCGCTGTTTATTGACAGCGCCGCCGGCGCCCACCTGTTGGATGCGGACGGGCGGCGCTACATTGATTACGTCGGCTCGTGGGGGCCGATGATACTCGGCCACGCTCACCCGGAAGTGGTGGACGCGGTGCGCCAGGCGGCGGCGAAAGGGCTCAGCTTCGGCGCGCCGACCGAGGCCGAGATTCTGCTGGCGGAGAAAATACGCGAGGCGATGCCCTCCATCGGCAAACTGCGCCTGGTCAACTCCGGCACCGAAGCGACGATGAGCGCCATCCGCCTGGCGCGCGGCTTCACCGGCCGCGACCGCATTATCAAGTTCGACGGCTGCTATCACGGCCACGCCGACGCGCTGCTGGTCGGCGCCGGGTCGGGTGCGCTGACGCTGGGCGTGCCGGACTCCGCCGGCGTGCCCGCGGCGTTCGCCGGCAGACGATGGTGCTGCGCTACAACGACGCGGCGCAGGTGCGCGAGGTTTTCGAACAGGCGGGCGCGGAAATCGCTTGCGCAATCGTCGAGCCGGTGGCGGGCAACATGAACTTCGTGCCGGGGGATCGGGATTTTCTGAAAACCTTGCGCGAGTGTTGCCACACGCACGGCGCGCTGCTGATTTTTGACGAGGTCATGAGCGGCTTTCGCGTCGCGCCCGGCGGCGCGCAGGCGGTGTACCGGATTACGCCGGACCTGACGACGCTTGGCAAGGTCATCGGCGGCGGCCTGCCGGTCGGCGCCTTTGGCGGGCGCGCCGACATCATGGACCAGCTGGCGCCCGAAGGCCCGGTGTACCAGGCCGGCACCCTGTCCGGCAACCCGATTGCGATGGCGGCGGGCCTGAAAACCCTGGAGTTGTTGCTGCAACCCGGCATGTTCGACTCGATTGCCGACAAAACAAAACGGCTCGTCGAAGGGCTGGGCGAAGGCGCGGCGAAGGCGGGCGTGCCGTTTTACTGCGACGGCCTCGGCGCGATGTTCGGATTGTTCTTTACAAAGGATTCGCCGGTGACTTCGTTCGCGCAGGTCCGGCAATGCGACACGGAAAAGTTCGGGCGTTTCTTCGGGCGGATGCTGGAGCAGGGGATTTATCTTGCGCCGTCCGCCTTCGAGGCCGGCTTCGTGTCCGCCGCACACTCGGAAGACGACATCGCCGACACGCTGACCGCCGCGAGCGCGGCGTTTGTTTGAGGGGGTGTCGGGCGCCGCGGACGCGGACGCGGGCGCTACTCCGCCTGCTTCCTGATTTCCTTGCGCACTTCGTCCATGTCGAGCGCCCTGGCCTTGGCGACGAGGTCTTCGAGTTGCGCCGCGGACAAGGCCCCCGGCTGCGAAAACAGCACAACGCGCTCGCGAAACAGCATCAACGTCGGAATCGAGCGAATCTGGTAGGCGGCGGCGATGTCCTGTTCCTTCTCGGTGTCCACCTTGCCGAACACGATGTCCGGGTGGTTGTCCGAAACCGTCTCGAAGACCGGCGCAAAAGAACGGCACGGCGCGCACCAATCCGCCCAGAAATCGAGCAGCAGAATGCCGTCTCCTTCCAGCGACTGCTGAAAGTTTTTGGCGGTGATTTCGGTTGTGGGCATGGGCGTTTGTCCAGTTGGGGGAACAGTGTATCAGTACCAGATAAACATGGCGATTGAGAAACTACACACACCTTGTCTCACTTGGCAAAGCGGCATAGACTCGATGATTCTTAGTATTCACCTTTCAGCATTCCATTACCGACAATGGGAAATGTAACCTCGCTGAGTTTAAGGTGGAATCTATTTGGAACAACCGAAAAACAGGAGAATTAAGATGGCTGAAGTCACGCATGAGCGCAACGGAACACTGGTCCGGGGTGTTTTCAAGATTTTGCACGATGAGCCGGAGGGCCTTCCTTCCAGAAAAGTCCTCGCTCTTTTAGCAACAGAGGTTCCCCCGACATCCTTTGAAAAAAGGGATTTCCCAAATCGTCCCGGCACTCGTCGCTATGAAGTGGTGGTCCGATTCGCAACGATTAGTTACACAAAGGCTGGCTGGCTAATCAAGGAACGTGGCCAGTGGTCTCTCACGGACGCAGGGAAAGAAGCCTATAAATGCACCCCTGACCCGGAGCAATTCCATAAAAAATCGATAGAGGGATTTAAACAATGGAAAAAGGATCAGCCGCCGAAAGGAAACAACGCCGACGGTGACCCTGAGCAAGACGGCACGGAAACATCGTCGGCAACACTAGAAGAATCTGAAGAAAACGCCTGGGCGGAAGTCGAGAACTATCTGGCTGAAATGAAACCGCTCGATTTTCAGGAGGTAGTAGCCGGCCTTCTTGAAGGGATGGGACATCACGTGCAGTGGGTTGCGCCTCCCGGACCGGATGGAGGTATTGACATTCACGCCACTACCGATTCGCTTGGTGTCTCTGGAAAACGCATCAAGGTTCAAGTGAAACGGAGGCAAGATGCGCTTAGCGTTGATGCAATTCGTTCCTTCCGGGACACTCTGAAAGACCGGGAAACAGGTCTTTATGTCTCTATCGGCGGATTCACGAGAGAGGCTGATAAAGAAGCGCGCCGGGGACAACGCTATCTTGTGTTGATCGACGCCAAACGCTTCTTTGATCTCTGGGTCGCGCATTACGAAAAAATCCCTGAGAAACGCCGGCGGTTGCTGCCCATCAAACTAGTGGCTTTCCTCGATACCATGCCAAAAGGGGATTGATAATTATGAATCAGCACGATCAGGTTATTCAAGTGATGGAAAGACTGGGTGGCGTTGCCACATTAGGACGGCTGAACAAAGAAGTGGATGTCAGCAACTGGAAAACAAAGACGCCTTATGCATCTATTCGCCGCATTGTTCAGAACCAAAGATATTTTTTCAGAATAAAGCCGGGATTGTGGGGGTTGAACGCTTGCCGGGAAAAACTTGTCCATTGGACAGATGAAAATCAGCCCGCTAAAAAGATAGAGGAACGAGACCACTCTTTCTATCAGGGACTGTTACTTCAAATTGGAAAGGCCCAAGGCTACAAAACATTTGTGCCCAACCAGGATAAAAACAAAGATTTTCTTGGCGCCACTTTGGGGAAAGTGCGGGATTTGCAGGATATTTATCAGTTCAGTTATGAAGAAACAGTGAGGCGGGCCCGAATGATAGATGTTATCTGGTTCCACAAGGAGCGCAGGATGCCGTATGCCGCCTTTGAGGTTGAGCACTCAACTGATTTCACTGGGGCATTGTCCAAATATATTGCGTTACAGGACTTCAACACAAAATTTTATATTGCTGCCAGCCAAGTCAGAAAGCGGCAATTTGACGAAAAAATATCGCGTACTGAGTACGCAGAGATAAAGAAGCGAGTCCAATTTATCAATTACGACAACCTGGCTGACTGGCATGGCAAAAGCATGGAAGACTATCGTTTCAGGGATATGCCATAACACCACGCAAAAACTGTCACTCACCCCGCCGAAACGCCGCCTGCCTGCAACCGCGCCTCCAGCCGTCCGTGGACGCCGCCGAAGTCGCCGTTTGACATCACGACCACGCTGTCCCCCGCCGCGGCTTCGCCGGCCACCGCTTCAACCAACTCCCCGATTTCGCCGTGCACCGACCAGCGCGATCCGGCCCGCGCGAGCATCGCCTCGGGGTCCCATTCCAATGTCGGCGGGCGGTAGAAGAAAAGCCGGTCGGCCTCGTCAAACGATGCGCCCAGATGGTCGTTGTGCAGCCCCGCCCTGATCGTGTTCGAGCGCGGCTCAAAGACCGCGAGCAATCTGCCCCCGTCCAGACGGGCGCGCACCGCGCCGAGACTCGCGCGAATTTCCGTCGGGTGGTGGGCAAAATCGTCGTAGATTGTCACGCCGCCGGCCTCGGCGAAAACCTCCAGGCGGCGGCGCACGCCGTGAAACCGCCCCAGCGCTTCCAGCGAAGCGGCCACTGGCACGCCCACCCGGTACGCCGCGGCCACGGCGCCGATTGCGTTGGCGATGTTGTGGTCGCCGGGCATGGACCAATCGCATGCGCCCGCGTATTCCCCCAGGTGGTACACCTCGAAACCGCCGGCGCCCGACGCGCGCGCCTGCCAGTCGGCGTCCTCGCCCTGCAGGCCGAACGTCTGCAACTCCGACCACACGCCGCGTTCCAGCACCGAGCGCAGGTTTGCGTCACCGGCGCGGGCGATGACCAGGCCGCTGCCGGGCAGCGTCCGCAACAGGTGGTGAAACTGCGTCTTGATTTTTTCAAGGTCGTCGAAAATGTCGGCGTGGTCGAATTCAAGATTGTTCAGCACCAGCACCTGCGGCCGGTAGTGCACAAACTTCGAGCGTTTGTCGAAAAAGGCGGTATCGTATTCGTCGCCCTCGATGACGAAAAGATCGGACTGGCCGAGGCGCGCCGAAGTGTCGAAATCAACCGGCGCGCCGCCAATCAAAAACCCCGGCGCCATGCCGGCGAACTCCAGTATCCAGGCGAGCATCGCGCTGGCCGTGGTCTTGCCGTGCGTGCCGGCGACACACAGCACACGGCGCTGGTGCAAAACCGCCTCGTACAGCCACTGCGGCCCGGACACCACCGGCAGGCGTTGGTCGAGCAGCGCCTCGACCAGTTCGTCGCCGCGCGACAACGCGTTGCCGATGATGTAACGGTCGTAACCGCCGCCGGTGTCGGCGCCACACGACGTATCAAACGTGATGCGATGCTTCGCCAGCTGCTCGCTCATCGGCGGCCAGGCGCCCTTGTCGCAACCGCCGACCTCGCAGCCGAGTTCACGCGCGAGGCACGCAAGCCCCGCCATGAAGGTGCCGCAGATGCCGAGCAGGTAAACGCGGCGCTCAAACATGGATGGAAAGAGACAGCGCGAGATTGCCCGCCATGTACAGCAGCGCGATGCCGATTGCAAACGACAGCCGCACCTCCAGCGTGTGCAGCAGAATATGTCCCGTGACCCGCACAATCCAGATGAAGACGGCGAGATAAACCAGGGCCATCATGGCGCTGAACGGCGGCGTGGACGCGCCCGCCGGCGCCGCGTCGAAACTCAACTGCACGGCGAAATAATTAAGCGGCATCAAAATCACGTTGAACAGCGCGTTGCTGCCCGCCAGCGCGGTCATCGTCTGCGGGAAACGTTCCGGAAAGCGGAACAGCAGCAGCAGCACGTAAACAAAGGCCAGCGTAAAGACCAGTTCAACGGCGGCGTCTATCCACATCCGGTCCGGCACATTGGCAAGTCGGGCGGACAAAACGCCGCTGACCACCATCAGAAAGCAAAAGGCCGTGAGCAAGACGCCGGAGACAGGAAAATCCTGGGGCGCGGCCCTGAACGTGGCCAACCGCCATACCAGCATGCACTGAGCCATCATCACGCGGCCGGACGCCGTCACGCCCCGCCGTCAGGCGGGTTCAGTTCCGCGTGAACACCCAGTCCGCCGCATCGGACAGCCCGGCGTTGAAAGCATATCCCCCCTCCCGGAACTGCTTGATTTTCGAGACCTCGCCAACGCGGTTTCTGACAATCCATGAAGTCATCATTCCGCGCGAGCGTTTGGCGGTGAAACTGACCACCTTGTAACCGCCGTTCTTTTTCTCCTTGAACACCGGCGTCACAATCCGCGCCTTCAGCCCGTCCGGACGAATCACGCTGAAATACTCCTTCGAGGCCAGATTGACGAGCACCGCCGCGCCGCCGCGCCCGGACTCCCCGAACTCCGCGTTCAGACGGCGCGTAATCTTGTCGCCCCAGAACGCATAGAGGTCGTCCGCGCCGTTGCCGGCGGCAAACCGCGTCCCCATTTCAAGGCGGTACGGCTGAATCAAATCGAGCGGCCTGAGCACGCCGTACAACCCCGACAACACGCGCACGTGGCGCTGCGCGAAATCCAGGTCGGCGGCGCTGAAAGAGTCGGCGTCCAGCCCCTGATAAACATCGCCGCGAAAAGCCAGCACCGCCTGTTTGGCGTTGGCCGGCGTAAAGGGTTTTTTCCATTTGCGATAACGCTCGACATTCAATTCGGCGATCTTCACGCTGACATTCATCAACTCCTGCAAGTCCCGCGCCGACAGTTTTTTCAAGCCGCCGGCCAACTTCTGCGCGTCGTTCAGAAACTCGGGCTGGGTGTGTTTGCGCAAACCGGGCGCCTCGAAATCAAGCCGCTTCGCCGGTGACAGAACGACAATCATGCAACCTCCTATTTCCCGGCCACCGTCATTTCCGACAGCAGCAGCGAGCCACAGCGGATGCTCGATCTTTCGTCCACGTCGTCGCCGACCAGAGCGATGGAATCGAACATCGTCTTGAGGTTGCCCGCCACCGTAATCTCCTCGACCGGGTACGCCAGCGCGCCGTTCTCGACCCAGAAACCGGCGGCGCCCTGCGAGTAGTCGCCGGTCACCGGGTTGATGCCGGAGCCGATCAACTCGGTCACGACCAGCCCCGTGCCCATCGCCGCCACGAGATCGTCAAAACCGCCCGCGTTGCTCCTGACAGCCAGGTTCCTGATGCCGCCGGCGTTGCCCGTCGTGTGCAGACCCAGGCGGCGGGCGGAATAACTGTCGAGCACGTAACTGTCGAGCACGCCGTCCCGAACGACGGCATGCGCGCAGGTGCCGACACCCTCGAAGTCGAACGGCGCGCTGTACAAGCCGCCTTGAATCAGCGGCTCCTCGTCCATGCAAAGCCACTCCGGAAAAATGCGCTGGCCGAGAGTGTCCTGCAAAAACGTGGTCTTGCGGTACAGCGCGGGGCCGCTGACCGCGCCGATGAAACAACCGAACAACGTGCGCGCCATCTCCGGAATGAACAGCACCGGAACCTTGCAGCTGGCAATCTTGCGCGCGCCGAGGCGGCGCACCGCGCGCTCGGCGGCGCGGCTGCCGACCCGCGCCGGCGTTTCAAGCCGCGGCGAGTAGCGGTTGACGCTGTACCAGCCGTCGCGCTGCATGCCGCCGTTGCGCCCGGCCACCACCAGACAACTGATGCCGTGGCGGGTGCCGGAGTAGGCGTCGCTGAAACCGTGGCTGTTGCCATAGCAGTGCAGCCCGCGGATCGTATGAACCGAGGCGCCCTCCGAATTGACGATTTCAGGCGTCGCACGCGCGGTGTCCTCGCACTCGGTGGCGAGTTCAACCGCGGCGCCGATGTCGAGAGACCACGGACGGTCGAGGTCGAGGTCGGCCACCGTGGCGACCATGTCGCCGGGGTCGGGAAGACCGGCGCACTCGTCCTCGCCGACCTCGCCCGCAATCGCGCAGGCGGCCGCGACCATGTCCGAAACCGACTCGGCGCGCAGGTCGGAAGAGGAGACCGAACCTTTCCTCTTGCCGAAATAAACCGTCAGCACAAAGTCCTGGTCGTTCTCGTGTTCCAGCGTCTCGACCTCGCCCATGCGCACGGTGGTCGAAAACCCGTAACTGCGCCCGACCGAAACCTCGGCGGCGTCGGCCTTCAAGCGCGCGGCCTCGTCGAGCACGCGCGCCACCAGCGACAACGCTTTTCCCTTCGCCGCCTCGATGTCGAAATCCTGCGTCTTCAAGAGCCGGTGCCCCCGACCGTCAGGCCGTCCACGCGCATCGTCGGCTGGCCGACGCCGACCGGAACCATTTGCCCGTGCTTGCCGCACGTGCCGATGCCGTCGTCGAGCGCCAGGTCGTTGCCGACCATCGAAACGCGGGTCAGCACATCCGGGCCGTTGCCGACCAGCGACACGCCCTTGACCGGCAGCGTAATTTTTCCCTTCTCAATCCGGTAGGCCTCACACGCCGAAAACACAAACTTGCCCGACGTGATATCGACCTGGCCGCCGCCGAAATTGGCCGCGTAAATCCCGCGATCCACCGACCGGATGATCTCCTCGGGGTCGTGCCGCCCGGGCAGCATGTAGGTGTTGGTCATGCGCGGCATCGGCAGGTGCGCGTACGACTGGCGGCGGCCGTTGCCGGTCGGCGCCGTGCCCATCAGGCGCGCGTTCAGTTTGTCCTGTATGTAGCCCTTGAGCACGCCGTTTTCAATCAGCGTGGTGCATTGCGTCGGCACGCCCTCGTCGTCCACGTTGAGCGAGCCGCGGCGGCCGGGCAGCGTGCCGTCGTCAACGACGGTCACTTCGGCGGCGGCGACGCGTTCGCCGATGCGGTTGCTGAAAGCCGACGTGCCCTTGCGGCAGAAATCACCCTCCAGGCCGTGGCCGATGGCCTCGTGCAGCAACACGCCGGGCCAGCCCGGGCCGAGCACGACCACCATCTCGCCGGCGGGCGCCGGCACCGCCTCCAGGTTCAGCAGCGCGTAACGCACGGCTTCCTCGACCAGTTCGCGCGGGTCGTGCCGGTCGAGCAGCGTTCGGTAATCGTAGCGTCCGCCGGCGCCGGACACGCCGCGCTCCTTCAGGTCACCGTCCTCGGCGACGACGGTGGCGTTGAGACGCACCAGCGGGCGGACATCGGCCGTGAACGTGCCGTCGGCGGCGGCTACCAGCACCACATCGTGCGTGCCGACGAGCGAGACCATGACCTGCTTGACGCGCGGATCGGCGCGGCGCCCGGCCTCGTCCATCGCGCGCAGCAACGCGACTTTTTCCGGCGCGTCCATCGAAACCGCCGGGTCGTCCTCCGGATAGAGATCGCGGCCCCCGGATTTGCGCCACGCCTGCATTTGTCCGCTGCCGCCGGACTGGACGATGGCGCGCGCCGCCGCACCCGCGTCCATCAGCGCCGGCAACAGGATTTCGTCGGAATAGGCAAAGCCGGTTTTTTCGCCGGAAACCGCGCGCACACCGACGCCGCGCCCGACGTTGAAACCGGCTTCCTTGACGATGCCGTCTTCAAGCGACCAGGACTCGCTGCGGCTGTGCTGGAAATACAACTCGGCATCGTCCATGCCGGGCGCCATCAGCGACGACAAAACGCTGCCGATGTTGTTTTCATCCAGTCCTGCGGATTCGAGCAGGTTTTCCTTTGCGAGATCGAGTGCTTTTGCCATGACAGTGCTCCTTATTTGGAAAGTATAGCGGGATTGATATGCGATTGCCCGTCAGCGCACGCGCTCGCAAATCTCGTCCGGTTCGAAGAAAAAGGCAATCTCGGCCTCGGCGGTTTCGGGCGAGTCGGAGCCGTGGACGGCGTTTTCATCAATGGTCGAGGCAAAATCGGCGCGCACGGTGCCGGGCGCCGCCTCCGCCGGGTCGGTGTCGCCCATCAGTTGCCGGTTCAGGCGAATCGCGTCCTCGCCTTCCAGCACCTGAACCACCACCGGCCCGGAGCTCATGAACGAGACCAGGGCGCCGAAAAAGGGGCGCTCGCGGTGAATCGCATAAAACTTCTCGGCCTGGCGGCGCGTCAGGTGCAGCATTTTCATCGCCACGATGCACAGGCCGCCGCGCTCGAAACGCGAGTTGATTTCGCCAATCAGGTTTTTGGAAACCGCGTCCGGCTTCAGGATGGACAAGGTGCGCTCCGTCATTCCTTTTCCTCCATCCATGCCATCTGGATTGCTTCGAGTATCTTCTCGCCGGATTGTTGCGGTTCGTCGTCAAAATCCTCCAGTTCGCAAACCCAGGCATGCAAATCGGTAAAACGGATATAACGCGGATCCACATCCGGATGCGCGGCGTCGAGCGCGAGCGCGACTTCCAGACTGTCGGTCCATTTCAAACTCATGCATTGTCCCCCTGTCAGTGAGATTCGGAAACCAGGTTGATAGTGTACTTCGGAATCTCGACAACAAGGTCCTCATCCGCCACTTTCGCCTGGCAGCTTAGTCTGGAGTCGGGATCCAGCCCCCACGCCTTGTCGAGGTAGTCTTCCTCGTTCTCCGAGGGCTCCTCCAGTGAATCGTAGCCCTGCCGCACATGAACGTGGCAGGTCGTGCAGGCGCACGACTTCTCGCAGGCGTGTTCGATTTCGACGCCGGCGGCGAGCGCCGCGTCGCAGATGCTGACACCGGCCTCGGCCTCCACCGTCTTGCCCTGCGGACAGATTGTGGAATGCGGCAGAAAAGTAATCTTCGCCATGACGTCCCGAAGCCTACTCGAACTCGCCGGTGTCGTGTCCGGCAAGGGCCTTGCGGATGCCGAGGTTCATGCGCCGCGCCACGTAGGTTTCACTGCACGTTTCCAGATGCCCGATCGCGGTGTGTATCGAATCGGCGTCGCCGCGCTCGATTTCGCTTTCAAGCCGCCGCCTGGCGTCGAGTATCGGCGCGCGCTCGGACTCGTCCAGCAGCGTGTCGCCGTCCTCGGCGAGCGCCGCCGCAAGCGCCTCGACCACCCTCGCGCCCTCGACCTGCTGCTCGCGCAGTTTGCGCAGTTGCATATCCTCGCCGGCGTGCGCGGCGGAATCGAGTATCATCCGCTCGACCTCGCCGTCGGCAAGGCCGTAGGACGGCTTGACCTCGACCACGGTGCGCACACCGGAGGCCGGCTCTTCGGCCTCGACCGACAGCAGGCCGTCGGCGTCCACGCGGAACGTGACTTCAATTCTGGCCGCGCCCGCCTTGCGCGGCGCAATGCCCTTCAACTCGAATTTTGCGAGCGAGCGGCAATCGGACACCAGCGGCCGCTCGCCCTGGACGACATGCACCGACAAACCGGTCTGGCCGTCCCTGCCGGTCGTGAACTCCTGCGCTTTGGCGGTCGGGATGACGCTGTTGCGCGGAATAATCTTCTCGGCCAGACCGCCCATGATTTCGATGCCGAGCGACAGCGGCACGACGTCGAGCAGCAGCATTTCATCGCCGTCGGCGCGGTTGCCGGCCAGCGTGTCGGCCTGGACGGCCGCGCCCAGCGCGACCACCTCGTCGGGGTCAATGTCCGTCAGCAGCTCGCGGCCAAAAAACTCCCCGACGCGCGCGCGCACCAGCGGAATTCGCGTCGAGCCGCCGACCAGGACAATGTTTTGCACCTGCGCGGGCCGCACATCGGCGTCGTGCAGCACGCGGCGGCACACGGCCACCGCCGTGTCCACCAGCGGCGCCGCGAGTTGTTCGAACTGCGCGCGCGACAGGTTCACGCGCCAATCGCCGCAACCGGGCGGAGACAGCAGGCACTCGACGGCATCCGACCCGCTCAGCGCCTCCTTCGCGCGCCGCGCCGCGGCCAGCAGGTAGCGCAACGTGTGCGGCGTGCGCTCAAACGACGACGGCGGCGCCTGCCCGGCCAGATAATCGGCGAGCGCGCGGTCGAGGTCGTCTCCACCCAGCAGACTGTCGCCGCCGGTCGCGAGAACGCGCAGCACGCCCTTGTCGAGCCGCAGGACGGACACGTCGAAAGTGCCGCCGCCGAGATCAAACACGACAATCAACTCGTCGTCGGCGCCGTGGTCGAGGCCGTAGGCGACCGCCGCCGCCGTCGGCTCGTTGATCAGGCGGTACACGTTCAGCCCGGCGAGGCGCGCCGCGTCCTTCGTGGCCTGGCGCTGGGCATCGTCAAAATAGGCGGGCACCGTGATGACAACGCCGTCGAGCCCGCCGCCGAGCGCCTGCTCGGCGCGGTGCCTGAGAACGCGCAGGATGTCGGCCGACACCTCGACCGCGCTCTTGTCGCCCGCCGCGGTTTGCAGCCTGGGCACCCCGGGGTTGTCGCAGTTCAATTGATAGCCGAACCAGTCCGGCAGGTGGCCGAGATCGGCGCCGCCGCGGCCCATCAGGCGCTTGACCGAAACCACCGTGTTGGCGGGGTCTTCGAGCGACGCATCCTGCGCGGCATCGCCGACCAGCGGCGCGTCGCCGGCACGGTAATGCACCAGCGACGGCACCGCGCCGGACAGCGTTTCAGGCAGCCCGTTTCGCACCACCGCGACCAGCGAGTTGGTCGTGCCCAGATCCATGCCGACCGCGCGGCGGCGTTCGCGCGCCGCCGGCTGCCCGGGCTCGGTGATTTGCAGCAAGGTCAAGTCAGTTCTCCGTCTGGAATTCCGCGGTGGCGGCCTTGATTCCGGCATCCAGCCTGCTGATGAATTTCATCTTCAAAAGCCACTCCCGCGCCGCCTCGAAGTCGCCGTGGCGCCAGGCCCGGCTGAAACCGTCGCGGACTTGCGCGGCGCGCTCGGCCACCTGCGCCGACAACTGCCCGGCTTGCGCCGCCGCCGCCCGCCGGTCCGCCTGCTCATCCAGTTGCTGCAAGCACTCCCTGAACTCCATCTGCTCGGCCAGAAAGCCGGCGTCGTTGGTGGTGTCGGTTTCTTCGTTCAGCTCCATGCCTTGCAGTTGCAACAGATGACCGGCTCTGGCGCAGTCGTCCGTCAGCACGCCGTAGGCCTCGTTGATCAGCGCCGAGTGACGCATGGCGATGCGTTTTTGTTGTTCGCCGGACGCCGCGTAGCGGTCCGGATGCAGCAGCGCCTGCAATTTGCGGTATTTTTTTTCGACCGCGACCGGGTCTATCGAAAAGCCGGGCGGGAGATCGAACAATTCAAAATAACTCTGCTGGTCCCGCGAAGGCATCTTTTCACTCCGCGCCGCCGCCGGAGACTTCCGGCGCAGGCGCAAGGCACAAAACCGTGAATCAGATGGAGAAACTTTCTCCGCAGCCGCAGCGGTCTTTTTCGTTGGGGTTGTTGAATTGAAAGCCTTCGTTCAGCCCTTCTCTGCCGAAATCCACTTCGGTGCCTTCCAGATAAACAAGACTGGCGGCGTCCACCAGGACCTTCACGCCCTGGTCCTCGAACACCTGGTCGTCCACGTCAACCTGGTCGGCGTACTCGATGGTGTAGGCCAGGCCGGAGCAGCCCGTCGTCTTGACGCCGAGGCGCACGCCGATGCCGCGTCCGCGCTGCCTGAGAAAATTCTTCACACGGCCGGCAGCCGCGGACGTCAGGGTAATGGCCATCTGCGAGGTTACCCGGCGCCGGACTGCTTGTCGTTGTAATCCTTGATTGCGGCCTTGATCGCGTCCTCGGCCAGCACCGAGCAATGAATCTTGACCGGCGGCAGCGACAGCTCCTCGACAATCTCGATGTTCTTGATTTTGCTCGCTTCGTCCAGCGTTTTACCGCGCACCCATTCGGTCAGAAGACTCGAAGAGGCGATGGCCGAACCGCAACCGTAGGTCTTGAACCTGGCGTCCTCGATGACGCCGTCGTCGTTCACCTTGATTTGCAGTTTCATGACGTCGCCGCAGGCCGGCGCACCGACCATGCCGGTGCCGACGTTCGGGGCGTCCTTGTCGAGCGAGCCGACATTCCTTGGATTCTCATAGTGATCCAGAACTTTTTTTCCGTATGACATTTTTCAGTTTTCCTCCATACCGGTTTTTGTTGTCAATGGGTAGCCCATTCGACTTTTTCGAGGTCCACGCCATCTTGGTACATCTCCCACAAAGGCGACAATTCACGCAGCCGGATGACCGACTCCTTGACCAGGTCCACAGTGTAATCCACTTCCGCCGCCGTCGTGTAACGGCCGATGGAAAAACGAATCGAGCTGTGCGCCAGTTCATCGTTGCGTCCCAGCGCGCGCAGCACATAACTCGGCTCCAGCGACGCGGAAGTGCAGGCCGAACCGCTCGACACCGCGATATTCTTCAGCGACATAATCAGCGATTCACCCTCGACAAAATTGAAACTGGCGTTGAGATTGCCGGCGACGCGCTGTTCGAGGTCGCCGTTGCAATAGACCTCCTCCAGCTGGTTCAGGCCTTCCCACAGGCGGTTCCTGAGCGAAAGAATGCGCTCGTTTTCGTTCGCTATTTCCTTCGAGGCGATGTCAAAAGCCTCGCCCATGCCGACAATCTGGTGCGTCGCCAACGTGCCCGAGCGCATGCCGCGCTCGTGGCCGCCGCCGTGCATCTGCGCCTCGACGCGCACACGCGGCTTGCGCCGGACATAGAGCGCGCCGATGCCCTTGGGGCCGTAAATCTTGTGCGCCGAGAAACTCATCAGGTCAACCGGCAACCGCTGCAAATCAATCGGCACCTTGCCGGCGCTCTGCGCCGCGTCCACGTGGAAGATGACGCCTTTTTCACGCGCAATCTCTCCAAGCGCGGTCAAATCCTGAATCACGCCGATTTCGTTGTTGACGTGCATCACCGACAGCACCGTGGTGTCGTCGCGCAACGCCTGCGATACGGCGTCCAGGTCGAGCAGGCCGTTGTCCTGCGGCTCCAGATAGGTCACCTCGAACCCTTCCTTTTCAAGTTGGCGGCAGGTGTCGAGCACCGCTTTGTGCTCGGTCTTGACGGTGACGACGTGCTTGCCCCGCTTGCCGTAAAAATGCGCCGCACCCTTGATCGCCAGATTGTCCGACTCGGTCGCGCCGCTGGTCCAGACGATCTCGCGCGGGTCGGCGTTCACCAGCGCCGCGACCTGTTGGCGCGCCTCGTCCACGGCTTTCTCGCTCTGCCACCCGAACGAGTGGCTGCGCGATGCCGGGTTGCCGAAAACATCGCCCATTTTCATGTAGCGCATCATCTTCCCGGCGACGCGCTCGTCCACCGGCGTGGTCGCGCTGTAGTCGAGATAAATCGGTAATTTCACTTCGTTTGCCATTGCTTGTTCCTGTTGCCGTGCTGTTCTGTCAGCAGGGTTGTTCGTGCCACTGCACCGCGGCGGCTGCACCGCGATTCTTCGCCATCGCGTCCTGCCTCTCGGCCACCGCGAGCACCTGCGCATCGGAGACGACATCCGACAAACAGATATCGGACAGCACATTCTGGATGCGGCGGCTCAGATCACTCCACAGCACGTGGGTCAGGCACTTGTGGTTGTCCTGGCAGTTGACTTGTCCGCGGCAGCGGGTGTTGTCCGTTCTCTCGTCCACGGCCGCAATCATATCGGCGACTGAAATCTCGCCGGCGGTTCTCGCCAGCCGGTAACCGCCACCCGGCCCGCGCTGGCTCTCCACCAGGCCGTGATTGCGCAAGCCGACAAACAGGCGCCCCAGATAAGCGGCCGGAATGCTCTGTCGTTCGGCGATGTCGGACAACGACACCGGTCGCCCGCCGTTTTCATGCTGGTGCAGCGCCAAATCAGTCATCGCCGTGACCGCATAGCGTCCTTTGGTCGTCAATCTCATGGCATCTCCTCGCTGTGGTGTAATATATTATACCTGACTATTTTAGTCAACAATCCGCCCACCCTCCAGAAAATCAAGTAGAATTATCGCTTTATTGCCAGGCATCCATGCCAGAAATCGCCATCATTATCCCCGTTTTCAACCGCGCCGGTCTGATTCACCGGGTGCTCGACCATGTCGGCGCCCAGACGCAACCGCCCCACCGGGTCGTCGTCGTGGACGATGGCTCAGACGACGGTACGCCCGAAGAAGTCCGCCGGTGGCGGCAACAAACAAAGCGCCCTTTCGAGACGCAGCTGCTGGTGCACGACTTCAACCGGGGGCCGCCGGCCGCGAGGAACCACGGCCTTTCGCAAGCCGATGACTGCGAATTGGTTTATTTTCTCGACTCCGATGATTGCCCGCCGCCGTCTTTTCTCGAAAAAACCTCCGCCGCGCTCGCCGCCGCGCCGCGCGCGGTGGCGGCCAGCACCGACCGCCTGATACGCTACGCGCTTGCAGCGCCCGATGGCGTGCGACAGGCGGAGGAATTCATAGACCAGAGCGAACTGCCCGAAAACCCGTGGCAATGGTTTTTCACCGAAGGCGCCGGCATCGCTTCATGCACGTTGTTTCGCGCCGGCTTCGTCAGGGAACTCGGCGGCTTCAACGAGACGTTGCCGACCTGCGACGACAGCGAACTTTTCACGCGCCTCGCCCATCTCGGCGAATGGCTGCATGTGCCGCAATGCACGGTGACCATGACCGGCGGAGACGCCGACAAGCACCTCTACCACGGACACGACGCCTACCTGCGGGACTGGGCCCGCGTCCGCGAGGACTGCCTTGAACATTTCGGCGCACGCGCGCATGTCCCGAAAAAACTCCGCTGCAAAATCATGGGACATTCCTGGTGTCTGGCGGGCCTGCAGATGATTGCGCTGGAGCGTTTCGGCGAGGCCGGCGAATGTTTCAGAAGGTCGCTGGCCTGGCGGACCTCGCCGCGCAACCGCTCGTGGGCGCTGCTGGCACTGCTGCCTCTGGCCCGCCCGGCCATGCCGCTGCTGCGGCGCACCGGCCTGGTCGCGACTTTTGCGGACCATTTCAGCCACAAGAAAAAGCGGCTGCTCAAACAAAAAACCGAAAAATTGCCGACGCCCGATTCCGCGATACAGCGTAATGATGAACTGCCGCGGCAAACGGCGGAAAAAAGCGCCCGCCGGACTCAACCGCACTCCGATGATCGCATGAAAATCGCCGTCATTGTCCCCGTCTTCAACCGCGCCGGCCTGATTCGGCGGGTGCTCGACCGGATCGGCGCCCAGACGCAACCGCCTCACCGGGTCGTCGTCGTGGACGATGGCTCAGACGACGGCACGCCCGAAGAAGTCCGCCGGTGGCGGCAACAAACGGAGCGCCCCTTCGAGACGCGGCTGCTGGTGCACGACTTCAACCGGGGAGCGGCAGCCGCGAGAAACCATGGCTTCTCACAAGCCGGTGACTGCGAATTGGTTTATTTTCTCGACTCCGATGATTCCCCGCCGCCGTCTTTTCTCGAAAAAACCTCCGCCGCGCTCGCCGCCGCGCCGCGCGCGGTGGCGGCCAGCACCGACCGCCTGATACGCTACGCGCTTGCAGCGCCCGATGGCGTGCGACAGGCGGAGGAATTCATAGACCAGAGCGAACTGCCCGAAAACCCGTGGCAATGGTTTTTCACCGAAGGCGCCGGCATCGCTTCATGCACGTTGTTTCGCGCCGGCTTCGTCAGGGAACTCGGCGGCTTCAACGAAACCCTGCCAACCGGCCACGACAGCGAACTTTTCACGCGCCTCGCCCATCTCGGCGAATGGCTGTATGTGCCGCGATGCACGGTCACCTTCACCGACGGAGACGCCGTCGAGCGCCTCCACCGCAGGTACGACGACTACCTGCAAAGATGGGCGCATATCCGCGAGGACTGTCTTGAGCGGTTCGGTGCGCGCAGACACATTCCGAAAAAAATCCGCCGCCGGGTGATGGGAGACTTGTGGCGCCTGGCGGGCCTGCAGATGATTGCGCTGGAACGCTTCAGCGAAGCCGGCGAATGCTTCAAAAGATCGCTGGCCTGGCGGGCTTCGCCGCGCAATGGTTCGTGGGCGTTGTTGCCGTTGCTGCCTTTCGCCCGTCCGGCGATACCGCTGCTGCGGCGCACCGGTCTGGCCGCGTCTTTCGCGGACCATCTTTACCACAAGAAAAAACAACTACTCAAACAAAAAAAGGAGGACGACATTGTCTATCACAATCAAAAAAAACAAATATAAGAAGCCGGCCAATTCCGCGGTTCAGCGCAAGGTCAACCACCACATCGGGCAGCAAATCAAGTGTCTGCGCAGCTACCATGGAAAAGCGCTTGCCGATTTTGGCCGGATTCTCGGGGTCGGCGGCCAGCAGATTTCCTATTTTGAGAACGGCGTCAACAACATCCGTGCTTCGCAGCTCTTTCTGATTGCGTTTTCGACGAACACGCCGTTGCAGTGGTTCTTCGCCGGCTTGCAGCGACGGGAGTTGCAACCGGATATCACCGTTGTGACGGAACCGGAGGAGAACTACGAACCGCGTACCGTCTCCGCCCTCCAGCTTGAGAACCTCCTCACCGAGGATTTGCTCCGGACGTTCAGGAGAATCAAGTCGCCGGTCATCCGGGAGTTGTTTATGGAACTGGCACGGCAGATTGCCTATGAAGCGGGAAGCCGCAAAAAAAGGGGCCGTTGAAGCCATACCTGAACATTGCCGGGAAAGCGGCGCTGGACGCGGGGCGGATTGTCATGCGCCACGCCGGACGCCTGCACGAAATCAGGACGCATGACAAGGGACGCAACGACCCGGTCAGCAATGTGGACCTGGAGTGCGAAAGGGCGATCGTCGAGGAACTGCAACACGCCTTTCCGGACCACGCCATCCTGTCCGAGGAAAGCGGTGGCAACGATGCGGTGGATAGTGAATGGCAGTGGGTCATAGACCCCCTGGACGGCACCATCAACTTCATCCACGGCTTTCCTCATTGCGCCATTTCCATCGCGCTGCTGCACAAGGGCGCGCCGGTCGTCGGCGCAATCTTCGACCCGTTCAAAAACGAACTGTTTATGGCCGCGCAGGGCGAAGGCGCAACCCTGAACCAACGCAAAATCCGGGTGTCGTCGCGACCGCGGCTCGACGACTCGCTGATCGGCACCGGCATTCCCTACCGCGACGACCAGGACCTCGACGCCTATCTCCGGACCTTCCGCGGCATCGCGGGCGAGGCCGCCGGCATCCGCCGGGCGGGGGCGGCGGCGCTCGACCTGGCCTATGTCGCCTGCGCGCGGCTCGACGGATTCTGGGAGTTCGGACTCAGGCCCTGGGACATCGCCGCGGGCATGGTCATTGTGCGCGAAGCCGGCGGCATGGTCGGCGAGCCGGACGGCGACGGCGATTGTCTGAAGTCCGGCAACATTCTCGCCGCCGGCCCCGCATTGTTCAAGACGATGTCGGACCAACTGCGATAAAATGGCAAACAGAATGGAGATTGAAGAAAGCCGCGCCGGGCGCCTGATTCTGCGCCACTGTATCCAGAAAGTCGCGACCGGCCCGGAATACAGCAAGGACCTTGCGTTCGAGGAAGCCCGCGCGGCGATGGAGTCGATACTGGAGAATGGAGCGGACCCGGTGCAGACCGCGGTTTTCCTGATTGCGCTTCGAATGAAGCGCGAGACCCGCGAGGAAAACCGGGGCGTACTGCAGGCGATTCGTGAAACGACGGACACGGTCACCGCGCCCGTTGAACAGGTGGTGGACATCGCCGACCCCTACGACGGCTTCCTGCGCAGCCTGCCGGTCGCGCCTTTTCTGCCGGCGCTGCTGGCGGCCTGCGACGTGGCCGCGTTCTGCCACGGCCTTGAGTGCGTCGGCCCGAAATACGGCGCCACCCACCATACGGTTCTGCGCGCCGCCGGCGCGGATGTCAGACTGTCGGCGCAACAGGCGGCGGCGCAACTGAAAGACATCGGCTGGGCTTACGTGGATCAGAGCCGCTTCTGCCCGGCGCTGCACGACCTGACATCGCTGCGCACCCGGATTGTCAAGCGCCCGCTGCTGACGACCGTCGAGGTGCTCACCGGCCCGATACGCGGGCGCCGCAGCACACACCTGGTTACCGGCTACGTACACAAAGCCTATCCGCCGATTTATCTCGACCTGGCGAAATTCGCCGGTTTCGATTCCGCCGCCGTCGTGCGCGGCAGCGAAGGCGGCATCACGCCGTCGCTGAAGCAACCGGCAAGACTGCACGAATACCACGGCGAGGGCGAAGAGCGGATGCGCGAACTCGACCCGCTCGCAATCGGAATCCGGCAGACATCGCGCGGTGTGCCGCTGCCCGACGATTTGCCGCCGGCGGCGGCGGAAGGCGATGCAATCGCCGCCGATGTTGACATCGGGGCGCTGTCGCAAAGCGCCGCCGACGCCGGCATGGACGCCTTGCAGGGCAAGCCGGGGGCGGCGCGCGACTGCCTGATTTACAGCGGCGCCATCGTGCTGACCCACCTGCAGCGCCACACCTCGATGAAAAACGCCGCCGACGCCATCGCCGCGCAGTTGGACAACGGCGAGGCATGGAAACGTTTTCAGGCGGCCCTCGCCTGAACCGAATTCGGTTCACCCACAGTCAAGGAGAAACAACGATGAATCAATTTTACAGAGACGCGGTGACGCGGATGGAAGAAGCGGGCGTCGATCCCGACTACGTTCTCGGCTGGCAAAGCGGCTATCTGGGACATCCTGCGCGTGAAGAGCAACGCGCCGGCGACGCCTACACCGCCGGGCGCAAAGACGGAGAGGAGAAAAACGCCGACAACTTCCGGACGTGGGCCGGGAAAGCGGGCTAAATCATTGAAGCGGCGCGGCGCAATGCCTTGTACAACGCCGGCGCTTCCATATCAATGACGTAATCCGGTATCCAGCGCCGGTGCTTTTCGTCCATCGCATCGCGCAGATGGTTGCCGAGCAGGCACTTCATCGTAAAATCCGGACCCTCGGCGTCGTCGTAACCGCACCCGGCGTACTCGTCGGCGCGCCGGTTGACCAGGTCAATGAAGCGCCGCAGGTGGTCGCCGCCGCCGGAAGTGTCGAGACGGTTGTCCTCGATGATTTCGCCGAAGCGCCGCGCCGTCGCCTCGATCAGCGCCGCGCGCCCGATGTCGTCCAGCCTGGAGTACGCGTGGCGGTCGAGCAGGTGCAGCGCGAAAGCCGCAAACTCCGATATGGCGTCCAGCCGCTGTGCATTGTCGCGCGTTTCAAACCCCTCGTTTTCCAGATTCAACAGGCACTCGGTCGTAATCCGCCAGAGGTTGACGCCGATGGCGCCGGCGGTGGCGCGGCAATCGTGCGCCGAATCGGCGCGGTTCCATCTGGTTTTCAGTCGCGGGGGCATCGTGCGGGTGGCGTGGGTTTGCGGTGTAGTATTATAACGGGCCGCCCATGAATGAGACGCACGACCGCGAATCCGACACTCTGTGCGAGACGGTGCAGTACAACTGCGGTTTATCCGACGCCCGCCACGCCTGCAATTACACGATGTGCGTTTATCTGCTCAAGATGCGTGAATACTACCGCTGGGAGAAGGGCTACGGCTTTGACGATCTGCTGCCGAAAGACGACCTCGGCGAGTGGCTGAGCGAACGCGAGGCCTGGTGGGAAAGCATGGAGCAGCGCCCTTACCGGCCACTGTGCGCCGACGGGCGCGAATTCGACCCCTTCGAGACCGGCGCGATCAACCGCTGGATGAACCCGCGCGGTTACGTTTACTCGGGCGGCTTCGGCATCGGCGGCGCCCCCCACTTTTTCATGGGCAGGCTGGAGTCGAAAAAAAAGCGGCGCGGGCTGGAGGTGCTGGTGTCGTCCGACGAGTGCGCGAGAGACCTGGCCTCGCCACCGGCGATGTCTCTCGGCAACACGATTTTCGTGCGGCGCGAATCCATCAAGAGAATGATCTGGGAGAGGCTCAACGAATGGCGCTGGAACCGCGCGCCCAACACGATGGGAACCGCGCTGTCGTGTTACGACTTCGACGGCGACCTGGAGCGGGCGCTGGAGCAGATGACCGAAAACGAAATCGAGACCATCACGCTGCACGAAATCGGCGAAATCGAGGCCGGCCGGCTGCTCGGCAAAAAATGGTACGAAATGCTCGCGCGGCTGCCGCGCTCCAGGGCCGAGATGATGGCGCGCGCGGTCAAGGACAACCTTGCCGATTCCATCGCGGTATTGCCGACGCTGGTCGGCGAACGCAGGATTCCGTCGCTGCACTTTCACGTCGCCAACCTCGGCGCGATGCGCAAGGAGATGTTCCCGGCGCTGACCGACGCCTATCAGGACTGGCGGCGCAGCGACAGCCTGGAGACCATTGAAAAACTGGTGACGCCGGCGCGTCGGCACTGGCAACGTACCGCCAACCGCCTGCTCGAAGTCTTCGAACGCCACGGCGCCGACGCCGCGCCCGGCATTGAAGCGCTCTGCGAAAAGGCGGCGTTGTGATTCCAGCCGCGGAAAACAGGCTGCACGCGCCGCTCAAGACCCTCCACGAGGTCAAACCCAACACCTTTTTGTTCGAAAAACCCGCGGCGCTGGCGGATGACGTCTGCGACGACATCATCCGGCGTTTCGAGGAGGCGCCCGAAGAGCAGTATCCGGGGCGCATCGGCCAGACCCGGCAGGAGGACGCCTCCATCAAGCGCTCGACCGACCTCTACATCAGCGGCAAACCGCACTGGCAGGATGTGGACAAAAGCCTGTTCCGCTCGCTGGAGCAGGCGCTGCATGAATTCCGCGAGGCGTTTCCGTACTTCAAGGGGCGCTTCAGGGACATGGGTTACGGCATACAACGAACCCGCGAAGGCGAGTTCTACCACTGGCACGTGGACGGCGGCAGCCACAGTTTCAGCGACAGGCAGTTGGTCGCAATCTGGTATTTGAACGACATCGAGGAAGGCGGCGAGACCGAATTTTTCGTTCAGAACGTGAGCATCCGGCCGCAACGGGGAAAACTGCTGCTGTTTCCGCCGTTCTGGACGCACGAGCACAGGGGCGTGCAACCGCTGCAAGGCGTCAAATACATCGCCACGACATGGGTGCTGTTCGCGTGAGCGACAAGGAGATTGAACGCCTCGACGACGCCGGTTGCGCCGCCAGCGAGCCCTTCGCGCTGCGCGTGCTGGGCGACAGCATGGCGCCCGAATTCCCGGACGGCTCCATCATCGTCATCGAACCCGGCGGCGCTTTTGAGAACGGCTCGTACGTCATCGCCGAAACCGGCGGCGAATACATCTTCAGGCAATTCATCGTCGAAAACGGCCAGCCCGTGCTGAAGCCGCTGAACCCCGGCTATGAAAGCATCGCGATTGCCGGCACAGGCATCATCAAGGGCGTTGTCGTGCAGCGGGCCGGCACCCGCAGCCACCACCGCAAACACTATGTCGGCGGACGCGGCCAGTGAGCGGCGGCTACCAGCGATTCTTCCACCGGATCAGCCTCAGAATAATGGGGGCGAAAAACCGGTAGGGCATCAGCTTGTCGTGAATCATCCGGTTGACGCGTACCGACAAGGGAAGAGCGGGCAACCGGGGAGATTTCCGGTATCGTATGATTCCCGGCCCGGAAAAAATCTTCTCAAACCGGGCCAACAGGCTTTCTTCCGTCAGACTATCCAGGCCGCGGTTGCCGTTCAACCAGGGTTGTGAAAGGAAGGACTTGTATAAATCGTCGTCATTGTCTATTTCGATGACCTTCTCGATGACCTGGCTGAAGTTGTCGTAATCATGGCAGTTGATGAACGATTTGGGGTTGAAGTCGCGCGCCACCTGCGGATTGCCCCAGTAGATGGGCACCGTATTGGCAAGCATTGCGCTTACAATCTTTTCCGTCGTGTAACCCGGGTGGGAGGAATTCTCAAAAGCGATGGCGAATTTATACCGCCGTATAAAATCCGCTTCCGACGCCCTCCCGACGGGCACCGTATAACCCAGCGTATTAAGGAACCTGCCGCCGGAATCTATCATCTTGTAGGACAACATCTGTTTGAAAAAGTCCTCCCTTTCAGGAGTCGCATGGGAATATAAAAAACTGCAGAATCCGCTTTTCTGCGCCAGAATCCTGTCCGGGTCTTTCGGCTCTTTCAGCCTGTTGTAGTCGGCATAGAGCCAGTACAGCGGCAGGCGGTAGTGTCTTTCAGTCACCGGCAAATCAAAGCTGAAGGCGTAATCACAATCATAAAAATCAGGCCTTGTGTTCTCGCCCGTGTAGAAGATGCGGACGCAATTCTGGTGTTTCTTTTTTTCGAGATAGCAGTCGGTATAAAGCAAAAAATCCGGGTCGTCGGAAATCTCCAGATCAAACCGCTTCGACAGCAGTTTGTAGAAAGGATTCTCTTCCAGGCTTAAGTCCCAGAACCCCTTGAAGTTGATTTTGACACGGCGTTTCATCGAATGGTGTGCCGGAGAGAGCGGCTCAGCGCCCTTTGTGGATATTGCGTTCGACCTCGATCATCGCGGCTTCGACACGCGAGTGCACGCCGAATTTCCTGAGAATGGTGTTGACGTGCAGTTTGACGGTGCCATCGGAAATTTTAAGGACTTTGGCGATCATCTTGTTGCTCTGTCCCTCGACCAGCAGCGCCAGCACCTCGCGCTCGCGCGGAGTCAGTTTGCCGACCAGTTTGCCGCAGCGCGACGGCGGCGGTTTGCTCAGATCGAGTTTCTCGTATTCCTCCCGCAACGACGGCGCAATGACGGTCTCACCTTCCACCACGCTGTGCAAAGCGGCCACCAGGTCGTCGGGCGCGATGTCCTTCATCAGATAACCTTTGGCGCCGCGTATCATCGCGCCGGCCAGATCGGCGCAGTCTTCGCTGGTGGTCAGCATGACAACGGAGTTGGCGAACCCCTGCTCTTTCAGCATCTCCAGTATTTCAATGCCGTCCACGTCGGGCATGCGCACGTCCAGCAGCACCACATCGGGCTGCGCCTTCTGCGCCAGTTCGACACCGCGCAGGCCTTCGCCCAGCGACGCCGCCACCTGGATGCCGCGCCTGGTCAGCAACGCTTCGAGGCCGTCCCTGAACAGTTTGTGGTCGTCTATGATGACAACGGACAAATCGGGCATTACCCGGCGCCTCCCGGATAATTGAAAGTCATCGCGACGCGCACGCCTTCCCCCGGTGCGCTGTCAACGTCCAGTTCGCCGCCGATGCGCCGCGCCCGGTCGCGCATGACATCCAGGCCGAAATGCCCGTCGCCGATCCGTTCTTCCGACGGCCCGGCGTCGGCGACGCCGACACCGTTGTCCTCGATCAGCACGCGGTAACGCCCGTCGCGCCCTCTCATCAGGATGCGCACGAAATCGGCGCGGCTGTGCTTGTGCGCGTTGATCAGCGCCTCCTGCACGATTCTCAGAATATTCAGTTCATACGGATCCGGCAGCACGACGCCCGGCCACTCTTCCTGGAAGAACACCTCGATGCCGGGATTGTCGCGGCGAAAGTGCTCGACGACCCCGCGCACCGACTGAAGCAGGCTGCCCTTCTCCACCGGCGCGCGAAAATGGCGCACCAATTCGCGCACCTGGAGGTTGGCCTCGTCAATCGAATTCTCCATCTGCTCCAGCACCTGCCGGACATTGCCGCCGCCGCCGCCCAGCGTCTGGACCAGCGCCCCGGTCTGAAAACGCAGACCGGCAATCGTCTGCGCCAGTGAATCGTGCAGTTCGTGGGCAAGGTAGGTGCGCTCCTCGACGATGGACAGGCGCTGCCGCTCCCGGTCGAGACGCATCTTCTCGATGGCCATGCCCAGGTGGCGGCTGAGACTGGCGAAGAGTTCCTTCAATTGCGAACGGTTGGCGAAAATTTCCGGGTCGAGGTTGAGTATGCACACGCCGAGCGTCTCGCCGTGATATTTCATCGGCACCGCCAGCCGGCGGTCGGCCTCCGACGTTTGCAGCCATTCGCTGTCGCCGTCCAGGCACTTGCTCAACTGCGGACTGTCCGGCGGCAGGCCGGAACTCGCCAGCAATTGCATGCCGCCGTTCTCGAGGCGCAGACGGACGGCGACGGCGCCGATGCCGTAAATATCCTCCAGCCCCGTCAGCACCTGCTCAAGCAATTCGTCCAGATTGTGCGCCATGTTGAGGCTGGCGGCGAAGCGGTAGAGCAGCGCCAGCGAGCGCGTTTTCTCGGTCAGGTGCCCGGCGTGTCTTTGCAGCTGGCTCTCGGCGCCGCGCGACTGGGTTTCAAGCATCGTACAGAACGTGTTGAGATCGTCACACAAGCCGGCAAAACTGCTGTCGCCCAGATTCGGCAGCCGCGCCGCCAGATCGCCGGCGTGCACCCGCTGCAGCCATGTGTGCAGATGACGCGACGGCTGGACCAGGTCCAGCCGCAGATACCAGGCCGTCGCCGCCAGACAGACGGCGACCGGCAGCCACAGCAGCGCAGCCGCGGCGGCGGGAAAGTAACCGCCGGGATTCCATTGCGCCGCCAGCAACGCGGCCAACGCCGCGACCAGCGCCGCAAAAGCGGCGAGGATGCGGCGGTACGAGCGAGCGCCGAAAACCGGCCGCCCGAAGGCGCGCGCGCGCGACTTGCGCGCAAACCGCGCGCCCGATTCCTGCAAAACACTCGTCATGGTCTTCATCCAGGCAACTCCGGCGGCGGGCGGCGCCTATTGCACTTCCTTCGGAAGAACCCGGTCCGGCTCGTTCGGATTGATGAAAATAAAATGAAATTGCCCCGCTTCGAGTTCCACATAATCCAGCGTCATGTCCTTCAGCAGGCTCAACATGCCGCTCGAGACAACCAGAGAGACATCGCCGCTCCGGAAAGAAAGGTCGTCCTCGTAAACGGAGGTGTCAAAGCCCATCTTGTAGTGGAAGCCGTCGTCTCCGTCGCGGCTCACGGCGATGCGCAACGGCCAGTCCCGCATGCCGCTTTGCTCCGCCGATTTCCTGATCTGCGCGGCGGCGGTCTCCGTGACCCGGATGACCTCGTCTTTGCCGGGCAGCGTCACTGGCCGCGCGCTCCAAGCCCCAGGGATTGCAGGGTGTGCCCGAGCCGCGCCTGCGCCTCGGCGTCCGGCGCCTGCCCGGCAAAAATCCGCCGCAAATCGTCGCAGGCGCGGTCAAAATCGTCGTTGACGACGATGTAATCAAATTCTTTAAAGTGCCCCATCTCCTTCATCGCCTCCTCCATGCGCCGTTCAATGACCTGCCGGGAATCCAGATTGCGATTGGTCAGTCGTTCGCGCAAGGCATCCTCCGACGGTGGCAGGATAAAAACCGAGACTCCTTCGCACAAACTGCGCATGACCTGCCTCGCGCCCTGCCAGTCTATCTCCAGTACAATATCATACCCGCGTTCGAGTTCGAGTTCGACAAACCGCCGGGAAGTGCCGTAGTGGTAATCATAAACTCTGGCGTGTTCGAGAAAATCGCCGGCTTGCGCCATCCGCGAGAAAGTCTCCGCGTCCACGAAATGGTAATCGCGCCCGTCGGCCTCGCCGGCCCGGCCCGGCCGCGTCGTGTGGGAAACCGACAACTTGAGGCGCCCGTCGCCGTCCAGCAACCGCCTGAGCAGGCTGGTCTTGCCGGCGCCCGAAGGCGCGGAGACGACAAAAAGACGCCCCCGGCGCACGTTCACACCCGCCGCCCGCGCGCACCGGTTTCCGGTTTCACGGGATGTGGATTTGTCCGCCGCATCCGGTTAATCTACCACAGCCGCGGCCATTGCCACTACAATAGATGCCGTCCGGCGACGGCGCCGGAAAACAGGAACCACGATGACTTTTGTAGTAACTGAAAACTGCATCCGATGCAAATACACCGACTGCGTTGAAGTCTGTCCGGTGGACTGCTTCCACGAAGGCCCCAACTTCCTGGTCATTGACCCGGAAGAGTGCATAGACTGCTCGCTGTGCGAACCCGAGTGTCCGATCGAGGCGATTGTTCCGGAAGACGCCATCGAGGAAGACCAGCACCACCTGCTTCAACTCAACGCCGAACTGGCGCAGGAATGGCCGGTCATCACGGTCAAGAAAGAGCCGCCTCACGATGCGGACGAGTGGCGCGGCAAACCGGACAAGCTGAAACTGCTCGATCGCTGACCCGCTTTGCCCTTTCTCGTTGTCCCCTGCCGCTGCGACGTGACGGCGGCGTGCGCTGAAGCCGTCCTCGCCGATTTCGAAAACGATTTGCCCGATCTGGGCCGCGCCGTCATCCTGCTGCCCGAAGCGCTGCACCACATCAAGCCGCAATTCGTCGAATTGCGAAACCGGCTTCTCGAAGGCGCGCGCAAACGCGGCGTCGAGGCGCTGATTGCGCCGCAAATCTCGACACCGTGGCGGCTGTTCATGCAACGGCGCCCGCCCGGGCCGAGGATGCCGACGGCGCACGAACTCAAACTGCTGCTGGCCGACGCCCTGGAACAACACCCCGGCCTGTTTCCGTCGGGCAGCGTGTGGCAACTGGCGAGCGAACTGTTGCGCTTTTTCGACGAGGTCAGCGAACTCGACGAGGCGCACGACGCCGGCGGCGAACTCCTCGAACGCCACCTTGCGCGCCTCGACCACCAGGTCTGGAGCGACGAGACCGAAATGCTGCTGACATTGTGGCGCGGCTGGCGCGGGCTTTTCGACAGCGGCGACGATGCGCCCGAACGCTTCATGGACGCCGGCGCCGCTTATCGCGGCGAACTCCTGCGCGGCGGCCTGCTCGGCGACGGCGAACACGCCTATCTGTGCGGCAGCGATTTGCTGACGCCCTGCCAGACCGTGTGGGCGCGCAAACTCCACGACCAAGGCCGCCTGACGATACTGACCAACGCCGACGCGGCGACGGATGGGCGGACGACCAAACCGCGCTACCCCGACCCCGCCGCCGCCATGCTCAAAGACGTCACGGGCGAAACACCGGCGGCGATGGACAACACCGATGCCAACACCGACCGCTCGGACATGCTCGACCAGATCTTCTCCGCCGAAAACACGCCGCTGGCCGAGCGCGCGCGCAACACATCGCAGCGCTTTGCGACCAGCCCGCTCGTGCAACGTCTGCGGATTTTCCGGCCACGCACGCTGGAGGAACATGCCTGGGGCGTTTATCTGGCGGTGCGGCAATGGCTCGCCGAGGACAAAACCGTCGGCATCGTCAGCCTCGACCGGCGGCTGACGCGCCGGCTGCGCGCGGTGTTCGAGCGCCAGCGGCTCTCTCTCTACGACACCTCCGGATGGGAATTGTCCACGACCAGCAGCGCCGGCGCATTGCAGAACCTGCTGCTGGCGGCGGACGCCGAATGTGCGGCGCGCGAGGTGCTGGCGCTGATGCGCTCGCCGTGGTGCGATCATTCCACCACGCGCCAACACGCGCTGGCGGCGGCGTGGCGCATTGAGGAGCAACAATCGCAATCGGACTGTCCGCCGCAAACAACGCGCGACTGGCTCGACCGGCTGCGCGCCATGCCCGGCCCTGAAGACGACGCAACGATACTCGCGCAACACATCGCCGACATCGCCGACGGCCTGCGCCGACTCGCCGCAAGCGGCGAGCGCCGCGCCTTCACCGAGTACTACGAACACCTGCGCGCGGCCATGGACTCGCTCGGCATGGAGCAGAAATTCAGGGCCGATTCCGCCGGCGAAAGAATGTTGAAAGAACTGGAGGAAACCCACCAGGCCGCGGCGGCGCAGCAGACGCGCGGAACCTTCCGCGCATGGCGCAACTGGCTTTCGCACAACCTCGAGAGCGCCAATTTCGTCCCGCCGGCGCCGGACAACGGCATCGCGCTGATGAACCTGCGCCAAAGCCGGCTGGCGCGCTTCGACGCGCTGGCCGTCGTCTCGCTCGACAAGCGCCATCTGCCGGCGCCGCCGCAACCGGGACTCGTTGACGAGAAAATCCGCCGCGAACTCGGCCTCGAAACCCGCGAGCAGCGCGAGGCGTTTCAGTTTCACCTGTTCCGGCGGCTGCTCGAAAGCACCGACACCGTCCTGCTGAGTTGCCAGCAAAATGCCGGCAACCGGACACTCGAACCGTCGCCGTGGCTGAGCGCGATCACGGAGTTTCACCGCCTGGCCTACGGCGACGACCTGGACGACCGGCAACTGGCGCGGCGCGCGCGACGTCATCCGCGCCAACCCGAAACACCCGCCTGTGGCCGGACGGTGCAACTGCAAACCAGGCCGGCGCCGGCGGCGCCGCGCGAAGCGTGGCCTGAAAAATTCAGCGCGGCGGCGCACAAAACGCTGATGGACTGCCCGTACCGTTTCTTCGTGCGTTACGGCCTGCGCATCAGAAAGCGGCGCGACAGCGGCGACTACTGGGGGCCTGCGGAATACGGCACGCACCTGCACCGCTGTTTGCAGGCGCTGAACGAGGACCTCTCCGGCCTGCCCGGGCCGATGACCAAACCATGGACCAGCGCGCACCTTGAAGACGCGCTGCAACTGGCGCGCGAAATCGTGAACGCCGAGTTCTCGCAAGCCGCCGCCGCCAACCACGCCAACCGCCACTTGCGCGCCGAGGCGCTGGGCGCCGTCGAATACTACGTCCGCTGGATGGTCGGGCGCTTCGGACGCGAACCGGCCCTGTCGCTCGAAGCCGAGCGCAAATATGAAGAAACGCTGGACGACGAATGGACCCTCATCGGGCGGCTCGACCTGGTGGCCACCGCATCGTCGGGGCAGCAGGTGGTGGACTACAAAGGCGGAAGACTGCCGAGCCACAAAGACATCACGCAGGGGGAAGACGTGCAACTGTCGAGTTACGCGCTGCTTGCCGAGGACGCGCACGCCGTTCTTTATCTGGGGCTGGGCGAACACAAGGTGCTCGAAGTCGGCGGCGACGCGCTCGACGAATGCCGCGACGAAGCGCACTGGCGGCTGCTTCAGATGCGCCGCGACTTCATGGACGGCGCGCCGCTGACGGCGTGGGGCGACGAGAAAAAAGCCTGCAAACACTGCGACCATCAGGGCCTGTGCCGCCGCCCCGCGTGGCGCGCCTACCCGACCGGCGACACCGGCGCGCAACCGGCGCAACAAGAAAAAGAATAAGGACGCCGCCGATGAAGTGGAAATTGCCGTTGCTCGGCATGACGCTGTACGCCGCCGCCGCACACGCCGGCGGCCTGGCCGACACAGGCTTCGAGGCGCAGTACGCCGTCGGCCTGCCGAACAGGATAGTCGCCAACATCGCCATCTCGGTTTCCAGAGAAAGCTCCTCGGGACGCGGCGCGATTCTCTACCGCAACGCGACCACGCCGCAAGGCATCTTTGCCAGCCTGCTGAGCCCGCCGCTCGCAACCCACTCCCGCATCGCCCGCGTCGGCGGACGCCTGCGCCCGCTGGAGTACGAATACCGCATCGCCAACCGCCCCGGAAGAAGGCAGCACGTGCTGTTCGACTGGAAGCGGCGGCGCGCGGCGGTCGAGAAAGAAGGCGAGACCTACGAACTGCCGTTTGAAGACGGCACCGTGGATGAAAACACGCTGCAACTGCAACTGGTGGAAGACGCCGGCGCCGGCGGCGCGGAGCCGTTCGACCGGACCTACCGCCTGCTCTCCAACGGCAAAATCAAGACACGGCGTTTCGTCGGCGCCGGAACCGAGACCATCGAGACCGCGCTCGGACATTTCGACACCGTGCGCATTGAAAGAATCCGGCGCGGCAAGACAGACCGCGTGCTGTGGCTCAGCCCCGAACACCGCTATCTGCCGCTGCGAATCGAGAAACTCGACGATGGCCGCGTACGCCAGAGAATGTCCGTGCGCACGCTGCACATCGCCGCCCCCGGTTAAAGCAGTTGTTATTTACCGCAACATTATTTTGACAACGGCGGACATGGTAATGTACATTTATACCCGCGCGACAAAGCGCTGAACCCCATTGTCGGGTTTTCTGCCTAATACAACACCTTTACCGGAAATAAGCGGAACATCGCGTTTCTGCACTTTGTCGCAAAGCCCGGCTTCCTTGCCGGACTGAGACAAACACAGGAGGTATCTGCAATGAAAGTGGTAGCCAAGACGATTATCATGTTCACTCTATCTACTCTATTTGGTTGTGCATCTCACCCAGACAAGATGGGTGCCACTTATGTCAGCCCCATAAAATATGAAGGCTATAACTGCCAACAATTAGCGGCAGAAATAGACTATGTTGGCAAGAAGACAACTGAACTCTACACTCGATTACGAAGAGAAAGCAATACGGACAGTTGGCAGATTTTCGGGGGGGTTATTCTCTGGCCGATACTTTTCACTGTAGAGGGCGGTGATGGGCCGGAAGCATCAGAATACTCCCAATTAAAGGGTGAGTTCACGGCATTAAGAACCGCGTCCGTCAAGAAAAAATGCGGCTTTGAAGATAGATTCAAGGAACCAGGGAAAGAATAACCGACATGATAGATTCCGGCTTATTTTTCTGCGCAAATACCCGGCCAGTTTTGCCATTCCGATCCAGAAGTGATTCGCAACAAGATGACGCCGCAGTTTTAGTGAACACGGGGTTGCGTCCGCCGTTTCCTATGCGGCGTCAATAGCCGGTGTAGGCGTTCTCAATCTCGCGGGCGAAGTGTTCGGCGATGCGGTGGCGTTTGAGTTTCAACGTCGGCGTCAGCAGGCCGTTGTCCATCGTCCACGGCTCGCGCAGCAAAACCACGCGGCGCACGCGCGCGTAAGACGCCGAACTCGACAGGCGCGCGCGCACGCGCTTCAATGCCTCGGCCTCCAGTTCCGCGCTGTCCGCCGGATAACGCTCCATGACCTCCTCCGTCAGCACCAGCAGCGCGATTAGAAAAGGCCGGGCCTCGCCGTGCACCATCGCCTGCGTGAACCAGGCGTCGGACAGCAGCACGTGCTCCATGTCCGCCGGCGGCACCTTCTCGCCGTTCGCCATGACGATGATCTCCTTGAGCCTGCCGGTAATGTAGAGCCGCCCGCGCGCATCCATGCGCGCCTGGTCGCCGGTGTGCATCCAGCCGTCGTCGTGCAGCGCCCGCGCCGTCGCTTCCGGGTCGTCCCAGTACTCGCGCATGATGTAGCGGCTGCGCGTCAGCAACTCGTTGTTGTCGCCGATGCGGACTTCAACGCCGTCAATCGGCAAACCGATGCTGTCGGCGGGGCCGCCGGGCCGGTTGACCGAAACCACCGGGCCGGTCTCGGTCAGGCCGTAGCCCTGGTAAACCGGCACGCCGAGCGCGGTCAACGTGCGTCCGATTTCAGGCGGCAGCGCGGCGCCGCCGCTCAGCGCGTAACGCAGCCGCCCGCCGAGATTGCGCCTGAAACTGCGCGCGACGAGGACATCGAAGAGCGGCCACAACAAACGCCACAACCACGCCGCCGGAGCAGAGCCGAGACGCCCCCAGCCGACGGCGACGGCGACGTCGAACAACCGGCGCAGCGGCGCCGGACGTTCTTCCAGCGCGGCCTGCAGGCGGCTGTACACCTGCTCGTATATCCTCGGCACCGAAACCAGCACGGTGGGCCGGAGCGCCAGCAAATCCTCCTTCAGCTGCTGGATGGAACGCGCATACGCGACTTGCGCGCCGATCATCATGCTGAGGTAATAACCGATGGTTCTCTCGAACGTGTGCGACAGCGGCAGAAACGAAAGAAACAGATTGTCCGAGCCGATGTAATGGACGAAATCGCTGGTGGCGGCGACGTTGGCGAGCAGGTTGTCGTGCGTCAGCACGACGCCCTTGGCCGGCCCGGTCGTGCCCGACGTATAGACGATGGTCGCGACGTCGTCCGGCGCGGGCAAGTCGCCGTCCGCGAAACCGATGGCGGCATCCCCGGCGGTGTCCGCCGCGAAATCGGCGGCGCCGGCCAGCGCCAGCGCGTTGCGCGGCGCCGACTTCCGCAGCTCGCCGACGACGAGGATGCGCTGCAGCGGCGCCAGAATTTCCGGCCTGGATTGCAGTCTCTCCAGACGCACGGGATCCACCACCAACACCTTGGCGCCGGAATTCGCGATAAGGTAGCCGACGTTGTCGGCGCTGTCGTGACTGAAGGCGGGCACGCTGATCAATCGCATCGCGAGCAGCGCCTGGTCAAACGCGACCCAGTCCACGCCGTTGGGCAGCATGACCGCGACGCGCTCGCCCGGCTGCAGCTCCTCGCGTTCCAGCGCGCGGCGATGGCGCGCCGCCAGCGCCGCCATGTCGCGCCACGTATAACAACGCCAGACCTGCCGGCCCGCGTCGAACTGGTGGTAGGCGGCGGCGGCGCCGGACAACCGCACGCGCTCGGCGAACAAGCCGCACAAAGTGCCCGCCTGCCGCCTGGAGATTCTCGGCTCGCCTTTCTTCAATTCGTTCATTTCGCCCATGTTGTGCACAACCACGCAAATCAATTTATCATACCCACCGGCGGGAGACCGTTGGGCGTATGGACGAGCGACACGCACTACTGCGCGGCTGGCTGCAACAAACACTCGGCGGCGATTTCACGATGACCGCGCTGACGGGCGACGCAAGTTTCCGGCGCTACTTCAGGGTCACGCTGCAAGACCGCGGCCTGATGGCGGCGGACGTGCCGCCGGACAAGGAAGACATCCGCGACTTCACGCGGGTCACGCACAAACTCGAGGACGCCGGCATCCGGGCGCCGCACATACACGCCGCCGACGTCGAAAACGGGTGGCTGCTGCTGGACGACCTCGGCGACACCACGTACCTGCAGGCGCTGTCGCCGGACAACGCCGATGCACTCTACCGCCGGGCGATTGACGAACTGGTCAAACTGCAACAAGCCGACACTCGCGGCCTGCCCGACTACAGCCACGCGCTGCTGGTGCAGGAAATGTGTCTGTTCACCGACTGGTATTGCGACACCCACCTGCAATGCGGCCTGACCGAGAGCCAACACGCCGTGTTCGGGCGCGAGTTTGAACGTCTGGCGGATGCGGCGCTGGCACAGCCGCGGGTCTTTGTGCACCGCGACTACCACTCGCGCAACCTGATGGTTCTCAATGGCGGCGCGGGCGGCGGCGTCGGCGTGCTCGACTATCAGGACGCGGTCGTCGGCCCGGTCACCTACGACCTCGTCTCGCTGCTGAAAGACTGCTACATCGTCTGGCCCGAAGCGCGGCGGCGCGAATGGGCAGACTATTATCTCAAGCGCAGCCCGGTTGACGTCGGCGCCGACACCTTCATGCGCTGGTTCGACTGGATGGGCATACAGCGGCACCTGAAAGCCATCGGCATCTTCGCCCGCCTGCGACACCGCGACGGCAAGAGCGGCTATCTGAAAGACATTCCGCGCATACTCGACTACGTGGCCGAATGCATCGGGCGTTACCCGGAACTCGACGGCCTGCGCCGCCTGATCGCGGAGCTGCCGGCACCGCGCGCACAGCCGTGAAGGCGATGATCCTGGCCGCCGGGCGCGGCGAACGCATGCGACCGCTGACCGACCGCACACCGAAGGCGCTGCTCGAAGTCGGCGGCAGGGCGCTGATTGAGCACCACCTTGCGCGCCTGCGCGAGGCGGATGTCGTCGAGGTCGTCATCAACGTCGCGCATCGGGCCGGGGCCATCCGCTCGCACCTCGGCGACGGCGGGCGTTACGGTCTGCACATTCACTATTCGGATGAAAGCGGCGGCGTGCTGGAAACCGGCGGCGGCATCATCAAGGCGCTGCCGCACCTGGCGGACGACAACGACGATGTCTTCTTCGTCGTCAACGCCGATGTTTTTACCGACTACGCGGTGCGGCGTCCCGATCTCGGCGGCGACCAGGCGCATCTGGTGCTGGTGGACAATCCGCCGCACCGCCCGCACGGAGACTTTCTGCTGAACGGCGGGCGATTGTCGCGCAAACGCGGCGTGCCGCTGACCTTCAGCGGCATGGGTTACTACCGGCCCGCACTCTTTGACGGGCGCACCGCCGAACACGCGCCGCTCGCCCCCGTATTGGCGGAAGGCATCGCGCAAAACCGCATCAGCGGCGAGCACCACCATGGCCTGTGGGCCGACATCGGCACACCGCAACGGCTGGCCGAGGCCCGCAAACAAGCGGCTGGCCGGGTCCGGTAAATCGTGGAACTGCGCGCCAACCACTGCCCCGAACCGCTGCGCCGCGCCGTCGAAGACAACGCGCGCGCGGCCATCGCCGAAGACCTCGGCGGCGGCGACCCCAGCGCCGCGCTGCTCGACGTGGACGCCGACGGCCGCGCGTTCGTCATCAGCCGCGACAACGCCGTGCTCGCGGGCCGCTTCTGGGTGGATGAAGTCTTCCGCCGGGTGGACCCGGGTCTCGCCGTTGCGTGGCGCAAAAAAGACGGCGAGCGCATCGCGCCCGGCGACGAAGTGTGCACCGTCAGCGGAGCGCTGCGCGCCATCGTCAGCGGCGAACGCTGCGCGCTGAACCTGCTGCAAACGCTGTCCGGCACCGCCACGGTTACCGCCGAATACGTCGCGCGCGCCGCCGGCGCGAAAGCGGTCGTGCTCGACACGCGCAAGACGCTGCCGGGCCTGCGGCTTGCACAGAAATACGCGGTCGTGTGCGGCGGCGGGCAGAACCACCGCCTTGACCTGGCGGGCGACATCCTGATCAAGGAAAACCACATCCGCGCCTGCGGCTCCATCGGCGAGGCCGTCCGGCGAGCGCGGGCCGCGGGCGGGCGGGTCGAGGTCGAGGTTGAGACAACGGACGAGGCACGCGAGGCGTTGCAGGCGGGCGCCGACATCATCCTGCTCGACAACTTCGCGCACGCCGACATCCGCAGCGCGGTCGAGCTGATCAACGGCGGCGCCGAAATCGAAGTCTCCGGCAACGTCACGCTGGACAACATCGCAAGCATCGCCGCCTGCGGCGTGGACCGCATCTCGGTCGGCGCCCTGACCAAACACCTCCACGCCGTGGACTTCTCCCTGCAACTGCCGCGGGGGGAATGAAAGGCTTTCTCTTGTGAAAATTCAGGTGGAAAGTAGAATTGTAATATGGAATCAATTCATTATTTATTGAACGGTGTGTTCGCCTTGCTCGGTGCAATGGTAGGAGGCTACTTTACTTCCAAGGCAGCAGATAAAGCGCATAAACATCAGCAAGCATTATCTCAGGAGATTGAAACGAAAAAAATTCAAGGACTGCTACAAGCCATTCATGATGAAATGGAAACTGTCTATGGAAGATACCAAGAGACAATGGGGTTGGAGGTGGAAAATTTAAATGAAACGGCACCCCTGCTAATCTACTATCCAATAACAGAAGATTACTTCACTGTTTATAACGGAAATGCAACTTTAATCGGCCGTATACCTGATAATAATATTAGAAAGAAGATTGTTAAAACCTATACTTTAGGGAAAGGATTTATTGACTCATTTCGGATGAACAATGCCTTAGTTCGCCAATTGGAACATTGGCAGGGCGAATATTTACGCAAGCAAAATTTAGACCATCAAAGCATGGTCGCCCAACACGAGAAACAGCTTATAGATTACGCAAAAGATATTAAAAAAAGCCATCACGAGCTCAAAGAAGCAGTTAACGATTTACTTCAAGCTCTAGTAACAGCAGGCGTGCACGGTGGGCAAAAAACAAACAAAAACTCAGATAACATCTAATTCGGAGGTAGTCGATTGATGTGCCTAGATAACAAGTTCAAAGAATTTGAGAAAAGCCTGACTAAAAATGAAAGAAAAGCAATCCAATGCTGGCTTGGGGCATTTCACGAGTCCATCTGTTGTCATCAGATAACAAGACGTGGTAGCGCTGATGTTGCACAATATGAACAGGATTTAGGAACAGCACTCACTAAAGCTGTTATCTGCCAGAAGATAGTATATAGAGGTCTCTCTGCAGGCAACTGGAGACCCGACAAAATAAAGTATTTGAAAGAGCTTATTGAAGGCCCTGCTACTTTTAAGCTACCGTGTCATGGGAGCGCAAGCATGGAGGAAAGTATCGGTCGTGGGTTCACCTTTACCGAACCTAATGATGAAGAGCGAAATTTAGCGGTACTGCTGAAAGTACAGCCGAAGACTGCTAGGTATCTAGCCCCGTTTCAGCATAAATACAAAGACGAAAAGGAAGTTGTGTTGCTTCGTGGATCCACATTTCGACGTATTTCAAAAAAAAAGAAGCCAGATCTTGAATTCTGGGAGTTAGATATTGAGGAAATAATCTCATAATTCTGACCTGTTTCGACTGCTGGATTATTCATTGCACTGGCAAAACCAAAATAACAGGAAGATTCTCTTATGGCTAAAAAAAACAGACCGAAAGTAGATTATCAGGATATTGCCCGGCGGTTTGAGGCTGGCGAAGAATTGACGGAGTGGGAGCGGCAACGCTACTGGGCAATGCGGCGTCTGACCGACGACCCCGGTTTTGTGGCCGTGGACGAGGACGGCAACGAGGTTGAACTATCAAGCCCGACAAAAACGAACGCCGAACAATTCATCCAGTTTGCACTTGAGCGCGAGGCGCTGAAGTTTGGTTCGTTTGAACTGAAGTCCGGCAGGATCAGCCCCTACTTTTTCAATGCTGGCGTCTTTAACGACAGTGAGGCACTGTGGCAACTGGGACACTTCTACGCGCAGGCGATTGTGGATGCGGAAATCGAGTTTGACGTTCTGTTCGGCCCCGCCTACAAAGGCATTCCCCTGGTCTGCACAACCGCGATTTGCCTGCTCCGGGAGTTCGGCATCAACAAGCCTTTCTCATTCAACCGCAAGGAAGTGAAAAGCCACGGAGAAGGCGGATGGTTCGTCGGCGCGCCGCTGCAAGGCCGGGTTTTGATTGTGGATGATGTCATCAGTTCGGGGGCTACCGCGCGCGAAGTGATTCCGCTGATTAAGGAGATTGGCGCGCAACCGGTCGGCCTTGTTATCTCGTTTGACCGGCAGGAAAAAGGCGAGGGGGAAACTTCATCGGTGCAGGAGATGAAGCAGCAATTCAAGGTGCCGGTGATTAGCGTTGCCAATGTGAGCCAACTGGCGGAGATGGTGGCGGGAGATGCGGATTACTCCGGCTTTATTAGCGGCTTGCGGGAGTACCAAGAGCGGCACGGTGCTGTCTCGGATATCCGGTAGCGTTATAGTAATTCAGGAAACTTACTCCCCGACTATGAGCCAAACGCCCTCGCAACTCTTAGGCATCCTCGATAACTACTCCAGAGGCAAAGCTGGAAAATTCGTCGCAGAATATCTCTCGTCAGATACAGAACTTTCAATCGTGTCTGCCTATTTCACAATCCAAGCGTATGGTGCCCTGAAAGACAAATTGAATCAGATTAATAACCTTCGTTTTCTATTTGGAGAGCCGAAGTTTCTAAGCAACATAAATCAAGACCTGAATACATCTAGAGAGTTCATGCTGACCGAGCAAGGACTGGAGCTTGGGAACCAACTCTTCCAACGGAAACTTGCCAAAGACTGCGCCGACTGGATTGAACAAAAGGTTCAGATTCGTTCGGTAAAACAAACGGCTTTCTTACACGGCAAAATGTATCATATTAAAAATGGTGAAGTCGCCCGTGCCTTGTTAGGCAGCTCCAATTTCACCATCCCGGGCTTGGGCTTCCGTGAGAACGGAAATAACGTCGAACTCAATCTTGTCGTTGATAGTGATCGAGACCGTGAGGACTTGCTCGCATGGTTCAATGAATGGTGGTCAAAAGACGAACTGACCGAAGATGTAACAGAAGTTGTTCTCCGTGAATTAGCCCGCCTTTACTCAAATCAAACGCCGGAGTTTATCTACTACCTTACACTGTTCCATATTTTCAGAGCCTTCATTGATGGTGAAAGGGACACTGAAACCGACCTGAATAAAATCGCGTTGCCCGATACCAAAATATGGCGGACGCTCTACGCTTTCCAAAAGGATGGGGCGAAGGCAGCAATCAATAAAATTAGAGAATTAAACGGCTACATCTTGGCAGATAGCGTCGGCCTTGGAAAGACATTCACAGCACTAGCAGTCATCAAGTACTTTGAACTCAAAAATGAGCGTGTATTAGTGCTTTGCCCTAAAAAACTGCGCCGCAACTGGACAATTTATCGTAGCAACAGTTCCATGAACCCGTTTAACGACGACCGGTTCAGGTACGATGTCCTCTCGCATACCGACCTTTCCAGAGAAAAGGGCGAAGCAGGTGACATTGATCTCGAAACCCTGAATTGGGGGAACTATGATCTCCTGGTCATAGACGAATCCCACAACTTCAGAAATAACACCAAAGCCAAGCAGATTCCGGGAGAAGCGCCAAAACAAACCCGGTATGAAAGGTTGATTAATGACATCATCAAAAAAGGGATAAAAACCAAAGTCCTGCTACTCTCGGCAACACCTGTCAACAACGAACTTTCCGACCTTCGCAATCAGATTTCCTTCATTGCTGGCGGCGATGTCACCTGTGACTCCGCCGCAGATGCAGCCTTTGCTGAAAGCCTGGAGATTCAATCAGTCAAAGAAACTACTCGCAAAGCTCAGGCACAGTTCACAGTCTGGTCCAAACTTCCCCCAAAGCAACAGCACAGCCGTGACCTATTGAAAGCCATCGGCGGAGACTTCTTCAAAATGCTCGACGGCTTGAGCATTGCCCGTTCCCGTAAGCAGATACAACAATACTATCAAGAAGAAATGGAGCAACTCGGCGGTTTCCCCAACCGCCCGCCGCCGAGTTCAATCCATCCACCAATTGATTTGGAAGAAGATTACTTGTCATTTGAGAAGCTCGACGCAGAAATAAGCGAGCTAAGATTGGCACTTTACAATCCAACCATGTACTTGCGTACAGACCTTGCCGACAATATAAAGAAAACCTATCTGGATGAGATTTACGGTGGTTTCACACAGGAAGGTCGGGAAAAGATTCTTATTAGCATGATGAAGGTTAACTTCCTCAAGCGCCTGGAAAGTTCGGTAGATTCATTTCGCCTTACCCTTGAGAGAACAATTGATAAAATTGACGGCTTGGAAAAAAGCTTTCTTGCATTTGAGCAGCATCAGCAAATGAACCCGGAGATTGACTATGGCTTGATGACTCTGGATGTACTTGATGACCCCGAATCTGAGGACAAAGATTTTACGATTGGCGGGAAAAGGAAGTTTCATCTAGGCCACATCGACATTCCCAAATGGCGCCGGGACGTGAGTCATGACCGCGAACGACTCCAAAGCCTTTTGAACGAAACCGAAGTTATCACGCCCGAAAGGGATGCAAAACTTGCCAAACTTAACGAAAAGATTTCGGCCAAGCTTGCAAGCCCGACTACTACCAAGGACGGGCGAAGCAACCGGAAAGCCTTAATCTTTACAGCTTTTGCTGACACCGCCCGATACCTCTACGAGAACCTGCGGGATGGTGTTCAAAATCAGGGCTCCCATGTGGCTCTAATCTGTGGAGATGGAGGTAACAAGACGACATTGGGCAATACCGACTACGACAAGATCCTCACGAATTTCAGCCCAATCTCAAAGAACCGTAAAGAGCAAGAACTTTTTCAACAAGACGAGGAGATTGACGTTCTCATCGCCACCGACTGTATTTCCGAAGGGCAGAATCTGCAGGACTGTGACCTTCTAATCAATTACGATATCCACTGGAACCCCGTTCGTATTATTCAGCGTTTCGGTCGCATTGATCGTATTGGTTCTCGTAACGCGGCTGTCCACTTAATTAACTTCTGGCCAGTGGCGGATTTAGATCAATACATCAATGTCAAGCATCGTGTCGAAGCACGTATGGCTCTTGTTGATTTATCAGCAACCCAGACCGACAATTTGTTAGAAGACGAGCAACTTAAAGAACTCATTTCTAAAGACCTGCTATTTCGGAATCAGCAGTTAAAGCGTCTCAAGAATGAGATTCTTGATCTTGAGGATTTCAAGGACAACGTAACGCTATCTGACTTCTCACTGGATGAATTTCGACTTGATTTATTACAGTTTCTCGAATCGCGACGCGCTGAACTGGAAGCGGCAAACCCCGGACTCTATGCTGTCGTGCCACCAAAGGCCGACATCCCGATGGCACAATCGGGCGTCATTTTCTGCCTGCGACACCGCGGCAAGAATGAACCAGCGACTCCACCAGAGAAAGACAGCGCAGAGGGCATTAATCCGCTGGGACGCTATTACCTGATTTATGTGTTGGACGATGGAACTGTCCGGCTGACCTTCACACAACCAAAACAGGCACTGAATCTCTTTCGAGACCTTGCAGCGGGACGTCCCTCGGCCCTTGAAAACTTATGTGATTTATTTGATACCAAGACTCAGAACGGAGCAGATATGAAACATTATGACAATCTTATTAAAAAGGCTCTGCAATCTATCATGCACACATTCAGTAAACGCGCCCTTAATGCACTGTTATCAGGCCGCGAAGGCAAGCTTCCGAATGCCAGCGAATCCCCATCAGAACTCGAAGATGAATATGAATTGCTCACTTGGCTGGTTATTCTTGACGGGGCAGGGAAAATCAAATGAACACCTCAATCATCCGTCAAACACTCCTATCTACCTTAGCAACGCCACAGGAAGATTTTTCTGAAGGCGTGAAAAAGTTTCTGGGGAGTTTGGGTTACCACAGCGATCGCACACTAACCGAGCAATCCGGCTCGGTAGACGATTTTATCTCCCTGACCGCTGACACTGAAAGATTGGGCACTGCCAGCGAACAGGCTTTACGCAAGAACACCAAGTCGGTAAAAATCGTTTTTCAGATTACCAATGATGAAATCGGTGGCGGTCATGGAATGGACTTTGAAAACGGCAATACACCAAGCTTCGTCTTTACGGCAGTGGAACTGGAAAGAGGAAGCTACCCCCGGGGGAAATATGCTGAATTAACCCGCGAAATAAACAAGCGCTTGAGCCAAGCTACCGTCGTCCTATTTAAGACTGCTAATAATCTACTTACTCTGGCATTTGTGAACCGACGCCAGCATCAGCGCAATCAGAACCGAGATGTGCTGGGTAACGTCTCACTGATACGGGAGATAAACCCAGCTGACCCCCATCGCGCTCACCTTGAAATCCTATCCGAACTCACACTGGAAAAACAGTTGCAATGGATAGATGACCACAACAAACAACGCAATTTCGATGGATTGCTAGCTGCTTGGCTCAACACACTGAACACCGAGGAACTGAACCGCCAGTTCTATCGAGACTTGTACAACTGGTTTGACCGTGCTGTGCAAAAAACGACCTTCCCCACAAATCAAGCAAAGACTTTGAAGCCAGAAGAACATGTTATCCGCCTCATCACCCGCCTATTGTTCGTCTGGTTCATCAAAGAGAAGGGGCTGATTGCCCCTGACTTGTTCAACGAAGATAAAATCCGTGGCTTGTTACAGAATTACGACCGTGACTCTGGTGATTCTTACTATCGCGCCGTGTTACAAAACCTCTTTTTTGCCACTCTGAACACCGAAATTGACAAGCGCGGTTTTAGCAACAAAAAAAACAGCACCCATCGTGACTTCTCCTGTTACCGCTATATAGATGAGATGAGTGACTCTGACAGGTTGCTGAAGCTGTTCAATCAGACTCCTTTTATCAATGGCGGGCTGTTTGACTGTCTGGATAGTGAGGAAGCCATTAGTCAAGGTGGGTACCGAATCGACTGCTTTACCGACAATTCTAAACAGCGTGGTGAGTACTCCGTTCCAAACTGTTTGTTCTTTGGCAACGATGGGTTAATTACTCTGTTCAATCACTACAAATTCACCGTTGAGGAAAACACACCGGCTGAGCAAGAAGTAGCACTAGACCCAGAGTTGCTGGGCAGTGTTTTTGAAAACCTACTAGCCGCATACAACCCGGAAACACGTGATACCGCCCGCAAGCAAACTGGATCCTATTACACCCCCCGTCCGGTTGTGGACTACATGGTAGATGAAGCATTGGTGGAAACATTGGCAGAGAAAAGCCCACCAACAGATGGCGATGGAGAATTCTGGCGCGACAGACTCCGTTATCTGCTAGCCTACGATGCCGCCTTTAGTGATGCCGGTGAACTATTTAACGAAGACGAAACCAATCACCTTGTCTGTACCATTGCCGAAATTAAAGTCCTAGACCCAGCAGTCGGTTCTGGCGCCTTTCCGATGGGCATACTACACAAACTGACTCTTGCCTTGCGACGTCTCGACCCTCAAAATCACCGCTGGAAAAATCTGCAAAAAGAACATGCCCAAGCACGAGCCAGTGCTGCCTTTGACACTCAGAATAAAAAGGAACGCGACAAGGAGCTAGAAGAAATCAGTGAAACTTTCGAACGATACCGTGACTCCGACTTCGGGCGCAAACTCTATCTTATTCAAAACAGCATCTTTGGTGTAGACATTCAACCTATCGCCTGCCAGATTGCCAAACTACGCTTTTTCATCTCTCTAACTATTGAGCAGACACCCACCGGAGAGACATTAGACAACTACGGTATAAAGCCCTTGCCTAATCTGGAAACACGCTTTGTCGCCGCCAATACCCTGCGAAGCCTCGGCAAAAGTCTGCCGGAATTCGATAAAACCACCCAGCCGGGCTTAGAGAAAACCGATGCCACTATAGCCCGACTGGAGCAAGAACTGAACACCAACCGGGAACGACAATTTCACGCTACCACACGCCAACAAAAACTTAAGTATCGAAAAGAGAACAAGGGACTACGAAAGGCTCTTGCGATAGAACTAATGAAGATTGGCATGCCCCATGATGCCGCTAACAAAATTTCCCAGTGGGATCCCGACGACCAGAACGTTGAAGCTGCCGACTGGTTTGATGCTGAGTATATGTTTGGTGTGATTGATGGAGTTGATATTATAATCGCCAACCCACCGTACATCAATGTCGAGAATCTTTCTGACAGAATGCGAAGTTACTTGCTCAAAAATTATCGAGCATGCGAGAAACGAACGGATATTTATATTGCCTTCCTAGAAAAGTCGCTTTCCATTCTTAGCAGTAATGGCTTAATGTGCTTTATCATTCCTGCCACCTTCACTAAGGCATCATACGGGAAGAAAATGCGTTATACCCTTATAAAGAATCATGCTATCCAAGGGTTAGTGGATGCAAGTAGCTATCGTATTTTTGAAAATACAGTTGTGCACAACATCATTCTAACAGTAACCAAGGATAAGAATAAAAGTTTTACGAAAGTACGCCTTTATCACAGCAATAATGATTTTGAGAATTGTAGCGGAACGGAGTTTTTAGTTGACCAAAACCTCTTTACTTCGCTCAAAGATTATCGCTTTGACACGAACCAATCTATTGCAGATTACATCAAGATAAAAGAAAAAATATGGCGCAATGCGATTCGCTTTGACCAGGTATGCTTGATTGCCTATGGGGCCAGACTAAACCATCGTTCCAAAACGATTGGCAAGTCGCACTACATAAGCCCCTCACCAATCATTGGTGGGAAAAAATTTTGTGAAGGACGAAACATTGAGCGCTACTCGTTCTCGCAGAAAGGCTGGCTAAATTACATGCCAGAAGAACATTACAACCCAATGTTCCCAGAACTATTTGAAAATGAGAAGTTGATGTTTATCAATGTTGTGAAAGACAGATTGAGGTTCGCTTACGATAATGAAGGCTTTTACAACAGCCACACTGTCATAAACTGCGTACGATTAGATTCAATTTCTGGGGTGTCACATATATCGGCAGTTCGTGCAATGGAAAAATCTAACATTACAATTGCCAAACAGTTTGACTACAAGTTTCTACTGGCGATTCTCAACTCGCAATTTACCAACTGGTATTTTCTGAATTTTTTGGGTGATAATTTGCATTTTTATCCAACTCATGCCAAAGAACTGCCCATTCCTAAAATATCCGCTGACGAACAACGTCCATTCATTCGTTTGGTTGATGACATCCTGTCAGCCAAAGCCTACAATTCTGAAGCAGACACTAGTGAACTAGAAGACAGAATTGATCAGCTAATCTATCAATTCTATGGACTCACAGAAGAAGAAATCGCCGTGATTAAATAACGAACAGTTATAAGTAACCTCAAAAAAACATTGAAATGGACAGGCCACTGATACATTAAAAACGCTATGAAAGAAGATATTCTTGAACAATTAACCGAAGATTACTTTCAGTACATGGGGTATTTAACTCGGCACAATGTCAAGTTTCTTCCCCGGGAAGATCATCCAGACTCTAACTCAAAGGAAGATTCGGTTCATAGTGATATTGACATCCTTGGCTATAACCCACAGAAGCGAGGCACTGAGCGCGTTGTCGCGGCTAGTTGCAAGAGTTGGCAAGGCGGTTTCCGGGCTGAGTGGTCCATCCAAAAGATAGAAGATGAACTGGAACGGGGGAAGAAAATATATGGCCGTCCAATATGGAAATCCTTCCGAGAGCTTACGGTCGACAAATGGTCGGAGGCTTTCATGGATAAGATCGAAGAGACAACCGGCACCACCGAATTTACATACTGCCTGGTTGTCACTCAATTGAAAGGCGATCAGGAGAAAGCGACCAAGGCATGGCAAGAGCATTGGCGCTTTAAGAAAGCATTGAAGGGCAACCCTATAAAGATTCTCACCACACGAGAGATACTGGATAAGTTGTGGGACAATATAGAGACAACCATGGCAGGGTCCGAGATTGGCCGTCTACTTCAGGTAACTAAGGCTTCGGGCTGGAAACCGAGTATCAAAAAATAGTTTGAACACTACCAATAAAAGCAATTCTGCTCATGTCTAGCTTGTTGAATCTTCGCCGTTGCCCATATCTGGTATGTCATCAGCTCGGCAATACAATATGTTTCCAAGTTTATTTGAATAGCGGTCTCCAAGGAGTCGCATGTAATTCTCTTCCGCCTGTAAAATATCCTCATGTCTGAACCGTTGCAACGGAGAAGAGCCCTAACGTCTCCCCGGAAATGGGGCGCGGATGAAGAATTGCGTCTCTTGGATATGCTTCGTAGCGGCAACTGCTCCCTGCCGGAATTGAGATGTGCTTTCTCAGGGCGAAACGATGCTTCTATTCGAAGTAAAGTACGCAAACTCCGTATCAATAACGATCTTTTCGGCGACTCCTATCGCAAACAAAAAACCACGTTTTCTGAAAAAATCGCCAGCAAGATACAGCCGCGCAAGGTCTTTGATGCATATGCTGGTGCAGGACATCAATCCATCGTCTGGGCAAGAAAAGCAGATGTTGTTTATGCTGCCGAGGTTCGCCCCTCGCAGGCGAAACAGTTTGCAACCAATGTCGTTAAAGAGGGATTTCAAGAGATAAAACCACCTTTCACATTCAAGAAGTGGAGAAAGTTCCGAAAAAAAGGATGTGCAGACATACTCCTATATGCAGGCGATGCAACGGATGCGATAGTCGCCCTGAGGTTCTACGGAATCAAAATCAATCTACTGGACTTGGACACTTGCGGTAGCGCGATTCCAGTAATCCCAATTTTTCTCCACTTGCTGAAACCAGAGCATCTCGTCATCACTCACGGTGAATTTCTCTCCTATCGTTTTGGACGAGACGATGTTTTACGACGAACACTGTGTCATCGCAATGTCAACGACCCTCGGGTTCCAAAATCAACAGACGCGCTAAAAAATGCCCTCATAAAATCGGATATGCTGTCCGCGTTGCGTTCTGCAAATGAGACGGATAAATCTCTGTGGCTGGAAAAAAAAGAGGAACGTTCGTTCGGCAGCAAAGCTGGGGGGATGCTACGTATCTACTATAAAGTTGTTAAGCCACCTGCAACGGCAGATTGCTTAAATTATTTAGCTGGACTCTAGAGCAGCAAAGCGCGTAACCTCATCCCACCACTCAGTCATGGATGCGTGTAGCACTGGCGGCACGGGGCTGTGGACTCGCGCCCAATCGGGCGTTCCGTTGAAAGGACTATGAATCCAAAATTCTCCGTGGCCAAAACGGGTGGCGATTGGCGCAAGATCGCGGTCCACTTCTGCAGCCTGTGCATTGCGCGGGCTAACTTTCATAACGATTTTTGTAAAACACATGTCTGGCACAATCTGATGTAGGTCGCGTGGGCTTTGAGTACTCAAGACAAGATTAATACCGAATTTTCTCCCTTCACGAGCCAGCCGCTCAAAATTCATACGTAAACGCTCAAAAGTCCCTTTTGCACCCCCTACGGCGGCAGGCGTCGCTGGAATGATTTGATGCGCTTCATCAAAAAAAGCAAAGACGTTATGGTCTTTGTTTCTGTTGTGATACAACCATTGTACGAGTTGCATCTCCCACATAATCCGCTCATCGGAATTTAGCTCCTCAAGATAGAGGATAGTGATTCCATCAAAATCAAAACAATCCAATGGATTGCACGCACTACTCATGGAAACTTGGTGGTGGTCAAAGTACTTCTCCAAAGATCTGAGCGCACGCAACGCCGCACGAAGCGTACTGTCATAGTACGGTGTCCCGGATCGGGCCTCGTATTGATTCTGCCTTAACGATTTTATCGCCATGTTGATATGCTGTTTGAGGTTTTCAATGGACACAGGCTTGCTTATATCTTGCAAGAACTCGGCGACTTCATCTAACAACATAGCAACTTGCTCTGAAGTAACCTTAAACAAATACTCCACATCGGATGGCGCAGACAAATCCTGAAGACGAAGCCCAATCTTCGTAACTCGGCATCCAGCTTTTCTTGCGAGCATTTCCAATGCCTGGGTATGTTCCGAAAGACTATGTCCCCTTCCAGCCATAGGCAAAACCAACTGCATTTTCCCGAAATGTGCCATTGCCTTTTGTGGGCTTGTCTTTCCAGGAACATCCTTGCGCCATCCTTGTAGCGGAATAGAAAACTTTTTGGCGAAATGATCTATTCCGCCAAGCAATACCTGCGAGATATCACCTTGCACATCGGTCATTATGACATGTAGTTTGCTGTCACTTTTTTGAAAATGCCCGCACAACTCATATGCAAGATGCTTGAGTAGTACCGTTTTACCAGAGCCACTTTCTCCAATAACAGAGATATGCTTATTGTCCAAATGATCCACATCCCATTTGTAAGGGAGGAAAACAGTTGTCTTTTTATCTATTTTCTGAATAGGGACATTGCCCTGACCGACGAAGCCGAGAGTTAACCCCAATTCCCTGATATCCAGAATGTCGTGGAGATCTGGTTCTGAGGTGTTGTGAATGTCGGGAAACCATAGTTGACTACGCGCCGACGGTGGCCGAAGTACAGCGCGAGAAATGTAAACGGTCTTTCCCTCTCCTTGATTTGCTTCCCCATCCTCTGGCCCTATCATTTCATTCAAAAGCCTGATTTTAGCAATCATCGGCTGATGGGTGTGTGGTCCAGTCACGCTTTCAAGCGGACCAGCCGGGTCAAAAGACTCGTCCTCATGGTAGAGCATCGACTCTTTTTGCGGATTAAAAGGGGATACTGCAGATAATTCCACAACACGACCTGTCAACCAGATACCACGGCTGGGATCCAGAATAAGAACCATCGCTCCAATTTCCAATTCCTGGAAGTTGTCGATGTCTCTCGCAATGTAGTCAGCGAACGCACCCTCGCCGCCAACCGTAAGCGGGGCACGAACATCATGATACGGCATCATAACCTTGCGCTGGGATTCGCTGCTATTCTCAGCCATGGTAGTCCTGTAACAAATCTAATTTTTTTCCTTGTAGCGCTGCATCCGTCCGCCATTCAAGTATTCTTCTCTCGTTAGAGATATCACATTGCTCATCCGCCATATTCAAAACAAGCGGCGCAGTACGGCCAAGCTCATGCTGCCAAGCGGTAATTTTAATGGCGTATTCCACCGAAGCTTTATCCCTTTCCCACATGAATCGAGGAATTTCTAAGCGCACGTAGGTGTGCGGACGGGACCGACTCAAATAGTAGCACGATAGTGGCTCAAGACTCTCATTCTCTTTCACAACCACGTTTCTAGCCGTTGGGACTGCCGCCATCAATGGAGTCCGCTGACCGGGGTTCAACACACGCGGTAAAAGCACAGAGTCAGAGGGTAGCTCCTTGAGAGTGCTATCCAGAATGTTTTGTTCCGGGAACCAAATATCCCGCAGAGTTTTCCCGAATCTCTCATGGCGTAACGCTTCCAAAAGGAGGACAGAATCACGTACTCTTTTCGAACACGCAACATAGGTACAGTTCTTATTCCAATCACCATGAAAAAGCGGACTCAACCCGTTTAGGACATCACGTGGTGTAGTGCTGGTTGAAAAAAGTGGGCCGTCTTTTATACAAACAACCCTCCCTGCCCCCAAGGGTGTCTCTCGGATACACAACAATTCCAGACCCTGCATAATTTTCACTGCAACACCAAGCGCATATGACCCCGGTCGATTTCTTTGCACACTATAACGATACATCAAGGGCTTCTCGATGTTTTTTTCTAGTTGCGGGAGAATGTCTTTATTGTCCGTGTTTCCGTCAGATTCTTGTAGATAAGTATTCAGAAGAATCTGATTCTCGAAGATGTTGCCATCCACCCATACTATTGCTGTGGCGTCTTTTTGAAGTCGGTAAAAGTAAGGCTTCTGGGCAGTCTCCGAATAGCGGAAAGCCACCATCGCAGCGCGGCAGAGGATAAAATGAAATCCCCCACGCTCCACGCGTTGGTTGCTTCCATCAATGCCACACACATGGGTATCAGCTAGTTCCGCCACGCTCGGAATAGGAATATTTACAGGTTCTGGCGGCATCTCAAGGACTTCAATCTTGGAGTACACTTTATTTTCTGGCTCCGAGGAAAAATCCTCTCCGTGCTCCGTGTGGGAAAGAGGATCCAAGTCCTCTTGCGACAGGACAGGGTAGTCCAAGGGCGGACCTTTAGGTGGGCTATTCCGATAATCCTCTCCATTCCGGAGACATTTCTTCAAAATAGGTGTGAACTGACTTTCAAGCGACATAGTGAGAGGGATTATATACAATCGGCTGAGAGAAAAACTTGACAAATGAGCGCGCTTTGCGCGCCACCCCTCACCGAATCATCGTCCCCACCCCTTCATTCGTCAGCAACTCCAGCAGCAGCGCATGCTCCACCCGCCCGTCAATAATATGCGCCGAGTGAACCCCCGCGCGCACGCTGTCAAACGCACAAGTCACTTTCGGCACCATGCCGCCGTGAATCACGCCCTGCTTCACCAGTTTCTCGACCTGGCTCCAGGTGGTTTCGGAAATCAGTTTGCCTTCGGTGTCCAGCAGCCCGGCCGTGTTCGTCAGCAGGATTAACTTCTCCGCCTTCAGATAGGCGGCGATGCCGTTCGCGGCGAGGTCGGCGTTGATGTTGTAGGCCAGCCCGTCGGCGCCGAGGCCAATCGGCGCGACCACCGGCACGGCGGATTGACGATGGGCGAAGTTCGCCAGCCGGTAACTCACCTCCGCCACCTCGCCCACCTGGCCGAGGTCGCCGCCGCCCGCATGCGCCAGTTTGCGCGCGACGATGACGTTGTCCTCGCCGCCGACAAAACCATGGGCCTCGCCGCCATGTGCAACAATCGAATCCACGATGCCGCGGTTGACTTCGGTCAGCGTCTCCCCGACCACGCGCATGGCCTCGCCGTCGGTCACGCGCATACCGTCCACAAAGCGCGTCTCAATGCCGGCCTGCTTCAGACGTTGCGAGATGTGCGGGCCGCCGCCGTGCACAATCACCGGGTTCATGCCCACCGCTTTCAGCAGCACGACATCCCTGGCAAAGCCGTGGCGCAACTGGTCGTCGGTCATCGCGTTGCCGCCGTACTTGATCACGATGATGCTGTCGCGAAAACGCTGTATGTAAGGCAGCGCCTCGCTCAGTATCCTGACTCTCTGCTTCGGTTCTTTCATCGCTCAAGCCGTCCTGTCAGAACGGAATGTCCAGCGCCGGCTCGACTCGCAGCAACTCGTCACGAAACAGCCGCTGCAATTCGCGCAGCCGCGGCTCGCTCTCGGCCTCGAAACGCGCCACCAGGCACGGCGTCGTGTTCGACGCCCGCACCAGTCCCCAGCCGTCGTCAAACTCCACGCGCACGCCGTCGGTCAGATTGACGCGCCCGCCGACACCGGCATCGGTAAAGCGCGGGGTATTCTGCGCGAAACGCCGCATGAAGTCATGCTGGCGCCCTTCGCGCTCGAAGGGGATGTTGATTTCCGGCGTGCCGAACGCTTGCGGCAACTCGCCGAATATCTCGCTGCAGCGGCGCCCGTCGGCGGCGACAATCTCCAGCAGGCGCGCGGCGGCGTAGAGGCCGTCGTCGAAACCGTACCAGCGGTCCCTGAAAAAAATATGCCCGCTCATCTCGCCGGCCAGCAGCGCGTCTTTCTCCTTCAGCATCGATTTGATAAACGAGTGCCCGGTGCGGCTCATATACGGTTTGCCGCCGCACTGCTCGACCATCTGCGGCAGATGGCGCGACGACTTGACATCGTAAATCACCGAGGCGCCGGGGTGGCGGCGCAGCACATCCCTGGCGTAAATCATCATCTGCCGGTCGGGCCAGATGACTTCGCCGCGCTCGTCCACCACGCCCAGGCGGTCGCCGTCGCCGTCGAAGGCAAAGCCGATGTCCAACCCGTCGTCGCGCACCGTGTTTTGCAGCACGGCCAGGTTTTCCTCGACGCTGGGGTTCGGGTGGTGGTTCGGAAAGCGCCCGTCCACGTCGCAATAAAGACAGGTCAGTTCGCAATCCAGGCGCGCAAACAACGCTTTTGCAACCGGCCCGGCGGCGCCGTTGCCGCTGTCCACCGCAATGCGCAAACGCCGCGCCGGGCGCACGTCTTCGGCGATGCGCGCGACGTAATCGTTCAGCACTTCGCACCGCCGGGCGCCGCCTTGCCCTTCGCAAAAATGCCCGGCCTCGATTGTGGCGCGGATTTGCTGGATGTCGTCGCCGGCCAGCGTGTGCCCGCCTATCATCATCTTGACGCCGTTGTATTCGGGCGGGTTGTGGCTGCCGGTCACCATCAGGCCGGAGCCTTCGCACAACTCGTGCGCGGCGTAATACAAAAGCGGCGTCGGCGCCTGGCCGATCTCGACCACATCCACGCCCGATGCGCGCAGGCCGGTGCACAATGCGCCGGCCAGCCGCTCGCTCGACAGCCGTCCGTCGTAACCGACGGCCATGCCGGGCAGGCCGGGGTGGCCTGTCGCCACGGCGCGGCCTATGGCATGCATCGCCGCTTCGCCAAGCTGCTCGTCCACGATGCCGCGCACGTCGTAGGCGCGAAAGATGTCGCCTGCAATCCGCACGGCAAGTCAGTGCCTGCCCGAGTGTCCGAAACCGCCGTTGCCGCGCGTGCTTTGCTCGAAGTCCTCGACCACTTCGAAGCCGATGCGCGCCGTCGGCACAAACACCATCTGCGCGATGCGCTCGCCCGGCTCAATCCGGTACACCTGCGTGCCCCGGTTCCAGCACGAGACCATCAGCTGCCCCTGGTAGTCGGAGTCTATCAACCCGACGAGGTTGCCGAGCACGATGCCGTGTTTGTGCCCAAGCCCGGAACGCGGCAAGATGACCGCGGCGTATTGCGGGTCGGCGATGTGGATGGCGATGCCGGTCGGAATCAACTCGACGGCGCCGGCGGCAAGCGTCATCTGCGCGTCGAGGCAGGCGCGAAGATCCACGCCGGCGGCGCCCGCCGTCGCGTATTCCGGCAACGGAAAGTCGCGCCCAATGCGCGAATCCAGAATTTTAACCTGTACCGCTTTGTTCACGCGTTTGCGCGTCTTGTTCGCGGCGTTGGTAGCGCTCGACCACGCATTGCATCAGCCGCGTTGCCAGTTCGGTTTTGGAGCAAGGCCCGAAATGGCCGGCGCCGCCGCCGCGCCAGTACACGTCCACCGCGTTGTCCTCGCTGTCAAAGCCGTACGGCTCGCCGGCGCCGACGCGGTTGGCGACGATCATGTCGAGTTTCTTGCGCAGCAGTTTGGCCTTGGCGTTGGCCTCGACCGAGTCGGTCTCGGCGGCAAAGCCGACCAGAAACAACCCCGGATGACGTTGGCTGGCGGCCTCCAGAATGTCTTCGGTGGCGACCAGTTCCAGCGGCGCCGGCGCGGACGACGGCTGGCTTGCGGCTTTCTTGATCTTGCGCGGCTGCGTTTGCGCCGGGCGAAAGTCGCTGACCGCGGCGCAGGCGATGAACAGGTCGGCGTCTTCGAGCTGCCGGCGCACCGCCCCGGCCATGTCCCGCGCCGAGACCACGTCCACGCGCGTCACCGCGCCGGGCGTCGGCAGCGACACCGGGCCTGCAATCAGCACGACATCGGCGCCCAGATTGCGCGCCGCGCGCGCCATCGCAAAACCCATGCGCCCGGAACTGTGGTTGGTCAGGCAGCGCACCGGGTCTATCGCCTCGCGCGTCGGCCCGGCCGTGACCACGACCTTGTGTCCGCGCAACGCGCGCTCGCCCAGCAACGCCTGCAACTGCGAGACGATTTCGTGCGGCTCGATCATGCGGCCCTCGCCGAGGTCGCCGCAGGCCTGGTCGCCGGACGCCGGCCCCCAGATCAGCACGTCGCGCGCGCGCAATTCGGCGATGTTGGCGCGCGTCGCCGGATGCTCCCACATCTGCCGGTTCATCGCCGGCGCGACCGCGACCGGGCTGCGCGCCGCGAGGCAGACCATGGACAGCAAATCGTCGGCGATGCCGTGCGCGAGTTTCGCGAGCGCGTTGGCGCTGGCCGGCGCGATGAGTACCAGGTCGGCCCATTGCGCGAGGTCAATGTGCTTCATGCCACTGCCGCTGCGGTCGTCGAAGGCGTCGCTTTCGACCGGCCTGCCGGCGAGGCTGTGCAGTGTCAGTTCGGTGATGAAGGCGCGCGCCGAGGCGGTCATCACGATGCGCACCTCGCAGCCGAGACGGCGCAATTCGCGCACCAGAATGGCGCTTTTATACGCGGCGATGCTGCCGGTGACGCCCAGCAGCACGTTCTTGCGGGGCGGGTTTTGCAGTGGGGCGGCCATGATGTGAACAGTGTATCGAGTCAGAATGGCAGTTTCAAATTTTCTATGGTCTTGTCGAGCAGTTTTTGCGCTTTTTCCGGTGCGCGCTCCAACCCCTTCTTTATCTTTTCCCCCGCCTTTTCGCCGAGTTCGCGAATCTTCTCGACAAAGCCGGGCATGGAGACATCGTACTCCAGGTTGTCGAAATGGCCGGTTACCCGGACCGGAATGCGCTGGTCGGTGCCCTTGAGTTTCAGGTGCAGTGTGTAGTCGGCGTACTCGCGTGCGAAGTCGAGTTGGCCTTCGCCGGTGACGTCGAACAGCGGCAGTTCGGCGGCCAGATCATCGTTGCGCCCGACACTGCGCTCCAGCGTCAGCGTCGCGCGCACGGACTCGATGACCAGCGCATCATCGCTCACCGCGGGCGGACGCCCTTGCAAAAACGCGGCGACGTTTTCGAGGGTCGTCAGAAACGCGCCGCCGCGGGCGCTGCGGAAACGCCCGTCTTCCAATTCCAGCGCAATGTCGCCGTCCAGCGATTGCATCGCGGTGCGGTCGCCGCCCAGCTCCATGGACAACCGCGTGGAGCGCAGCGTGACGCCGCGCAGGTTCATGCCGTCCGTCACGCCGCCCATGCTGCCGTTCACGTCGAACACCGCGGCCAGGTCTTTCAGTTGCAGGCGCGTCTCGAAGTCCGACCACACACCGGTCTCGAAGCGGCGCATACGCACGTTCCAGGAATCGTTGTTGCGGTCATCTTTCCACGCGACGGAAACATCTTCCATCTCAATCTGTCCCAGCGCCGCCAGCAAAAGCACGCCCCCGGCGGCGCCCTTCCCGCTCGCGGGTTTCTCGCGGCCCGTGCGCTGATTCGCGCGCGGTGACTTCATCAAATCGTCCCAGTTGTTGACGCCGTTGCGGTTTTGCACCAGTTTGAGATGCGCGCCCTTCAGCGCCACGCCCGCAACCCGCACTTCGCCGGACAACAGCGGCAGCAACCTGACAACCAGTTTCGCCTGCTCCACTGCAAGAAAGGGCTTGCCGCCGAAACCGCGCGCATCGGCCAACGCCACGCCGCCGAGGTCCAGCCCGATGTCCGGCCAAAGCGACAACTCGATGTCGCCGCTCATCGTCAAGGCCCGCCCGGTTTCACCGGCGACATACTCCGAGATTTCCTCCTTGTAGTCGTTCGGATTGAACGTGTACACAAACACCGCAACCCCGCCGCTGCAAAGCAGCACCACAACCAGCACCAGCCCAAGCAGTTTTTTAAAGAATCCAATCATCGTGACAAAATTTCTCAGCGGTAGTTTATGGGAAAACCCATACCAGCCCTGCTCGGCTGTTAACCCGCTATATGTCAATAAACGCCATTAAACCACATAGCCATCTACTTTATATGGACAAATATAACAGAATTTGTCATAATCTTTGCTGAAATGAGGTTGATACCATGCTAATAGAATTCAAAGTCGCCAACTACAGGTCTATCAAACAAGAGCAGACTTTCAGTATGGTGGCGTCCAAAAACAGGGAACTGGCAGACTCCAATACCTTTGAAAGCGGTATTTCCAATGTCAGGTTATTGCCCTCAGCCGCAATTTACGGCCCCAATGCATCGGGTAAAACCAATCTGCTTCGCGCTCTTGACACGATGCAAACGATTGTTTCGGATTCCTTCGCCAGGAAACAGCACAGAGACTATATTCCAGCAGATTCGTTCAAGCTGGACCCTAAATCGCTCAGTAAACCCACAGAATTTGCAGTCGTTTTTGTGGCGGAGGGCATTCGCTATCAGTATGGCTTCTCGGTAACAACAAGACATATTGTAAATGAGTGGCTTTTTGCTTTCCCTGAAAAACGCCCTCAGCGCTGGTTTAGTCGCACACGAGAAAAGAATGGGTACAAATGGGAGTTCAGCGCTTCACTGAAAGGAGAAAAGAAACTCTGGCAAAAATCAACCCGTGATGATGCCCTGTTTCTTTCCACGGCGGTTCAGCTCAACAGCAAACAGTTGCAACCTGTCTATGACTGGTTCAAAAATACTCTACGTCTCGTCGGCATTGGCGGCTTGTCTCCAGGTTTTAGCGCTTCCCTCTGTGAAGAAGGCGACAAAGAAGTAATTCTTGATTTCCTGAATAAAGCGGACTTGGGAATTGACAATATATATGTCAAAAAAGCACCTGTTGGCCTGAAAGAACTGCCTCAAGATATGTCCGATGAGCTCAAACAGGAGATTCTTAAAGTAATTAAAAAAGAGGTGGTGTACGAGATAAAAACTGTTCATAAGGATTCGAGCGGTAAAGATGTTGTGTTCGACATTACACACGGTGAGTCCGCTGGAACACGTAAAATCTTTACTCTTGCGGGCCCGTTTCTTGACAGTCTGCAAAAAGGCTATGTAGTTTGTATAGACGAGTTGCACGATAACCTGCATCCCGAACTGGTGAAGTTTCTTATAGGGTTATTCAATAATAGAGAGACAAACCCCGGCAATGCCCAACTGATTTTTACGACCCATGAAACTTCGATGTTGAATCAGAAAATCCTGCGCCGCGACCAAATCTGGTTTTGTGAGAAAGACGATGAGCAGGCAACGCGCCTTTATCCTTTGACTGATTTCAGTCCGCGTAAAGACGTTGTCAACCTGGAATCGGCGTACTTGTCCGGTCGCTACGGGGCATTGCCCTATATTCCGAGGCTGCAAATATAGGGCAATGGGCAAACAGATTCGGTCCGGATTTTGGCCCCGCAAGACTGGCAAAAGAGCCCCTTACAAAAAGGTTCTTGTCGTATGCGAGGGCGAAAAAACCGAGCCAAATTACTTTACCGGGCTGAAAGATCAACTCAGACTGAACACCGCCAATGTGGAAATTGTTGGAGAGGGCGCCACCCCCACAAAGATTGTCCAGCGCGCGCGAGGACTTGATAAAGCAGAACAGGACATGGGCGATCCTTTCGACAAGGTTTACTGCGTGTTTGATAAAGAGCACGAAGACTACGACAGAGCCGTCAATACATTAAGTGCATTAAGTAAAAACAGTGGCGGTAAGTGGGAAGCCATTGTCTCGGTTCCCGCTTTTGAATACTGGCTTTTGCTGCATTATGAATACACTACAAGGCCATACCAGAAGACCGGGAAAAAGAGCGCGGGGGAGATGGTTATTTCAGACTTGAAAAAGCATTGTGGAACTTACACGAAAAATGACAAAAACATTTTCAGACAGTTTCAGGATAAATTAGATGCGGCAAAGAAGAACGCGGAAAGATCTCTAATCGCCGCTCAACGCGAAGACACCGACAATCCGTCCACAACCGTTCATAAACTTGTGGACTTTCTGCAAAAGATAAAAAACTCCTGACCTGAATCTAAACATCGGCGGGGGTTGTTTGCGTTTCTCTGCGCCAGTCGCCCGACCGGCCGCCGGCTTTTTCCAGCAGGCGGATGTCGCTCATGGTCATGGCGCGGTCGGCGGATTTGCACATGTCGTAGATGGTGAGCAGCGCGATTTGCACGGCGGTCAGCGCTTCCATCTCGACGCCGGTTCTGGCGCGCGTCTCGACGCGGGCGCGGCACGTCACCGAGGACGGCTCGTCGGCGGTGTCGAAATCAACGGTGATGGAAGACAGCGGCAGCGGGTGGCACAACGGCACCAGGTCGGCGGTTTTCTTGGCGGCCATGATGGCGGCGAGGCGCGCCGTGCCGAGCACGTCGCCCTTGCGGTGGCCGCCGGCGCGGATGCCCTCCAGCGTCGCGCGCGACAGCAGGATGCGGCCCTCGGCGACAGCGGTGCGGTGCGTCACGCCCTTGTCGCCGACGTCCACCATCCGCGCCTCGCCGTGTTGATTGAAATGTGTAAAATCGACCATCGAAAAGCCCGCTTGCGCTTGCGGGCAGGCATAATAATAGCATGGCGATTACCGTCAAATACTTTGCGTCGCTGCGCGAAAACATTGGCCGCGACGAGGACTCCATCGAGGCCGCCGGCATCCGCAACGTGGGTGATTTGCGCGCGGCGCTGATGCACCGGGGCGATGGCGACGACGATGCCATCGGCACCGCGCTGTGCGCGGTCAATTACGAATACGCCGGCGACGGGGCGCCGCTGAAGGACGGCGACGAGGTCGCCTTCTTCCCGCCGGTCACCGGCGGCTGAGCGGCGCTCCCTTTTAAGGCCGCAGGGCGAGAAACATCGCGCGTTTGCCGCGCAGCATGTTGAGCAGAATGGGGCGGTCTTTGTCCACCAGGCCGCGCATCTGCTCGATGTCCTTGACGCGGCGGCGGTTGACCGACAGGATTAAATCGCCGGCGCGCAATCCGTTGCGGCGCGCCGGGCTGCCCTGTGCGACTTCCCTGACCAGGACGCCGCCGCGCTCCGACTCGGCCTCCTCCCGCACCACCAGTTTGGCGCCGCCGAGGCGCCGGTCTATGCGCCCGCCTTCCGTCGCCACGAGCTTGCGCGCGACGATGACCGCGGTCAGATTCTTTTCGCGCCCGTCGCGCAGCACGCCGAGTTTGACCTTGGAACCGACCCGCAGCAGCCCGATGTAATTCCGCATGTTGGCGCTGTTGTCTATCGGCTCGTCGTCCACCGACAGCACCACGTCGCCCGGCTCCAGACCGGCCTTGTCGGCGGGCGAGTCCGGCTCGACCTCGACAATGACCGCGCCCTTCTTGTTGTCGAGACCGAACGCCTGCGCGAGGTCGGGCGTCAGCGGCTGGATGATGACGCCCAGGCGCCCGCGCCGGACTTCGCCGTGCTCAATCAACTGCCCGGTAACGTTCATCGCCATGTTGACGGGGATGGCAAAACCAATGCCGATGTTCGCGTTGGGCCCGAGGATGGCGGTGTTGATGCCGACCAGTTCGCCCTTCATGTTGATCAGCGCGCCGCCCGAATTGCCCGGGTTGATGGAAGCGTCGGTCTGGATGAAGTCCTCATAAGACTCGATGCCAAGCCCGCTGCGCCCGAGCGCGCTGATGATGCCGAGCGTCACCGTCTGCCCGAGGCGGAAGGGGTTGCCGATGGCGACGGCAAAATCGCCGACCTGCAGATTCCCGGAATCCCCCACCGGAATTTCGACGAGCTGGTCGGCCTCGATCTGAATCACGGCGACATCGGTTTCGGGGTCGGTGCCGACCACTTCGGCCTCAAAACGCCTGCCGTCGCCGAGCGTGACATAGACGTCGTCGGCGCCGTCAATCACGTGGTTGTTGGTAATCACGTAGCCCTTGTCGGCGTTGATGATGACGCCCGAGCCGATGCCGCTGCGGCGCTGCTCGCGCGTGTTGCCGTCCTGCCCATCCGGCCTGCCCTCGAAGAAGCGCCGGAAAAACGGGTCGTTCTGGAACGGAAAATTGCGCCGCCTGACCCGCACGGTTTTCTCCGTCGAGATATTGACGACCGCCGGAATCACCTGCTTCAGCACCGGCGCCAACGTCGGTATGCCGTCCACGCTGGGGAAGCCGGCGGCGCCCGGCGACGCCGTCGGCAGCAGAAAAACAATGGCCGGCAGCAAACCGGCGGTGATGGCTTTCAAACGATTCATCGGAAACATTCTACCCGCATGCACTGTAAACAAAAAATCACCGCGCCCGCAGTCCGCCAGACGGCGGATGCGGGCGCGGCGATGCCCGTCGCGGTTTGTGTCAGGACACGTCCACCGCGATTTTTTTCGGCAGAATTTCCTCTTTCTTAGTGACGGTGATTCTCAGCACACCGTCTTCACTTTTGGCCGCAATGCCGTCGGCATCCGCCGTTCCCGGCAGCGTAAAACGCCGCTGGTACATTCCGTTGGCGCGCTCGATGTGGATGTACCTGCCGTCCTCCTCATCGCGGTGCTCCGCGCTGTGGCTGGCGTTGACGACGAGTTCGCCGTCCTCGACATGCACATCAATGTCGCCCGGCTTCACGCCCGGCAGATCCAGCAGGAACGTCCAAGTCTTGTCGTCCTCGCGCACATCCACCGGCGGCGTAATCCATTGCGTCTTGTCTTCCGAACCGAACGAGGTGGCGCTCAACAGCCGCCTCATCCCGTCAAAAAACGGATCGTAGTGTGTCAGATACATGATTTCACCTCCTTCTTCTCGTTCCGTTGTCACCTGAAATCTGGGGACGGAACAAAAAATTTCAAGACGCCGCGGCACGCTTCTCGAAGCGGCCGGTGTCGCGGTTCTTGCCGACCTTGCCGGCCTCGAACACGGTGCCGTTCATGGCCACGTAAACGCCCGGCGACAGCAACTGCACGGCGGCCAGCGCAAAGCCCGCGTTGAACGCGGCGTCGCTGTCGCGAAAACGCGCCGGCGACGCGGCGCCGGTCAGCACGATGGTCTTGCCGGACAGACCGCAAAGCACCCTGGCGGTGTCGGCCATGGTGTCGGTGCCGTGCGTGACGACAAAATGGCGGTGTTCGTCGCCCTGGATGCGCTCGCGCAACCGTTGGCGGTCGTCGTCGGTCATGTCGAGGCTGTCCTTGCCGATGACGGCTTCCACCTCGTAGTCAAAGGCGACGCGCGCCTGTTCCAGCATCGCGCCGACCTGCGGCTCGCCGATGCGGTAGTTGCTGAGCGCATCGTAATAAATTTTGTCGAAAGTGCCGCCGGTGGAGAGTATGATAATTTTCATCGGTCGGGGAAACAATGGTAATGGCGCCTGCACAAAGACACCGTCGCACAATGCGGACGGTGCATGATACTACATCACTGCGCGAGGACCTGGTCGCGGGCGTGGACCGCTGCGTGATGTGCGGCCTGTGCCTGCCGCACTGCCCGACCTATCTCGTGACGCGCAACGAGGCCGACTCGCCGCGCGGGCGGCTGTCGCTGATGGCGGCGCTGGCGCAAGACCAACTGCGCGCCGACGTCGTGCTGACGACGCACCTGGACCAGTGCCTGCACTGCCTGCGCTGTCAGCGGGCGTGTCCCGCCGAAGTCGCGTACGCCGGCCTGATTGACGGCGCGAAGGAATTGCTGCGCGCTGAAAAAGCACTGCCGCCGCCGCCGTGGTGGCTACGCCAATTGCTCGACCGCGCCGCGCTTCGCCGCGCCCTCGCGCGACTCGTCGGCCTGTTGCAGCGAAGCGGCCTTCAGAAAATATCCATGCCGGCAAAGTATCGTGCGATGTTGCCGCAAGCGCCGGCGCGGGTGCGCGCGCGGCGGCGTGCCGGGGCGCGGGGCGAGACGCGCGGCACGGTCTTGCTGTTCACCGGTTGCGTCGCCGAGATAACCGACCAGACGACGCTCGGCGATGCGCGGCTGCTGCTGCAGGCGGCGGGTTTCGACGTGCGCCTGCCGCCGGGGCGCACCTGCTGCGGCGCGCTCGACCAGCACGGCGGCGACCCGCGCCGCGCGCGGCGCTGCAAGGAGCAGAACCTCAAGGCGTTCGACGGAGAAGCGCCGATTGTTTCCTGCGCCAGCGGCTGCGGCGCCCAGTGGTGCGAATACGGCGGCGAGGCGGCGCGGCGGCATTTCGACATTCTTGATTTTCTGCACCGTGCCGAACAAGACGCCGGACAAACGCTTGCGTTCGCGCCGCTGGCGCAGCCGGAGACGATGGCATTGCATACGCCGTGCACACAACCCGGCACGGCGGGGCGTGTTTCCGCCGCAAAGGGCCTGCTGGCGGGCGTTGCGGGCCTGGACCTGGTTGATCTGCCCGACCGCACCGGCTGCTGCGGCGCCGCCGGGCTTCATTTATTGCGGCAATCCGACATGGGCGGACGCCTGATTGCGGATAAAATAGAGGGACTGGAGGCCATGGGCGTGAAGACACTTTTGACAACCAACATCGGCTGCGCGATACACTTCCGGCGTGCGCTGCACGCGAGGGGCCTGGAGGTTTCGGTGATGCATCCGGTTTCGCTGCTGTGCCGGCAGCTGGCGGGGGCCGGCCAATGAACGGACTGCTCGACCGGCTGATTGACGGCTTCGACGAGACGCTGCGCACATTGACCGGCACCGCCACCTCAAGCGAGCGCCCCAACCCCGCCGCCGACGTCGAGGAAGTCGCCCTCAGCGACGACGAAAGAAAACTCTCGGTGCGGCTGATGCGCGTCAACCACGCCGGCGAAATCGCGGCGCAGGGTTTGTACCACGGACAGGCTTTCTCCGCATGCGGCGACGACATGCGCGAGCGGATGCTGAAAAACGCGCACGAGGAATCCGACCACCTCTACTGGTGCCGCCGCCGCATTGAACAGTTGGGCGGGCGCACCAGCCTGCTCGCGCCGGTGTGGTATGCCGGCTCGTTTGCCATCGGCATGGGCGCCGGACTGTTCGGGGACAAATGGAATCTTTCCTTCGTCAAGGAGACCGAGGAACAGGTCGTTGAGCATCTTCAGTCGCACCTGGAACGCGCGCCGAGCGGCGACAAGCCGACGCTTGCCATCATCGAACAGATCAAGCGCGACGAAGCCGAACACGCGCGCGACGCCGAACGCGCCGGCGCCGACGACCTGCCGGAGTGCGCGCGCCAGGCGATGCGCCTCAGCGCGAAAGTCATGACGACCGGCGCCTGGTGGGTGTGACAATGTTCGCAAATAAAGGTACAGTGACACCCGCGCCGGTGTAGCTCAGCTGGTAGAGCAACTGTTTCGTAAATAGTAGGTCGGAGGTTCGAATCCTCTCGCCGGCACCAGGTTTCCGGCACCGCCGATGCGCCCGTAGCTCAGCTGGATAGAGCGCTGCCCTCCGGAGGCAGAAGTCGTGGGTTCGAATCCTACCGGGCGCGCCCCTTTACGCGCAAACAGGCCACAGATAAAAGACCGCAGCACTGTCCGTTCGTCGGATGCAATTTACTGCTACTTCACTAATTTGGTCATTTTTTGGCTGGAAATGACAACGGCTGGGCTGTATTGCAACGCCACCCCGTGCTTATAATAAAAGCGTATGAACAGGGTGTCGCAATATTTCCTGCAACCGCTTTGTGCCGCGCGCGCCTCGGCGGCGGCGAGGGCTGCTCTGGTTATTCGTCGGCCAGAAACTACCGCTCGTCGGCGGCACCGTTTTCTGTCCATTGAGACCCCTCAGACTGGTTTTTCGATAAACCTCTCCTGCAGGAAACGACTCCAATGAACAAAGAATATAAAAAGAAAATTCCGGAGGTGGCGCAAGCGCATGAGCCTTTGCTGCAACCGCAACCCGCCAAACTGGACCAACCGGTCACACAGGGCGAGTTCAGGGAGGCCATCATCAAACTGAACGCCAGAATGGACACCGGGTTCGCCGAAATACGCGGTGAGATGAAAGCCGGGTTTGCTGAAATACGCGGTGAAATGAAAGCTGAAATCAGGCAAGTCGAGAACAGTATGACGCGGCTTATCTTGTGGACCGGGGTTGTGCTGGGCGGGGTTATCCTGTCCGCCATGTTCGGTATGCTTCAGTATCTGACCGCGTAATCCGGCATGGGCGCCGCCGCCCGTCAGCGCGCGCGCGCGAACTCCGCCAGTCTGACCCGCAACGCCACCAGCACCAGCCAGTACACCGCGGCGCCGAGCGCGACCAGCCCGGTCAGCGTCAGCACACGTCTTGTCACCGTCCAGTCGGTCCAGCCGGCGAGCGGCGGAATCAGCGCGAACAAAACGACGGTCATCACCAATGTCGCGGCGAGGATTTTTGTGAACAGGCGCCGGGTGTGCGGCCCGATGCGGTACACATCGTCGCGCTTGAGGGCGCGGTAGAGCAGCGCCGCGTTGACATAGGCGGCGAGGCTGGTGGCGATGGCGAGCGCGGTGTGCGAGGCCGGCGTTTCGGAATACTCCCACGCGACGACGAACAGCACGTTCAGCACCATGTTGGTCACCATCGCGATGACGGCGATGCGCATCGGGCGCCCGGGCTGCTGGCGCGCGTAAAACCCGCCGGCGAGGATTTTGACCAGCATGAACGCCGGCAGGCCGCAGGCGTAGGCGATGAGGCTGAAGCGCGCCATCTGGGTGTCGTGCAGCGTGAACTCGCGGTACTGAATGAGCGAGACGAGTATCGGCCCGGCCAGCAACACCAGTCCGGCGAGGCACGGCAGCGCCAGCAGCAGCACACCGCGCACGCCCCAGTCGAGGGCCTCGCGGAAGCGGGCGGGGTCGGCGGCGGCGTGGTGTTTCGACAGGCCGGGCAGCAGCACCGTGCCGATTGCGATGCCGAAAAGCGCCAGCGGCAATTCGACGAAACGGTCGGACAGATACAGCCAGCTGATGCTGCCGGTGACGAGGAACGATGCGATCAACGTGTCGAACAGCAGGTTGATCTGCATGACGCCGGAACTTAAAACAGCCGGCGTCATCAGCCGCGCGATGCGGCGCACGCCGGGGTGGTGAAAGCCCAGGCGCGGGCGCACGACGATGCCGAGGCGCTTGAGCCAGATCAGTTGAAACGCCAGTTGAACGACGCCGCCGAAAAGCACGCCCCAGGCGAGCGCCGTAATCGGCTGCTCCAGATGGGGCGCCAGCCACAACGCCGCCGCGATCATGGACAGGTTGAGCAGCACCGGCGTGAACGCGGGTGCGCCGAAGCGGCCGTAACTGTTGAGTATGCCCGACGCCAGCGCCGTCAGCGAGATGAACAGCAGATACGGGAAAGTGATGCGCAGAAGTTGCGACGCCATGTCGAAGCGGTCGTGCTCGCCGACAAAGCCGGGAGCGAACACGAAAATCAGCAGCGGCGCCAGCAACACGCCGACGGCGGTGACGCCGAGCAGCAACGTGGCGAGCGTGCCGGCGACGCGGTCGGCGAGTTCGTGCGCCTCGGCGGCGTTGCGCCGGGTTCTGTATTCCTGAAAGACCGGCACGAAGGCCTGCGACAACGCGCCTTCGCCGAACAGCCGGCGCAGGAAGTTGGGCAGCCGGAAGGCGACCAGAAAAGCATCGGTGGCGCCGGAGGCGCCGAAGGCGATGAAGATCGCGGCGTCGCGCGCGTAACCGAGAATGCGCGAGAGGAAGGTGATGGCGCTGAAGACGGCGCTGGATTTGAAGAGGGTTGGGGTGGCCATGGATTCAGCGTCCGCCGAATGATTCTATCGCAATACGGGCCGTGCGTTGGTGGTCTGAATCGGGCGGTTGTTGGGGTGGTGCATGGTGCGGGTGAACTTTTCGATTTGCTCCGCGGATGCCGGAACCGGGTTTTTCATCACCAGCCAGCGTACGCCCTCGGTGCACGGAGGGGTTGTCAGCGAGCCGTTGAAGCGGTAATGGTCGCGGTCGGCGGGCAGCAGGTCTGCGGCGGCGATGGTGCTGCCCGCCGCGAGCAGTGTTGTCTTCGTGACATTCATTTGAGCATGGATTTGAATTCTTCGTAGAAAATTTCCGCGGTGCGGTTGATGTCTTTGAGGTTCTCTTTTGCTTCCCGGTTGAACAGGGCGAGTCCGTCCTGGCCGAGACCTTGTTCCAGTATCTGTTTGTTTTCGGGAGCCTCGCTCCACACGGATACGGTGTGCTCCTTGATCTCGATATGGAACTGGATGCCGTAGGCGTGCTCCTTGTATTTGAAAATCTGGCACTCGGTGGTGTCGGTGGAGCCGAGCACCGTCACGTCTTTGTTGTTTCCCAGATTGGCAACTTCCCATGAATGCCACTGCAACGCCTTGAAAGTTTCCGGGAATCTCGAAAAGATTTTATCCCGTTTGCCGGCGCTGCTCGTGTGAATGTCGAAGATTCCGATTTCCGAAGACGAGGATTTCACCACGTCGCCGCCCACCACCTCTCCCAGCAGTTGGCAGCCGAGACAAAAGCCCATGAACGGTTTTTGCAGGACGAAGACAAACTCCCGGATGGCTTTTTTCTCCTCGACCAGCCACGGATACTCTTCTTCCATCCAGGTATCCATCGGCCCCCCCATTGAAAACATCGCATCGAATGAATCCAGATGCGCCGGAATTTTCTCGCCCAGATCGAGGCGCACGGTGGTCAGCGCAAGGCGGTCTTGCAGCATCAAATCCTGAAAGTAGCCGAGGTCTTCGACGTCAATGTGCTGAAGCACGAGTATGGAAGGGGCGGAAGACGAAGGCATGTTGGTATTCAGATGGGTGTTTTACCTTCTGGTTTGACGGCTCAATTTGCCAGCAGAAACTTTTCCGACAACTGTGCGTCCGGTATCCGCCTCTCGGTTTCCCGCGGCAGATAAATTTCACAGTCAATGTCCAACTGGTGCAGGTAGCGGCACATGATGGGGCCGACCTTGTGCCACGGCAACCAGCCAAGACCGCATCCCAAAGCGGGCATGGCCAGAGATTTTATACCTTCCTTGCCGGCGTTTTCCACAAGCCACTGCAAACCGCTCTCCAGATACTCCATCCTGGAGGGATTGCGCCAGTGTTCCTTGGTGGCAAACAGCAAAAACCAGCGCTCGTCATTCGGCTTTTGGGTGAGTGTGTCCGGGTCGTCGGCCATGTGGGCATCGTATGAGTATTCCTCTTTGTAAAGACAGGGATTTTCCGTGGTCAGTCTCCCGTCTCGGCAAAGTTTCTGGTAGGCAACATACACTTGCGGGAAGTTTTCTTTGGCGCGCGAGGCAAGCCCCGCGCCCATGACGCCAACAGTGTTCACGCTGATTGTAATGGTCTGCATATTGGAAAAAAACATGTCGCCATCCACGATGGAAATTTTTGTGCCTTCCAGTTTGTGTATGCTACTACTTCCAAAAAACAAATTGGGCTCAGGCACCACATGTATCTTGCGTGACAATTGCTTCGAGGTCTTGTAAGCGATGTCCTCGTTGGGAACATACACGGTATCAATGTATTCGCGCGGTGCTTCGCCGGGCACCAGCAACTCCGACATAATCAAACGCTTTTCCTCGCCGCTTCCCCAACTGCCGGCGCGCAGAATTTTCCGCATGCTGTCGCTTTCAATTTCGGCAATGCCTTCTTTGACATCCAGAAAATGAGAGGCGGAAGCGGCGGCATTGCCGATGGAAACATAGTGCGCCTTCTTGATTAACATTTTTTGCAGGCGCAGAACCGCCACATCCTGTCCTTCACAGCGATACACGCGATACAGCATGGGATTACGCGGCTGAAAATAAAAATTGGCGAAATGCCACAGACTGTTGCCGTCCGGAGCCTTTTTCTGTCCTCGGCGGGTAACGATATTCTCATCGTACACATTTGCAGGAGACAGCGACGAGGCTTTTTCATGTGAGACTACGCCGTGTTCGAGAATAGAAGGCAAATTGTCGCGGTGGGTGATATAAAACACACTGGGAGCAACGCTTCTTTTCCTGCTTTTGGGGTTATTCATGGCCGGGTCTGCCCATCAGTCAAGGAATGGAGAACCCCTTGCTACTGGCTGTCGGGTCCATAATATAGCAAAGGTCGTAGCAAGTCGGGGGGGCAGTAATTTATCCAACTCAACGAACATCCATTATAAGCAAAGTTGACTTTGCTTATATTAAATGCGGTGGGATATATTTGCTAAGTCAATAGATTAAGCGTCTATGAAAAGTGCTCGGCGGCGGTCTGAACGGTCATTTCGCGTCCTTTTACCGGCACCATTCCCTCGGGTCCAGCGGTTTCCCGCGGTGGCGGATTTCGAAATACAGGCCGTTGTTTCGTTGCGCGACGGGGTCGTTCATCACCGCCAGTTGCTCGCCGGCGGCTACCGTGTCGCCGACCGTCTTGTAGAGCGCCTTGTTGTTGCCGTAAAGCGACATATAGCCCTTGCCGTGATCAATAATCACCAGCAGGCCGTAGCCGCGTATCCAGTCGCTGAAAACAACCTGGCCCTCGTGGATGCTGCGCACGGGGGTGTCGGGCGTGGCGTCGAGAAACACGCCGCGGTAGATGCGCCCGTGTTTGCGCACGGCGGCGCGGTCCGCCACCGGCCACGGCAGGCGGCCTTTCAGCAGCGGGAATTGCGTCGCCGCCGTCGGCACTTCATCGAGCCGTTCCAACAGGCTGCGCAGGCGCGCCGCGTCCTGTTCCAGCATGGCGAGACCGCCGCGCATCCGTTTGATCTCCGTTTCCAGCGCGCGCCCCGCCTTGTCCCTCTCGTCCTTCCGGCGCGTCAGCGCCTGCAAATGCCGCCGCTGGTCGTCCCGCTGCTTCGCCAACGCCGCCCTTTTGCCGACCAGCGCGGTGTGTATCCCGGCCAGCTCCGACAACTCGCCCCGAATCCGCCCAAGCCGTTCCTTGCGCGCCTTGCGAAAGTAATCCGAATAAACGTTGCGCCGCTCCAGTTCGCTCCAATCGTCGAAACTCAACTGGTAGCGCAAATCACCCAGGTCGCCGTCGCGGTGCAGCGCGCGCAACTCCGCGCCCAGCAGCGACAGGACACCGCGCGACTCCGACGACAATTCCCCGGCGCGCTTCTCCATCCCGTCCACCTCGGCCTGCGCCTTGAGCAGCTTGCGCGCGGACGTTCGCAAGCGGCGGCTCAGATCGCTGATCTGACGCTCGCTCGCGGCGACGCGGTGTTGCAGGCGGTCGAGTTTCGCCTGCGACGAAGACAGCTTTTCCTGGCCTTGCCGTATCTCGCGCTGAATTTCGAGCAGGCGGGCGGTGTTGTCGTCCGCCGCCACCACGGCGGGCCATACAACGAACGGCACGGCGAATGGCACAACAAGGCGCCATACCCGGCGGGAGAGACTCGCGGGAACTGGAATCGGCATCGCAAACTATTATAATAGGCGGCTCCACCCCCCGATTCGACATGCAAGACGACTATTACATTTTCATCTCGGACAATCTTTTCCTGATTGGCATTCTGGCGGCGCTGGCCATAATGATCGCCTCGACGGAAATGAAGCGGCTGATGAAAAAATACCGGGACATCACACCGGCGGAAGCGGTGCAGTTGATCAACCGCGAGGGCGCCGTGATGCTGGACGTGCGCGAGTCGCCGGAACGGGAGACCGGGCAGGTGCAAAACGCCAGACTTCTTTCCGCGAGCGTCCTTCCGAAGCGCATTGACGAACTCGACGACATCCGGGACAAGCCGGTTATCACGTTCTGCGCGCACGGCATGAAAGCGCGCGGCATCTGCCAGTTGCTGAGCAAGCGCGGTTTTCCCGACATTTACTTTCTCAAGGGCGGCCTCGCCGCGTGGGAGCAGGCGCACCTGCCGCTGACGAAGAAATGAGCGGCCGTCCCGTACAGATTTTCTCCACCGGCAACTGTCCTTTCTGCAAGGCGGCGAAGAGACTGCTCGACATCAAGCAGGTTGAATACGAGGAAGTGATGGTGGATGTGGACGAGGCGCGCCGCGAGGAGATGATGCGGCGCACGAAACGCACCTCGGTGCCGCAGATCTTCATCGGCGATTTCCACGTCGGCGGCTACCAGGAAATGGTCGAACTCGACACGGATGGTAAACTGGACGAGCTGCTGAAAGGCGCGGCCAACTCATAGAACCAGGTCATGGAAAAGAAAACACCGGCTGAAAAACAACAAGGGCACCTCGAGATCAAGCGCGTTTATCTCAAGGACGCCTCTTTCGAGTCGCTCCATGCGCCCGGCTCGCTGGAGGAGGAATGGCACCCGCACATTGACATCAACCTGCAAAGCTCCAGCCAGAAAATCAAGGAGACGCTCTACGAGGTCGTGCTGCACATCACCATCGCCGCCAAGCAGGACGAGAAGCGGGTTTTCCTGGTCGAGATCGAGCAGGGCGGCACGTTCGTCATCAGCGGCTTCTCCGACAAGAAGCTGGAATCGGTGTTGCAGGCCTACTGCCCCAACATCCTGTTCCCCTTTGTGCGCGAAACCATCGCCAACCTCGTGTCGAAAGGCGGCTTCCCGCAACTGCTGCTGGGGCCGGTCAACTTCGAAGCAGTCTATCGCCAGAAAAAGCAGGCGCTGCAAGTAGAGCCGCAGGAAATCGGAAAACCCCACTGAACCGCGGCCACCGCCGGAAACCATGACGCAAGTAACCGTGATCGGCGCGGGCGCCTGGGGCACGGCGCTTGCGCTGCAACTTGCCGGACGCGGCCATCCGGTCAGCCTGTGGGGGCGCGACCGCGAGTTGATCGAGCGCATCGCAAGCACCCGTCGCAACGACACCTACCTGCCCGGCGTTGAACTGCCGCCGGCGATTACGGCGCGCAGCGATTTCGACGAGGCGGTCGCCGCAGGCGAACTGCTGCTGCTGACCGTGCCAACCGGCGCGTTGCGCAAGATCTGCGAGCGGTTGAAAGACACCGTCGGCAAGAAACATTCGGGGCTGGTGTGCGCCATCAAGGGAATCGAGGTGCAAAGCGGCTGCCTTGTGCACGAGGTCGTCGGGCAGGCCCTCGGTGATGAACTGCCGCTGTGCGTGCTGGCCGGACCGTCGTTTGCGGCGGATGTCGCCGCCGGCAAGCCGACCGCCGTCACCATCGCCTCGCGCAGCGAGCGGGCTGCGCGCGAGGGCGCCCGGCCGTTCCACGGCGGCCACCTTCGCGTTTATACGACCGACGACGTCGTCGGCGTTGAAATCGGCGGTGCGCTGAAAAACGTCATTGCCATCGCCGTCGGCATGTCGGACGGCCTCGACTTCGGCGAAAACGCGAAGGCCGCCCTGATTACGCGCGGCCTCAACGAAATCCTGCGGCTGGCGCTGGCACTGGGTGCGCGCAACGAGACCGTGACCGGCCTGGCCGGCCTCGGCGACATCGTCTTGTCGTGCGGCAGCGACCTGTCGCGCAACCGCCGCTTCGGTCTGCTGCTGGCGCAGGGGCTGAGCCGTGAGGAGGCGCTCGGCAAAACCGGCGGCGTCGTCGAGGGACTGACGACGGCCGGCATCGCGCTGCAACTGGCACGGCGCCACGACGTCGAAATGCCGATCTGCGAACAGGTCGAGCGCGTCCTTCAAGGCGAGACCACGATGCAAAACGCCGTGGACAACCTGTTGCAACGGCCGGCAAAAGCCGAGACGGGAAGCGGTTTCTAAGACGCGGCGTTGTGTTCGCGGCGGGCTTTCTCCTCAAGCGCCTGCCGGGTGCGTTTTCTCAACAGCATATTGCGCGCGCGCCGTGTCCACGACTTGATTGTTTTTTTCAGCAGGCGCCGCTCGTGGCGCAACGAAGCAAGCTCCAGAACAAAGGCGTCCGGCCTCGCCAGACCACCGTTTTTTCTTTTCATCACGGCGCGGGTTTTGCCGGTCGGCGCGAGCGGTAACGGTAAAAGTGCGAGCCGATGGTGTTTTCGGCCTGCTTGTAACGCTCTTTCGCCGCCGCCGAGGTGAGGTCGTGTATGCGGACATAAAACACGCAGGGATAGGCTCTGACCTTGCGGTCGCTGGCGAATTGACGAATCGGCTTCGTCACCCGCAGAAACTCCAGGTCGGAAATCCGTTTGCCGAACGGAAAACCGGCCAGCGGCAGACTGGCCTTCTCCTCGTGGTATTGGGGCGGCGGCGCGAGGTCTTCGACTTGCAAATCCTTGTCGTGGACCTTCACGTCAAACAAATACACCTGGCCGTACTTTCCGCTCTCGTCGGTCTCGTGCCAGCAGGACGGATCAACGCCGTTCTTCGCCGCCAGTTTCTCAATGGTCTCCGCCTGCTGTCTGTTCTCCTCAAGCAATTCTTTTCTGCTCTCGATCAGCATGGCGATGGATTTGCGGTCGAGTTTCAGGTTTTCGGCCTGCAGCATCAGGTGCAGCCGGTTGAGTCTTCCGGTCTCGCGCGAGGCCACCTGCATTCCCGGCACGTCGTCGTTGCCCGACAGGGCGGCGCCATACAACGCGGTCAGCAGCAGCAGCAGCAAAAACAGCAGCAAGATGAACAGCTCCGCCATCGTCAGTCCGAGCGCCAGCCCGCGGCGGTACGAGCGGCCACTCTGCAAGGCGGCGTTGACCCTGTTATTGTTTGTATCCGACACTGTCAATCTCCTTGCGGATGGCTTGCGCCGCATCAAGGAGAGACTGATGGACTTCCTGCACCATGACCCTGGAAGCGTCGAGATGGCCCCGCATACTCCGGCGGAAATCTTCCGACGCTTTGACGTGCTCTTGCACCTGCACTTCACTGGTCTTCAGCGTCTCGGACAGTTGCCGGGAAGCGGTCGCCATGTTCTCTCCTATGTCTGTAAGGCGCTCGCCCAGGGTCGTGGTTTTGGCGGCGACCAGGTCAACCGACTGCGACAGCCTGCCGACATCCACATCCTGTACTGTTTTGATGAACTCGTCCATTCTGTTCACCATCCGGGTTTCGGTCTCGACCACTTCCTGAACTGGCGACAGCGATTTTTTAAGCGTCTGCGCGAGTTCGCGGAATTCATTGATGATGACATCCGGGCTGCTTTCCAGCACCTTCATTCGCTCGGCGAAGGAATCGAGACGCTCCAGGAAAGAAGTCAGCGAAGCGGTGGAGGCTTGCAATTGCTGCTCCAGCCGGGTCTTCAGCACGTCGCCGACTTCGCCAATCTTGCCTTCCAGTTGTCCGAAAGTTTCATCCAGTTTCGCCGTGACTCCCCCGGGGCCGTCAACCAGCACCGCCAGCTGCCCGGAAACCTGGTCCATCGCCGCCTGTGTGCGGCCCACCGTTTCCGTGACCCGGGCTTCCTGTTTCTCAAACGACGATTGAAGACGGTCGGTCGTCTGTTCAAGTTTGCTCGCCACGTCGTTGATGTGCTCGCCCGCCAGACGGCTGTTCTCCTGCAGCATCTCGTTGACTTCCGCAAACAACTGGCGCACCACCAGCAGGAAGGCGCTGATGTCCTTCGACCACTGGTACAGCTCGGTTCTGAAATGTCCCATCGCCTTGCCGAGTTCGCGCCTGGCCTGGGTTTCGGTCGTCGTCAAATCGGGCTGAAACGACTGGATGATGACGCGGTAGAGAATGCCGAAGACGGTCGAGGACAACGCCACTCCGAAACTGGAGACGACATCGAAAACCTGCGCGCCGTCGGCGCTGGCGAAGTCGTGTGTGTACAGCGAGTAGCCGAGGATGACCAGCGTGAAAAGCAGGCCAAGGTAATACAGGTTGTCGCCGGCGCGCTCGTTGCCCCTGTCGTTGAGCAGGGTGTGAATGAAAAGCGCGGTGAGCACGAAAACCGCCCACGCCGAAGACGCCCAGGTGTATTCCGCGAAATAGTATTTGATGGTGAGGATGCCGGCGGTGGCCGCCACGAAAGCCAGTATAAAAACCGCTCTGTCGAAATTTTTCATAGTCGGGAACTGTGGTTGTGGAGAGACGGCATATTATCAAAATTTGCGGAAGCCGGGGGCATTGTGGAGTCTGGGGAAATCCGGGGGCGGCGGAACCAGTGGTATCATGGCGCATCCGATGGCTTCCGGAAACAATCCCAGGCTGGCCGTTGATTTTTGCGGCCTACATTTCAGCACCCCTTTGGTTCTGCTGTCGGGCTGCGTTGGCTTCGGCGATGAATATACGCGCGTCGAGGGTTTCTCGCACGGCGATGTCGGCGCCGTTTGCCTGAAGGGAACGACGCTTGAGCCGAGGCTCGGCAACGAGCCGCACCGCCTGGCGGAAACGCCGGACGGCCTGCTCAACGCCATCGGCCTGCAAAACCCGGGAGTGGATGCGCTGCTGGGCGACATTCTGCCGGCGCTGGATTTCAGCGAGACGCGCTTTATCGCCAATGTTTCGGGTTCAACCGTCGAGGAGTACCGCGAAATCACGCGCCGCCTCGACGACTCGCCGATTGACGCGATTGAAATCAACATTTCCTGTCCGAACGTGCGCGAAGGCGGTGTGGAATTCGGCAACTATCCCGAACCTTCGGCGCAGGTCGTCGCGGCCTGCCGGGCGGTGACGAGCAAGCCGCTGATTACCAAGTTATCGCCCAATCAGGCCGACATCGCCGAAAACGCGCGCCAATGCCTTGAAGCCGGCAGCGACGGTTTCGCCGTCATCAACACGGTCGCCGGCATGGCGATTGATATGGCCGGGCGCAGGCCGGTGCTCGGCAACAACCGTGGCGGATTGTCCGGCGCCGCAATCAAGCCGATTGCGCTGCTCAAGGTATGGGAGGTGCACCAGGTCTGCAAGGCGCACGCGGTGCCCATCATCGGCCAGGGCGGCGTCGTCTGCGGGCGCGACGCGATTGAATTCCTGATTGCGGGCGCCAGCGCGGTTGGCATTGGTACCGGCCTGTTCTACGACCCGCTGCTGTGCCCGAAAATTAACGGTGAGATTGTGGAGTATCTGGATGAGCACGGGATTGCGGATGTCGGGGCGCTGAGCGGGTCGTTGCAGTTGCATGAGTAGCAGGGAAACGCGGTTTATCCGCGCCATCAAAAAACCCGCGGATGGTGAACCACGCCGCGGGTTTTGTTTCAGTGGGTTTTGTTTCAGTTTCAGGGGGGAAATCTGAACCTTGGCCCCGGCCTGTAAACGCGCTCCGGGTACTGCTCCCTGAGGTCATCCCAGGGGGCGAAACCTCCGGCCATCTTCTCAATGTCCCCATCCTTCATTGCGGCCATCGCTTCTTCTGACGGAAGCGTGATGTGCCAGCATTTGTCGTCGTTGCGATGGACCACGATTTTCACATCGGACGACACTTCCCAATCGTCGAGTTTTGCCAGCGCCGCTTTCGGGTCCTTGTCAAACTCGGCGCGGAAATTCGCGTCTTTGGTGTAACGAACGGCCAGCACCGCAGACAAGGTTTCCGATATCATCGGCAACGTCACTGTATTCGCCTGTTGCTTTTTCATAGTCAAACTCCTGTCACTGTTCATGTCCCGATGGACACCTTTATTGTAATCAACACTGCTGACCCGATTCAAGTGTGACATAGGTTTCTGAACGGACGGAATGACGGGGAAGGTGGCTTCAGTCCAGGCCAGGCCTCGCTTTCGTGGCCGGGAATCTGAGTGACGAGTACGTTTGCCGTTCGTCGGAAACAATTTATTGCAGGATGACAGGCTTAGCGATTATTCATTGCCGGGGTGAAATTTTCAGCCTGTCTGGAGTGCCGGTGTGTGCTTATAATCGGGCTATGGCCGCCGGGAAACTTACCATTTTGACTCCTCCGAAGACCGGTGCGAACTCCCGTATTGCGGCCTTCCCGAACAACGGCATGTCATTCGTCGGTCGGACACTACCGTTCATGCCATTGGGGACGATCTCTCTCTTGATCTGGAAATGTAATGTTCTCTTTCAGTCCATGAAGGAGAAAACGAAATGGAACATACAATGGTAAAGCAACCCGCCTCACAACCGGGCCAGCCGGGAGCACAACCGATGAACTGGAATGCGCCGGTAACCCGCGGCGACTTTCAGAAGGGCATCGGTGTTCTTGACAAGAGAATCACGGTTGTTGAAGTGAAGCTTGAGGCTCTCGACAGAAAGGTCGAGGCCATTGACAGAAAAGTCGAGGCTCTCGACGGCAAAGTTGCAGCTCTCGACAGCAGAGTCACAGCTCTCGGCAGAAAAGTCGAGGCTCTCGACGGCAGAGTCACAGCTCTTGACAGAAAAGTCGAGGCTCTCGGCGGCAAAGTCGAGGCTCTCGACGGCAAAATCCTGGAGATTGTGAACAGCCGTATCTCCGACCTGGAGGCACGAATGTTCAAATGGGGGTTTGCGGCCTTGCTCGCCATAATCGGAACCACATCCGGCTCCCTGTTTGTCATGTTCAGGTATTTTCTTCAGGGGGGTTGACCGGGCGCGCGGGCAACAGATAAAAACCGGCTTTCAGTCCAGTCCGAGTTCCTGCATTTTTTTGGTGATGGTGTTGCGGCCCCAGCCGAGGAGGGTTGCGGCTTCGCGTCTTTTGCCGCCGGTTTTTCTGAGGGCGGCTTCGAGCAGGGTGCGTTCGAACAGCGGGCGCAGTTCGTCGAGCAGGTGGGTGACGCCGGGTTGCGACAGGCGTTTGTCCATCCACGAGGCCAGTTCTTTCGTCCACTCCGCTTCGTGCGACTCACGCGCCGAGGTGGTCAACTCCTTCGGCAAATCCTCCATCTGCACCGCCTTGCCGACCGTCATCACGGTCAGCCAGATGCAGACGTTGCGAATCTGGCGCACGTTGCCCTTCCACGGCAGGCCCTGCAGACAGGCCATCACTTTCGGTGTCACCGTCTTTTCGGCGGTGCCGAGTTGTTTCGCGGCCTGCGCCATGAAGTGCGTAACGAGGCTCGGAATGTCCTCGCGCCTTTCGCTCAGCGGCGGCATCTCAATGCGGATTACGTTCAACCGGTGCCACAGGTCTTCACGAAAGAGTCCGTCGGCGACCCACTGCTCGAGGTCGCGGTGCGTCGCGCAGATAATCCGCACATCCGCCTTGATCGAGACACGCCCGCCGATGCGGTAGAAACTGCCGTCTTCAAGCACGCGCAGCAACTTGCTTTGCAGCGTGACCGGCATGTCGCCAATCTCGTCCAGAAACAAGGTGCCGGTGTCGGCCTGCTCAAAACGCCCCGGGTGGCGCGCCTGCGCGCCGGTGAACGCGCCCTTCTCATAGCCGAACAATTCCGACTCCAGCAAATCGTGCGGAATCGCCGAGCTGTTGATGGCGACAAACGGCTTGTCCGAGCGCGGGCTGTGCTGGTGCAGCGCGCGCGCAATCAACTCCTTGCCGGTGCCCGACTCGCCGGTAATCAATACGGTGATGTCGGAGCGCGCCGCGCGCCCGACGATCTTGAAGACTTCCTGCATCGCCGGCGTCGCGCCGATAATCTCCGATGTCGCCGCGGGCGCGGCGGCGCCGTTGCCGTCGCGGCCACGCGCGCAGGCGCGGCGCGCGACTTCGATGACCTCGTCGAGGTCGAGCGGTTTCGGCAGGTATTCAAATGCGCCGCCCTTGTACGAGTCTATCGCGTTCTCCAGGTCCGAGTGCGCCGTCATAATCACGACCGGCAACTCCGGGTCGTGGACCCGCACTTCGCGCAAAAACTCGAAGCCGTCCATGTTCGGCATGCAGATGTCGGCGATGACCGCGTCCGGGCTTCGATTCCCAAGCGCGTCGAGCGCGCCTCGCGCCGAGTCGAAGCCGGTGGGGTTCATGCCGGCCTTGCGAAAGGCCTGCTCCAGCACCCAGCGCAGCGACTGGTCGTCATCCACTATCCAGATGTCGGCGCCGTCCATGCTCAACCTGCAATCGGCAGAATCACGCTGAACTCGGTGCGCCCGGGTTGCGAGTCCCACTCGATCAGGCCGCCGTGCCGGCTGACAGCCGACTGTGCAATCGGCAGGCCCAGGCCGCTGCCGTGTTCGCGGTTGGAGACCAGCGGATAGAACATACGTTCGGCGATTTCGTCGGCGATGCCGCCGCCGTCGTCGGCGATGGCGGCGCGCGCCACCAGCGGATGTCTCTTCGAATTGATTACAAACTGTCTCTCGACGCGGCTTTTTATCGTGATGCAGCCCTCGTCGCCGACAGCCTGCAACGCGTTCCTGGCGATGTTCATAAACGCCTGTACCAGCAGGTTCTTGTCCGCCTGCAACGGCGGGATGCTGGGGTCGTAGTCGCGTTCAAGGCGCACCGACGCCGGCGCTTCGGCCTGCAACAGCAAATAGACCCGTTCCAGCGCCTCGTGCAGATTGACCCGCCCCAGTTGCGGCGGCTTGTTCGGCCCCAGCAGGCCGTCCACCATGTCGCACAGGCGGTCCACCTCGTTGATAATGACGCGGGTGTACTCGCGCTGGTCGTCGTCGGGAAGTTCGCGGTCGAGCAATTGCGCCGCGCCGCGAATGCCGCTCAGCGGGTTCTTGACCTCGTGGGCTATTTCGCGCCACATCGCGCGCAGCGCCTGCTGGCGGTTCAGCCAGTCTTCCTCGCGGCGAATTTGCAACTGGCGGTCGAGGCGCACCATTTCCATGACGACGCCGCGAGACTCGTCGAGCGGTGTAATCGTGCAATCCACGACCGTTTCGCAACCCGGCTCCAGATGAAGTTTCAGTGCGCGCTCGGTGCAGGCGACGCCGCTTTCCAGCGCCTCTTTGGAGCGCCGCGTCAGCGCCGCGCCGCTGTCGTTGAACAACTCATCAACAGAACAGCCGAGGCAGCGGCGCACGCTGTTGCCGATTAAATCCTCGGCGGCGGGATTCAGAAACAACAATTGAAGGCGCCGGTCAAACATCAGCACCGATGCCGAAAGCTGCTTCAGAAGGTCCGCTTCGTTCACCGCCGCGCCCCGGTCCGACGCCTCACGCGGCGGCGGCGCTCAGCAACTGTAATACATATCGTATTCAACAGGATGCGTCGTCTGGCGGAAACGCGCCACCTCTTCTCTCTTCAACTCGATGTAGCCGTCAATGGCGTCGTCGGTGAAGACGCCGCCGGCTTTCAGAAAGTCGCGGTCGTCGTTGAGCGCGTCGAGCGCCTCGGTGAGCGTGGAGCAAACCGTGGGAAGCGCCGCTTCTTCTTCCCGCGTCAGATCGTACAAATCCACCTGATGCGGTTCGCCCGGATGGATGCGGTTGGTAATGCCGTCGAGACCGGCCATCAGCATGGACGCAAAAGTGAGGTACGGGTTGGCGGCGGAGTCGGGGAAGCGCACCTCGACGCGACGCGCCTCGGCATGGGCGACGAGCGGGATGCGCACCGCCGCCGAGCGGTTGCGCTCGGAATAAACCAGCAGTGACGGCGCCTCAAAGCCGGGCAACAGGCGCTTGTAACTGTTGGTCGCGCCGTTGGTGAGCGCGTTGAGCGCGCGCGCGTGTTTGAGAATGCCGCCAATGTAAAACAGCGCGGTTTCCGACAAGCCAGCGTAGTCGTCGCCGGCGAACAGGTTCTGGCCATCCTTGAACAACGATTGATGGACGTGCATGCCGCTGCCGTTGTCGCCGACAATCGGCTTGGGCATGAAAGTGGCCGTCTTGCCGTAGTTATGGGAGACGTTCAAAACCGTGTACTTGAATATCTGGTTGATGTCCGCGCGCCGCACCAGCGACGCGTATTGGGTGCCAATCTCACATTGCCCGGCGGTGCCGACTTCGTGGTGGTGCACCTCGGTGACAACCCCCATTTCCTCCAGCACGGTGCAGATGGCGGAACGGATGTCTTGCAGCGAGTCCACCGGCGGCACCGGGAAATAGCCGCCCTTGATGGCCGGGCGGTGGCCGATGTTGCCCTCCTCGTAGGGCTTGCCGGAGTTCCACGCAGCCTCGGCAGAATCCACCATATAGGAGACGGCGCCGGCACTGTCGTGCCAGCGCACATCGTCGAAGATGAAGAACTCGGGTTCGGGGCCGAAGTAGGCGGTGTCGGCGATGCCGCTGTCGGTCAGATAACGCTCCGCGAGTTTCGCAATCGCACGCGGGTCTCTGTTGTACGGCTGCATCGTGGTCGGCTCGATCACATCGCAGCGCAACAGCAGGGTCGGGTCGTTGAAGAAGGGGTCCATCACCGCAGTCCCGGTGTCCGGCACGAGCACCATGTCGGACTCCTCGATGCCTTTCCAGCCAGCGATGGACGAGCCGTCGAACATCTTGCCGTCTTTCAGGAAGTCCGCATCCACGATGGTGGCGGGAATGGTCACATGCTGCTCTTTGCCGCGTGTGTCGGTGAAGCGGAGATCCACGAAGCGGGCTTCGTTCTCCTTGATTATTTTCAAAACATTTTCTGAAGACATTGGTATTCCTTGGATTTGAATAGGGTTGTGGTTTGTAGGATTGCCTTGCGGTGCTGGTGTCCTATAGCCTATATAAGCGAGAATCATGCCAGCTGGATTGTGGCCCCGTGTGTCGGGATATCAGCGGCTGGCAGCACTGCCATTGTGCATCTCTGCCGGAAAATGCTCAATGATAGTGCATTTTCCGGGAAGGTCAATCAGTGCTCGGTCAACAGGGTCTCGATGCCTTGCTCCTTGAGCGTGCGGCGTGCTGCATCGGCGCGCGCCAGCCGCGAATACGGCCCAAGCCAGACGCGGTGCCAATCGGCGCCGTCCGCCCTGAACAGCTGCACCTCGGCCCGGTAACCCATGTCGGTCAGTTTCTGCTTCTGCCCGTCGGCCCGGGCGCGCGTTCTGAAAGCACCCGCCTGCAGGATGTATTTCCCCAACTTCGGCTCGCCGGATGGCGCGGCGCCGCCCGGCTCCGGGATGACCAGTTTGAAGTCCGGCAGAAGCGTGAAAAAATCGTAGTCGAGCATGTCGTCGTCTTTCTCGTCGGCGCCGGGCGATGCCTCGGCCTCGACCGGCTCGTCGGCGGAATAGAGCATCTGCTGGTAATACAGGTGGACACCGAAGGCCGCGCCCAGCCCCAGCGCCAACCCGAAAATCAGGCCGGCGATGAAACGCAACCGCCCGGCAGGACTGACCGCGGCGTTTGCGGTATGCGCCGCCGACCTTTTGTAGTCGCGCCGCGAGGTCACATTTTCTCCGGCGCCGACACGCCCAACATCGCCAGGCCGTTTTGCAGCAACTGCCGCACCGCCGCCGCCAGCGCCAGCCGCGCGGTGCGCAGTTTTTCGTCGCTGACGAGAAACTGGTGGCGGTTGTAATACACGTGGAACAGGCTCGCCAGCCCCTTGAGGTAGTTCATCATCAAGTAGGGCTCCATTTCCGCCGCGGCGGCGCTCACGATGCCGGGATAGCGCGCCAGAAACTTCAGCAACTCGCTTTCTTCGGCTTCCGTCAGCAGCTCCGGCGACAACGATTCGGGCGCAGCTTCCGGCAGGGCGAAGCCGCGCGTGCGCGCCTGCTCGAACAAACTGCAAACGCGGGCGTGCGCGTACTGGATGTAATAAACCGGGTTGTCGGCCGAGCGCGAGCGTGCGAGTTTGATGTCAATATCGACGTGGCGGTTGTATTTGCGCATCACGTAAAACAGGCGTGCGGCGTCGGCGCCGATCTCGCGGCGCAACGCCGACAGCGGCACGAACTCGCCGCCGCGCGTGGACATGCCGGCCTTGGCGCCGCCGCGGTAGAGGTTGACGAACTGAACCAGCACGGTGTGCAGTTTGCCGACGTCGAGCGACAGTGCCTTGAGAGCGGCTTCGATGCGCGCGACGTAGCCATGGTGATCGGCGCCCCAAACATTGACGATTAAATCGTAGCCGCGCTCGTACTTGTTCAGGTGGTAGGCGACATCGGCGGCGAAATAGGTCGCCTGCCCGTTGGTGCGCACGACCACGCGGTCCTTGTCGTCGCCGAACGAGGTCGAGCGAAACCATTGCGCGCCTTCGCTGTTGTAGAGGTGGCCGGCGGCATCGAGGCGGGCAATGGCGGCGGCGATTTCTCCGCCTTCGGCCAGCGATTTTTCCGGGAACCAGCGGTCGTAATCCGCGCCGAAGTGATGCAGTTCGTCCTTGATGCTGGTGAGGATGGTGTTGATCGCGGTGCGCAAGACGGTCGCGTAGGCGGCGTCGCCGAGTTGGGTTTTGGCGGTTTCGATCAGCACGTCGAGACGTTCTTCGGCGTCTTGCGGCAGGCCGGCGTTGTTGAGGACGGCGGCGCTTTTTTGCAGGCGGGTGTCCTCGGCACGGTGCAAAACGGCGGCGACATCCCAGATGTAATCGCCCTGGTAGGCTTTGGCGGGGTATTCGATGCCTTCCTCGCCGCACAGTTCGAGGTAGCGCAACCAGACCGACAGCGCCAGAATATTCGCCTGCCGACCCTGATCGTTGACGTAGTATTCGCGCTCGACATCGTAGCCGGCGGCTTCGAGCAGATTGGCCAGTGTCGCGCCGTAGGCCGCGCCGCGGCCATGGCCGATGTGCAGCGGGCCGGTGGGATTGGCCGACACAAACTCGACCAGCGCGCGCCCGCGGCTGCCGGCAGCGGCACGCCCGTAGTCCCGCGCCTGTGACAGAATCTCGCCGACGACGGCGGCTACCGCCGCTTCTTTCAGATAGAAATTGATGAAACCGGGGCCGGCCACCTCGGCCTTTTCAAGCGGTGGCGACGGCGGCAACGCCCCGACAATCTGCTGCGCCAGTTGCCGCGGCGCGCAACCGGCGCTTGCCGCCAGCACCAGCGCGATGTTGCTCGCATAATCGCCGTGTTCGGAGGCTTTGCTGCGCGTTACTTCCGGCGCCGGCGCTTCGGAAATCACGCCGGACGCACAGAGCGCCTTCAGACTGTGGCTGAGCCATTGTTTGATTTCGTCCTGCATGATCGAGCCGGCGCGGCGGCGGTAATGATACTACGATACTGCCGGGACAATCAGGGCGGGGATGTTTTTGATCGGGTGAAGCGGGAACGAATGGCGCGGGGTGTGCAGGCACGGATGGCGCGAGACGATTGGGCGCGCAGTTTCCCCGAGCGAATGTCCGGAAACCAGTGGCGCACATTTTTTATCGGGCTTTTAATGCGGGCGGGGGCGGCCTTGCTGTCTTTCTGATGGCTTTCCTGCACATGGCTTTCCCCGGGTCGGCTTTCTTCCGTCTCGCTTTCTTTCTCCCCGCCCTTCCATTTCCCACGCACAAGCCGGAACAGCCATAACCCGCCGAAAACAGCGCCGGCAATGACAATCGAACCACCGATTCTTATTAATTCCCCTTCATCCTGCATGACGATGAACCACACCACGGTGATGCACAGGAAAGTAATCAGGCCGACTTTCAATTGGTGGAAAAGACGCACCACCTTCTCCGAAATACGTATCCAGCAATAGGCCAACACCCCCGAAAGATGGGCGGCGAGATAGACCAGCGCCAGGTACGCCCAGCCGTTCAACGAATCGGTCAAAGCGGACGCCAAATCACTAACAGACAACACGACAGCCGCGGGCATAAACGTCAAAACAAAAGTCACAAGCGCCAGCCTTGGCTTCTTCCAGAAACCGACAACGGCGTGGTAAAGCGTGCCGACCAGAAAGGCGGCTGACACTGCGAGGAGAACTATCATGGCAATTTCATTACGTTGTTCGCTTTTCAGGGGGCTATTTATAAAAACAGCCTGCCTGTATTATACTTTTCGCCTGTTGCTCTGATACGGATTGCTCCGTGATGACGATATTTTGAGGCGCGGGATTGTGTTTCGTCTTTAAGAAGGCGGGGTGTTGTTCTGATGTTCTGGAGCGGTTTTGCTTTTGGCGGCAACCGGCGTAAAATCCGCCTTCACTCAGTGGGTCGTTAGCTCAGCTGGTAGAGCACCGGACTTTTAATCCGATGGTCACAGGTTCGATCCCTGTACGACCCACCACCCGACGAACGGCACTCACGGCCCGACAAAACCGCTACGCACTCCGTGGTTCAACACGCACGCCCACGTCGGTGCCAACCAGCAGTGTGTCGGCCGGGCGCCGTGCAAACAATCCCACCGTGACGACGCCCGGTATCCGGTTGATGCGATCTTCAAGCGCCGCCGGCTGCGTGATGTCGAGTTGGCGCACGTCGAGGATGGCGTTGCCGTTGTCGGTGACAAAGCCTTCGCGCCACTCGGGAACGCCGCCGAGTTTGACCAGTTCGCGCGCCACCAGACTGCGCGCCATCGGGACGACCTCGACCGGCAGCGGGAAGGCGCCCAGCACCTCGACCTGCTTCGACTCGTCCACGATGCAGACGAAAGACGCGGCGGCCTGGGCAATGATTTTCTCGCGGGTCAGCGCGCCGCCGCCGCCCTTGATCAACTGCAACCGCGGATTGGCCTCGTCGGCGCCGTCCACATAGAGCGCAATGCCGCCGACCGCGTTCAAGTCAAACACCGGGATAGAGAGGGCTTCGAGACGCGCGCGCGTTGCCTCGGAACTGGCGACGGCGCCTTCAATGCGCCCGCGCATCGCGCCCAGCGCCTCAATGAAATAATCGGCGGTCGAGCCGGTGCCGACGCCGATGACATCGCCCGGCGTCACATAGTCCAGCGCGGCGCGCGCGGCGGCCTGCTTCTGCTCGGCGACGGACATGCGCGGGGCGTTTTATCCCCGCCCGGCGGGTTGCAGGCTTTTTACTTTCTCCTGCGCCATCTGGACGAACAACTTCATCCTCTGCCGGTCGCTGTCCTGATACCTTTCAATCACTTCCGCGTAAGAGTCAGCCGCCTCGCGCGGCTTGCCCTGCCGCTCCAGCACACTTCCCCTGGCAAGAAACATCCCGGCGACCGGCTCCTGCAGCAACGGTTCGCTGCGTGTGCCCAGGCGCCGAAACACTTCATCGAAGACGGCCAGCGCCTCTTCCATCTTGCCCTGTTGCATCAACGCGGCCCCCTTGTGGAGAAACGCCTTGGCAACCGCATGTTGCAGCGATAAATCCCCGGAGGCGTCGAAACGCCGGATGATTTCGTCAAAGGCGGCCATCGCTTCTTCCGGTCTGCCCTGTGCATTAAGCGCCGCCCCTTTGTTCCCGAGCGCCATCGCAACCCGTTCTTTCGAGGCGGTTTCATCGAAGTCGCCAAAACGGCGAATCTCTTCGTCGAAGGCGGCTATCCGTTCTTCCGTTTCAGCCTGCATATCGCAGAATCGGGCGGGTGAGTTCAATGGCGGGAGTCATTCGCGGGATTTTACAGTATCATGCTTCCCCCCAACAATGCCTTTTGACGACTACATCCGGGCGATTGACGCTTGCAAGGTCTATGATGTCGCGCTGGTCACGCCGCTCGACCCGGCGCCCGGCCTGAGCACGCGCCTGGGCAACGAGATTCACCTGAAACGCGAGGACCTGCAACCGGTGTTCTCGTTCAAACTGCGCGGCGCCTACAACAAGATCGCGCACCTGTCAGAATCCGAACAGCGCGCCGGCGTCATCGCCGCTTCCGCCGGCAATCACGCCCAGGGCGTGGCGTTGTCGGCGCGCAAACTCGGCATTCACGCGCTGATTGTGATGCCGCGCACAACGCCGCAAATCAAGGTCGAGGCCGTGCGCCGGCTGGGCGCGGAAATCATCCGGCACGGCGACACCTACGACCAGGCCTGCGAACACGCGCTGCAACTCGCCGGCGAACGCGCGCTGACTTTCGTGCATCCGTACGACGACCCCGACGTCATCGCCGGACAAGGCTCCGTTGGCAGGGAAATCCACGAGCAATGCAAGGGCGAACTGCATGCGGTGTTTGTACCGGTCGGCGGCGGCGGCCTCATCGCCGGCGTCGCCGCCTACCTGAAACACGCGCGCCCCGAGACGCGCATCATCGGTGTCGAACCGCAGGACGCGCCGACGCTGGATGCGGCGCTGCGCCACGGCAAACCGGTCACGCTCGACCGTGTCGGGTTGTTCGCTGACGGCGCCGCGGTGCGCCGCATCGGCGAAGAGACCTTCCGCGTAGCGCAACAGACGGTGGACGAGATGGTGCTGGTCTCAACCGACGAGATCTGCGCCGCGGTCAAGGACCACTTCGACGACACGCGCACACTGCTGGAACCTGCCGGCGCATTGTCCATCGCCGGCATGAAGAAATACGCGCGGCACGAGCAGCTCCGCGGGCGCAAACTGGTGGCCATCGCCTCCGGCGCCAACATCAACTTCGACCGCTTGAAGCACATCGTCGAGCGCTACGAAATCGGCGAGGGCAGCGAATCACTGCTCGCGGTCACCATTCCGGAACGGCCGGGCAGTTTTCTCGACTTCTGCCGCACCATCGGGCGGCGCACGATTACCGAGTTCAATTACCGCTACGCCGATGACGAGCAGGCGTGCATTTTCGTCGGCCTGCAATTCGAGGACGCCGCGGCGGAGAAAGATGCGACGATTGCGGTGTTACGCGAGCGCGGCTACCCGGTGGCCGACCTGTCGGACAACGAGATGGCGAAACTGCACCTGCGCCACATGATCGGAGGCCACGCCGGGCGGCTCGACGACGAGCGCCTGTGCCGCTTCCAGTTCCCCGAAAGGCCCGGCGCACTGCTTGAATTTCTGGAATACATCGGCGGGCGGCGCTGGAACATCAGCCTCTTCCACTACCGCAACCACGGCGCGGCTTACGGCCGCGTGCTGACGGGGATACAGGTCCCCGATGATGAACTGGCCGGCTTCAGGGCGCTGCTGGAGCAATCGCAGTACGAATACCGCGACGAATCGCAAAACCCGGCCTACGATTTATTTCTGACTTAGGAGCCTGCCCGCAGATCTTTCAGCGTGTTTCTGGCCAGAACGTAGAAAAATCCGAGTATCGACAGCAACAGCACGCCGGAGAAAAGGCTGAACCAGAACAGGTACATCACCAGCCACATGACGCCCAGCATGGCAAAAACGGCCAACCCGCCAAGAACCTCCTGCATCAGGTTGCTCGATACATGGCTCATCCGGTCGGCAACAAACAGAAAAACCAGGGAAACCGCCACAACCAGCCCGACGGCAATAATAAAATAGAAAATGTGTTCAAATCCACCCATGGGTGCGTCCTCCTTGCTCCCGATAAACTACCAGCAACCGCGGCCAAAGTCCACCACCCGCCTGCCAGTTGGCAGTCATAATATTGCAAGTGAACAATGGCTTGACGGAACCTGGCCGGGCGATGCGGTATAATGGACTGTTGCACAATGAGTTTTGACAATGACCAAAGATTTGATTGAGAAAAGCCTGACGGCGCTGGCGCCGGTCGGCAGCCTGGATGCCTACATCGCGGCGGCCTACGGCGTGCCGGTGCTGGCAGCCGAGGAAGAGCAGCGGCTCGCCATCCGTTACCGCGAGGAAAACGATGTCGAGGCGGCACGCAAGCTGGCGCTTCACAACCTGCGTTTCGTGGTTCAGGTGGCGCGCGGCTACCTGGGGTACGGACTGGCGCTGGGTGATCTGGTCCAGGAAGGCAACATCGGCCTGCTCAAGGCAATCAAGAGATTCGATCCGGCCATCGGTGTGCGGCTCGTGTCGTTTGCGGTGCACTGGATACGGGCGGAAATCCACGAGTTCATCATCCGCAACTGGCGCATCGTCAAGGTGGCGACGACCAAGGCGCAGAGAAAACTTTTCTTCAACCTGCGCGGCAAGAAAAAGCGCCTGGGCTGGATGAACCGCGAGGAAGTCGAACGGGTCGCGAAAGACCTGGACGTCAAACCCGAGGAAGTGCTGGAAATGGAGAGCCGCCTCAACGGCAGGGAAGTCAGCTTCGACCGCCAGCCGGGCGACGACGGCGAACATCACGTCGCCCCCGCCGACTACCTGAAGAACGAGGACGCACAAACCGACCCGGCACATTCGCTGGAGCAGGCGCAGTGGAACGAATACCGGCACGGGCAACTGCTCGAAGCGATGGGACACCTCGACGCGCGAAGCCTGGAGATTATCAAGACACGCTGGCTGTCGGACGACAAGACGACGTTGCAACAACTGGCGAAACGCTACAAGGTATCGCCGGAGCGCATCCGCCAGATTGAAAGCCAGGCCATCGGCCAACTGCGCAACACAATCGCCGGCTCCTGACGACGCCGCTCATGCCGGCGGCGCGGTGTCCCGGAATTCGAGCATTTTCTCCGAGACCTCGGCAAACGCCACCCGGTATCTCTTCTCATACCACAACGTGCCCGGATGAGGCCGAACGCCGACATCCGGCGGCGGTGGCGTCCGATAGACGACGCCGCCTTTCAGGCAATATGAGAAAACGAAAAGGGGCAACAGGACACAGAAGGCGCGGAACTGGGTTTTGTAAAACCGCGCGCTCCGGCATAGTTTCAGGAATTCTCCGAAACGGACTCTCTTCAGTTGCGCCGGGGGCGCGCCGGAAACAGGCGCGTTGAAACCGGGCAACCCCGGAAGCACGCCGCGCGCGTTGTAAAACGGAATCTCCAGTACTTGCGGGTGGCCGGGCAATTTCGCCGCCAGGCAATGCGCAATGGCGGACACGCAATCATGGTCGTGGTGGCCGCCCTCAAAGGCAAGAACCACAATGCGATCCACGCACGCGCCGCCATCGTCGCCGAGGCGTTCGTCCAGGCGCTCCAGCAACGCCTTCCACGCCGCGGACAGATGCCGAAACAGCTGGCCATCCGGAATCGCGCACTGCGTCCCGGCAAAAAAGACGGCTTCTTCATTCACTCCGAGGCACGCCAAAGCGTCAAGGGTCTCGCGGTTTCTCCGCAAACCGATTGGAGCGGTGGCTTCGCCGTTGGTCAGGTAGAAAAACAGGGGGTTGCGGCCGCCCTCCAGCTCCTCCCGGATAAAAGGCCGCGCCAGAAACTCATCGTCCTGATGCGCGAACAGGAACAGGCTGGAACTTTTCATCGCGTTATTTTTCTCCGGAAAACAGGATGCAGGTATTGCAGCGGCGGCAAAACAACCGACGACAGGCTGCCCCGTATGTCCGAGGCGTCCCATTCCTGGTAGTGCGAGAAATCAAGCGAGACCTTTCTGCCGTGCCTGAAAAAATTGAGCAGCGCGCCGGCAAGCCACCCGCAGGACAGTCCGCGGGAGTATTCCTCTATCGGCGCCATTTCGCGCCCCAGGCACGTTTGCGCGTAGAGCAACGGAAAATTCACGCCGGCGCGAACCGGCAATTCAATGCTGCCCCACACCCGCGGATTGATTTCCAGCAAGGCACAGTCTCCCGACACCGGATCGTATTTCCACTCAACCATCGCAAGCCCGCGCCATGACAAGGCGCCCAGCAACTTCTCCGCCATTTGCAGCAGGCCGGGGTGGTGGCTGCTGGTACGGTAGGTGCTGGCGCCGCCGGTGGGCGGGTGCTCGTCCACCCGGTCGTGGCAAAACGCGGCGACGCGCCGACCGTCGGCGTCCAGCAGAAAACTGGTGCCGACCGCCATGAAACGGGAGCCGAGCCGCTCCTGCACGAGACACGTCCCGAACAAGCGGAAATACTCCTCGCAATCCGCCGCAGTCGCAGGCAAGGCGTATCTCACTCCGCGCCCGCCCGAAGATCGAACCGGCTTGACGACCCACGAGCGGCCTGCTTCACCGTGCGTCTTGCGGAAATGAAGCAGGTCGTCCGGCGTCTTGATGCAATGACTTTCGGGCACGGGAATGTCCAGTTGCCGTGCCAGGCTGAAGGTCTTGAACTTGTCGCAGGCGGTCTCGAAAGAGGCGCGTGGCGGCATCAGAAAAGAGGCCTTGCCGCGAAAACGCGCATCGAGAAACAGCGCGGCGGAATCCTCCTCCATCGGCATCAGCACCGGCAAGCCGCCTTCCGCGGCCAGCTCGTCGCACCATGCGGCGAGCGCCTGCGCGTACTCCTCGGGACGCTCCTCCGCGCAGGGCACAAGGCGCAGCCGCCTCGTCCAGCGGCTGAACATCGCCGGGCACAACCGGGTTTGCGCGCAGACAAACACATCGAACCCGCCTTTGCCCAGCGCGCGAATCACCGGCAGCGCCTTGGGCCAGTGCCCGTCGGGAACAATCACGCAAGGCTTGCCCGCGCCGCTTCCCGGAGCGGCCTTCACATCCGCCACCGCGAAATCAATCGAACGCAGCCAACGTCTGCTGTATTATTGTTCGCTTGCACTATGTTTGACCAATTCCCCAAAACACGTCCCCCGCTGCCCAGGGAAATCGAAGAAATCTATACGGCTTGTTACAAGGCAAACCGTCAGGGGCAAACGCCGATGTCGTCCGTGTCCAACAAACTGGAGTCCTGGCTGCACAAGCAGGTGGCAAAAGACATCGCAAAAAAACGCAGCCAGAATACGACCCTGGAAATCGGCGCCGGCACTCTCAACCACCTGCCGTTTGAACCCGCGGCGGCGGCGCACGACATCGTAGAGCCCTTCAAGGAACTGTACGAAGAGTCGCCTCTTCTTGGAAGAATCAGAAACATCTACACGGACATTGCTGAAATACCGGAACATTACCGATACGACAGAATTACATCAGTGGGCACTTTCGAGCACATCTGCAATTTGCCGGAGGTCGCCGCTCGCTGCGGATTGTTGTTGTCGCCAAACGGCTCATTGCGCATCGCGATACCGAGTGAGGGCACGTTTCTCTATAAGCTGGCATGGCGGCTGACCACGGGTCTGGAGTTCAGGATGAAGTATAACCTGGATTACGGCCTGCTGATGCGGCATGAACACGTCAATTCGGCGACAGAAATAGAAGAGTTGCTGCGCTTTTTCTTTACAGACATCGAGAGCCGGGTTTTTGGAATCAGCAAATCTCTCTCGCTCTTCCAATTCTATTCCTGCCAGAACCCGGATCTTGAAAAGTGCCGCCGGTTTACGCCCGCGCCACCAGAAAAATCCCCGACATAATCAATGCAGTGCCGACCCAGAACACGAACGGCATCATCTCGCCCAGAAAAATCCGGGAAAACACCGGCACCACGACAAACGACATCGCCACAAACGCATAGGCGCGCGACAGCGGGATATCTTGTAGCGTCCATATCCACAAAAGCGACACGGCGCCATACAGCAGGATGGCGGCGTAGAACAGTTCAAAACTAAGGAGGCCGGCCAACCCGGCGTCTTTCATCCGCGCCCCGCACAGTTTGAAAAGAATATGTCCGGACGAGAGGCCGAGGACGCAAAGCAGCAAGACGAAGTAGTTCAGCCAGGTCATGGCGCTCAGGCGGAAAGCAGCAGCAGGTAGCGGTCGAGCAGCAGCGCCGCGAACAAAAGCAGCAGATAGATGATCGAAAAGACGAAGGTCTCCATCGCCTTGTCACGGTCGCGCGTGACTTTCAGCGAAAGCGCGTAATAGAGAAAGACCGCGTTCAGCAGCAGCGCCGCGAACAGGTAAATCGCGCCCGACATGCCGGTCACAAACGGCAGCACCGTAATCAGCGCCAGCAGCAGCGTGTAGAGCAGGATGTGCAGGCGGGTGTAATCCTCGCCGTGAGTCACCGGCAGCATCGGCACGGCGGCGTCGGCGTACTCGTCCTTGCGGTAGAGCGCAAGCGCCCAGAAGTGAGGCGGCGTCCAGACAAAGATTATCAGGAACAGCAGCAGCGCCGGGAAATCCACCTGGCCGGTGGCGGCGGTCCAGCCGAGCAGCGGCGGCGTCGCGCCGGCGGCGCCGCCGATGACGATGTTCTGCGGCGTCGCGTATTTCAAATAGCGGGTGTACACAAAGGCGTACCCGACCAGCGACAAGACCGTCAGCACCGCGGTCAGCAGATTGACCCATACCGCCAAAATCACGGCGCCGGCGACGCCGATGATTGCCGCGAACCACAACACCCGCCGCGGTTCCAGATGACCGGCGGGTAACGGCCGGGCGCGCGTGCGCCGCATCACCGCGTCTATCCTGTGGTCGGCCACCTGGTTGATTGCCGCCGCCGCGCTCGCGACCAGAGCGATGCCCAGCAACGTCGTCAGCAAGGTCGGCGGCGGCAGCGCGACCGGCGACGCCAGCAACATGCCGACCAGCGCGGTGAACAGCATCACCACCACCACTTTCGGCTTGCAAACTTCCAGGTAATCTTGCCACGCGCCGCGGGTGCTTTTGTCGGCGAGGTTCGCGGGAGAGGATGGCGTCATCGGGCTTTACGGATAAGACGAAGGTGATTGTATCACGTGCATCCGCAGCGCGCGCACCAGCGTGAGCAGCGCCAGAAACAACAGTGCCGCGACCGCGTTGTGCAAAACGGCGACCGTCAGCGGCAGCTGAAAAATCACGTTGGACACACCGAGCGCAATCTGCGCCGCCAGCAGCAGCGCGACCGCGGCGGCGGCCTTGACGGCGGCGGCGAGCCGCGCCGCGAACACCGCCGCCAGCAGGCACGCCAGATAGGCCGTAACCAGCAACGCGCCCAGCCGGTGGACAAAATGCACCGCCACCCGCGCCGGACTTTCGAGCACTCCGTACTCGTAATCCACGCCGGCAAACGGACGCGGGCGAAAACCCTCGGCGAAGTCGGCCTGCGGCCACCACTGCCCGTTGCAAAGCGGAAAATCCGGGCACGCCAGCGCCGCGTAATTGGCGCTGGTCCAGCCGCCGAGCGCAATCTGCGCGCCGAGCAGAACCAGGCCGGCAACCGCCGCCGTGCTCCACGCGGACGCCTTCGTGGGCCGCTTCGTGGGCAGCGCGAACGAGCGGTCGAGACACATCCACCAAAGCAGTGCGAGAACCGCAAAGCCGCCGAGCAGGTGCGCCACGACCACCAGCGGCTGCAGCAGCAAGGTCACCGTCCACATGCCGAGCAGGGCCTGCAACACGACGGCCAGCGCCAGCACCAACGGCAGCCACAGGCGGCGTCCCGGTTCGCGACGGTGGACGACGGCGAGCGCCGCCAACGCAAAAATCAGCAGGCCGAGAAAACCGGCCAGATAGCGGTGCGACACTTCCCGCCACGCCTTGCCCGAATCCAGCGGGCGTTCGGCGGGATGGACGTTTTCGGGGACGCCCAGCAACTGCCCATAGCAACCCGGCCAGTCGGGGCATCCCAGGCCGGCGTCGGTCAGGCGCACAAAAGCGCCCAGCACGACGACGCCAAGCGCCACGACCAGCGCCACCCTCGCCAATCCGTCAAACAACGTCATCTCAGCCGATGCGCGAGGCGCGCAACAAACGCTTCAAATCCCCGACGATGCCGCGCGCCGTCGCATCCGGAGCGTAACCCATCATCAGGTTGCCGTGCGGATCAACGATATAAACCCGCCCCGGCGGCAACTTTGACAACGTGTGCAACAAACGCGCGCCGCCAGCCAGGCGGGCGACGACGAGACGCGGATGGCGATGCACCAACTCCGGCGGCTGAATTTCGAACGGCGCGCCCGGCGGAAGCAGGTACGCCGTGTGCACGCGCCCCCGGTTTCTGCCCAGCGCGAGCCGCGCCTGGCGCATCTTGAAAAGACCGGCCTCGCAATCCAGACCGCAATCGGCGGCGCCCCACAACAGCAGCGTCCAGTGTCCCCGGAAAAAACCCTCGTCCAGCGCGGCGGCGGCGGCGACCTCCGCCCGAAAACCCTCAAGGACAATCACCGGCTCGATCATCTCGCCGTGACTCGACGGCGGCGGCGCCCACGCGCCGGGGTTGAAATAAATCGCCGTCGCCAGCAACAGCGGCCCGATGAACGCGGCCATAAGAGCCAGTAATTTCAGGCGCGACAGCGCCTGCGGCTTTACCACCATCGCGCCGATTTTCTGCTGAAGTTCAGCAGCACGAAAATGACCACCACTGCCAGCGCCAGCGCGAACCACTGCACCGCGTAAGCGAGATGCCGGTCCGCGTGAAACGGAAGTTCAGGCCAGTTTCTGAGGTAGCCGTCCTCCTGCCCGGCGTCCATCCGGACAACCAGCGGCGGCACATAGGCTTTCAACCATACCGCGATGGCGTCGAAGTCCAGATGCTGAATGACGCGCGGCCAGGGCGCGTTGTCGTCGCCGGCTTCGCCGAGCGTGTAAGGTTCACCGAAAGGGACATAGACGCGACCTTCGACGCGGCGGCGCTGTTCGGCGATGGCCACCTGCGGCAGGTTGCGGCGCGAGCCGCCGATTGGCACCCAGCCGCGGTCCACCAGCACCATGCTGCCGTCGTCCAGCACGAAAGGCGTCAGCACGGCGTAACCGACGCGCCCGTTGCGGACTTCGTTGTCGAGCAGAAACTGCCGCTGCGCAAGCGGCTTGCCGTCGATATGCACGGTGCGAAAGCGCCAGGTTTCGGGACGCTCGATGTGGCGCGGCAAAGCCGCCATCGGCAGCCGGGAATGTTCGAGAAGTTCCGCATCCAGCGCTTCCTTTTCATGCATGCGGTCGAGTTGCCAGCGGCCAAGCCCGGTGAACAGGCTTGCAAGCAGGATAGTCAGCAGCAGCGCCAACAGGGAAAATTCGAGACGGAACAGTTTCATGTCCGCGCACGCCGGGCGGTGGGCCGTGCTATGCTTGGCACGATGTCCTGGATCAAGATATTCATTCTTCTGCTGTTCGCCGTCATCATCGGCAGCATGGCTTCGGCGTTGTTCCACCTGCTGAAAGACAAGGGCAAAACCGGGCGCACGCTGAAGGCGCTGAAAGTCCGGATTACGCTGTCAATCGCGGCCTTCGCGCTGCTGATACTCGGCTATCTGGCCGGCTGGATACAGCCGCACGGAATCGTGCCGCCGCCTGCGGGACAACAAACGACACCCGCTCAGAGCCAGTAAACAAAGAAGAACAGGCCGAGCCAGACAACGTCAACGAAGTGCCAGTACCAGGCTGTCGCCTCAAAAGCGAAGTGGCGCTCGGGTGTGAAATGCCCGGCGATGCTCCTTGCCAGCATCACAATCAGCATCAGCGCGCCGATGCTCACGTGCAGGCCGTGAAAGCCGGTCAGCATGAAAAAGGTCGAGCCGTAAATGCCCGCGCCCAACGTCAGGTTCAGATCGCTGTAAGCGTGGATGTACTCGTAGGCCTGCAGGCCGACAAACAACAAGCCGAGGGCGACCGTCAGGAACAGGCCGAGGATCAGCGTGGAGCGCCGTCCGGCTCTGAGGCCGTGATGCGCCCAGGTCACGGTGACGCCGCTGGTCAGCAGGATCAGCGTGTTGATCGCGGGGATTCCCCACGCTCCCATGTGCCGGAAGTCGCCGCCGATTTGCGACGGGCCGTTGGCGTTGCCCGGCCATAACGCCTCGAAACCCGGCCACAGGTACATGTTGGTCGCTGCGCCGCTGCCCTCACCGCCCAGCCACGGCATGGAGAAGGCGCGCGCGTAGAACAAGGCGCCGAAAAAGGCGGCGAAGAACATCACTTCCGAGAAAATGAACCAGAACATGCCCCAGCGGAAGGACCGGTCCACCTGGTCGTTGTAGGTGTTGGCCTCGCTCTCGCGCACCACCGTGCCGAACCATCCGAACAGCATCACCAGCATAATCGCAAAGCCGACGCCCATCAGCGGCACCCCGAAAGAGAGCTCGTTCAGCATCGCCGAAACGCCGACGAAAATGCCGAACAGCCCGATGGAGCCGAGAATCGGCCAATGGCTTCCGTGCGGTATGTAGTATTGCGTTTGTGCAGACATCAGAAATCCTCAGCTGTTGCCGCGCGCATCTGCGGCGGCGTTTGCGGTCCGCGTCACGTCAAAAAACGTGTAGGACAGTGAAATGGTGTGAATGTGGTCGGGCAGGTCGGGCGAGACGACGAAACGCACCGGCATCTCGCGCACCTCGCCGGCCTTGAGATCCTGGCGCGTAAAGCAAAAGCACTCGACCTTCTTGAAATACGCGGCGGCCGCGCCCGGCGTCACACTGGGGACGGCCTGGCCGGAGATCTTGCGGTCGTGGCGGTTGTTGACGCGGTAATAAACCGTTTGCATCTCGCCCGGATGCACCGTCGTGCTGGCGACAGCGGGCGTGAACCCCCAGTTCATGGACTGGTTCAGGTTGGCAAGAAACTCGACGGTGACCGTGCGCGACTCATCGGGGGTCATGGCGGCGGCCTGCGCGACTTCGGCGCGCCCGGTCTTGCCGTTCAGCCCGGTGATTTCGCAAAACACATCGTAAATCGGCACCATCGCAAAGCCGAAAGCGAACATGGCGACGGTCACCCCGGCCAGTTTCAGCGCTAGTCTGCCGTTTTTGCTCATCGCAGGCCCACGATCAGGTAGAAGCCGGCGTAAATGGCGACGGCGACGAGCGCCAGCAAAAGCGCGGTCGTGCGGACACTGCCGGACTGGTTCGGAGTTTCATTCATCCGCCCGGACGTTTACCGGATTTGCGGCGGCGTCGTGAAGGTGTGGTACGGCGGCGGCGACGGCAGGGTCCATTCGAGGCCATCGGCGCCATCCCAGACGCGGTCGGTCGCTTTCTCGCCGCCGCGCACCGTCGCCACGACGATGTAGAGGAACAGCAGTTGCGCCAGGCCGAAACCGAAGGCGCCGATGCTTGCCAGCATGTTGTAGTCGGCGAATTGCAGGGCGTAGTCGGGTATGCGACGCGGCATGCCGGCCAGGCCGACGAAATGCATCGGGAAGAAAGTCAGGTTGACAAAAATCGTCGAAAGCCAGAAGTGCCACTTGCCGAGCGTCTCATTGTATCGATGGCCGGTCCATTTGGGCAGCCAGTAATAGACCGCGGCCATAATCGCGAAAATCGAGCCCGGCACCAGCACATAATGGAAATGAGCGACGACAAAGTAGGTGTCGTGATACTGGTAGTCGGCGGGCACAATCGCCAGCATCAGGCCGGAGAAACCGCCGATGGTGAACAGCACGATGAAACTGATGGCAAACAGCATCGGCGTCTCGAAGGTCATCGAGCCGCGCCACATCGTCGCCACCCAGTTGAACACCTTGACGCCGGTCGGCACGGCGATCAGCATCGTGGACAGCATGAAGAACAACTGCCCGGCCAGCGGCATGCCCACCGTGAACATGTGGTGCGCCCAGACGACGAACGACAGGAAGGCGATGGAAGCAGTGGCGTACACCATCGAGTTGTAACCGAACAGCGGCTTGCGCGCGAACGTCGGCAGAATCATCGAGATGACGCCGAACGACGGCAGAATCAGGATATACACTTCCGGGTGGCCGAAGAACCAGAAAATGTGCTGGAACATCACCGGGTCGCCGCCGCCCGCCGCGTTGAAGAAACTGGTGTCGAAGAACTTGTCGGTCAGCAGCATGGTGACACCGCCGGCAAGCACCGGCATCACCGCAATCAGCAGGTAGGCGGTAATCAGCCACGTCCAGACGAACAGCGGCATTTTCATCAGCGTCATGCCCGGCGCGCGCATGTTGAGTATCGTCGCGATGACGTTGATTGCCCCCATGATGGACGACATGCCCATCAGGTGAATCGAGAAAATCAGCAGCGGCAGCGCCGCGCCGGTTTGCAGCGACAGCGGCGGGTAGAGCGTCCAGCCGCCCGCCGGGGCGCCGCCCGGAACAAACAGCGTCGCAAGCAGCATCGTGAACGCGAACGGCAGAATCCAGAAACTCCAGTTGTTGAGCCGCGGCAACGCCATGTCGGCGCCGCCCACCATCATCGGAATCAGCCAGTTGGCGAGTCCGGTGAAGGCCGGCATGACGACGCCGAAAATCATCAGCAGCGCGTGCATCGTCGTCATCGAGTTGAAGAATTGCGGGTCCACCAGTTGCAGGCCCGGCTGGAACAGTTCGGCGCGCACCACCATCGCCATCAGGCCGCCGATGAAAAACATGATCATCGCGAACCACAGGTACAAAGTGCCTATGTCCTTGTGGTTGGTCGTGTAAATCCAGCGCTTGATGCCGCTGGCCGGTCCGTCGTGATGATGTTCGTCAACCATTACTGCGCTCATCGTGTTACTCCTGAGAATATTGATACGTTGATGTGGATTTGTTACTGCTCAACCGAAGCGACCGGTTGTGCGGACCGGCGGTCGGCGAGCCAGCGTTCGTACTCGTCGGACGCGACCGCGCGCACCACCACCGGCATGAAGCCGTGGTCGCGGCCGCACAATTCGGCGCACTGCCCGCGGTAAACCCCCGGCTCTTCAATCTCGGTCCATGATTCGTTGATAAAGCCCGGAATCGCGTCTTTCTTGACCGCCAGATCCGGCACCCACCATGCGTGCAGCACATCGTTCGACGTAATCAGGAAGCGGACCTTGCGGTTGATCGGCAACACCAGTTCGTTGTCCACTTCCAGCAGGTAATTTTCGCCCTTGGCCTGCAAGCCGTAAATCTGTTCGCGCGGCGTCGCCAGCACGCTGTAAAAATCAACGTCCTGGTCGAGATATTCGTAATGCCACATCCACTGGTAGCCGGTAATCTTGACGGTCAGGTCGGCCCTGGCCGTGTCTTCCATCTTGATCAGCACCTGGGTCGCCGGCACCGCCATCGCAATCAGAATCAGCAGCGGCACGACCGTCCATGCAATTTCGGCGGTCATGCTGTCGTGGAACTGGTGCGCCTCAAAGCCGCGCGCCTTGCGGTGGCGCACCAGCGAAACCAGCATGACGCCGAAGACGACCACGCCGATGGCGACGCAAATCCAGAAAATCAGCATGTGCAAATCAAACACATCCCGGCTGATGGCCGTCACGCCGATTGGCATGTTATACGGTTGAAGTTCGGCCAACGCGGCCATCGGAACCGCCAGCGCGCCACCTGCAAGCCATCGCGCCGCTGTCATTATTTGCGCTGTCATTATTTGAAAGTCCTCTTTCTCTTCAACCGGCAATGGCGCGTTCAAGCGCCCTGGCCAGACTCCACTTGTCATTTTCGCCCAGAAAAGAGCCAATCTCAACCTGCCGCCCGTGCGAACGAATCCACAGGGACCCGGGCTCTCCGCGAAAGCGCGGTGGTGACATCACCACACTCGCCCACGCCCGCTTGAAAGTGCAGCTTTTCTCCGGTTTCTCGCGGCCGACGCTGATTCGAATCTCGTCCTCATCCACCACCACCGTCTCGCGCTGCGACAGTTTGCGCACACAAAAATAAAGGGCGGCGCCGAGGCAAAGCATTTCAAAACCCGCGAACGGCAAAACCATCCAAAACCCGAGCCACGCGAAAGTGGCGGCAATCATGAGGGAAACACAAAAAAGTGTCAAGAAAAACAACTGATTCCCGCGCCGCGACAACGAAAGGTTCGGGCGGATGACAAACTGCAGGGAATTTTGGCCCGGATTCTCCATCGGCACGATTATAACGCGGTTCAGCACCGCATGCTTGCGCCGCCGCCACGCGCCCTCAACATCCGCGCCGCGACATTCTCCCAGGCGGATGACCCGTAGCCCGTCCGGGATTTGGCACAATCCGGGCGGCGGGGGGGTATAATCCGGGTGAGAGCGGAAGTCAAATCTGGTGGGTGGGCAATACCAATGACCGGACGCGATGCCACCACAAAGGTTGTCCCTTGTGGCGCTGCCCATTCCGCTCTCACTTTCTCCGCCTGATAAAGTAATGCGCCCCGGCGTTGTCCATTCAGATAACTCAGGTTACTGGACTTGAAGAAAGTCCAGAACATGCTCCCGTCCGCGTTTTCGCGTACGATCAGGAGAAACCGCTCATCTCCATCGCCACGAAAGACTTTCAGGTATCGCTTCCTGTAACTTCTGTCTTTCGGATAAAACGCCAGCCATACTTCGTCCGGGTTCTCAAGCGTCGGCAGGATGAAATTGACATACCGCAACCACGACTCAGCGGGCGTCCAGGGCGCCACATGGCGGAAACACGCGGAATTGCTGTAGAATAGCCGCCCCGGCCCGGCAGGCCGTGTAGTACGGTTTCATCTCAATCTATTAAACAGGAATCTCGGAATGGACGATCAGGAATTTATCAATAACTTCTCGGCAGTGCTCTCGGTGATCGTGGCGGTGGTCATTTTTATCTTTATCCTGGCCATCGGGCTGTCGTCGAAAGACGAGACGATGGACATGGCGATGGAAAAACGCACGAAAGAGCGCATCGCGCCCATCAGCCGCGTGAATGTCGGCGAGGTAACCGCCGTGACGATGCCGTCCGCCGCAGATGCGATGGCCGAGGCGACACCGGAGCAAATCTATCAAGCCGCCTGCAACACTTGTCACGCCGCCGGCGTCCTTGAAGCGCCGCGCCTTGAGGATCAGGCCGCATGGCAAACGCGCTATGCGCAGGGTGTCGAGACCCTCTACCAGTCGGTCATCAACGGCAAAGGCAACATGCCCCCCAAAGGCGGGCGCGTTGACCTGTCCGACGGTGTCATCAGAAAGACCGTGGACTACATGCTCGAAGCGGCGGGCATGACATCGCAGTAACACTGCGACGGCGTCTTTCCCGTCTTGATGCAGGGTTCTCTCAGAGTCCTCGCCCGGTTTCTCGTCGGAAAAGTTCACCGGCCTCGCACACCGTTTTAGAAGACGCGCACGACGAAACCGTCAGCGGACTCATTTCAGCAGCTGGTCGAGGGAGCGGTAACTGATGGCTTCCAGCAGGTGCGGACGGGCGATGGTGTCGGCGCCGGCGAGGTCGGCGATGGTGCGGGCGACTTTCAGCACGCGGTAACAGGCGCGGGCGGACAACTGCAAACGCTCCGCCGAGCGGTTCAGCAACGCGCGGTCTTCGGCTGACAGACCGCAGAGTTTTTCTATCTCCTTGTTGCCGAGGCAGGCGTTGGGATTGCCCTGGCGTTTGATTTGCCGCTGCCGCGCGAGGGCGGTGCGCTTGCGTATCACATCGCTCGACTCGCCGCGCCCGGCGGCGCCCGCCTCGCCTTTCTCCAGATGACTCCAGCGGATGCGCGGCACGCGGATGTGAATGTCGATGCGGTCGAGCATCGGCGCGGACAGGCGCCGGTAATAATGCCTGAGTCTTTGTTCGCTGCACGGGCAGCGGCCGGTTTCGTCGGTGTCGGAGCCGTCCGGGCACGGGTTCATCGCGGCGATCAACTGGAAGCGGGACGGATAACTCACGCTGTAGCCGGCGCGGGAAATATGAACCATGCCGCTTTCAATCGGCTCGCGCAACGCGTCGAGCGCCTGGCGGCTGAATTCCAGCAGCTCATCCAGAAACAGTACGCCGTTGTGCGCCCTGGAAATCTCGCCCGGCCTGGGTTCGCTGCTGCCGCCGCCGACCAGCGCCACCGCCGTGCAGGTGTGGTGCGGCGAGCGAAACGGCCTCTGGTAGAAATGCGCCGGCTTCGGCGGCTCGGGGCCGAGCGACATCACCGATGCGGTCTCGACCGCCTCGTCCTTGCACATCGGCGGCAAAATGCCCGGCAGGCGGTTGGCGAGCATCGTCTTGCCGCTGCCGGGCGAGCCGAGCATCAGACAGTGGTGGCGCCCGGCGGCGGCAATCTCGACCGCGCGCACCGCCTGACGCTGGCCGCGCACATCACGCATGTCGAGCGCGGCGGCGGCAGAGGACGGCGGCGAGTGCGGGTCCACTGGCTTCAGTTCCACTTCGCCGAGCAGTCCGCCATACACTTCAAGCAAATGCGCGGCGGCGTAGATGCCTTGCCCGCCGGCAAGCCCGGCCTCGGCGGCGTTGTCTTTCGGGATGACCAGGTTGCGGCGGACGGCGCCGGCCGCAAGCACCGCCGGGATGATGCCGCGCACCGGCAGCAACGAACCGCTCAGGCTCAACTCCGAGATGAACTCGCAGTTCTCGATGGCATCCGGCGGCAGTTGGCCGCTCGCCGCGAGGATGCCGAGCGCGATCGGCAGATCAAAGCGCCCGCCTTCTTTCGGCAGGTCGGCGGGCGCCAGGTTGACGGTGATGCGCCGGCACGGGAACTCAAAGCGGTTTTGCGACAACGCCGCGCGCACGCGGTACTTGCTCTCCCGGACGGCGGTTTCGGGCAGGCCGACGATGTGCATGCTCGGAAGACCCGGGGCGATATGAACCTCGACCTTGACCGGGATTGCCTCGAGTCCGCGGCACGCCCTGCTGTGAACGGTAGCCAGATGCATGGAATACTCCTTGCACCGGATTGTCCGCACCCCGGGCAAGATGACGCGCCCGACCGGATGAACGGTCGTCTCTGGCAGACGAACGGTAAGGCAGGTGCAGAATATGAAAAAGGCGCTTGTTCATGGCCTGAACAAGCGCCTTTTGTGGGATGTTGATTGACCGTTCGCCCGGATAGCAACCGCTATACGCCCGGTGAACCGGGGCCGTTTTGCGTTTCTTTCAGCCGCTGCTCCAGTTCGGTGACGCGCCTTTGCAGGCGTTCAAGCAAAGCGACCTGGATGTCGTATTCTTCGCGGCTGACCAGGTTCATTTTCTGCAGCAGGGATTCGAGGCCGGCGCGCGTGTTGCGCTCGAACTCCTCGCGCATCTCGCCCGCCAGCGGCGGCAGACCGCTGATCAGGTCTTCCACAAATTGGCCGATGGTTTCGGAATCGCGCATCCGCTTATGTTACATCGTTTATCATGCAATGACCGACACACTCAACAAGGAGGAACGTGTCCTGCCCGTGGGCACGTCACTTTTTCAACGCTTACCAAACCCGCATTTTTCTTGCGGGGTAGCGCATATACCACCACAGTTTCTGACACCAACCGGCATCCAGTCTGATTTTTTTGCTAATCCCGATTTCAACGCCCGTGCTCATTTCAATCGCATCAACACCGAGTTGATCAAGCGTCGAACGGTAGATTGCTTCGCCTGAAATATCAACGCCGCTACCGGGATACTCTGAACCCCCGGTATTGAGGATGGGCATTTTGTTGCACTGCACGATGCGGTTGCGGTAGTGATGGTTGGCCCGCAAGATGACAGTGAACTGGGAAGTATGCCAGGATTGCTTGTCATATTGTTCCGGATAAGGCAACAGATTGCCGCTGTGAAATGCGTCGTGCGAGAACGCGTTCAGGATGCCGTCAAACCAATCCACGGTCTGCAACGCCCACTGCAAGTTTTCCAGGCCCTTTGGGCCAAGCGCTTCAGGAATGTGATTTGCGAAGTTGTCAGTGCCTATGGCGTTGAGCAACCCCATTAATCTGGCGGTGATGACCGGATAATCGCAGGATGCCAGGAGCGATAATAACGCATCAAAACCGTTTTGTTGGCTTCGTCCATAAAAAACCACATCTTCATCCATAAAAACATAATACTTGTAGCGCAACCGGTTGGCTTTGACATATTCAAACAACTTGTTTCTGCCTGAAGCCCAGGTGGTGTCGGGCGCATAAATGGTTGTCTCCGCCGTTTCCTCTTGATAGGAAAGAAGCAGATGCGGCTTGCTTTTGAGGCAACGATAAATGCGCGGCAAGCCCGCTTTGGCCTGGACAAGAAAAAGCGCCGTTTCCGTCATGGCATCGGAATCGTGCATCTGCTTATAATACATCGTTTATAATGCAATGGCCGCCGCACGGCGGAAAAGACATGACGACCAACTCACTCAACAAGGAGCAACGCATTCTGATTGCCATGCGCAAAACGCTTGCAGACGTCGTCAAGGACACAACACCGCTGCCCGGCAGGCGACACCTGTTGAAAGAAAGCACGATACAAAACATCCGCGACTGCTTCTCGCTGATTTCGGCGCGCGAGCGCGAGCTGGCCGAAAGCGCGCCGCGCAAGGTGTCCCGAATGCGCCCGCGTTACGCCGACGAACCGCACGACGAGAAAGTCGTCCCCATCGGCAGCATCAAAAAATCAACCACCGGGAACCGATGAAGAAACTCGACATTCCCATCCGCATTGACGGCGTTGAACTGACGCCGGAGAACAAGTGCGGTTTCTGCACCAACAGCAAATGCTGCCACTATGTCACGCAGTCCATAGACGCGCCGCGCAGCAAACACGATTTTGAGCACCTGTTGTGGCAAGTGTCGCACGGAAACGTCCAGGCGTACAAGGACACCGACGGCTGGTGCCTGCTGTTCGAGACCAGTTGCGTGCACCTGCTGCCGGGCGGCAAATGCGGCATCTACGAGGTGCGCCCTGAAATCTGCCGCGAGCACTCCAACGATTACTGCGAGTTCGACGCGCCGGCGGAGGAAGGCTTCGACCTCCACTTCCCGGACTACCAGTCCCTGCTGAAATACTGCAAGAAACGTTTCCCGCGCTGGGAACGCGGCTGATGGCCGGCGCGCACGGCGACTGGCTGCCTGCTGTGTGCCGCACCGCGCGCAACGCCGGCGCGGAGATACTCGAAGTCTATCGGCAGGACTTCGAGGTTGAATACAAGCAGGACAAATCGCCGGTCACCATCGCCGACCTGAGGGCCGACCAACTGATTACCTCCGAGTTGGGCGAACTGACTCCCGACATCCCGGTGCTGTCCGAGGAGGACGCGCCCAACCGCCCCGCCGCCGAACGCGCGGGCTGGACAACTTACTGGCTGGTGGACCCGCTCGACGGCACCAAGGGCTTCATCCGCAAGAACGATTTTTTCACGGTCAACATCGCGCTGATTGAAAACCACCGCCCGGTGCTCGGCGTCGTCTTCGTGCCGGCGACGAACCGGCTTTATTACGCGGCGCAAACCCTCGGTGCGTTTGTGCAAAACGGCGAGGCCGAGCCGCGGGCGATTCGCGTGCGCGACACCGCGCGCGAGAAGCCGGTTATCGCGGTCAGCCGCGAGCACATCAACCAGCCGACCCGCAAGTTGATCGAGCAGTTGGGCGAACACGAACTGATCCGTGCCGACAGTTCAATCAAGTGCTGCCTGGTGGCCGAAGGCAGCGCCGACCTCTATCTGCGCGTCGGCCCGACCTGCGAATGGGACACCGGCGCAAGCCAGTGCATCGTAGAGGAAGCCGGCGGCCGCCTGACCGACTGCGCCGACCGGCCGCTGCGCTACAACACGAAAGAATCGCTGATCAACCCGTCCTTCGTCGCCTATTCCCCGGCCTCACCGGACTGGCGGCGCTATGTCGAGGATCAATAAGGCGGCGGATAAACTCACGCCGCCGGCGTAAGGGCGTCTTTCAGGAGACTGACAATCTCCGGTGCTTGTTTTTGAGCCAGAAAGATACTAGATCCCGGTCTTCCCCCGCTTAGTCTTATACAACCGCCAAAGCCCCCGCAACGCTTCACTGATCGCTTTCGTGCGTATCCTATGGCTGGGGGCGGAGTAGTGGATTGGAACTTCGGCGTAATTGAAGTGGCGGGCGTGGAAGCGGATTTCGGTTTGGAAAAAGGGTCCCGCGGAATGGATGCCGATTGCCAGAATGTCTTGCAGCGCGCGGCGTGTAAAGCATTCAAATCCGCCGGTCATGTCGGTCAAGGTGGTGCCCAGCATGCGGTTCGCCAGCAGCGTTCCGCCGCGGCTCACCAGATAGCGAAACAGCGCGGTTCTGGGGAAATAGGCGCCGCGCGCAAAGCGTGAACTGAACACGCAATCGTTGCCGGCGGCCATGTGCTTGAAGAAGGGGGCGATGTCCTCGGGGCGATGGCTGAAGCCAGCGTCAATTTCCAGTATCCAGTCGCAAGACGCTTGAATCGCTTCGCGGTAGCCGCGCCGGTATGCATCCGCCACCGAGCGGTTGTCGGGCGCCCACACGCAGCAGACCGATGAGAGGGGGGGGGGGGATGCCAATTCACGCGCCAGGTCGAGCGTGTTGTCCGTGCTGGTGTTGTCAACGATGAGAAACAGTTTGACGTCCGCAAAGGCAAAGCCGTCGCAGACCGCCAACACCTCGCCGACAAACGCCTCAAGCGTGGCTTGTTCGTTGGTGACCGGGCAAACAATGCCGAGGCGCGTGTCGGCGTAGCGCACGGGAGTGCTCACCACTGCGGCGGATGCATGCCGGCAACCCCTCTGCGCGTCCTCATGGCGATTGCCGGCTCTTCAGATTTCGACCGGCAAAACGCTCGGCGACCCACGCGTGGTCATCCGAATCAAACGGCATCCACAGGTTGGGCGCCACCTCCAGGGCGTAGTGCGCGCGGCTCAGGGCTTCCGCCGCATTCGACGCCGCCGGACGCACATGGAAATTCACGCCGCGTTGCTCCAGGTAGCCGGGCGGCGGTTGGCGTTCGTGCGCGAGGCGCCTTATCCCCGGCGCCTTGTCAGGATTGCGCGCCACGGTTTTGTCGGCCAATCCGAGCGTGTCGATTATCTCCAGATCCGGCAGGTAATAACTATAGACTCCAAGCGTTGACACCGCCCCCACCGCGTCGTCGGGTATCGTTCCCCTGGGCATGTTCTCGTAGGCTCGAAACCCCCGCAGTTGATTTTGTGCCATTGCATTGTGGGAGTACCACAGCGATGGAGATAGGCGCCCGCCTGTTGCGCCGCGCAACGTATTGGAGAGGGCGACCAGTTTCGACATACCGGGCGCCACCAGCCACCTGCCGGCGTTCTGGTCATTCAGTTGGGTATGTCCCCGCGTCACCCCCTCATATAACCACACGCCTTGTAACGCGCCGATGTAGATGAGCACCGGCATGAAGAGCGCCAGCGTGTACGCGCGCGACGCCCGGATATTTCCTGTCTTTCCCACCCAGGCGGCAAGGCGCGTGCCGAGGTGCGCGAGCCCGACCGCCGCCGCCACCGCCAGCAACGGCCAATAAAAATCCATCGGACGATATTCAAAGTAGTCGCCGCCGATGCGCGCCAGATACGCGAAGTGCACGGCGATGGCCAGCAGGACAACCAGATGCGTTCCGTCTTTGTGCCGCCGCCAGCGCGTGATGCCGGCCACCAGCGTCAGCGGCAATAACAAGTAAAGCCCGGTCTCAACGCCGGCTTGCGCGAGGTAACGGAAGCCGGCGTGATACCACGGTCCCGTATACTTGGCGTAGTAGGTATTCGGCAACCATTCGCCGTAGTAGCCGTAACGCCACAGGTAATGCGCGGCGACCACCAGCACAAACGGCGCGCCCATCACCGCCAACGCCCGCCAGTCGCGCCACGGTCGCCATGGCTGTCCGGCGCGCAACATTCGACACAGCGCGAACCCGCCGAGGATGCACCCACCCAGCAGCAACCCTTCGGGGCGCGTCAACTCCGCCGCCGCGAAACACAGCGATGCCGCCAGCAACCCCCGAAGGCGCGAACCGTGCACGCTCAAGGCGACCAGCCCGGCAAGCACAAAGAAGGTGACCTGGCGCGTCTCCAGGCCACCGGCTGAAGTCCAGACGGCGAAGGTGGCGCTACTGCATAGCAGCCCGAGCGCCATCCACCCGACCAGCCCCCGGTGCGGCAAAGACGGCATTCGGTAAACCCACCACAACGCCACCGCCAGCGTGCCGATGGTGTAGGCGACCGACAGGAACGGGGCGGTGTACTCCGGCGGGATGCCGGTCAGCACCCAGAGCGCCGCGAGTTCAAGCAGCCACAAGAAGTTGGTGTAACCCTCGACATACTCGCCGGGGTTGAACACCAGGCCGTGTCCCTCCACCAGATTGCGGACATAGCGAAAGCCGATGAAGGCGTCGTCGCACAAAAACCAGGCCACGGTGGAGACCCAGCCGAGCAACAACAGCCACGGCAAATAGGCTGGAATGAGTAACCACGGCGAGTGCCTCATGGCGATTGCCGGCTCTTCAAGTTGCGACCGGCGAACCGTTCGGCGACCCATGCGTGGTCATTCGCATCAAACGGCATCCACAGGTTGGGCGCCACCTCCAGGGCGTAGTGCGCGCGGCTCAGGGCTTCCGCCGCATTCGCCGCCGCCGGGCCCACATGGAAATTCACGCCGCGTTGCTCCAGGTAGCCGGGCGGCGGTTGGCGTTCATGCGCTATACGGCGGCTCTCCTCTCTGGTTTGCGGGTTACGCGCCACGGTGGCGTCAACCAGGCCGTAGGTGTCGATAATCTCCAGGTCCGGCAAGTAATAACTCTTGACTCCCAGCGCGCCGACCGCCGCGACCGCATCGTCGGGAAGTGTTCCGCGCGGCATGTTCTCGTAGGGTTGAAACTGGCCCTGCCGGTAGAGCGCGAATGTCCGGTGTTCCATCCACGGCGTCGGCGCCATCCGCCCGGTTGATCCGCCGCGCAACGAATTGGAGAGGGATACCAGTTCCGACAGACCCGGCGCCACCAGCCACCCGCCAGCGTTCGATTCATTCAGAGCGATGTGTCTAAGCCCTTGGTGCATCACAATTTTCGCGCCTTCATACACCAGCGCGCCTTGTATCGCGCTGGCGTATATCAGCACCGGGGCGAAGAGCGCCAGCGTCCACGCGACCGGCGCCCCGGCATTCGGGGTTTTCCCCACCCAGGCGGCAAAGCGCGGGCCGGCACGCGCGAGCCCGACCGCCGCCGCGACCGTCAATAGCGGCCAGTAGAAATCCAGCGGGCGGTATTCAAAGTGGTCGCCGCCGATGCGCGCCAGATACGCGAAGTGCACGGCGATGGCCAGCAGGATAACCAGATGCGTTCCGTCTTTATGCCGCCGCCAGCGCGTGATGCCGGCCACCAGCGTCAGCGGCAATAACAAGTAAAGCCCGGTCTCAAGGCCGGCTTGCGCGAGGTAATGGAAGCCGGCGTAATACCACGGCTCCACATACTTGGCGTAGTAGGTATTCGGCAACCATTCGCCATAGTAGCCGTAACGCCACAAGTAATGCGCGGCGACCACCAGCACAAACGGCGCGCCCATCACCGCCAACGCCCGCCAGTCGCGCCACGGTCGCCACGGCCGCCCGGCGCGCAACATCCGGCACAGCGCGAACCCGCCGAGGAAGCACCCGCCCAGCAGCAACCCTTCGGGGCGCGTCAACTCCGCCGCCGCGAAACACAGCGATGCCGCCAGCAGCCCCCGAAGGCGCGAACCGTGCACGCTCAAGGCGACCAGCCCGGCCAGCACAAAGAAGGTGAACTGGCGCGTTTCCAGGCCGCCGGCTGAAGTCCAGACGGCGAAGGTGGCGCTGCTACACAGCAGCCCGAGCGCCATCCAGCCGACCAGTCCCCGGTGCGGCAAAGACGGCATTCGGTAAACCCACCACAACATCACCGCCAGCGTGCCGATGGTATAGGCGACCGACAGGAACGGGGCGGTGTACTCCGGCGGGATGCCGGTCAGCACCCAAATCGCCGCGAGTTCAAGCAGCCATAAGAAGTTGGTGTAACCCTCGACATACTCGCCGGGGTTGAACACCAGGCCGTGTCCCTCCACCAGATTGCGGACGTAGCGAAAGCCAATATAGGCGTCGTCGCACAGGAACCAGGTCACGGCGGAGAGCCAGCCGAGCAACAACAGCCACGGCAAATAAGCCGAAACGAGCCACCACGGCGTGCGCCGGGTCATGCTGGGGATAGTGCGAGTGCGTCCCTGGGGGAAGATGCTGCGCGTTGTTGGCGGCGCTGGCCGCGCCGGTTGCGGGATTTCACTGCCATGCTTTTCTACTGGGGGGAGTGATTGGATGAGCGGGTCAGTATATCATCATTGGCGTCATTCTCGAGCGTTCGTGACCGTTCCGCCGCAGACGGTTACGGACACTTACCATCGGCAATCCAGAAAGTTTTGTCACTGAACAACCGCCCGCGAATATTCTCTGGAACCGGACTGTGTGTTGCACTTGCAAGTTGAACTCGCGATACAAAACAGGCCGGCCTTGCCCAACGCAATTCCGGGGCGGAGTGCTTGCTTGAAATGGTGGCCAGAGGTGGAATCGAACCACCGACACGCGGATTTTCAGTCCGCTGCTCTACCGACTGAGCTATCTGGCCATACCGGGCGGGAGTTATTCTTCCGGCGCGACGTAGTCCGCGGGTTTTTCAGCGCCGCCCTGGAACAGGAATTTCTCCATTTCCTCCTCAAGGAATTTACGCGCCTTCGGATCCACCGGCGTCAGGCGATATTCGTTGATCAGCATCGTCTGATGCTGGACCCATTCCTGCCAGGCCTGCTTGCTGATCTGGTCGTAAATCCGCTGGCCGAGCTCGCCGGGATACGGAACGTAGTCAAGCCCCTCGGCTTGCTCGCCCTGTCTGGCGCAATGAACCATCCGTGCCATTCGTTTCTTCCTCGAGTTTTCTGATTAAACGTTTAATCGGCGCGGCGACTGTGCCGGAAGCCGCCGATAGTGTACACCAAACAAAGCGGCTGTCCGCCGCCGCGCCGCGGTCGAGCGACCTGTATTCCAGTTTGAGCGGCACGATGACGAGACGCAGATGCGTCAGGTCGTGGCGCACGGCGGGCCAGTAACACGCCGTGTCGGGTTCGCCGAGATGGTGTTGGTACCACACCTGCGCACGGCGCTTGTCGAAGGCTTCGGGGAAGCTCAGCAGATGCCCCCAGATGCCCGCCGCCGGGCGGCGTTCCAGCAGCAGGCGGTTGCGGTGCAGCGCCATCAGCACGACGATGCGCCGCTGTTGGCGCGCCCGTGCCGGCTTCGGCGCCGGACGCCGCGCAACCCGCCCGGCGATGCGCGCGCGGCAGTCGCGCGCAACGGGGCAGGCTTTGCAATCCGGGTTGGTCTTTGTGCAGACGAGGGCGCCCAGATCCATCATCGCCTGGGTGTAGTCGGCGATGCGGTCTTGCGGCAGGTGTTTCTCGGCGGCGCGCCACAGCCGCCGCCCGACCGCGGCCCGGCCCGGCCAGCCCGCGATGTCACCGTGCCTTGCGAGAATGCGTTTGACGTTGCCGTCCAGAATCGCGTGGCGTTCGCCGTGCGCCAGCGCCAGTATCGCCGCCGCGGTCGAGCGCCCGATGCCGGGCAGTTTCACCAGGTCATCGAAACGTTTCGGGATGCGCCCGCCGAAGCGCTCGCGGACGATGCGCGCGGCGGCGTGCAGGTTGCGCGCGCGGGAGTAATAACCCAGCCCCGACCAGTGCGACATCACATCGCCGAGCGGCGCCTGCGCCAGTTTGCGCACGCCGGGAAAGCGGCGGATAAAGCGCCGGTAATAGGGTATCGCCGTCTGCACGCGGGTTTGTTGCAGCATAATCTCGGACACCCACACGCGGTAGGCGGAAGCGTTGCGCTTCCACGGCAAATCGCTGCGCCCGTTGTCGTCGTACCAGTTCAGCAACCGGCGGGCGAAGGACATGACGCGGGCGCTTACGGCATGCTGCGCTGGCTGCCCAGCCACCGCAACAGCGGTGTCCATTCCTCGCGGTCCACCGCGGTCGCGTAGCGCGACATGTCGAACACGCCGAGGCCTTTGTCCGCCGCGCGGATGTAGTTCATGCTGTCGCGCAGCGAGGTCGGGAAGGCGATGCGCTGGGCGCGCAGAAATTCGTCGAGGTCCCAGAAGACGTTGGTGTAGTCGCGCACGCGGCAGCCGACCAGCGCGACTTTCGCGCGCTTGCCGAGCATCGTCGGCGTCGCCTTGAGTTCTTTCAGGAAGGCGGTCGCCGCGCGCATGTCCATCGGCGACGGCAGCACCGGCACAATCAGCGTCTGTGCGCGGCGCACGATGCTGTTCAGGGCTTTGCCGTGTTGCGCCGCCGGCGTGTCAATGATGCAGACTTCGGCTTTGTTGCGCGATGCGCCTCTCTTCTTGACGCCGTCGTAGCCCTTGATCGGCGGTTTCGCCGGTGAGCGGCGCTTGAGCCATTCCATGCTGCTGCCCTGGGGATCGAGGTCGCACAGGACGACGTCCATCTGACGGCTGGCATAGTAACTTGCCAGATTGGTGGCGATGGTTGTTTTACCGGAACCGCCTTTGGCGTTGACCACCATGATTTCTCTCATTTGCTTTTCTCCATTTAATTGGTTGAGCGTTTCATTGCAATCGCTTCTCCGACTAAGTCAGTGAGGATGTCCTTATATCTCTCAATTTCTCCCGGTCCGAGACGGCGAATAAAGTACCCCGTTTTCTTTTTTTGCACATCCAGGCCCGCGTTTTCCAGATTCTGCGTTGTTTCTTCAGAGTGCTCCGCCCTGATCCACAAGTGGGAGAAATTTTTCTTCGGGAAAAGACGAATGAAGGCGTTTACCCGGCCATCTTTCACCAGACTGATATAGGTCTTGTTGTAATTCAATTCCCATGAATCATTAAACTGCTTTGCCAATTTGAGAAGGTTGTCCGCCATCGCAACAATTTCGCCACTTCGCTTGGCTTCCCAATGCGCCCTATCTACTGTCTCGTAGGTTTCCTCATCTTCATCTTCATAGCCAAGCGACATTTGATCCACAACTGTCGTGAATACCAAACCGACTTGATTGCCGTTTTTGAGGGCGCTCATCTGAATCGCCATGATTGGAATCACGCCGTTGAACAAACTGACGACGTTCAGAAACCGGCTTGTGATATCTTCGGCAACAATTACGGCGGTATGTTCGTACTGGGGATAGCGTCTTCTTTCTATATCCCAATACTCAATGGTGCGGATGATGTGGCTGGGGTCGGTGGCGCCGAGTTGAACTTCCACTTCATAACGCCAATAGGATTCTGCGTCTTGCAGCAAAAGGTCAAGGCGCCCGGCGCTTGGCTGGATTTTCTCCTTGTCCTTGAGAATGACACTCTCGCCAAGGCCAAGAGCCGCCGGATCCTCCGCTATGCGATCTTGCACCCATTTCTCACCCAATTGCCTGAGTGGTATTTTTTCGAATTTGGTGAATTCCATCTGTGTCGCTCCCGATAGAAGCACTGCAAAGGATACGGGCCATCCGTGCGGCGGTCAACTGCCGCGCGTGCGGCGCTCAGGCAAATTCAGCCACGACCGGCGCGTGGTCGGACGGGCGTTCCCATCCGCGCGGCGTCTTGTCCACCGTGCACGACAGACAGCGTTCGGCGAGGCGGGTGCTGGCCAGCAGCAGGTCAATCCGAAGGCCGCGGTTGCGCTCGAAATCGCCGCCGCGGTAATCCCACCAGGAAAACGCCGCCTCACCGGGCTGCTCGAACAGGCGGAAAGTGTCCACCAGCCCCAGATTCATCAAGGCGGCAAGCGCCTCGCGCTCCGGCTCGCTGCACAGAATGCGCTCGCGCCATTTCTCCGGGTCGTGCACGTCCAGATCGCCCGGCGCGATATTGAAATCGCCGAGGACGACGCAGTCGGGGTGTTTCGCCAGTTCGCCCTCAATGAAGCCGCGCACGGCGGCAAGCCACTCCAGTTTGTGCGCGTATTTCTCCGACCCGACCTCCTGGCCGTTGACCACATAAAGATTCAGCACACGCACGCCGCCGAGCGTCATCGCCAGCGCGCGCTTCTCCGGCGGGCCCGGCAGCGGAATATCGTCGGTGACATCGCCGGCCTCGCCGCGGTACAGAAAAGCGACGCCGTTATAGGATTTCTGCCCGGAAAAAACCGCGCGATAGCCTGCCGCCTCGATCTCGGCCAGCGGGAAGTCTTCGTCCTGAACTTTGGTTTCCTGGACGGCCAGCACGTCCACCGGCGAGGCCCGGAGCCAGTCGAGAACATGCGCCAGACGGGCGCGCAGTGAGTTGACGTTCCACGAGGCGATCTTCACCGCGAGGCCCGCCGGGTTAGATGTCGAGGTTGCTGACCGCGAGCGCGTTCTGCTCGATAAACTCCCGCCGCGGCTCGACTTCGCCGCCCATCAACGTCGAGAAAACGCCGTCGAGGTCGGCTCCGTCCGGAATCTGCACCTTCATCAGGCGGCGGGAGGACGGATCCATCGTCGTCTCCCAGAGTTGCTCCGGGTTCATTTCACCCAGGCCTTTGTAACGCTGGATGGAAAGCCCTTTCTGCGCCTGCGCGAACAGCCAGTCCACCGCCTGGTCAAAGCGCTGCACCGACTCGCGCGCGTCGCCGCGCACGACGCAGGCGTTGTCGTCAAACAACTGCCACAGGCGCGCCGCCAGATCGCGGATGACGGCGAAGTCATCGGACTGGAAGAATTCCTTGTGGATGGTGTCGGTTCTGTCGTGGCCGTGAACGTTCTTTTTAATCAGCAGGCAGAAATCCTCGCCGGGCTGCATCTCCAGCGTGTAGGCAATGCCGGCCAGCTGCGCCTCGTTGAGGCTTTGCTGCAGCCGGTCAATCCACGTGCGCAAAGCCGCGGCGTCCTGCTCACCGCCTTCGGGCAGCGGCTCGGTGAACAGCATTTGCTTCAGCACTTCTTCATCATGGCGCCGGGAAAGCCGCTGCAGCCGCTTGCGCACCAGCAGATATTCCTGGACAAGATCGGCCAGAGGTTTGTCTTTGAGCAGGCACTGACCATTGCCGTCGCTGATTTCGGCATCATCCATGGCCATCTCCCACAGGTCGAAGTCGAGTTCGTCGCCGTCTTTCAGATATTTGATGCTCTTGCCCTTCTTGATTTTGTAGAGCGGCGGCAGGCCGATGTACAGATAGCCTTTGTCCACCAGTTCGCGCATGTGCCGGAAGAAAAATGTCAGCAGCAGCGTACGGATATGGGAGCCGTCCACGTCGGCGTCGGTCATAATGATGATGCGGTGGTAACGCAGTTTGGTCAGGTCGTATTCTTCCTTGATGCCGCAACCGAGCGCGGTAATCAACGTGCCGATTTCGACGGACGACAGCATCTTGTCAAGGCGCGCCCTTTCGACGTTCAGGATTTTGCCTTTCAGCGGCAACACGGCCTGGGTTTTGCGGTCCCGCGCCTGCTTGGCGGAGCCGCCGGCGGAGTCGCCCTCGACCAGAAACAGCTCGCACTCTTCCGGATTCTTTTCCTGGCAGTCGGCGAGTTTGCCCGGCAGGCCGGCGATGTCGAGCAGGCCCTTGCGGCGGGTGATTTCGCGCGCCTTGCGCGCCGCCTCGCGCGCGCGCGACGCCTCAATAATCTTGCCGACGATCACTTTGGCTTCCGCCGGTTTCTCCAGCAGGAAATCCTGCAGGCGCTGCGACAGCAGCGACTCGACGACGCTGCGCACTTCCGACGAGACGAGTTTCTCTTTCGTCTGCGACGAGAACTTGGGGTCGGCGAGTTTGACCGACACCACCGAGGTCAGTCCTTCGCGCGCGTCTTCGCCGGCCATCGAGATTTTCTCCTTGCTGGCGATGCCTTCCTTGTCAAGGTACTGGTTCAGTGTACGCGTCAGCGCGGCGCGGAAACCCGACAGGTGGGTGCCGCCATCGCGTTGCGGGATGTTGTTGGTGTAGCAATGGATGTTCTCGACGTAACTGTCGTTCCACTGCATTGCGACCTCGACGCCGATGCCGCCCTGCTCGGCGCAGAAATGAAAGACCGTCGGGTGCAGCATCGTGCGGCTTCTGTCGAGGTAGGCGACAAAGGCTTCGACGCCGCCCTCATAGCAGAAGAGATCTTCCTTGCCGCAACGGTGATCCTTCAGGTGAATCGAAACCCCGGAGTTCAGGAAGGCGAGTTCGCGCAGGCGGGTGGTCAGCGTTTCGTAGTGGAACTCGGTGATGCCGAACACTTCTTTGCTCGGGATGAAACGCACGGCCGTTCCGGTTTTGCCGTTGACGCCGCTGCGCTCCTTGATTGGATGCTGCGGCTCGCCCATTGAATAGACTTGCTCGTAGATATTGCCGTTTCGCCAGACCGTCAGCTCGAGATGTTCGGACAGCGCGTTGACGACCGAGACGCCGACGCCGTGCAGGCCGCCTGAAACCTTGTAGGAGTTTTCGTCAAACTTGCCGCCGGCGTGGAGTGTGGTCATGATGACCTCCGCTGCCGAGCGGCCCTCCTCGTGATGGACGTCCACCGGGATGCCGCGGCCGTCGTCGCTGATGGTGGCCGCGCCCTGCTCGTCAATCAGCACCTCGATGTTGTTGCAGTGGCCGGCAAGCGCCTCGTCCACCGAGTTGTCCACGACCTCGAAGATCATCCGGTGCAGGCCGGTGCCGTCATCGGTGTCCCCAATATACATGCCGGGGCGCTTGCGGACGGCTTCAAGGCCCTTCAGGACCTTGATATTGGAAGAATCGTATGACATTGAATCAGACAATCGCGCATTTTAGCGCGAAATCAGGACAAAATCAAGCCTGTTTGTCCCTGAAAACAGGGTTTTCATCTGAAATTCTGGCCGGGGTCGCAGGCGCGGTGACCGCCCGTATCTCGGTGACCGCCCCTTGTTTCACATGAAACATCTTCATTTCAGACCACGGCGACCAATCCAGGCCGTTCTCAGTCTGCGTAACAATCGTCTGTTGGTCCAGGCGCTTCAGTTCGCCGAGCGTCCATCTGCGGTGCTCATGGTCGAGTTCAGAAGCCAGGTCGTCAATCAGCACAATGCCTTCCTTGTCGTGGGCGCGGACAAAATGCCGGATTTGCGCAAGAATCAGGACCAGCGCGATGACCTTCTGCTGTCCACGCGACACAGTGTATTTCGCCAACTGGCCCTCCTGGGTCAAGTGCATGTCAGCCCGGTGCGGGCCGAATCGGGTAATGCCCTGTTCGCGGTCCGATTGATAATTCTCTTCCAGGACATCGGCCAGCTCGCGGTCGGCGGGCCAGCCACGGTCGTATTCTATAATCAGGTCCTTGCCGAGCTTGAGTTCCGACAGGAAATCGCGCACCGCCGTCCGCCAGGAGTGGAAATACTCATTGCGGCTGGCATCGAGCTCGGAAGCGTACTCGATAATCTGCTCATCCCATTGCTCTGGGCGGGATTGCGGCCGGCGTTGCTTCAGCAGGGCGTTGCGTTGTTGCAAACAGCGCCGATAGCGGTTCCAGCACTCCATAAATCCTGGTTTCACATGAAACACACCCCAATCGAGGAAACGCCTCCGCTCCGATGAGCCGCCCTGCACCAGCAGATGGCTGTCCGGATGAAACGCCCTCACCGGGAAAAGCGAGGCGGCCTCGGCAAATCCGCTGCCGCTCTCGCCGTTGACGGTTACGATGGTCTTGCCTTCGCGTTCCTTCTGAACGGACAGTTTCTGGTCTGTTCCGTTCTGGTTCAGGGTCGCGCCAACCAGCAGGCTGTCCTGCTGCAACTTGATCAGGTCGGTCTTGCGGCGGGTGCGGAAACTGTATCCCCTCGAAAGAATATCAAAACCTTCCAGGACGGAGGTTTTGCCGCTACCGTTTTCGCCAACCAGAAAATTGATTCCCGGACACAGTTCAATCCGGGCTTGCGCGATATTACGCAGATTTTTGATGAAAATTGAGGTTACTGGCACTTCACAGACGTAGCGGCATAACGACGTACTCCTCAGACCCCGAACCCTCGGCCACGACCCGCACACCGCTGCTGGAATCACGGATTTGCATAATGACCGTCTCGGTGTCCAGCGCCCGGAACACATCGGACAGGTACACCGCATTGAAGCCGATGTCGAGCGGGTCGCCCTGGTATTCGATCTTCTGCTCAATCAGGGCTTGCTCGCCCTCGGGATTCTCCACCTCAAGTTTGAGCAGGCCGGGAGTAAAACCCAACTTTGCACTGCTGCTTTTGTTGTCCGCAATCGCCCCGGCCCTCGTCAGGGATTTCACGGTCTCTTCCCGATTCAGCTGGATTTCCTGTTCAAAACTCGACGGAATAACCCGCTGGTAATCCGGAAATTGGCCATTGATGGCTTTGGCAAAAATCTGAATGTTGTTGAAAGACAGCGACAAGTTCGACGAATCAACGCCAAGTTCCGCCATCTCCTCGCTTCTTCCAAGAATTCTGGTCAGCTCGGTGGCCACCCTGCGCGGCATGATTGCCTGGGCTTTAGCGCCCGCCGCCTTCTCAACCTCCAGCGTGCTTCTGGCAAGACGGTGACCATCGGTTGCAACGGCGCTTAGTTTCTTGCCATCCACTTCTATCAGCATCCCGTTCAGATAATAGCGGGCATCGTGATCCGCCATTGAAAAGGCTGTTTTTTCAACCACGTGCCTCAGATCATCCTGGCGAATAGACATTGTGTTTTCGAGAGCCACACCATCTGATATTGGAAAGTCGTCGGCCGGCATTGTCAGTAGCTTGAAGCGGCTGTTTTCAGAAGTCACGGAAATCTGATCATCGCCGAAGTTAAGCGCAATTTGACTCTGATAGCCCGTGTTTCTGGATATTTCGTAAAGTTTCGCAACAGAAACCAACGACGGAGATGGGTCCTTAATCTCCAGTTCATCCAGAAACAGGCGAAGTTCCATTTCCGGATTCATCACCGTGATAGAACAACCCTTGTCTTTCGGGGAGAACAAAGCCATAGAAGCTGCCGGAAGGGTGCTTCTTGATTCTACGACCCCTCTCAAGACCTCTAGAACTTTCAAAAGTTGCTCATTAAGGATTTTAATTTTCATAATAATAACTTCTCCATATTTCTATGAATTGTTGTTGTTGGTAGCCTTGTTTTCTGTTGATTGAGCCGGAAAGAATTGTCTTTTCAGGCTTTTTTCACTTTGCTTTTTGTGGATATCTATCCACAGGTTTGTTTGCTTTTGCTGTCTGCTTTCTTTTTTATCAGTTTATCCTGGTTTTCCCGCAGGTTTCCCACAGTCTCGTGTGCAAACATCTGGAAAAAGACCGCTATCCGTTTAATATTCGCACCAAATCTTTATATTCCTGTTCAAGCTGGGTGTTCTCCTGGCGCATCTTCTTGATTTTTCTGCAGGCGTGCAACACCGTTGTGTGATCCCGTCCGCCGAAAGCCTCGCCGATCTCCGGAAGGCTGTGGTTCGTCAATTCTTTGGTGAGCGCCATCGCAACCTGGCGTGGCTGCACAATGGTGCGGTTGCGGCGTGGCGACAACATCTCGCCCGGCCGAATTCTGTAGTAGTCGGCGGCGGTCTTCTGAATTTTTTCGATGGTCAGCACCCGGTTGTGGGTTGTGACCAGATCCTTCAGCGCATCCCTTGCGAACTCAATCGTGATTTCTTTGTTGGTGAAACTTGCGTTGGCAATAACACGGCGCAAGGCGCCTTCCAGCTCGCGGATGTTTGAGCGGATGTTCTCGGCGATGTAGAGGGCCACTTCATCCGGCAAGGTGATGCCGTCGTGCCCGGCCTTGCTTTGCAGAATCGCAACCCGCGTTTCCAGCTCGGGCGGTTCAATGGCCTGGGTCAGCCCCCAGCCGAAACGCGATTTCAGGCGCTCCTGCAATCCTTCCACCTCGGTCGGATAGCAGTCGCAGGTCATAATAATCTGGCTTTGGCTATGAAACAGCGTGTTGAACGTATGAAAGAATTCTTCCTGGCTTTGTTCCTTGTCGGCAAAAAACTGGATGTCGTCCACCAGCAGAACGTTCAGCGAGCGATAGAAACGAGTGAACGAATCCATCATGCCTTTACGCAAGGCGCGCACCATGTCGGCGACGAAACGTTCGGAAGTCAGGTACAACACCCGCAGGCTGCTGTCGGTGCGTTTGATCTCGTTGCCGATGGCGTGAACCAGATGTGTCTTGCCAAGTCCGACGCCGCTGTAAAACAACAGCGGGTTGAAAGAGCTGCCCGGATTTGCCGCGACCTGCTGGGCGGCGGCACACGCGAGTTGGTTCGACTTGCCCTCGATAAAAGTCTTGAAAGTCTGCTCGGTGTTCAGGCACGACATGATGCGCGGCTCCGGCGCCTGCGCGATGCTGCTATGTTGTTGTTCTAATGTCATTTCTTCCCGGTTTGACGGGGTTTCTTGGGGGCAGGCCTCCAGCTCGACATCCACCCTCTCTGGCTTCAGCGAGATGATTCTGCTGATGTGTCCGAGGCAGTTTTTTCGTATCCATTCCCGGGTGGACGCATTCGGTGCGACCAATTTCAAACTGCTCTCGGTTTCAACCGCTTCCAGCGATCGTATCCATGTGTTGACGTCTTCCTCGGGGAGCAAAGACTCCAACTCTGTAATGCATTGTTGCCACAAACTCATCGTAGTCATTTTTGTTGTTATGGGTCGCCGGGGGGCGGCGAATCCTGCGCGACTAAGACTACCCCGAACCGGGGAAGTTATCCACCACAAAATGAAAGAATCATCGAAAGGGCGCGGCCATGCGGTTTCCATTTGCAAAAGTTCAGACACCTTTGGCACTCTGATCTGCGAGGAGAGTCATGCAAATCCATCGTGTCGGATACCGCATCAAGGGGTATTCACGAGTAGTCAAATTAGGGCATCTTTGGGAGATGACGAGCAAAGATGCCCTGCAACGTATCAAAATCCTTGAGTTCGCCGAGCGGCACGGACAGGGCGCCGCTATTGATGCCTTTGAGGTTAGTTCGCGCACGCTGTATCGCTGGCGCCGCGCGCTCAAACTTCACAACAACCGCATCAGCGCACTCACCCCCAAATCATGCGCGCCGCACCGCAAACGGCCACCGGCCACCGCGCCCGCCGTGGTCGCCCAAATACGCGCCATGCGTTTCCACAAACACCACCCCAATATGGGCAAAGCCACTATCCACGCCAGTCAGGAGTTCCGCGCCTGGTGCCGCAAGAACCGGGTGGCGCTGCCGAGCGTGTCCACCATCGGGCGCATCATCGCCCGCGCACCGGATAAAATGCGCCACGCCCCGCTCCGCATCGGCCCGCGCGGACAGCCCAAATCCGTGCGCCGGCAACACAAAACACGCCGCATCAAAGGCTATCAACCCGCCCCGCTCGAACTCATCGCCGGCGACACAATAGTGCGCATGCGCGATGGCATCCGACGCTACCTCACCACCTTCATCGACCCCAACAGCCGCTTTGCCGTCGCCTTCGCCTCGCGCACCGCTTCCAGCCGTCAAGCCACCCTTACCCTCAACGCCCTCATCGACCTGCTGCCGGCAGCGCCTAAATACCTGCTCACCGACAACGGCTCCGAGTTCATGGGCGACTTCCAAAAACGACTCGATGAACTCCATATCACCCACTGGTGGACCTACCCCAACTCACCCAAAATGAACCCGCACGCCGAACGATTCAACCGCACCATCCAGGAGAGTTTCGTCGACTACCACGACGACCTCCTGTTCTCCGACCTGACCCTCTTCAACCAAAAACTCGCCGAATGGCTGGTCTTCTACAACACCCAAAGACCACACCATTCCCTCAAACGCCAATCTCCCATACAATACCTCTCACAACAACTTCCATACTGCCAAAGGTATTGGACTTGTACACCATTTCGCTTTTCTCTGAGAGATAGGGTAGAATGCCCCCTGCCTCGCAGCGGGAAGTCAAAACAATGAAGCGAACCTATCAACCGAGCAACATCAAGCGCAAGCGAACGCACGGCTTTCGGGCGCGCATGAAAACACGCGCCGGGCGCGCGGTCATCAACGCCCGACGGCGTCGCGGCAGAGCCCGGCTGACTCCCTGAGCGGCTTGAAGAGCGCGCGCGCGGAGAGTCTGGGGAAACAACACCGCCTCGACAAGCCGTCACAATTCAAAGCAGTTTTTTCGAACGCAAAGAGAGCGCACGCAGGTGTTTTCTTTATCCGAAGTTGCGACAACGCTTGCGGCATTCCGCGCCTGGGACTTGCGTTCTCGGTTCGCGCCGCCGGCAAGGCGGTGGCGCGCAACCGGCTCAAGCGACTCGTGCGTGAAAGTTTCCGCCGCCACAAAAAAAATCTTCCGGGGCGCGACTATGTTGTCGGTTGCAGAAACGGCGCCGGCCGTCCGGACGGCGTTCAGGCCAGGGTGGCGATGAACTATTTCTGGCAAAAAGAATCGGCCTGAGTGGATGGACAACATTCGTCTCATTTTGTACCTGTCGTTTGCGCTGGTGTCGTTCCTGTTGTGGGAGCGCTGGCAGGAATGGCAAACGCCGCCCCCGGCGCCGCCGCAAGCGCAGGCGACCGCTTCCGGGCTGCCCGCCGAACAGGAAGCCGGACCGGGACCCGGTGTTCAGCAGGAGGCCGCCAGCGACCTGCCCGAGGCGGTCGCCTCGACGCCGCGCGCGGCATCGGCGCCGGAGTCTGAAGACCGGCACGCGGCGAGCGAGCGAATCCACGTGCGCACCGACACGTTGGGTGTGGAAATAGACAACCGCGGCGGGGACATCCGCAGCCTGAAACTGCTGAAGATTCCGGTTTCGCTGGACACGCCGGACCATCCGCTGACGTTGTTCGACGAGACCGATGAAGTCTATGTCGTCCAGTCCGGGCTGCTGCACGACCGCGTCAACGGGGTGGCCGCGGCGCAACTGAAAAAACTGGCGCCCTCGCACCACGAGTATTACCGCGCCGAAGCCCGTGAGTACGTGATGGGCGACGGGGCGGATGAGTTGCGTGTCGTCTTGCGCTGGAGCAACGGCGCCGGCGTCGAGGCCGACAAGATCTACACGCTGCGCCGCGGCAGTTACCTGGTGGACATCGAACACATCGTGCGCAACCGCGGCAACAAGACGTGGGTCGGGCGCCAGTACCGCCAGTTGCGCCGCGGCGAAATTCCGGACGCCGGAGCGCGGCTGCTCTACACCTTCACCGGCGCCGCATACTACGACGGCAAGTACAACAAACTCGCGTTCGACGATCTGGCCGAGCACCCCTTCGTGCAGCGCGTCAACGGCGGCTGGGTGGCGATGCTTCAGCACTACTTTGTCGGCGCGCTGCTGGCCGACGGCGAAAACGATTTTTACACGCGCGTCGCGCACGGCGAACGCGGCTCCGATTACATCATCGGCATGCGCTCCGACCCGGTGGTAATCGAGCCGGGCGGCGACGGACGTTTTGCCACCCGCCTGTTTGCCGGCCCCAAACTGCAAAACCATATGGATGAGATTACCGAGGGCCTCGAATTAACGACCGACTACGGTATTTTCACGCTGCTGTCGAAGCCGCTGTTCTGGCTGCTCGACAAGATCCACAACCTGGTCGGCAACTGGGGCCTGGCGATTGTGCTGCTGACGGTGCTGATCAAACTGGCGTTTTACAAACTCTCCGCGACCAGTTACAAGTCCATGGCGCGCATGCGCAAACTGCAACCAAGCCTGATGAGCCTGCGCGAGCGCTACCAGGATGACAAGGAACGCCAGCACAAGGAGATGATGGCTTTCTACAAGAAGGAGAAAATCAATCCGCTCGGCGGCTGCCTGCCCATCGTGGTGCAGATTCCGGTGTTCATCGCGCTCTACTGGGTGTTGCTGGAGAGCGTCGAGTTGCGCCAGGCGCCTTTCATGCTGTGGATTAACGACCTTTCGACGCGCGACCCGTACTTCGTGCTGCCGTTGCTGATGGGGGCGACGATGCTGATACAGACCAAACTGAACCCGACGCCGCCCGACCCATTGCAGGCCAAAGTGATGATGGCGCTGCCGGTTATTTTCACGGTGTTCTTCGCGTTCTTTCCGGCGGGGCTGGTGTTGTACTGGCTTGTCAACAATATTCTGTCCATTTCCCAGCAATGGGTCATCACCAAGCGGATTGAAGCAGACTGAAGACGCGGCCACGCCGGGCGACACGATTGCGGCGATTGCAACGCCGCCGGGGCGTGCCGGCATCGGCGTAATCCGCGTCAGCGGTCCGCATGCCGCCGCCATCGGCGCCGCCCTCACCGGCGCCGCCCTTGCAGAGCGCAGGGCTTGTTTCCGCCGCTTCCTCGACGGCGACGCCAACGTGCTGGACGAGGGCATCGCCGTCTGGTTCAAGGCGCCGGCGAGTTTCACCGGCGAGGATGTGCTCGAGATTCACGCCCACGGCAGTCCCGTCGTGCTGGGCGCCTTGCTGGAGAGGATTTTTGATCTCGGCGCGCGGCCCGCGCATCCCGGCGAGTTCAGCCAGCGCGCGTTTCTCAACGGCAAATACGACCTGGCGCAACTGGAGGCGATTGCCGATCTCGTCAACAGTTCCAGTTTGCAGGCGGCGACAAGCGCGCAGCGCGTTTTGCAGGGCGAGTTTTCGCGCGGCATCGCGCGGCTGTCGGCGGAGATGAAGGAATTGCGGGTCCTGACCGAGGCGGCGCTCGACTTCCCGGAAGAAGACGTGGATGTCGTGGGCGATTATCAACTGGTGCAGCGCTTGCAGACGCTGGTCGAGTCCATCCGCGCCATCCACAAAAGGGCCGCGCACGGGGCGCGCCTGAACGAGGGCATCGAACTCGTCATCGCGGGTCGGCCGAACGCCGGCAAGTCGAGCCTGCTGAACCGGCTGTCGCAAACCGAGGAAGCCATCGTCAGCGACTTCGCCGGCACCACGCGCGACATCGTCAAGAGCGAAATTCTGCTGGACGGCATCCCGCTGCGCGTGCTCGACACCGCCGGCATCGGCGCGCCCGGCGACGCGGTCGAGGAGGAAGGCATGCGCCGCGCCTTGCGGGCGATGGACACAGCCGATGTCGTGGTGCTGCTGGTGGATGCGACCGTCGGCATCGGCGCCGCCGAGCGCGACGTCAGCCGCCGCCTGCGCGAAAAGACGCAAATGCTGACCGTCTTCAACAAGGCCGATTGTATTGCGAAGCGCGAGGACGCGCGCGCCGATGTCTGGATATCCGCCAAAACCGGCGCGGGTCTGGACGAGTTGCGCGCCCTGATTAAGCGCAAAATCGGCATGAGCGATTGCGGCGAGGACGCCCTCGCTGCGCGCCGGCGCCACATCGAGGCGCTGTCGCAAGCGCAAGAGGCGTTGTTGCGCGCCATCGAACACTTGCGTCCCGCAGGCGGCGGCGCTCGTGCCGAGCTCGCCGCCGAGGGCCTCAAAGAAGCCCAACACGCCCTCGCCGCCATCGTCGGCGACTACGCCACCGAAGACCTGTTAGGCGATATTTTCGCGGACTTTTGTATTGGCAAGTGACGGACGACGTTGTTCGTCAGAATGGTGGTCAGGAGTCTTTCATTGTGTTTTTGTATTCCCTTTTCACCTTTCCGACGTTGCGGAGTTTGTGCAGCGTTCCGCGAATCGTGTCGCGGCTGATGGCGGGACATTCTTTTTCTATGTCCGAGATGGCAAAGACCGGCCCCAGCCGCCGGATGGCGTCTTCCACCGTTTTGCTCTTGGCGCCGCGTGTTTTCTTTACCGCCTCGGCCCTGTCGGCAAACTTCCGGTAAGCGCGCTCCAGAACAAACAGAAAATACTCCGTCCACGGGGTCAGATCGTGGGAGCCTTCATGCCAGCCGTCGCTGGAGAGGCGCAGGTTTCGTAATAGCGGTCTTTATTTTCCGCGATGACTTTTTCAAGCTTGTGGTCGGCTATTTGGTGCCGTTCGTCGGTTCGGCGTCTCCGCGGGCTTGATTTCTGCCGATGATGGGTTCCATGGAGCGGGGAGTCATCAAGAAATGGCCGCAGCACGAGCGGCCGCGCGAGAAACTGCTGAAGCACGGTGCATCGGTATTGACGGATGCCGAACTGCTTGCGGTCGTCATCGGCTCCGGCATGCGCGGCAGCAACGCGCTCGACATCGCGCACCAGTTGCTCGCCAGCAGCGGCAGCCTGCGCGCCATCGTCGGCGCCGACCGCGCGCGCCTGTGCCAGAACGCCGGGCTGGGCGCGGCGCGCTACGCCCGCTTGCAGGCCGCGTTCGAAATCATGCGCCGCACACTGACGGAGTCCATGCGCCAGACCGATGTGCTGAGCGACACCGAGGACACCCGCAACTACCTCACGCTGAAAATGCGCGATTACGGCCACGAGGTGTTCGCCTGCCTGTTTCTCGACGGCGGCCACCGCCTGATCGCTTTCGAGGAGCTGTTCCACGGCACCATAGACGGCGCCAGCATTTACCCGCGCGAGGTCGTCAAGCGCGCGCTGCACCACAACGCCGCCGCCACGGTTTTCGCGCACAATCATCCGTCGGGCAAGTCGGAGCCGAGCCTCTCCGACCGTCTCATTACGCGCACGTTGAAGCAGTCGCTGGAGTTGGTCGGCGTGCGCGTGCTCGACCACTTTGTCATCGGCGAGGGGATTACGTCGTTTGTGGATCGCGACCTTCTGTGACGATGCGTCCCAGATGCCGCGCCAGCGATTCGACCAGCCGCTCGATCTCACCGGGCGCATGCGCGGCGGACAACGTAATCCGCAGGCGCGAGCCGCCTTCCGGCACGGTCGGCGGGCGGATGGCGGCGACATGCAGGCCATCGTCCAGCAGCGCCTGCGACAATGCAAGGGCCGCTTTCGCATCGCCGGTCAGCACGCCCTGGATCGGCGTTTCGGAGGGCAGGCACGGCAACCCGGCCTGGTCTGCGAGGCGGCGGAACAGCGCGACGTGTTCGAGCAGTTTGCGCCGCCGCCAGCCTTCGCGGCGCACGATGTCCAGGCTCGCGGTCGCGGCGCACGCCAGCGCCGGCGGCGGCGCGGTTGTGTAGATGTAGGTGCGTGCGTGCTGCACCAGCGATTCAATCCACTGTGCGCTGCCGGCCGCAAACGCGCCGCACACGCCGAACGCCTTGCCGAGCGTGCCGACCAGCAGCGGCACCTCGCGCTGCCCAAGCCCGGCCAGCTCGGTCGCCCCGGCGCCGGTCTCGCCGAGCACGCCGATGCCGTGGGCGTCGTCCACGACCAGTACGCCGTCGGTGTCGGCGCACAAGGTGGCCAGTTCGCTCAGCGGCGCCAGGTCGCCGTCCATGCTGAAGACCGCGTCGCTGGCGACGATGACGTCGCCGGGTCCGCGCAGCCGCGCGCGCAGAAATTCGGTGTCGCGGTGCGGGTAGCGGTGCAGGCGCGCCCTCGACAGTATGCCGGCGTCCAGCAGCGAGGCGTGATTGAGGCGGTCCTCGAACAGGTGGCTGGCCCTGCCGGCGAGCGTGCCGATGACGCCGAGGTTCGCCATGTAGCCGGACGCAAACAAAAGCGCGCGCTCGCGCGACAAAAACCCGGCCAGATTTTCCTCCAGTTCGCGATGCGCATGCGTGTAGCCGTTGATCAGGCAGGAAGCGCCGGCGCCGACCCCGTAACGTTGCATGCCGCGCACACCGGCCTCGACCACGCGCGAGTCCGCCGCCAGCCCCAGATAGTCGTTGCTGCAAAACGACAGCACCTCGCGCCCATTCCACTGCCGCCGCGGCCCCGCCGGGCCGTCGCTGACGCCCCGGTCGCGGTACTGATGCAGCCGCTTGCGCGCCGCTATATCCGCGCGCGGGTCTATCATGCAAACGGGCGCGGCTCAGCCGCGGTGGGCGGCGATGGGTTCGATGTCGAGCCGCTTGAACAGGCGGCGGTCGCTGTGCGTTTCCGGGTTGGGCGCGGTCAGCAGTTTTTCCCCGTGGAAGATCGAATTGGCGCCGGCGAAGAAACACAACGCCTGCATCTCGTCGGACATCTCCTCGCGCCCCGCCGACAGCCGCACCCAGGCGCGCGGCATCAGCACGCGCGCGGCGGCCACCGTGCGCACGAACTCCAGCGGGTCGAGTTTCGCCGCGCCGTAAAGCGGCGTGCCCTCGATCTGCACCAGCATATTGATCGGCACCGATTCGGGATGCTCCGGCAGGTTGGCGAGCTGCTGCAAAAGCCCGGCGCGGTCCTCGCGCGCCTCGCCCATGCCGAGAATGCCGCCGCAGCAGACCTTGACGCCGGCCTTGCGGACATGGTCCAGCGTATCGAGGCGTTCCTGATAGACGCGCGTCGTGATGACGTGGCCGTAAAACTCCGGCGAGGTGTCGAGGTTGTGATTGTAGTAATCGAGGCCGGCGTCGGCGAGGCGGCGCGCTTGCGCCGCGCTCAGCATGCCGAGCGTCGCGCAGGTCTCAAGCCCCAGCGCCTTGACCTCGGCGACCATCTCCGACACCCGGTCGAGGTCGAGGTCTTTCGGCTCGCGCCACGCGGCGCCCATGCAGAAGCGGTCGGCGCCGTGCGCTTTGGCGGTGCGCGCCGCGGCCACGACCTCGGCCACATCGAGCAGCCGCTGCGGCGCCACCGGCGTGTGGTAGCGCGCGCTTTGCGGGCAGTAGGCGCAGTCTTCCGGGCAGGCGCCGGTCTTGATCGAGAGCAGCGTGCTGATCTGCACCTTGTTCGGATCGTGGAAGGCGCGGTGAACCTGGTGCGCCCTCAGCAGCAAATCGTTGAACGCCGTGGCGAGCAAGCCCGATATTTCTTGCCGGCTCCAGTCGTGGCGCAGCGGGATGGTCTGGTCGTTCATTCTTTCCGCGGAGGTTACAGTGCAGTCTATAAGGAGACGGGGGCGTGTCAACTTGCCCGTGGCCGGGTTGGATGACGGGTCTGCTGACGCAGCGGTTGTTCGCCCACCGTTGTCCGCTGTGTCGCGTGCCGGAGACCGACGGCGGTTTGTGCCGGCGCTGTCTTGATGCATTGCCGGCGCTCGGGCCGCACTGCCGCATCTGCTGCGAGCCGCTTGCCGTGCCGGCGCCGGCGTGCGCCAGATGCCTGGGCGACCCGCCTTGCTACGAGCGGGTGTTGACGCCCTGCCGTTACGCGCCCGTGGCCGACCGCCTGATTCGGGAGTTCAAGTATGGCCGGCGTCTTGAGCGGTCGGTGCCCATCGGCAAATTGCTGGCGCGCCATGTCCGGTCGGCGGGCGGCACTTTGCCTTGCTGCCTGGTGCCGGTGCCGCTGCACCACGAGCGTATCCGCCAGCGCGGCTTCAACCAGTCGCTGGAGATTGCCCGTGTGCTGGCGGCGGAACTCGGCGTCGAACTGGATGCGGCTTGCGTCGAGAAAACGCGGCGCACGGTGCCGCAGACGGCGCTCGGCGCGAAGCGGCGGCGGCGCAACCTGAAAGGCGCGTTTCATCTGCGCCGCCGCCCCCGTGCGCAAAGTGTCGCCATCGTGGACGACGTGATGACGACCGGCGCCACCGCCGGCGAGATGGCGAAGGTGCTTGCGCGCGCCGGTGTCGCCCACATCGAGGTCTGGGTGGCGGCGCGCGCCGTGGCGTGAACTCACGCCCGCTCGACGAACAGGCCGAGAAAAACCGCCAGGCCGAAGTAGTGGTTGTTTGTGAAGGCGGCGAGACAGTCGTCGGCGCGGCGGCTTTGGATCAGGCGTTGCTGGTAGAGCGCGAAGCACGCGGCGGCGGCAAGCCCGGCGTTGAAGAAAAGACCGAGATTTTCGAGATGTCCGGCAGTGAACAACAGCGCCAGGGCCGCCGCCTGAAAGAGGCCGACCAGCCAGCAATCCCGGTCGCCGGCCAGGGCGTTGAACAAAACGGCGGTGGAGCGGATGCCCGCCCGGATGTCGTCGTCGCGGTCGGCCATCGCGTACATGGTGTCGTAGGCGACGGACCATGCCACATTGGCGGCGTAGAGCAGCCAGATCGAGGCCGGTGGGAAGCTTTGCGTGTGGGCGACAAAGGCCATCGGAATCGCCCAGCCGAAGGCAAGGCCCAGATGCACCTGCGGCAGCGGGTGCAGCCGCTTCATCAGCGGGTAGGAGGCGGCCAGCGCCAGCGCGACGAAGGCCATCAGCACGGTTGCCGGGTTGGTCATCAGCACCAGCGCAAACGCCAGCAGCGTCAGCACCGCGAACAGCACGAGCGCCTCGCCCGGTTTTACGCGGCCGCTTGCAATCGGGCGGTCGCGTGTTCTTTCGACCAGCGCGTCCAGTTTGCGGTCGGCGTAATCGTTGATCACGCAGCCCGCCGAACGCATCAGCACGACGCCGCCGACGAAAATCAGCAGGAGGTTTCTGTCGGGGATGCCGCCGGCGGCGAACCACAGCGCCCACAGCGTCGGCCACAGCAGCAGGTAGATGCCAATCGGGCGGTGCAGACGCGCCAGTTCCGCGTACAGTTTCAGTTTATCGAGCATGCTGTCGGGCGTCGGCCTGCAACAGAATCCGGATGATGCTGTGCCCCGGCGGCAGCGGCCCGGCGGCGGTCTGTCCGCTTTCGAGCAGGGCCTGGATTTGCGGGGCCTCGGTGCGCGCCTGGTTGTCCACGGTGACTTCAATGGAGTCGGGGCGCATGTCCGCTCTCGGCTTTTCGTTCTCGAAGCGGTTCATCGCGCCGGCCATCAGCCGCAATTCGGTTTTCATCCGCAGTTTCTCGGACAACTTGAAACGCGCGCGGCTGAGCTTCAGGCGGCTGAGCAGCGCGCCGGCAAGCCGCGTGAGCCGTTCGATGTTGTCGCTTTCCAGCCGCAGTTCCCGCCGCGCAAGCCAGGTGCGCTCGCCGCTGCGGCTGTCGTAGCGCTGCACCGTCTGCGGATTGGACGCCGACATTTTGACGTTCGGGTAGGCGCCGCCGTGCGACAGCGCCCAGTCTATCGCGGTGTCGGCGTCGGCGGACGCGCCCTGCCGCCCCGGGCTTTGCGCCTCGGCGACGAACAGCATCTCGACGATGTCGTTTTCGACTTTCTTTTGCGCGGCGATGGAGAAGGCGTCGGCGGCCTGTGCGCCGCACAGCAAGGCCAGGGCAAAACCCGCCGTGCGCGGGAAAGAGTTCGGGCGGCCGTGCCGCAACCGATTGCGTGTCACACCATCCGGGGAGGACGGGTTACAGTTGGGCCATATAATAGACGGCCACCATGATGGCGATACCGACGACGATGGCGGTGGCGCGATAGATGTTCATGATGCAATCTCCGTAGGACAGGGTATGAAAATATATAACAGGGTTTTTCGGCGGCGCCGAGCGGTTACTATAAAGAATAGCCGCTGTTTTATCAACAAGTTGCCGCCGGTGTCGGGCCGGGGTTGCGTGCGGCCATGATGTACTCGCTGCTTGCCGTGGCCGGCGGCGGCGCGCTGGGGGCTGCGGCGCGCTATCTGGTCTATGTCGCCACGACGAGTGTTTTCGGCCTGGAGGCGCCGGTGGCGACGCTCGCCGTCAATGTAATCGGCTCGTTTCTGATGGGGTTGTGGATAGAGGCGGTGGCGCTTGCGCTGAACGTGTCGCAGCAGGCACAGTTGTTTTTTGTTGTCGGCGTTCTCGGCAGTTTCACGACCTTTTCGGCCTTCGCGCTGGATTTTGCGACGCTCTACGAACGCGGCCGGCTTGTGTTGTGTGTGCTGTATGCCGGCGCGTCGGTGGTGCTTTCCATCGGCGCCCTGTTCGCCGGGCTGCTGGCCGCGAGGGAATACTTGTGAGTGCGCCGCCGCGCCGCCCCTATTCGCTGAGAATCTTGAACGAGCGCGAGTGGAACTCGCGGCGGTAGAGCACCAGCACGACCCACGCCGTGGCCGTGATGAACAGCACCGGGTGCAGAAACCAGCCGAGCGCGGCCAGCGCGAAGAAGTAGGCGCGCAGCCCGTTGTTGAACTGGCTTCCGGCAAGGCTGTAGAGCCGCCCGATGCGCCGGGTTTCGGTGATTTTCTCCGGCGTCAGTTCCTCGTCCGGCGGTATCGAGCCGACCAGAATCGCGCAGTAGTTGTAGAGCCGGTAGCACCACGCGAACTTGAAGAAGGAATAGACGAAGATGATGACCATCATCAGCACTTTCAACTGCCACAGTATCGGCGACACCTTGACGCCGAACGGCAGTCCCGCCACCACCGCGATGGCCTCGTCGGTGGCGCCGAGGATGGCCAGCAGGCCGCCGACCATCAGGATGGAAGTCGAGGCGAAGAACGCCACGCCGCTGGCGAGCGAGCCGTGTATCATCGTGTCCACCATGCGCATCATGCCGCGCAGCGCCATGTTGCGCATCCACAATTGTCGGCGCTCGTTAATCATCGCGCTGGCGCTGCGCTCGTACCAGCGCGTGTGGTCGGCAATCCATACATAACCTGTCCAGCACAGGATGAACCAGGCGAAGGCGGCGATGTCGAGCAGGGTCAGGTCGGGTATGGTGAACATGGCGGTTGTGGCGGGGCGGTTTGCAGTTTTCCTTGCAGGTCTTTTCCTGCATGATAGCAGTAGTCGGCGGCGGGCAGGAAAGCGATATTCTGTCCCGCAAGGTCCCGGTTTTCATGCCGGGTGCGGGTGGTGGCCAGCAGGGGTTGTCGCAGTGACGGGTTGTGTTTTGCGAATTCAATCAGGCCCGCGATTTCCTCGTGTCTTTCGACGTGTCGGTCCGACCATTTGATTTCCGCCGCGCGAATGGGTTGCGCCTTTCCTTCGTCCATTTCGACAAAATCCACTTCCCCGGTTTTCCATTTCGCATAACAAATCTTTTCCACCGGCCCCCGGAAAACGGGCAGTTGATTTAACACGGCGGTTTCCGTGAGTCTGCCGAGGAGGGTGTTGTTCGCCTCGTTCACGGGGCCGAACAAGGCGACGTACATGGAAGTATTGGTCAGATAAACCTTGAAAGCGCGTTCGCGCTGAAAGCGGCGTGCGTTCCGGTCTATGCGCCGGATGCGTTTGATCAGGAAGGCGGCCTCCAGATATTCAATGTAGCGTGCAAGCGTATTTCTTGCGACTCCGGAGCCTGCGGACAGGCCCGGCAGGTTGACTTCCCCGCCGGTGTTGCGCGCCAGCATGACGAACAGCCGGTTCAGCTCCGGAATGTCGCTGATGCCGTAGAGACTCGGCAAGTCTCTAAGCAATACTTTATCTATGATGTCGCTTTTTATATAGTGTTGCGGGTTGTTGCGGATTTCTTCGGAAAAAACCATCTCCGGGTAGCCGCCGAACTGGATGTAATTGACAAAGGTCTGATTGAGCAGGGTCATCCTGTCCTGCGTGCTGAGGAAACTGTCCTGTCCCGCGCCGAAGAAGGTGTCTTCCTTTTCGATAAAGCGCAGGTATTCGCAAAAAGTCAGCGGCGGCAGTATGAAATCGGTGAATCTGCCCGCTCCCGACTCCCGGCTTTTGAGCCGCAGTGCCGCGCCGGCGGAACCGGAAACGGTAAAGCGGCATTCGGGGTAAGTATCCACCAGCGATTTCAGGTGAACCTCCCAGTCTTTCAGGTGTTGGATCTCGTCGAAGAACAGATGCAGTTGCTCGCGTTTGGCGTGGGAGTGCATTTGCCTGAACAGGCCGAGAAGTTTTTCAAGCGCCAAACCGCTGTAAACCGGCGTGTCCAGCGGGAGATAGAGAAATTTTTTTGCAGAGAGTTTTTCCTGCTTCATCAAACGGTAGATAATCTGGTGGATGATTACCGTCTTGCCGACGCGCCGCGGCCCCATCAGCACCACGGCGCGGTTGACTTCGGTCTTGCGAATCAGTTGATAAAGTGGCTCCAGATAGATGCGTTGCGGGTGGTCGCTCCAGCGGAGGCCCGTTTTTGCTTCCTGCGGGTCCCACCAGGGATTGTCCAGGCGCATTCTCTGCTGGATTTCTTCCGGGGGCGCGGTCAGTATGGTTTCCATCGGCGGTCTCTAAATAAGGTCAGTTGATTGACCTTAATGATAGCAGACAGACTGAAAATAAGGTCAGTTGATTGACCTTATTTCACATAGTCTCATATTTATGATATTTATCATAGATTTATAGGTGAGAAATAAGCGCGGGGGCGCGGGATTTTCGGCAGGGACAAAAACAATTCACGCACCTTGCCCGTTCATCGGCGGATAACTGCCATTCATCCGGCAGGTTGTCGGCTCCCCGGCCAATGCGCCATCATGCACCCATGGACACCCCCGACCCCATCACCGCCGCCAGCCGAATCCTTCAGGACGTTTTCGGCCACCCTTGCTTCCGTCTGCAGCAGGAGGAAGTCATCGCCGATCTGCTGGCCGGGCGTGATGCGCTGGTGCTGATGCCCACCGGCGGCGGCAAATCGCTGTGCTACCAGATACCGGCGATGGTGCGCGACGGTGTCGGCATTGTCGTCTCCCCGCTCATCGCGCTGATGAAAGACCAGGTGGACGCGCTGCGCCAATCCGGCGTGCGCGCCGCCTGCCTGAACTCCGCCCTGACCCTGCCCGAAATCCGCGAGGCCGAAGCCGCGGTGAACGACGGCACGCTCGACCTGCTCTACATCGCGCCGGAGCGGCTGCTGCAGCCGCGCACACTCGACTGGCTCGACGCGCAAAACCTGTCGCTGTTCGCTATCGACGAGGCGCATTGCGTGTCGCAGTGGGGGCACGATTTCCGCGAGGAGTACCGGCAACTGTCGGTGCTGCACGAACGCTACCCCGGCGTGCCGCGCATCGCCGTGACCGCCACCGCGGACGCGCCGACCCAGCGCGACATCATCGTGCAATTGCAGCTGTCCGACGCGCGCATCTACCGCAACAGTTTCGACCGCCCCAACATCCGCTACGCGATTCGCGACGGCGACAACAGCCGCGAGCGTCTGTGGCAATTCCTCGCCGACGAACATCCGAACGACGCCGGCATCGTCTATTGCCTGTCGCGCAAGAAAGTCGAGGAAACCGCCGAATGGCTGCACGGGCGAGGCCGCCGCGCGCTTGCGTATCATGCAGGCCTGCCCGCCGAAACCCGCCGCCTGCATCAGGAGCGTTTCCTGCGCGAGGAGGGCGTGATCATCGTCGCCACCGTCGCCTTCGGCATGGGCATAGACAAGCCCGACGTGCGTTTTGTCGCCCATTTGTCGCTGCCCAAAAGCATCGAGGCGTATTACCAGGAAACCGGCCGCGCAGGCCGCGACGGTCTGTCCGCCGATGCCTGGATGAGTTACGGCATGAATGAGATTACGATTTTCCGCCAGTGGCTGCGCGAATCGCAGGCGGGCGAAACCCACAAGCGCGACGTACACCAGAAACTGGAGGCCCTGATTGGCCTGTGCGAATTGACCACCTGCCGCCGCCGCGCAATTCTTGAGTATTTCGGCGAGTCCGCCGAACCCGCCTGCGGCAACTGCGACAACTGCCTGGATCCGCCGCAAACCTGGGACGGCACCGAGGCCGCGCAGAAGGCGATGTCGTGCGTCTATCGCACCGACCAGCGTTTCGGTGTCCACTATCTGATCAACGTGCTGATGGGCAAGAGCGATGAGCGCATCCGCCGCTTCCACCACGACCGCCTGAGCGTGTTCGGCATCGGCACCGACCACAGTGTCGCGCAATGGCGTTCGATTTTCCGGCAGCTGGTCGCAGGCGGCTATCTGATGGTGGACCCGGAACGCTATGGCGCCTTGCGCCTGACCGATGAGGCGCGCCCGGTGTTGCGCGGCGAGCGCGCGTTGCGTCTGCGTGTCGTGCGCCGCGCCGCGCGTCGTGCGCGTGCCGCCGTAACCGGATCCGCCGAGGCGCCGCCGCCGTTCGCGCCCGGCGACGAAGTGCTATGGGATGCGTTGCGCGCGTTGCGCCTGACGCTCGCGCAGGAGCAGGGGGTGCCGCCCTATGTTGTTTTCCACGACGCCGTTTTGCGGCAGATGGTGTATTTGCGCCCGGAGGACAAGGACGAACTGGCCAGCCTCTCCGGCGTCGGCGAATACAAATTACAACGCTATGGCGACGCTTTCCTCAATGTCGTGCGCCAGCACCCGCCTCCCGCCGAAACAGCGGATGGCGGCGCAACAGGCGGGGATGTATAAAAATCGGCAAAAACTATCTATGGACGCCGAGGCGATGTATAGAAAGTATCTATCGACACCGGGAGCATGTATAGAAATCGCAAAAAAGTATATATCAAAGCCAGCAGGATGTATAAAAAGTATCTATTGGCAAGAAGTCAATGTATAAAAATCATTAAAAAGTATATATTCAAGTTTCATCTATGTATAATAATTCTAATAAATTATATCCCTGCTGGGAAAGACAATACAGATGACCTACAACCCTGAAACCCCGTGGAACCGACTCCCGGGCCTGCCGCCCGAGGCTGAGATTGAGGCCCCGGAGATACTCAAGGCTTGCATTGTGGCCAGGGCCGAGCTGGCGCGCGTCAACGCCCTGGGCGAAGGGTTGCCGAATCAGGCCATATTGGTGGATGCCATCCCACTACAGGAAGCGCGTAGCAGTTCCGAGATTGAGAATATCGTCACCACTGGCGATGCTCTTTATCAGGCGCTGGCGTCTGACGATGAAGACTCACACATGGATCCCAACGCCAAGGAAGTGTTGCGCTACCGTGAAGCGTTGTGGGCCGGTCTCGGAAGTTTGCGCGAGCGAGGGATTCTGAACACCCCTCTGTTTGAAAGCATCTGTTCTCTCATCCGGGGAGTGGATGTGCGGGTGCGTCATGATGAAGTGTCTATCGGCGCTCCTGGAATTGGGCTGGTGGTCTATACCCCGCCCAGCGGCGAGCAGGTCGGCAGACTGCTTGCCAATCTTGAGAATTTCCTCAATGACGACAGCGATGAAGTGGACCCGCTGATAAAAATGGCGGTTGCACACTATCAGTTCGAGGCGATTCACCCTTTTACAGACGGCAACGGACGCACCGGGCGCATTTTGAATCTTCTCTACCTGTGCCGACGGGGGCTGCTTCAATCGCCGACCATTTATCTCAGCCGGTTTTTCATTGAGAACCGGTCGAACTATTACAAGTATTTGCGTGAAGTGACTGAAGCCGGCAACTGGACGCAGTGGATTTTATACATGCTGACCGCTGTCGAGGAAACCTCCCGCGACACCATAGCCAGAATAGAGAAGATGCGGGATTTGGCTGATGAAATGATGGATCGGGCAAAAGGAAAGAGCCGCGCCGTTGAGCGCGAGGGATTTATCGAAATTTTATTCAAGTGGCCTTATTGCAAAATCGGAATTATGGAGCGCGAACTGTCATGCAGCCGCATCACGGCCAAGCGTTATCTGGACGACATGGTTGATTTGGGCTTGCTCAAGCGCAACAAGACCGGACACGGATATTATTACGTGAACGAACGGCTGGTGGGCCTGTTGGGAGAATAACGCCGCGCATCCTGTTACCTGCGCCTTTCTGAGAACATTGAGAAGAGCCTCCACTTCCCTCTCATATTGGCGGAGAACTTCCTCAGCTTCTTAAGTAAGTCAGTTATATGGGACGCACAGATTGTTCAGATACGCCCATTACTTAATCCGCTGATAGAGGCCGTTGGCTGCGCCGACGTAGCCTTCCAGTTCCAGCATCAGCAGCATCGCCGACACCTGTTCCACCGGCAGGCCGGTGCGTTCGACCACCTCGTCCACGGTGGTTTGCTCGAATCCGATTTGCTCTAACAGCGCCAGATGTTCGGCGTCGAGGCGTCCGGTCTGCGCGGCTTCGGCGCGCTCACCCCGGCCGGGTTCGGCCCGGAGCAGGTTCTCAATCTGCGGCTTCAACTCGACCAGCACGTCGCGGGCGTCCTCGATCAGTTTGGCGCCCTGCTGTATCAGGCGGTGGCAGCCTTTCGCCACCGGGTTGCGCGGCGAGCCGGGCACCGCGAACACCTCGCGGCCCTGCTCACCGGCAAGGCGCGCGGTAATCAGCGAGCCGCTGCGTTCGCCGGCCTCGACCACCACAACGCCCAGCGCAAGGCCGCTGATCAGGCGGTTGCGGCGCGGGAAATGGCCTGTGAGCGGCTTGGCGCCGCACGGAAACTCGGAAACCAGCGCGCCGCGTTCGGCCATCGTCTGCGCCAGCGGTTTGTTCTCCGCCGGGTAGATGATGTCCTGGCCCGTGGCGATGACCGCGATGGTCGGCTTGCCGGCGTCGAGCGCGCCGTGGTGCGCGCACGCATCAATGCCGCGCGCCAGGCCGCTGGTCACCAGCAGGCCGCTGTCGGCCAACTCGCGCGCAAGACGCCGCGCATTCTCGCGTCCCGCGGGCGTCGGGCGGCGCGAGCCTACAATGGCAATCTGTGGGTCGCCAATCAGCGAGACGTCGCCCTTGACGAACAGCAGCGGCGGCGGGTCTTTCAATTGCAGCAGTTGCGGCGGATAGCCGGGGCCGCCGAACGTGACCATCGTGTGCGAGGGCTCTTCGAGCCATGCCAGGTCGTCTTCAATCAACGCCGGGTCGGGCGCGCGCAGAAAGCGAATCGCCTCCGCCGACAACCCGGCCCGCGCCAGTTCGCCGCGCTTGCCGTTGAACAGGCCGTCGAACAGGGCGGCGATGTCGCCGAAGTATTCAAGCAGGTCGAGAAAGCGCCTCGGGCCGATGCCCGGCGCGCGATTGACTGCCAGCCATTGCGCGGTGTCATTGTTGTTCATACGGTCTTGTCCTGCTGAAAGCCCCGGCTGAATTTCCCTGCCGGCTACTATAAAATACCGGCATGGCGAAACTCAAAATCCTGACCTATCCCGACCCGAGGTTACGCAAAAAAGCGGCGCCGGTGGAATCTTTTGGCGACGAAACGGCCCAAATAGTGGACGACCTGCTCGAAACCATGTACGAAGCCAAAGGCATCGGCCTCGCGGCGACGCAGACCGACATCCAGAAAGCCATCCTCGTGATGGACATTTCCGGCGACCGCGACCAGCCGCAGTGCCTGATCAACCCGGAAATCGTCGAGGAGCACGGCGTCGAGGAAATGGAGGAGGGCTGCTTGTCGGTTCCCGGCATCCATGCAAAGGTCCGGCGCGCCGAGTGCGTGCGCGTGCGCGCGCAAGACCGCGCCGGCATCGCGCGGAACTTCACCGCCGACGGCCTGCTTGCGGTTTGCATACAGCACGAGATGGATCATCTGCGCGGCAAGTTGTTCGTGGATTACCTGTCGCCGGAAAACCGCCGCCGCGTCTTTGAGGAAATCAAGCGGATCAAGCGCACCGGCAAAATGCCGGTGCGTGAAAAAGTGCCTTACGAACTGGTCTGAGCCGCCGTCAGCGCCGGTGTCCACTTGTCGAATCCTCTTTGCCGGAACGCCGGATTTCGTGTTGCCGGTGTTGGAGGCGGTGGCGGCGTCACGCCATGAACTGGTCGCGGTGTACACCCGCCCCGACCGCCCGTCGGGACGCGGGCGCCGGTTGCGCCCCGGCCCGGTCCGGCAATACGCCGAGCGCCACGGCCTGACGCTTGAACAACCCGCGACTTTCGACGCCGAGGCCGACCGCCGCCTCGCCGGATACCGCCCCGACCTGCTGCTGACGATGGGCTACGGCCTGCTGCTGCCGCTCTCGACGCTGGCGTTGCCGGCGCTGGCCTGCGTCAATGTCCACACCTCGCTGCTGCCGCGCTGGCGCGGCGCCGCACCCGTCGCCAGGGCCATCGAGGCGGGCGACGCGCAAAGCGGCGTCAGCCTGATGCAAATGACCGAATCACTCGACGCCGGCCCCGTCATCCGCCGCCGGGCCTGCGCGATTGACGGCGACGACACCACCGCCACCTTGTCGCGCAAACTGGGCGAACTGGGCGCGTGCATGGTCGGCGAGTTTCTCGAACAGGTCGGGACGAAGGGCGGACAAGCCCTCGCGTCCGAACCGCAGGCGCCCGACGACGTGTGTTATGCCGCGAAACTCGGCAAGCGCGAGGCTTGGATAGACTGGCGTGATTCGGCAACGGCGATTGCCCGCAAGGTGCGCGCGTTGAACCCGTGGCCGGTGGCGCAGGGACGACTCGGTGAAAAGGTTCTGCGTATCTGGCAGGCCGCGCCGTGCGCCGGCAGCGGCGCGCCCGGGCAGATTGTGGAGGCGGCCACGGACATCGTCGTGGCCTGCGGTTCCGGCGCCTTGCGGTTGTTGTCGGTGCAGTTGCCGGGCGGCAAGCCGGTCAGCGGCGCCGCGTTTGCCAACGGCCACCGCGTCGCCGGCCAGTCTTTTCAGTCCTGCCCGCCGACGGGTTAATCGCCGCCGGTGCTGTTATAATTCGCCTCGTTATGCTGTCTGTCGGCTTTCGATTGTTTGCGGCCTTGCTTTTTCTTCAGGCCGCGTCTGCCCAGGAAAAGGCTCAGGAAAGCGAGCCTGCCGCCGCCCCGCCCGCCGGGGCGATTGTCCTCAACAACATCCGCCCGGTCGAGCGCGATGGCTTCATCCGTTTGGGTGCGCAGGCTGCGTACACGCTGCCGGCGGCGGTGATTGCCGCGCTGAACCGGGACACGGAGCTGGTGTTTGTCACCCGGATACAAGTGTTGCGCGACCACCGCTTTCTGCCCGACAAGAAAATCGCCGACCTGCGGTTGCGCCGCAGAATCGCCTTCCATGCGCTGACGCGCAAATACATCGTGGACGACCTGACTTTTTCGAGGCAGGCGGCTTTCAACTCGCTCGACGACGCGCTCGACCATCTCGGGCGTCACCGCGACATCGCCATCATCGAGAAGTCGCTGGCGGCCGGGTCGGGCGCCACGCACATCCGCGTCAAAGTCGGGTTGTCGCGCATGGACCTGCCGCTGCCGATGCAGGCGCAAAGTCTGTTGCCGGACTGGTGGCTGTCTTCGGACTGGTACCAGTGGTCGCTGTAGCCGCGGGCTGAACTTCCGCGCCCGCTTCGTGAGTGGCGAAAAAACACGATGAAAGTCATCATTCTCGGAGCGAACCACTTCGGCGCGTCGCTGGCGCTGAACCTGATCGAGGAAGACAACGATGTCACGTTGATTGACGAGGACCCCGCCCGGCTGCACGACATTCATCACCGCTTCGATTTGCGCACCATCGTCGGGCGCGGCTCGCACCCGGATGTGCTGCGGCGCGCCGACGCCGACGACGCCGACGTGCTGATTGCGCTGGCCGAAGAGGACGAAGTCAACATCATCGCCTGCCGCATCGCGCACACAATCTACAACATTCCGACCAAGATCGCGATGGTCAGGACGCGCGCCTACCTGGATGAACGCGAAAGATTGTTTGGTCGCGATGCGATACCGATTGACGTGCTGGTCAGCCCGGAGAAGATCGTCTCGCGCAACATCAGCCTGTTGATCGAGCACCCCGGTTCGCTGCAAATCGGCGAGTTCGGCGACGGACGTCTGTTGCTGGTGTGCGCCATCGCGCGTGAGGGCGGGCGCCTGTTGGGGCGCCGGCTGAGTGAACTGCCGCAGATTCTGCCCGGCCTGCCGATTCGCATCGCCGCTTTCTACCGCGGCGACAAGGCAATTTTCCCGGACGGCGAGACGCGGCTGCAACCGGGCGACGAAGTGTTTTTCATCGCCCCGCGCGGGCAGATGGACGAGGTCACCGAGGCGCTCGGATGGAAAGAAAAGCCCTACCGCAGAATCATCATCGCCGGCGGCGGCCACATCGGTTCCCACCTGGCCGAACTGCTGCAAGGCGACCACCACGTCAAACTGATCGAGGCCGACGAGCGGCGCGCGCGGTTGCTGGCCGAGCGTCTGGACCGGGTCGTGGTGCTGCACAACAACGCCACCAGCGAGGCCGTGCTGCTGGAGGAAAACATCGGCCACACCGATATGTTCTGCGCGCTGACCAGCGACGACGAGGACAACATCCTGTCGGCGATGCTGGCGAAGCAACTGGGCGCGCGCAAGGTGCTGGCACTGGTCAACCGGCCGAGTTACGTCGAGATGATTCGCGGCAGCCGCGTCAACATTGACATCGCGTTGTTCGCGCAACAGGCGTCGCTTGGCCAGCTGCTGCGCCACCTGCGCAAGGGCGACACCGTGGCGGTGCATTCGTTGCGCCGCGGCCACGCCGAGGCGCTGGAAATCGTCGCCCACGGCGACGCGCGCACCTCGCGCGTCGTCGGCCGCAACATCGGGCGCCTGCGGCTGCCGTCCGGCGTGGTCATCGGCGCCATCGTGCGCGGCGAGGAAGTCATCATGGCGGCGAGCGAACAGGTGATTGAGTCGAACGACCACGTGGTTATTTTCGTCGATAAGAAAAAGCGCATCCCCGACATCGAGAAGTTATTCCAGGTCAGCGCGACGTTCCTGTGATGCATCTGCTTCCGATCCAGCGCGTGCTGGGCATTTTGCTGATGTTGTTCAGCCTGACGATGCTGGCGCCCGCCGCGGTGGATGTCTGGTACCGGGAAAGCAGCGCGCGTCCCTTTACCGCTTCGTTTGTCGTCATCCTGGCCGTCGGGTTGCTGGCCTGGCTGCCGTCGCGCCACTGCCGCGGCAACCTCAACCTGAAGGAGGCCTTTTTGATTGTGGTGCTGTCGTGGGCCATCCTGTGCGTCGCCAGCGCGCTGCCGCTCTACCTGCTGCCATACCCGGATCTGGCGTTGCACGACGCGATTTTCGAGGCCGTCTCCGGTCTGACGACGACCGGCGCCACGGTCTTGCAGAACCTCGACTCGCTACCGCGCGCCGTCTTGTTCTACCGCCAGTTTCTGCAATGGCTGGGCGGCCTCGGCATCATCGTCATCGCCATTGCGATCGCCCCGGTGCTCGGCATCGGCGGTATGCAGCTGTACCGCACCGACCTGCTGTCCACCGCCCGGGACACCAAGCTGATGCCGCGCATCGGCGACACGGCGCGCGGCCTGCTGGGCATCTACCTGCTGCTGACCGCGTTGTGCGCGGTCGCGTACTGGCTGGCGGGGATGTCGGTGTTCGACTCGGTGTCGCACGGTTTTTCGACCATGGCCATCGGCGGCTTCTCGACGCACGACCGCAACCTGGGTTATTTTGCGGAGCAACCGGCGGTGCTTGTCGTCGCGATGGTGTTCATGCTGATTGCCGGCATGAACTTCAGCCTGCACTTTATCGCCTGGCGGCGGCGCTCGGTGTCGTCCTACTGGAAAGACACCGAGTGCGCCGTGTTTTTGTCGGTCATCGGCATCATTGTGTTGGCGACGGTCGCTTATCTCGTGGCGGCGGGTGATTACGGCGTCGGCGACTCGGTGCTGCTGGGCGCTTTCCACGCCGTCTCCATCACGACGACGACCGGCTTTACCGCCGCGCCGCATCATGCGTGGCCGGGATTGATTCCGATGCTGCTGTTGTTTGCGAGTTTCATCGGCGGCTGTGCCGGCTCGACCGGCGGCGGTATGAAAGTCATCCGGTTCTGGCTGTTGCTGAAGCAGGGGCTGGGGGAGATGGCGCAACTCGTCCATCCGGACGCGAAAATCCCGGTCAAGGTCAATCACAAAGCGCTCGACGTCAAGGTCGTCCAGGCGGTGTGGGGGTTTTTTTCGGCGTATGTCGGCTCGCTCATCGTCATCACGCTGCTGCTGATGGGCGCCGGGCTGAACCAGGAGACCGCCTTTTCGGCGGCATCGGCGACGATCAACAACCTGGGGCCGGGCCTCGGCGAGGTCGCGCACAATTACACCGGTCTCAACTCGTTCTGCAAGTGGGTACTGTCTTTTTCGATGCTGTTGGGACGGCTTGAAGTGTTTGCGCTGTTGATTGTTTTCACGCCGATGTTCTGGCGCAAATAACGCATCGGGATGCAAAAGCTCAGACACCTTTGGCACTCTGATCTGCGAGGAGAGCCATGCAAATCCATCGTGTCGGATACCGCATCAAGGGGTATTCACAAGTAGTCAAATTAGGGCATCTTTGGGATATGACGAGCAAAGATGCCCTGCAACGTATCAAAATCCTTGAGTTCGCCGAGCGGCACGGACAGGGCGCCGCTATCGATGCCTTTGAAGTCAGTTCGCGTACGCTGTATCGCTGGCGCCGCGCGCTCAAACTTCACAACAACCGCATCAGCGCACTTACCCCCAAATCATGCGCGCCGCACCGCAAACGGCCGCCGGCCACCGCGCCCGCCGTGGCCGCGCAAATACGCGCCATGCGATTCCATAAACACCACCCCAATATGGGCAAAGCCACTATCCACGCCAGCGAGGAGTTCCGGCGCTGGTGCCGCGAGAACCGGGTGGCGCTGCCGAGTGTGTCCACCATCGGGCGCATCATCGCGCGTGCGCCGGATAAAATGCGCCACGCCCCGCTACGACTCGGCCCGCGCGGACAGCCCAAATCCGTGCGCCAGCAACACAAAACACGCCGCATCAAAGGTTATCAACCGGCCCCGCTGGAACTCATCGCTGGCGATACCATCGTCCGAATGCGCGATGGCATCCGCCGCTACCTCACCACCTTCATCGACCCCAACAGCCGCTTTGCCGTCGCCTTCGCCTCGCGCACCGCTTCCAGCCGTCAAGCCACCCTTACCCTCAACGCCCTCATCGACCTGCTGCCGGCAGCCCCCAAATACCTGCTCACCGACAACGGCTCCGAGTTCATGGGCGACTTCCAAAAACGACTCGATGAACTCCATATCACCCACTGGTGGACCTACCCCAACTCACCCAAAATGAACCCTCACGCCGAACGCTTCAACCGCACCATCCAGGAGAGTTTCGTCGACTACCACGACGACCTCCTGTTCTCCGACCTGACCCTCTTCAACCAAAAACTCGCCGAATGGCTGGTCTTCTACAACACCCAAAGACCACACCATTCCCTCAAACGCCAATCTCCCATACAATACCTCTCACAACAACTTCCATACTGCCAAAGGTATTGGACTTGTACACGGGATAGACCCGCCGCCGCAGGATGTAGTATCCTTATCGGCGCCCTCATTGATTGGGGGCGGCAATTATTTATCTCAATCACAAACTATGGGAAGAACCAAAGGGGAGAATCCAGTGAACAAAAATTTCAAACTGAAAAAATCGAGCAGGCTCGTTTCCGCGACATTGGCGGGCGGCCTGGCCGTTACCGGAGTTGCCGGCGCCGACGAGAGCGTATTCACCGCGAGCGAACTGCCTGCCGGCTACATGGTCGCCGACGGCCACGGGGCTGAAGGCAAATGCGGCGAGGGCAAATGCGGTGAAGGCATGTCCGGCAAAGGGAAGGAAGGCAAATGCGGTGAGGGCAAGTGTGGCGAGGGCAAGCGCGGTGAAGGCATGTCCGGCAAAGGGAAGGAAGGCAAATGTGGTGAGGGCAAGTGTGGCGAGGGCAAGTGCGGTGAAGGCATGTCCGGCAAGAAGGGCATGGAAGGCAAATGCGGCGAGGGCAAGTGTGGCGAGGGCAAGTGCGGTGAAGGCATGTCCGGCAAGAAGGGCATGGAAGGCAAGTGCGGCGAGGGCAAGTGTGGCGAGGGCAAATGCGGTGAAGGCATGTCCGGCAAAGGGAAAGAAGGCAAATGCGGTGAGGGCAAGTGTGGCGAGGGCAAGTGTGGTGAAGGCATGTCCGGCAAGAAGGGCATGGAAAGCAAATGCGGCGAGGGCAAGTGCGGCGAGGGCCGGAAGCAGTAATCCGGCCCTGAGCCGGTGACCGCCAAACTGCCTCCTCTCATCGGGAGGCAGTTTTTTATGTGGCTACGGGGTGGTTGTCAATAGACCAGTTCCACTCGCCTGTTCAAGGCGCCTCCCTGCCCCTTGTCCTCCGACACCGCCAGTTGTTCCTCGCCGAGACTGACAGTCTCAAGCTGCGAGGCGGACACTCCCATCTGTATCAATATCTGCGCCACGGCCTGCGCCCTGCGCATGGACAGCTGCTTGTTGTACTGACCGGACGCGACCGAGTCCGTGTGGCCCTCCAGGCGGACGACCGCATTCGGATTGGCCATCAGGTACTGCGCGTGCAGTTGCAGCAGATTCAGGCTGCCGGCGGGGACGGTTGTGCTTTTGTATTCGAAATACACCGAGGCGCGGTTCGGGGCCTCTGTCGCCTGCATCCGCTTCTTCGGCGCGGCTTTTGACATCGGACGTTCGGTGGCGGGCTCGTCGCCGTATTCGTCGTGCTCAGATTCGTCTTCGAATTCGTCCTCGAACTCATCTTCAAATTCATCCTCGAACTCGTCTTCGAATTCGTCCTCGAATTCATCTTCAAACTCGTCCTCGAACTCGTCGTCAGATTCCTCGATGTCTTCCATTTCCGCCACTTCTTCCTCGTCGTCCTCGTAGAACCAGTCCCAGGTTTTGGATATGGCAGAGCATCCCGCGAGAGAAAATGCCATCAGAATGCTGATAAAAAGTCTTTTTATGTCCATTGGTTTCCTTCTTCTTTGATTGAGGCGCAATCTCTTGCGCAACGCCTTTGTGAAAGGATTCTGGTAGTATAATTCATTATAGCGCGCTTGATTGAAGCCTGAAAGCACCCGTATTGACGGTGGCACAGGCTGGAGCGGGGGAACCGGCATTGTTAAAGGCACTCAACAGAATTCTTCTACTCCTGGGGAGACGCGGCACCCTTCAGTTGGGCGGACTTTCTCTCGTGCTCCTGTCCGGCACCACCCTGCAATTTCTTCCCATTCTGGTGATATTGCCGATTATACGCCTGATTACAAGACCCGGCGAAGCGCTGTCCCCCAGACTATTGGAGGTGATTCCTGAGGGCTGGCATGAACCCATCAACAATATTCTGACCCAGACGGATTATCAAACGCTGGTTATCAGCATGGTTTTGCTCGCGGTGGCCGTTACCCTGATAGAGGCGTTCGCCTCCATCGCCCTGAACAACCTCAAACATTTCTTTTTGTTCAGGAAAAAACTGGTCCTGTCGAAAAAAATGTTTCAGAGGTATCTGGCCACTCCGGGCATCAGCCACCGTGATCCCGTCAACGACATCGAGTTTGGCAGCCAGAGCCTTGGGGACATATTGGCGGCCATGATGGAAGTGTCCCAAAGCGGCCTTCTGTTCCTGGCCTCGTTTGCCGCCATCGTATTTCTGTTCCCGCTTCCCGGGCTGGCCGGATTTGTCTTCCTGATTGTTACCGCCCTGTTGCTCTATCTGGTAATCAACCCTTTTTTGTCAGCTTTCGGGGAAGAGAAAATAAGGGCGCTTGAGAAAAAACGGCATGGCCTCAGTGATGAAATGATGGCCATCAAGGAAATCAAGGTTCTTGGGCGGGAAAAACATTTTTACGACAGTTTTATCGAAAATGCGACGATACGCGAGAGAAATCAGCGTATCAAGAATACCATCGGCCACTCTTCAAGCGCGATATTTTCAAGTCTGCGCTTTTTGAGCCTGCTCGTCGGTTTTTTTGTCGCCTTGTGGCAGGGCCTGTCCAGCACCGCCATGGTTTCCTTCCTGTTTGCCTACACCATTGTGGTGATGAGAGCCGGCGGCTATGTGGGGAGCATCATTGGTTGCGCGATTGGCATCAAAACGAGTATGGGCCGTTTCAATCTGTGTTATGAAACCATGGAGAAACTGAGCGCCGAGCAAACGGAGGAGACGCATGAAACGATAGGCTTTCACGAAAGCATTGAATTGAAGGAAGTATCATACCGTTATACTCCGGAGCGCAGCATCGTGCTCGACCGGTTGAGTCTGCGGATAGAGAAAGGGGAATGCATCGGCATCATCGGCAGGAACGGCACCGGCAAAACGACGTTGATTGATCTTTTGACGGGTCTGGTGCGCCCCACCGGCGGGTCGCTGTTGATAGACGGCAATGAACTGAAGAGCGGACGCATCCGAAGCTGGCAAAGACGGATTGGTTACGTGGTTCAGGGCCCGCATATCATAGACAACACCGTCCTCGCCAATATCGCGCTGGGCCTCGGCCCGGATGAAATCGATAAAGAGCGTTTGCGGGAGGCTGTGGAAACCTCGAAGCTCGATGAAATCATCCGCCAGTTGCCTGATGGCATGGACACCGTCGTCGGCCAGAAAGGCTCGAAACTCTCCGGTGGCCAGGCGCAGCGTCTGGGCATCGCGCGTGCCCTGTACCGGGATGTGGATGTCATCGTGCTCGACGAGGCGACGAAGTCCATTGATCCTCAGACGGAAGCCGAGATCATCGATAACATCACCCACATGGAGAAGAAAAAAACCATCATCATGGTCACCCACAAACTGCAAACGCTGAAACAGTGCGACAGGATTTACGTGCTGGAGGGCGGAGGCATCGGCAGGCAGGGAACCTACCGGGAAGTGGTCGGGGACGACTGGCAACTTCAGCGGGACATCGAAAGCGGCCACAAGCCGCCCGACGCAAAGGAACCGGACCTGGCCGGCGTCGCCCCGGCCTGATTTCGCAGCCGCGTATCTCGCGGACTACTTCTCCCACTCGCGCAGTATCGGGGGTTCGCGTTTCTCCGCGAGCAATTTCTCCGCTGTCGCTTCGTTGTCCGCAAAAACAATCTTGACGATGCAGTCGCTGTCCGCCGGCAACTCCGAGCGCATTTCCCGCGCCCGCAGTTTCGCCTCCGGGAAGGCGTCGAAGCGGGTGATGTATTCAAACGCGGACAGCCCGACGCGCTGGTGGATTTTGTACAGAAAATACGGCATTTCGTTCAGTCTTCCTGCGGAGCAAGCGGCGCGCCGCCGAGCGGAAAATAATGGAACCCGAGTTCCCGCATCCGCGATGGCTCGCACAGGTTTCTGAAATCATACACGACGACCCCGCGCATCGCCCTTTTCACGCGCCCCCAGTCGAGCGCGGCAAACTCCTCCCAATCGGTATGCACGACCAGTGCATCGGCGCCTGCCGCCGCGGCACAGGCGCTTGAACAATACTCCACATCGTGCAGCAACCGCCGCGCGGCTTCCATGCCCCTGGGGTCGTAGGCCCTCACCGTTGCGCCGCCCTGCTGCAGGCCGGCAATCAAATCGAGACCGGGTGAACACCGCACATCGTCGGTGCCCGCCTTGAAGGTCAGCCCCAGCACCGCGACGGTCTTGCCGGACAGGCCGCCGAGCGCGCGGCGTACCCGTTCCGCCAGGCCCTTTTTCCGGACCTCGTTGGAGCGCACCGCGCTTTCCAGTATGGTCAGCGTCACATCGTGTTCGCGCGCGATGGACAATAGTCCGAGGGTGTCTTTCGGAAAACAGGAGCCGCCGAACCCCGGCCCGGGCTGCAAAAACTTCGTGCCGATACGCGAATCGAGGCCGATTCCCCGGACGACATCGCGGATGTCCAACTGCAACACCTCGCACAGGTCCGCGATCTCGTTGACAAAGCCGACCTTGGCCGCGAGAAAGGCGTTGGCGCCGTACTTGATTAACTCGGCGCCGGCGCTGTTCGTGTACACGAATTCCACGCCCTGCCCCGCCAGAGGCCGGTAGAGGCCGCGCATGACATCGCGGCTTGCGACGTTGTCTGCGCCGATGACGACCCGGTCCGGGTGCATGAAATCGGCGATGGCCTGCCCTTCCCGCAGGAACTCGGGATTGGACACGACATCAAAACGCGCGGCGTCGGTTTTCTCTGCAATCGTTTCGCGCACCGCGCGGCAGGTTCCCACCGGCACGGTGGATTTGACGACGACCACCGTGTAGTCGCAAAACAAAGACACCGCGTCGCCGGCGGCCGCCAGCACCGCCGACCGGTCCGGGCAACCGCCGGCGCCGGGCGGCGTGTCCACCGCGATGAAAACCGCTTGCGCTTGTGCGGCGCGCGCATCGTCGTAACGGTCGGTAAAAAACAGGCGCCCGGCCTCGACGTTGGCCGCGATCAGGGCTTCAAGCCCCGGTTCATAGACGGGCACGTCGCCCGCGTTGAGACGCCGGATTTTGCCGACATCAATGTCCACGCAGGTCACGTGGTTGCCCCATTGCGCGAAACAGGCGCCGGAAACCAGCCCGACATAGCCGGCTCCGGCAACGACCATTCTCATGCCGGGCGTGTCGGGCATGTCGGGTGTGCGCGGAAGGGGGCGCGGCCGTTTCAGGTTTGCCGCCTGCCGTGGTAGAGGTTCACGACATGCTGCGCCTCGGCGAAAAACAGCCAGCGCTCGATGAAGATGCCGATGAGCGCCAGTGCGAAGGCGGACAACACGGCGGGACGTATGGGCAGCGCCTGCGCCAGGCCGCCGAGCATCAGCAGTGCCGGCAGAATAAAGCCCAGGATGAAGACGCACCAGCGCAGCAGCACGCGCCTTTCGCGCGCCAGCCGGAAACCGAACTCCTCGGTCAGAAAGGTCCCGGCGCCGTGTCCGACATCCAGCAGGCGCACATTGGCGCGCGTGAACCCGGTCGCCGTGTTGATCGTCGGCCCCTGCGGCGGTGAAATCCACGCGTAGTAGATGAGTTTCATCAGCGCGCCGGCGGCGAGCAGACCCAGCGCGATTTCCAGTTCGTAAGCCGAAGTCGCGCCGCCCGCGAAATCCTGCAGCACCAGCATCAGCAGGCTGCCGAGGACCAGCGACAGCACGATGTAGTTGACCGGCGTCAGCGGCGTGTGCCACTGGCGGATGGTCTTCAGGCAGGCGTAAATCATGCCGGTCGAAAAGACCGTGGCCAGCGCAATCAGGCCGACCAGCAATGACATCGCAACCCACAGGGGATTGGCGAGGGCGGTGTCGCGCATCCACCACAACGCCGTGTAGGCGAGCGCCACCGGATAGAAAATCACGGCGAGCACGCCCTCGCGCGCCAGCCACGAAGTCTTGAAGCGGCTGAACGCGCGCCATGCGTTCTTCGGATTGGCCAGATGGAAGGTCGATGACACCAGGCCCAGGGTGGTCAGCACGAGACCGGCGGCGCAAACCAGCAGTGCCGTTTCCGTCTCCGGCTTGCCGAACAGCCCGGCGACGGCCAGCACCATGAACAGCCCCAGTCCCGCGCCGGAGACGACCGTGAAAAAAATGATGGACAGGGCCGGTTGCATGAACCGCGGTGCTGGCTGTTGGTTTGCGGACTACCGGGCCACCGCCCGGTTGACCCAGTTCTTGACCCGCGCCGCCAGGCTTTCGCCGCCGCCGCCGCTGTCGGCCCCGGCCCCGGCCCCGGCCCCGGCAGGCGCGTCGTGGGACGGCACCCGCACGGCTTTGCGCGGCTTCAGGTAGAGGTTGGTCGGGTTGTAGCCGAGTTCCGGCATCAGTTGTTCGCCGTCGCGCTCGCGCACCAGCGTCGAGACCTCGGAATCGGGGTCGTCGAGGTCGCCGAAAAAGCGGGCGTGGGTCGGGCAGGTCATCACGCAGGCCGGTTGGCGCTCCTGCTCCGGCAATTCTTCGTCGTAGATGCGGTCAACGCAAAGCGTGCATTTTTTCATGACGCCGTCCTCGCGGTCGAGTTCGCGCGCGCCGTACGGGCACGCCCAGGCGCAGTAATTGCAGCCCATGCATTTGTCCTGGTCCACCAGCACGATGCCGTCCTCGGGGCGCTTGTAGGAAGCGCCGGTGGGGCACACGGTCACGCAGTCGGCGTCTTCGCAGTGCATGCACGACATCGGGAAGTGCACGGTCTTGTTGACCGGATAGTCGCCGACCTCGTAATGGCGGATGCGGTTGAACCACACGCCGGAAGGATCCTTGCCGAAGGGCTGGTAGTCGGACAGCGGCCCGGTCGTGCCGGACGTGTTCCATTGCTTGCAGGCCACCGCGCAGGCGTTGCAGCCGACGCAGGTGTCGAGATCAATGACCAGTCCCAGTTTCATTCGCCCCTCCTCAAAATGTCGCGAAAAGTGCGCCGCAGATTGACCGCCCGGTGCGTCTGGTAGCGCAAAGGCGGCTGCCGTGCGTCCCCGCCGGCCTTGCCGGCCTCGCCGAAGAGCGGCCAGACGCGCCCGTCATCGTCTTCGGCGGGGGTGATTTTCACCCGCAGGTCGTACCACGCCGCCTGGCCGGTAACCGGGTCGGAGTTGGTGATGCCGCCGTTGTCGCCGCCACCGTTGCTGCGGGGCAGCAGTTCGCTGATCAGGTGGTTGATTAAAAAGCCCTGGTTGGACTCGTTGGCGTCGGCGGAAAGTCCCCAGGTGCCGCGCTCCTTGCCGATGGCGTTCCATGTCCACACGGTGTTTTCCTGCACGCCTTCCATCCACTGGACGCGCACGCGCACGCGCCCGTTGTGCGACTCCATCCACACCCACGACAGGTTCTTGATGCCCATGCGCTCGGCCTGCGCGCGGTTCATGTAGAGCACGTTGTGCGTGTGGATTTGCCTCAGCCACGCGTTTTGCGAATCCCACGAGTGGTACATCGCCATCGGCCGCTGCGTAATCGCGTAGAACGGAAACTCGCCGGGCTCGAGCAGCGAATGCTCAAGCGGCGGGTAATAGAAAGGCAGCGGCTCGAAGAAATTCCGGATGCGCTCGCGCTGGTATTCGTGCGCCGGCTGCGGGCCGTCGGACAGCCCCTGTGCGGCGAGCCGGAATTTCTGCAGCGGCTCGGAATACAGTTCGATCACAATCGGTTCGTCGGTGGCGTTGAAGCCCGCCTCTTTTGCGAACTCCAGGTAATCCTTGTTGGCAAAGCGGTAAAAGCGCATCCGTTCGGGCAGTTCGTACTGAAAGAAACAGCCGTTGTCGATGTATTTCTGCCACTGCCCGGGGTTGGGCGCGCCGCGCAGCGACTGGTCGCCCTTCTCGCCGCGCCAGCCGGCCAGAAAGCCGATGCCGGGCGTTTTCTCGTAGCGGACGATGAAATCCCGGTAATCCTTGTATTTGCGGCTGCCGTCGTCGTTTGTGAAAGCCGGGAATTTGAGGCGCGCCGCCAGTTCCACCATCACTTCCTGCCACGGCCGGACGTCGCGGTCGGGAGTCATCACCGGCGCGCGTATCGCATCGCACACCGCGTCGGGTTCGGAAATCGGGCGGTCGAGCAGCGAGATCGTGTCATAGCGCTCCAGGTACGTCGTGTCCGGCAAAACCAGGTCGGCGAATCGCACCATCTCCGAGTCGAACGCGTCAATGACGACGAGGAACGGAATCTTGTACTCGCCGCCGGCGTCTTTCGCCTTCAGCATCTTGCGCACTTTGGTGGTGTTCATCGTCGAGTTCCAGCTCATATTGGCCATGAACATCATCAGCGTGTCAATCGGGTAGGGGTCGCCGTTGACGGCGTTGGTGATGACCATGTGCATCAGGCCGTGGTTGGCGAGCGGCGCATCCCATGAATAGGCCTTGTCGATGCGCAGCGGGCGGCCCGCATCGTCCACCGCCAGGTCTTCGGGACAGGTCGGGAAGCCGAGCGGCGGCGCCGCCAGCGGCTTGCCCGGTTCGGTGCGGGTCGCGGGCTTGAGCGGCGGCGGGATGTGCCGCGGGAAAGGCGCTTTGGCGCGGTGGCCGCCGGGGCAGTCAATCGCGCCCAGCAGAACCTGCAGAAAGTGAATCGCGCGGCAGGTGTGAAAGCCGTTCGAGTGCGCCGAGACGCCGCGCATCGCGTGCATGGACACGGGGCGGCCAATGAACTTGTCGTGCTTGCGCCCGGCAAAGTCGGTCCACTCGCACTCGACCTCGATGGTTTCGCGGAAGGCGACGTGCGCCATCTCAAGCGCCAGACGCTCGATGACATCGGCGCCGATGCCGCACACCTTGCTCGCGTTTTCGGGCGCGTAACGCGGGTCGAGGTACTTTTCTGCGAGCAGCGTGAACACGGTTTTTGCGGTTTCGCCGCGCGGCGTTTTGTATTCGCCGAACAGCGCCGGCTGCGTGCCGGTGCGAAGGCCGTCGGTGACCGTGTGCGACGACAAATCGTGAATCTGCGGGCGGCCTTCGTCGTCGCGGCAGATCAGGCCGTCGCCTTTGTCGCCGGGCTTTTGCGCGACCAGATAAGGCGCGTTGGTGTAGCGAATCAGGAACTCCCAGTCGAACAATTCGCGTTCGAGCAGCACGTGGACCATGGACAGCGCCAGCATCGCGTCGGTGCCAGGCTTGATCGGCAGCCACTCGTCGGCGATGGACTGGTAGCCGGTGCGCACCGGGTTGATGGCGACGAACTTGCCGCCGCGCCGCTTCAGTTTTTCGAGGCCGATTTTGATCGGGTTGGACGAATGATCCTCGGCCACGCCCCACAGCATGAAGTATTTGGTGCGCTCCCAGTCGGGGTCGCCGAATTCCCAGAACGAATGTCCCAGCGTGTACAACCCCGCCGCCGCCATGTTGACCGAGCAGAAACCGCCGTGCGCCGCCCAGTTGATGGTGCCGAACTGTTGCGCCCACAGTCCGGTCAGCGCCTGCATCTGGTCGCGGCCGGTGAAATAAGCGAGTTTTTTCGGGTCGGTGGCGCGGATTTTTTCAAGGCGCCCGCCGAGGATGTCCAGCGCGCGCTCCCACGAGATCTCCTCGAACTCGCCGTCGCCGCGCTCGGCACCGGGCTTGCGCAGAAGCGGGCTGCGCAATTTTGCCGGCGACATCTGCTTCATGATGCCGGCGTTGCCCTTGGCGCACAGCACGCCGCGATTGACCGGATGATCGGGATTGCCCTGGATGAAACGGATTTTGTCGTCCTCCAGCGTGACCTTGATGCCGCAACGGCACGCGCACATGTAGCAGGTGGTGTACTTCACCTCCTGCATTGCGTGGTTTTCAAAGCGCGGCAGGGCGGTGCCTTCGTTGGCGCTTTCGACAGTCTCTTCGGGCTTGGCCGCCATGGATATCAGTTGTCTGCGAATATTGGATGGCCGGGAGGCCGAATTTGGCAGTGTATAACAAAAAAGCGGCTGCAAACAATATGGCAAGCGGGCGGGGCGCCAAAGGGTATAGGTTGGGTTTCAGCTGGCGTGGCTTGCCGGCGCTGGACTTACTGCCGTGTTTCCTCGGTTTGTTTCAGGTATTGGTTTCCCGCCGGCGTCAGACGGTAGCGTTGCTTGCCGCTGCGTGGCTTGTCCGGGATTGTCATTTCAATCAGGCCGGTATGCAAGGCTGGCAGCAAGTAGGTTTTGCGAAAGTGCTTGTTATCCTTCAATTCAAGCGCTTCCCTGAGCTGCTGGCTGGTCATTGCTCCCGCAATCACCCGAAGTAGCCGAGTAACTTTGGGGGTAACTTTGGGGGTAACTTTGGGGGTAGCTTTGGGGGTAACTTGTGAAATTCTCCCACCTGCTGGACGTTTTTGACGGATAGCTTTGGGGGTAACTTTGGGGGTAGCTTTGGGGGTAACCTTCCCGATAGCCTGATTATCCTCTGCTTTTGCACGAACCTCCGGGTTCGGTCGGAAGATGGCGGTAACAAAGCTGCTGGCCTCGAACTTTGGTTCTGGACACTCCAATTCCCTCGCCTCGTTCCGAATGCGCCGGATGCCGGTGCCTGCCTTCTCAATGAAGTCGATGCGATGGAGCAGGTCGGCGATGAGCGCATTCCGCCGGACACTCTTGCGTCCAAGTTCAGTCAAGGTCAGGCCTTTGGGCAGGCTACCGGGGCTGACCACTTCAATTCGGTCGGTGTAAATCTCGACGAAGACGTTGGCGCCATCGAAAAACCAGTCTCGGTGCATGACCGCATTGGTAATGGCCTCGCGCAGGGCCTTTACCGGGTATTCCGGGATGTTTTCCCGCTTCAGGCTCTCAATACGGTAAGCGGTGCGGGTATTGCGCTCGACGAAACGCAGGCTGTCCTCAATGTCGGCCACGATTCCGCCATCGAAGTCCTTTCGATCCAGGATATGGGCTTTATCCACTCCCCTTGCCAGCAGGCAGGTGATATACGCTTCCGGGAAGAAATGACGCACGTTTTTGGCGAAGAAGAGTACGCCCGCATTCCGGAAAAGCAGTTTGTCGCCCACCCGTTCAGCTACCTCGATGTTGACCAGCACATCCTCGACAGACGGTCGTCCGGTAATCCCGGAGTAGCTGAGCCAAGTGTCGAACTTCTCGCGGTCGAAGTCATCAGGATAGCTGAAGCGTGGGCAGAGTGAGAGGTCAAACCGGGTTGCACCTTCCACCTGGAAGAAGTCGCGGATTTCGTCACGGCTGAGCTTTTGTGTTACCGCTCCCTGACGCCAAAAGAAACCGTCGCCACATTGCACTGGTTTGGCATCGCTTTCCCGCACATGGACCACAAACACCTTGCCCACCGGCTCTCCTCGCACATTCACCGGGGGATCGCAGTTGCGCGCGATATCCTGAATGCGGGCGCGCAAGGTGTTCGAGTCTTTGATTCCCGCCACAGCACCGTCATCACGCACGCCCAGGAGTATCTTCCCGCCAATGGTGTTGGCCAATCCCACGAGTTCCCGTGCGAACGTCGGCGGGAGGTTTTCCTTGAACTCAAGCGTGGTGCCTTCGCCCTGTTGAATAAGGATTTCGAGGTCGGCAGGGGTCATGTCAGATTCTTCAATACTCCCCTCTCAAGGGGAAAAGCGGATAGACCTTTTCAGATTGCCCACCCTGATCATGGTGTGCAGGTATTTCATGGGCCTCATTTTACATGAGGGCACGGTTCTGTCGGAGCGCAACCGGAGCCGGTCCAGTCGGCACAAAGCATTTCGGCCTGTTCCAAAACGGTGCGGGCTGCCCCCCCGGCGCAATCGCCGCATCAGGCCTTCAGCCAATGCGCCACGGGCTTCGCCAGAAAGGTTTCCACATCCATACCATCGCCGCCGACCAGCAGTTTGCGCAGTTTGCGCGTAGCGCCAAAAATGCTGGAGAAGGCCGCCATCTCCGCCGGATTGCGGCGAGAGCGTCCGCTGGTTACCTCTATGGCCGTCAGCCACCCGCCGGCATTGACAATAAAGTTCACCTCGCGGCCATCTTCGCGCCAGTAATACACCTTGCAATCGCCTGCGGCGGCGGCGTTCGCCAGATGCGCCCCGACTGCCGACTCCACCAGCCGCCCCCAGAACTCGTGGTTTTTGCGGGCTTCGGCGTAAGTGATTTCCGTCTGGGCCGTTATCAGGCCGGTGTTCAGCACCTGGAGTTTGGGGCTGGACGCCCGCCGCCGGGCTGCCTTGCCAGTGTATTTCGGCAGGCCGGTTACCAGACCCGCGCCGGCCAGCAACTCCAGATAATGGGCGACGGTGGCTGTGTTGCCGGTGTTCTGAAGTTGGCCGAGTATTTTGCTATAGGAAAAGACCTGTCCGGAATGGGCACAGCCGATTTCAAAAACCCTGCGTAGTGACGCCGGCTTGTACACGCGCGACAAAAGCAGCACATCGCGCGAGATTGCGGTTTCAATGAGCGAGTCCAGAATGTAACGCGCCCAGCGCGCCGGTTGTTTAATCAGCGGCGCCGCGCCGGGGCAGGCGCCATAAAAAAGATACTGCTCCAGCGACCAGCCAAACACCTCCCGCATTTCGCTGAAACTCCAGTGCGGCAGGTGCAGCACCTCAAAACGACCGGCGAGATTCCCGTTCAGCTCGCGTTGAAGCAAAAGCGGGGCGGAGCCGGTCAGGATAACTCTCAGCGGCTTGCCCGTGCGCGTGTCGGCGTTCCACAGACGCTTGACGATAGCGGGCCAATGCGTAACCTTCTGCACCTCGTCAAGAACCAGCAGCGCTCCTTTTCTGCCCGCTTCACCGGCAAGAATCCGCGCGGCCTCCCACTGCTGTTCCACCCAATCGGCGTCGCGCAAAGTCGGCTCATCCGCGCTGGCATAACGGGTCGGCAGACCGGATTTCTCCACAACCTGCCTGACCAGCGTCGTCTTGCCCACCTGCCGCGCTCCGGAGATGACCTGAATCAATTTGCGCGGCTGTTTGAGGCGGCGAACCAGTTCTCTCGCCTGCAAGCGGGAGTGTTGTGGCAACGAATGACTCATTACAGCGAGCAATTTAACTCAATAAAGTCTTTGGCGCCGGCATACATGCGCTGGGCATCCTTTGCTGCCTGGACAAGACAGCCAAGCCTCAAGGTGTCCTATGGGGGAATGTATTTTTCTTCGATTCCTGAATCAGGCAAATATCGCCGTTGGGCTGTCATGCCAGTAACGCGCATATTTCTCAGCGGGCTGCTCTTCTGCCTGCGGGTTGAAAAGCACAAGTTTCACGCTGACATTCCGTGCCGGTTTGATTTCAGTCTGGAACATACGGCAATTTCCGTTCTCTTCAAATAGTTTGGAGTAGCTGTCTATCTTGGGGTAAACAGAGGCATAAGCCATGCCTTTAGGGTCAACAAAGACGATTTGGTACTGATCTTTCCTGCACATCCAGAAAATAAAATCTGGCAGGAAGTGGCGGTACTCGTTCACAGAGTGATCGAAATAAGGTATGTGTATCTTGTCCAGTGACTCATCAATCTTGCTGAACATCCAGGCATCCCATTCCGGAGGGTTGTCTTGTAACCACTCTTCCAGATTGTTAAGGAATTTGACCTCGCTTTCTACTTTTACAATGTGCTTGATAAAATCGGCCGGGCCGTCTTCTGCCGTAATAATTGGCAAGTAGTAATGTGCAGCGATGTTTTTAATTTTCAGATCGCCGAAGGAATCTTCGGATTTTCCACCCGATAATTCTTCAAATAGATCTCTGGGAATTTCACCTTTTGCAAATTGGTTCGCCAACTGCCGGTGTTTCTCGTCAGAAATACGGCCCTTGGCAATTTGTTTTATTTTCTCATTCAGGCTATTCAGGTCATGGTTTTTCATCTGTGCCTGAATCTCGCGAAAATGTACGATATCTTGATCTTCATCCAGTTTCCGCAAACCGTCAGTTATTTGTTCGTTGACAGAGAGATGGGATATGAGGCGGCTCTGCAGAAAGGGAAGGCTGGTGTAATTTTTTTCCGGCTTTATGGAGAGGTTTTTCTGTTGTTTCACCAATTCGCGCAAGTTGGTTATCTGCTCCGGTGTCAAATGGTCTCTAACGGCAAGCAGGGAATCCGATGTTTCCTCAAGCTGGTTTTTCAATCTGCCTAAAGTTTCAACACTTATTGCGAATTTCGTCTGTGTGGCTACGTTGCCGTTGGCCTCTTTGTATTCAGGAACAAGAAGTGGCATTTTCCTGCCATTAATCGTGGGCCGCTCAGATTTTACAAATCCTTCCAATTTCTCAAATGCACCGCTTCTTTCCGGTTCGAGTCCGCCCAAAACGCTGGAAATCGCTTTGCGGCTGGTGGCGAACAGAAAAAGAGTTTCAACAGGCATAACCAAATCCTGCTGATTCCTTTCATCCGCCCGGCTGTCGTGTTTTTTCAAACTGGAAACAGGAAAATCCCGATACAAATCCGCAAAATCTTTCTTGCGTTCCGCGTTTGTTTCCAATGACTCGCCGGAAACCCAGTCATGCGTTTTCCCATAATAAAGAAACAACGCCCGCGCGGCTTTTTGCAAGGCATCCGTTTGATAGTCGTATAGCGTTTTTTCAATGGAAAACCGACCCGCCTCAGGCACTCGCCATGTTTCTGGCAGGTCGTCGTAGTTGAGGAGTTGGGTTAGGGGTTCAAGGAGTAGTTGCATTATCCGAAAGCCACTCTTTCAGGGTGCTAGCCGTTAACACACGCACACCGTCCAGCAATTCCCCCCCCAGAACCCCTTTTAAATCCCTTCGTAAGGAGTCTTCTTGATAATCAAAAGATATTTTTTCATCCGCCGTATCTATGCTACTGGCAACAAGCCAAAACTGATATTTTTTCCCTTGGATTAAGGTTTTCACACTGGTACATTTCGCCGATAAACGGCATAAAACGAGCATCGCACCGTAGGCTTTTAATTGCATTTCATCCCGAATGCGTTTATTTACCATTGCGTCTTTTTTCTCTTCGGTCAGGTCACCATACTCCCCCCTGATTCTTTTTACAGTTCTTAATAACTGCGTCTCTTCGATAAAGATAATGAATTGGCCACTTGCCACAAAATAATCGCAACAATGGCAAGTTCCCAAATCAACCGTTTTTCGCATATCCTTTTCCGTATCGGAACTGTCCATAACGTATGCGGTGTATTGTTTCCCAAGAGGTTGCTCGGCAACCTGTATTGGCACAATGAAACGGTCGAGAGACATCACAAGCCAGCTGTGTATAAGTCCGCAAACGGCTTGGTCAACTCCTGCTTAATGTCCGATATCTTGTCGTTAAAATTCTGCTCGTCGGTTGCGTCACCATTAACGGGAAATTTGTTCAAGGCAATCAGTTTCTCGTCGTCGGGATTCTTTTTTACATGCACCTCCAGCCATTTCAGAATATCTGCGCTGTGGGTGGCGATCACGACATGGACGCCACCTTTTGCCAATTCAAACAAGGTTTCAGCCATAACAACTTGCCACGCCGGATGCAGGTGTGCCTCTGGTTCGTCAATGAAAATGAATGAGTTTTCGTCCAGTACCTTGCGTTCAATCAACAATGCCAAAATGCCGAGGTTGGCAACTCCTATTGCTGTTACCGGCAAGGGGAAATTGCGGTCGTTTTCGCGAAACGATAAATCACCGTTCTTAGAAATTGCAATCTTGCCACCGAGGACATTCTTTCCAGTCAGCCTTTCATATATATTTGGGAAAGCAACATCACCCTTGTATTCATACCGCAGAAAGCTTGTTAGGTCATAGAAATATCTTGGGACCCCGCTAAGTCGTTCTCTTCGGCGCCAGTGTCTCGAGTGAAAGCGGACGTTTTCCAGAGCGTTTTTTAATTTCCAATAGACAGGAGATTCCAAGTATATTACATTGGAAAAACGTTGCCACTCAGAGAACCAAGCACGATGTATATTAAATTCAATCTCCCCATTCCAAAATTCAAATTTACCAAGACTCTTACTTTCCACCTCAGATGGTGTTTCTTCCTTTCCCCGCAAATCAGAAAGTTTTGCCACTTGAAAATTTTCGATCAAATTTTCTCTAATTTTATATTCTATTCCAGAGGCAATGAATTTATCTGCATCTCTGTCAAATAATGCATCTTTCAACTTGTTCAAAGACTTCTTGAAGTCATGCATAAAGTCCTTCGGTGAAGAGGAAGGGAAGAGCATGCCTTCTTCCTCCGCCTCATCGTCCGCTAGATATTGGAGATAGTGATAGACTTCTTCAAAAACTTCTTTTAGGTGTTCCACCCTTACGACAATATCAGGAATAATTTCATCCAATTTCTCAAAGTCATCGGCTGGACACTCCATGACTAGACTGTGTAGCATCTCAATCTCATCGTGTAGAGGAGATAACAGTTCACGCCTCTTCTTCGAATTTCCTTCAAAATTCTCCAAGCTCTCAAAGAGAGGATAGGTGAGGTTGTAAATATGCACTGCAGCAGGGTGCGCATTCATCGCATTAAAAAGGGAATACAAAACTTTTGAGACAAAACTTTTCCCGGTATTATTCGGCCCGGCGAGCACAGTAAACTGCCCGATTCGAATCTTCGCATCGGTAAGTTTGCCTATATTTTTGATGTTCAGTTCAAAGGGCATAATGTGCCTCCCAGATGTGCAAGCGACATAATTCTATCACTCCCCCCACCACAAATAAGGTTTAATCAGCGCAATAAAATGTTGTTTTTCCTTTTCGGTCATTTTGGCCGGGCTGGTTTTTTCGGTTGTGCCGTCGGCGAAGGTTACATCATTCGCGGTGCGGTGGCGGATTGGTTTGCCGAGGGCGTTTGAGAGGGATTCGGCGATGTCTATGCCGGGGTAGAGGTTGTTGAGTTTGATTTCCAGTTTGTTTTTGCTTTTGCCGGGTTGTACGGCGTGGGCGAGTTTAAGGTGGCGGAAGTAAATGGAGCCGCTTTCGCAGAAGTAGCAACTGAAGAATGTATAGAGTTTGTCGAACAGTTCCTCGCGAAAGGCGGTGTCTTTTCCCGCGCGCTTGTCAATCCTCTCCATCAGTTTCGGGCGGATGGAGCGAAAATAATCGCGCTTCATCCGCATCAAGTTGACGAAGCCGGAATCGCCCTCCACTTCGGCGCCGGTGAACAGGGATTCAAGCGCATCCAGGAAGCGTTTTTCTTTTAGTCCTGTGGCCATCAAGGAAATGTGTGGGGAAAGTTTGGTTTATCCCAGTCCTTCTATCGAACGGGTGCCAAGTTTACCAGACTTCACCGCTACGGAGAGCGATACCTGACGAATGGCATCTGCATCTTCCAGAGCGGCGTGAGGATTATTGTGTACAACACCTTCGGCATCACAAGTGCCCGGCAGACACACATGTAATGCTGTATCTCTATAGACAACCAGATGGTAGAGAATTTCGCCAGTGTTGGCGACGCACCATGCTTTTAGTCCGTCCAATTGAAAGGTCAGGGTGTGTCCAATCGCAAGCCCAGACCCTGGCCACGCCCTCGTGCCAGTAGCCAAGCCCGCCATTTCTCTATACACTTGCCCGCTCCCCGCGGACCAACCCCCATGCCCGACTCCAAATTCATCCAAGGCACTGTTGTCGAGAACAAGCACTGGACCGACCAACTCTACTCGCTGAAAGTGGATGCCGACATCCAGGCTTTCACACCCGGCCAGTTCGGGCGGCTCGCGCTCGACATCGGCGGCAAGCGGGTGGCGCGTCCCTACTCGTTCGTCAACGCGCCCGGCGAGGCGCACCAGGAGTTTTATTCCATCGTCGTTTCCGAAGGCTTGCTGTCCATGCGCCTGCACGCGCTGGAGCGCGGCGACAAAATCTGGATGGCCTCGTCCGCGTCGGGCTTTTTCACGATGGACGAAGTGCGCGACGGCAAGGAACTGTGGATGTTGTCCACCGGCACCGCACTCGGCCCCTTCCTGTCCATCCTCAAAACCGACGAACCCTGGCGGCGTTTTGAACGCATCGCGCTGATCCACGCAGTGCGCCGCACCGAGGAACTCACCTATCGCGACACCATCGAGACCTTCCGCAAACGCGACCCGGAGCGTTTCGTATTCATCCCCTTCGTCAGCCGCGAGCCGACCGACTTTGCGCTGACCGGGCGCGTGCCGGCGGCCATCGAGAGCGGTGAGTTGGAGAAGCGTGCAGACATCCCGTTCGACCCGGCGACCTCGCAAGTGATGATCTGCGGCAACCCGGGCATGATCGCTGACACCAGCCACATCCTGAAAGCGCGCGGCTTCAAGAAAAACCGCCGCCGCGACCCCGGCCAGATCACAACCGAGAATTACTGGTCGGACACTTAGGCGCAGGCCGGCCAATTGACAACCGGCGCAGGCCGGTAAATTAACAACCGGCGCAGGCCGACAAATCAACAACCGGCGAAGGCCGACAAATCAGCAACCGGCGCAGGCCGGCCAATCAGCAACCGGCGCAGGCCGGCAAATCAGCAATCAGACGTCGTCAGCGGCGACAATCCGGTTCACCAGTTTGCCGATACGCTCCACCTCGCACTCAATCACATCACCCGGTTGCAGATACTCCGGCGGGTTCCGCGCGTAGCCGACGCCGTCCGGCGTGCCCGTCGAGATGACCATGCCCGGCTCAAGCGCCAGACTCTTCGACAGAATCGAAAGCACCGTCGCCACGTCAAATATCTGCGCCGCGGTCGAGGCGTTCTGCTTGACCACGCCGTTCAGGCGGCTTTGCAGCGACAGCGTCTGCGGGTCGGCAATCTCGTCGCCGGTGACGATGCAAGGCCCCATCGGACACGACCCCGGCAGGCTTTTGCCGATGAAAAACTGCTTGTGCCTTTTCTGCAAATCGCGCGCGGTGATGTCGTTGACCACGGTGTAGCCGAAGACATGCGCCAGCGCATCCCCCGCCTCCAGTTTGCGCGCGGCGCGCCCGACCACGACCGCCAGTTCCACCTCCCAGTCCAGCCGCCGCGACACTTCGGCATCGTGCACCACATCGTCGTAAGGCCCGTTGATGGCGGCCGCATTCTTCGTGAACACGACCGGGTGCTCCGGCAATTCGCCGCGCACCCCCGCCCGCGCCTGGCTTTCCTTGACATGGTCGGCGTAATTCCAGCCGAGACAAATCACGTTCTGCCGCGGGCGCGGTATCGGCGCCATCCAGTGAACATCCGCCGCCGCCACGCCGATGTCGCCGCCCGCCCCGGCGATAAAATCGCCCAATTCATCCAGCCCGCGCGCGCCGGCGTCAATCAGCGACAGCATGTCGGCATAGCGCCCGCGCCAGCCGTCGTGCAGCGCCGGCAGCAGCACTTGTTCACCGTCGGCGACGCCGATGTGCGTTTTATTTTCGTAGCGGCAGGTGATGAGTTTCATCGCTCTCAACGGATTGGATTTGTGCGAAGTAATCGCTGATGTATTGGTCGAGCGAACGGTCGTCGCCGGTTTCCATCTCGGCCTGCCGCTCGTGGCTGTCGCGCGCGATGCGGTCGAACCCGGCGCGTCGGTCCGCCGCCGTCGGCAGCGCGGCGAAATGGTTGCGAAAGCGCGCCGCCTGGCTTTCGGCAAAGCCGACAAAACTCCAGCCGCCGTCGTGCATCGCCTCGAGCATCCTCGCCGACGGACACAAATCGGGCTGTTGGAACTTGTCGGCCTGCTCGCGCAGCGCGTCGGCATAGCCGCCGCCGGCGCCGCCATCGAACAATTCGCATACCGGCCACAGCCGGTCGCAGATCTCAAGCCCCCATTGCGTGAGCGTGTGGCTGCGCCCGCCGCGGTTCAGCTTCAGTCCCGGCGCGCGGCCATCGTGCGCGGCGGCGATTTCGTTGTGATCAATGGCCTCGCGCTCATCGCCGCCTATCGGCGGGCTTTGCGCGAGAAGACAGAAAAACGCCAGCATCTCGATAAATTTCAGTTGCGCCTCGCCGACCCCCGCAGGCATGAACACATCCACATCCAGCGAGCGCAGTTCAACATACTCTACACCCTCGCGCCGCAGCGCGGCAAGCGGCATTTCCTCTTTGCCGGCGCTGCGCTTGGGGCGCATCGTGCTGTAATACTCGTTCTCAATCTGCAGAATGCAGGCGTTGATCTGGCGGTATTCGCCGCCGACCTTGACGCCGAGGCGCCGGTACGGCGCATGCTCCGTCGTCACCGCCCGGGCGAGACTGGCAACATAGTTCGCCAGACTGTTGTAATCGGCGCGGATGCCGATGCTGGCCTCCTGGTTGTTCTGGTAGCCGATGTCGCCCATGCGCAGCGAAGTCGCGTGGCGGCCGTAGAGCGTCGTCTCGTCGAACATCTCCAGCCGCGGGTGCGACGACGAGCCGAGGAAAGACCGGCAGATTGCGGGCGAGACGCCGAACAGATACGGAATCATCCACGCCAGCCGCAGAAAGTTGCGAATCAGCCCCATGTAACGCATCGAGCGGAAAGCCGCCGCCGCGCCCGCCGTCGTCCCGGCGCCCGACAATTCGGCCAGCGCATTCCAGCAGCCGTCGCCGATGGAGTAGTTGAAATGAACGCCGGCGATGACCTGCATCGTGCGCCCGTAGCGGTAACCCAGGCCGCGGCGGTAAATCGTCTTCATGCGCCCGAGGTTGGAGGCGCCGTAGCGCGCCAGCGGAATTTCGGTCTCGTCCTTGACGATGCACGGCATGCTCGCCGGCCACAGCAATTCGCCGTCGAGCCGCGCGTACACCTGGGCGTGACATTCCTCCAGAAAGGCGACGGCCTCGCCGGCGCCGGCCAGCGGCGGCGTCACGAATTCCAGCATCGCTTCGGAGAAGTCCGTCGTGATGAACGGGTGCGTCAGCGCCGCGCCGAGCGCGCGCGGGTGGGGCGTCTTTGCGAGCAGGCCCTGCCGGCCGATGCGCAGGGATTCTTTCTCGATGCCGATGCGCCGCCCGTCGTGCAGCAGCTGCGCGCCGCCGCCCGCGAGGCCGGCGGCGTATTGTTCGACGTCGAGGTCCGCGGCCATGTCAGGGGCGCGCCAGGCCGGGCATGAAATGCCAGTCGAAGCAGCGTCCGGGATCCGATTTGCGCCCCGGTGCGATGTTGCTGTGGCCGGTGACGCGCTCAATGGCGAGCGTCGGGTAGGCGTCGAACAACGCGCGCAGCACCGCGCGCAGGCAGCCGTACTGGGCCGCTTCAAACGCCTCATCATCGCGGCCCTCGAGTTCGATGCCGATCGAGAAATCGTTGCACTGTCCGCGCCCGCGGTAACTGGAAACGCCGCAGTGCCAGGCGCGTTTGTCGAACGGCACAAACTGGACGGCCTCGCCGCCGCGGCGGATGAACAGGTGCGCCGACACGCGCAAATCGCAGACCTCGCGGTGGAACTCGTGCGCGCCGGGATCGAGCGCGTTGGTGAACAACTGCTCAACGCCCGGCCCGCCGTACTCGCCCGGCGGCACGCTGATGCAGTGAATCACGACCAATTCCGGCGGCGTCGCGGCGGGGCGCTCATCGGCGTTGGGCGAGGCGATGTAGCGCGCCCCTTCAAGAAGGTGGCTTTGTCTGTTGACCTTCATGCGCCGAGGTCCGTGGCTTGCAGTTGCTGCCGGTAGAGTTTGAGCATGTCGTCATTGAAGCACACGAAGGTCAGTTCAGGGCCGGGCGCCGCCATGGTTTCGCAGACCTCGCGGCAGGTGTTGACCGCGACCGCAGCGGCCTGCTCCGGCGGATAGCCATAGACGCCGCAACTGATGGCCGGAAAAGCAATGCGCCGGAGCGAATGTTGCGCGGCCAGATGCAGGCAGTTTCTGTAGCACGAGGCCAGCAGGCCACCCTCGCCGCGCCCGCCGCCGTGCCAGACCGGGCCGACGGTGTGAATGACGTGACGCGCCGCCAGCCGGTGGCCCGCGGTCAGCCGCGCCTCGCCGGTCGGGCAGCCGCCGAGACCGCGGCACTCTTCCAGCAGCCCCGGCCCTGCGGCGCGATGGATGGCGCCGTCCACGCCGCCGCCGCCGAGCAGCGATTCATTGGCCGCGTTGACGATGGCGTCCACCGCCAACGCCGTGATGTCGCCGCGGATTGCGCGCCACTTCTTCGTCACCAGATCCATCGTCGCAAGACTCTAAAACGAAGGAATTATATACTCGACTGCGCGAATCTCCGTTATTCCCGCTCACAAAAAAGAGGCCGCGTTTCCCGCAGCGGAGAAAACGCGGCCTCTTTGCAGACGCTGTTCAGCCGTTTAGCAGACTGCGGCGGCTTTAACTGGCGAGGCCGACACTGATGGGACTGGCGCCGCTATTGAAAACGCCAAGTCCGGCGGCGATGCCAACCCCTATTCCGGCTCCTACCGCGAGAATGGCGATAGAGGCGCCGGCGACAACCGCTGCACCCACCGCAACGGATGCCGCGGACGCTGTGATGGTTGTTGTCACCGCTATCCCCGCTGCGGTCGCCGCTGCAACATTCACCACGGCCGTGGCGCTGCCGACGGTGGCGGTGCCGACGCCGAGAGCCACGCCGATTGCGCCCAAAGCCCCGGCAATTTCAAACAGTCCCCCGGCTATTTTATCCAGTTGCCTATCGGTCATTACCGCTTTCCTGTAGCGGTCGTCGGCAAACATCGAAAAGGCCGGGATTCCGATGTGGACTTCACCGGCGGTGTTCTGCGGAAAAGTAACTTCCATTCTCCCGCGTATCTCTTCCAGAAGGTCTTCCGTATTTTTCTTGAATTCCGCGTTCGCTTCGGGGCTGACCAGGGCGCCGCCGATGAAAATGGCCGCGAGTTCATTCATGAGGGGGAGTGTTTCTTTAGGAATCTCCCCGACCCCTGCTTGAGTATTCATTTGTTCCATATCTGCTCCCACAGTTTTGAGTTTGTGTTATCAGGGTAACATTTTATCCGATTGCGGGTCATTGCCACAGGTTGATGAACGGGCGGCGAGACCGCAACATTTCGCGACAAAAAGCAAAAGCCCCGCCAACAATGGCGGGGCTTTCCCGGGAATATGGCGGCGCCGATGCTGGCCGCGCGGCCGGTTACATCATGCCGCCCATGCCGCCCATGCCGCCCATATCGCCGTGGCCGTGGCTGGGCATCGGTGCTTCTTCTTTCGGCAGTTCGGCCACCATGGCGTCGGTGGTCACCATCAGGCTGGCAATCGAGCAGGCGTTTTGCAGTGCGCTGCGCGTGACCTTGGTCGGGTCAATAATGCCCATCGCCATCATGTTGCCGAATTCCGCGTTGGCGGCATTGTGGCCGTAGGAGGGGTCCTTGCCGCGCACCGCATCCAGCACCACCGACGCTTCACCGCCGGCGTTGGCGACAATCTGGCGGAAAGGATCCTCCATTGCGCGCCGCAGGATGCTGATGCCCATGTCCTGATCCGCGTTATCACCCTTGAGCGAGGCGATGCCCTCGATCGCCCGGATCAGCGCGGTGCCGCCGCCGGGCACGACGCCTTCCTCGACCGCGGCGCGGGTGGCGTGCAGCGCGTCCTCGACGCGCGCCTTCTTCTCCTTCATCTCGACCTCGGTCGCGGCGCCGACCTTGATGACCGCAACCCCGCCGGCCAGTTTGGCCATGCGCTCCTGCAGTTTTTCCTTGTCGTAGTCGGAGGTCGCTTCCTCGATCTGGACGCGAATCTGCTCGACGCGCCCCTTGATGTCGTCCGCCGTGCCGGTGCCGCCGACGATGGTGGTGTTTTCCTTCGACACCGTAACGCGCTTGGCCTGGCCGAGGTCGCCCAGCGAGCATTTCTCGAGAGACAGGCCGATTTCCTCGGAGATGACCTTGCCGCCGCTCAGCACGGCGATGTCTTCGAGCATCGCCTTGCGGCGGTCGCCGAAGCCCGGCGCCTTGACCGCGGCAATCTTGACGATGCCGCGCAGCGTGTTGACGACCAGCGTCGCCAGCGCCTCGCCCTCGACGTCCTCGGCAATCATCAGCAAAGGCTTGCCGGACTTGGCGACGGCTTCAAGCACCGGCAGCAGGTCGCGGATGTTCGAGATCTTCTTGTCATGCAGCAGAATGAAGGGGTCTTCCAGCTCCGCCGACATATTGTCCTGGTTGTTGATGAAGTAGGGCGACAGATAACCGCGGTCAAACTGCATGCCCTCGACGACCTCCAGTTCATTCTCCAGCGCGTTGCCTTCCTCGACCGTGATGACGCCTTCCTTGCCGACCTTGTCCATCGCATCGGCGATGATCTCGCCGATGGAGGGGTCGGAGTTGGCCGAAATGCTGCCGACCTGGGCGATGGCCTTGCGGTCGGCGCACGGCTTGGACAGGTTTTTCAGCACGTCCACCGAGGCGGCCATGGCTTTGTCCATGCCGCGTTTGAGGTCCATCGGGTTCATCCCCGCCGCCACCGCTTTCATGCCTTCGCGGATAATGCCCTGGGCCAGAACCGTGGCCGTCGTCGTGCCGTCGCCGGCCACGTCGGAAGTCTGCGAAGCGACCTCTTTGAGCATCTGCGCGCCCATGTTCTCGAACTTTTCTTTCAGTTCGATTTCCTTGGCGACGGAAACTCCGTCCTTGGTCACCGTCGGCGCCCCGAACGATTTTTCCAGAACCACGTTCTTGCCCTTCGGCCCCAGCGTCACCTTGACGGTGTCCGCGAGAATATTGACGCCGGACGTCATTCGCTGACGGCAGTCGTCGGCAAACCGGATTTCTTTAGCACTCATCAGTGTTGTCTCCTGTGTCTTGTTTGTTGTGAATCCATCAGGACTCGATGACGGCCATGATGTCGTCTTCGCGCATCACCACCAGTTCATCTCCGTCCAGCCTGACTTCGGTGCCGGAATACTTGCCAAACAGCACCGTTTCACCGACCTGGACGCCGACGGCGCGCACCGCGCCATCGTCCATGATACGGCCGTTGCCGACCGCCATGACCTCGCCTTTGACGGGTTTTTCGGTGGCGCTGTCCGGGATGACGATGCCGCCCGGGCTGGTTCGTTCCTCTTCCAGGCGTTTGACGACAACCCGGTCGTGTAAGGGTCGAATCTTCATGGATTCCTCCAAAGTTTTTCAGTTTGTATATGCAATCCCCTGAAGCGGGGACAGCCAATATATGGGGACCGTCGCTTGAAAGTCAAGCCGGGGGGCTGTAAGTATCTGTTCTGACTCCTGTTTTGTGCGTCTGCCCGCCCGGCGTTTTTGTGCGGCCGGTTCAGAAACTTCTGTCAGTCTTTCATTCCTGGGCGCCGGGGTTAGAATAACAGTTCAGGCAAATTTACAGGAGGATGATTCCAATGAGAACACAATCAAGCTCTGAAAATACAGGTTGGCAAAACCCCCCAGCGACCAACGAACTGGCGGCGATTTATATCGGCCGGTGCCTTGTTGATTCGGACATCAGTCCGCAAGACAAGGAAAAAGTCAGGAAGAATCTGGCTTCGTTTGAGGGTGTCAATATAGTCTATCCACAGAACACTGCGGATACGCTGAACATCGTGGTGCCGGAGTTTCCGAAATTTGACGAGGCGATGGCCCAGGCAATAGAGGACGGGCAGCTGGAATCAGTATCCGGTGGTGAAGGCATCCTGGCCCTTTTCGGTGCCATCGGCATAGGGTTTGCATCTGCCGTAGGCGCCACCACCATACTGGCCGGGGGTACTATTGGCGCGGGCGCCATCGCGATAGGTGCGACGATCGTTATCGGCACGACTGTGGCCGGCCTTGCAGTAGGCCTCGGAGTGGCAGCCGGTGTAGGGGTCGGCATCGCCGCCGGGTTGGGTGCTTTCGATGGAAGCGGCTCTGGCGGCGACGTCGGTATCGGTCTCGTTGAATAAGGCCGGCGCACTCCGCCAACCCAATCCCTGAAGAGGCCGCGCTTCCCCGTCCGGGAGGCGCGGCCTCTTTGCTTTGTGTCCGGCGGCAATCGGGGCCGCCCGGCAACGCTCAGTCGCGTCTGCGGTACTTGCCTTCGATGATGTCCGGCTTGCTGCCGTCCGGCCTGCGCGGTATCTGCGGCTCGTGCAATTCGTGTGGCTCACGCGGCTCGCGCGGCGGCCGTTGTTTGTGCATGCGCTGCGCCCAGCGTGGCAATTTCGGCGCCAGATAGCGAATCAGCAGACGCCGGGCCGGCGGCAACAGGCACAAGCCGCCGACAAAATCGCTGAAAAACCCCGGCGAAATCATCAATACGCCGCCCATCAGCAAAAAGGCGCTCTCGAGCAAATCCGGCGGCGGCTGGGCGATGCCGGCCATCGCCGCGCGCATCCGCTTGAAGGCCGCCATTCCCTGTTTGCGCAACATGGCCACGCCGACAACCGCCGTCGCGATGATCAGCAGCACCGTTGCCAATGCGCCGAAGGCATTGGTGACGGCGGCAAACAGTTGAATTTCCACCACCGAAAGCGCAAAGACAAGCAGCAGCAGCAAGGCGAGTTTCTTCATGGCGTTATAATCGGCGTATGGAGTTGAAAAATCAAGTGGAAAGGGTGCCGGCCCCGGCCTGCGATCTGGTGCTGGTGCAAACCACGGTCAAAGAGCAGGCCCAGGCGCGGGCCATCAGCGCCGTGCTGGTCGAGGAAAAACTCTGCGCCTGCGCCCAGGTCAGCGGGCCGGTTTCGTCGGTCTATCACTGGCAGGGACAAATCGCCGACGAGCACGAATACCTGCTGACGGCGAAAACCACCCGCCTGCGCTACGCCGCGCTGCACGACCGCCTGCTGCAAATCCACCCCTATGAGTTGCCGGAGATCATCGCGCTGCCGGCGGTGGAAGCGAACGCGGCCTACGCCGACTGGGTCCGGCAACGGTGCGAATGAACACGCCACGGATACGCATCGCGCTGCTGCTGGCCTGCGTCTGGCCTGCGGCGGCGGTTGCACAGCTGCCGCTGTGGCAGCCTGCGGACGAGGAATTTCTGCCGCCCGAGCAGGCGTTCGTGCTGACGATGGCGCACGGCGGCGGCGACCGCTATATCGCCCAGTGGCGCATCGCCGACGGCTACTATCTGTACCGCGACAAGACCGCGCTGTCGGTGGACGGCGCGCCGGTCGCGCTCGACAGGCCGCGCGGCGAGAAAATCAGCGACCCCAATTTCGGCGATGTCGAGATCTACCGCCGTCAGGCCGCGGTGCATTTCGAGACGAAGGCCATGGCCGGCGAACTCACCTGGCAGGGCTGCGCCGATGCCGGCCTGTGCTATCCGCCAACCACCCGGCAGGTGCGCTTTGACTCCGTTGCCGGGGCCGCCGCCATGCCCGCAGCACCCGCCGCCGCCATGCCGCGCCGTTCGGAGCAGGATCGGCTGGCCGACTATCTCGCCGGCGCGCGCCTTGGCATCGCCGTGCTGGTGTTCTTCGGGCTGGGCCTGCTGCTGGCTTTCACGCCGTGCGTGCTGCCGATGATTCCGATTCTGTTCTCGGTCATCACGACGCCCGGCGGCAAATCCGTTTCGACCGGCAAAGCGTTCGCATTGTCGTCGGTCTATGTGCTGGCGATGGCGCTGACTTACAGCACGGCGGGCGTCGCCGTGGCGCTTTCCGGGCACAATTTTCAGCTGTGGTTCCAGCGCCCCGTCGTCATCGTGTTGTTCGCGGCGATTTTTGTGCTGCTGGCGCTGGCGATGTTCGGCGTCTGGAGTCTGCGGCTGCCGTCGTCGCTGCAAACGCGCTTGTCCGGCGTCGGCGAGAAGAGGCGCGGACGTTTTATGGGCGCGGCGGTGATGGGCGTGCTGGCGGCGCTGGTCGCAAGCCCGTGCGTGACGCCGCCGCTGATCGGCGCGCTGCTGTTCGTCGCCCGCACCGGCGACGCCGCCACCGGCGGCCTCGCATTGTTCAGTCTGGCGCTCGGCATGGGCGCGCCGCTGCTGGCCATCGGCGCGTCGCTGGGGCGGCTGATTCCGAAGCCCGGGCCGTTCCTGAATCGGGTGCAGGTTTTGTTCGGTTTCATCCTGCTCGGCTTTGCCGTCTGGCTGCTCGACCGGGTCGTCCTCGGGCACGTCACGATGCTGCTGGCGGGCGCGCTGGTTGTGGCGCTTTGCATTGCGCTGTTCCGGGTCCTGCGCGGCGGCGGCGTGTGGCTTGTGCTGGGACGCGCGCTCAACTCGCTGGTGCTGGCGTATGCGGTGCTGCTCGCGGCCAACGCCTCCGTCGGCGGCGAGAACTGGCTGCGGCCGTGGCACTTCGAGGTGCGCCAGGCCGGCGCCGGACACGCGGGCGCGCTGGCGTTCGAGCGCCACCGCTCGCTCGACGACGTCCACCGCGGCATCCGCGCCGCCGCCGACCGCCGGCAATGGACCATGCTGGTTTTTTACGCCGACTGGTGTGTGGCCTGCAAGGAACTGGAGGCGTTCACTTTCAGCGACGCCGAAGTGCAACGACGGCTGGGCGAAGTCGCGCTGCTTGAAGCCGACGTCACCGACTCCGACGAGCACAGCCGCGAGTTGCTGAACCGGTTTTCGCTCTACGGCCCGCCTGCGATTCTGTTTTTTGACGTCGATGCGCGCGAAGTCGAGTGGGCGCGCATCGTCGGTTTCATCAGCGCCGGGGACTTTGTCGGGCACCTCGGCAAGGTGTTCGGCTACAACAGCGCTTCGAGGCGCCCGATCAATTCGGTCTTCGACAATTCGCCGGCCTTGACGAAGCGGATGACGCCGTCGCGGTCCACCAGCACGCTGTAAGGCAGGCCGCCGGTCTGGTTGCCGAGGGCGCGTCCCAGCTCGACGGCGTCGTTGTAGCCGATGAGTTGCGGGTATTCCACGTTCGGGAGATTGGCCAGGAACTCGCGGACTTTCTCTTCATCGTCTATCGCGATGCCGACGACTTCAAAGCCGTCTTCGCGGTAGAACTCGCGCACATCGTTAAAGTCCGGGATTTCGCGCCGGCACGGCGGGCACCACGACGCCCAGAAGTTGAACAGCACAACCTGCCCGTCCCAGGACGACAGCGGCGTCATCCGGTTGTCGAGGTCGCGCAGTTGAAAGTCCGGTCGCTTCATGCCGACCGGCGGCGGCGCCGGTGAGTCGGCAAAGCCGAACGTGCCGCCCAGATGCTGCTGGAAGTAGTAGGCGGAAAAGCCGCCAATGGCGGCGGCCAGCACCGCGGTCATGACCAGAAACTTGTTGCGCATCGCCCCGTCATCATAGCCCACCTGACCGGTAAATCGCAGTCTCTCAGGTGCCGGGGCGCTGTTTGCGGCGGGGATTTCATCGGCACTTGCGGGAAGGAGGGTTTTGCGGTATCTTTCTCGACAATTGCGCGAGAAGGGTGCAAGATCGTAACAATTAACGACAAGATAATGCCAAAACTCCTGCTGATCAACGGCCCCAACCTGAATTTGCTCGGACGCCGTGAACCGGAAATATACGGCACCCTGACGCTGGATGAAATCGTCGCCCGCACCGCCGAGGTCGCCGGGCGGCATGGCGCCGAATTGCTGCATTTTCAGTCCAACAGCGAGAGCGGGATCGTCGGGCGCATTCAGCAGACGATGGACGACGGCACCGACTTTCTGATTATCAACCCGGGCGCGTTCACGCACACCAGCGTGGCGATGCGCGACGCGCTGCTGGGCGTGTCCAGGCCCTTCATCGAGATTCACCTGTCCAACGTGTTCGCGCGCGAGGCGTTTCGCCGGCAGTCCTACCTGTCCGACATCGCCGTCGCGGTGATATCGGGCGCCGGCGCGAAGGGGTACGAATTGGCGGTGCTGGCGGCGCTCGACCGCGTCGGGGGGCAATAAGGTCTTTTCCGGACAATGGACATACGCAAGGTCAAGAAGCTGATTGAGCTGCTGGAGGAGTCCGGCATCGCCGAGATCGAGATCAAGGAAGGAGAGGAGTCGGTGCGGATCAGCCGTTCGAGCGGCGCCGCACCGGTGGCGGTGGCGGCGCCGGCGTTTGTGCAGCCGATGGCGGCACCGCCCCAGCCCGAGGCGGCGCCGGCGGCGCCGGCGGAAGAACCCGGTGGCGCCGGGCAGTCCGGACACGTCGTCGAGTCGCCGATGGTCGGCACGTTCTACCGCTCGCCGTCGCCCGACGCCGACCCGTTCGTCGAGCAAGGGGCGAACGTGGCCGCCGGCGACACCCTGTGCATTATCGAGGCGATGAAAATGATGAACCGCATCGAGGCGCCGGTCGCCGGAGTTGTCAAGGACATACTGGCCGCCGACGGCGAGCCCGTCGAGTTCGGCCAGCCGCTGATTGTTCTTGACGACTGACGGGCCGCAAGGTGCTCGATAAAATTGTCATCGCCAACCGCGGGGAAATCGCGTTGCGCATCCTGCGCGCGTGCCGCGAACTCGGCATCAAGACCGTCGCCGTCTATTCGCAGGCCGACATTGACCTGATGCACGTCAAACTGGCCGACGAGTCGGTCTGCATCGGCCCGCCGGAGCCGGCCAAAAGTTACCTGAACATTCCGGCCATACTCAGCGCCGCCGAGGTCACCGACGCGATGGCGGTTCATCCGGGTTACGGTTTCCTGTCCGAGAGCGCGGATTTCGCCGAGCAGGTTGAATCGAGCGGCTTTGTCTTCATCGGCCCGTCCGCCGACTCCATCCGCCTGATGGGCGACAAGGTCTCGGCCAAGAAGGTGATGCGCAAGGCCGGCATTCCGTGCGTGCCGGGGCCGGACAAGGTGCTCGGCGACAACGCCGACAAGAACCTGGCGGTGGCGCGCGAAATCGGCTACCCGGTGATTCTGAAAGCCGCCGCCGGCGGCGGCGGGCGCGGCATGCGCGTGATTCATTCCGAGGGCGCGCTGCTCAACGCCATCCAGCTGGTGCACACGGAGGCCAAGGCCGCCTTCGGCAACGGCGAGATTTACATGGAGAAGTTTCTGGAGAAGCCGCGCCACGTCGAATTCCAGGTGCTGGCCGACGCCCACGGCCACGTCATTCATCTCGGCGAGCGCGACTGCTCGATGCAGCGCAAGCACCAGAAAGTCGTCGAAGAGGCGCCGGCGCCGGGCATCACCGAAGAGCAGCGCCGCGACATGGGCGAGCAGGTGTGCGAAGCCTGCCGCCAGATTCAATACCGCGGCGCCGGCACGTTCGAGTTTCTGTACGACGACGGCCATTTCTACTTCATCGAGATGAACACGCGGGTGCAGGTCGAGCATCCGGTGACCGAGATGGTGACCGGCGTGGACATCGTCCATCAGCAGCTGCGGGTGGCGGCGGGCGAGCCGCTCGGCATCCGCCAGCAGGACGTCCGGATGCAGGGGCACGCCATCGAGTGCCGAATCAACGCCGAGAACCCGAAGAACTTTCATCCGTCGCCCGGCACGATAGAGCGCTCGCATTTTCCGGGAGGCCCCGGCATCCGCGTGGACTCGCACCTCTACGACGGCTACCGCGTGCCGCCGTATTACGATTCCCTGATTGGCAAGTTAATCGCGCACGGCGCCGACCGCAAAAGCGCGATGAAGAGAATGCAAAATGCGCTCGACGAGATTTTCATCACCGGCATTGACACCAATCTGGCGTTGCACCGACAGATTATTGACGACTCCGCGTTCGCAGGCGGCGGTCTCGACATCCACTACCTGGAAAGAAAGCATCCCCATTACAACCTCTGAATCGCGCCGCGCCCGCCTTTCGGTATAATGAGCCGCCGCTGCTGAAGGGTGGCCGAAACGGACCAGCCGATGAAGAAAGAATCTGAATTCAGGATACATGCGAGCGACGTCAACGCCGCGATTGTGGCGCGGAGCCGGCGCGCGCTTGTGCGCCGTCCCGGTTTTGTGTCGTGGCTTTTGCTGATTGTGTTCGCGGCGCTGGCGGCGGGCAGTTTGTTTGTCGCGGTGGAATTGCCGTCGCAAATCCCGCAGCAGCCTTCGACGCCGTTGCTGAGGCAGCTGTGCGGGCGCATAGACTGCGGTTTCCCCACGGACTCGCCGGCCATCGTGCTCCGGGACATGCGCCTTTCGGACGTCGTCATGCGCGCCGCCGAGGCGCCCGGCACGCTGGTTTTCGGCGCCACCCTCATCAACACCGCAGGCCGTGAGCAGCCCTGGCCGGCGCTGGTTTTTGAGCTGTTCGACGGCAGCGGGCGGTTTCTCGAAAAGCGCCGCTTTGAGGGGCGCGACTACGCGACCCGCGACATCCTGCCGACGAACGCGCCGCTTGCCGTCGAGATCATGCTCGAGCGGGCGCCGGCGGACATCGCGCAGTACTCGGTGACGCCGACCGAATGAAGATGAAGAAGAAGGGAATTATGTATTTAACTTGGCAAACGGTTGTGGTTAAATTACGGAAAATCCTTAGCAGAGTATTTGTGCAAGTCAGGTCTATGAGATTTGTTCAAGTAGTTTGTTTGCCAGCAATGGCAAGCAGTTTATGGAGTGCTTGATGCGTCAAGTTAACTACATAAACCCCAAGAAGAAAGAAGAAAAGAAAAAGGGCGCCAAAAGCATCAACGGAGTGCTGAAGAAAGGGCTGATCAGCTACTTCGCGCTGCTCGACGGCCAACCGCCGGCGCGCCTGCACGGCATGGTCATGGACGAGGTCGAAAAGACACTGCTGGAATACACGATGAAGACCGTCGGTTTCAACCGCAGCCGCGCCGCCGACATGCTCGGCATCAACCGCGGCACGCTCAGAAGAAAACTGGAACGTTACAAAATCACCGACGCGCCGCCGCCGAAGCGCCGCCGCTGAGGTTATTCCGCCGCCTCGAGTGCGACGAGATAATTGAGAATTTCTATGAACTGTGTGTAACTGGTGACGCCGCTCGGCGACACCAGATACTTGCCGTTGACGACAAACGACGGCACGCTTTTCAGCCGGTAGTCGCGCACGGCCTTTTCGGCCTTGCCGATTCTGGTGTCCACCAGAAAAGACCGGTAGGCGCTCTGAAATTCTTTTTCGGGGATGCCGTAGCTTGTAAAAAACCGGCTGATGGACGCCTCGTCGGTCAGTTTCAACTTGTGTTTGTGTATCGCCTCAAAGAACACCGGGTGGAGTTCGTCGAGCCGTTTGAGCTCCTGCAGCACGTAATAGACGCGGGCGTGGGTCAGCCACAGCTCGTTGAAAGTGGCCGGGGTGCGGATGAATTGGGCGTTGTCCGGCACTTTCCAGTTGTCGAGGTAGGGTTCGAGCACGTAGCAGTGGGGGCAACCGTACCAGAAAAACTCCCGCACCTCGACCTGGTCGCCGGTCTCGGTTTTCCCCGTTGTCGGCAGGCGCTGGTAGTGCTGCCCCTCGATAAAGTCCTCCGCCTGCGCCGTGTGCGCCGCGAACACCGGCAAAGCCGCGCACATCACGACCAAAAGCGCCCGTGCCGTGTGTGTCGCCTTCATCAATACAGTCCTTGAATGTAGGAAGCCACCGCCTCGATCTCCTCGTCGCTGAGAGGGGCGGAAACGCTGTTCATAATCTCGACGCCCGGATAACTGTAGGCGCCGTCACGGTAATTGCGCAGGCGGTTGGCGGTGTAAAGCGCGTGCTGGTGCGACAGTTTCGGGAAGCCCGCCGCCGGGTTGCCGTTGCCGCGGGGGCCGTGGCAGGCGATGCAGGCGGCCACGCCCGTTTGCGAATTGCCGCCCTGGTAAATCATTTTACCGGCCTCGACCCGGGTCTTGTCGGCGGCGCCGGGCGAGGTCTTCATGGACTCGTAGTAGGCGGCGAGATCGTGCAGGTCGCGGTCGGACAGGTCGGCCACCAGCGGGTTCATCAGCGGATTGACGCGCTGGCCGTTCTTGAAAAACTGCAAGTGTTTGTAAATGTAATTGGCCGACTGGCCGGCGATCTTCGGCCATTCGGCGTTGCTGCTGTTGCCGTCGATGCCGTGGCAGGCGACGCACGTCTGCGCCTTTTCCTTGCCGCGCCCGGCATCCCCCTGCGCCCACGCGAGACCGCACACAAGCAGGTAGAAAAGCATCATCTTTGCCGAAAAACGCATGTTGTCTGTTCTTTTTGAGTCGAGAAGCACGGGGCCGCATCCCCGCGTTGCATGATTCTACGGCCAGAAGGCCGGAAACTCAAGTGCGTGCGAACGCCTGCCGGATGGCCTGAACCGGCGGGAAGACAGGGGTCGGGCGAGGGTGCGTTTTTGCCGAAAAGCGCATGCTGCCTGTTCTTTTTGAGTCGAGAACACGGGGCTGTATCCCCGCTTGCAGACGGCATTGTATCCATGCTACCGTTCCGTTTTGGCTGGCCCCCGTTTGAGGGTGGCACGCAAAATATTTCCAACGACATTAATGACTGTTTCTCAGGAGGTACAGAATTATGGAGATACAATCAACCAATATCCCCCGGATGGATATTACTTCGATGATTGGGCCGGGGATCCATCTTCCCTGCATCAACGAAATGGCGGCCGTTGTTATTGGCTGCGTATTGACCAGTCCGAAGACCAGTCAGGAAGACAAGGAGAGCACGAGGGAGCTGATATCCTCATTGGAAACGGTTGACGTGGTCTATCAACAGAACACCGCCGATGAACTGAACATCGTGGTGCCGGATTTTCCGGAGTTTATGGAGAAACTGAGGCCATTGACCCAGGAGCAACTGGCGCATATTTCAGGGGGGTTCGAAATTATTGTGGCCCTCTTTTTCACTTTCGCAGACACGGCCATAGGCTGCGCCCTCGGCAGCATCGGCGTCGCTCTTGGTGTCGGCGCAGGCATCACCTTGTCGGGAACTACGTTGTACCTTGGCTCGTCTGTTCTGACAGGCATGGCGGTTGTCGGCGGGATTACGGCCCTCGCTGTAACCTCGGCGGTGGGTGTGGGTATCTCTCTCGGCGTCGCCACCCGGTCGGCCAGAGAAGGCCCGGTCGGCCCCGTCAGTGTCGCCGTGGTCGGTTAAGGCCGGCACACTCTGACTGCAAGGCCCGTCGGGCAGATTTCCCAAAGAGGCCGCGCCATCCCGTCCGGGAGGCGCGGCCTCTTTTTATCCGGCTGTTCGTCGGCCAGACGGGCGCGTTGGTCGGGCGCCGGCCGCGCAAGCGGCCCTTGCGTGCTGTAATCCGGCGATGGAAAAGGGTTCACACGCGGGCGGCTTCACGTTGCTGGAATTGCTGCTGGCGCTGTCGCTGGCGGCGGTGTTTCTGACCGCGGTGGTCGGCTTTCAGGCCGACTGGAAGCAGCGGCGTTTGCTGGCTGAACAGACCGGCGCGCTGGCCGGAGCCGTTCGTTTCGCCAGGAGTTACGCGATTGCGTCGGGCATGCGCACCGTCGTTTGCAAAAGCGCCGGCGGCGTTGTCTGCGGCGGCGCCGGCTACGAGGGCGGCTGGCTCATCTTTGCCGAGAATGCGGCGACGAAGAACGGCAAACCCGACACCGGCGAGCGCCTTTTGCGTGCGAAGCAAAACACGCACGCCGCCGGCGTCACCATCCGCTCCAACACGTTCGCCAACTACATCGCCTACGATGCGCGCGGACACTCCAACCGCGCCGGGCGCTTCGTCGCCTGTGTGGACGGCGCCGTGCGCGGCGCCGAGGCGCTGGTCATCAGCCGCAACGGGCGGCTGCGGTTCGCCGCCGACGGCAACGGCGACGGCCTGGTCGAGGTGGGTGATGCAAACATCGAAGACTGCCTGTTGTGACGGTTACAGCATGCTGGAATTGCTGGTCGCGCTGGCGCTGGCCGGCGCCGGCCTGTTCGGTTTCGCGCAGATGCAATACCAGGCGCTTTTGAGCGGGCGCGAGCAGGCGGCGCGCATCCACGGCCTGATGCTGTTCGATGAAATCGCCGCCCACCTGCGCGCCGCCGACAACGCCGCCGATTACGCCACCGCCTGGGACGACACCGCGCAAGGCGCGCCCGACTGCCGCACCGCGGCCTGCACGCCGCCGGCGTTCGCGCGTTTTCAGGTGGCGCAATGGAAGTGCCGCGCCGCCGGCGCCTCGTGCGGCAACCCCGCCGCGCCGTCGCCGTCGCGGCTGATGATCGAGGTCGCCGGCGGCGCTTTCACGCTGCGCCTGCAATGGCAAGACGCCGCCAACCGTCCGCGCACAATCGAGAGAAACGGAATCTGGCGTATAATCGCGCCCGACCCGTGGCAAAATCAATGAAAGACGCGCATTTTTCAATCGGCGAGGTGGTTCGGCACAGGATGTTCGACTATTGCGGCGTAATCTGTGATGTGGACCCCGTTTTCATGGCGGCCAGCGAATGGTATGAGCAGGTGGCGAAATCCAGACCGCCCAAAGACGAGCCGTGGTATCACGTGCTGGTGGACGGCCAGCCGGCGCAAACCTACGTTGCCGAGCGCAATCTGGAGCGCTGCGAAAGCCGCCGGGTTGAACACCCGCTGGTGGAGTTGTACTTCGACGGCTTCAAGGATGGCCGCTACACCCCGCGCCACCTCAAGACCTGACTTTTCTCAACCGCGTCCCAGCCGGTAAATCGCGATCTCGCCCATCAGGTTGGGCAGAAGGCGCGCGCTGACCGAGGCCTTGTGGTTGTAATCCACCGTCGTGCGCTGCAGGCGCCGGATGTTTTTGTCGCGGCACAGCACCTCGAAGTCGCGGATGGTGCACAGGTGAATGTTGGCGGTGTCGTACCACGCCGCCGGCAGCGCGCGCGTCACCGGCATGTGGCCGGCCAGCAGCATCTGCAGGCGGTTGCTCCAGTGCCCCATGTTGGGGAAGGTGACTATCGCCTCCTTGCCGACGCGCAGCATTTCATCGAGCAGCAGGTCGGGGCGGCGCATGGCCTGCAGCGTCTGGGTCATGACGACGTAGTCGAAACTGCGGTCGTCAAAGTCGTCGCGCAGCCCCTCGTCCAGGTTGATCTGGATGACGTCAACGCCGCGCTCGATGCAGCGGACGATATTGTCGTCGTCAATCTCCAGGCCGATGCCGGCGATATTGCGGTCGCGCTTCAGCCACCACAGCAGTTCGCCGTCGCCGCAGCCGAGGTCGAGCACCCTCGAATCCGGCTGGATCCAGTCGCGGATGATTTCAAGGTCGGGGCGCATCACGCGCCCGCCAGAATCTGGTTGGTGTAGGCGCCCAGCACCGACAGGTACTGAGGCACCGGCATCAGGAACGCGTCGTGCCCCTGGTGCGCCTTGATGGTGCAGTAACTGACCCGCTTGCCGGCCCGCATCAGCGCCCGCGTAATCTCGCGCGAGCGCGCCGGCGGGAAGCGCCAGTCGGTGGTGAACGAGACCACCAGAAAGCGCGCCCGCGTGCGCGCGAAGGCGGCGGCGAGGTCGCCGCCGAAATCCGCCGCCGGGTCGAAGTAGTCGAGCGCCTTGGTCATCAGCAGGTAGGTGTTGGCGTCGAAGCGGCTGACGAAAGACTCTCCCTGGTGGCGCAGGTAACTCTCGACCTGAAACTCGATGTCGAAGCCGAAGTTCAGCTTGCCTTCCTTCAGTTCGCGCCCGAACTTTTCGCGCATCGCGTCGTCGGACAGGTAGGTGATGTGCCCGAGCATGCGCGCCAGCATCAGGCCCTCCTTCGGGATGGAGCGGTCGTAGTAGCGCCCGCCGTTGAAATCCACGTCCGAGACGATGGCCTGGCGCGCGACCTCGTTGAAGGCGATGTTTTGCGCCGACAACTTCGGCGCGGCGGCGATCAGCAGCGCGTGTTCGAGGCTGTCGGGGTAGTCTATCGCCCATTGCATCGCCTGCATTCCGCCGAGGCTGCCGCCGATGACCGCCGCCCAGCGCGTGATGCCAAGCGCCTCGGCCAGCAGTTTCTGGCTTCTGACCCAGTCGCGGACGGTGACGATGGGAAAGTCCGAGGCGTAGAGCTCGCCGGTTTCGGGGTTGGCCGTGTTCGGCCCGGTGCTGCCCTTGCAGCCGCCGAGATTGTTCGGACAGACGACGAAAAACTCGTCGGTGTCGAACGGTTTGCCGGGGCCGATGCAGCGGTCCCACCAGCCGGGTTTGGCGTCGTCCATGCTGTGGTAGCCGGCGGCGTGCTGGTCGCTCGACAGCGCGTGGCAAATCAGCAGCGCGTTGGAGCGGTCCTCGTTCAGCGTGCCGTAGGTTTCGTAGGCCAGCGTAAAGCCGGGCAGTTCGCGCCCGCAGTCCAGCGCCAGCGGCTGCTCGAAAGACTGGTGCCTGGTTTCAACAATGCCGACGGAATCGGCTGGAATCTTTTCCGGCATGGGCGGTATTCTATTAGAAAATGATATGCCTGCCCGAGAACATATTGTCATTTCCCGCGGCTGGCGGGAATAGCAGCGGTTTGAAGGGTGGGGCGTTCAGAAACATTTGTCATGCTGTATTTTTTTATGGTGTCCGTGTACTATTGCAGTCGGTCTCGCAGATGGATACGCAGGCCCGGAGGTAAAGAATGCACGAACAGTCAACCAACCCCGGCCCGGGGGGCAATCAGATGGCCAGACCCGGCCGCTCTGTTCCCCTGCTGAATGAAATCGCGTCGATAGTCATTGGTCTCGTGCTGACCAGCCCGGACGTGAGCGAGGAAGACAAGGCCGCCGCAAGGAAAGACATGGCCTCCCTTGAGAATTTAGACATCGTGTACAAACAAAACACCGCCGATGAACTGAACGTCGTCGTGCCGTACTTCCCCGAGCTGGACGTCGTGATGAGAAGCATGACCGAGGAAGAATTGGAGCAGTTGAGCGGCGGCGATATTATCGCATCGGTGGTCTTTCTGGTCTCCGGCACTTTGGCCAGCATCGGTTTTGCCTGCGGTTTCAGTGGCCTCGGCGCGGTTGGCATCGCCGCGGCGACGACCGTAGGTGGATTCGCACTTGGAGGCACACTCGGTGCGGTCGCGGCGGGCGCCGCCATCGTCGGTGCGGTCGGCGGCATTGCCGCCGGCGTGGTTGCCGTGGTCGGGGCCGCGGCGGGTGTCGGTATCGCCGCCGGGCTGGGCGCCTTCAGCGGCAGCGGCAGCGGCGCCCCCGTCAATATCGGTCTCGCCAGTTAAGGCCGACACACTCCGGCTGCAAGGCCGCCGCGGCAACCCTTTACCAGAGAGGCCGCGCCATCCCTCCGGGAGGCGCGGCCTCTTTTCATCCGGCGCCGTGCGGGGTGTCGGCAAGCCATTCAGCCGGCATTCGTTTGCTCACGCGGGCGCGCCCGGCCATCATGCCGCTTTGGCCGCGAACACCAGAATCTCATAACTGGCCGCCACCAGGCCGCGCACGCCGAAGCGGCGCTGGTAGTGTTCTTTCATCGCGCGCAGCGCCGACGGCGTCGTCAGGCCGCGGCGGGCGGCGGTGTGGTGGTTGGTGGCGCCGCTGCTTTTCAGTTGCCGCAGCAGTTCGCCGACGCCGCGGTAGTGGATGACCTCCAGTTGGCGCGTGTACAGTTTCACGTCGAAACCGCCCGCCTGAAGTTTTTTCTTCAGGTCGGCGCCGTCGGGGAAGTCCAGCGTGTGGCCGTAGCCGTCGGTCTCGGCCCAACTGCGCCTGAGTTCGTGCAGCGTTTTCGGCCCGTAGGTCGAGAACAGCAGCCAGCCGCCGGCGCGCGCGAGGCGGCGGAACTGCCCGAACAAATGTCCCGGCTCGTCGCACCACTGCACCAGCGAACTGGAATACACCAGGTCGAAAACGCCGTCGCCAAACGGCGGACGCTCGGCGTCGGCGCAGACAAAGTGCGAGGCGGTGTCGCAGCCGCGCGCGGCGCGGCGAATCATGCGCGGCGCGAAGTCGAGGCCGACGATGACGGCGCGCGGGAAACGGCTGCGCAACAGGCGCACGCCGTAGCCGGTGCCGGTGCCGACGTCGAGAATGGCGCGCGGGCGGCGCTCGAGCCTTGCCGACAGGCGGTCGCACACCTGGATCAGGTCGCAGGCGATCTTCTGCTGCAACGCGCTGTGGGCGTCGTAGTGCAGCGCCGCCCGGTCGAACGAGTGCCGCACCGCCCGCTTGTTGATCGAGGGGGCGTGTTTCGGGATGGCTTTCATGGAACCGCGCGCGCCTGTTCGGCGCATTGTTCAATCACTTCGCAGACCCGGCCGGGGTGTGAAATCAGCGCGGCGTGGCCGGCGTCGGCGATGCCGTGAAAGCGCCCGTGCCGCGCCAGGCGGCTGCTTTGCTCGACCGCGCGCGCCGTCACCAGCCGGTCCCGGCCGCCGCCGATGAAGTCGGCGCGGCAGCGGCAATCGCGCAGCGCGCGGCGCAAATCGCTGCCGCCGAGAAAGCGCAGCGCCGCCGCCAGTTCGGTGTGCCCGGTGGCGGGCGCCGCCGCCTTTTTCAGGCGCCGCAAGACCGCGCCGGCGTCGCCTGCGCCGGCGGCCTGCAACGCCAGAAACCGTCTCGCCGTGCCGTCGGCGTCGCGTGCGAACGACGTCGCGAAGTCGTCGAAAACCGTCTGCGCCATTCCGTGCGGCCATTCCTCGTTGGCGACGAAGCGTGCCGGCGCGGCGATGCAAACCAGCCCGGCGACCCGCTCCGGGTAGCGGCAGGCCACCGCCTGCGCCAGCATGCCGCCGAGCGACCAGCCGACCCACAGCGCGCGCCGAGGCGCCGCCGCGGCCAGCGCCGCGACCAGTTCGCCGGGGCGCGCGAAGCTGCCCCCGCCATCGCCGCCGCGCGCATCGTGGCCGGGCAGTTCGGCGATGAACAGGCGGAAATGTTTCTGAAGGCGCGCCGCCACATCGTCCCAGCAGCGGCGGCTCATCATCCAGCCGTGCAATAAAACAACGGTCGGTTTGGCGCGGTTTTCGGTGTTGCCTTTCACGTCGGGGATTGTAGCCGTACAATGGCGGATATCGTGCCGTCCGTTGAAAGCATTCTGGTCGTGTTGGCCGCCTACCTTGCCGGTTCGGTTTCTTTTGCCGTCGTCATCTGCCGTCTGCGCGGCGACCCGGACCCGCGCGACATCGGCTCCGGCAACCTGGGTGCGACCAACGCCGCGCGCTCCGGCGGCAAGGCCGCCGCCGCGCTGACGTTGCTGGGGGATGTCGGCAAGGCGTTTGCGCCGGTTTTTGCGGTGCGCCACGCCGGTTTTTCAGACACGGTCGTAGCGCTCACGGTGCTGGCCGCTTTTGCCGGGCATCTTTATCCGGTTTATCACCGCTTCCGGGGCGGCAAGGGCGTCGCCGTGTGCATGGGTTGTTTGTTCGGCCTGCAACCTGTCGCCGGACTCGCCTGGGCGGGTGTCTGGCTCGCCACCGCCGGCCTGTTTCGCTATGTCGCGCTGGCCGGCGTCACCGCCGGCCTGGCGGCGCCGCTTTTCATCCACTGGCAGGGCGCCTCCGGCGCGGTGACGGCGGCGGTCGCCGTGATGGGGCTTGCGATGCTCGCGCGCCACCGCGACAATTTCCGCCGAATCGCGCGCGGCGAGGAAGGCCGCCTGTTCAGATAGGGCGCGGTGGCCGCAATTCAGTCAGGGGCCAGCGCGCGCGGACATGCGGCAGCGGGTCGGGCGGCTGGCCGGCTTGCAGGCGCAGCAGCCCGGCGTTGGCAATCATGACGCCGTTGTCCATGCACAGTCCGGTCTCCGGGTAGATCACCTCGACGCCGTCTTTGCCGAGTTTTTTGAGCTCCGTCCTGAGGCGGGTGTTGGCGGCGACGCCGCCGGCGGCAATCAGGCGGTTGCAGGCGCCGTGGTCGAGCGCGCGCCGGCAGCGCGTCGTCAATGCGCCGACGGCGGCGATCTCGAAAGCGAGAGCGATGTCGGCGCGGCAGCGGGCGTCGTCGTCGCAACGCCGCAACGTCTGCAGGGCATGGGTTTTGAGGCCGCTGAAACTGAAGTCGAAGCCCGGCCGGTTGGCCATCGGCTGCGGAAACTCGAAGCGCCTGGCGCGCCCGTCGCGCGCGAGGCGCTCGATTTCCGGGCCGCCGGGATAACCCAGCCCGAGCATTCTCGCGACCTTGTCGAAGGCTTCGCCGACCGCGTCGTCGAGCGTGTCGCCCAGCAACTCGTAGTGGCCGAGAGCGTGCGCCGCAATCAACTGGGTGTGGCCGCCCGAAACCAGCAGCGCGATGTACGGCGGCGGCGGCGCGCCCTGCAGCATGCAGGCGAGCATGTGCGCCTCCAGATGGTGAACGCCGATGGCCGGTTTGCCGAATGCCCAGGCCAGACCGTGGCCGAAAACGGCGCCCGTCAGCAGCGCGCCAATCAAGCCGGGGCCGGCGGTGTAGGCCACCGCGTCCACGTCGTCGAGAGTGCGCCTGCCCAGCGTTTCGCGCAGCAGCGGCAGCAGTTTGCGCACGTGGTCGCGCGCCGCCAGTTCCGGCACGACGCCGCCGTGCGGCCGGTGAATCCCGACCTGGCTGAACAGCGCCTCGGCGAGGACGCCCTCGTCGGAATCCACCAGGCCGATGCCGGTTTCATCGCACGAGGTTTCGATGCCCAACACCCGCATGGCCGGCGCCGGTTCAGTAGAGGGAGTGCAGCACGTTCAGCGCCAGATAGAGCAGAAACAGCACGACCAGCGCGCTGAAATCAACCGGCCCGACCGACGGAATGACGCGCCGCACCGGTTCAATCAGCGGCGCGGTCAGGCTGTAGAGCAGCGAGATGAAAGGGTTGCCGTAGGCCTGCGCGCCGGTGATGAACCAGCTGCTGACGGCGAAAATGAAGATGGCGACTATCCAGGTCTGCAACAGCAATTCACCCAGCTGAATCAGCGCCACCGTCAGCAGCGCCGACAGCGCCGGCGAGAAGCCCTGGATCGCGGTCACCAGATACAACTCGAACAGGCGCACCAGATAGGCCAGTACCCAGCACGACAAATCCCACCTGCCGACGGCCGGGATGAGCTTCCTCGCCACCACCAGCGGCGGCTCGGTCAGCCGGACGATGGCCTGCGACAGCGGGTTGTAGAAATCGGCCTGCGCCAGCGCCAGCAGCGCGCGCAGCATCAGCAGCAGCGTGTAAAACGTAATCAGGGTGTCGAGGAGAAATGCCAGCGCCTGTTCGGGTGTGCCGCCGCTCATCATGCCGCCGTCATCTCCCCGCCGCGGCGGCCAGTTCCGCCGAGCGTTTCGCCGCCGCCGCCAGCACGCTCCGGGCGAGTTCGGCGATGCCGCCTTTTTCCAGTTCGGCCAGACCGCTTTCGGTGGTGCCGCCCGGCGACGTGACCTGCCGGCGCAGGCGGACGACATCGCCGTCGCCGCTGCCGGCCAGCGCGGCGGCGCCGCGGAAAGTGCCGCGCGCGAGCCGCCGCGCGGCGTCGAGGTCGAGGCCCAGTTCCGCCGCCGCCTGCTCGAACGCCTCGACGATCCGGAAGAAATAGGCCGGGCCGCTGCCGGACAAGGCGGTCACCAGATCCATGCCGCTCTCGTCCTCAAGCCATACCGTCGTGGCCACATTGCCCAGCAGATGGTCGGCGGCGTCGCGCTGCGCCGGTGACACGCGCGCGCCGGCGCACAGCGCGACGACGCCGCAGCCGACCTCGACCGGCGTGTTCGGCATGCAGCGGATGATCGAAAGACGCCCGCCCGTCCACTCGTCGAGCCGCGCCAGCGGCACGCCGGCGGCGACCGAGACCAGCACGCCGCCGCGCCGCGCCAGCGCATCGGCCATCTCGCGGCACACCGCCTGCACGATGCCGGGCTTGACGCACAAGACGGCGAGATCGCAGTCCGCGACCGCATCACGGTTGGAAAGCGATGTCGCAAGCCCCGGATGACGTTCGGCCAGCCGGGCGAGTTGCCCGGCGTCGGGGTCGGACACGGTGAAGGCGGCGGCGGCAAGCCCGTGTCCGGTGAGGCCGCCAATCAGACTGCGCGAGATGTTGCCGGCGCCGATGAACGCGAAGCGCCGCATCATCGGGTCTCGCGGGTTTTCAGCAGCACCGCGACGCACACCAGCGCCAGCGCGGCGAAAAACAACAGGGTTTGCTGCGGGATGGTCAGCCCGGCGAAAGTCCATGCGACTTCGGCGCACTCGCCGGCGCTGTTCAGCACCGTGGCCAGCACTTCCAGCGGCGGGAACTGCTCCAGCAGGTAGCCGAGGCCGGGCGTGCAGTCCGGCACGCGGTCGGGCGGCAGACTTTGCAGCCAGACATGGCGCCCGGCCAGGCCGATGCCGGCGGCGCACACCAGCAGGCCGAACGCGGCGTAAAAGCGCTGGCCGGGTGCGCCGGGATTGTGCAGCGCCGCCGCCAGAAACAGCGCCGCCGCCAGCCCGGCGACCCAGCGGTCCAATATGCAAAGCGGACAGGGCGCCAACCCGAGCACGCCCTGCATAAAGAAAATCGCGACGGCCAGACCGCCGCTTGCAAGGGCAAATCCGCCCCAATGGAGAAATTGACAGGAAGGCAACTGCGGCATGACGGCGCCATTATAACGCCTGCCGTCCGGCGCGCGCTCGCCGGGCTTTCCGGCGCGGGCTGCGCGGCGCACAGACTCTGCCACAAGTTGCTGAACGGATGGATTCCCGGACAGGGGGCAGACTGCTCATTCAAGTGCGAACGCTGGCTCGTCCGGCGCGCAAACGAGAAGCTGAGAATGATGAATTCCCATAAAGGCACGGCGTGGATAGTCGCCGCATTCTTTGTATTATAATCACCCCCGCGTCTGAAAGGCGCGATGAGATAGAACCGCATGTACGAAAAGGCGACTTTTGAAGAGGCTTCCCCGCCGCAACCCTTCCGTTTTCTCAAGACCAGAAAAGATGAAGGCATTGTCCGGCTTCCCCGGTTAAACGCCCATCTGCAGACCACTTTTCTGGAGTTGCCGACGTTTGGCGAGTCGGGTCGCGACGAGGAAGGCGAAGTGTTCAGGCGGGTTTTTCTCAGCTCCGAGTTTGGCGACTATGTCCTGTCGGGCGATTTGTTCTCCAGCCTGCTGCCCTTGATAGACGGCAAAACCGACCGCCACCAGTTGGTCGAGAAATTGAAAAGCCAGGCCCCGGCCATGGAAGTCAACGCCGCGCTGTCACGTCTGGCGTACAGTTTTTATATTGTTTCAGCCGAGCACGGGCTGCCGCAGAACCAGGCGGCGATGTGGGCGTCTTTGGCCGTGTCGCCGTGCTATGCGGAAGAGAAATTGCGTCAATGCAGCGTAAAAATTGTTTCGCACGGCGAGCGCCCGGGGCCGCCGCAGTGGCTGCGCGCGGGTCTGGAGTCGTGGTCGGTGAAGATGGCCGGGCCGCAGGACTCGCCGGATTTGTTCGTGGTGCTGGTGGACGATTATCTGGACCCCGTGCTGGAAGAGTTCAACCGCGAGCGTTTGCAGGACGGGCGTCCGTGGTTGCCGGCGCGCCTGGTGGGATTGCAGCCGCTGTTCGGCCCGGTGTTTCGCGCAGGCACGGAAGAGCCGTGCTGGCGGTGTCTGTATCACCGCATGAAAGGCAACCGCGAGGTTCGCAGTTATCTCGGCTTCATGGCGGAGAACGAAGAGCAGTATGTGCCGAAGTTTCTGGACGAGGGCATGCTGCAGGGCGTCGCGCGGACGCTGGCGCTGGAAACGGCGAAGTGGATTGTGCTGCACGAGGAGGCGTCCGCCGACAGGGCGCCTTTGAACCGGCGCATGTCCAGCGTCAATCTGGTGGAGCTGGGAATAGAGTCGCACCGGGTCGTGAAGCGCCCGCAATGCGCGGAGTGCGGCGACAGGCGTTTGTACGACCGGTTGCGCGAGTCCCGCCCCGTGGTTTTCCGCGACGGCGGCGACACGCTGTTCACCAGCGGCGGCATGAAAGCGCGCGAGCCGCACCTGACGGTGGAAAAGCACAGGGACATGATCAGCCCGCTTTCCGGGGTGGTCACGCAGTTGCTGCGCTCGTCGCCGGCGGACGACCCGTGGATGCACGTGTACTGGGCCGGCAGCAACCTGGCGCTGGTGAACGCCGATTACAGCCTGCTGACCACCAGTCTGCGCACCAAAAGTGCGGGCAAGGGGCGCAGCCGCGACCAGGCCCAGGCCAGCGCCATTTGCGAGGCGCTGGAGCGTTACAGCGGCGTTTTTCACGGCGACGAGATTCGCAAGCGCGCGCGCTTCGTTGATTTCGCCGAAGACGAGGTCCTCCATCCGAACCGTGTGATGCTGTTCAGCGACAAGCAGTATGCCAACCTCGTCTCTACCAACAAGGAGCAGCGCCGTTTCGGCAAGGTGCCGTTTCCGTTCGATAAAGAGGTCGTGCTGGAATGGTCGCCGATGTGGTCGGTGACGCGCGGCGCGAAAGTGTGGCTGCCGACGGCGCAGTTGTATTTCTCGCACATGGGCGGGTATCCCGAAGACCGGTTTTACGTGGCGCCGGACTCCAACGGCGCCGCCTCCGGCAACACGCTGGAAGAGGCGATGGTGCAGGGCTTCATGGAGTTGGTCGAGCGCGACGCTTTCGCCGTATGGTGGTACAACCGGTTGCAGTATCCGGAGTTCGACATCACCTGTTTCAACGATCCGTTTCTGTCTCAGGCGGCGGAACGCTACCGCACGCACTACAACCGGGAAATGTGGGTCATCGACATCACCAATGATTTCGGAATCCCGGTGATGGTCGCGCTGTCCAGGCGCACCGACAAGGAGAAAGAGGACATCTGTTTCTCGGCGGGCGCGCATTTCGACCCGCACATCGCGTGCCTGCGGGCGGTGTGCGAGATGAACCAGTACCTTACCGCGGTGCTCAACGCCACCGACGACCCGCAATCGTACGACTACATGGACCCGGAATGTCTGGACTGGTGGCAGAATACAAAGCTGAAAGACAACGCGTATTTAAGCCCTCTGCCGGGGGCGAACCTCCGCAGCGGCAAGGATTACGAGACGCCGCAGCGCACCATTTACCAGGAGGTGCAGGCCTGCATGGACAAGGTGCACGACAAGGGACTGGAGCTGCTGGCGCTGGACCAGACGCGCCCGGACATCGGCCTGCCGGTCATCAAGCTGCTGGTGCCGGGGATGCGCCATTTCTGGGCGCGTTTCGCCCCCGGCCGGTTGTACGACGTGCCGGTCGAGATGGGCAAACTCAAGGCGCCGACGCCGGAAGACCAGCTGAACCCGGTTCACGTATTCATCTGAGATCATGTCCGGTTCAGACACGGCGAGCCTGTTCGCTCATCTCAAGCGGGCCAAGGAAAGATGGCTTGCCGACGAGGTTTTCCGCGACAAGGCCGCCCGCGACTGGCCGGCGGCGCTCAGGGAGTATCACCTGTCGGCGCCGGAGCAACTGGTGCGCGCCGTTGTCGGCCGTTTTGACAATGACGTCGAGAATCAGGAGGCGCGCGCCCTCGACGAGGCGCAGCAACGGCTGATTCACCGCTTCCTGAAGAGCGAATTGGTCTATATGGATTTTGTCTATCGCGAGGCGCGGCGCCACGAGGGTTGTCTGCCGGCCTATCTGCACTGGCGCAACCGGCAGGTTGCGCGCAACGTCATCGCCCGCGGCCACCTCGGCCTGATGGCGTTGTATCTGCCGTTCGCGGTGGAATTGAGCGACGGCTGCTCGGTCGGCTGCTGGTTCTGTGGTTTGTCACCGGACCAATTCCGGGGGCACCGGGAGGCAACGCCGCCGCACCTTGAGGAGTGGCGGCAAATTCTGCGCAAAATGCATTCGTTGTTCGGGCAGTTTGCCCAACGCGGTTTTCTTTACTGGGCGACCGACCCGCTGGACAACCCGGAGTACGAGATTTTCGCTGACGTGTTCGCCGAAGAACTCGGCCGCTGGCCGGTGACTACGACTTCTCTTGCGGCGAAAAACCTCGAACGCACCCGCGCCCTGATTGAGCGCGCCCGCGAAAAAGGAGCACCGTCGAGCCGTTTTTCCATCACCGCTCTCAGGTTGCAGGACAGGATACACGAGCATTTCACCGCCGAAGAGTTGTGGGACGTTGACATGGTGTCGGTCAACAAAGGCTCCTTCCTCGGCCTGGCGCAGGCCGGCGGCGTGCTGGAAATGGCCGAAAAGCAGCCGCAGCGCGCCGCCGCCGAAAAGAAAAAACTGGAGGACATTCGCATCCAGCTTCAGGCCGGAGGCTGGGACTCCGGGCGCCAGCAGGAATACGTGCACGAGACCATTTGCTGTGTCGCCGGTTTTCTGGTCAATCTGGTGAAGCGGTCGGTGGAATTGATTACCACGGTAAAGGCGTCGCGTCTGTATCCGAAAGGTTACTATGTACTGGAGTCGGCGACCTGGGAGGACGCGGCGCAATTCGGCGAAATCGTCGAGCGCATGGTGCGGCGTTATATGACGGCCGAACTGCCCGATGACGGCCAACTGGTGCTGCACCCGTCCATCGAGTACCGCGCCGCCGATGCCGGTTGTTTGTTTCGGTCGAAGCGCGGCTACCGCAAGGTGTTCAGCTTGCCGCCCGTACCCGGTTTGTACACTGCAATCAGCGATGCGCTGAGTGTCGGCGGCAATCCCGAATCGGTCGCCGACGTCGCCGAAATCCGCCAGCGCCTGTCGTCCGGCGGCGGTTACAAGCCGGCGCTCGTCGGCCGGGCGCTGCAGGAACTGTGGAACGCGGGCGTGCTGGTGGAGCCGGCCTGGGCGCGCCAGGAAGCCGCCCGCTAAGGCGTCCCGACTCGTGCCAGAGGTTGCTGAACTTGACACTATTTCTGCCGATGTCATGCTTTGCATGCACAACCAACCAATCTATACGGGAAAGGAGGGACTGAACCATGGCAACAAATCGTTATGCGGCGCCTCAAACCAATGAGCAAAAGACGAATTGGGAAAAGTTTGAAGCGGTCGCGAAAAAATACAGGGACGATGCGTCTTTCAGGGCGCGGACGGATGCCGGTGATGTATCGGATGTCATCGAGACTCTCGGGGCCCGGGTTGACGGCAATATGAAGGTCAGGATTGTTGCCGACACCGAGGACACGATGTACTTCGCGATGCCGCCGATGAGTATGAGAGAGAAGATGTCATCCGAGGCGCTGGGCCAGGTTGTCGGCGGCAGTCATTGTGCTGGCACCGCCACCACCGCCGGTTCGCTTGGAACTTTCGGCTGTTCAACTGCGCCGAGCTGTATGAGTACGGCGGGTTCTGCGTCCACGGCCGGCAGCGCCAGTTCAGGCACAGACAACAACGAAGCCCCTGCCAACGGAGCCACTAATGTTGGCTTACCCGATTAACCATCAAAGGAGAAAGAAATCATGAATTTACAATGGAACAAGGACATGGACGCCGAGGTGCTCAAGATCGCCAGAAAATACCGGACCGACCCGGTTTTCCGGAAGGAGGCGGACCAGGACAGTTGGGCCGTGGTGCGTGAATTGTCGAAAGGCAACGGGGAAGCGATTGCCCGGAAGGTCATCGGGAAGAAGCGCGACCTCCGTGTTCACTTCAATGACGACAAGACAATCCATGTGGTGCTCCCGGCGATGGCGGAGGAGATGAAGAGGCTGGATTCCGACGATCTGAGTGCGATTTCCGGAGGGTCGGGTTGCGCCAGCACCATCGGCACCACCACCACCGCCAGCACGATGCCCAGCACTTTCAGCTCGTTTGGCACCCTCGGTAGCGCCAGCTCCCATGGCGGATAGATAACGACGCAACGGCATCGGACGAAAGCCTGCGCCTGTGGCGCAGGCTTTTTTTATGGAGTGACGAAAAGAGTCGGTGGTTCCCGGAAAAAAGATGGCGCCCCGGGGATTGGGGCGCCTTGCTCAAAGAGGAAGAGCAAAAAAGTGGAGGAGAAAGTCAGTCCCAGTTCAGGGCGCCTCCCGTCTGGTATTCGGTAACGCGGGTTTCGAAGAAGTTTTTCTCTTTCTTGAGGTCGAGGATTTCCGACATCCACGGGAAAGGATTGGCCGCCCCCGGAAACTGTTCCGGCAGGCCGATTTGCGAGAACCGCCGGTTGGCGATGAAGTCCACGTATTGCTTGAACAGATTGGCGTTCATGCCGAGCATGCCGCGCGGCATCGTGTCCTCGGCGTAGAGTTTCTCGTAGTGCACGCCGTCCATGATCAGTTCGGTGATTTCGCGCTGGAATTCCGCGGTCCACAAATGGGGGTTTTCCGTCTTGATCTGGTTGATGACATCAATGCCGAAGTTCATGTGCATGGACTCGTCGCGCAGGATGTACTGAAACTGCTCGGCGACGCCGGTCATCTTGTTGCGGCGCCCCATGGACAGAATCTGGGCGAAGCCGACGTAGAAGAAAATGCCCTCGAACACGACATAGAACGCGATCAGGTCGCGCAACAGGCGCTGGTCGCTTTCGGGGGTGCCGGTGCGGAAATCGGGGTCGCCGAGGCTTTGGGTGTAGGGCAACGCCCATTCCGACTTGCGCGCCACCGACGGCAGTTCGCGGTACATGTTGAACACCTCGCCCTCGTCGAGGCCGAGAGACTCGATGCAGTACTGGTAGGCGTGCGTGTGCAGCGCCTCCTCGAAGGCCTGGCGCAGCAGGTACTGGCGGCACTCCGGGTTGGTGATGTGGCGGTACAACGCGAGCACCAGATTGTTCGCAACCAGCGAGTCGGCGGTCGAGAAGAAGCCGAGGTTGCGCTCGACCACCATGCGCTCGTCTGCGGTCAGGCCGTCGGCGCTCTTCCACAGCGAGATGTCGGCGGTCATGTTGATCTCCTGCGGCATCCAGTGGTTGTTGCAGGCGGCGAGATACTTGTCCCACGCCCACGTGTACTTGAACGGCACCAGTTGGTTCAGGTCGGCGCGGCAGTTGATGATCTGTTTGTCGTCCACCTGGATGCGCGAAGCGCCCATCTTGATGGCTTCAAGGCCGGTGGCGCCGCCGCGCGGCGGCGTCCGGGACGCCGCCGCGGACGGCCGGACGCCGCCGTTGGCGGCGCCGTTCGAGACGGGGAGGACGTCCACGGGCGGCCTCACTTCGGCCAGCGGGTCGTCCCAGTTGGGTCGTGTTGCATGTTGCATCGTCTTCTCTCCGGTTGAGTTACTGGCAGGCCTCGCAGTCGGGGTCGTCTATCAGGCAGGCCCCGGCGCTTTGTTCGGACGGCACCGCGTTGAGGTTGCCGTCCACTTTTTCCACCGTGCTTTTCTCGACGTGCGTGGCGCCCATCGAACGCAGGTAATACGTTGTCTTCAGACCCCGGATCCACGCCAGTTTGTAAAGGGCGTCCATTTTTTTGCCGTCCGGCGCGGCCATGTAGAGGTTCAGCGACTGCGACTGGTCTATCCATTTCTGGCGTCTTGCGGCGGCCTCGACCAGCCAGCGCGGATCCATCTCGAAGGCGGTGGCGTAGAGCGACTTGATTTCATCGGGCACGCGGTCCATCCGCTGGACGCTGCCGTCGTAGTACTTGAGGTCGGTGACCGTGACCTCGTCCCACAAATCCAGCCGCTTCAGGTCGTCCACCAGGCTTGCGTTGATGACCGTGAACTCGCCCGACAGATTCGACTTGACGAACAGGTTCTGGTAGGTCGGCTCGATGCTCTGGGTCACGTTGCAGATGTTGGAAATCGTCGCCGTCGGCGCGATCGCCATCGTGTTCGAGTTGCGCATGCCGGATTGGGCGATGCGCCGGCGCAGAGGCTCCCAGTCGAGCGTGGACGAGTCGTCCACCTGCAGAAAGTCGCCGCGGCTTTCGGCCAGCAGGCGCAGCGAATCAATCGGCAGCACGCCCTGGTCCCACAGCGAACCGGCGTAACTGGGATAGACGCCGCGTTCTTCGGCGAGATCGCAGGACGCCTGAATCGCGTAGTAACTCACCGCCTCCATCGAGCGGTCGGCGAACTCGACCGCCTCGTCGCAGGCGTAGGCGATGCGCAGCCGGTAGAGGGCGTCCTGGAAACCCATCAGCCCCAGCCCGACCGGGCGGTGCCTCAGGTTGGAGTTGCGCGCCTTGCGGACGCTGTAATAGTTGTAGTCAATGACGTTGTCGAGCATGCGCATCGCGGTGCCGACGGTTTGCTCCAGCCGCTCCATCATCAGGCCGTCCTCGTTGACGTGCAGCGCCAGATTGACCGACCCCAGGTTGCACACCGCGATTTCTTCGTCCGAGGTGTTCAGCGTGATTTCGGTGCACAGGTTGGAGGAATGAACGACGCCGGCGTGCTGCTGCGGCGACCTCAGGTTGCACGGGTCCTTGAAAGCGAGCCACGGATGGCCGGTCTCATAGAGCATGTTCAGCATCTTGCGCCACAGGTCGGCGGCCTCGACGCGCTTGAAGTTGGCGATGTCGCCGTTGTCGGCGGCGGCCTCGTATTCGGCGTAGCGCCGCTCAAACGCGTCGCCGCACAGGTCGTGCAAATCCGCCGTTTCGCTCGGCGAGAACAGGGTCCACGAGCCGCCTTCGCGCAGGCGCTTCATGAACAGGTCGGGAATCCAGTTGGCGGTGTTCATGTCGTGGGTGCGGCGGCGGTCGTCGCCGGTGTTCTTGCGCAGCTCGAGAAACTCCTCGATGTCCAGGTGCCAGGTTTCGAGGTAGGCGCACACGGCGCCCTTGCGTTTGCCGCCCTGGTTGACCGCGACCGCGGTGTCGTTCGCCACTTTCAGGAACGGAACCACGCCCTGCGACTTGCCGTTGGTGCCCTTGATGTGCGAGCCGATTGCGCGCACGCGGCTCCAGTCGTTGCCGAGGCCGCCGGCGAACTTCGACAGCATCGCGTTGTCCTGCACCGCCTCGAAAATGCCGTGCAGGTCGTCGGACACCGTGGTCAGATAGCACGACGACAGCTGCGGGCGCAACGTGCCGGAATTGAACAGCGTCGGCGTTGAACTCATGAAAGCGAACGACGACAGCAGGTTGTAGAACTCGATTGCGCGCGCTTCGCGGTCCACCTCGTTCATCGCAAGCCCCATCGCCACACGCATGAAAAACGCCTGCGGCAGCTCGAAGCGCGTGTCGCGCCAGTGGATGAAATAGCGGTCGTAGAGCGTTTGCAGCCCGAGGTAGCTGAAGGCGTGGTCACGTTGCGGGTTCAGCGCCGCGGCCAGCCGCTCGAGGTCGAATTCATCGCGCAGTTTCGGGTCGAGCAGCTCCAGTTCGCAGCCGCGTCCGATGTAACGCATGAAATAGTCGGGATAGCGCGCCGCCATCTCTTCGCCGGTCGCCTCGTCGAACTGCCCGGCCAGGAAGGAGAGCGCCTCGCGGCGCAGTTTGTCGAGCAGCAGGCGCGCCGCGACATAACTGTAATCCGGCTCTTTCTCGACCATCGCGCGCGCGCTCATAATCAGCGCGGTGCTGACGTCCGCGGCTTTCATGCCGCTGAAAAGATTGTGCAGGGTCTCCTTGACGATCGGTTGCGGCTCGACGTTCGCGGTGTTGCGGCACGCCTCCTCGACGATCAGTTGCAGGCGCGCGAGGTCGAGCGGTTTGCTCGAGCCGTCTTCGTGCAGCACCAGAATTTCCCCGGCCTCGCCGTCGGCGCGTTCGTCGCCGATGGTTTGCGCCCGCTCTTTCGCCCGCTCTTCGCGGTAGAGCACGTAGCCGCGCGCGACCTTGTGGTGGCTGCCGCGCATCAGCGCCAGCTCGACCTGGTCCTGTATGTCCTCGATATGGAAGGATTCGCCGCCGTCGCGGTTGCGTATCAGCGCGGCCACGACCTGCCCGGTCAGGTCCTCGACCACTTCGTGGACGCGCGGCGACGCCGCCGCCATGCCGCCTTCGACAGCCAGAAATGCCTTGGCCAGCGCGACCTTGATTTTGGACGGATCAAACGCGGTGACTTTGCCGTTGCGGCGAATCACCTTATACTGGCCCGGCGCCGTCACCGGGAGCTGGGTGGCTTCGGCGACGGAGGACGCCGCCGCCGGGACTTCGGAAATCACCGTAGAGGGTTGCTGCATGAGAAAATGAGACTCCTTTGTCGTTTGCATGGCGGGATTATAGCCCACAGAGCACAAGATATGCCATCCTGCCGCCCCGGTCAATACAACATATTGTGGCTACACTGTGTTATCTCTCTGGAAAAGCGATAAAAATCCTGTAGAAAGCCTGTGGAAGCGCCATCCGGCCCCGGTGGCATGAAGAAAATCCTTGTCGGCGTGGATACGGGGGGCACGTTCACCGATCTGGTGCTGTTCGACGGCGAGCGCCTGCACACCCACAAGATTCTTTCAACGCCGGCTTCTCCCGAGCGCGCCATCGTCGCTGGCATGCGCGCCATCGGCGCGCCGACGGGCGAGGCGCTTGCGATGACGCAGGGTTCGACCGTCGGCACGAACGCGGTGCTGGAAGGCAAAGGCGTCAAGACCGCCTATGTCACGAACCGCGGCTTCGCCGACACCCTGGCCATTGGCCGCCAGACGCGCAGTGAAATCTACAACCTCAAACCGCCGCCGCGTCCGAACCCGGTGCCGCCGCAGTACTGTGTTGAAACCGGCGGACGCATCGCCGCCGACGGCGGCGTCCTGGAGGGTCTGGATGCCGCCGACATCGCCGCCCTCAAGCGCCGCCTGCAGGCGCTGGCGCCCGACGCGGTGGCCGTCAATCTGCTGTTTTCATTCGTGGACGCGCGCTTCGAGGATCGGCTCGAAAGCGCGCTCGGGCGCGACTATTTCGTGTCGCTGTCATCGCGCGTGTGTCCGCTGGCCGGCGAGTACGAACGAGGCATCGCCACCTGGCTGAACGCGGCCATCGGGCCGCTGATGCGCGCCTACCTGAAGAAACTGCAAAGCGGCCTGCCCAACGCGGCCATCCGCGTGATGCAAAGCCACGGCAAAACGGTCGCCGTCGGGCGGGCCGCCGACACCTCGGTCAACCTGCTGCTGTCCGGCCCGGCGGGCGGCGTCATCGCGGTGGAGAGTCTGGCGCGGCGGATTGGCGAGCGCCGGGTGCTGAGCTTCGACATGGGCGGCACCTCGACCGACGTGTCGCTGCTCGACGGCGGCGTCGAACTGACGACCGAAGGCCGGATCGGCGGCTACCCGGTCGCCGTGCCGATGGTGGATGTCCGCACCATAGGCGCCGGCGGCGGCTCCATCGCCCGCGTGGACGAGGGCGGTTTGCTGCAAGTCGGGCCCGAATCGGCCGGCGCCTCGCCGGGTCCGGCCTGCTACGACTTCGGCGGGCTGTGCCCGACGGTCACCGACGCCAACCTGCTGCTGGGGCGCCTGCCAGCCACGTTGCGCGGCCTTGAACTGAAGCGCGACGCCGCCCGGCGCGCTTTCCGTCCGCTGGCCGCGGCCTTCGGCGGCGACGAGACGGCCGCCGCCCACGGCGTCATCGCCACCGTCAATGAGCAGATGATACGGGCATTGCGGGCGCTGTCGGCGGAGAAAACGCACGACCCGTCGGAGTTCGTGCTGGCCGGGTTCGGCGCCGCCGGCGGTTTGCACGTCTGCGCGCTGGCCGACGGCATGGGCATGAAGCGCGCGCTGGCGCCGGCGCACGCCGGCGTGCTGTCGGCGCTCGGTATGCTGGTGGCGCCGCCGGGGCTGGAGAAGATACGGACCGTGTGCCGGGGGCTGCGCGACCTGAAAGCCTCCGACACCGCCGCCATCCGGCGCAAACTCGAAGACGCCGCCGCCTCGGAGATGCGCGCCCAGGGTATCGCGGACTTCAACATCCGCCTGTTTGCCGAACTGCGCTACCGCGGACAGTTGTCGTGCCTGACGCTGCCGTGGCGCGAGACCGCGCGCACGGGCGCGGCGTGCATGGAGGAGGCGTTTCACGACGCCCACGAGGCGCGCTACGGCCACCGCCTGAACATGCCGGTCGAGTTGGCCGCGCTGAAATTGGGGGCTTTTGCCGACGCCGCTATGGATGCGGCGGCGGCGGCGGATTCGGCGCCGCCGCCGGACGCGAATGGCGCGGTGGATGGCGACGCGCCCGTCGTCGCGCGCCGCACCCTGTCGCGGCGCGAGGCCCTGCGCGGCCCCGCCGTCATCGTCGAGGACACGGCGACGGTGTACCTGGCGCCGGACTGGACGGCGCGCCCGGACGGCTGCGGCAATCTGGAACTGCGAACCGGCTGAGATACGGCGGCGGAACAATCTGTTATCAGCAGATGCGCGCGGCCTCGCAGTGTCGCCCGTTCAGAAACCTTTGTCAGTATTGACAGTCTCCCTGGCCTGTTCCATAGTGATAAACACAACAACAGACTTTTGTTCAGGAGAAGAGCAATGGATAAGAATGAAGTAGCCATAGAAATCCGCGATTTCTACATGGCGAACCCGGCAAGCGGGAAAGAGTTCGAGGCAGACTCGAAGAGTGCCTATGAAAAGTTCATCGGGAAACCATGGTCTATTGACGAGGTCAAGGTGGTCGTCACCAAGTCTGACACTATCTACTGTGTCATGCCGCCGCCGCCGGGAATTATGGATGACAAGACTCTGGCAGACGTGTCTGGCGGTCGCCTGGTTGACGGCTGCTCTTTCGGCACAACCAGCACCTTCCCCTCCTGTGCAGGCACTGCGAGTTCATTAGGCTGGGAACCCGACGCCCCGTCAGCAGAAGAAACCTGGGAAGGAGACTCAACCACCCCATAAACCCATAACTGAAAACACCTATTTACAACGAGAGGTATATAAAATGAAAACACCCATGTATGTCGAATTAAGCAAGCTTTGCCAGTCAAACCCGCAGTTCGGAAAGGAATTTGTGGCGAATCCGAAAGAGGCTTACGAGAAGCACACCAAGGAGGCATGGCCCTTTGAGGATATCGAGGTCAAAGCGGTGCTCAATGAACCCCGAACCCTGTATATTACATTTCCGAAACCGCCCGGAGCCATGGGGGACAAGGATTTGATGGAGTTGGCTGGCGGGTCCACTCTGGGCTCGGCCAGCACCACCGGGTCTTTCCTCACCACTCTGGGCACGGCCAGCACCGCCGGTTCGGCAAACCCGGATCATATCCCTCAGATTATGGTTGGGGTGGCGGATTCGATGAATATAGACCTTGGACAGGGTGCTGCTGCTGCTACTATTGCTGATGCTGAGGCTAGTAATACAAGAGAAGGTGGTATTTAAGCCGCCAGGCGCCGCCTTGCCTCGCCCGATTCATTGGTAATCGGTCCACTCGAAAGGGGCGGGATTTCCCCGCCCTTTTCGGTTCTATTCTTCCCGCCGGGGCGTAGCGCCCCGCCAGATGGTCCGTGGCCAGTGCTGAACAGGCTGCATCAACACCGCCCGGGCACAACCGGGTTCCGGTTGACGGCGGCGCGTTTCGCGGCTATGGTGTATCGCTATGTTTGACTTACTGACCGGCCAGGGCCTGGTCCAATTGCCGTGGTGGGGTTATCTCGTCACCGGGCTTGCGTTGTGTCACATGACGATAGTCTGCGTGACGTTGTTTCTGCACCGCTCACAGGCCCATCGCAGCGTGGATTTTCATCCCGCCGTCAATCACCTGATGCGTTTCTGGCTGTGGCTTGCGACCGGCATGAATACCAGAGAGTGGGTTGCGATTCACCGCAAGCACCACGCCCGCTGCGAGACGCCCGACGACCCGCACAGCCCCGCCTGCGAAGGCATCCTGACGGTGCTGCTGCGCGGCGCCGACTTGTACCGCGAGGAAGCCCACAACGACGAGACGCTGCGGGTTCACGGGCGCGGCACGCCGCAAGACGCGATTGAAAAACGCCTCTACTCGCGCTATCCGACCATCGGCATCCTGCTGCTGCTGGCGCTGAACTATCTGCTGTTCGGCTTTTTCGGGATTTGCCTGTGGGCCGTGCAGATGATGTGGATTCCGTTCTTCGCCGCCGGCGTCGTCAACGGCCTGGGACACTATGGCGGCTACCGCAACTTCGCCACCGACGACAACTCGACCAATTTCAGCAACCTCGGCCTGCTCATCGGCGGCGAGGAACTGCACAACAACCACCACGCTTTCCCGACTTCGGCAAAGTTTTCGTTCAAGTGGTGGGAATTCGACATCGGCTGGCTTTATATCCGGCTGCTGCGCACATTCGGCCTGGCGCGCATCCTGCGCCTGGCGCCGATGCCCCGGCGCCGCGCCGCGCACGGCCCGCTCGACCTGAAAACCGCCGCCGCGCTGTTCCACAGCCGCCTCCACGTGATGCGCGAGTATGCCTCGAACGTCATCGTGCCGGTCATCCGCGCCGAACTGGCGGGCGCCGACGGCGGCTACCGCAAATTGCTGCTGAACGCCCGCCGCGCGATGCTGCTCCACGACCGCCATGTCAGCGACCAGGACCGCGACACGCTGCAACAGGTGCTGGACGACAACCACAAACTGAAAGTGGTTTATGAATTCAAGCGCAGGCTGCACGAACTGTGGAGCGCCGACCATGGCGACCAGCACCGGCTGTGCGACCTGTTGCATGAATGGTGCCGGCAGGCCGAGGAAACGGGTCTGCAGAAACTCGAGGAGTTTTCCAGACGCATTCAGGGCTATGCGTTGAAGCCCTCGCTTGCCGCCGTCCACCACGCGGGCTGAACGCCCGCCTCAACGGAAGTCGGCGTCCACCGCGAGATTGTCGCGGTGGATTAATTCCGTCTCGTAGCGCGCGCCCATAATCGCCTTCGCCTCGCCGCCGCTTTTGCCGATAATCAGGCGCGCCTCGCCGGCGGTGTAGTTGGCGAGACCGCGCGCCACGATCTGGCCTGCGGCGGTTCGGCATACCACCATGTCGCCGCGCCGGAAGTCGCCGTCGAGCGCGGCGACGCCGACAGGCAGCAGGCTTTTGCCGAGATCGCGCAGCGCCTCGCAGGCGCCTTCGTCGAGCGTCAGCGCGCCGCGCGGCTTGAGGTTGGCGATCCATCGTTTTCTGAGCGCAAGCGGCCGCCCGGCGGCCTGAATCAGGGTGCCGAGCGTCTCGCCCGAGGCGATGCGGCCGATGACGTTGTTCTCCTGCCCCGGCGCGATGACCGTCGAGGCGCCCGATTGCGCCGCGCAGCGCGCCGCCGCCACCTTGGTAATCATGCCGCCGCGCCCCAGTTCGCCGATGCTCGGGCCCGCGGCTTTGTCGAGCAGCGCGTCGCCGGTGCGGGCGCTGCGAATCAGTTTGGCATCGTCGTGGCGGCTTGGGTCCTTGTCGAACAGCCCGCGCTGGTTGGTCAGGATCAGCAGCAGGTCGGCGTCCACGAGGTTGGCGACCTGCGCCGCCAGCGTGTCGTTGTCGCCCAGTTGAATCTCCTCGGTGGAGACGGTGTCGTTTTCGTTGATGATGGGCGCCACGCCGAGTTCAAACAACGTTGTCAACGTCGCGCGCGCGTTCAGGTAGCGCTGGCGGTCGCGGAAATCCTCGTGCGTCAGCAGCACTTGCGCGGTGTTGACGCCGTGGCCGGCGAAGGCCTGCCGGTAGCCCTGCATCAGCCCCATCTGGCCGACCGCGGCGGCGGCCTGCAGCGAGTGCAGGTTTTGCGGCCTTTGCCGCCAACCCAGGCGGCTGACGCCCTCGGCAATCGAGCCGGACGACACCAGCGCGACCTGGCTGCCGGCGCGCACCAGCCCGGCAATCTGGGCGGCCCAGTCGCCGATCAGGTCCGTGTTGAGGCCGCAACCGCTGTCGGTGACCAGCGAACTGCCGACCTTGATGACCCAGCGCCTGGTGTTGTCGTGTTCCATCGCGGCGATTATATTCCATCCCCATCCGTTCAGAAACTTTTGGCAGTATTGAGCCAGGGAAGGGAAGGGGGTAAGCTTGCGGCTGTATGCAAGCTTTGGAATAAAAGGAGGATTTGCATTATGGAAAAACAACAGGAAAACATGGTTACGCTGCCGTGGTCGAAGGAGGCGAGTTCCGCGAAGCTGGCCAATCTTTATATCAGCGATGCACAATTCCGCGACGCATTTGACAAGGATCCGAAAGCGGCGATTGCCAGCGCCAGTGGTGGGCAAGTCCCGTCCGACCTGGAAATCGTGGTTCATCGCAACGACGAAAAATGCTGGCATGTCACACTTCCGTCAGAAAAACAGGTAGAGGTGATTTCGAACGCCGACCTGGACAGCGTGGCCGGCGGTGCCAGTATGTTGTCGTCGGAGGAAAGGCTCCGCTACTACACCGAAGTCCAGGCGGAAGGAGCCGAGTACATCACCATCGCGGATTGGAAGGAGCGGGAACGGAATCAGCCCGCTCGTGCCATTATGGGTCATATCATGAATCTCATACCGTCGTCGTTTCCCTTCCTTAAGCCTTAAGCTTGGCGGAGGCCGCGCTTTCCCGTTCAGGAAGCGCGGCCCCTGCGTAGCAGGTTGCTTTCGCCGTGCAGCGTGGTATGCTTGCCGCCCCTTCGCGGAAAACCATCATGTCCAGAGTCTGCCAGGTAACCGGAAAGAAGCCGATGAGCGGCAACAACGTGTCGCACGCGCACAACAAGACGCGGCGGCGCTTTTTGCCGAATCTGCACGTTCACCGTTTCTGGGAGCCGGACGAAAAACGCTGGGTCAAATTGCGCGTCTCGCGCAAGGGCATGAGAATCATAGACAAGAAGGGCATCCAGACCGTGCTCGGCGACCTGCGCCGGCGCGGCGTCAAGGTCTGAGGCGGGGTTGTGCGGGAAAAAATCAAACTCGTTTCCAGCGCCGGCACCGGCCATTACTACACGACCTCGCGCAAAAAGACCGCCAACGCCGAAAAGCTTGAGATCAAAAAATACGATCCCGTCGTGCGCAAGCACGTTCTCTACAAAGAATCAAAAATCAAGTAACCGGCGCGTTTGTCCGCGTTTCATCCGCACAGCCGTTCAGCAACCTTTGTCAGTATTGACAGGGGAGGGAAGAGGGGATAAAACTACGGCGGTATGCAAACTGGAGAACTAAAGGGAGGATTGCATGATGGAAAAACAACAGGAAAACACGGTTACGCTGCCGTGGTCGAAAGAGACAAGTTCCGCGAGGCTGGCCACTCTTTATATCAGCGATGAACAATTCCGCGACGCATTTGACAAGGACCCGAAAGCGGCGATTGCCGGCGCCAGTGGTGGGGAAGTCCCGTCCGACCTGGAAATCGTGGTTCATCGCAACGACGAAAAATGCTGGCATGTCACACTTCCGTCAGAAAAACAGGTAGAGGTGATTTCGAACGCCGCCTCGACTTCGGACGACGGCTTGCTTTCGGACGACGACCTGGACGGCATGGCTGGCGGCGCCAGTATGTTGTCGTCGGAGGAAAGGCTCCGCTACTACACCGAAGTCCAGGCGGAAGGAGCCGAGTACATCACCATCGCGGATTGGAAGGAGCGGGAACGGAATCAGCCCGCTCGCGCCATTATGGGTCATATCATGAATCTCATACCGTCGTCGTTTCCCTTCCTTAAGCCTTAAGCCTGGCGGTCGCCGCCTTTGGGAGAGATGACTGGAAGACCTTGAGGATTGCGCCGCGCTCGTTCACCGACGAGCCGGCGCCTATCCACTGAAGCAAAACCCGCGGAACGGCCCGTTTGCCTCCGCGGGTTTTTTGATGGTGCAGGTTGTTGGTTGACGGGAGGCCGTTCTTTCCCGTTCGGGAAGCGCGGCCTCTTTGCCGTCGTGCAGGGGGAAAATCAGAAGACCGGCGCGCGCCGGTGTTTATTGCGCCTGTCGCACCAGGCGGTTGAGGCGGCTTTTGTGCCGTGCGGCTTTGTTCTTGTGCATGAATTTTTTGTTGACGCCCGAATCAATCAGCGGCACCGCCTTCTTGAAGGCGGCTTGCGCACCCTGCGGGTCGCCGGCGGCGACCGCCTTGGCGATGTTCTTGACGGAGGTGCGCAAGCGCGCACGCAGGCCCATGTTGTGCCGCCTGCGTTTTTCAGCCTGTCTTGCGCACTTGCGCGCCGAGGATGTGTTTGCCATGGTGTTTTTCCCGGTGAATACGAGGCGGCAGTGTAGCGGCAAGCACGCCGCCGGTCAAGCGCCCGCCGGCCACAAGAGCCGTCACCGCCTTGCGGACAGTACGGGCCGCGCCCACGAATGACGGCGCAACCCCGATTACCCGGCCAGATACCGAACCATGCCAAACATGGCGGAGAGAATAACCCCGCCCAGGACAACACCGGTCCACAATACAAACCGCATGGTCCTGTTTTCAGACTGTTCAATTCTGGCCTCCAGTTCACTGCGGGACTCAGCGAACCCGGCGTTCATTTCACCGCGGAGCTCAGCAAACCGGACGTCCATTTCACTGCGGGACTCAGCGAACCCGGTGTTCATTTCACCGCGGAGCTCAGCAAACCGGGTGTTCATTTCACCGCGGGACTCAGCGAACCGGACGTCCACCTTGAGCATGGCTTCCCTGAACTCGCCCTGCGTGACCGGGGCACCATACTCAGCCGGACTCTGTGACAGCAGATAGTCCTCCGCCGCCTCCGCCATTTCTGCCGCCGGATCACGGATTTCCATTCTCCGCCTGTGGCCGGACGGGGTTTTCTTTCTGGATTCTTTTGTCACTCTCAGTGTCCTCCTGTCAACAAGGTTTATCGAAAACCCAGTTTGAGGTGTTTGTATGGACAGGGGTCGGCCCTGCCGACAAGCGGTAGATTCTGGCCGACGAATGACCGGAAAAGAAAAAAGACCGTGCCATTCCGATAAGCCGCGCGTCAGAACACGGCTGCGAAGATGTTTCATTCCCGTTCATTGGTTGGATTATAAGCACATCGCGGCGTTTCAATACAGCCGAAAATTTCAATTTCCGGGCAAAAAATCGTCAAGGTTGTGAAGTAACAATGAATTGCTTCCGACGAACGCACAGTCATTCCGTTGCGCTGTGGTGCCCGGCAAAGCAGAGAGCGGGCCGGAACCATCACGGCGCAAGTGTTCGCGGACCGCGACGGCAACGTGAACGGCGTCGCGGACGCCTTGACCGGCCCTGCCGTCCTCGCCCTGCCGCGCTGGTTTTCCTGTTCCTTTTCGCGCCTTCGCGGAGGCGGTGATGACCGCAATGCACAGTCAAGTATATAATCCCCGGACTTTTGGTATCGTATTGTACTGATGAGCAGCAACCTTTTGATTGTCGAGTCACCCGCGAAGTCGCGCACGCTCAAGAAATATCTCGGCCCGGATTTCGAGATTCTGGCCTCCTACGGCCATGTCCGCGATCTGGTGCCGAAAGAGGGCGCGGTGGACACCGAAAACGCTTTTGCGATGCAGTACGAAATCATCGACCGCAACCACAAGCACGTCAACAACATCGTGCGCCAGCTCAAGAAGGCCGACAATCTCTATCTGGCGACCGACCCCGACCGCGAAGGCGAGGCCATCTCGTGGCATCTCTACGAAATTCTGAGGGAGCGGGATGCGCTCCGGAACAAGAACGTCTATCGGGTCGTGTTCCATGAGATTACCAGGCGCGCCGTGCAGGAGGCCATCGCCCACCCGCGCGAATTGTCGGACGACCTCGTCAACGCGCAACAGGCGCGCCGCGCCCTCGATTACCTGGTCGGCTTCAATCTGTCGCCGTTGTTGTGGCGCAAGGTTTCCGGCGGCCTGTCGGCGGGGCGCGTGCAAAGCCCGGCGTTGCGCCTGATTGTCGAGCGCGAGGAGGAAATCGAGGCGTTCCAGTCGCGCGAGTACTGGACCATCGAGGCGCAGATGGAGAAGGAGGGCACGGCTTTCACCGCGAAACTGATCGAGGCCGAAGGCGCGAAACTCGAACAGTTCGACATCGCCGACGAGGAGCACGCGCACCGGCTGTGCCGGCAGATCGAGGAAGGCGCCGGCGCACAAATGCCGGTGGTGCGCTGCGAAAAGAAACAGCGCAAGCGCCGCCCGGCGCCGCCGTTCATCACCTCGACGTTGCAACAGGAAGGTTCGCGCAAGCTCCGTTTCCGCTCATCGCACACGATGCGCATCGCCCAGCAACTCTACGAGGGCGTGGACCTGGGTTCCGGCCCGGTCGGCCTGATTACCTACATGCGCACGGACTCGGTGACGCTCGCACGCGAGGCCGTCGAGGACCTGAGGGACACCATCGCGTCGCGCTTCGGCAAGGAGCAGCTGCCGGCCTCGCCGAACCTCTACAAGACCCGCTCGAAGAACGCGCAGGAGGCGCACGAGGCCATCCGCCCGACCTCGGCGGCGCAAGCGCCGGAAGAGGTCCGGCGGCACTTGAGCGACGATCAGTTCAGACTCTACGACCTGATCTGGAAGCGCGCGGTCGCCTGCCAGATGATTCCCGCCACGCTCGACACCGTGGCGGTGGATTTCTCGTGCGGCGGCGGCTGCACTTTCCGCGCCACCGGCTCGACCGTCCGCGATCCGGGTTTCATGATGGTGTACACCGAAAGCCAGGACGAGATTTCTGAAGCGCCGAAAAAAGACGCCGACGCCAAAGAGAAGAAACTGCCGCCGCTCGAGGAAGGCGAGCGGGTCGCGGTGCAGGAGATTGTCCCGGGGCAGCACTTCACCGAGCCGCCGCCGCGCTACAACGAGGCGACGCTGATCAAGACGCTTGAGGAATACGGCATTGGCCGGCCCTCGACCTACGCCAGCATCATCTCGACATTGCAAAACCGCGAATACGCGACGCTCGAAAAACGGCGTTTCCAGCCGACGCCGACGGGGCGCCTCGTCAACCGCTTTCTGACCGAGCATTTCACGCAGTACGTGGACTACAACTTCACCGCGCGTCTCGAGGACTCGCTCGACGCCGTGTCACGCGGCGAAAAGGAGTGGGTGCCGCTGCTCGATGATTTCTGGCATCCGTTCAAGCGGCAGGTGGACGACAAGGCGACCATCAGCAAGCAGGAGGCGTCGCAGGCGCGCGAGCTCGGAGCGGATCCGAAGACCGGCAAGCCCGTTCTTGTGCGCTACGGACGCTATGGTCCTTTCGCGCAGATCGGCTCGGCTGACGACGATGAAAAGCCGCGGTTTGCGAGTCTGCGCAAAGGCCAGACGCCGGAGACGATTGCGCTTGAAGATGCGCTGGAGTTGTTCAAATTGCCGCGCGATCTGGGCGAGACGCCGCAGGGGGAGCCGATGCGGGTCGGCGTCGGGCGTTACGGCCCGTATGTCCAGTACGGCGACAAGTATGTTTCCATCCGCGAAGACGACCCGTACGAGATCAGCGCCGCGCGCGCGCTGGAGCTGGTCGAGGAGAAAAAGCGGGAGGACGCGAAAAAACTGATACTGGATTTCGCCGAAGCCGGCGTGCGGGTGTTGAACGGCCGCTACGGGCCGTACGTTACGGACGGCACCAAGAACGCGAGCGTTCCGAAGGACCGCGAGCCGTCGGAATTGACGCTGGAGGAATGCAGGGAGTTGATCGAGAAAGCGCCGGCCAGGAAAAAATACACGAAGAAATCCGCAAAGAAATCCGCGAAGAAATCCGCCGGCAGGAAGACGCCGCGCAAAAAAAAGTCCGCCACCGCGAAAAAACGCCGCCCTTCGACAAAGAAAAAGACCTGAGCCGCCTCCGGCCCGGCGCCGCGTCAGCGCCATAACTTTTTCGGCTTGTGAACGCCGCGTGAGTTCAACGTCAGCACCGTCAGCCCCGAATCGCCGCGCACCGGCGTCGCCGACAGCTGGACGCAGTCGCCGATGCCACCGCCGCAGGGGGCGCCGGTGATGCGGTAGCGCCCGTTGTCCGACAGCGTGTTGTCGATGCCCAGGTCTTGCACCAGGCGCACGGTGTAGGCCGCTTTCCTGGCGAAGTAGTCGTTTTCCAGGTGCATCAACTCCATCAGTTTGTTGCGCGCGTCCAGCACCGCCAGTTTCTCGCCGTAGGCGCGGTACGCCGGAATCGCCGTGGTGACCAGCACGGCGACGATGGCGATGACCGCGATCAATTCGATCAACGTGAAGCCGCGGACGCGGTTCGGCGACGAACTTTTCACGCGCCTCACGGCGTGATGACGCGCACGGCCTCGAGTGTCGAGGGCGGCATGGAAACCACGGCGGCGGCGGTCGCGGCGGCCACCGGCAGCGGCGTCGAGACCAGCGCCTGTGCGAACAGCACATGGCCGCCGGCGGTTTGCGCGCGCGCCGTCACCAGCAGGCGGCACTGTGCGACGGTTTTGCCGCCGACGCGCAAAGGCGGCCCTTGCGCCAGCCGTTCAATGATGAAACCGGCGTTGTTCTCCTGCCACGGATGCCCGCGCCACCGCTCGTTGCGTCCGCCGCCGAACAGGCCGGGTTTTGCTCCGGAAAAGTCGCCGGCGCGAACGCCGGTCCTGGCGTGGGCGATGGCCGCGGACAGCACCGTCATCGCCGCCTCGTGAAGCCGTCCGCGCTGGTCGGCGCCGCTTGCCAGCAGCTGCTGGCCGGCGGAGCGATCCAGCCCGGCGGCGGCCATCAGCGCGGTCAGCGACAGCAGCACCAGCACGATGGGCAGGATGCCGCCGCCCTGCGCCCGGCGCGGCCTACCGTGTGATTGCAAACGCATGGCGCTCGCCGCCGCCCGGGTCGTTGTGTCCGCTGACGACGGCCTCGACCGCCAGCGCGAAGAATGAATCGCCGCCGCCGGCCTTCGCATAACGCAGACGCCCGCCTTGCCGCACCACGACGTCGGCGTCGATTCGGCGCACGCCGGTGATGATTTCCTCGGTGCTCAGCCTCAGACGGCGCGTGGCGCCGGAGCGGACGACGACGGGCCGCTGCCGGTACAGCGAGAACCCGTCGCCGGATTTGCCGACGCCGACATAAAAGACCGACGCGGTGTAGCGCGCGCCGACGGCGTTGCCGCTGAAACGGTAATCCCGCGCGCAGCCGCCCGCCGCGAAAGCGCCGGGACAGTTGCCGGGCCGCGCCGCGCCGCCGGCATAACCGAGCGAGTGTGCGCCGACATCGGTCACCTGGAACAGCACCGCGGCGTGTTCGTCGCAAACCAGCGCGACATCGCCCGGCTTGAAGCCCGCCGTGTCGGAGACGACAAAGGCGCGCGTGGCGGTGGCGTGGCCGCTCACGCTGACGGCCGGCAGCGCGGCGGCGCGGACGATCAGCACGTCGCTTTGCGCGCGGCGCTCGCCGGCGCGCCGGCCGACCGCTTTGAGGCCGTCTGGCGGGTCATCGGCGCCGACGACGCGCAGGGTGCTTTCAAACGGCTTGAGCCAGAACGGCGCGGAAGCGGCGGCGGTCATCAGATTAAAATGCCGCGCCTTGCCGGCGCACGCCGGCATGATGCCGGCGACGGAGTCCGCGAGCGCGCGCCGCGCCACGATCAACTTCTGCGCGACGGCGGAGCGGTTTTCGGCGGCGTTGTGCGCCGATTGCATGTTGTGCTGCAATTTCAGCAGCGCGGCAATCAGCAGCGCGCCGAGCGTCAGCGCGGACAGCAGTTCGACCAGCGTAAAGCCGGCGCCGCGCTCGCAGGCGGCGTGCGGACAAAAAATCATGCCCGTTTGTTAACCCCGGCGCCGCCGCGGCTGGCCGCCGACCCGACGAAACGCCCCGTCTGGCCGACGAAAGACCGCCTTTGTTATACTGCGCTGCCCGCCCGCCGGGGATTTTCAATGAACATCAGGAAATTTCAGAATCACTCGCCGCGCATCCACCCGACGGCCTTCGTTGATGAGGCCGCGCGGGTCATCGGCGATGTCGCCGTCGGCGCCGACAGTTCGATCTGGCCGATGAGCGTCGTGCGCGGCGACCTGATCCCCATTCGCATCGGCGAGCGCAGCAACATTCAGGACGGCTCCATCCTGCACGTCACCGGAGACAGCCGGTTTGTGCCGGGCGGCCATCCATTGCGAATCGGCAACGGCGTGACCGTCGGCCACAACGTCATCCTGCACGCCTGCACCATCGAGGACGCCTGCCTGGTCGGCATGGGCTCGACCGTGCTCGATGGCGCCGTGGTCTGCACGGGCGCGATGCTGGCCGCCAACAGCCTGGTGTCGCCGGGCAAGACAATCGAGGGCGGCTTTCTGTGGCTCGGCAACCCGGCCAGAAAAGTCCGCGAACTGACCGACGAGGAGCGGGAATTCCTGCTCTACTCGGCGCAAAGCTACGTCAATCTGAAAAACGCCCACCAATCGTCGCCGGAGGCTTGACCGGGCGCGGCGCGGCGGCATAGAACAGCGGCAAACACAGGAATTCGCGGCCTTTTGTGGGCGGGCGTTCAGCAACCTTTGTCATGCTTTCCATTCGGTTGATTTTGTGTTGTAGTAGAGTCACAACGGTGCCGCAGGCATCTCAACAACGTATTAATGAGGTAAAAAATGAACACACAAGCAAATGAACGACCCTCCGGGGGGGGGGGGGGGGGGGGGTTACAGACCAAGCCCAGAGTTTCTCTCCCGCTGAGTAATGAAATCGCGGCCGTCTTTGTCGGCCGGAGTCTGACCCATCCGGACACCACCCCGGAAAAACGGGCCAAGGTGGAGGAGCAACTGGCTTCATTCGAGAAGTTTGAAGTCGTCTATCAACAGAACACCGCCGATGAAATGAACATCGTGGTGCCGTACTTTCCGGAATATGACGCAGAGATGGTACGCATGACCAAGGAAGAACTGGAGCAAATAGCCGGAGGTGAATTTTTTGTTGTAGTCGGGGCTATTGGAGGCTTCTTTGCGACAATAGGCAGTGCCCTGGGGGTTGGTTCGTTTGCGGCCGTAACGACTACTGTCGCAGGCGTGGGGGTGATAGCAACCGGCGGCATCGCCACTGCCAGCGCTATCGCGGCGGGCCTTGCGGCAAGCGCTCTGGTCGTTGGCGCCAGTCTTGCGGCGACGGCAGTCGTAGGCTCCGCCATTGGCGTCGGTATTGCCGCCGCGGCAGGCGCTTTCGGCGGCGGCGGCGGCGGCGGCGATGTCGGTATCGGCCTGGCCAGTTAAGGCCGGCACACGCTGACCGCAAGGGCGCCGCAGCCCTTCGGATAAGGCCGCGCTCCCGGGCAGGGGGCGCGGCCTTTTATTCGCGCAGTTCCCGGATGCGAATCGGCAGCGGCGTGACCGTCGGCCACAACGTCATCCTGCACGCCTGCACCATCGAGGACGCCTGCCTGGTCGGCATGGGCTCGACCGTGCTCGATGGCGCCGTGGTCTGCACGGGCGCGATGCTGGCCGCCAACAGCCTGGTGTCGCCGGGCAAGACAATCGAGGGCGGCTTTCTGTGGCTCGGCAACCCGGCCAGAAAAGTCCGCGAACTGACCGACGAGGAACGGGAATTCCTGCTCTACTCGGCGCAAAGCTACGTCAATCTGAAAAACGCCCACCAATCGTCGCCGGAGGCTTGACCGGGCGCGGCGCGGCGGCATAGAACAGCGGCAAACACAGGAATTCGCGGCCTTTTGTGTGGGGGCGTTCAGCAACCTGTGTCATGCTTTCCATTCGGTTGATTTTGTGTTGTAGTAGAGTAGTAACGGTGCCACAGGCATTTCAACAACGTATTAATGGGGTAAAAAATGAACACACAAGCAAATGAACGACCCTCCGGGGGGGGGGGCTTACAGACCAAGCCTCGGATATCTCTCCCGCTGACTAATGAAATCGCGGCCGTCTTTGTCGGCCGGAGTCTGGTCCATCCGGACACCGCCCCGGAAAAACGGGCCGAGGTGGAGAAGCAACTGGCTTCATTCGAGAAGTTTGAAGTCGTCTATCAACAGAACACCGCCGATGAAATGAACATCGTGGTGCCGGAATTTCCGGAACTGGATGTGGAGATACAACGCTTGACCGAGGCACAACTGAGCCAGTTGTCCGGGGGCGATATTGTGTTTGCTTTTCTGAGCTCAGCTGTTGGTCTAGCGATAGGCTCTATTGGTGTGTCGCTTGGCGTTGGCTCTATTATGGTCGGGGGGACAGCCGCATCCGCGACGTTTGCCACTATTGGCGCCGTCGCGGCGGGCCTTGCGGCATGCGCTCTGGTCGTTGGCACCGGTCTTGCGGGGGCGGCAGTCGTAGGCACCAGCATTGGCGTCGGTATTGCCGCCGCGACAGGCGCTTTCGGCGGCGGCGCCGGCGGCGGTAGCGATGTTGGTGTCGGCCTCGTCGGTTAAGGTCGGCACACGCTGACCGCAAGGGCGCCGCAGCCCTTCGGATAAGGCCGCGCTCCCGGGCAGGGGGCGCGGCCTTTTATTCGCGCAGTTCCCGGATGCGAATCGGCAGCGGCGTGACCGTCGGCCACAACGTCATCCTGCACGCCTGCACCATCGAGGACGCCTGCCTGGTCGGCATGGGCTCGACCGTGCTCGATGGCGCCGTGGTCTGCACGGGCGCGATGTTAGCCGCCAACAGTCTGGTGTCGCCGGGCAGGAAAATCGAGGGCGGCTTTCTGTGGCTCGGCAACCCGGCCAGAAAAGTCCGCGAACTGACCGACGAGGAGCGGGAGTTTCTGCTCTACTCGGCGCAAAGCTACGTCAATCTGAAAAACGCCCACCAATCGGCGCCGGAGACTTGACCGGGCGCGGCGCGGCGGCATAGAACAGCGGCAAACACAGGAATTCGCGGCCTTTTGTGGGTGGGCGTTCAGAAACCTTTGTCATGGTTTATTTCCGGCAAATTGTGGCTTAATATGGACATGTTGACTACAAGGCTGTTCTCTCTTGCAGGAAGAGGACAAATCAACAGCAAGAATGCAACCAAGAGAGGTCTCTAATGGAAACGAACGAAACGGTAATAGTAAAAAAAGTAGTGGCACTGCCATCCGAGCCGAAACCGGGGTTCCCCCCTAGTGTCCATATTCCGTATCTGAATGAAATCGCAGCCATCCGTATTGGCCGGGATTTGACCAATCCGGACGCGAGCCCGGAAGCGCGGGCTGAGGCGAAGAGGGTGGTTGAGTTATTCGAGGGTTTCAACGCTGTCTATGTACAGAACACCGCCGATGAAATGAACATCGTGGTGCCGGAATTTGAGTCATGGGATAAGGCGATGCGCGGCATGAGCGATTCGTCCCTGGAAGGAATATCCGGAGGTGAGGGCGTCGTCATTTTTGGGACTCTTGCAGGCATTTTTGGCGGGCTCGGCGTTGCGTTCGGGTTTGGCGCGCTATCTGTTTCGAGTGCAACTGGAGCCATCACTGGGGCCACTGTCGCCGCCGTCGCCGCAGGTGTGGCAATCACCGTTGCTCTCAGTGCCGCTGCTGTTCTGGTGGTGGGGACAGCGGTCGGTGTGGGTGTTGGTGTTGCCGCCGGGATGGGCGCATTTTCCGGCAGCAGCGGCCATGTCAATGTCGGCCTCGTCGGTTAAGGCCGGCACACGCTGACCGCAAGGGCGCCGCAGCCCTTCGGACAAGGCCGCGCTCCCGGGCAGGGGGCGCGGCCTTTTATTCGCGCAGTTCCCGGAGGACGGCGGCGGTTGCCGGTCTGACGCCGCGCCACAGCAGGAAGGATTCGGCGGCCTGTTCGACCAGCATGCCGAGTCCGTCGAAGGCGCGCTCGACGCCGCGCTCGCGCAGCCAGCGGACGAAGGCGGTGGCGCCGCTCGCGGCGTAGGCGAGGTCGTAGCCCCAACCGGCCTCGACCGATTCGGGCAGCGCCGGCACCGCACCGGCGAGACTGGCCGAGGTCGCGTTGACGATGCCGTCGAAGCGGCGTCCGCCGAGTTCGTCCAGTGTGCACACCGTCACGTCGCCGAGCGCGCCAAACAGGCGTTGGAGTGCGCGCGCGCGTTCGGGGTCGCGGTTGGCGATGACCAGCGACGCGGCGCCGCTTTCCATCAGCGGCGGAACAATGCCGCGCGCCGCGCCGCCGGCGCCGAGCAGCAGAATGTCGCGCCCTTGCGGCTCCAGTTTGCAATGGACGCGCAGATCGCGGATGAAGCCGGCGCCGTCGGTGTTGTCGCCGAGGATTTCGCGCCCCGGGCGCAGCACCAGCGTATTGACCGCGCCCGCCGCCTGCGCCCGCGCGCTGACCTCGTCCGCCAGCCGGTACGCTTGGTGCTTGAAAGGCAGCGTTACGTTCAGCCCCCTGCCGCCGCCGGCGGCAAACCGTTCGACCGCGTCGGCGAAGCCGTCGCGCGGCGCTTCGAGCAATTCATAGCAAACGGCTTCGCCGGTCTGCGCGGCGAAGCGCGCGTGGATTTGCGGAGAGATGCTGTGCCCGACCGGGCAGCCGATGAGCGCGTAGCGGTCCCGGGCCTGCGCGCTCACGCGCCTTCGCGCAGCCATGTCGCGGCGGTCTTCGCGTAGTACGTGACGATGGCGTCGGCGCCGGCGCGCCGGATGGCGGTCAGCGCCTCCAGCACGCAGGCGCGTTCCGGCAGCCAGCCGTTGCCGGCGGCGGCTTTCAGCATCGCGTACTCGCCGCTGACCTGGTAGGCGAAAGTCGGCGCGCGGAATTCATCCTTGACGCGGCGTATGACGTCGAGGCAGGGCAGCGCCGGTTTGACCAGGACGATGTCGGCGCCCTCGTCGAGATCGAGCGCGACTTCCGCCAGCGCCTCGTCGCTGTTGGCGCAGTCCATCTGGTAGGTGTCCTTGCCGCCTGAGCCGACGGCGGCGCCTGAGCCGACGGCGTCGCGGAACGGCCCGTAAAACGCGGAGGCGTATTTCGCCGAATAGGCGAGGATGCGGGTCGTGGTGTGGCCGTTGTCTTCCAATGCGCCGCGGATTGCGCCGACGCGCCCGTCCATCATGTCGGACGGCGCGACGATGTCGGCGCCGGCGGCGGCATGGGACAGCGCCTGCTGCACCAGTATCGCGACCGTTTCATCGTTCATCACATAGCCGGTTTCATCGGTGACGCCGTCGTGGCCGTGCGACGTGTAGGGATCGAGCGCGACATCGGTGATGACGCCGAGTTCGGGCGAGCGCCGTTTCAATTCGCGCACCGCGCGCTGCACCAGGCCGTCGTCGCGCCAGGCTTCCCCGGCGCGCGCGCTTTTCAGGCCGGCGTCCACGACCGGAAACAGTGCCACCGCCGGCACGCCGAGGCCGAGCAGCGTCTCGGCCTCGGCCGCCAGCAGGTCGAGCGAGATGCATTCGACGCCCGGCATGGACGCGACGGGCCGGCGCGCCCGCGCGCCGTCGAGGAGGAAGAGCGGCTGAATCAGGTCGCCGCAGCCGAGCGCGGTTTCGCGCATCAGCCGGCGGCTGAAGTCATCGCGGCGCATTCTGCGCAGCCGGGTCTCGAGGCGGTGGCCGGTCATGGTGCTTCTATGGTAAGCCAGTCTCTGGGTTTCAGATAGTCCAGGTGGAGTTTTTCCTCCGGGCTTCCGGCGTCCGGCTTCCAGTCGTAACGCCATTCCACGCGCGGCGGCAGCGACATCAGAATGGATTCGGCGCGGCCGCCGGATTGCAGGCCGAACAGCGTGCCGCGGTCGTACACCAGGTTGAACTCGACATAACGTCCCCGGCGGTACAGCTGGAAGTCGCGCTGGCGCCGTCCGAAGGGCGTGTCGCGGCGGCGCTCGGCAATCGGCAGGTAGGCGCCGATGAAACTGTCGCCGATGCTCCGGGTGAAAGCAAAGCACCGCTCGAACCCCCACTCGTTGAGATCGTCGAAGAACAAGCCGCCGACGCCGCGCGTCTCGCCGCGGTGCTCCAGATAGAAATATTCGTCGCACCAGCGTTTGAAGCGCGGATAAACGTCGTCGCCGAACGGCTCGCAGGCGCGGCTCGCGGCGCGGTGCCACGCCACCACGTCCTCGGCGAACGGGTAGCACGGCGTCAGATCGTAGCCGCCGCCGAACCACCACCGCGTTTCGCCGTCCGGCGACGCCAGCGAGAAGAAGCGCACGTTGCAGTGCACCGTCGGCACATAGGGATTGCACGGGTGAAGCACCAGCGACACGCCCGCCGCCTCGAAAGCGCCGGACTGCGGGTGCGCCGCCGTCGCCGCCGGCGGCAGGCGGTCGCCGTGGATATGCGAGAAGTTGACGCCGGCCTTCTCGAACACGTCGCCGTCGGTGAGGATGCGGCTGTCGCCGCCGCCGCCGCCGCGCCGCCGCCAGATGTCGTTGGCGAAGCGCGCCTTGCCGTCCGCCTGCTGCACCGCGTCGCAGATTTTTTCCTGCAGGCCGGACAGGTAGGAAAGGACTTGTTTGGTTTTCATGACCCGTCCGCGTCTTGCCCGGCCGCGGCCTGTCGAATCAGACGCCCGCTGGCGGCGTCGCGAATGGGCGTCGGCGCGCCGCCGCCGCCGAGGTCTCCGGCGACGATGCAGTCGAGCCGCTCGCCGAACTGTTTTTCCACTTCCCGCGCCGTGCGCAGCGGCGGCTCGCCGCTGAGATTGGCGCTGGTCGAGACCAGCGCGCAGTTGCACAAATCGCAAAGCGCCGCCACGACCGGATGTGCGCTCACCCGCACCGCGATCCCGGCGGAGCGGTCGTGCAGCCAGGGCGGGCACGTCAACGTGCGCGGGAAAACCCACGTATGCGGGCCGGGCCAGGTCTGGCGGACGCGCTGCCACGCCGTGTTGCCGATGACGCCGCAAAACGGCGCGAGTTGCGAGAAGTGGTTGGCGACGAGGACAAAGCCCTTGTTGGCGGGGCGTTCTTTCAGCGCCTTCAGGTGCGCCACCGCCTGCTCATCGAGCGGGTCGCAGCCGAGTCCATAGACCGCCTCGGTCGGATAGGCGATGACGCCGCCGCCGCGAACCGCCTCGCGTGCTTGTTCAAGATTTGACATACTCAGCATGATGCATGCACCACCTTATTTTGTATAATCCGATATTCGATTCATGTCTTCTTTTCCGTCCAGGCCCGTTGTCTATCGCCCGCGCCCGTTGAAACTTCCCGCGCATCTGGAGTTGCAGAGGGACGTCAGGCAGTCTCCCGGGGACATCAAGCCGCGCAACCCGTCGTTTGACCTGGATACTTTATTCTACGATGTATTCCGCAGCCACGACCGACGGAAAATCATCGCCCTGGGCCCGGAGCTGCGCAATCTCGCCGCCCGTGTGCTGCCGCTGCGCATCTACTGCGGCGACCGGCGGCTGCGTTACCGCTACAACCAGCTGCATTCCCGAAAACTCGGGCTGGGCTACCCGTCGGATTTGCATATTCTGGAAATCCAGGCCGATGAAGATCTGCTGGCTTCGGACGAGCCGCTGGAATTGGTGTTCCGGTGGAAGTTGTTTGAACAGCGGGCGATGGTGCCGCCGAACCTGCTGGCGGCTCTGCCGCCCGTCGGGATGACGCTGTACACGTTGCAAAAAGACAACCCGCCGGAGTGGATACGCGACTGGTGCCTGTACTATCACCGCGTGCATGGGGTCAAGCGTGTCGTGATATACGACAACGGCTCCGCCGACGCCGATGCGTTGCCGGACCTTCTGGCCGGTCTGGACGCGGGGCTGGAAACGGTCCTGATTGACTGGCCGTTTCCCTACGGAAATCACGCCAACCAACCCTGCCAATTCGGTGCGCTGAACCATTGCCCCCGCATTTTCGGTGAACGCTCGGCGCATTACCTGAATTTTGACGTGGATGAATACCTGGTCAACGGCACTGCGCAGCCGCTGTTCGATGTTCTGAAGGACCGCCTGAGCGGCAGGGTCTCGTCATTGGTGGTGTCCGAGACTCCGGTTCCGAGCATCACCGTGGCCGGCGACCGTCTTGTGAGAGTCGGCGATTTCAATGTCCGCTATAAAACACCGCCCGATGTCCATCCGGATACCAGGACCTATCCAAAACACATCTTCAGACACAGGGGAAACCGCTACATCGGTATTCATTGCTGCCACCCGCAAATGCCGCGAATCGGGTTGGTCATCGAAAAGTTGCGGCGGATATGGGAATGGCTGCATTGCCGCTACGGAGTCTGGAGGCCGTTGTGCTTTGGGAAGAAGAAGCCAATCCGGCTTCCCGGTTTTTATTTGTGGGAAGAGTGCGCGGAGGACGACTTGAGTTACAGGCATTACCAGTGTCTGTTCAGCGGCTGGAAAGAATCGGATCGTTTCGACCGGGCTCCCGTTCCGTTCGACCCGGCCATCCACGAAGCCGACCCCGGGATGCAGCAGATACTGGAAAAGCACGGCATCGGCCGGTAGCGCCGCGCCGGAGAATTCTGGTGGAGCCGAGGGGATTTGAACCCCTGACCTCGACAATGCGAATGTCGCGCTCTCCCAACTGAGCTACGGCCCCGGTGTGTGTCGCCCGGCATTGTATGACTTGCCGGGCGTCAAGCCAAATCGCCGGCTGATGAGCCTCTCCGCCCTTACTTGCGGGTGGTTTCTGTTGATATAGAATACCGGAATGACAGGCCGCCCCCTTGACCTGGCCGAAACGAAGCGGCCCACGGCGTGGCTCCCCTGCGTCTGGTGCAGAGTGTGATGAGTCTCCCTGCTCATCTGATGTTGCAGGATGTTTCTGTGGTGCTGGTCGCACAGCAGCATAACCCATCGTTACTGAATCCTGACTTTCTTAAAAACAACGGCTTTGTGGACAGGAATGTGGAAGTGCGAGAGGCGTTGACAACACCGGCTTTCTCGCGGGTTGCTTTTGCAAACGGCATTGTCTGGACCCTTGATTCTGACCGCTGCGTCGTGCAGAAAAAGGTCAGTGACCCGCTGGCCGGGGAGTCTATTTATCAAGCCGCCGGTCGGTATATTCAGGAGTTGCCTCATATTCCCTACCGGGCGGTGGGATTGAACTGGGCTTTCTGGTTTCCGGTCGATTCCCCGGAAGAATGGCTGAGTCGGCAGTTCATGGACAAGCATTCGATTGCCCGGAAGGAAGCCTGTCCTGCGAATCTGACGAGTCTGACGCTACAGCCTCCCGGGGATGACGGCCAGTGTACCTTGACCATCGCGGCGGTCACCCGTAGAGCAGAGCAGGGGCACGAAAGAGGAATACAGGCCACATTCAATTTTCACTTTGACGTCCTGGATTCTGCACAGGCGCGGAGCAAAATCGAACTCTGGCCTGAAAAGCGCAAGAAGATGGAAGGAATCGCCGGGTGTTACTTTGGAGACGCAGGCAAATGACATCTGTAAGCCTCGACACCCATCCCGATCGCACCGAAAGATTTTGGGACGGCGATGTCGGAACGGAAGCGCCTGACCGCAGCCGGGGGGCGGGTTTTTTCGAGTCCCTGGGGTCTTTGTATCTCTACAAGACTGTCCCAGGGCATGCGGGGCAAGCCACTGCCACGGAGTCCGGTTTTTCAAAGGGTCAGGGGAGAGGGGCCGCTTATACAGAGCCGGCCGGGATTTTTGATTTCGAACAGGCATTGAATAGCGCGGCCGCAATAGAAGACGTCTCGAAATTGCTGGCAATGGCTGGTATGCGCAAGTCGGCGGAGCGACTGCAAGTTCTGAAATTCTGCGAGAAAGATATGGAGGAAGGCGACAAGCCGCTTTGTTTGGACCCGGTTCTGAATTACGCGGAATTCATTTGCTTGTTTGGCGGGTTCGGGGAGCCTGCTCTCGCTGTCTCTCCTGATGGAATTCTCGGTGCAAGCTGGAAATTCGAAGACGGCCGCTATCTCAAACTGAGATTTTTCCCGGATGACCGGATAATCTATGCCGCCATTCTGCCGGGTACAGAACCGGGTAACCCCGAACGAATGTATGGGCATGGATGTCGGTCTGATGTCATGCGGGCTTTGCGCGCACGCGGTCTGGATGGATGACCGACCCGGTAAAATACATTCCCCGCGACAATCACGTTGCCCGATATTGCAGTCCTGCGAGGTGCGACGGAGATGAGATTTATGAGGAAGCTTTTCTTCCAAGAGAGAACGAGCGCGGTGTTTCGGTCCGCTGGCTGGAGCGTTTTTCAGGAGGCCGCGAAGCCCGTATTCGCCGGATACGCAAAGACATTTGTGCAGGCAATTTCACCCTTAAGAAGGATGGCCGTTTTGCTGTTCTCCAGGTGGGTGCAGTGAGGGAGATTCCTGCCGCTCTTGATGTGGAGCATGTCCCGGAAGACGGAGATCCATCGCATTCCGAGATTCGCGGTTGGCCGGATGATGAACCCCTCAGGACCATGATTGCCGTAGAGTTGAAGCAACTGATTCGCCCGGACGATGTCTTTCCTGCTCTCGAAGAGTAGGAGAACAACCGGGTTCAGATTTTATTCAGCCAAATCGCCGTTGCCGCGCAGTTCTTTCGGCAGCGGGAAAGTCACGGTTTCCTCAATGCCGGCGACTTCGCCGACCTGGTGCGCGCCGTGTTTTTTCAGCTCGGTGACGACCGCCTGCACCAGCGTTTCCGGCGCCGACGCGCCCGCCGACAGGCCGATGCGGTGTTTGCCGTCGAGCCACCGCCGCTTGATTTCGTCGGGGCCGTCAATCAGGTGCGCCTCGATTCCGCGTTTCAGCGCGATTTCGAGCAGCCGGTTGGAGTTGGAACTGTTGCGCGAGCCGACAATCAGAACCAGGTCGCAGGTCTCGACCAGTTTTTTGACCGCGTTCTGGCGGTTTTGCGTGGCGTAGCAGATGTCGTCCCTGCGCGGGTGGCGGATGTCCGGGAAACGTTTTTTGAGAACCGCGACGATGTCGGCGGTGTCGTCCACCGACAACGTGGTCTGGGTGACGAAAGCCAGCCGCCGGGGGTCGCTGACCCGCAAGGCGCCGGCGTCGGCGACCGTCTCGACTAGATGGATGCCGCCGTCGCGGTTGTCGCACTGCCCCATCGTGCCCGCCACTTCCGGGTGTCCGCGGTGGCCGACGAGGATGGTCTCCAGCCCCTCGCGGCTGTTCCTGACGACCTCAAGATGCACCTTGGTGACCAGCGGGCAGGTCGCGTCGAGCACTTTCAGCCCGCGCCGCCGCGCCTCTTCGCGCACGGCGCCGGACACGCCGTGGGCGCTGAAAATGACGATGGTGTCGTCGGGAACGTCATCGAGTTCTTCGACAAAAACCGCGCCCTTGCGGCGCAGCGCCTCGACGACGAAGCGGTTGTGCACGACCTCGTGGCGGACGTAAATCGGCGGCCCGAGCGTGTCGAGCGCGCGCTCGACGATTTCGATTGCGCGGTCAACGCCGGCGCAGAAACCGCGCGGATTAGCCAGTAGTACTTCCATCTTCAGTCTCCTTGCCGGCCACCGCGACGCACACAATCACCAACGCGCCGAGGGTGATGCAGGCGTCGGCGACATTGAACGCGGGCCAGTGATAGTGCCGGTAATACAGGTCGAGAAAATCCACGACATGGCCGCGAAACAGGCGGTCGAGCGCGTTGCCGACGGCGCCGCCCAGAATCAGCGAAAGCCCGGCGGCGGCGGTTTTCTCGCCGGGGCCTAGCCGCGCCAGCCACGACCACAAAAGCGCCGACACCGCGACGGCGGCGGCGATAAAAAACCAGCGCTGCCAGCCGCCGGCGTCGCTCAGCAGGCTGAACGCGGCGCCGCTGTTATAGACCAGCGTCAGGTTGAACGAAGGCAGCAGCGGCTCGGGCGTGTGCAGCACCAGCCAGCGCACGGCGGCGAACTTGGTCAGCTGGTCCACGACCACCAGCGCAAACGCCAGCCCGATCCAGTTACGCATAGCGCCGCACCTCGCCGCCGCCCTCGACGTTGGACACGCAGCGGTCGCAGAGATCGCGCCCGTCGCCGACTTCGCCGCGGCGGTGCCAGCAGCGCCGGCATTTCATGCCGGTGCTGTTGATGACGCGCAGTTTCAGCGCCGCGCTGATGCCGGCGGCGTCGGCGGGGCTTGCGGCCAGCGGCCGCACGGCGGCCTTTGACGTGATGAGAACGAACCGCAGTTCTTCGCGCAATTCCTCCAGCACGCGGCGGTCGTCGCCGTCGCAAAAAATCTCGACTTCGGCGTCGAGCGACGAGCCGATCTTGTCGTCGCGCCGCAATTCCTCGAGCACGCCGGCGACGGCGCCGCGTATCTCGATGATGCGCCGCCACTCGTCCATCGAAAGCGCGTCGCGGTCGTCCAGGTCGAACAACTCCGTGTGCCACTCGCACAGCAAAACCGACTCCCGCCGTTCGCCGGGCAGCGCCCGGTGGATTTCCTCGGCGGTGAAACTCAGGATGGGCGCGATCCATCTCACCAGCGCCAGCGCGATGTGGTGCATGGCGGTCTGCGCCGAGCGTCTCGGCACGCCGTCGGCGGCGGTGGTGTACAGCCGGTCCTTGATAATGTCGAGGTAAAATCCGCCCATTTCAGTCGAGCAGAAATTGTGAATCCGGTGGACAATCCGGTGGAACGCGTACTCGCGGTAGTCGTTTTCGATGTCGCGCTGCAAGCGCGCCGCCGCCGCCACCGCCCAGCGGTCGAGCGCCAGCAGCCGCGCCGCCGGCAGGCCGTGGTGTGCCGGCTCGAAACCGTGCAGGTTGGCGAGCAGAAAGCGCGCGGTGTTGCGGATGCGGCGGTAGGCGTCGGTGATGCGCTTCAGAATCTCGTCGGAAATCGCCATCTCGCCGCTGAAGTCGGTCGCCGCGACCCACAGCCGCAGCACGTCGGCGCCGAAACGCTCGATGACCTGCTGCGGCGCGACCACGTTGCCTTTCGACTTCGACATCTTCTGCCCGGCGGCATCGACGACGAAGCCGTGCGTCAGCACGCCCCGGTACGGGGCGCCGCCGCGGTAGGCCAGCGATGTAATCAGCGAGGACTGGAACCAGCCGCGGTGCTGGTCGGAGCCTTCCAGATAGAGGTCGGCGGGGCATTCCAGTTCATCGCGCCGGTCGAGCACGCAGGCGTGGGTGACGCCGGAGTCGAACCACACGTCGAGCGTGTCGGTGACCTTGTCGTAATCGCGCGCCTCGTCGCCCAGCAACGTGCGCGCGTCGAGTTCAAACCAGGCCTCGACGCCCGCCTTTTCGACGCGGCGCGCGACCTGCTCTATCAATTCGGACGTGCGCGGATGCGGCTTGCCGTCCTTTTTGCCGACGAACAGCGCAATCGGCACGCCCCAGTGGCGCTGGCGCGAGACGCACCAGTCGGGGCGCGATTGCAGCATGCCCTCCATGCGCGCCCGGCCCCACGCCGGCGCCCACCGGACACCGGCGCACGCCGTCAACGTGCGTTGCAGCAGGTCTTGATGGTCCATGACGATAAACCATTGCGGCGTCGCGCGCGAAATCACCGGCGTCTTGTGGCGCCAGCAGTGCGGATAACTGTGGCGGTGGTCTTCGGCGTGCAGCAATGTGCCGCGCCGCGCCAGCGCGGCGACGATGTCGCCGTCGGCCTTGCGGATGTGTTTGCCTGCAAGCGAGTCCGCCGCCGCGCTGAATTTGCCGTCGCCGCCGACCGGCGTGTCGGACGGCAGTTGATAGCGCAGGCCGAGCAGATGGTCGTCGAGGCCGTGGGCCGGCGCGATGTGCACGGCGCCGGTGCCGGCCTCCAGCGTCACGTGTTCGCCGGACACCACGGGCACGTCGCGCGCCGTCAGCGGATGGCGCAGTTTCAGTCCCTCCAGCACGGCGCCCTTGAAGCGCCGCGCCGCCGCCGTTGGCGCTTGCAGGCCGTAGCGCGCGGCGCACATTTCGGCCAGGCTTTCGGCGACGACCAGGCCGCCGCCGTCGCCGTCCAGCAGCACGTAATCGAGGTCCGGGTGCAGCGCCACGGCGTGGTTGGCCGGCAAGGTCCACGGCGTCGTCGTCCAGATCGCGACACCCCGGGCTTCGCCCGCCGCGCCGCCGAGCCGGCGGCGCAGGTCTTCGCCGTCGGCGACGGCGAACAGCACGTCCACCGCGCGCGAGGTCTTGTCGCGGTACTCGACTTCCGCCTCGGCCAGCGCCGAGCCACATTCCAGGCACCAGTAAACCGGCTTTTCGCCGCGCCGCAGATAGCCCTTTTGCATCAGCGCGCCGAGCGTTCTCAGAATGTCGGCCTCGCACTGAAAATCCATGCTCAGATAAGGCCGCTGCCAGTCGCCGAGCACGCCGAGGCGGATGAAATCCCGCCGCTGCCGCTGCATCTGCGCGTCGGCGTACTCGCGGCATCTTTTTCTGAAGCGCGCCGCGCCGGTCTCGTCGGCGGGCTTGCCAAGCTCCTTCTCGACCCGGTGTTCAATCGGCAGGCCGTGGCAATCCCAACCCGGAACATAAGGCGCATCAAAGCCGTCCAGCAATTTGCTCTTGACAACAATGTCCTTCAGAATCTTGTTGACGGCGTGACCGATGTGAATGTCGCCGTTGGCGTAAGGCGGCCCGTCGTGCAGGATGAACTTGTCGCGCGTTTTGCGCGCCTCGCGCAAGCGCCGGTAGAGGCCGATGTCCTGCCACCGCGCCAGCGTTTGCGGCTCGCGCTGCGCGAGGTTGGCGCGCATCGGGAAAGTCGTTTGCGGCAGGTTGAGCGTGTCCTTGTAATCGTTTGCCATGGCCGGATTCGTTGTTCGCCGCCCTCAGACGTGTGCGCCGGCGGCCTGCCGCGCCGCGCCGGTGTTGAAATAGCGGCGCGCGGCGAGGATGTCGTGCGCGATGTTTTCCTTCAATTCCGTCAGCGATGCAAACTTTTTCTCGTCGCGTATCCTGAAAAGCGGGCGGACCTCGACGCGCCGTCCGTAGAGGTCGCCGCTGAAGTCGAAGAGGTGCGCCTCGAGCCGCCAGCGCCGCTGTCCGGCGTCCTCCACCGTCGGCCGGTAGCCGGCGTTGGCGACGCCGCCGCGCGTTTCGCCGGTGTCGGTCTCGACTTCGACCGCGAACACGCCGGCCAGCGGCGGCGGCCGCCGTCCGCAGGCGATGTTGGCGGTCGGAAAACCGAGTTCCGCGCCCAGCCCGCGCCCGGCGACGATGCGCCCGGCGACGCCGAAACGCCGCCCGAGCAGACGGTTGGCCAGGCCGACATCGCCCGCCAGCAGCGCCTCCCGAATGCGGGTGCTGCTGACGCGCACACCGCCTTCCGGGACCGCGGCGACCTGCTCGACCTCGAATCCGTAACGCGCGCGGTTTTGCCGCAGTGTCGCGAAATCGCCGTCGCGGTTTCTGCCGAAACAGAAATCGTGGCCGACGACCAGCCCCCGCACGGACAGCCCCCGCACCAGAAACCGCTCGATGAAAGTTCGTGCCGGCAACCCGGCGATGGCCGATGAAAACCGCAGGCACACCAGTTGGTCCACGCCGAGACCGGCGAGGATGCGCGCGCGCTCGCGCAGCCGGTACAGCCTCGGCGGCGCCTTCGCCTCGCCCGCGAAAAACTCCGACGGCAGCGGCTCGAACAACACCACGGTGGACGGCAGGCCGTGCGCCGCCGCCATCCGCCGCAGCCGCCTGATCACCGCCTGATGCCCCAGATGCAGCGCGTCGAATCCGCCGATGGTCGCCACGCAGGGGCTGGCCGGGCGGCCCGGTCCGCCCTCTCCGTGGATGCACTTCATCGGGCGATTATACGCGGCGCCGGGAAATGGCCGCTTTTTTTGCCTTGCTATATAATGGTACGAATGCCCGGAAAGAGGAGAATTGTGGCGCTTGGGCTGGTCGGCACAACCTGTTTGTTTCAGATGTTGGCCGGTCTGGTTCTGGTGTCGGTGATTGGGTGGCCGGCGGAGGTGAAGGCGGAGCATGTTGGGGCGCCCCGAATAAGCCTCGAAACCACTGAGGCTAACAACTCGCATGTTGTCAGTGTCAATGGTGTTGTTTTTGGTCCGAATGAGCTGCCGCCCGGATACAGCCGACGGTGTCGCAGTACCCTTTCGGCTGGCGGATGTCTCAGGAACGAATACGAAGTCGTCCATCCGGACGGAAGGGTCTTAGGTCTTGACAGGGATGTCTTCAGCAACCACCAGGCAAGAAGAGTACCTGAAGGCGTCCTCGGCGAGAACGGCCTGCTGGATAATGGCCGGGCTGTTTTTACCACATTCACCGCGCCAACCCCGGAATGCAGGGCCGAGGCCGCCGCCGCCGAAGCCGACCCCGACGCCGCCGCCATTGACTGTCCCATGGTCCTTCAGACCAGCGCGTCGCAGGGCGTGTGGGAAGACAGCGATCTCAATCGGATTAGTGCCTGCTGTGACTTTGCATACGCCCAGGGTGAGGGCCCTCCAAACAAGCTTTCCGGCGTTTTCGAACAGTCGGTCCTGGAGCGTTACGATTTCGTCGGCAATCAACTGGTTCCGGTGTTCAGGTCCGTGACCTCGTCGGATGTCAGATGGTCCGGCCCGTTTGTTATCGATGTGACCGACGGCATGGGCCCGCGCTACCAGGCTTGCATGAGGCTGCGCCGGGATGTGACAGTAAGAGAATACATCACTGTTCGATGTACGGCGGTTGTTTTCGAGATTCTTGAAGAAGACGGCCAACGGACGGTCGGACATATCAGTACGCAGGTTCGAGCGCTTTTTTACGAGGTGGTTGACGTGGAGCCGCCGGTGGTGCACGTGGGCAATCCCTCGGTGGGCACCGTCACGATCGATACCTATGAAGGCAGGAGCCATTCCCTCACCGGCATCGGCGTTGACCCGGACGGCGACACGGTGACGACTTTCAGATGGAGCCGGCTTGCAACGAATCCCGCGGGCCTCGCCGGTGTTGCCATTCATTCGCCGTCCGCGGCGACGAGCGGCTTCACGATGCCGGAGGTGGCCGCTCCGGGAGGACAGGTGACGCAAATCGTGCGGCTGACGGGCACGGACAACGCCGGTCTGAGCGGCACGGACGATGTGCGGTTTGTCATCAGGGACACCAGTCCGCCCGATGCTCATGCCGGCTTCGACCAGCAGGTTACGGTGTCGTCAACGGGCGGCGCGCCGAACCGGTTCACGTTGGACGCCGGTCTCAGCCGCGATGCGCGCGGCGGCAATTATACCGACCGGCTTGAGTACACGTGGGAGGAGGTGACCAGCCCGGCCAGCAACGTGCTGGTCGAAGCGACCCTCGTGCCGGGGGGGCGGGCGGGCGGTGCAAGGGTGACTCTGGATGTGCCCACGACCGAGACAACGCACCACTTTCGCGTCACCGTCCGGGATGTCTTTACGCTGGGCGAGGACACGGACTGGGTGACCATTATCGTGCGCCCTCCCGCCTCGCTGTCCATCGCCGTGACCGGCACCATTGCCATCGGCCAGACCGCCATCACGCCGCTCCCCAGCACCGGCACCTTCAACGAGGGCGCCATCGTGCCGTTTGTCGTCTCGGTGCCTGAAACCGCCCTGTTCTCCATGGGCAACGTCACGGCGAACTGGCGGATTCTGTTCAGCGGCGTGAATCCGCTTGAAGTGGAAGAAATTGAAATCATCCCGGCCGACATCGTGACCAACGGCGTCACGATTCAGATCAGGGGCAACAACATCGGCGGCACGCTGGAATTGAGGCCCGGCAGAACCAGCGTGCGGCTGCCCTTCACCGTTCTGGACGACCCCCTCAACGAAAGCCCCGAAACATTGACGCTGGAGTTGAGCAATGTCAGGAATGTGGTCAACGCCGCCAGCGCTCTCCGCTACACGGTCACCGTGGCGCCAAGCGATCCCATCACCTATTTCATGGGCACGGACCCCAATGATTCGAGGACGATGCAATATCCAGTGGAGGAAGACGGCGGCGGCGCCACGGTGGATGTGGCGGTCTCCCTGAGCCGTCCGTCGGAAGGCCGTCTGATTCTGGGCGCCAACCTTTCCGGCACCGCCATCGCCGGCACCAACACCGAGGTTGCCATTGCCACGACCGGCGTGTTGACGACGGTTTTTGAACCGCTCCAGACCACCGGGACCTTCAGACTGAACATCGTGGACGACGACGAGACCGAGTCGATCGAGACCATCACGCTGACCCTGCGCGAAGATTCCCGTCCGGATGAGAGGGTCGGCGTGGTCAGCCGCACCGACAGACGCAATCAGCAGGCGGCGAGCGTGAGAATTAACGAGAGCGACTTCCGCATGACCCTCGGCTTTCGGAGTGATTACACGCTCACCGAAGGCGCCAGCACACAGGCGTGTGTCAGTGTGGTCTCGCCGGTGCTGGCGGACTTCAGGAGAAACAAAAACGTCTATTTGGCGGTGACCCCCGTTTTCGACATCAACGGCCTTGCCGTCGCCGCCGACATCGGTTTGAGCAGACGGACTCTCGGGCCTTTCAACAAGGAGCAGATGCGCCACTGTTTCACCCTGACCGCCATCGAAGACGCCATTCCCGAGAACACCGAACGTTTGACACTCTCGCTGGCAACGACGCCGGGGCCCGACACGACGGTGCCGGGCGGCCACGTCTCTTTGCAGTCCGCCGCCAGCGAAGTGACGATTATGGACAACGACCCGATTGTTATCGGCTGGGAACAGGAGTTCGTCACGGCGGGCGAAGGCGGCCAGGCCGCGACATTGGCCGCCGCCATCATCAGCCCGGCGGATGACATGCCCATCACGCGCGACAATTTCTTTCTCGGTGTCACCACCGTGGCGGACAGCGCCACTTCGGGCACCGACTTCATCCCGGCCACCGCCGCGCGCTTGCGCCTGGACTTTGGCGCCGCCCGCCGCCGCGTGGTCATTACCAACTCCGTCCCTCTTGCCGTCGTGGACGACGGCCTGAACGAGGCGGCGGAGACTTTCCGCGCGGATCTCGTTTTTCTGGCGGGACAGGGAATCGGCGAGTCGGGCATTGACGCCGCCACCAGTGCGGACAGTCTGGCAGGCGCGAACCAGGAACTGACGTACGGCCTGGTCGAGAATGTCGTCATCCGCGAGTCGTCGCGCAGCGCGGTCATCCACATTCCGGCGAACGACCCGGCCGTCATCGGCATCCTGCCCGCCGCCTCGCCGGTTACGGAAGGCCGCACGGCGGTATTCGAGGTGCAGATGTCTCTTCCCTCGCAAGGTGTGGTCACCGCGACCTACACTGTCTCCGGCGCGGGGCCGGGCGATTATGAGGATCAAGGCGCCAGTACGGGGGCAGCGAGGATTGCGGCGGGCACGACCACCGCGCAAATTCGCCTGCGGATACTCGACGACGGCGAGGACGACTCCGGCGAGATGCTGACGGTGCGCCTGACCGCTGTCGAGATTGGCGCCGGCGCCGGCCAGATCATCATCCATCCCGCCCTGACAATGTCCCAAATCGTGACGCCCGACCAACAGCCGTTGTCGGCGCCCGTCGTCGCCGACGTCCCCGAAACCGCGAATGTTTCAGAAGGAGCGGCGACCACATTCACTGTACAGGTAAGCCGCGCCACCGGCACGCCGGCGGACGCCGCCTTGCGTTATGACATCCGGCAGGTCGTGAACGCCACTGTGGACACCGTGGTTGCCCCGGCGGACCCGAACCACGCCCCGGTGGCCAATCCGGCCGGCGCGGTTCCCGCCGACGGCAACATCACCGTCCGCTACACGGCGCCGTCGGTGACCAGCCAGATTGCCGTTGTTTTCCGTGTCATCGCCACCGTGAGCAGGGAGGATTACCGTTCTTCCAGCGCGGTCGCGGTGCACACCGTCACCGTCCGCGACACCGCGCCGCCGGCGGTGCAGGCGGGCGGTGACTTTCCGGACGCCGTCGAGGGCGCCGCCGCGACTCTCGCCGGCACGGGCGCCGACCCGGACGGCGACGCGGTGACTTTCCTGTGGAGCCAGCCGCCGGGCGAGCCGGCTGTCGTTTTCGCCAACACCGCCAGTGCCGCTACCGGCGTCACGTGGCCGAATGTGGACGCGGGGACCACTCGCGGCCTGACGCTGACGCTGACAGTATCCGACTCCATCGGCCTGACGGCGACGGACTCGCTGCGGGTCGTCGTGCGCGACAGCACGGCCCCGACCGCGCGCGCCGGCGACGACCAGACGCTGATTACCGGCGAAGAAGTGACGCTGGACGGCGGCGCCAGCCTGGATGCGCGCGCCGAAAGCGGCGCCGGCCAGCTCAGCTACTCGTGGCGGCAGACGGACGCAAGCGGTGCGGCGCTGAGCCCGGGCGATGCGAGCCGTGTCGAACTGACGACTGCCGCCGCCGCCGCCACGACCTTCAGCGCGCCGCTGGCGGCGGCGACGCTGTACTTTGAACTGACGGTGACGGACACCGTGACCCGGCGCGCCGCGACCGACGGCATCGCCGTCACGCTGGAGGATCCGGTTGGCCGCAGTCTCTCGGTCGGCTTTGCCCAACCGAGGGTGGACGAAGGCGCGACCCTGACATTCGTCGTCCGCCTCGGCAGAACCGAGGAGGCTTCCGACGGCAATGTCGGAGTGGACTGGATCGTCACCGGCACCGGCGTCAATAATTCGGTGTCGGCGGAGGACTTTGCCGACGCCAACGGCGTTGCGCTCGGCGGCTTCCCCACCGGCGCCGCGACCATTGCGGCTGGCGCGCACACGGTCATCGTCGGCGTGCCCACTTTCGACGACGGCATGGATGAAAATGCCGAGGGCTGGAATGTCGTCCTCCTCAATCCGCGAGGCGGGCGCCTGGGCGCGGTCGCGTCGCAAACCGGCGTCATCAATTCCAGTGATGCGGTGGCGCCGCCGCCCGCGCCCATTGCCAATGCCGGCGCCGACCGCGAGGTCGCCGAGGGCGTCGTCGTTGGCGGCGAACTGGCGCCCGCCACGATTCTGCTGCCGGCCACGGCGTCACGCGCCGACGGCGACGACACCAGCGATTTCCTGACCTACCGGTGGACGCAGACGGACGCAGACGGCAACCCGCTGCCCGACGACTCCGACGCCGCCGTGCAACTGACCGGCGCCGACACCACCCTCGCCAGTTTCTCCGCGCCGAATGTCGCCGTGACCGCCGCCTATACTTTCCGCTTCACCGCCACCGCCGGCAGGGGCGGCCTGAGCGCCTCGTCGAGTGATTTAGTCACCATTTCCGTGCGCGATGCGCAGCCGCCGGTGGCGGCGGCGTTTTCCGGCGTCTCCGAGGTCGTCGAGAACACCGCAACCATGCTGACCGGCGCCGCCAGCAGCGACCCGGACGGGCTGCCGGTGACTTTTGAGTGGGGGCCGGAGCAGAGTCTGTTCAACAGCGTAACCGCCGCCGTAACCGAGGTCATCTGGCCGGACGTTCCGTCCGGCGCCAGCCGGAGCTTTACCGTAACCCTGACGGTCACCGATGCCGGCGGTTTGACGGCGACCGACTCGCTGCGGGTGCTGGTCCTCGACGGCACGCCGCCGGTGGTGGATCCGGGGATGGACCGCACGGTGTTTGTCGGCGATGCGGTGGTGCTGGACGGCGGCAACAGCCGCTCCGCACGGGGCGGCGACACGACCGCGGGCCTTTCGTTCCTGTGGCAGCAGATGGATTCAAACGCCCCCGGCGCCACCGTGCTGGCCCCCGGCGACCCCGGCTATGTGCTGACTTCCATTGACACCGCCGCCACGCGTTTCACCGCGCCGTCTTTCGGGCCGGATGAACAGGCGTATTTCTTCCGGCTGACGGTGACGGACCTCATCAGTGCGAGCCGGGGAAGCCTTTCCGCGCCCGTCGTCATCACCGTGCGCAAGCGCCCGCTGTCCGCCTTCACCACCGCGCCCATCGCGCCGCAGAGCGTCCCTCAGGGGCAAAGTGTCGCCCTGGCCGGCGTGGCGGCGCGGGACATGGGCGCGACGCCCGCCATCGTGTCGTATCAATGGGTGCAGACGGGCGGCGACCGTGTGCAGCTGAGCGGCGCCGACCGCGCCACCGCCGTCTTCACCGCGCCGGATGTTTATGAGCCCACCGAGTACAGGTTTGTCTTTACCGCCACCGCGAGACGCTATGGCTACATCACCACCGTCGCCAGCGCCACCGCGGTCGTAACCGTCAATGACACCGAGGTGCCGGTGGTCACGCTGCCCGCCGGCCTCACCGATGCGCTCGAACAAACGAGCGCGACCATTACCGGCACGGTGTCTGACCCGGACAACGACCCGAACCTGAGGTATTTGTGGCGGCAAATCGCACCCGACCCGAACGGCGGCTTGAGCATCGCCATTGCCTCGCCGACGACGACCACCACCACCCTCACGTATCCCGACATTCCGGCGCAGACCGGGATAGTCACTTTCACGCTGGAATTGCGCGCCACCGACAGCCAGGGGCTGGTGGGCACGACCGTCACCACCGTCACCGTGCGCGACGGCAGCCCGCCCACGGTCGGTCCGTTCGATATACCCGATGTCGTCGCACGGAACGCTGCGGTTATCCTGAACGCCAGCGCCAGCCGCAACCTTTCCGGCACCCGGGAAGACCTGGCGTACCAATGGGTGCAGATTGAAGAGAACAGCCCCGGCGCCGCCGTGCTGGCCGCCGCCGACCCCCGCGTGGTCGTGCTGACGGACGCCGCCACCCCTGTCGCGCGTTTCACCGCGCCGTCAACGACGACCTTCCTGCATTTCCGCTTTACCGTTACCAACACTCTGACGAGGCAAAGTGACACGGTGCAGGGGACGGTGCAGGTGAAACTCAATGCTTCGCGGGCAGCCCGGGGTGTTTATGACCGATACACCGGTGCTTACGGCTACATCAATGACAGTTTTGTGGTGTCCGAAAGGGCCGTGGCGCGCTTGAGGGTGGCCACCGGGTTTTTTGGGTTCTTTGAGAGGACGCTGCTGAGGCATGAATGGGAGCAGGTGGACAGAAATGACGCCGTCCTCGCCCTCCCGTTGCCCAGCGACCACCCGAACTATGCGCAAGTGGCGACACCCTCCCCTGACTTTGCTGCCTTTCCACGTAGCGCGGGCGACCCTGCAACCTGGTCTCAGACGGACGTGACGATGCCGGATGTGGACAGACCCACCACGTTGTACATCCGCTATACCGCTGTTTCTTATGGAGGTCAGGGCCTCTGCGTCGCCTTTGATGTCGCCACCGGCTGTGGTGGTGAACATCCAGACTACGCCCCCACCCGGGTCAGCCGTATCTACACCATCCTCGTCCATGACGCCACTCCCCCGGACGTGGAGGCGGGATTGGACATTGAGATTGACGAGGGCGAGGAAAGAAGACTCAGCGCCAGCGCCACCGATCCGGCTGGCAGCCGGGTGGATGTGGAGTGGACCCAGAGTCCGGCGCTGCCGCCCGTCATTTTCTCGGACCGCAACGCCACCAACACCACCATCCGCATCGTGAATGTCCAGCGCGGCACCAGCGGCACAATCAACCTGACCCTGACCGGCACCGATCTTCAGGGCCTCAGAAGATCGGACAGTCTGGTGGTTACCTACCGCAGCGGCGCGCGCGCGCGGGCAAGCGCCGGCCCCGACCAGGCCCTGTATGTACCGTCCGGGGGCGCCATCATCACGCTGGACGGCCGCGGCAGCCTCGCCGCCCGCGCCAGCCTCGATGAAGTCAGCAGCAGTGAACGGTTGCAGTATTCGTGGCAGCAGGTGGCCGGCGATTTTGTCGATGCCCCCGCTGTCGGCAGCACCAGTCCCGCCTTTGTGACGTTGTTCAACGCCAACACCGCGAGACCGCAGTTTGCGATTTCACCGCCCGCCGCCGGCACGGCGGTTTTCCGTTACTTCCGCCTGACGGTGACGGACATCGTGACCGGCGGACGCGACTCCGATGTGGTCGCCATCACCGCCAATCCGGTGCGCCTGCTGGATGCCTTCCTGCTGAACGACGGTTATGCTCTCGCCAACACCCGCTCGACCGAAGGCGAGGTTCGCTTCGTCTATCTGCTGCTCAACGGCGGCCTGAATCATTCGACGACGGTGTCGGTGAACTGGACGTTAGGGCCTCCCACAATAGCGAGCCGCGCCGCTGCACAGGCGGATGATTTCTGCCCGGCGGCGGGCAGGAGAAGCCAGAGCAACGCCTGGCCGAACAATGCCTACCCGGGCGGCACGGTCGAGTTTCCGGTGGGCGCACGCCAGTTGCTTGTTCCTTTTTATGCCTGTGTTGACGACTCTACGGAGCCCCGGGAGTACTACGACGTCATCGTGTCGTCGCTGAACGACCCCACCGGCGGCACGTCTTTCCCGAGCGGCGAACGCGCAAACCGCAGTGTCAGGGTTGGTCATGACGGAAATCCCGAACTGCTGTTGGCGGGGCAATTTATTGTTGAAAGCAGCGGGCGTCCGGTTCTCGGCCTGATACCGCCGCCCGGCATATTGGGCTGCGAAAGGCAGAGTCCCGACTGGGTTGTGCAGTTGAACGAGGAGCAGCAGCGTGATGTGAGTGCCGCATGGCTTCTGGGTATTGCCCAATCGGTGAATCCGAATATCCCCCCGGTTTCTAACGCCCTGGGGTTAGACTTCTTCGACGGGACGAGGCCCATCAACGGCGAGAATCCAGCGTCTTACAGCTCCCCCGAGGGCTTCCTCTCCAGCAGGATTACCATTCCTGTGGGTGAAACAACGGCGGCCATCTCTATTCAGTACAGGGATGATGGGATAATCGAGGAGAATGAATATTATGCCATGTTGCTCCACAGTCCGTCCACCGGCGTAATCTTCCAGCCCGGTTATACGTCCAACGTCATCGGCAATCTGGCCGGCATCCTGAGCGACGCGGAGCCGGCTGGCGTCGTTACGCCGACCCCGGCCGCCACCGTCGAGCCTGCGCCGCTCCCCGCGAACCCCGCCCCCACCGACCTGACCTACGTCCGTTTCCCGATTGTCCTCGATAGAGGGCGAACCACGACCACGCGCATCATCTGGGGGATTGGAGGCGACGCCACTTACCAGGGGGACTATGTCGGTATTTCCGGCTTTGGCGTGGTTCCTGAATCGCTCCAGTCGGGGAGTGTGTTGTTTCAGTCCGAGATCCGCTCCGGTACGACCAGTGTGATCGCGGAGTTCATCCTGCTTCCCGACGAGCTGAACGAGCCGGATGAAACCATCACTCTGATTCTCGCCAATGGGTGCGGTGCTCCGGGTGGCGCAGGCGCCCGGGTGACGCACACCATCGTGGACGACGACCCCATCAACATTCTGCTGCAAGGGCCGCAGGCGCCGCTGGCCGAGGGCGCTTCGGCGACTTTCACGCTGAGCATCGCCGACGGCAAGCTGCCGTCCACGACGTTGACGGTGCCGTGGAGCCTGAACCCCGTCGCCGGCACATCGCTGACGGTGCCGTGGAGTTCCCGGCCGGTCGTCGCCACGTCGGCCACGAGCGTGGATTTTGTCAATCTCCCGTCGCTGCCGCTGACGGGCACCGCGACCTTCGCCGCGGGCGAGTCGGTCTGGCAGCTGAACCTCCGCATCGGTCTCGACCGCTTGACGGAACCCTCTTTGCAGGGATTCGAGTTCGTGATAAATACGGCCACTGTCACCGGCGCTTTCGGGGAAGTCGGGGTGGTCAGCGGGTCGGCCATCGTCGCCGCCATCGCCGCCGACCCGGTACCGTACATCCTGCCCATTATCACATCGCCCACGACGGTGATAGAGGGCTCGCCCGCAACGCCCACCGTCCTCTTCGTGTTGTCGGACCCGAGCGGCCCGGTAACCTCCAACCTGACTCTGAGGGTGGACTATGCGCTGGACGGCACGGCCACCTTCAACACCGACTACGAGATTGCAGGCGACCCTCTTCAGATTCAGCGCAGGCCCAACTTGCCCAACGGCACGGTGGTTTTCGCGCCCGGCACCAGCCTCGCGCTCATCGGGTTTTCGCCGACAGACGATGATGTGAACGAGGTCGGCGAGAACGTCCTGATTACCCTGAACAACCCGCGCCCGTCCAACGAGGTGCAGTTGTTGCCGTCCTTGCCCTTGCGGCAGGCCAGCTTTACAATCCAGGACAACGATACGGTTGTCGTGACGGCGGTGGCGCAGAACCCCAGCAGCGTGTTGGAACCGTCCAGCAGCATAGACCCCGTCATCCCGGTGACCTTTGATGTCGGTATTTCCGGCGGCACACTCCAGCATCGTCTGCGCGTGTCTTACACCCTGAATGGCACGGCCACGCCCGATGTCGATTACAACTGCCGCCCCAGAACCACCTGCAGCGGCGTTGGCACCCTGGATTTTTCCCCGGGACCCGGCGGCAATATGACGGCAACCGTTACGCTGAACATCCTGGGGGATGACATCTCGGAAACGGCGGAGAATGTCTTTGTATCTCTGACCGCCGCCTGGTTCGACGGCGCTGCCGGCGCCGTTTTCCTCGACAATCCGGCAAGACCGTCCGCCACGACCATCCGCAACGATTCGAGCGACATCGTGTACATCGAACCGGTCTCCCTGGTGGAGGCCGAGTCCACCGGGAGCGTACTCGTGAGTTTCACGGGCGTCGGCGGTGGCGTGGATGCTACGGTCCCCAACATTGATGCGACGGCGACGGTGACCTACCGGTTGCGCGGCACGGCGGTGATGGGCGCCCACTACGATACGCCGCCCGGCTATGCGGGCCGCCGAGGCACGTTCACGCTGCCGCCGGGATGGCCCGGAGTCGAGGCGGGGGTGACGATTCCCGGAGTCGAGGCGGGGGTGACGATTCCGTTGCTGCATGACGGTCTCAACCAGACCACGAGGACGGTTATAGTGATACTGACCGAGGTCGCCGCGGATCGCAGCGATGTGAGGCTGAGGCTGGGCGATCCGGCTCGCACCGCGGTGTTGAGCATCCGGGACATTGACCCCATTGTGGTGTCGCTGGTGTCGTCGCCGTCTGCGCCCAGGCTGCTCGAGGGCGACGTCTGGCAATTTGACATCGAGGCGGGGGGCGGTGTGCCGACCGCGGATGTGCAGGTGGATCTCGCGGTGGTCCGGACCGGCGTCGGCCACGAGGCCGACGCCTCGGATGTCGTCAACGGCGATTCCCTGACGGTGACGATTCCGATGGACCAGCGAAGCGCCAGGGCAAGCATCGTTCTGCGCCCCGACTCTACCAGGGAGCCGAACGAGACGCTGACGGTGCGATTGGCCGGAGGCCGCAGCACGGGTGAAGTCCGGCTTTCAGAGGTCCGCCCGACGACCGCGTCCACCGTCATCCAGGCCGATGGATTCGTGTACGGGATATTCGACTTCGGCCACTCGGCAAACATTGTAAATATTGCGGAAGGAGCACAAGCAAATGCAGCGATCCGGGTGTTCGAGCCGCACGCAGGCGCGCCCTGGGCTTTAAACCTGAGTGTGCCTTACACCATCTACCCCGAATTTTCCGATGTTTCGCAAGGCGGCAGCATTGCCGACTACAGCGTCAGACTGCCCGCCGGCGGCGCCGGCCCTGTGGGTACGGCAACCTCCAACGCCCATGGCTACACCAGCGTGGGTGTCATTGGGAACTCTGATTTTCAGCGGACCAACATCAACAGAAACACCATCCTCCGTATCGATGCGATTGATGATTGTGAGGTCGAAGGCGACGAGCGGTTCAGGCTCGAACTCGAGGATCCAATCGATGTTCAGGAGACGAATGAGGGATGCTGCAGAAGCTACAGGGAAGCTCTCGCTGCTGCCAACGTCAGCGACGCGCAGTTAGCCGTCCTGGAGAGATGCTGCACAAGATTCATAGACGTTCTCGGTAATACGGCCGTCGCAGACGTCACCCGGGACGATTTTTACATAACCATTCTCGACAACGACCGGGCCGATATTTTCATGGAACTGGCGGGCGACCCCGATGAATTTACGGAGGGAACCGCTACGGTGAATGTGAATTTTGTCGTCACCGGTGGTTCGGTGGCGTCGCCCTTTGAGGGCCGTTATATTCTGGAGGGTTGCGGTGTGAACCCCGCCACCGGCCAGCCCTACTGCACTGCCGGGTTTCAGACAATCTCCAACTCCGATGTCGGGAGAAGTTCTTTAACCTCGATTGACATCGCGTCCGGCAGCACGGAGAGCAAAGACACGCTCGTCGTGTCGAGCAATGTCCCCGACAACAACTGGAACGAGCCCGACCACACCGTCGTAACCGTGGGCTGGCGTCACGAACTTGCCTCGCTCCCCGGCTCCATCAGGAGCCGCATCACTCTCGGCAATACCACGGAGACGGTGGTTCTCAGGGACGACGATGACATCACGGTCGATATCGCCGCCACGAGCCTCCGGGTGGACAGGGGCGCCACGGTGACTTTCGTCGTCACCCTGAGCGGCGCCAGCAGCGGTTCGAGGGGGGTGATTACGCTGCCGTACGAGGATGCCAGCACCGTGGCCAGGGAAGACATCACGCCCGCTTTCAGTTCCGCTGACGCCACCGTGCCCGGCCGCCTGGTGATTCCGCCGGGCGAGACCACCGGCGTGATTGTTCTGCGCCTTGCCGATAACGTGGCGGGTTCATTTGCGGATCTGGTTGTTACCCTGCTCGAGCCGCAGGTCGGCCCCGGCGGCGGCAGGGTTGCTCTCGCCGCTGCCGCAAGTGCGCGGGTGGAGGTGGCTCCCGCTGTTTTCCGGGTGGATGCCGTGACGGTGGACCGTGACGCCGCCGCCCCCGGCACGCAGGTGCATGAAGGCGACACGGCGACCTTTGTCGTGACACCGGAGGGCGACCGGCCGTCCGACGACACGGTGATAGTCTGGACGGTAGGCGGCGATGTGGAACCGGCGGATTACACCCCCGCCAGCGGCACCCTGACCTTTGCCCCGGCCAGCTGGGGCACGTCGCAGACAGTTCAGATCGGGATTGCCGACGACACGCTGAACGAATCCACCGAGACCCTGACGCTGCTGCTCGGCAACGCCGTCGGCGGCATCGGGGTTCAGGTGGTGCAAAGCGACCCCATTGCCTACGATACCGAAGACATCACCGTGGCGGAGGGCGCGATCGCGACCGTCATCGTCCGCCTGAGCGGCCTGTCGGAGGGCGATGTGACGGTGCCGTTCACGGTGAGCGGCACCGCGACGGCCGGCCTGGATTACACTGCAATAACGGCGACGGCGGTTACCATTGCCGCGGGCGCGACCACCGCGGCGGTGTCGGCGCCGATCCTCCGCGACAACCTGAACGAGGCTTCGGAAACCATAGTCCTTGAACTGGGCGAGGCGGTGATGACCACCGCTATCGGCATGGTGGCGCGCGCCACCACCAGCGTCGCGGTGGTCATCGCCGACCTCAACCTGTTGAACGCCGCCATCACCTCCAGACAGGACCGCGTGGACGAGGACAACCCGGTGTATTTCGATGTGACACTGAGCGGCGGTATGGCAACGGCGCCCGTGATGGTGCCTTTCACGTTGAGGGGCGTCGCCGATGCCGACGACGACTACCACATTGCGCTGCCGCTGGGCCAGTGCGCGGCTGACACGACCGGCACATTGACCATTGCCGCCGGCACGACCGCCGGTCTTGTCGCGCTGTGGATCGCCCATGAATTTGTAACCGAGGAAGACGAGATGCTGTCCGTGACCATCGGCACGCCGCAAACCGCCGGACTCGCCGGCGTCACCGCCGCCATGGCGGGCGTTGTCATCCCCGCCAACGACCCGCCGCCGGAGGCCGCCGCCGGCGTGGACCAGGTGGTGGATATGCTGGACGAGGTGACTTTGTCCGCCACTGCAAGCGTGATTGTTGCAACGGACTCCAACGGTCCGCTGAGATACCAGTGGCAGCAGGTGGCCGCGGACAGCGCCGACGCCGGCGTGATAGCCGCCGATGATGAGAGGTTCGTGCCGCTGTCCGGCGCCGCCAGCGACGTCGCGACGTTCACCGCGCCGGAGAGGGCCGGCGGGCTTTACTTCCGGGTGACGGTTACGGACAACATGACCGGCAACTCCGACACCGATGAAGTCGCCGTCACCGTGCGGGGGCCGCGTCTCGTCAACATTTCCGACACTGCCGAAAATTCGGTGTCGGCAGTGAACGAGGGCACGACCATGACGTTCCGTATTGTTCTTGGCGACAGAGACCGGGATGCGTCCGACGGCACCGACCGCGTGGACTGGGCCGTGGCCGCCGTCGGCGATTACCCGGCGGAAGCGGGGGACTTCGCCGATGCCGAAGGCAATGCGCTGACGAACTTCCCCAGCGGCACGGCGGTCATCCCGGCCGACGAGTTTGAGACTCGCGTTGACTTGCGGACATGGAACGATACCGCCCTTGAAGGCACCGAAACCTTCGTCATCCGCATCAGCAATCCGTTGAGCCAGGGCAGCCCTGTCGGTGTGGGCCTGTCTTCTTCGCTGACCGGCACCATCCTTGATGACGAGGTGCCCGGTTTCACCATCGTTGCCGCGGACGCCACCGTTGACGAGGGCAATGACGCCGTCTTTACCGTGACACCGGTCGGAAGTCCGCCGACATCGGATCAACCGGTGCCCTTTACCGTGACCGGAGTCCATCAGGACGATTTCAGCGTTACGGCGCCGTCCGGCATTGTGATGAACGCGTTGCAGAGCACGTTGACTTTCCCCGCCAACGCCGCCAGCGCCCGGATTGAACTGGAGATTACCGATGACAACATCAATGAGGACGCCGAGACACTGCGTCTGGCGTTCGGCGAAGCCGGCGGCGGTTACAGCGCGGATGTCACCATTCCCCGCAACGATGCCGTCTTCCTCCATGTCCTCGGCGGCCGGGAGGATTGGTTCACCGGGCAGTATGGCGCGGGCGCCAACCTGCAGGGGCCGGTTGCCGGACGGGGGAGTTGTGGCAGCGTGGACCCGACCTATGAATTGGCCGAGGGCACCACGGCGACTTTCAGCGTGGTCCTGGGCAATGAAGATGGCACCGTATCCTACCGCAGCGCCGCGGATATCAGTGCGGTCTGGCATCTGGAACAAGTGAGTGCCGGCGGCCGGGCCAACTCAGAGGCCGCCCCCGACTTCGCCTTCGTCGGCGGCGGCGTCGTAATCAGCGCGCAAACCAGCGCCCTGACAGCCAGAGTGACCATCCCCGCAGGCAGCACACAAGCCGACATCACTTTCAGTATCCTTCAGGACGGCATTGTGGAGAGCAACCTGCCCGCCTATTCCGGAGAGATTGCCAGGCTTTATTTGCAGTCCGGCTCCGCCGAGGTCGGCTCCGGCGCGGGCGAGGTCACTTTGGCGACCCTTTTGAACTGCGCGGCCTACCTGCATATCGAGGCGCGTATGTTGACCGTGACCGGGCCGGACGACATCCCCGAAATGGACAGCAACACGACCCGCAGCTACACGGTTGTGCTGACCGGCACACCGTTTTCCGACGACACTCTCGTGACCTGGAGGCTGACGACCGGCACCCGGATAGGCGAGGCGGACGCCGCCGATTTCATGGCGACGACCGGGACGGTGGCTTTCAGCTCCGGTGACCCCGGCGGCGCGGCCACAAATTTCACCGTCACCGTCATCGGCGACAACCTGAACGAGACGACGGAGACCTTCATTGTCCGCGCCACTGTCCCCGACCCTGATGCCGATGGCGGCACTCGCTACTTCGACGAACGGATTGCAGGGGAGGTGTCCGACGACGGGGTTGTGCTGGCCCGCCGCATCGGCACGGTGGCGGTGACGATTGCCGACGACGACCCGATCACCGCCACCGTGATCGGTGGCGGCAATGTGAGCGAGGGCCAGCTCGCTACGGCCACCGTCGTTTTGACCGGCGCTGAACTTTCCGTGCCGGCGACGGTGGATTACGCCATCGGCGTGGACGGCGACCCTGCCACTGTGGATGCCGCCGCCACCGCCGACTACGAACGCGGGCCCGGCAGTCTCGAGATCGCCGCCGGCGCCAGTAGCGGCACCATCGCCCTCCATGTCCTGCCCGACGGCCTGAACGAGGCGAGCGAGGTGTTCGTCGTCACGGTCGGGGCGGTCAGCGCCGTCGGCGTCATCCATTTCGTCGAATCAACGCATACCTTCACGATACTGGACGGCGACGACATCACCGTCTCCTTCGCCGACACCTCGGTGTCCATTGAAGAGGGCCAGACTGTGGAATTGGTGGTGAACCTGAACAAGCCGAGCGCGGCGCAGCTGACCGTGCCGTACAGCGTGACGGCGGGCGGCGTCAACCCGCCGCCGTTCACCGACAACACCGGCAGCCCCCTCGTCTTTGCGGCGGGCGCCACCAGCATGGGAATCTCCCTTGCCAGCGACCGCAGCGACACGTTGAACGCCAGCACCGGCACCTTGACGCTGACCCTGGACGCAGGCGCAATTGGCGCCGGCGTTGGCGCCGGCGTGGTGACAGCGGGCGGCCCCGCCGTGGCGACGGTGACTTTCCGCGAGTTTTCGCGTGAGTTTTCCGTCGTTGCCGACGCCGCCGACATCGTCGAAGGCGACCGGGTGGTGTTCACTGTGACGTTGGCCGGTCTGGCAACGCGCGCGTCTTCGGTGACCTGGACCATCAGCGGCGATGTGGACGGCGCCGACTACACTACACCGACGGCGGCCAGCGGCGTCCTCGAGTTCGATGGCACCGGGCTTCAGACGATACACGTTGACATTGACAACGACGCGCTGAGCGAAACCACCGAGACCCTGACGCTGTCCCTGAGCGACGTCCGAAGCAGTGATTCGGACATTGGCATTGGCGCCGCCGCCGCCGCCGCGACCGTGATCATCGCCGCGAGCGATCCCATCACTGTCGCCATCGCAGCCGACCGCGCCCGTTTGGCCGAAAGCGGCACGGCGACCTTTACCGTGACGCTGGACGGCGGCAGGCCGGGCACGCCGCTGGAAGTGCCCTTCTCGGTGATGGGCGGCGTGGATGCCGACGACTACGACATCGTGTTGCCGGGTGGTCTTGCCGCGCATACGACGATGGGCATACTGACCATCGCCGTCGAGGAGACCAGCGGCCGGATTGTGCTGAGGGTGCCTGACGACAACCTCGCCGAGGGCGAGGAGGCGCTGACGGTCGTCCTCGACGAACCGCAAACGGCGGGAAGCATTGATATCGGCACGGCGAGCGCGACCGTGACGATTGAAAGCAGCGTCCGGTTGCCGGAGGTCAGTTTGTCGGGGCCGGGTGTTGTGGGCGTCGAGGGCAGTTCACAGACCTGGATCGTGCAGCTGGACCCGGCGCACAGACGGGAAGTGGAGGTTGAATACCGGATAGCCGGGACGGGCGGGGCGGACAGCGTCGTCGCCGGGGACTTTACTGACGCGCAGGGCATGACGGTCGCCAGTTTGCCATTGACCGGCAGCGTGACGATTGCCATCGGCATGACGGAGACGGCCATCACTCTTTATTACAGGAATGATGACGATGATGAAGAAGGGGAAGAACGTTTCGAGGTGAGTCTGACCGGTTTTGTCGGCGACCCCGGCGTGCTTTTTGCGACGACGCTGGATATCGCTGGCCCGGAGAGGTCTTCCGGCAGCGTTGTCAACATCGCCGGAGTCGAGGCCGGTGTCACGGCGGCGGCGGAGTCCGCCGCCGAGGGCACGAGCGCGGTGTTCACGATTGCGCTGTCCGGGGTTCAGAGCCAGGCCACGACGGTACACTGGACACTCGGCGGCGACGCGCAGCGGGGCGTGGACTACACCGGAGACGCTATCGCGGGTCAGCCTGACACGATGAGATACCAGAGCGTCATCGCCGCCGGTTCGACGCGCGCGGACGTGGTATTTTCGCTGACCGACGACATGCTGAACGAGTCTTCGGAGACGCTGGTGATGACGATTGTCCTGACGGGCGGCGTGCGTCCCGGCGCGGATGCTTCGGCCCGTTATGCAATCCTCGACAACGATGCGATGGTTGTGCGTCTGTCCGGCCCCGCCGAGGCTGTGTCCGAGGGCGCGACGGCGACGTTCACAATCACGCTGGGGCGTTTGCCGACGAGGATGTTGAGTGTGCCGTGGCGCGTCACCGGGACATCCGTCCGCGTGTCGGCCGAGGCGGATGATTTCGCGGACTTTGACATGCTCCCGTTCGCGGGCGCGGCGACCTTCGCGGCGGGCGCCACGACGACGGTGGTGAACATCATGATTGGCTCCGACCGCACGGTGGAGAGTGATGAGCAGTTCTTTGAGTTCACGGTCGGCGCGGATGAGGTGACGGGTGCGTATGGCGAAGTCGGTGTCGTGGGCTCTCCGGTTATGTCGTCAATCGCCGCCGACGCGGCTGCGGCAGTCACGCTCACGGCGTTGCAGGAGTCGGTGGATGAAGCAGGCGTCACGAGTCCGACCTTTTTGATTACGCTGGGCGATGACGCCGGGCCATTGCTGTCCGGCGCGGACGTGAGTTTGAGTTACATGCTGACCGGCACGGCGGTTTCCGGCGAGGACTATGCCGGCGCCTCGGCAGGTTCTGTTTTGATTACCGGCGGCAGCAGCGGCACGCGGCTGGTGCTGGCTTTGGTGAACGATGTCGTCAACGAGTCCACCGAGAGCATCACGTTGTCGCTGGGCGGCGCGGAGGCGACCATCCACATCGAGGACGACGATGTGATTACGGGGACGGTGGACGCACCGTCGTCGGCGTTGCTCGAGGGCGCGACGGCGACGTTCACAATCACAATCGGCGGAGGGAGTTTGTCGGCTGGAACGATATTGACGATTCCGTGGCGCATCACCACCAGTTCATCCGCCGCGGATGACGATGTCGCGCCGGCAGACTTTGGCCTGGGCAGAACTGTGTTTCCGTCGGGTTCGGTGTCGTTCGTCATGGGCGAGAGCGAGAAGGCGACCTCGGCAATCGGGATAGTCGAAGATGGTCTGGGCGAGACGACGGAAACCTTCGTCCTGGTTCTGGGCGAGCCTTCCGGCGCCGCCGGCGTTACTTCGCTGCGCGGTGTTTCGGCGAGCGCCACCATTGCCGCGAGCAGCGAGAGTCTTTTCCAATTCACGGCGATGCTGGAGGATGCCGACCAGGCCGCCGTTGAAGAGGCGACGACGTCGGTGAACATCATCGTCGGGGTTGAGGCCACCGGCGGTGCTCAACGCAGCACCTTGAGCGTGTCGTATTCGCTGTCGGGGACGGCGACGCCGGGTGCGGATTACGAAGTTTCCGCGACCACCGGCACGGTGGTTTTCGGCGTCGGCGAGACGATGCGGACGATTGAGCTGGGAATCCTCCCGGACATCTATGCAGAATCAACCGAGAGCATTGTGTTGTCGTTGAGCGACCCCGTCCTGGGAGACAATCCGGGTGCGGTTGCTGTTGGCGCGCCGTCTTCGGCCACCGTCCTCATCCGGCCCGGCCAGCGTCTCGGGATTTCGTTGCAATCTCCGTCGCAGTTGACGGAAGGCGCCGCCGCCGCGGTCGTGAGTATGGAAGCGGCGGATATGGCGAGGTTTGAGGCGACGGCGACGTTGACCTACACCCTGGGCGGCACGGCCGTCGCGGGCGTGGATTACAGCGTGCCGCAGGGTTATGCGAACAGCAGCGGCACGGTGACGCTGCCGCCGGACTGGCCGAATACGTCTTCTCCGGGTTTGAATATTACGCCGATTGACGACGGCGACAACGAAAGCACCGAGACCATCGTCGTGACGATCAGCGACGTTGCAATCGAGGGAGGTTACTGGCGCATTGAGACGGGCAGCGTTGTGTTGAGGCTGGTGGACGACGACGCGCTGACGGTGTCTTTGCAGGGGCCGGATTCAGCCGCGGCAGAGGGTGGCAATGCGGACTTTACCGTTGTTCTTTCCGGCAGCACACCGACCGCGGATGTGATGGTGGATTACGAGATTGTTCCGGGCGGCGGCATCGAGGCGTCCGACATTGACGGCGCGCTGACCGGCGTCATCACCATTGGCGTCGGCTCGATGAGCGAGGCAATCGCCATCCCGATAGCCGACGACACGGTGCCGGAGTCCACCGAAACGCTGACGGTCATGCTGACGGCCGGGCGCAGCGCGGGCGTGGTTGAAGTATCGCAGGCCGGTATTGCGGCGGTCGTTGAGCGCAGCGACGTTGCCGGGATAGCGGTAATCGCGGCCTCGACGACGCGCACGGAAGGGCAGTCGGCGGTCTTTGACTTGCAATTCGTGAGCGCCGGGGGCGCGGCGCTTTCGCTGGGCGAGATAGGCGGCGCGACATCGGCGCTGGTTTCGTGGACTCTGGGCGGCGCCGCCACCGCCGGCGCGGATTACACGGGCGCGACCACCGGCGCCACGCAGGTTCCGTTCAACACGACGGCGTCGGTGACGGTTGTGCTGACCGACGACGAGGTCAACGAGTCGGACGAGACGGTTGTGCTGACGCTGAACGACGTCCGCGTGAACGGAGCGTCGTTGGATTATCTGGAGTTGAGCGCGTCGTCCGGCTCGGCCACGGTGGTGGTCGCCGACAACGACGACGCCATGGTATCGGTCGAGCGCGCGGGCGCGGACACCTCGCCGGTGAACGAGGGCGACGAGGTGATGTTCCATATCAACCTGGATGTTGAATCGCAAGGCGCTGTGGAAGTGCCGTTCACAATCGGCGGAGTGGGAGTGACAACGCAAGACTACGCGCTGGCCGACACGATGTTCTCCGTGACTCTGAGTCCGGGTTCGACCCGGGCGACGATAGCCCTGACGGTGCTGCCGGACGGCATGGCGGAGACGACGGAAACACTGGTCGTGTCTTTGCAACCGCCGCGGCCGGATTCGGTCGCCGGACGGGTGACCCTGGGCGCGGCTGCCACGGCGGAGGTGGCGATTCGTGAGAATGCGGCGACGACGCTGTTTTACGAGATTGACGCCGTGGACGCGGTTGTGGCCGAAGGCGCGACGGCGACGTTCAATATCGCGCTGGTGAATGAGGTGGACGGCGGAGTGAATACGGATACGACGGTGATGTATTCGATTACGGGAATGGTGGAGCGGGAAGATTACGCCGCCGACATGAGCGGCACGCTGACCTTCACGCCATCCGACTGGCAAACCGCGCAAAGGGTCGTGATTCCGTTGTTATCTGACAACCTGAACGAGTCGAGCGAGACGCTGACGCTTCAGCTGTCGTCTCCGTCGGGCGGCGCTCAGGAGGCCCCGGCCCTGAGAGGCGCAGGCCGGGCGAGCGTGATGATTGCCGAGAGCGACCCGATAACGTATTCAATCGAAGGCCCCGGCCGGGTCGGGGAAGGCGAGGACGCGATGTTCACCGTCATATTGAGCGGTGCTGTCAGCGGTTCGGAGGGCGCGGTGACGGTTCCGTACACAATCGCCGCCGATGAGGGAGATTACGCCGGGCCGCTGTCAGGCGCCGAAACCCTTGGCGTCGGCACGACCAGCACGGTGATTATGGTACCGACGGTCGAGGACGCCGTGAACGAGTCCACCGGTATGCTGGTGGTGACGCTCGGCGCCGCGAGTGAAGCCGACTTTATGAAAGACGCGGCGGCAGGCGTGGTGACGCGCGACCTCGACCCCGCCCGCCACGTCGCGACGGCGATGATCGAGGACAACGACGCGCTGACAGTCTCGGTAAGCCCACCGGCGACGATGGCGTCGGAAGGAACGAATGTGGTGCTGGATGTGATTCTGAGCGGAGCGGCTTCCGGCTCGGCGGCTTCGATTGAAGTGCCGTATTCGGTCTCCACCGCCGCCGCCGCCGCCGCCGGTATCACCACCGATGATTACGCCACCACTCCCACCAGCCCGCTGACGATAGACGCCGGCGCGACGACCGGCACGATCACCGTCAGCATAGAGTATGACGGCATGGAGGAGGACGCCGAGACCCTGACAGTGGTTCTGGGCAACCCGGAAGTCGTCGGCACGGGCGGAGGCGCGGTTGCACTGAGCTCAATCCTCGCTGATCGCAGCGCCAGCATAACCATCCCGGAAAACACGACATCGGTGCGTGTATTGACGATAACAGGCACCGGGGTTGTGGCCGAGGGCGATGCGGAAGTGAGCGTCGAATACACGATGGGTCTGATGGGAACCGGCTTCGCAGAAGCGAGGAACGTGACGTGGGAGGTTGTCCACGGCACGACGACGGCGACCGACTTTTCCGGCGCCACGAGCGGCATGGTGAGTTTGGGTCCGAGCGCCGCCACCGCGTCATTCACCGTCGGGATAGCCGGAGATTCATTGAACGAGGCGACGGAGATCTTCAGCATTGAAGCCTCGGTTGAAGATTCTGTGTCCGACGGCAGCACGGATTCTGGCGATCCGTTTGCGGTATCGGTCAGCGACGACGACGAGCTGACAGTCAGCGTGTTGGCCGACACCGCGGGCGTAAGCGAAGGGGCGACGGCGAGCTTCACGCTGACACTCGACGGCGGCATGCCGACGGCGGATGTGGACGTATCGTTCACGCTGGGCGGCAGCGCCGAGGGTGAAGATTACACCGCCGCCGCCAGTCCGCTGACAATCGCCGCCGGCACGACCAGCGGCGAATTGATGCTGCCGATTGATACCGACAATCTGAACGAGTCCACCGAGACGCTGACGGTGGAGTTGACCGGTGCGGTGAATATGCCGTCTGCGGGTTCGATAGTTCTCGGCACGACGATGACTGAAGTCTCGATTGCACAAAGCGACGCGGCGGAAGTCGTCCTTGCGCGCACTTCGGGCGAAGAGGCGTCGGAAGGCGGCACGGCGGAGTTTGTGTTGACTTTGGATACACCGAGCGCGGATGTGGTGACGGTGACGTGGATGGCCTCGGTCATCACGCAGACGAACACCGGCACGGGCGACCGCGGCCCGAACGAAGCCGACAACTCTGATTTCAGAGCCGGCGTCAATGCCGCGATAACCAGCGGCGCGATAGTCGGCACGACCGTGGTGGAGATGGGCAACGTCACAAGCGCTTTCTCGATAGGCATAGCCCAGGATCGCCGCGAGGAAGACGCCGAGAGCGTGGTAATACGAATCATCGGTGTATCGGCGGGCACGGGCGCGGGCGAGGTCTCCGCCTCTTCGGATGTCGCCCGTCTGACAATCCCGGCGAATCTGGCGGCGACGCGCTTTTTGTCGGTGAGTGCGAATCAGGAAACGATAGAGGAAGGCATGGATGCGCAGTTCACGGTCGAGTTGAGCGGCGTGGACGACCCGACCGCTGACGTGACAGTCGATTGGTCTGTCGTTGGCGGCGGCGCCAATCCGGCAGAAGCGGATGACTATACGGCGACGACCGGCAGTTTGAGTTTCAGCGGGTTCGAGAGCCAGGTCGTGTCGGTATCCATCCGCGATGACGGCCTGAACGAGAGCGCCGAGACGCTGGTAGTGATGCTGGAGAACGCCGACGGCGGCGGCAATCCGTCCGCCGTCATCAGCACCGCCAGTGCCGAGGTCGTCGTCGGGCAAAGCGACCCGAAACGTATTCAATCGAAGGCCCCGGCCGGGTCGGGGAAGGCGAGGTCGCGATGTTCACCGTCACATTGAGCGGTGCTGTCAGCGGTTCGGAAGGCGCGGTGACGGTTCCGTACACAATCGCCGCCGATGCGGGGGATTACGCCGGGCCGCTGTCAGGTGCTGTAACCGTCGCCGCCGGCACGATTGGCACGGTGATTACGGCGACGACGGTCGAGGACGCCGTGAACGAGTCCGCCGGTACGCTGGTAGTAACGCTCGGCGCCGCGAGTGAAGCCGACTTTATGAAAGACGCGGCGGCAGGCGCGGTGACGCGCGACCTCGACCCCGCCCGCCACGGCGCGACGGCGATGATCGAGGACAACGATGCGCTGACAGTCTCGGTAAGCCCACCGGCGACGATGGCGCCGGAAGGAACGAATGTGGTGCTGGATGTGATTCTGAGCGGAGCGGCTTCCGGCTCGGCGGCATCAATTGAAGTGCCGTATTCGGTCCCCGCCGCCGCCGGTATCACCACCGATGATTACACCACCACTCCCACCAGCCCGCTGACGATAGCCGCCGGCGCGACGACCGGCACGATCACCGTCAGCATAGAGTATGACGGCATGGAGGAGGACGCCGAGACCCTGACAGTGGTTCTGGGCAACCCGATAGCCAGTGCAGGCGGCGGCGATGTTGCACTGGGCACATCCGTCCGCGCCGACATAACCATCCCGGAAAACACGACATCGGTGCGTGCATTGACGATAACAGGCACCGGGGTTGTGGCCGAGGGCGATGCGGAAGTGAGCGTCGAATACACGATGGGTCTGACGGGAGCCGGCTTCGCAGAAGCGAGGAGCGTGGCGTGGGAGGTTGTCCACGGCACGACGACGGCGACCGACTTTTCCGGCGCCACGAGCGGCATGGTGAGTCTGGGTCCGAGCGCCGCCACCGCGTCATTCACCGTCGGGATTGCCGGAGATTCATTGAACGAGGCGACGGAGACCTTCAGCATTGAAGCCTCGGTCGAAGATTCTGTGTCCGACGGCGGCACGGATTCTGGCGATCCGTTTGCGGTATCGGTCAGCGACGACGACGAGCTGACAGTCAGCGTGTCCGCCGCGGCGGCGGGCGTAAGCGAAGGGGCGACGGCGAGCTTCACGCTGACACTCGACGGCGGCACGCCGACGGCGGATGTGGACGTGTCGTTCACGCTGGGCGGCAGCGCCGTGGGCGGGGCCGCCGACGCAGGCGGAGACTACGCCATCGTCGCAAGCCCGCTGGTGATAGCCCCGGGCACGACCATCGGCAAAGTGATGCTGTTGGTTCATGCCGACACTCTGAACGAGTCCACCGAGACGCTGACGGTGACACTGGCCGGTGCGGTGAATATGCCGTCTGCGGGTTCGATAGTTCTCGGCGCGACGATGGCTGAAGTCTTGATTGCACAAAGCGACGCGGCGGAAGTCGTCCTTGCGCGCAGTTCGGGCGAAGAGGCGTCGGAAGGCGGCACGGCGCAGTTTGTGTTGACTTTGGATACGCCGAGCGCGGATGTGGTGACGGTGACGTGGATGGCCTCGGTCATCACGCAGACGAACACCGGCGCCGACGATCGCGCGCCGAACAGCGTCGCCAACTCTGACTTCAGAGCCGGCGTCAATGCGGTAATAACCAGCGGCGCGATAGTCGGCACGACCGTGGTGGAGATGGATAACGTCACAAGCGCTTTCTCGATAGGCATAGCCCAGGACAGCCGCGAGGAAGACGCCGAGAGCGTGGTGATACGAATCATCGGTGTATCGGCGGGCATGGGCGCGGGCGAGGTCTCCGCCTCGCCGAGTGTCGCCAATCTGACAATCCCGGCGAATCTGGCGGCGACGCGCTTTTTGTCGGTGCGTGCGAATCAGGCTGAGGTATCGGAAGGCGAAGTGGCGCAGTTCACGGTCGAGTTGAGCGGCGAGGATGAGGACGCTCCGACCGCTGACGTGACAGTCGATTGGATTGTCGTTGGCGGCGGCGCCAATCCGGCAGAAGCGGACGACTATACGGCGACGACCGGCAGTTTGAGTTTCAGCGGGTTCGCGAGCCAGAGCGTGTCGGTATCCATCCGCGACGACGACCTGAACGAGAGTGCCGAGACGCTGGTGGTGATGCTGACGAACGCCCGCGGCGGCGGCAATCCGTCCGCCGCCATCAGCACCGACAGGGCCGAGGTCGTCGTCAGACAAAGCGACCCGATAACGTATTCAATCGAAGGCCCCGGCCAGGTCGGGGAAGGCGAGGACGCGATGTTCACCGTCACATTGAGCGGTGCTGTCAGAGGTTCGGAGGGCGCGGTGACGGTTCCGGTCATGCCGCCGGGCGGCACCGCCTCAGACGCCGATCATGCCGCTTTACCGGCGACGGTTACGGTGTCCACGAATACGACCACAGTACAGCTGACCGTCGCGCTGACAGACGACCTGCTGAACGAGTCCGCCGAGACGCTGACGGTGACGCTCGGCGCCGCGAGTGATGCCGGCTTTATGAAAAACGCTGCGGCAGGCGAGGTGACGCGGGGAACACCGTCGGCTGCGACAGCAATGATTGTGGACAACGACGCGCTGACAGTCTCGGTAAGCCCACCGGCGACGACGGCGCCGGAAGGAACGGATGTGGTGCTGGATGTCGTCCTGAGCGGAGCGGCTTCCGGTTCGGCGGCGTCCATTAACGTGCCGTATTCGGTCGCCGACGCCACCGGTATCACCACCGATGATTACGCCATCGCTCCCACCAGTCCGCTGACGATAACCACCGGCACGACGGCCGGCACGATCACCGTCAGCATAGGGTATGACGGCATGGCGGAGGACGCCGAGACCCTGACAGTGATTCTGGGCGAACCGGCAGTCGGCGCGGTCGGCGGCGCGGTTTCGCTGAGCGGATCTGAGCGCAGCGCCAGCATAACCATCCCGGAAAACACGACGGCGGCGCGCACCCTGACCATCGCCGCCAGCCTGGACTTCGCCGAGGGCGACGGTCCATATAACACGCTTGAGATTTCGATGGGCGCAGCCGACCGGCTGTTTGAAGGCGAGACGGTCATTGCATGGAGAATCAGCGGCACCGGCGACGGCGCCACCCCCGCCGATTTGTCGAACACCGGCAACGTCACTTTCGCCGCCGGCAGCCGCACCGGCAGTGTCAGCGAAATCACGGTCGTGGACGATGCGTTGAACGAAGCCACGGAATCCTTCATCTTCTCGCTGCAGGATTTGATGAGCGACGGCGGCAGCGCTTTTGAGGCGGTCGCCGTAACGATAACCGACAACGACCCGACGACGGTGACGCTGATACCCCCTGCGAGCGGCTTTGCCGAAGGCAGACAGCCGACATTCGACGTTCTTCTCGAAGGGGGCGAATTGACGGAGTCGCTGTCGCTGGATTGGAGCATCAGCACGGGCAGCGTTTCTCCGTCGGCGTCGCCGCAGGACTTCGTCAACCCGCCGGACGCCGGTTTTCCGATAACCGGCACGCAGTCCGTGTCGGGAGAAAACGTGTGTCCCGGTCGTAGATGCAGCGTCGCCGCTCGCCAGATTGCAAGGGACGATGACGACCGGGAAGAGAGTTTCACCTTCGGCCTGACGGCAGCCACCGGCGGTGGCGGCAGCGGCGCCGGCGTCGGGACGCCGTCGGAAGTGAACGCGACGATATTGCGCACGGATACGGCGTCGCCGGAGCTGATGAACGGCTTGTATGCCGCAGGCCGCAACCAGGTGTGGTTTGAAGCCGACGAAGATCTGGCGATATTGCTTCCGTCACAGGCGATGGCGGAAGCGGCTGATGTCGTGTTGAGACCGGAGGTTTCGGGCCTCGAAGGTTTCTCGGTGGAAGTCAGGTCCGGGCCGGGTTCAGGCACGGTCGTGGTGAGCAACGCGCGCTATATCGAGCCGAAATTCATCGTGCTGGAGCTGGAGCGCAATCTGACCGAAGCCGACGGCGCGTCGGTGTATATGTCGTATCAATATCCCGGCGCAGGCGACGGTATTTTTGACCGCGCCGTAGAGGAAGGTCTGGCCGATGCGTCCATCGGGCGCAATCAGATGCTCTCGCAAACGAACAAGACGGCAATGCGCAGCATAGTGACGAGGGACGTGGATGGAGACGGCCTCGCGGACGTGGCCGAGATCAGGGCGGGCGAGAATCCGCTGTCGTCGGTCTTGCCGGGCCGTTTGCCTGCGTTTGCCATTCGCCCCGACCGTCGCGTTTCTCCGGTTCGCATTGCCTGGTCCGGAATCCGCGAGCACGGAGTGCGGGCGCATCTCGGCGTTTCATCGGTGTCGGGCACGACGCAGACGGCGGCGTCGAGCGTGCAGGCGTATTACCTGAGCGAGACTTTCGGTTACGACGGAGGCTACGATGCGGGCGTGGCGGGCTACGGCTGCCTTGGCCGGTTCCCGGCGGACTATGCGCTGCCGGTTCGCGCGGGAGGCTGCGAGATTGTGGACTGGAACAATGTGTCTGCGAGCACCGACCACAGGGTCGGCTGGCTGGCGACGGCAGCGAACGGATTGTGGGCGGTGGATTTGAGCACGGTCAGCCGTTTGCCGGAGCAGGTGATTCAACGCATACCGGAGTTGAACATGGCCTCGGAGCGTTTGTTCACGACAGGCATAGCGGTGACGGTGTTGGCGCAGACGGACGACGACAGCGAGTCTTTCTCGACGCGCACGAGTGTTCCCGGTGTCTGGACGATAGAAGAGTTGCCCGGTGTTTCCGGCAGGTTGTGGCAGCCTTCGACGACGACTTTCCCGGCTGTGAATGAATTGTCGCTGGGTCTTTCGACGCAGACGAGTGTTTTGTCGGCGCCGGCAACGGCCGAGATTCCGCCGGTGCTGGGTCTGCCCGTGTTGACGAGCGGCGGCCAGGCGGTGAATGTGCTGGAGCGCGGCGCGACCTACACGTTGAGAGTGGAGGCGAAGGTCGGCGGCGAGACGATGACGGTGGAGAGTGAGATCATGATACCGGCGACGGCGGAGGGCGCGACGACGGAGGTCAGGGTCGAGGTTCCGGGCGTCGGCGGGGTGTCGGCGACATTCAATTACCCGCTGGTGGATGCGGGGACGCCGCTGGCGCGTGCGTTGAGCGACACCGACCGGGACGGCATAGCCGATGCTTTCGACGACTATGACGAAGTCGCGCATCTGCCGGTGGAGGTATCGGGGACGGCCGGCGCCGGTGTCTGGCACCACATCCGCCCGGTGCAGAGGCAGCACGGCCTGCGCGTAGGCGACACGGCGTTGATGCAGGCGCAGGCGGTGGCCGGCGCGGCGGAAGGCGATGTCCGTTACCGTGACTACGCGGCGTCTTCACGGGAGAACCTGCCGTCGAGTTTGCCGGTGGTGTATGACTTCTCGATTCACAACGTGGACTACGCCGAGGTGACGACGGCGGGCGTTGTCGGCGGCACGGCGGGCGTCATCATTCCGCTGCCGGCCAGCCTTCGCGGCGAAGATTTGAGCCTGGCCAAGTATGATCCGGCGACCGGCGCTGTCAGGGAGTTCGACACGCGCGACGGCAGCCGCTACGGTTTCGCGAGGCTGCTCGACGGGGTATGCCCGGACGACATCGGCGGGCGCTACCGCCCCGGTCCGGGCAGCGGCGATTGCATGGTGGTTTATATCGAGGACGGCGGCGCGAACGATGACGACGGCGTCGTCAACGGCGTCATCCGCGACCCGCTCAGTCCGACGACGACAAGGTTTGCACCCGGCGGTGTCCGCGGCGGCGGCGGCGGCGGCAGCATCAGCTGGACCGGCCTCATCGCCCTGCTGCTGTTGCTGTCCGTCCTGCAAATACGCCGCCGTCATCGCCGCCGATACCATCCGGGCTTCCTGTAAGTTCCCGTGTTCAGATTCGTGGAGGTGCGGTTATGCAAAAGCAGTATGTGCCGTTAGCGAATGAAATTGCGGCGGTCATTATTGTCGCGGGCCTTGGCAAACCGGAGCAGGCGCCGGTATTCAGGAAATATCTGGCCGCGGTGAAAAACATAAAAATTGTTCATCCGCAGAACACCGGGGATGAGATGAACATCGTCGTGCCCGGTTTCATCATCCTCGATGCCGGAGAATACCGGCGGGAACTGCTGAAACTGGCGAAAGAAGAATTGTCGCAAGCCGTTCGCGAGGAGGCCACCGTCGCCGCCTTCGTCAAGGCCCTGGGCACGATAGACGCGGTCGGCGCCGATGCCGGCGGCGCCGTCATCGCGGCGATGGGAGAATGTGTCGCCATCGGCGCCGGGATTATAGACGGCGTGGTCGGCGACATGGGCGGCGGCGGCAGTTTCGGCGGCAAAGGCCCGGCGCTGCATTGACGCCGGGACGGCGTCGTAGCGTGGTGATGCCGGGCGGCAGTCCCGCAGAGGGCTTCGGCGAAGGCAGGTCGTTTATAAACCTTTGGCACTGATTGACAGCCGGGGAATGCTGGTATATTGGTTACAGTCTGAAAGGTTTTGCCTTGGCAGGTCGAGCCGGTTCAGTAACTGACAAAGAGACGATAAAAAATGAAAAATGATATAGTTTTCAATCTTCCAGTAGAAGAGGGGGGGGTATATCTCCCCTGTGTAAATGAATTCGCTTCGCTTTATCTGGGTAGCAGTCTGGTCAGTCCGACAGCGCATCCGGAAATGAAGGCTTATGTGAAAGAAACGCTGTCTCAGATGGAAGAGCGCATGAGCATTCGCTATGAGCAGAACACCGCCGATGAACTCAATATCGCGATACCGGATTCTCAAATACTTGGAGACAAAAGATTCCAGCAAATGACCGAGGCGCAGCTGGAAAAAATATCCGGCGGGGCTTTTGAAATCGTCGCGCTCTTTACCGCAATCGGCACTGCGATGGGCGTTGGAATCGGTGTCACGGGGGTAACAGTGGCGACTGGCGCGGCCGGTCTGACTGCCGGTGCGGCGGCTGCCACCTTCACGGCGGTCGTGACGACTACCAGCCTCGCTACCACCCTGGCGGGTCTGGCGGTGGTTGGCAGCGTCGTCGCCGGCGCCGTCGCGGTGACAGCCGCTGTCGGGGTTGGCGTTGCAGCCGGGCTGGGTGCTTTCAGCGGCGGCGGCGGCGGCAATGTCGGCGTCGGTCTCGCCTCCTGACGGCTGAATCTAATTACTGGCGGCGCGCCGGCGTCAGCAGCGCCTCGGCGACCGCCGCCAGATTGTCAAACACTTCGATGTCGCCGGGAAAGTCCGGCTGGCGTAAAGTTTCCAGGCCGCGGCCGGTGCGCACCAGCGCGGGCCGCGCGCCGGCGGTTTTTGCCGCCATCATGTCCTTCATCGTATCGCCGACAAAAGGGACGTTGTCCAGCGCAACGCCCAGCCGCCGCGACAGGTCTTGCAGCAGGCCGTCCGCCGGTTTGCGGCAGCGGCATTTTTCGTCCGGACGGTGCGGGCAGAAAAACAACCCCTCGACGCGGCCTCCGAGCGCGCGCAGCAGGCTCTGCATCCTGGCCTGAATGTCGCCCAGCGTCTCGACGGTGAACAGGCCGCGCCCGATGCCGGACTGGTTCGACACGACATAAACCCGGTAGTCGGCGTGGCACAGCCGCGCAATCGCCTCCAGACTGCCTTCTATCGGCAGCCACTCGCCGACGGTTTTTACATAGTCGGCGGTGTCGTGGTTGATGACGCCGTCGCGGTCGAGCAGGATGATTTTCACGCCGTGCCCGGATCGAGTTTCGAGAAGTCGGCGATGCAGGTGAACAGCGAGTGAATCTCGCGCAGCAGCCCGATGCGGTTGCGGCGTTCGTTCTCGTCTTCCGACATCACCAGGACTTCATCGAAAAAGCGGTCTATCGGCTCGCGCAGTTCAACCAGCGTGTTCAGCGCCTCAAGGTAGTCGCGCCGCCCGGCGAGGTCGTTCACGCGCCGTCGGCGGTCGCAAAACGCCTGGTAAAGCGCGCTTTCGGCGCCGTCGCGGATGGCGCCGTCGTGGAGACGCCCGCCGTTGCCGGGCATGTCTTTTTTGAGGATGTTGTGGATGCGCTTGTTGGCCAGCGTCAGGCTGCCGGTTTGCGGCAGCGCCTTGAAATGCCGGACCGCGGCCACGCGCGCGTCGAGATCCAGCAGTTGCAGCGGCCGCACCGCCATCGCCGCGTCCATTTCATCCGCCGCGCAGCCGCGCTCCAGATAATAACCGCGAATGCGGTCGAGAAGACTGCCGGGCAGGCGCGCGACGTTGGCGGAGTCGAGCACCGCGCCGTAGCCGTCGGCGGCGTGTGCAATCCATTCGCCCAGGTCGAGGTCGAGCCGCTTCTCGAGGACGGTGCGCACCAGCGCGAGACCGGCGCGGCGCAGGCCGTAGGGATCCTTGCTGCCGCTCGGCTGCTCGCCGGCGCCGATCATGCCGACCAGCGTGTCGAGGCGGTCGGCCAGCGCCAGCAGCGCGCCGGCGCCGGTTTGCGCGACCTCGTCGCCGGCGCGGTGCGGCAGACGGTGGTCGCTGATGGCCGCGGCCACGGTTTCGGACTCGCCGTCCGCCAGCGCGTAATAGCGCCCGATGACGCCTTCCAGTTCCGGGTATTCGCGCACCATGTCCGTCGCCAGGTCGGCTTTGCACAGGCGCGCCGCCCGCGCGGCGGCGGCGGCGGTCGCCGGTTCGGCGAGCTGCGCCGCCAGTTGCCCGACCAGCCGTTCAAGCCGCCGTGTCTTGTCGGCGAGGCTGCCGAGTTTTTTGTGGAACAGGATGCCTTCGAGTTCCGGCAGGCGGCTTTCGAGGGGGCGTTTTTTGTCCTGGCTGAAGAAGAAAGCCGCGTCCGACAGGCGCGGCGCGACGACGCGCTCGCAGCCCCGGCGTATCGTTTCGGGCGTTGTGCTTTCGACGTTGGCGACGGCGATGAAGGCGGGCGTCAAGGCGCCGCCGCTGTCCGCGGTCGGGAAGAATTTCTGGTCGTGTTCGAGCACTTCGATGATGACTTCGGCGGGCAGCGACAGGAAAGACGGGTCGAACTGTGCGGCGATTGCGACGGGCCATTCGGTCAGCGCGGTGACTTCGTCGAGCAGCGCGTCGTGCATCAGCGCGCGGCCTGCGGCGGCGCGCTCGACCTGCGCGGCGATGCGCCGGCGCCGCTCGCCGAACGACGCGACGACGTTGCCCCGGGTCTCCAGCACGTTCTCCCAGACGTCGGCGTCGTGCACCGGCAGCGGCTCCGGGCAGTGCTGGCGGTGCCCGCGCGTGTTGCCGTCGGCGCGCACGCCTGCAACATGGACGGGCACCGCCTCGTCGCCGTACAGCGCCAGCACCCAGCGCACCGGGCGGATGAATTCGTGCGGCGCGGCACCCCAGCGCATCCGTTTCCCGGCGGGAAGCGCCTGCAATGCCCGGCCGATGTTGGCCTCCAGCAAATCCTGCACGGTGGCGCCCGTTTCGCGGCGCCGCAAGCACAGCCGTCCGTCGGAGACCTGCAAGTCCTCCAGCGCGACGCCGCAGGATTTGGCGAAGCCGAGCGCGGCGGGCGTCGGCTTCTTGTTCTCGTCCCAGGCCCTTTCAAGCGGCGGGCCTTTGCGCTCGACGATGCGGTCGGCGCACCGCGCCGGCAGTTCGGCGATGTGCGCCGCAAGCCGCCTCGGGGTGGCGAAGCCGGTGACTTGCGAAAACGCAAAGCCGTCGGCGTGAAAGGTGTCGGCGAGGGCCGCGGCGAAAGCCTCGCCCAGCGCTTCCAGCCCCGGCGGCGGCAGTTCCTCGACGCCGATTTCGACCAGCAGGCTGCGCGCACTCATGCGGCTTCGCCCCGCGCCTGCGGCAAGCCTTGTTTTTCACGGCTTTCGTAATACAGGCGCGCCACTTCCAGTGCCAGCTTGCGTGTCCTCAGAATGTAGCGCTGTCTTTCGGTGACTGAAATCGCGTGGCGCGCGTCGAGCAGGTTGAAGCAGTGCGACGCCGCGATGATCTGCTCGTAGGCCGGTAGCACCAGTTCTTTCGACAGCAGTTCGCGACATTCGCGCTCGCTTTCATCGAAGCGGCGCGCCAGCACATCGGTGTCGGCGACGTCGAAGTTGTAGGCGGATTGCTCGGCTTCGTTGCGGTGAAAGAGGTCGCGGTAGAGCACGCGCGCGCCGCCGTGCTCCGACCAGACCAGGCTGAACACGTCGTCCACGCCTTGCAGGCCCATCGCCAGGCGCTCCAGCCCGTAGGTAATCTCGCCGGTGACCGGCTTGCATTCGAGTCCGCCGATCTGCTGGAAATAAGTGAATTGGCTGATTTCCATTCCGTTCAGCCACACTTCCCAGCCCAGCCCCCAGGCGCCCAGCGTTGGCGACTCCCAGTTGTCCTCGGCGAAGCGGATGTCGTTTTGCCGCGTGTCAATGCCGAGCGCTTCAAGCGACTGAAGGTAGAGCGACTGGATGTCGTCCGGCGAGGGTTTCAGCACCACCTGGAACTGGTAGTAATGCTGCAGCCGGTTCGGGTTTTTGCCGTAGCGCCCGTCGGTGGGACGGCGGCAGCCCTGCGCGTAGGCGCAGCGCCACGGTTCGGGGCCGAGGGCGCCCAGGAACGTGGCCGGGTGAAAGGTGCCCGCCCCCATCGGCAAATCGTAGGGCTGCACCAGCGCGCAGCCTTGCTCCGCCCAGTAGTTTTGCAGGCGCAGCAGGGTTTGCTGGAATGTTCTGGGTTGGTCTTGCATCGGCGGCGCGCTCGGTTGTGCCTATTCTACCAGCGCCGGCGCGCCCGTGCAGGTTTGTCCCGTCCGCCGGTTGATACCGTTCGTCGGAAATGGGCGACCAGGGGCTTGACGATGGATTATTTTTGCGGCAGGGCAGGTCGTGCGCAGTTTGCAGGCGCGGCGCCCGTCTTTTTGTTCACTACGGATTTTCAGATGTTTGTCATCCCGGTCATCAGGTATATCGTGCTGTGCTTTCTGCTCGGATTGTTCTGGGCTTTCGGCGACTAACCCGCGTCCCCGGTTCTGGCGGCGATGATCCTGGCCGCGTCGTCGAACGCCCGCCGGTCGATGCCGCGAAGTTCAATGTCCTCGGCTTCGTCGTAATGCGCGAAGTGCCGTTTCATCGAGCGCAGGTAGAGGGGGTCGTAGTGCTGCTCCAGCAGGCCGCGGACGAGGCTCTCGATGTCGCCGCTGTCGCGCCGCCGCAGCCATTCCCGGATGCGCGCCTCGCCGACGTGTTCGGTCAGGCGCGACAGCGTTTGTTCGAGCAGTTGCGGGTCGTCCAGGAAATGGCGGTACTCCGAGACCAGAAAAGGCACGCGCAGGCCGAGGCTGGATTCAATCCGGATGCAGCGGCTGTTGCGGATGGCGTGAATCAGCGGCGGCGGAACGTGCACTCTGCCGATGCGGCGGCTTTCCGCCTCGACGTAAACCGGCCGCCGCGGGTCGAGGCGTCGCATGGCGCGGCACAGCAGGCTCTCGAACCACCGTTGCGGCGGCTGCCCGCCGTCGCCGACTTCGCCCAGCACCGAGCCGCGGTGATTCGCCAGATGTTCGAGGTCGAGCGCCTGCTCGCCCTGCGCCCGCAGCACTTCCAGCAGGCGGCTTTTGCCGACGCCGGTGCGCCCGCACAGGACGCGGAAGTCGAATGCCGCCGAGTGTTCCTCGAGCGCGGCGATGACCGCGCGCCGGTAGGCCTTGTAGCCTCCGGGCAGCTGCTGCGCGCGCCAGCCGATGCTGTTCAGCACGTGTACCATCGCGGCGCTGCGCGTGCCGCCGCGCCAGCAATAGACCAGCGGGCGCCAGCCGCGCTCGTGCGCCTGCCAGTGCCGCTGCAAGTGGCGCGCGATGTTGGCGGCGACTTTGGCGGCGCCGCGCTTCTTCGCCTCGAACGGCGAGACCTGTTGGTAAACGGTGCCGACATCGGCGCGTTCGGCGTCGTCCAGCACGGGAAAATTTCCCGCTTGCGGGATGTGGTCCTGCGCGTACTCGGCGGGCGAGCGCACGTCCAGGATTTCATCGAACTGATCGATTTGTGCTAATGTCCAGTGCTTGTCGAAGGTCGTCACGATGCTCTACCACCCCTGTAAACTGACCGCATTGTCGCACGGCGGCGGATGCGGATGCAAAATTCCGTCCGCCGCGCTCGCGCGCCTGTTGTCGCAGATGCCGGCGCAATCTTCGTCGTCGCTGATGGTCGGCGGCGAGCGCGCGGATGACGCCGCCGTCTATCGTCTGGACGACGGCCGGGCGCTGGTCGCGACCTCGGATTTTTTCGCGCCGGTGGTGGATGATCCGTTTGACTTCGGGCGCATCGCCGCCGCCAACGCGCTTTCCGATGTCTATGCGATGGGCGGGCAGCCGGCGCTTGCGCTGAACCTCGCGGGCCTGCCGCTGGAACGGGTCGGCGAGGAAGCGGCGGGCGCGATTCTGAAGGGCGGCGTCGAAGTCTGCCGGCAGGCGGGCGTCGTGATCGGCGGCGGACATTCCATTGCCGCCGTCGAGCCTTTTTACGGTCTCGCGGTGCTGGGCTTCGCGCCGCCCGCGCACATCAGGACGAACGCCGCCGCGCGCGACGGCGACGCGCTGGTTCTCGGCAAGCCGCTTGGCATCGGCATCCTCGCCGCGGCGCTGAAAAAAGGACGCCTCGGCGAGGCCGCCTACCGGGAGATGATTCGGTGGACGGTGAAGTTGAACGACATCGGCGCGCACCTCGGCGGGCTTGCATCGGTGCATGCGATGACCGATGTGACCGGCTTCGGGCTGCTCGGCCACCTGCTGGAGATTTGCAGGGCGTCGGAGGTGCGCGCGCATCTGCGCCTGGCCGACATTCCGCTGCTGGAAGAGGCCGTGGTTCTGGCGCGCGCCGGGGTTTCGACCGGCGCCGCGCAACGCAACTGGGACGGCTGCCGCGACGCGCTGCGCGCGGACACGCCGGACGACGTCAGCCGCGCGCTGCTGACCGACCCGCAAACAAACGGCGGCCTGCTGGTCGCCTGTTCGCGCGACGCCGCGGCGGAAGTGGTCGGCGAGTTTCACAGCCGCGGTTTTGAGCGGGCGGCGTGCATCGGTTTTCTGGTGAAATCGCCGCGCGCCGGCATTGTCATCGAGGCCTGAGAACCGGGCCGGAAGTCATTCGTCGGCCAGACGGGCCGTTTCGTCGCCCGGCGCCTCCAGCCGGCGGGTTTTTGCCCTACTTTCGCGGGCACAAACCACTCATCCACTATGGAGGAAACAAAATGAAAACACTGTTGTTTGCTGCAACTGCAATCTTCTGCGCGCTTGCCGGCGGCTGCGCGACGAATCCCGACAACATTCAGGCCGCGTCCCTGTCGTCGCTGCCGTACAAGGATTACAGTTGCGAGGAGATCGCGGCGGAGATCAACCGCGTGGCGGAACGTGAGAGCGAACTGCGTGTCGTTCTGAAGGAACGCGCCGACACCGACGCGGTGCAGATGGGCGTGGCGACCCTGCTGTTTTTCCCGACCCTGTTCTGGATTGACGGCGACGGCCCCGACACGCTGGAATACGCAAGCCTGAAAGGCGAGCAGGAGGCGCTCAACCGCGCCGCCGCGGCCAGGCAATGCGCGTTGTGAGGCGCCGCTGACGTTGTGTCTTAGAAATCCGCGTTCATGTCGAAGGCCGTGATCTGGTTCTCGAGCATTCGGGGCAGAATCAGCCGGTTGGCGTCGGTCAGGAAGGCGATGTCCGCCGTGCCTTTGGGCAGGCTCATCAGGGTTTGCGCCTGTCCGTCGTGGATGCGGTACACCTTGCCGGCGACCCAGTCGGTGACAATGTAGCCGCCACGGCCGTCGGCTTCGATGCCGTCGAGGTTGCCGAGCGGCTCGGTGAGGTCGGTGCGCTTGCGCGTGGCGAGGTCCAGCGCGTACACGCGGCCGGGGATGGCGGTGCTGAAGTCGTGTTGAATGTCGAGTCCCCAGGCGGCGACGATGAGTTTGCCTTCGTCAACCAGCAAGCCGTTGGGGTTTTCCATCTCCCTGCCTTCGGCGAAGACGGACAGGCGGCCGTCTTTGTAGTGGTGGATGCGGCTGGCCATCATGTCGGAGACATAGACCGAGCCGTCGTCGGCGCAGGCGACATCGTTGAGGAATTTCGAATCGGGAACCGCGACCTCGCGGATGATTTCGCCGGTGGCGATGCGAATGGCGACGAGGCGGTCAATGTCGGCGACCCACAACGTGCCGCGGTGGCTGCGCAGGCCCTTGGGCGCGCTCAGGCCGGTCACCCATTTGTGTTCCAGCACTTCGCCGTCGGCGTTGAGTTTCGATATCCAGCCGTCGCCGTCTTTGGCGCCGCCGCCGCCCTCGCCCATCTGGGAGACGAACAGCAGGCCGGAGTCGGCGTCCAGGTAGGCGCTTTCCGGCGCCAGCACGCCGTCGTCGCCGCCGAGCGACCAGGCAACGGACCAGGTGTCCCCGGAGCACGCCGCGACGGCGCACAGCAACACCAGCGCCGCGAGTCGTCCGGCGGGTTTTTCGGCGAATGCCGCGGTGGGTCTTGCGGTAAAAGTATCAGCAGTCATGTTTTTTCCTCGTGTTTGGAGCGGAAGCGGCATTGTAGTGCAGTTATCGCTTATAATACAGAAGTCCGCAGCGACTCTGCAACGTAATGGGAGGCAGCAAGTGGCGGCAAACCCTGAATATTTTCTTCCGAAAGTAGAAGCGCCTGAAACGGCCGGCGTCTGTGCGCTGATGCCACGGTATCATGGCGCCGAGCGCCGTGACAAGATGGCGCGCATCGAGGAGAGACTGAAGGCGCTGGACGCGGCGCTGGTCTCCCACTATTACGTGGACGAGGACCTTCAGGAACTCGCCGAGAGCAGCGGCGGTTTTGTCGGTGATTCGCTGGAAATGGCGAAGTTCGGGCGCCGCACCGACGCCTCGACGCTGGTGGTCGCCGGCGTTCGCTTCATGGGCGAGACCGCCAAAATCCTGAGTCCCGAAAAGCGCGTGTTGATGCCGACGCTGGAAGCGACCTGTTCGCTGGATGTCGGCTGTCCAATCGAAGCTTTCGCCCCATTTTGCGACGAGCATCCCGGCCACACGGTGGTCGTCTATGCGAACACCAGCGCCGAGGTCAAGGCGCGCGCCGACTGGGTCGTGACTTCGAGCATCGCGCTTGAGATTATCTGCCACCTGATGGACCGCGGCGAGAAAATCCTGTGGGCGCCCGACAAGTATCTGGGCGGTTATCTGGAGCGCGTCGCCGGCGCCGAAATGCTGATGTGGCAGGGCAGTTGCGTGGTTCACGAGGAGTTCAAGCACGCCGGCGTGCTGGAATTGAAGCGGCGCCACCCGGACGCGGCGGTGCTGGTTCACCCCGAATCGCCGCCGGCGGTGATAGACATCGCCGATGCGGTCGGCTCGACCAGCGCGCTGGTTCACGCGGTGGAGACGTTGCCGAACAAGCGCTTCATCGTCGCCACCGACAACCGCATCTTCTACAAGATGCGGCAGATTGCGCCGGACAGGGAATTCATCGAGGCGCCGACCGCGGGAGAAGGCGCAACCTGCAAGAGTTGCGCCCACTGTCCGTGGATGGCGATGAACGGGCTGCACAATCTGGAGCAGGCCCTGGAGCGGCTCGACAACGAGATTCTGATTGACGAGGAAGTCCGCCGCCGCGCGCTGGTTTCGACCCGCCGCATGATTGATTTCTCAAACGGCGCGCGCCATTGAGATGCGCCGCGCCCCGGATTACAGCAGCTCGAGGTCTTTGTCTGAATTGACCAGGCTATGGCAAGAGATCGGCTGAGCAAGGAGCATCGCTCATGGAATATGAGCCGTATAAAAGGCAGGAATACTACTCCTGAGGTAACTGTTCGACGATGCCTTCACCGGATGGGATTCAGGTTTCGACTACACTGTAAAGATATTCCGGGACGCCCGGATATTGTCATGCCGAGATTTAAAACAGTAATTTTTGTGCATGGTTGTTTTTGGCATCGCCATAGAGGTTGCTCAAACTGCACAACTCCGTCAGCAAATCGGCGTTTCTGGTTGCAGAAATTTCAGGAAAACGTTGCTCGCGATCAGAGGAATAAACGTGCTGCCAGGAAATTGGGATGGCGTGTTCTGGTTATATGGGAATGTCAAACAGAAGATATTGATAAATTGAAAAATAAATTGATTCGTCTCATGGTTTCCAATCAGAGGGCTGCTTTGCCACAATCAAGTCGTCGAAAGTATCCAGGTTGATTTCATATTCAATTCTTTCAATACCGGCAGGTATTTCCATCGTCGCCTTTCGCAATCTGGGGAAATTATCCTTCACTTCAAATAGACATTCTTCCGTAATTTCAAATTGCAAGTCTTTGTATTCTTCGCTGTGCATGTCGCTATAGCCAATCAGAGCAAGACCTTCTTCCAGATGATTCAGAGCATCAGGACACCGGGAAAGTTTTTCTTTTAGGTTTGCCAACACTGTAACAAGATTTTCGCCCTTGTTTAATATTTCCCGCAAGCGCATGGTATAGAAACAAAGCGTACCACTTGGCGGGGTTTCCAATTGATCAATGCCGTTGATATGATAGATACGACCTCGCTGCGATGTTGTTGCTTTGACTTCAACTGAAAACTTTTCCACTTCAAAATCATTTCTGTCGCCGAAAGGTCCACGCCATGATTTGACAGAGTCCACTTCAGAAATTGGGATTAGCCATTTTGACAAGAACCACATTTCAGCAAACAAGCCGATTTGTTCCTTGCGATTCAATATGTCACTCGGTTTTCTTCCCCAGAATCTACGCCATTTTGCGAGGATGCGGGAAGTGGCTGTGGCGGGAGATATGTTCTTCTTCCCGAGAAGTTCGGCAATCTCGAAAGCGAGCAAATCGAATGCCGGGTAGCCTTGGACATCTTGGCATTTAATATCGATGTATTTTTCAGGATTCTCGTCTGCTATAGAAAAATCCCGTGTAATAGCAGATATTCCCCGGCTTTGGATATCAGTCAACGCCGTTTCCCCAGCACCTAAAAGAACCAGTAAGTGTCGGCATCCCTGTGCATCCAGCGCACAATATAGCTTATGAGTTAATTCAGTAGGGGCAATTTTCACAGTCAGCCGTTCGTCAGTGGGCAAGCTTCTAGAGAGAATTTCCCAAATATCTGCAAGAGGCTCATTCATGAGCCTGCTCGCCACCCTCCCCCGGGTTAATTCCTCGGATATATTCCTCGGGTGGGGCCTTTGATTTTGGAAAGGATATTGCGACACCGATTAGATTCCTTGCTGAAGGATCTGTTGAGTCATCAAATAGACTGCCACGACTTCCCTGCTTACTTGGGGTCGGAGATGATTCTTTGCTGATTGGATAAAGCAGCAACAGGCCCTCATCAGGTGAGCGGACTTCTCTTGCAGCTGAATTCTTTTCCATATCAAGTTTATTGACTTTCTCCACAAGGGCTTTGGATAGCCCGATTATTTCATCACCTGGATTAGTAATGACGCCGAGATTGTTGTCTTTTTTCAATAGGCGAGTGCGGGACATTTGATTGAGATCAATTCCAATGCCCCAATCTACTGTTCCCAAATTTTCTTTGGGGCTGTGCAAATGGCGGATTGCCACAGTCCATTTACGCAGTTCGTTATCTGCATTTCGTTGACAGATATATTGGCGCACATCCGAGAGGGCATTTGTATGCTCTTTGTTGTTATACGATTTAAGAAAATCCAGTATTTTTCCTGGGGCCACATTGTCCCACAGCGGATAATGCTCGCCCCATTTCTCATTATATTTTCCTAAATCAGCAAGAAACTTTTTCACGGTCTGCAAGTTTTCGTCAGCTGCATCTGCTAAATCACTAAGATTGTTTAAGGGAAATCCAAAAGTCTGGAAAGGAATCCCGGAGTACGAAGCGTTGCACCGCTCTGCATAAATCTGCTTCAGTCGATTGGTTACTAGCATTGAAGGATGGGCACGTATCCGCATCCCTAATTGTTTTGGGGTAATTTTTCTATTTTCATAGATTGTCAGATCCTCACGAAGTCGATGCTCAACGAGAGCAAGATGGCTGAATGTTCTGGCCAGATATTCTGTTGTGTAGAGTCGGGTCAAGTCCTCATACTTTCTGCGATAGCCAAACCACCGTCCCATCTGCATTACTGTATCGTATATAGGTGTTTTTGCTTGGCGAGTAAAATAACTCACCAGCAGTCCCTCAAGAGTAAGTCCTCGAGATAATTTGTTGCCGCCGATGACTATTGCCTTCAGGCCAGGTTCGTTTTCGTAATCTACCGTATCGTCTTTTGTGCTGTTGATAACTTTGACATTTACAGGCTCCATAAATGGCCCGATGCGGTCTTCTATACTGGAAAATTCTGTCAGCCGGGAAGGGTCGATTTGTTTTGTCACTCGCCGGAATTCATTTTCCCATCGCAGGTTAAACTGCTTCCTGATATCGCTACTCTTCCTGGCGTACCGCCATTGATCTTGAATTGTTGTAAATTCATCACAAACAAGTGACTTGACTCTATCGTGGTCGTCAGTCAAATGGCTTACGTGAATCAGCATAGTGGCAGGTTCATCCCCGTGCCCGCGTAGCACCCGCGCAGAACCTGCCAACACAAAATCCAGCAACGCATCCCGAAGCGTTTGCGGCAATTCTATGGATTCTTTTAAGGTATCAACATCTTCATCTGGAACATAACGGATGATATCCAAGCCCCCACTATCCGTTTCATCGCCGCTAAACGCTGCTTTCCCAAACAGTTCTTCTGCGCCCATGTAGCCATCTGGCTTTGGTAGATCAATGAAGAAATCTCGTGGATAAAGATCTTCTCCAACATCAGGATTATTTGCGTCAGCGGGGATTAAGATATTGGCATACGGAGTAGCGGTATACGCAACATAGGCGCAGCGACAAAAATGAGAAGCCAACTGACGAATTAATCCATTAATGACGGAAGGGGGTTCATTTTCTTCGGCAGGGTCACTACTTTCTGCCTGATAAGTGCCCCGAGTATCAATGCTGGCCTGATCGGCTTCATCATCTATCAAGAGAACAGGTGAATTCTGTATTGCCTGGGGTGATGCTTCTGTCAGCCAACGTAAAACGCGGCGGAGAATGGCCCCGTTTTTTTTGATAACCATAAGAACTGGTTGATTCCCATGTAGTGCCGCAGTATCTACACTTCCAGCGTCAAAATCACCGTGAATATCTTCTTTGGTAAATACATGCCACACCTTGCCTTGCTCAGGGAATCTGACTGCATTTCTTGAGTTGTCAGGATATCCTACAAGCTCTTGCTGAAGTCTGATTTGTGTTTGCCTGCGCAGACCATTGTCCATACCCGCAAGAACAATAATTAAACGATAGCCAACATCGACAGCCTTTGCGATAAGTGCTGTGTAATTAGCCGTTTTTCCACTCTGCACATACCCGAGAACGAGCCCTTTTTTGTTAAAACTTTCGATTTCTGGATCGCTCATATTCCTGAGGACTTTGTCGCTACTGTCATCAAGTGAGCGCACTCGATTAGATGGCCACCCTTTTGTAGCCGAAAGGTAAGCTCGAAGCCGAGGCCAGTAATACCAATCATCTCTGTCTTTTTTATCAAGCCATATCCCCTGAGTTTCATCTTCTGATATCACCTTAGTGGGCTTCAATACAAATGTTTCTTCTTCTAGTAACTTGCTCTTTATGCTGTTCCTGTACTCATGTGGTATGGCAGAGTTGCTGGTTGCTTCATCTATGGACATACCGGTCGAAATCATGTGGCGAGCCAGTCCTAATGCTTCTTGATAGTTCATTATGTTTTCCCTCGAAAGGCTTTTTGAACCCGGCGTATAATCCGGTTTATAACTGGTATTTCTTCGTCTCTCGCACTACTTCTGAAGACAGTGGCAATCTCATCGAGGGTCCACTTTCCAGGCGGGGTGGTTGGTTGGGAAGTTCTTCCTGGCCTGCTACCTGTAGTACTTCCATCTGATGATTTTTTGGCGCGATATGTATCTTTCGCAATTCTAATAACCTGTTTCGTGGCATCTTTTATCTGCTCTTGTAATTGAGAAGGCAGCTCTGTATGCATTTTTGCCACATCAATTTTGAAGGCGTTATCCAGCACTGGGGAAAAATGCAGGGCGACTCTCGCCAACTTGCTGTGTTCATCCACTGTCCGCAGACCTGACCAGCCGCCGCTCTGAATCATGCGACCCGCACGGTATATATAGAAGCCCTGTTGCTGGTTCCAGTTCTTCGGACCGCTGGCCTTTTTGAATGCTTCCGGAGAACTGAATTTATCTTTAGGTGGCAGTACAAATGGCTCTAATATCACCTCCCCGCTTACTTCGCCATCGTCGAATTTGAGAGTTAAAGGATCCAATTTTTGTGTATGTTTCTCATTGCGGGTGAAAGGATCCCATGGCTTGATTTTATTGTCATTAAGAGAAATGTTCAGGCGCTTTCCTCGTTGCTCCCCGCTGATAAAACGATGGAAAACCATTGCCAAGTGGTCTTCCAATCTGCGGCATAAGCTCAAAAGGCTTTTTTCAGCCCATCCCCCATCAGGATTTTTGTAATTAAAAACTCTATCCAGTTTCTTCCACAAAACAACTGTCCCTGATGTGCCTCGTAACGGTTTGCGTAACACATTGTCAATGTCTTGCGGTGCAAGGCGGGTGATTTCCCATTTGTTTGTTTTTTCCACATACTCCATATCCCAGGTAAAGGCGCAGATACCGGCTGTTGCACTGGAATGTGAAGCCACTATAAATTCCCGGCATTGACTTTGTGAGGCAGTTTTCAATCCCAAGCCGAATTTTCCAAGGTCCGATTGGCTATATTCGCGCTCAGTGCCATATCTCATTGCTTCCTGTAACACGGCAGGCGTCATTCCCGTTCCGTTATCAGCAACACGAATACAGGACTTTCTCCCTTCGAAGCGGACATCAATGGCGACCTTAGTGGCCTTTGCATCGATGGAATTATCAACGAGATCAGCGACTGCTGACGTAGAGTCGTATCCCAGGTCCCGTAAAGAATTTATAAGCCGTCGCGGAGATGGAATGACCTTTATTCGGCGGCTATCATTCATCAATCTCCCCCGACAGCGCGCAGGATATGGGTCTTATGCGAAATAGATTTCCCCTTTTTGCACCAATCAAGATAATTCTTTACTCCCCGGCCAATCGCTTGTGCAAGAAGCGGAGGGACAGAGTCACCTATAAGGCGATATTGGTGGGTGCGGGGGACGGGGAAGACGAACCAGTCAGGAAAACTCTGAATGCGCGCCGCCTCACGAGGAGTCAGCGAGCGTTGTTGTGTTGGATGAATAAACATCAGTCCATCTTTACTGAGATGGGCAACTATTGTTGAACACAGCCGATTTCGATGTTGGCGAGTATAGCGGTCTTTGAATATTCCACGATTGTACGGAAATTCCATTTTTTCGCCTCTTTCTATGGCTTGGGCGCTTGTTTCTCCTTCATTCAGCCTGCTGAAATCCCGCAAATCCCGGGCGCTATGGTATCTCGAAAAATGCGAGGTCAATTCTTTTGCCTCGGCGACTTTGAGAACTTCGTCCAGATAGTTTCTCCCATAACGACTACGATGATTTTTCCGCCGAATAATATCGTATTGATTAGCACTCTCGTTGGCATAAAGCCGAGGCAAATCTCCGATGGCTTCCCACAGGGTGACTATGTTTTTCAGCTCTCCATATCCTGGTTCACCGATATCAGCATGAGTCGGTTTGAGCCACTGCTCAATTGAAAAATCAGGTAAATCTTTGCGGACACCAAAAAAGATTTGCCGAATGCGTTTCTGCGGAATTCCAAATCTCCAGGCAGATACAAGGCTTTCATCGACTGTATAACCGAGCTGGTCTGCTTTCTTTAGAATCGCCTTGAATATTCTGCCTCTTTCCGCAGATCTGATGCCACGCACATTCTCCATAACGAACACTTTTGGGCGGAAATGCTTAACATATTTGAAATACTGTCTGAAAAGTTGGCGTCGCTCATCTCCAACAAGCCGAATACCGCTATTGGCGCCATCTACTTGACGGGCTGAGCTGAATCCCTGGCAGGGTGGGCCGCCTATAATGATGTCAACTGTTTTTTTCTTTATATGTTTTTCAAGGTCTGCGGGTTTAAATTTCCAAAGATTCTTTTTCAGTACAGAAGCGTTGGAGGGGAGATTTTCTCTGTAGGTCTGCACTGCGTGCAGATTGTGGTCAATCGCGGCTACAAGATTCAACCCGGCATTTTGTACACCCAGACTGAAGCCGCCGCAACCGGAGAAAAGGTCAATGACAGAGTAGCCGCGCTGCTTCATGGCGGCCATTCTATCAGTTTCAGAACAGACGGAAACCATCCGCCGACGAACGGCGTACGTCCCTCGACGGATGGTCTATCGCCGCGTGATTAATCTCTCATACGGCGACGTGCTGCCCCGGATTACAGCAGCTCGAGCGACGTTCCGACCGAGAGATAAACCCGGGTGTCGTCGTCGAGGTCTTTGTTCGAATGGACAAAGCCCAGGCCGACATCAATCACGTCCCTGAACGTGGCGCCGTATCCAACCTCGATGTAATCGCCGGAGGCGTCGCGGCTGAAGGAGCCTGCGGTCGCATAGAAGCCATCAAGGCTGGCAGTGGCGGCGAAGAATCCGTAGTCGTCGTCGGTTTCACCGTCGCCGTCATAGTCGCCGTTGTAATCGCCGAACGAGTATTCCAGATCCAGGCCGACCGGGAAATCATCGGAAGCCAGCGCCAATGTCAGGTTGACTTCGTTGTATTCGTCGTCGAAGTGGTCGGTGTACTGGTAGGACGAGTAGCCGACGCCGACGGTCGCCATGTCATGGACGGGGTAGGAGATGCCGGCGTAGATGTCATATTCCGCACCGCCGCCGGTGCCGCCTTCTTCCTCCGATCTCAGGTCAGCGCCCCAGACGCCGATGTAGAACGGGCCGTATTCGACGTCAACCCCGCCGTTGGCGGCGGAATGGGATTGCTTCAATCCCCGGAAAATGTATTGCGACAGAAAGCCGACATTGGCGGAAACCGCCAGTTCGTAGCCTTCGCCGTCGCCGGCGGTTGCCGTCGAGTACGGCGCCGCCGTTATCAGAGTCGCCATTGACAAGAGTGTCACGGCCCGCAAGTGCTGGAAGTATTTCATGTTGCCCCCTCAGGTTTTTTATGGTTCCTGCCTTGTATAGAAGCAAGAAACGCGCCAGAATGGTTTTTCAAGTAAAAACAAGGATTCAGAGCCGCCAGGCGCTCTCTCCGCCGCGTTGCGCGCCCTGTTGCGGGACATCAATGCACTGCCGGATGAATCTATTATAATGAAACACCGCGCCTCCCACGGGCCGCAAGAGAAAAACAATGAACAGTAAAAAAACTTTCCGGCACAAGTCGCTCGCGTTCGCACTGGCGGTGCTGGTGGTCATCGCGTTTGGCGGTGTCACCTACGAGTCGCCTTCGGCCAACGTCACGCTCCCGGTAAAGGAGCTGCGTTTGTTCAGCGACATTTACGCGCGCATCAAGAGCAGTTACGTTGACGAAGTCTCCGATGAAAAACTGCTCGAGGGCGCGATCAACGGAATGCTGGGAGAACTCGACCCGTACTCCGTCTATGTGAAGGAGCGCTCCTACCAGGATTTGCAAATCGGCACCTCCGGCAAGTTCGGCGGCCTCGGCATCGAGGTGGACATGGAGGGCGACTTCGTCGAGGTCATCGCGCCGATTGACGACACGCCCGCGCAGCGCGCCGGCATTCTCGCGGGCGATTTGATCGGCAAGATTGACGACACGCCGGTCAAGGGCATGACGTTGTCGGAGGCGGTGGATTTGATGCGCGGCAAGGTCGGCACCGAGGTCACGCTGACGATTCTTCGCGAGAAGGTTCCCGAGCCGTTTCCGGTCCAGTTGACGAGGGCCGTGATCAAGGTCAAGAGCGCGCGCGCGACCCTGCTGGAACCGGATTTCGGTTATATCAGAATTTCCAGGTTCCAGGAGCGCACGTCGCAGGACACGCTGGGCCTGCTGGGAGAACTGGTGCGCGACAACAAGCGGCCCCTGCGCGGTCTGATTCTCGACCTCAGAAGCAACCCCGGCGGCGTGCTGGCGGAGGCGGTCCGGGTCGCCGACATCTTCCTGAACGGCCAGAGTCTGATCGTCTATACCAAGGGCAGGCACCGCAACGCGGCGGTGGAGTACAAATCCACCACCGCCGACCGTTCGGGCGCCGCGCCCCTCGTCGTGCTGATTGACAAAGGCTCGGCGTCGGGGTCGGAAATCGTCGCCGGCGCGTTGCAGGATCTCAAGCGCGCCACCGTCATGGGCGCCCAGTCGTTCGGCAAAGCCTCGGTGCAGTCCATCCAGCAGCTGGACGAGGGCAGCGCGTTGAAATTGACGACGGCCCGGTATTACACGCCGTCGGGGCGTTCGATTCACGAAGTCGGCATCAAGCCGGACATTGAACTGGAGCCGACCGAGTTGTCCGAAGAGGAGCGGGAAGCGCGCTCCAAAATCAGCCGCTCCGACCTGAAGGCGTGGCTCGCCTACGACAACCAGATCAGCGCCGCGCTCGACAAATTGAAGTTGATTGCGGCCAACCCGCAGTAAAAACCCGCATGACCGCCGCCGTATTGTGACGGCGGCGCGCGCCGCTACGGATTCTGTTGCGGGCGCGCGAAATACCCCGCCAGTTTCTTCCTGACCGCGAGCAGCAGCACCAGGCTCGGCAGCACCATCAGCGCGGTGAGGATGAAGAATTGATCCCACGCGCCGCCCAGCGCCTCCACCAGTTGGCCGCTGTGCGCCGACAGCGTGGTGCGCGCCAGATTGCCGAGCGACGCCAGCAGCGCGTATTGCGTGGCGGTGTAAACGCGCCCGCACAATTGCGAGATGAAGGCGACGAAGGCGACCGTCGAGATGGCGGTGGTGAATTGATCGAGGATGACGGCGGCGGCGAACAGCGTGCGGTCGGGGCCGACGGCGGCGAGCCATGCGAACAGCAGGTTGGTCGAGGCCATCGCGACGCCGCAAATCAGCAGCCCCCTGAACAGCCCGAAGCGCACGCTGAAAAGACTGCCGACGACGGAGAAGAAAGTGATGGTGCCCCAGCCGATCAACTTGGAATAGGTTGCGATGTCGGCCTCGTCAAAGCCGACTTCGCGGTAGAACAGCAGCGACATCCGCCCCAGAAACGCCTCCCCGATCTTGAATAGAAAGACGAAGCCCAGCAGCGTCAGCGCCACCCGCACGCCGTTGCTGCGAAAGAAGTCGGCGAGCGGTTCCGACACGGTCGCCACCAGCCAGGCCGATGCGCGCGCCGCGCCGCCGCCCGCCGCCGGCATTTTGTCCATCGCGGCCTGCCGGGCACGCGCCTGCGCCGCGTCGCGTTCGCCGCCGCCGGTCTCGCGCACGAACAGCAGGCCGATGTTGCACGCGACGATGACGGATGTCATCAGCAGGTAGGTCGTCTGCCACGGGTTGGCGGCGCCGGTGTTCTTGAGCCAGTCCACGCAATAGAGCGCGATGGCGCCGCCGGCGTTGTAACCGGTGTACCAGCCGGCCGTCGCCATGGCCGCCGCCGCCGCCACCAGCGCCGTCTCGTTCCGGTCCACCAGTTCGATGCGCAGCGCGTCGATTGCCACGTCCTGCGTCGCCGACGCCGCGGCGATGACGACGACGGCGATGGCGACATGCCACAGGTTGACGGCGGGCGACAGAAAATACATCGCCACCGAGGCGGCAAAAATGAAAAACTGCATGACGACGATCCAGGCCCGGCGGTGGCCGAGCCGGCGTGTCAGCCACGGGATGTGAACGGCGTCGAGCAGCGGCGCCCACAGAAAATTGAGCGCGTAAAACGCAAAGGCGTAACCGAAAAGACCGATGGAGCCGAGGCTGTAACCCTCGTCCCTCAGCCAAAGCGACGCCAGCGAACCAATCAGCACCCACGGCAAACCGCTGATCACGCCAATCAGCAGAATCTTCGCCAGCCGGGCATCGGCATAGACTCTGAATGTCGCGGCCCAGTCGCTCAAGTGTTCAGGTCGTAGTCCATGGTCAGCGGCGCGTGGTCGGAGAAGCGCCGTTTCTTGTAAATGGCCGCGCGCCTTGCCGCGCCGCGCAACCGTGGCGAGGTCACCTGGTAGTCTATGCGCCAGCCGACGTTCTTCTCCCACGCCCGTCCGCGGTTCGACCACCAGGTGTACTGGTCGTCCAGCGCGCAGACTTCGCGGAACGCGTCGTTGTAGCCGAGCCGCCCGAACAGGTGGTCCATCCACGCGCGTTCTTCCGGCAGAAAGCCGGAGTTTTTGCGGTTGCCGCGCCAGTTTTTCAGGTCAATCTGCTTGTGCGCGATGTTCCAGTCGCCGCAGATAATGTAGTCTCTTCGCCGCCGCTTCAGTTTTCTCAGGTGCCGCACAAACTCGTCGAGAAAGCGGAATTTGGCCTGCTGGCGCTCGTCGCCGGACGAGCCCGACGGCGCGTAAAGAGAGACCACCGACAGCCCGTCCAGCCGCGCCTCGATGTAACGCCCCTCGCGGTCGAACTCGTCGCTGCCGAAACCCTCGATGACGTCGTCCGGACGGCGGCGTGAATACAGCGCGACGCCGCTGTAGCCCTTTTTTTCGGCTGCGCGGTAGTAGCAGTGATAGGTCGCCGGATGAAACACGGCGTCTTGCAGTTGTTCGACCTGCGCCTTCAGTTCCTGGATGCAGACGAAGTCGGCCTTCTGCGCCGCGAGCCAGTCGAAAAAGCCTTTGGATGAAGCCGAGCGAATGCCGTTGGCGTTGAGAGTAATCACGCGCATCAAGAAACGCTCGCGCTTTCCTTCCGGTACGCCCCCGCCAGGGCCGTTCTCAGGTCGTCGGCGACCAGATAGAAACACGGCAGCACGACCAGAATCAGGACCGTCGCCACGAGCAGGCCGAAACCGAGGCTGACCGCCATCGGCGACAGAAAGGCGGTCTGGCCGCTGGCGAAGAAAATCAACGGTGATACGCCGAGAAAGGTCGTCACCGTCGTCAGCAGAATCGGCCGCGCGCGCCGGCAGCTCGACAGCACCACCGCGTTCTCGCGCGTCTCGCCGTCCTGGCGCAGGCGCTTGATGCAGTCAATCATAATCAGCGAGTCGTTGACGATGATGCCGCTCAGCGCGAGGATGCCGATGACGGAAACGAATTGCAGGTTGTAGCCGAGCATCAGATGGCCGAGGATGACGCCGATCATGCCGAACGGGATGGTCAGCATGATCAGCAGCGGGTCGATCAGCGAGCGGAACAGCACGATCAGAATGAAAAGAATCAGGAAGAGCGAAATAACGCCGGCTTCCAGCGCCCCGGAAAACGAGTCCGAGGCCTCTTTTTTCTCGCCGCGAAACACCATCCGGTAACCGGGGCGGGTTTGGTAAACCGGCGTGAAATACTCGCTCACCGCGTTATAGATTTGCAGCGCGGTCGTTTGCTCCTGGTCAATTTCCGCGTCCACCGTGGCGATGCGGCGCTCGTCGAGCCGTTCCAACTGGTTGAAGCCGCGGTCGAGCTGCATGTCGGCGACTTCGTTGAAATACACCACCTTGCCGTTGGCGAGCGTAATCGGCAGTTTGGCCAGACGGCTGCTGTCGCTGCGGATGTCCTCGGTGAAAATCAGGCGCACGGGATAACGCTCCTCCCCCCAGTTGACGTGCACCGTTTCAAGCCCCAGATAGCCGGTGCGCACCGCCTCGGCGATCTCCCGCTGGGTCAGTCCGAGGCGCCGCCCGTGTTCGTTGAGGCGGTACCTGAATTCGAGCTTGCCCGGTTCCATGTCGTGGCGCGCATCACGCACGCCTTGCAGCGAAGACAGGAAATCCGTCATTTCGCCGGCGTAGCCTTCAAGCGTTTCGAGGTCCTGGCCGGCGAGGCTGATCGAGATGTCGGAGCCGGCCGGGCCGGCCTCCGTGCGCAGGATGGAGAACCGCTTGACGCCGGGCAGGCGCTCGACGCGCTGGCGCACCAGCGAGACGATGTCCTCGGTGTCGCGCTTGCGCCGCCCCGCATGGTCGAACTTCAGGCTGACCAGCGGCGTCACGAACCGCTCGATGAAGCCGCGCGGTTCCCGGCTCGCCAGCGTGATGTAAAACTGAATGTAGTTTTCACCGATTTTGGTGCGCTGGACGCGGCCTTCGAGCATCACCCCGACGTTGGTCAGCAGCACGTCGAGTTCGTACTCGTGGCCCTTGAACGTGGCCAGGATTTCATCTTCGATGGTTTCCGCCAGGATTTCCGACTCCTCGATGCTGTAATTGTTCGGCGCCTCGATGTTGACGAAGAACTGGTCCACCTCAATCTGTCCGAAGAGCTGGAAGGGCACGCGGGTGACGGCAATGGTCAGTGCCACGGCCAAAACGCAAACCGCGGTGATGCTGATCAGGTAGCGGTTTTTCACCGCCCATTGCAGATAACCGCGGTAGTTCTTCAAAAACGCGTGCCAGCGGCCGGAGCCCCGGGAGTCGCCGTTGCCGGCGGCGGCGGGCGCGGGCGCGGGGCGGGCACGGCCGCGCAGAATCAGGTTGGCGTGGGCCGGCAGAATCAGCAGGGCTTCGAGCAGCGACCCCAGCAGCGCGGCGCTGACGACAATCGGGATGACCACGACAAACTGCCCCATGGTGCCGCCGATGGCGAAGATCGGCAGAAACGCGGCGATGGTCGTCAGCGTCGAGGCGCACACGGGGGCGATGACCTCGCGCGTTCCCTGCAACGCCGCCTGCATCGTCGGCATGCCTTCCTCGATGTGGCGGTAGATGTTCTCGGTGATGATGATGGCGTCGTCCACGATCATGCCGAGCGCGATCAGGAAAGCGAACAGCGACACCATGTTGATAGTAAAACCCGTGTACTTGAGGCAAATCACCGCGACCAGAAAAGAAACCGGGATTCCCAGCGCGGTGATCGCGGCGATTCTGAAATTGAGCAGCAGGTAGAGCGACAGCAGCAGCATGACCAGGCCGATCAGGCCGGACGAGAACACCGTTTGCAGGCGGGTTTTGACGTAAATCGAAAGGTCGCTGTGGTAGCCCGCGCGCACCGACGGCGGCAGCCGCCCGGACAAGTCCGCGAGCAGCGCCTTGACCTCGTCGGCGACCTCGATCGTCGAGGCCTCGGCGTCCTTCGTTATAATCAGGTTCAGCGAGGGCCTGCCGTTGAAGCGCGCGCGCGTTTTCTGCATTTCCTCCAGCTGCATGCCGACCTCGGCGATGTCGCCGATTCGCAACTGGCCGCCGCCGGGATTGGTGCGGATGGCGATGTCCTTGACCGCTTCAATGTCCGGCGCGGTGCTGATGCCGCGCAACTGGATGTCGCCTTCCGCCGCCGACAGCGAGCCGCCCGGCTGGTCCATCAGGTTGGACGCCAGCGCCGCCCTGATTTCCGAAAGGGACACGTTGCGCGCGGCAATCTCATAGGGGTTCACGGTCACCCACACTTCCCACTCGCGCTCGCCGGCGATGTTGACGGCGGCGACGCCGTCAATTTTCTGCAGCAGTTTCTTGACCTGTTTGCCGTTTTCAATCAGGTCGGCTTCGGTGACGTCGCCATAGACGCTGACGCTCAGCACCGGGAAGCTGGATTTGATGCGGCGTATCCGGGGTGTCTCGATGTCTTCCGGCAGGTCGTCCATGGCGTCCACCGCAAAGCGCGCTTCGCGCACCACTTCGTCAATGTCGCTGTTCGGCTTCAGTTTCAGAAGAACGGTGGAAACGCCTTCAAGACTGGTCGAGCGAATTTCGTCAATGTCGTCGAAGTCCTCGACCTCCTTCTCGATCGGAATGGTAATCTGGCGTTCGATTTCAATCGGCGGCGCGCCTTCAAACACGGTGCGTATCTCGACCAGGCCTCTCTCGATGACCGGGAACATCTCCTGCGGCATCGAGCGCCACGACAGTACGCCGATAATGACGATGGCGGCCAGCAGAAAATTGACGATGAGCGGGTTTTTTATCGAGAATTCAGTCACGGCCGTCAGCGTTCGGCGGCGTGGGCCGCGGGCGTGGCCTGTGCCTGCTTGACCAGGACCTTCTGGTTGTTGCCAAGCCCTTCAATGTCGCGCAGGACAATCCGCTCTCCGGGCTGCAGGCCGCGTTCGACGATGATTTCATCGCCGGCGCGGTCGCCCAGGGTGACGCGGCGGCGCAGCACAACGCTGTTTTCCTCGACAAACAGAAACGGCTGGCCGTTGACGTACTGCACCGCGGCCACCGGCACCGCCACCACGTTGGAGCGCGACCGCCCCGGCAGGCGCGTCTGCGCGGCGGCGCCGGCTTTCAGGCCGCGGCCTTCAATCTGGATTTTGGCGGCGTGGGTGTACGTGTCGCGGTCGGGATCCGTTTGCAGCGACACCAGCGTGCCGGCGTGCGCGCGCCCGCTGACGACGACTTCCAGCGTCAGCCCCAGTTCCAGCGAACCGGCCTGCTCGTTGCTGATATTCAAAAGCAGGTCGAGGCGGTCGGCCACCACCAGTTCGACGACCACCATGTCCTTGCCGACGTAGTCTCCGATCTCGGCCTCGACCCGGTTGACGATGCTGTCGAAAGGCGCCTGCAACTGCGCCCGCTCCAGGTTGCGCCGCGCCTGGTCGCGCAGGCTGCGGTTGAGCCGGACGTTGAGCCGGCCTTCCTCCGTCGCGTGCTGCAGCCGCACCTGCTCGGACTGCATATCCACCAGTTTCTGGCGCTCGGCGTCCAGCAGCGACGGCGAAGACAGGTTCTTTTTGCCGAGTCCGTCAATGCGCCGGACTTCGCGTTTGCGCAATTCGACATTCTGTTCGGCCAGTTTGAGCAACTGCAAATCCCGTTCGAGTTTCTTCTCGACCAGTTCGAGGCGGGTTTGCGCCTGCACCAGCGCGTCGCGGTAATCGCCGTCGTCGAGTTTCAGCAGCACCTGTCCCTTGCCGACGCGCTCGCCGACCTCGACGTTCTCCTCGACAATGCGCCCTGCGACCTCGAACCGCAGTTCGCTGACCGTGACCGGCTGCAGGCGGCCCGTCAGCAGGTAATCCGGCTTCACGTCGCGCGCGACCGTCTCGCCGACTTCGACCAGCCGCAACACCTCGTCCGGTTTCTGCGGCGCCTGCTCGGGGCGCAGCCACGACAAAAGACTGGCGACGATGACGATGGTTGCCGCCACCACCGCGCCCGACAAGACTTTTTGTGTTATCCGCATTCCCTGAATTCTCTGTACCAGCGGCTATTATCCAACATTTTTGTGCTATTATCGCGGCCATTGCCCGGTATCCGTCTTGAAGCATTGTCGGCGCTGGCGCCAGTCCGCAAAATACCAATATACAAAAGGGACAGCTTTTGATCGAACCAGCACGGTTTTTCCCTCTGCGCGCCCGTTTCAGCCGGGCAGCGTTGCTGTGGTTCACGCTGGCCGTGTGCGGCCAGCCGTCCTGGGCCGCCGACGCCTACTGCCCGCTGCAAGACGCCGTCAACGACGGAGTGAAGATCAGCGCCGAGCGCGTGGTCGCGCGCCGCGACGGCTCGTCTTCGTTGCAGGGCAACGTGCAGGTCGAGCGCGGCGAGGACAAGGTGCGCGCCGACCGCGTTGTCCACAACCCGGCCACGCAACGGATCAAGGCGGAAGGCGACGTGCTGTACTCGAACTGCGGCGCGCCCGACCCCGTGTGGTTTCTGTCTGCGGACGAGTTGACGCTGGATATCGCCAAAGGCAGCGGGATGGCCAAAAACGTCTGGCTGCACATCGCCGACATCCCGGTGTTCTACCTGCCGCGCTACCGGGTGTCGAGGGAGCGCAAGAGCGGATTGCTGACGCCGAGAATCGGCCGCTCGAGCGATTCCGGCGAAGAATTCGCGTTGCCGTTGTACCTGAACCTTGCGCCCAACCACGACATCCTGCTGACGCCGCACTATTACTCGGAGCGCGGCACCCAGATGAACGCGAAGTACCGTTACCTCTACCCGCAGGATCGCGGCGGCCTGAAAGCGGCCTGGCTGGACGACAACCAATACCGTGATGACCGCCACTTCATCGAGTTCAATCACCACGGCGGCCTCGGCGACTTTTTCTCGCTGGACGCCAACTGGCAGCAGGTGTCGGACAAGGAATACCTGCAGGATCTGCCCGGCAGTTTCGATATTTTCAGCGAGTCCTATCTGCGCAGCGCGCTGGAGAGCAACTGGTACTGGCGCGGCTGGAGATTCAGGTTCCTGACCGAGAAACTGCAACGCGCCGACGACAGCGCGCCGCAAGCCCTGCGGCCGTACGAAAAGCGCCCGGCTTTTTCGGTTTCGAGGAATTTCAGCCCGGCGGGTTCGCGCCTGAATTTCGATCTTCATTCCGGGATTACGCAGTTCGCGCACAAGTACGATTCCGTCGGCAATGATTCTTTCCCGCGCGGCAACCGTTTCCATAACCGCCTGGCGATGAACTGGGCCTACCACCGTTCCGGTTTTCATTTCACGCCGGCGGTGGCGCTCGACCACACCCAGTACAAGATTCACCGCGGCCAGACGGTGCAGCGCACGCTGCCGGTGTACAGCCTGCGCACCGGCTTGGTGTTCGGCAGGGATTGGTCCGCCGGGCGCTACCGCCACACCATCGAGCCGGAGCTTTTCTACCTCAACGTTCCGCGGCGCGACCAGGACGACATCCCGTTGTTTGACACCGACGAGGCCGAATTCCGCTTCAGCCGGCTGTTCGACGAAAACCGCTTCAACGGCATGGACAGAATCGGCGACGCCGACCGCCTGACGCTGGCGCTGACATCGCGCCTGTTCCACCGCAAAACCGGCAAGGAGGCGCTGCGGCTGAGCCTCGGCCGGGCGTATCATTTCAGCGACCGCAGGGTTCACCTCACCTCCGGCCGCAAGAGCGACAGCAGCCACTCCGGCCTGGCCGGCGAACTCGCGTTGAACCTGAACGGCATGGTCCGATTCACATCGTCGCTGATTCGGGACACCGGCAGGGACGACCCGGCCAGGCACACTTCGATGTTGTCGTTTCGGGGCAGGCACAATCACAACCTGGTCGCCAATTTGTTCCATCGTTACCGTGAGAGTGACTTTGAACAGGCCGGCGCCGGTTTCAATCTGCCGATAGGCGAAAACTGGGACTTGTTTGCAAGCGCGTCGAGAGACCTTCGCAGCAGCGCCAGCCTGCACACTTTCGGCGGCTTTGAATACCGCAGCTGCTGCTGGAGTTTGCGGCTGGCGGCGCAGCGGCGGCTCAAGGACGTGGACAATCCGGGCGGCAGAATCTCCGGCGGCAATCTCGATTACGACACCTTCGTCGGCTTTCAGTTCAGCATACGCGGACTTGGCGACATCGGCGACAGCATAGACGACCTGCTTGAGCAAAGAGTGCACGGTTACAGCACGCGCTGAGCCATGGAGGACAGGGCTGGTGCGTAGATTGCGGATGGTTTTTGCGGTGCTGCTGGCGGCGGCGGCGTTTGCGCTGCCCGCCGCCGAGAAAACGCTGGACCGCATTGTCGCGGTCATAGACGACGAGATCATCACCCACCGCGAACTGGACGTCGCCGTCGTGCGCTTCCGCCGGATGCTGGAGGATCGGCAGGCGGAACTGCCGTCCGGGAAAGTGCTGGCCTCGCAGGCTTTGCAGGAATTGATTATCAAGAAACTGCAATTGCAGGAGGCCGGGCGCCGCGGCGTCGCCGTGACCGAGCCCCAACTCGACCAGGCGATGGAGAACCTCGCCGGCCGCAACCGGCTGACGCTGGCCCAGCTCAAGGAGCGAATCGAGAAAGAGGGCGGCGATTACGCCAGGTTTCGTGAAAGCGTGCGCGAGCAGGTCATCATCAATCAATTGCGGCAGCGGGAAGTGACTGACAAAATCGAGGTGACCGACAAGGAAATCGAGGACTATATGAGCGAGCGCGACATCGAGTTCGAATACCACTTCACCCGTCTGGCCGTGGCGCTGCCGGCGGCGGACGGGGAGCGCGAAAAGGCCGCATCGCGGCTCAGGTCGTTGCGCGAGGAAGCGCGCACCGGCGGCCATTTCGAGCAGGTCGCGCGGCGCGCGGCGAAGGAGAAAGACATGCGTTTCAGGGACTTCGGGTGGCGCCGCGCCGCGGATTTGCCGGCGGTGCTTGCCAACCGGGCGGCGCCGCTGAAGGCGGGTGAATTCGCCCCCATTATCAGGACCGGCAAGGCGCTCTACCTGTACAAACTGGAAGGCAAGCGCGGCGGCAACCTGCCCGAGACCGTCGAGAGACAATACAACGTCAGGCATATTCTGATGGCGCCCAACGCGATGGATACGGACGACGTCCTCCGCAGGAAACTGCGCGCCATCAAAAAGCGCATTGACAACGGCGGCGATTTTGCGAAATACGCGAAGAAGTACTCGCAGGATCCCGGCAGCAGTTTCAAGGGCGGAGAACTCGGCTGGGTCTCGCCGAAGAGCATGGTGGCGGAGTTTGCCGACAAAATGAAGGCCAGTCCGCGCGACGAGGTCGTCGGCCCGTTCAGGAGCTCCTTCGGGTGGCATCTTCTGCAGGTGCGGGGCATCCGCGAACACAATGCCGGCGACGAAACGTGGCGGCAGCAGGCCGTCGCCGAAATCCGCAAGAGAAAATCCGAAGAGGAGACCCGTTCGTGGATGCTGCGCCTGCGCGAGCGGCGCTACGTGGACATCCGGCTTTGAGCCGCCGCCCTTGAAAGGGCCGCGTGAAAACAGTCATCGTTACATCGGGCGAGCCTGCGGGAATCGGGCCGGACATCTCGATTGCACTGGCGCATACCGGCCTGGACGCCGCCGTCGTCGTCGCCGGCGACGTGGATTTGCTGCGCCGGCGCGCAGCGCAGCTCAACGTTGAAGTGTCATTCGAGCCGTTCACGACCGGGCCTTTGCAAAGGCACGTCGGCGACGGCCGGCTTGCGGTCCGCCACGTTGCGCTGAAAACGCCGGTTGCCGACGGGCGTCCCGACCCGCGCAACGCGGCCTATGTGCTCGAATTGATCGACCGGGCGGTTGACGATTGCATGGCCGGACGTTTTTCGGCGCTCGTCACATGCCCGGTCAGCAAGGCCGTCATTGTCGGCGCGGGCGTCGGCTTCAGCGGCCACACCGAATACCTGGCCGCGGGCGCCGGCGCGCAAAGTGTGATGCTGCTGGAAACGGGCCGGCTGCGCGTCGCCCTGGCGACCACTCACCTGCCGTTGTCCTCGGTGGCAGGCGCGCTGACGCGGGAGCGAATCGAGACGACGTTGTCCATCGTCCACGACGACTTGCAAAAACGCTTCGGCTTCGCGTCCCCCCGGATTGCCGTGTGCGGACTCAATCCCCACGCCGGCGAGCAGGGCTGTCTCGGCCGGGAGGAAGAAACCGTCATCGCGCCGGCCATCGAGCGGATGAAGAAGGCGGGGATGCAGGTGCACGGGCCGCTGCCCGCCGACACCGTCTTCGTCGCCGACCATCTTCGGCGATACGATGTCGTGGTTGCGATGTACCACGACCAGGGGCTGCCGGTCGTCAAGCATGCCGGTTTCGGCAAGGCCGTCAATATCACGCTCGGCCTGCCCTTTGTCCGCACGTCGGTGGATCACGGCACCGCGTTTGACCTCGCCGGCAGCGGCCGCGCCTCGCCGTCGAGTCTGGTGGCGGCGGTTCGCCGCGCCGTGCAGTTGTGCGATGAGTAAGCCGGTGCGCAAGCGTTTCGGGCAGCATTTTCTGCGCGACCCGGCCGTGGTGTCGCGCATCGTCGAAAGCATCGCGCCCGCCGCCGCCGACAACCTGGTCGAGATCGGGCCGGGCGACGGCGCGCTGACGCGGCCTTTGCTCAAACGTGTTGCGCGCCTCGCCGTGGTCGAGATTGACCGCGACCTGGCGCGCCGGCTGCAATCCCCGGAAACGTCCGCCGCCCGCTTGCGGGTGTATTGCGAGGACGTGCTGGACTTCGACTTCGCCCGCCTTGGCGGCGCGCTCAGAGTCGTCGGCAACCTGCCTTACAACATCTCGACGCCGTTGTTGTTCCGCCTGGTGCGGTTCCATGAACACATCGCCGACATGCATTTCATGCTGCAGCGCGAGGTGGTCCGGCGGTTGGCGGCGCAGCCGGGAGACAAGGAGTACTCCCGTCTCAGCGTGATGAGCGCGTGCTGCTTCGAGACGCAGCCGCTTTTCGAAGTGGCGCCCGGTGCGTTCGCGCCGGCGCCGGAGGTTGTCTCCGGTTTTGTGCGGCTGCTGCCGAAGGCGGCGCCGCCGCCGGAAATCCGCGAGCGTCTGGATGCGCTGGTCAGGATGGCCTTCTCGCGGCGGCGCAAAACCGCCGCCAACGCGCTGTCAGAGGTATTGGACCGGTGCGCCCTCAAGCGTCTGGGAGTTGATCCTGAACAAAGGCCGGACACGCTGCATGTTGACCAGTTTATGAAAATGGTAAACTACTGTGGCAACGAAATACGGAGAGCCTGATATGCCGACTATCAAACTGTATGAAATCAACGTGAGCGTGGAAACACAGTTTCTCGAAGACCAGTCCGACCTGGCCAGGGACCGCTACGTCTTTGCGTACACCATTACCATTATGAACGAGGGAAAAGTTCCGGCCCAGTTGATTTCGCGTCACTGGGTGATTACCGACTCCAATCAGAAGATTCAGGAAGTGTCCGGCGAAGGCGTGGTCGGAGAGCAGCCGTACCTGCGCCCCGGAGTAAGCTTTCGTTACACCAGCGGCGCGGTTCTGGAAACGCCGTTTGGCACCATGCGCGGCAGTTACCAGATGCTCGCCGAAGACGGCACCGAGTTCGAGGCCGAGATCGAAGAGTTTGCGCTGACCGCACCCCACACCCTGCACTGACGACTTCACCATGCAACGAGGCGTCCCCGTGACGCGCGCCGCCTTGCGATGAGCCTGTACGCCATCGGCGATGTGCAGGGCTGTTATGGTGATTTACAGCGTCTGCTGGAGGAAATCCGCTTCGACCCGGCGTCCGACGAGCTGTGGTTCGCGGGCGATCTGGTCAACCGCGGGCCTCAGTCGCTGGAAGCACTGCGCCTGGTCAAGGGCCTCGGCGCCGCCGCGCGTTGCGTGCTCGGCAACCACGAGTTTCATCTGCTGCGCCTGGCCGAGGGCATCGAGAAAAACAACAACGCCGGTTTGGAGGCCGTGCTCGCCGCGCCCGACGCCGGCGAATTGACCGGCTGGCTCGCGCGTCAGCCGCTGCTGATGGTGGACCGGCGGCGCGAGTTGATTCTGGTTCACGCCGGCTTGTTGCCGCAGTGGGACATTGAAACCGCCGTCGCGTTGGCCGCGGAAGTCGGCGCTGCGCTGCAAGGGGGCGACCGCCGCCGGTTTCTGGCCACGCTCTTCGGCGATGCGCCCGACCGCTGGGATGCGCGTCTTCAAGGCGCCGACCGGCTGCGCGTGATTGTCAACGCGATGACGCGGATGCGGTTTTGCGGCGACGACGGGCGCATGGATATGGATTGCGCGGGGCCGCCGGGCGCGCAACCGGACGGCCTCCATCCCTGGTACCGGTTGCCGCACCGGCGCGATCCGGCCTACACGGTGTTGTTCGGTCACTGGGCGGCGCTGGGGTTTTTGCGGATGCCGGGATGTATCGCGCTGGATTCGGGCTGCGTGTGGGACGGGCGGCTGACCGCGTTTCGGCTCGACCCCGGCGACTGGCGGGCGTTCAGCGTGGCTTGTGCGAAGCGCCAGGCGGATGACTCGTAGTCCGTCCGGGATTTGACACAATCCGGGCGGCGGGGGGGGTATAATCCGGGTGAGAGCGGGGCAGGACTCTGACGGATAGCAAGGTCAATGGTCAGCGTCCTATTCCCTGCACAGAGGCTTGTCTCCCCGTGTAGGATTGAACGCCCCGCCCTCACTTCTCCCTCTTGTAGAGCAATGCTCCTCGGCGCTGTTTTTCAAGTCTGCTCCACTCGTCAATTTGGTAAAACGTCCAGGTCTTGCGTTGAGCGGGGCCTTGAGCGCGTCGTCGGGCGGGTCGAGTCTGTTGAGTTCGCTGAAACGCAGAGGATAGCGGTTGTGCTCGTCGGCTTCCCGGCTTCCTGTCTCCCGCGTCTGCCATTCGCGCGGATCGAGTTCGGGGAAGAAGGTGTCGCCGTCCAGTTCGGCCTCGATCAACGTGCGGTGTATCGTGTCGGCCAGCGGCAGAAAAAGGCGGTAGATTTCACTGCCGCCGATGACGAAAAAACGGGCTTCGCCGACCATGTTTTCAAGCGCGTTGCAATCCGCCGCCACCTCGAAACCGGGATGTTGCAGCCGGCGGCGGCTCATCACGATGTTTCTGCGCCCGGGCAACGCGCGGCCGTTCAGTGTCTCGAATGTCTTGCGTCCCATCACGATGGCGTGTCCCATCGTGGTTTCCCTGAAGCGCTTGAGGTCCGCCGGCAGATGCCACGGCATCCGGTTGCCGGCGCCGATGACGCGGTTGCGGGTGTGGCACACGATCAGCGACACATTCATACCGCCACCGGCGCTTCAATGTGCGGGTGCGCGCGGTAGTCGAGCAACTCGATGTCCTCGTAGCGGAAGCCGAACAAGTCGTCCACCTTGTCGTTGAGCCGGATTCTCGGGGGCGCCAGCGGCTTTCGTGCCAGCTGCTCGCGCGCCTGCTCGAGATGATTCAGATACAAGTGCGCGTCGCCGATGGAATGCACCAGGTCGCCGCACGGCAATTTGCACACATGCGCGACCATGGCCGTCAGCAGCGCGTACGAGGCGATATTGAAGGGCACCCCCAGGAAGACATCGGCGCTGCGCTGGTAAAACTGGCAGGACAGGCGCCCGCCGGCGACGTAGAACTGAATCAGCACGTGGCACGGCAGCAGCCGCATCCGCTTCAGTTCGCCGACATTCCACGCGCTGACGATGAGCCTGCGCGAATCCGGGTTGCGCCGGATTTCGTCCACCACATTGCGCATCTGGTCGATGCCGCCGCCGTCGTCGCCGGTGTTCCACCTGCGCCACTGCGCGCCGTAAACCGGGCCCAGTTCGCCGTCCTCGTCGGCCCACTCGTCCCATATCGAGACGCCGTTGTCTTTCAGATAGGCGATGTTGGTGTCGCCTTTCAGGAACCACAGCAGTTCGTGGACGACGGATTTGAAATGAATCTTTTTCGTCGTCAGCAGCGGAAACCCCGCGCTTAGATCATAGCGCGACTGCCAGCCGAAGATTGAAAGCGTGCCGGTGCCGGTGCGGTCTTCCTTGTTCACGCCGTGTGCCAGAATCTCTGTCAGCAATTTGAGGTAGGGAAGCATGGGCCGCGGTGGTTGGCATCTCAGTATAACGCACGCGGGCGCTTTCCGTTCGTCGGAAGCAATTTATTTCAAGAACATGGCCTTGGAGATTTTCTGTTGCCCAAGTGAAATTTCCGGTCTGTTTTGTGTGTTGTTGTGTGCTTATAATCGGGGCTATGGCGACCAGGAAACGGATTGTTTTGACTCCTGCGGGCGGCGGTGCGCCCCTCCGTATTGCGGTCTTCGCGGACGGCGGCATGTCATTCGTCGGCTCGATGCTACCGTTCATGCCATCGGCGATGATGGCTCTCTTCATCTGGAAATGGAATGCTCTCTTTCAACTCATGAAGGAGCATACAAAATGGAAAACACAATGGTAAGGCAGCCCGGCCCGCAATCAAGAAAGCCGGCAGAGCAACCGGTGGACAAGAGTGCGCCGGTAACCCGCGGCGACTTCGACAAGGGCATGAGCGCCCTTGACGGGCGTGTCAAGGTGCTCGATGGAAAAGTCGAGGCGGTCCAGGCCGACATCAAGGGTGTCAAGACGGAAGTCAAGGTGCTCAATGGAAAAGTCGAGGTTGCCCAGTCCGACATCAAGGATGTCAAGACGGAAGTCAAGGTGCTCAATGGAAAAGTCGAGGCGGTCCAGGCCGACATCAAGGGTGTCAAGACAGAAGTCAAGGTGCTCGATGGAAAAGTCGAGGTGGTCCAAGCCGACATCAAGGGTGTCAAGACAGAAGTCAAGATGCTCGGCAGGGAAGTCGAGGTGGTCAAAGGGGATATCAAGGTGCTCGATGGAAAAGTCGAGGCTACCCAAACCGACATCAAGGATGTCAAGACAGAAGTCAAGGTGCTCGGCAGGGAAGTCGAGGCGGTCAAAGGGGATATCAAGGTGCTCGATGGAAAAGTCGAGGTCGCCCAAACCGACATCAAGGATATCAAGACAGAAGTCAAGGTGCTCGGCAGGGAAGTCGAGGCGGTCAAAGGGGATATCAAGGTGCTCGATGGAAAAATCGAGTTGGTCCGAATCGACATCAAGGATACCAAGGCAAACATCAAGACTCTCCATGAAGAACTCAATGCAAAAATGGATGGAATCCGGACAGAAGCCAGGGCGGACAGCAAGGCTCTCGGTCAAAGACTCGATGAGGTTCAGGCGGGAATCAGACAAATCGGGGAACAGATCACATCTCACGAAGCGCGGTTTTACAGACGGGCTTTTTGGACTTTGGTGGGCTTTGTATTCGCCATCATTGGCGCCGGCAGATACCTCTTTTGAAAAAATCCTGTGGGCACGGGTGCGCTTGCACACCCGTGCCCTTTATGGCGGCGTTGCCCGCCGTCCCGCTCTTCGGCAGTCGTTCAGAAACCTTTGGCAGGGTTGTGGCCTCTTCGGGCATATAGTCTAATAAAGAAGTGGACGAACGCTTTACAATAACAGGCGAGAGCAGAGACTCTGCCGATGAATGAAATCGCGGCAATCCAGTCAAGAATTGGGATGAGGCTGCACTTGGCGGCTCTTTCGGATTTTTTCAATACTCATACTGTTCAGAGGAGATAATCGATATGAACATGCGCACAAGAGCGAGGGTAGAACTCCCCGCAACCAATGAACTTGCAGCAGTCATGATTGGCTGCGACATGACAGATTCGAACGTGAATATGAAAGACAAAGCCGCCTTGAAAAAGCTTATGGCTTCATTCGAGAAGGTCGAGGTGGTTTACAAACAGAACACCGCCGATGAATTGAACATCGTGGTACCGGATTTCCCGGAGTTTGACAGGGCGCTGCAGGAAATGCACTTGCCCGAGGAACAACTGGAATCAATAGTCGGAGGCGAGGGTGGTCTCGTCGTTCTCGGGACTATCCTCACTCTCATAGGCTCGTTGGGAGCGAGCACTGCCGCTATATTCGGAGTTACCGTAGGCGGCACTGCGTCTGTTGTGGTAGGCGCGGCGGTACTCACTATCGGCGCCGTGGGCATCGCCGGGGCGGTAACCGCAGTTGGGCTTGGTGTCGCAGCCGGGGTCGGTGTTCAATTCGGCAGCAGCAACGAGGTCAATGTTGGTTTGGCAAGTTAAGGACAACGGTGCAAATGCAATGCCGGTCAGCGGTTCGCCGCCGACCGGCGGCCCGCCGTCATCAGGGCGATGCCGATGATGGCCAGCGGCAGCGACAGCAGTTGGCCCATCGTCAGCCAGCCCCACGCGATAAAGCCGATGTGGGCGTCGGGCTCGCGGAAGAACTCCGCGATAAAGCGCATTACGCCATAGAGCAGCGCGAACAGGCCGCTGACAAGGCCGATGGCGCGCGGTCTGGCGGAATAAACCCACAGAACCGCGAACAACACGATGCCCTCAAGCAGCAGTTCGTATAACTGCGAGGGGTGGCGCGCGGCATTTCCCGCCGCCGGAAAAACAAGTCCCCACGGCAGGTCGGTCACGCGCCCCCACAATTCGCCGTTGATGAAGTTGCCGACGCGGCCCGCGCCGAGGCCGATGGGCGCCAGCGGCGCGGCGAAGTCGGCGACCTCCAGAAACCGCAGATTGTTTTTGCGCGCGAAAAAGAGCATGGCGGCGGCCACGCCCAGCAGGCCGCCGTGAAAACTCATGCCGCCTTCCCAGACGCGCAACAGCAGCAAGGGGTCGCTCAGGAAAGCGGCGGGATGGTAAAAGAGCACGTAGCCGATGCGCCCGCCGGCGATGACGCCGACCACGCCGTAGAACAGCAAGTCGCCGACCTGCGCGGGCCGCACCTTCTGCCACGCAAGCCGCGCGCGCCGCACCCCCAGCAGATAAAAGGCGATGAAACCGGCCAGATACATCAAGCCGTACCACCGCACCTGCAACGGGCCGATGGCAACGGCGACGGGGTCGAATTCGGGAAGGACCAGCATGATGCTATGGTAACTTATCGATGGCACTATGGATTGCCAATGTCGGGTAACATATAGCCGCGCCGACCAACGTCTCTTATGTCTCAGAAGAAAAACCGCCTGGCGGATGAAACCAGTCCGTATTTGCAGCAGCACGCCGACAACCCGGTGGACTGGTTTGCGTGGGGCGCCGAGGCGCTGGACAAGGCGCGTGCCGAGGGCAAGCCGGTTTTGTTGTCCATCGGTTATTCGGCCTGCCACTGGTGCCATGTCATGGCGCATGAATCGTTCGAGGACGACGAGACCGCCGGATTGATGAACGACCTCTTCGTCAATGTCAAAGTGGACCGCGAGGAACGCCCCGATATTGACAAGATTTACCAGACCGCGCAGCTGCTCCTGACGCAGCGCACCGGCGGCTGGCCGCTGACGATGTTTCTGGCGGCCGACGACCAGACGCCTTTTTTCGGCGGCACGTATTTCCCCAAAGAAGCGCGTCACGGCCTGCCCTCTTTCAAGGAGGTGTTGCGCCGCGTCCACGACTACTACCGCGACCACCGTGATGAAATTCGCGGCAACGCCGACGCGGTGCGCCATGCCCTCGGCAGAATCTACGGGCCCGACGGCGAGACGGCGGCCTTGACGCCGCAGTTGCAGGACCGCGCCGCGCGCACCCTCGACGACGCTTTTGATTCGCGCTACGGCGGCTTCGGCGGCGCGCCCAAATTTCCGCAATGCACCTGCATTGAGTGGACGCTTGATTACTGGGCACGCGACCGAACGCCGCAAGCCGGGCGCCCGCGCAACGCACACATCGCGCTGTTCACGCTCGAACAGATGAGCCGCGGCGGCGTGTACGACCAGATTGGCGGCGGCTTTTACCGCTACTCGGTTGACGAGCGCTGGGAGATTCCGCATTTCGAGAAGATGCTGTACGACAACGGCCCCTTGCTCGGACTGCTGGCGCGGGCATGGCGCATCGGCGGCGGCGCGCTGTTCCGGCACAAGGCCTGCGAGACCGCGCGCTGGGTCATGCGCGAGATGCAGTCTCCCGAAGGCGGCTACTACTCGACGCTGGACGCGGATTCGGCGGAAGGCGAAGGCGTGTATTACCTGTGGGACAAACGGGAGACCGGGAAACTGCCGCCGTCGCAGCGGGAGGTTTTCGAATACTTCTTCGGGCTGGATCAGCCGGCCAATTTCGAGGGACGCTGGCATCTGACGGAGCACCGCGATGTGCAGCAAACAGCCGCGCACCTGAAGCGCGCGCCGGATGACGTGCGCGACGACCTGGACCGCGCGCGGCAAACCCTTTTCGAACACCGCCAGGCGCGCACACCGCCGGCGCGCGACGACAAAATCCTGGCCTCCTGGAACGCGTTAATGATCAAGGGCATGGCCGAGGCCGCCTACTGGCTGGACGAGCCTGAATACGAGGTCTCGGCACGGCGTGCCTTGTCGTTCATCCGGCGGGTGATGTGGCGCGACGGGCGTTTGTTTGCAACCTGCAGGGACGGCAGGGCGCACCTCAACGCCTACCTCGACGACTACGCTTTTCTGATGGATGCGATCTTGTATCTGAACCAGGCGCGCTGGGACACGGACGACTTCGGGTTCGCCGTGCGCCTTGCCGACACCCTGCTTGAGCAGTACGAGGACACCGACAACGGCGGTTTTTACTTCACGCCCCACGACCATGAGAGCCTGATTCAGCGCCCGCGCGTGCTGGCCGACGAGGCGACGCCGTCCGGCTACGGCGTCGCCGCGACTGCGCTCGGTCGAATCGGCATGATGCTGGGCGACGAGAAATACCTGCGCGCGGCGGCGCGCGCGCTGGAGCAGGCGGCGCCGGCGATGCAGCGCGCACCGGAACACCACACGACGTTGCTGAAGGCGTACGCCGAACAGTGCGAGCCGCCGGGAATTGTTATTCTGCGGGGCGAGGGCGAGACGCTGCGGCAATGGCTGCAAGAGACGGCGCGGCATTACCATCCCGCCCGGCTTTGTTTCGCAATTCCGGCGCAGGCGCAAGACCTGCCGCCGGCGTTCGCCGACAAGCGCGCGGCGGGCGAGGCCGTCGCCTATCCGTGCCGGGGCACGGTCTGCGACGCGCCGCTTCGGGATCTTGACGCTCTGGTCCGCCATCTGCGGGCGGACGCCGCGAAACTCGCCGAATGAGAACTTTGCGGTTCGCCACCAGGGCGGTGCTGGCCGGATTGCACGTGTTGTTGGCGGTGGTGCTGTCGCTTGTTTTTCTTCCGGCGCGTCCGGGCGCCGCTTTCAGCCGCTTTCAGCAAAGACTCATGTGCTGGCTGATGGGCCGTTGCCTGCGGCTTTTGCATGTGCGCGTGCGCGTGCGCGGCGAACCCGCCGAAGGCGCCCGGCTGATTGTCTCCAACCACGTTTCCTGGTTCGACATTCTCATTATCGGCAGCGTGTGTCCGTCGTGCTTTCTGTCGAAGTCCGAGGTGCGGCGCTGGTTTGTCTTCGGCTTTCTCGCCGCGCGCTTCGGCACCATTTTCATCGAGCGGGGCAGCGGCGCCGGCCGCGCGCTGGATGCGATAAGCGGGCGCTTGTCGCAGGGCATGGCGGTCGCGGTGTTTCCCGAAGGCACCACTTCCGACGGCTCGAAGATCGGGCCTTTTTATCCGAGGATGCTGGCCGCCGCGATTGATACCGGCATCCCGGTCCAGCCGGTGGTGCTGCGCTATCCCGACGGCGACGGCGTCAATACGCTGGTGCCCTTTGTCAGGGACCAGCCTCTCTCCCGGCACCTGGCGCCGTTGCTGAAGGAAAAATCCATCGAGGCCGTCATCAGTTTTACGCCGCCGATCGACTCGCGCGAATCCGACCGCCGCCGCCTCGCCGACCAGTCGCGCGCCGCCATCGTCCGCGAATTTGAAAACATCGGCGGTGCGGCGTAGCGGCGGCTCCTTGTGCTATCATCCGGCCTGTATCGCGCTCGGAGTGTAGCTCAGTCTGGTAGAGCACTGCCTTCGGGAGGCAGGGGCCGGAGGTTCAAGTCCTCTCACTCCGACCACGCGCAAACGACATGAACCTTACGCCATTGGATATGAAAAAAACCATTCTTTTTGCGGCCTGCCTGCTGGCCGGCGGCGGCGCGTGCGCGGAGTGTTCCCGCGATGATGTGAACTACTTTCTGGAAAAAGGTTTCAACCGGGATCAAGTCGCCGCGATTTGCGGCGGGGATTCGGCACCGGGCGCCCGGCCCGGGGCGGCGAATGAATACGAAGGCTATGGCGACAGCCGCCGGCAGCAAAGCCGGAGCGAGATGCTGCAACAGGAACGGCAACAGGATATTTCGCTGCTGCAGGCGGCGGTGAGCGCCTGGGATGTGGAAGTCGCGCCGAAGCACCTGACCTACACCCGCAAACTCTGCCTCGGCGCCGGCGGCAGTCCCGAAGTCGCGGCGCGGGTCAGGATTTGCCCGGAAGTGCGCTACCGGGTTTATTTCAAAGGGCTGAAAGTCAAGGGCTACCAGCGCGAATATGTTCTTGTGGGCCGGCGCGAGATTGAGGTCGAGGGCAAGGTCAAACGCAAATTATTGCACGACTTCGAGGAATACCAGCCCGACATCCGCAGGCAATTGATGGGCTCCTACCGCGCGCGTACGCGCAAAGACGGCACCGTGATTCCGATTCGCAAGGATTATCCAATGCAGCGGGTTTACCAGGTGCTGCGAGGTTACGCCGCCCGCGCTTCCCGCGACCCGTCCTGAAACCCGGCGCGGCGCGCCCGTCAGTGGACGATGACCGACGGGGCGTCCATCTCCTCGGGAATTTCCATGCCCATCAGGTCGAGCACGGTGGGGGCGATGCTGCTGATGCTGCAACCGCTTGCGAGGTGGTTGGGTATTTCGTTTTTACCGATGATCAGGCACGGCACCGGGTTGGTCGTGTGCTGGGTGTTCGGCTGCTTGGTCGCGGTGTCGAGCATCTCGTCGCAGTTGCCGTGGTCGGCGGTGATTAACGTCGTCCAGCCGTTTTCAAGCGCCGTGTCCACGAGGCGCCCGGCCTGGAGGTCCACCGTTTCCACCGCCTTGATAATCGGCTTGGGAGTCGCGGTGTGCCCCACCATGTCGGCGTTTGCAAAGTTGACGACGGCGAAAACGTGTTCGCGCTTTTCCAGCACGCGGATCGTGGCATCGGCGACTTGCCTGGCGCTCATCTCCGGCTGAAGGTCGTAAGTCGCCACCTTGGGCGAGTCAATCAAGGCGCGGTCTTCGCCCGGCAGTGGTTGTTCGATTCCGCCGTTGAAGAAGAAAGTCACGTGCGGGTACTTTTCCGTCTCGGCGCAGTGAAACTGCTTCATGCCGGCGTCGCTGATGATTTTGGCGAGCGTCGCTTTCGGCCGGATCGGGGAGAACGCGATCAGGCAGGGGAACGCCTGGTCTATCTCGGTCATCGTCGCGATGTTGGCCAGCCCGGCGCCGCCGCGGTCGAACGTGTCGAAGTCGGCGATGGCCAGCGCCTTGACCAGCTGCCGCGGGCGGTCATTGCGGAAGTTGAACAGAATGGCGTTGTCGCCGGCCATCGGTTGCGCCTGCGGCAGCACTGTCGGCTCAATGAACTCGTCGCCGATGCCGGCGCGGTAGGCCGCGTCAATGGCATCGGCGGCGCTGTCGGCGCGCGGCCCCTCGTTCAGTGCCAGCGCGCGCCACGCTTTGCCGGTGCGCTCCCAGCGGTTGTCCCTGTCCATCGCGTAATAGCGGCCCATGATGGTCGCGATGGTGCCGCCCGCCTGTTCAAGCGGGCCTTGCACTTTGTCGGTGAACTGGTGCGCGCAGCGCGGCAAGGTGTCGCGCCCGTCGGTGATGACATGCACCACCGGCTTGCAACCCTGCTCGCGCGCCAGCCGAATCAGCGCCAGCAGGTGGTTTACGTGCGAATGCACGCCGCCGTCTGAGACCAGGCCGAGCAGGTGAATGGGGCGGTTCGCTCCTTTCGCCTTTTTCATCATGAAAATGAGCGAGGGGTTGTCGAAAAAACTGCCGTCCTCGATGGCCGTGTTGATGCGCACCAGATCCTGTGGAACGATGCAGCCGCAGCCCATCGTGATATGGCCGACTTCTGAATTTCCAATCTGCCCCGGCGGCAGGCCGACCGAAGGCCCGGAGGCTTCCAGAAGCGTGTGCGGGTAGTCGGAGAAAAACCGGTCAAGCCGCGGTGTGTCGGCGAGGTAAATCGCGTTGTTGGTTTTGCCCGGGCTGATGCCGAAGCCGTCAATGATAATCAGCAGCGTTCTGTTGACGGCGGGCTGCGATTTTGCAGGCATGAACGGCTTGTGGGTCTTCGGCGGATGGATGTCGGGTGTCGGGCGGGGATAATTTACCGGAGACGCGCGCGCGGTTCAAGGCTTTCCTTCATTCAGGGGCGGCGCATCGCCGGCCTGTTTTTGTTCGCCGTGCCCGGTCAGGCGCGCGAACAACAGGCCGAGTTCGAACAGCAGCCAGATCGGCACCGCCAGCAGAATCTGCGATATGATGTCGGGCGGCGTCAGCATCATGCCGGCGACAAAAGCGCCGACGACAATGTAGGGCCGCTTGCGCGACAAATTCTTGACCGTCGTCGTGCCGGCCTTGATCAGCACCAGCGTGACCACGGGCACCTCGAAGGCGATGCCGAAGGCGATGAAAATCTTGACGACAAAATCGAGATAACGGCCGATGTCCGTCATCACGGTAACCCCCTGCGGGGCGACGCTTGTGAAGAACGCGAACATCAGGGGAAAAACGACGAAGTAGGCGAACGCCATGCCGACGTAGAACAGCAGTGTGCTCGAAAGCAGCAGCGGCACGGCGATGCGTTTCTCTTTGCGGTACAGGCCCGGCGCCACGAATCCCCAGAGTTGGTAGAAAATCAGGGGAATGGAGATGATCAGCGCCAGCAGCATCACCATCTTGAAAGGGGTCAGGAAGGGCGAAGCCACCTCGATGGCGACCATGGAACTGCCCTGCGGAAGATACTTGACCAGCGGCGCCGACAGGTAGTTGTAAATCGGGTTTGCGAACGGGAACAGCACCAGAAAAACCGCGCCGGTGCCGATGAATATTTTCAGCAGCCGCTGGCGCAGCTCGACCAGGTGCGAGACAATCGGCCGGTCGGTGTCAGTCTCGGCGGAGGGGCGGGTCTTGCTGTCGGGCGTCGGTTTCATCGTGCGGCGCGGTGTTTTCGTCTTCGGCGCCGGGCGCCGTGTCTTTGGTGAAGCGGCCGCTTTCGATCTGGTCCTCGATGGACTGAACCAGCGGGTCGGTGTTGCGCAGCGTGCGGTTGATTTCGGCGCCGGTTTCGCTGATCGAGTGTTGCGCGCCATCGAAGGCACCGCGCGTTTCGTTCATGATTTTTTTCAGGTCGCCGGCGTGGGTCTCGTTCATAAAGTCGGCTTTGAACTGGGCGGCGATGTTTCTGGCGCGCCCAACCCACTGTCCCAATGTCGCGGCGAGCGACGGCAGCCGGTCGGGGCCGACGACCAGCAGCGCGACGAACAGAATCAGCGCCAGTTCCCAGAAGCCAAAGTCGGACATCGCCGCGACTTACTCTTTCTTGTCGGAGGTTGGCTCCCCGGTGACTTTCTGCTGCTTGTCGGCGGCGGGAGGCTGCTCCTCATCGCCCATGGATTTCTTGAAACCCTTGATTGCGTTGCCCAGATCGGAACCCAATCCCCTGAGTTTCTTGGTGCCGAACAAAAGCAAGACAATCACCAGAATCAGCAATATTTGCAAGGGTCCCCAACTCATATTTCACTCCCTGATTGGTTGTGCGGATGCGTCCATAGTAGCACTTTTCCGCGCCTCGTGCGTTGTCGGCGCGGTTTCATACAATCTGCCCATGCCGTAACCGATTTTTAATGCAGGATGGGGTTTTCGCCATCGGCGAGCGGAGAAAGAACCCTAATCGCCCGATATAGAGTTAGATTTCACAGCGTCTTCAAACGCTGCTCTATACACCGTGCTGATATCGAACAGCAATCCTCCTTCTATTCCCTTTTGTACGGTATAAAGTTCTTCATAGGTTAATCTGCGGCCAATCATTTCTTCGGCTTCTCTTTGGACGGTCTCAATCGATATCTCAAAGATATTTTTGCTCATTTATCCCGACCGTACTTGAGATGGAGAATAATCGCCAGAACAAGCATCACCCCACTGATAGCCAGTGCCGCTTTTTCGTAGAAAGTCATTTATCCCGGCCGTACTTGAGATGGAGAAAAATTGCCAGAGCAAGCATCACCCCACTGATAGCCAGTGCCGCTTTTTCATAAAAAGTCATTTCGATCTCCTCTTATTGCTTGTGTTGATTAACGCCGTGCCAGCAGCGTAAAGGCTAATCAACCATATTACACTCACCACAAGACCGGACAACTTGCTCATTTCCCAGAAGGATTGAACAAAAAGTAATCCGGACCCGATGTTGCCGAGGGCTATCAAACCCTTGCCCGCTTCTTTCAGCGGCTCTGCATATTTTGCCATGTGAGGCGTCCTCCTTTAGCCTCCTTTTTGCCACTGGGCAACGTAAAGGAGCATAAAGACAGGAACGAACGGTATAAACCAGCCGACGAACGGTAGTTCATTTCCCGTTCCTCAGATCAAACTCAACCCCAGCCACACCGCGACCACCGTCGCCGCCACAGCCACGACGCCTGAAACCAACTGCCACAATCCCTTCAGCATCCAGCGCCCCAACAATCCGGCCAGCAACGCGGCCACCGCCAACACCAACACCACCACAGTCACCTCCCGCGGATTTCGCAGCGCCTCCGGAAGTATCGCCATAAACAACGCCAGCCGTTCCTGATGGCCGGCGGCTTGTTCAACAGCCCATATCCACCGCCCGATAAAGTACACCGGCGCGGCCAGCAATCCGGCGCCCAGCACCGGCAGCAAAAAAGAACGGTCGGCACGTCGTTTGCCCGCCGCTTCTGCCGCCGTCTCGTCCGCCACTTCACTCGCCCCGCCGCCGCTTTTCCTCGTGGCCGGAAGTGGCGAAGCGGCGCTCCAACTCGGCAAACAGTTCCTCCACCGCAATGCCTTTGTGCGCGAGCAATACCTGACAGTGAAACCACAAGTCGGCCATTTCGTGGAGGATGTGTTCGCGCTGCGCCTCGCCCGCCGCCTCGATCAACTCGCCCGCTTCCTCGGCGATTTTTTCGAGAATGGCGCCGTCGCCCTTGCGGTAAAGAAAGGCGCTGTATGATTCTTCGGCGTCGGCGCTTTTGCGCTCTTCCAGCACAGCGGCGATGCGCTCGATGATGTTCGCCTTGTCTGCCTTGTGCAAACTCAAAGCCGCACCTCGACACCGTGCGCGCGCAGATACTCCTTGGCCTGGCGAATCGTGTATTCCCGGTAATGGAAGATGCTGGCCGCGAGCACCGCGTCGGCCAGCCCCTCGGTGACGCCCTCCACCAGATGTTCCAGATTGCCGACGCCGCCGGAGGCGATCACCGGTATTTTTACGCTCTCGCTGATGCGCCGCGTCAACGACAGGTCAAAGCCCTCGCGCGTGCCGTCCCTGTCCATGCTGGTCAGCAGGATTTCGCCGCAGCCGCAGGCCTCCATTTTCCGCGCCCACTGCACGGCGTCGAGACCCGTCGGCGTGCGCCCGCCGTGCGTGTAGATTTCCCAGCCGCCGTTGCTTTTCTTCGCGTCAATGGCAACGACGATGCACTGCGTCCCGACTTTGTCCACGGCGCGGCGCACCAGGTCCGGGTCTTGCACGGCGGCGGTGTTGATTGCGATCTTGTCGGCGCCGGCCTGGTGCAGCAGCCGGATGTCCTCGACGTCGCGAACGCCGCCGCCGACGGTCAGCGGCATGAAGACCTCGCCCGCGACGCGCTCGATGATGCCGGGCAGAATGTTGCGCTCGTCGGAACTGGCGGTGATGTCGAGAAAGGTAATCTCGTCGGCGCCTTCCTCGTTATAGCGCTTGGCGATTTCAACCGGGTCGCCGGCGTCGGTGATGTTGACAAAGTTCACGCCCTTGACAACGCGGCCCTGTTTGACATCAAGACAGGGGATGACGCGCTTGGCCAGCGGCATGGTCGGTTTTCAGTTTTTGTCCGGCGGCGGGCGCAGCCGGTTGACGAGTTCGCGGGTTTCGGCGAGGTCCAGCGTGCCTTCGTACAAAGCGCGCCCCAGCACCACGCCGTGTATTCCCTCTTCGTCGGTCGCGCACAGCGCCTCGATGTTTTCAAGCGTGGTGTAGCCGCCGGCGGCAATCACCGGAATGTGAATCGCGGCGGCGAGATCCACCGTGCCCTGTATGTTCGGCCCGCTCATCATGCCGTCGCGGCTGACATCGGTGTGAATGATCGCGGCGACGCCGTCGTTCTCGAAGTGCTGCACCAGATCCACCGGATCGTGGTGCAGAAGTTTCGACCAGCCGGCAATGGCAATCTTGCCGTCCTTCATGTCAATGCCGACGATGATGTGCCCGGGAAACTCCAGGCACAAGTCGTTGATGAAATGCGGCTGGCTCGCCGCGCGCGTTCCGAGAATGACGTACTGCACGCCGATGTCGAGATAAGCCTGCACGGTTTCCTCGTCGCGTATGCCGCCGCCGACCTGCACCGGGCAGTCCGGCAGGTGTTGGGTAATCCGTTTCACCCACTGCATGTTTTCGGGTTTGCCGCTGGCGGCTCCGTCGAGGTCAATGATGTGGAGGCGTTCGGCGCCAGACTGGACCCAGCGCTCGGCCGTGGCGACCGGGTCGTCAGAGAACACGGTGGTTTCGTCGCGCCGCCCCTGGCGCAGACGCACACATTTACCGTCTTTCAAATCAATGGCGGGGATTAGAAGCATAGAGGTGCCCGATTCGATTCGTTCAGTATAACGCACCCGGGGTTAAAGCGCCCCATTCCAGCGCACGAAATTCTCCAGCAGGCGCAGGCCGCTGCCGGCGCTTTTCTCGGGGTGGAATTGCACGGCAAAAACAAGCCCGGAAGCGATTGTGCAGGTAAATTCCTCACCGTACCCGGTCTGTCCGGCCACCAGGTCGGCGTCGGAGGGTTCGGCATGGTAACTGTGCACAAAATAAAAGTGTTCATCGTCGCGGATGCCGTCCCACAACGGATGGCGCCGCACCTGCCGCACCCGGTTCCAGCCCATGTGCGGGATTTTGTGCCCGGGCGCCGCGCCGATGTGTTCGGCGAGGTGCCGGACCCTGCCGGCGAACAGGCCGAGACAGTCGGTGCCCCCGTTTTCGTCGCTGTGCTCCAGCAGCACCTGCAACCCCATGCAGATTCCGAGGAAGGGTTTTTCCGCCGCGGCCTGCGCCAGCGGCGCGGCGAGTCCGTGCGCGTGAATTGCGCGCATGCAATCGCCGGCGGCGCCTTGTCCCGGAAAAACCACTTTGTCGGCCTGATGAATCATGCCCTCATCGCCGGTGGTGATGATTTGCGTGCCGTGCGGGCTGACGCAGCGCAGTGCTTTCTCGACCGAGCGCAGATTGCCCATGCCGTAATCTACAATGGTGATGGTGGTCATAGCCGACATCCGCGGCGCAAGCCGCGGCAGGTTGCTAAAACGTCAAAGCACGCCTTTGGTCGAGGGCAGATCTGCCGCCATGCGCCGGTCCGGCTCGACCGCCATGCGGCATGCTCTGGCGAAAGCCTTGAACACGGTCTCGGCGATGTGGTGGCTGTTGTCGCCGCGCAGGTTGTCAATGTGCAACGTCGCCTGCGAGTGGTTGACGAAGCCCTGGAAAAATTCGTGAATCAGGTCCACGTCAAACTCGCCGATGCGCGCGCGCGGATAACTGACGTGGTAGTCCAGCCCCGGCCGTCCGGAGAAATCAATGACCACGCGCGACAGCGCCTCGTCGAGGGGCACGTAGGCGTGGCCGTAGCGGCGGATGCCTTTCTTGTCGCCCAGCGCTTTGGAAAAACCCTGGCCCAGCGTGATGCCGACATCCTCGACGGTGTGGTGGTCGTCCACATCCAGATCGCCGGCGGCCTGAAGATTCAGGTCGAAACAGCCGTGTTTGCGGAACTGGTCCAGCATGTGCTCAAGGAAGGGAATGCCGATTTCAATGCGGCTTTTGCCGGAACCGTCCAGGTTCAGTTCGATGTCTATCTGTGTCTCGGCGGTGTGTCGCCGGACGCTGCTGGTGCGCGCGGTCATGCTGCGGAACTTCGGCAAGAGAGCGGAGTATAACCGAAAAACCGGCATCGTTCAGAAACGGTTGTCCCGCCGGCGTCGCCGCCGGGCGTTTTCTGTGTTTTGTCTTCGGACAGGCACTTGCCCATTGCAGAGTCCGGGTTCAGGCGCGAGTCGGCGGAATCATCGGCGAGGGCCGGTTTGCAGCAGGAAGGTGGCCGGCCCCTCGTTAATCAGCCGGACCCGCATGTCGGCGCCGAAGCGCCCGCGCGCGATGTTCGGATAACTCCTCTCCGCGCAGTCCGCCAGATGCGCGAACATTTCCCCGGCCTGCCGCGGCTCGGCGGCGGACGAGAAGCCGGGGCGCGTTCCCTTGCGGGTGTCCGCCGCCAGCGTGAATTGCGGCACCAGCAGCAGGCCGCCGTTGATGTCGCTCAGGCACAGATTCATGCGGCCCTCCGCGTCATTGAAAATCCGGTAATGGAGAATGCGCCCGGCCATGTGCTCGGCATCCGCCTTCGTGTCGCCGGGCTGAACCGCAATCAAGGCGAGTATCCCCGCGCCGATTTCGGCGATGGTCTCGCCGCCGGTCTCGATGGAGGCGAGGCTGACGCGCTGCAACAGCGCAATCATCGCTACGCGAATTGCCGGGCCGCCGCGTCGGTCGCCTCGACCAGGTAGCGGATGATGGTGGGCTCGAAGGCCGAGTGTCCGGCGTCGTCCGCAATTTGCAGTTTCGCGCCCGGCCAGTGCCGCTGCAGCAGCCAGGCCTGCTCCAGCGGGCACACCGCGTCGTAGCGGCCATGCACGATGGTGCCCGGAATGTCGGCGAGCTTTGCGGCGTCGGCCAGCAACTGCTCTTCTTCGAGGAAGATGCGGTTGACGAAGAAATGACATTCAATGCGCGCCAGACTCAGGGCCACGTGCGGGTTGCTGAAAAACTCGACCACGGAGGGCCTGGGTTTGAGCGTCGCGGTTTTGCCTTCCCAGACCGACCACGCGATGGCGGCGGCGAGGCGCGCCTGTTCGTCGTCGCCGGTCAGGCGGCGGTAATAGGCGCTGATCATGTCGCCGCGTTCTTCGGGCGCGATGACTTCCTCGAACGACTGCCACCAGTCCGGAAACAGAAATCTCGCCCCGTCCTGGTAAAACCACAGCAGATCGCGCCGGCGGCACAGGAACACGCCCCGCAGAATCAGCGACAGGCAGCGTTGCGGGTGCGCCTCGGCGTAGGCGAGCGCCAGCGTCGCGCCCCACGAGCCGCCGAACACGACCCAGCGCTCGATGCCGAGATGCTCGCGTATGGTCTCGATGTCGGCGATGAGGTGCTGCGTTGTGTTGTCTTTCAGTTCGGCGTGCGGCGTCGAGCGCCCGCAACCGCGCTGGTCGAACAGCACGATACGATAGGCGCCGGGGTCGAAAAAACGGCGGTGGTCGTTTTCGCACCCGGCGCCCGGCCCGCCGTGCAGAAACACCACCGGCAGCCCCCGCGGATTGCCGGACTCTTCCACATAGAGTGAATGCAGCCCGTCCACCGGCAGGCAAAACGAGTGGTTTTCGTTGATTTCCGGGTACAGCGTGCGCATGGGCGGAAAGTGTACACTACACTTTCCCGGTGACATCATGGATGCGGAGTTGAACACGGCGCAAGGCGCAACCCTCCCGCTGTATGACCGGGGGCGGCGTGAGTACGCCGGCGAGTGCGCCGCGATGCGGCGCTACACGCGCGCGCGCGGCGGCGCCGGCGAGGATCAACTGTGGCTGCTCGAACACTTCCCGGTCTATACGCTGGGGCGCCGCGCCGCGCCTGCGCCGGCCGTTGCCGCCGCCATCCCGGTCGTGCGCACGGACCGCGGCGGGCAGGCGACGTACCACGGCCCCGGCCAGGCCGTGCTCTACACGCTGCTTGATCTCAAGCGCCGCGGCCTCGGCGTGCGGCGTTATGTTCGTCTGCTGGAAGAAACCGTCATCGCTTTTCTCGATGATTGCGGCGTTCGCGCCCGCCGCTTGCCCGGCGCCCCCGGTGTTTACGTCGAAGGCCGCAAAATCGCGTCGCTTGGCCTGAGCGTTTTCAACGGCTGCTGCTACCACGGCGTGGCCTTGAATGTGTGCATGGATTTGTCGCCTTTCGGGGACATCGTCGCGTGCGGCCTGCGCGGCGTCGAAGCGACGCAGATGGCGGACTGCGGAGTGACGATGGACGTCGGCAGCGCGGGCGCGGGCCTTGCGCGCAGCCTGGCGGCGAGGTTGTGAGCGGGATGGAGTACACCGTGTCGTCGCGCGCCAGCCCGGACACCCACCGGCGCGGCGCGCACAAACTGATTCGCGCAAGAAGCGCCGGCGTTGCAGACAATGCGCGCCTCGTCAAACCGCGCTGGCTGCGAATCAGGCCGGTCTCCAATCCGCGCGTGCGGTCACTGAGGCGGTTGTTGAGAGAAAGCCGTTTGCACACCGTCTGCGAGGAGGCGAAATGCCCGAACCTCAACGAGTGTTTCTCGCGCGGCACCGCGACCTTCATGATACTGGGAGACCGCTGCACGCGCCGTTGTGCGTTTTGTGACGTGGCGCACGGCCGCCCGCTGCCACCCGACCCGCTGGAACCGGGACGCCTGGCGCGGCTGATTGCGCGCCTTTCGCTGTCCTGGGTCGTCATCACATCGGTGGATCGCGATGATCTTGACGACGGCGGCGGTGCTCATTTCGCCGCCTGCATCGGCGAGATTCGCGCGCTGTCGCCGGCGCTGCGCGTGGAAATCCTGGTGCCGGATTTTCGCAAGCGCGTTCAGCGCGCGCTGGACGCGCTGGCACAGGCGCCGTGCGACGTGTTCGGCCACAACATCGAAACGGTGCCCGCGCTGTACCGGGAAATTCGCGCCGGCGCGGATTATCGCGCCTCGCTGGAACTGCTGCTCGAACACAAGCGCCGTTTTCCCGCCATCCCGACGAAGTCGGGGTTGATGCTGGGGCTGGGCGAGACGCCGGAGGAAGTCCGGGCGGTGATGCGCGACCTGCGCCGCCACCGCGTGGATATGCTGACCATTGGCCAGTACCTGCGTCCGGCGGAAGGCTATTGGCCGGTGCGGCGCTACGTCAGTCCCGGCGACTTCGAGCGCCTGGCTGCGGCGGGCCGCGCAATGGGCTTTGCGCACATCGCCGCCGGCCCGCTGGTCAGGTCATCGTATCACGCCGATTTGCAGGCCGCGGCGGTCATCGCTGCTGCGAATAATACTCGCGCGTAAGCCGGACAATCACCGGCGACAGCAGCACCAGGGCGACGAGGTTGGGCAACGCCATCAGCGCGTTGAAAACATCGGACACCAGCCAGATCAGGTTGATGCCTTCTTCCGCGCCGCCTTTCCACAGCAGCGCCATCGGCCCCAGAAACACCGAGACCAGATACAGCAAGCGGTACAGGAGGATGGCCTTCAGGCCGAAGATATGCTGCCAGCATTTCTCGCCGTAATAACTCCATCCGAGTATCGTCGTGAAACCGAACACAATCAGCCCCGCTATCAGAATGTATTCGCTGCCGGGCAGGGTGGCCTCGAAAGCCATCGTCGTCAGGTCGGCGCCCGTTTCGCCGGTCGTCCAGACGCCGGTGACGACGATGGCAAGGCCGGTAATCGAGCAGACGACGAGGGTGTCAATGAATGTTCCGAGCATCGCGATGTGTCCCTGGCGGACCGGGTTGTCGGTTTTGGCCGCGGCGTGCGCTATCGGCGCGCTGCCCAGCCCGGCCTCGTTCGAGAAGATGCCGCGCGCGACGCCGAAACGGATGGCGGCCCACACCGCCGCGCCGGCGAAGCCGCCGCTGGCGGCGGTGCCGGTGAAGGCGCTGGAGACGATGGTGGCGATGGCCGCGGGGATTTCCGTGATGTGCGCCAGCAGCACGATCAATCCGGCGGTCACATACAGCACCGCCATCGTCGGCACCAGACTGCTCGCCCACTTGGCGATGCGGGTGATGCCGCCGATGAGCACGATGCCGACCAGCACGGTCAGCACGATGGAGCTGTAGATGGGCTGGATGCCCTGGTTGTCGAGCGCGTCGGCGATGGCGTTGGACTGAACCATGTTGCCGATGCCGAAAGCGGTAATGGTGCCGAAAAACGCGAAGGCAAAACCCATCCACACCCATTTTTGACCGAGTCCGTTCTTGATGTAATACATCGGGCCGCCGATGCGTTTGCCGGAGGCGTCGGTCTCGCGGTAGTGAACGCCAAGCACCGCCTCGGCGTATTTGGTCGCCATGCCGACGAGGGCGGTCATCCACATCCAGAACAGCGCGCCGGGGCCTCCCAGCGCGATGGCGGTGGCGACTCCGACGATGTTGCCGGTGCCGATGGTGGCGGAAAGCGAAGTCATCAGCGCGCTGAACGGGGTGATGTCGCCGCCGCCCTGTCCCGTTCTGCCCTTCCACAGCAGCGAGAAGCCGTAGGCCGTTTTTCTGACCGGCATCCATGCGAGCCGGAACATCAGAAAAATCCCGACACCGAGAATGGCGATGACCATGGGCGGCCCCCAGACGATGCCGCTGATGTATTCGACCCATTCGGTAAATGCTTGCATGGTGTTCTCCTCTGGTTAGTCCGTGGACGCGATTGTATGCTTGTCCTGCCAGATGCACAAATCCGCTATCGGGCAGTCGCCGCATTCCGGATTGCGCGCCTTGCAGGTGTAGCGCCCGTGCAGGATCAGCCAGTGATGAGCGTGCTGCTTGAAGGAATCGGGCACGGCCCGGAGCAGTTTTTTCTCGACGGCGTCGGGTGTCTTGCCGGGCGCCAGGCCGGTGCGGTTGGAGACCCTGAAGATGTGAGTGTCCACCGCAATCGTCGGCTGGCCGAAGGCGTTGTTGAGGATCACGTTGGCGGTCTTGCGGCCGACCCCGGGCAACCGGGTCAGCGCATCCCGGTTGCCCGGCACGCGCCCGCCGTGTTGGTCGAGCAGGATTTTGCAGGTGGCGAGGATGTTGTCTGTTTTTGCATTGAACAGGCCGATGGTCTTGATGTGGCTTTTCAGTTTTCGTTTGCCGAGTTTCAGCATTTTTTCGGGCGTGTTCGCGGCCTTGAAAAGCGTTCGCGTCGCCTTGTTGACGCTGACATCGGTCGCCTGCGCCGACAGCATGACCGCCACCAGCAGTTCAAATTTCGAGCGGTAGATTAACTCGCTGCGCGGGTTCGGATTGCGTTTTTTGAGACGCGCGAACATCTTGCGGACACTCGCCTGCGGCAGCATGGATGGATTACCCCGTCTGCCGGTTGCGGGCCGCGAGGCGTCTTTCCAGCGTTTTTTTGACCGCGAGTCTTGTGCTTTTCTGTTGTTCGGCTTCGCGCGCCAGCCGCGCCTTGCGCGCCTTGAACCGCAGCCCGGCCTCGCGCGCGCGGCGTTGCTCGAACTGTTTGCGCGCCTGCGGCGTTTGCTCCGGCAGCGCCAGCGGTTTCATGCCGATGCAATCCACCGGACACACGGGCAGGCACAGTTCGCAGCCGATGCACTGCTCGTCGAGAACGCCGTGCATCCATTGCGCCGCGCCGAGGATGGCGTCCACCGGACAGGCCGCCAGGCACAGCGCGCAGCCGATGCATTCCTCCTCGTTGATATGGGCGACGGCGCGGGTGAATTTCAGTTGGGCGCCGGCGGTTTCGACGTGGCTCACTTGACCTCCATGCCGGCTTCGGCGCCGTCGTCCGCCGCCACCAGGAACAGTTCGTCGCCGCCGGGACCGGCCGCCAGCACCATGCCTTCGGAAACGCCGAAGCGCATTTTTTTCGGCGCCAGATTGGCAACGACGACGACCAGGCGCCCGTGAAGCTGCTCCGGCTCGTAGGCCCGGCGGATGCCGGCGAGGATGCTGCGGTGGTCGGCCTCGCCGACATCCACCTCCAGGCGCAGCAGCTTGTCGGCGCCTTCGACGGTTTCGGCTTTGACGATTCTGCCGACGCGGAGGTCGAGTTTCTGAAAATCATCGACTCCGATTTGCGTTGTTTTTCCGGTCATGTCGTTTGCTCCAGGTTTTTCACGGGTCTGCTGCGGTGGCGAGGCGGTCAGTTGGTCGGCGGCGGCGCGCTCGACGCGGGTCAGCAGGGGTTGGAAACGGTTGATTCTGTGGTATTCCCCGCCGGCGCGTTTCTTTTCCGAAAAGGGGTCGCCGCGCCAGTCGTCGAGCGGGCAGTTCAAAAACGCGCCGGCTTTGGCGCAGGTGTCGGGCAGCACCGGTTTCAGGTAGAGAACGAGGCGGCTGAACAGCAGCAGGCCGAGGCTGCAAACGATGTGCAGGTCGGCGCTTGCGCCGTCCCGTTTCGCGGCCTCCCACGGCTTGTGGCGGTCTATGAACTGGTTGGCCTTGTCGGCCAGCGCCATGATGGCGCGCATCGCGGCGGAGTATTCGAGGTTCTCGTAAGCGCGCGCGATGTCGTCGCCGGCGGCGACGAATTCGCGGTAGAGTTCGTGGCCGGCGGTGGCGTCCGTGCACAAAATGCGGTCGTCGAAATGTTTGTGGATGAAACTCGCGCAGCGGCTTGCGATGTTGACGATTTTGCCGACCAGGTCGCTGTTGACCCGCTGTACGAAGTCGTCGAGGTTCAGGTCCGTGTCGCCGATGTTGTTGCCGAGTTTTGCGGCGAAGTAATAACGCAGGTATTCGGGCGACAGGTGCCGCAGGTAGGTTTTTGCGGTGATGAAAGTGCCGCGCGATTTCGACATTTTCTGGCCGTTGATGGTCAGGAAACCGTGGCAGTGCACCGCCGTCGGCTGGCGGAAGCCGGCGCCTTTGAGCATCGCCGGCCAGAACAGCGTGTGGAAGTAGGCGATGTCCTTGCCGATGAAGTGGTGCAGTTCGGTGGCGCCGCCGGTCTCCTTCCAGAAACGCTCGAAGTCAACGCCCTCGCGCTCGCAGTAGTTGCGGAAACTCGCCATGTAGCCGATGGGCGCGTCCAGCCAGACGTAGAAGTATTTGCCCGGATGGTCGGGTATCTCGAAGCCGAAGTAGGGCGCATCGCGCGAGATGTCCCAGTCTTGCAGCCCGGCCTCGAACCACTCGTTGAGCTTGTTGCGGATTTCGGGCTGCACGTGGCGGCCCCCGGTCCACGCCTTCAGCTGCTCCTCGAAATCTTTCAGCCGGAAAAAGTAATGCTCCGATTCGCGTTCAACCGGTTTTTTGCGGCTCAGCACCGAAACCGGGTCCACCAGCTCCGAGGCGGCGTAGGTTGAGCCGCACACCTCGCAGCAGTCGCCGTACTGGTCGGCGGCGCCGCAACGCGGGCATTCGCCCTGGATATAGCGGTCGGGCAGAAACATGCCGGCCTGCTCGTCGAAGGCCTGGGTGATGTTGCGCCGCACGATGTGTCCGCCCTCCTGCAGGCGGCGGTACACCAGGCTCGACAGTTCGCGGTTTTCGTCGGAGTGGGTCGTGTGGTAGTTGTCGAAGCGCACCAGAAAGGACTCGAAATCCTCCAGATGTTCCTTGTGCATGCGCCCGATCAGCTCCTCGGCGGTGATGCCCTCCTGCTGCGCCTTGATCATAATCGGCGTGCCGTGCGCGTCGTCGGCGCAGATGTAATGGCAGTCGTTGCCGCAAAGCCGCTGAAAACGCACCCAGACATCGGCCTGTATGTATTCCAGCAGATGCCCCAGATGAATCGGCCCGTTGGCGTAAGGCAGGGCGTTGGTAACCAGGATTTCGCGTTTTTCGGTCATCGTGGAGTTTGTCGGGCGGCAATGTCTTCGGCGTTCACCCGCAAAAATATACCATTATGGAGTCTGGAGTGCCGGTAAATCATTTCAGACTCGCTGTTTCTGTGCCGGTTGTCACTCCGGGTGCCGGTCAATGAATCAGCAGATAGAACGGAACCACCAGCGCGGCGTAGATCAGCGGGGCGCACAGCAGGGCGCGTCTTATCAGCCATGTTTGCCGGGAATGAACATCGTCGCGGCTCATTCCGGCGATGGACAGCGTAAGCAGGATGATTGGAAGCGACATGAAGACCGCGTGCCCGGCGCCACTGTTCTGCAGCGCGGCAAACGCGAGTTCCCGGCCAAAATAGTCGCCCGCGTCGCTCTGCAACGACATCAAGAGTGCGTTGCCGCCGATGTTTGAGCCGGTGGCATAGCCGCTCAACATGCCGAGCAGGGGGGAGACGAAGACAATCTCCGACAGTTCCAAGGCGACCATCCGCGAGGCGAGGTCTTCGAATATGCCGCTTGCCCGGTGGAGTTGGGCAAAGACGACAAACATCATGATGCCGGTCACGGGGTATGCGGATCGTTTTACGCCGTTGTAGAAAACGCCGGGATGGCCCCGGCAGGTTTTGGAAAATGCGCAGGCCAGGATGACAGTGAGGAAAATGAATATTCCCGGACTGGTGAAAACAAACAGTTTGACGTCGCCGCTTTCGATGCTGAAAAAATTCTGCAATGCGTCATAAACCACCGTGATTCTGGACAAGCCAATCAGGACAATGAGTGTCAGATACGGGGCGAACAATTTGAGCAGAGAGGGTCGGGCGTGGATGAATCGCGACAACAACCCCCTGCCGGCGCGCAACAATCCGGCGAGCAATCCAAGCACGACGGTGGTGAGTCCGGCATAAACGCCGGCTAGTTCCGCCGTTGTATGGGCATTGTAAAAAACCAGGCAGCATGACAGCACAAAACCTGTCATCAACGGATAAATCAAGGTGGAAATTGACTTCGATTCCTGGTCCCGGCAGATTACAAATATCAATAATCCGATTACCGGAAAAACCGCGAAACTGGTCCAACTCGTCATCGCCGCCAACGGCTGGAACGAGGTCCCTGATATTTGCGCTCCAATCAAGGTGGCCAGTGCCAAGGTTCCCCACGGCATGATATTCATGCTCAGCAAAGACAACAGCAACGCCTTCCTGATGCTGAATAATTGAACCAGAACCGGCACGGTGAAAAACAATGAAACCCCGAAGCCGGTCAGCGATTCGAGCATGGGTGCAACGCCCAGAGTGAGAAGGGACGCCATCTTCACACGCGACAGTTGGATGCTTTCGATGCGCACGCCGATTTTTTCGATTGTCCCCGACGCTTTCAGCAGCGCATTCAGAATCTGCCCGGGAATAATCACCAGCGCAACGGAAAGGGTCAGGATGAATACAATCGGCAAATCCGTTGCAAGCAGCGCATTGATGTCCAGCGCGTAGCGGCTGTCGTGGAAAATGACCGCCAATACAGCCAGACTGCCGAGGAGGGAACTCACAATGGCCCCTCTTTTCAGAAGGAGGGCGGCCAGCAATACGATGAGCGGAAGCGCGGGGAGGAATATGTTGTTCATTTTTCAGCAAGGCTGTTCCTGGTTCTGGCGCGGGGAATTCTTCGCAACTACGCCTTATTCTCTCACCCATATCCAGCCTTCTTTTTCTGCAAGCTTTGCAATCTTCCGGTTCGGCGGATTGGTTGCCTCGCCTTCCTTGAAGTCCGCCGCCGCCAGTACGCACACCACCGCGTCGAGAACATCGTCGTTTTCCAGCATCTCCTCTTCCACGTCTCCGGGCAACGTCATCTCATGTTTCAACTTTTCAATAACACATTTCCGCTTGTCTTTGCCCTTCTTCCCCTTGAGGCCGGTGTTACACAGGCCGCGGCCTTTGAGCGTTGCCGCAGGATAGACTTCAATCACAGAAACATCCGCAACGTCTTCGGGCTTCCATGCCAATGGAATCGCAAGCTTCGTTTTCTTCCACAGTCTTTCCAGAAAAGCAAGCGTGGCGTGTGCGGTGCGGGCAATTCTATCCGCGCCGACAGAAAGAGGTTTCTTGCGGATGTTTTTGTGTATCCACCGGTCCGTCTCTCTATCAAACATACGGTTGGCTTGCTCCTTCAGAAACATCGGGTCGGTTTGCTTCTGGAGTGCGGCCCCCGCTTCGTGCTGAACAAGCAGCTTGCCGAGAGGCTCAGGCCACCCCAAAGGAGCGTCGAGGGCAAGCAAACAGTTTCCCTCATCTTCTATCCACTGGCTGACCTGGTCGTCAATGGCCTTCCACGTTGGCAGGCGTTTGGCGGACTCAATCTTCAGTTCCTCCTCCTCCTCCAAGCGCCCGCTGGCGAGACCGACTTTGTTTGCTTGAGTCGCGCAATCCATTCCGATTAAAAGGGGAATCATATACAATAGTCCGCAGGGAACTTTTGTTCATTTTGACGCTTCACAGACCGGGCAACCCCGCCATCTCCACGTCCGGCAGCCCCATTCCCGAAGGCCAATATATTCAATGCCGCGTTCATGTCGGCATTGGCTCGATGTCCGCACTTCACGCAATGGAAGTCGGACTGTGTTTTTCTATTCTGCTTTGCGGTGTGCCCACAGGCGCGGCACTTCTGACTGGTGTAGGCGGCGGGCACCTTCACCACGTTGGACTTGTAGTCAAGGCACTGATCCAGTTTGCCCCAACCCGATGACCGGATTGTCCGGTTCAGACCAGTCTTTTGCTTGACGTTCTTGCCGGGCTTTTCGGCAGTGCCTTTTGCGCTGGCGGTCATGCCAGCGATGTTCAGGTCTTCCAGATACACCAGATTGTAACGGTCGGCGACTTTGCGGGAGACGTGGTGACACCAGTTCGCCCTTGCATGGGCTATCTTCTGGTGGGTCTTGCGAGCCATCAGCCTTGCCTTCAGGTAGCGGTTTGACGGCTTTGTGCCGTGTTTCAGGCTTCCACAGCGCCGCCGGGACATCATGCGCTGATAGCGGCGTTTGCGGGCTTCAAGCCTCGTCATATTGGGCATTTCATAGCGGGTTCCATCCGACAGCGTAACCTGACCGGCATTGCGGTCTATCCCGACTTCCCGCACAACCTTCAACTCGGCGGCAGCCTCGACCTCGCAGGTCAGGTAGGCATACCACATGCCGCATTCGTTCTTGATTGTGCCGCTCACCGCCTTCGCGTCCGGGTAGGAATTGTGCCCCGTGAGCCGCATTGTGCCTATGCGCTGGACGTGCAGGTAGTTCCTGCCCATCATCTTGAATGTCCCCGCCGTCAGCGGGAAACTCGCGTCCGTGAAGTATTTGCCCTTGAAGCGAGGCAGGCCACCGGCGCCCTTGAAGTATTGCTCGTAGGCTGTCTGTATCGGTTTCAGGGATAGGCGAACCGTGGCGCAGGAATAATCCCGTAACCACGGGACTTGGCGGCGCAAGTTGACAAACTGCTTGCCGATTGTGAAGAAACGGGGATTGCATTCGCCGTAGAAGACGTAGTCGTCGCGCAACTTCGCCACAAAGTGGTTCCAGACAAAACGGCAGGCTCCAGCGGTGCCCCAAAGCATGGCGGACTTCGCAACGCTTCGCGGGTGCAGGCGGTAGCGGATGGTGCGATGGGTCTTGTTCATTTCAGACACTGGCGTACTATTGTATATAATTCCCCATTAAAAGCATTTGTACAGGATAACCTGTCCGCTACTTTTGATATAATCACCGTTCCAGCCGGTGCACCCAATCATGTCGCAACTGAACAGTCAGGCGGTCGAGCAGGCCCTGAAAGATGTCATAGACCCCAATACCGGGAAGGACCTGGTTGCGTCCGGGGCAATGTCGGACGTCGCGGTCGAGGGCGGCACGGTGCGCGCCAGACTGCGCCTCGGTTACCCGGCCAGAAGTTTCGTGCCGGAACTCGTCGGCATGGTCGAGGAAAAAATCAGGGCATTGGAAGGCGTGGAGCGGGTCGAGGTGGACGCCGACTGGGAGATTCAGGCGCATTCGGTGCAAAAGAGTCTCAAGCCGCTTCAGAACATTCGCAACGTCATCGCCGTGGCGTCGGGCAAGGGCGGCGTCGGCAAGTCCACGACGGCGGTGAACCTGGCGCTGGCGCTGGTGGCGGAAGGCGCCGCCGTCGGCCTGCTCGACGCCGACATCTACGGCCCCAGCCAGCCGACCATGCTCGGCATCCGCCAACAGCCCGACACCAAAGACGGCCAGACGCTGGAGCCGCTCGACTCGTTCGATTTGCAGGCCATGTCCATCGGTTTTCTGATTGACGAGGAAACGCCGATGATATGGCGCGGGCCGATGGTCACCCAGGCGCTTGAACAACTGCTGAACAACACCAACTGGCGCGACCTGGATTATCTGGTGGTGGATCTGCCGCCGGGAACCGGCGACGTGCAGCTGACGCTGGCGCAGAAAATCCCGGTCAGCGGCGCGGTCATCGTGACGACGCCGCAGGACATCGCGCTGCTCGACGCCCGCAAAGGCATCAAGATGTTCGAGAAGGTGGACGTGCCCATCCTCGGCATCATCGAGAACATGAGCATCCATATATGCAGCCAGTGCGGCCACGAGGAGCATATTTTCGGCTCCGGCGGCGGCGACAAAATCGCGCAGGATTACAAGATCGAGGTGCTGGGACGCCTGCCCCTCGACAAGGCCATTCGCGAGCAGACCGACAGCGGCAAGCCGACGGTTGTCGCCGAGCCGCAGGGAAGGCTGGCGCAGATTTATATCGAAACCGCGAGAAAAACGGCGGCGCGTCTGGCGGTGCGTGCCAAAGACTACTCGGCGAAGTTCCCGAAGATCGTCATTCAGAACGACTGACCGATGCCGATAAAAGCCGACACCTGGATACGCAAAATGGTGCGCGAGCGGAGCATGATAGAGCCTTTTGCGCCGCAACAGATTTCGCGCATGGACCACGGCAGGGTCATCTCCTACGGCACGTCGAGCTACGGCTACGATGTTCGTTGCAGCAGCCATTTCAAGGTGTTCACCAACATCCATTCGGCCATCGTCGATCCCAAGGCGTTTGACGAGAACAGTTTCGTGGCGATGGACGCCGACGTGTGCATCATCCCGCCCAATTCCTTCGCGCTGGCCAGCACGGTGGAATATTTCCGCATACCGCGCTCGGTGCTGACGATTTGCGTCGGCAAATCCACTTACGCCCGCTGCGGCATCATCGTCAATGTGACCCCGCTGGAACCCGAATGGGAGGGGCACATTACGCTGGAGTTCTCGAACACGACGCCGCTGCCGGCGAAAATCTACGCCAACGAGGGTGTCGCCCAGCTGCTGTTTCTTGAATCCGACGACGTGTGCGAGACCTCCTACCGGGACCGCAACGGCAAATACCAGAACCAGACCGGGGTCACCCTGCCGGTTATCTAGACCGGGAAAGCACCGTGAAACTGGTTGTGGCCATCATCAAGCCCTTCAAACTTGACGACGTCAGGGAGGCGTTGTCCAAGGTCGGCGTTACCGGCATGACCGTGACCGAGGTCAAGGGATTCGGACGCCAGAAAGGTCACACTGAACTCTATCGCGGCGCCGAGTACGTGGTGGACTTTCTGCCCAAGTTGAAACTGGAAGTGGCGGTCACCGACAGCCAGGCGGACGCGGTGGCGGCGGCGATTGCCGACACCGCCAACAGCGGCAAAATCGGCGACGGCAAGATTTTCGTGCTGGATCTTGAGCAGGCGGTTCGCATTCGCACCGGCGAGTCGGGCGACGCCGCCATCTGACCGGAAACGGCGCGCCCCGGCGCGTCACGTTCTCCGACTGGTTCAGAAACCTCTGTCAGTGATTGACAGTCGTTTTCGGATGATTCATAGTCAAACTGACTTTTACTTGACATTTTCTTAACACGAGAGGTAACAACATGGAAAAAACACCGAGAGTAAGCATCACGCCGGAGATTGCCGCCACTAGTTGGGCGCAGATGTACCGTGATGACAAGAAGTTTCGCGACGAATTCGACCGCGCCCCGAAAGAGGCGATTGGTTCGGCCATGGGCGTGGAAATGCCGTCTGGGGTTGAAATCAAGACGCATCGCAACAGCCACAGCGAGATGCATATCGCGGTTCCTTCGGAGGCATTGGCCAACAGGCTGAATCCTCCTTTCACCGAGTTTTCCGACGAGGAGATGGAAGACATCGCCGGTGGTACAGGGGGCTATGCGACTTCTGCAGGCAGATCGGGTATAGGGTATGACCTGGACGCGAGAGCTCGCATGCAATCAGGCAATCGGTGGATGAATTCAATGTCTTTTGGTCAGAGACAGCGGATATTCAGTATGTATCAGAATAGCCGCGCTGGAGCGGATGATTAAGGCCATCTGAAATCGGCCGCCCGGCTTTGGCCGGGCGGCCGTTTCATTTCCACCACCGCGCCTTGTCCGTCGCGGCGCAACAATGATGCCGACGGAAAATCTTTGCCGCAGACGCGGCGTTTCGCAATAGCCCGTTCAGAAACCTCTGTCAGGGTTGCTTTTTATTTCTGTTGGTTACTATAATTACACTTCACAGAAAACCAGATGTTAAATCACAGGAGGGTGCATTATGGAAGACAAACAGGAGCAAATACGGGTGACGCCTGAAGTCGTCACTGGATGTTGGGAGCAAGCCTACCGCGAAGACAAGTCGTTTCGCGCCGAGTTTGACAAGGACCCGAGGAAGGCGGTTACCGCCATTCTGGGCGTGGAGATTCCGCAGGACATGAAAATTGTGGTTCACCGAAGCTCGCCCCGCGAGCTGCATGTGGTGTTGCCGGAGGTGGAATTGGCCGATGCCGACGCGCAACTGGAAGGCGTTTACGGCGGGCATGGCTGGAATGCCGCCGATTATCCGTACTCGAGCGGCCGTTATGCCGGCTACCATTGGAGCAAGATTCCCGCTGAACGTCTGCCTGTCTGGCATCACGGACGTAACGACGGCTGAAGAGACGCACGCGGTTTTTACATTGCAGGCCGGCCACGCCGGGAATCGCCGTCGCACGGAAGGCGTCGGCGGCTAGCGGCAAGGTTGGGTGAAGCAGGCGGCCGCCGGGTTGTTGCCGGGCGGCCGTTTTATTTTCACCACCGCGCCTTGTCCCACATCTGCGGATTGGCCCAGAAGCGGCTGTTGAGCCAGTCGGGCGCCTCTTTGTAGTCAAAAATATCGAAGTAATAAAGGCGCCCGCCGACGTCGCCGCCGTCTTCGCCGGGGTAGGTTCGCATCAGGCGCAATCCAAGCGCGCGCAGGAAGTGGTCGTCTTCCGCCGACGCCTCACCGGGGCGGTAGAGATAAAGCCGCTCGCAATCCAGGTCGCGCAGGCGTGAAATCAGATGTTCCAATGGCGCCGGCGCCATGTCCGTCGCGGCGCAAACGACGATGCCGACGGAAAACCTTCGCCGCGGACGCGGTGTTTCGCAATAGCCCGTGACATTCCGGTTGACCGGTTCGCCGCCCGCCCCGGTCTCTGCGGCAAGGTGTTCGGCGAGGTCGGCGCGCGGACTCAACAGCAAGGCGCCGCCCTTCTGAGGGAGTGTTGCGGCGAGGGTCTCGGCGAGGATTTGTCGCAAATCTTCGCGCGCGCGCCGCTTCATGACGGGCCGAGCAGCGCCTCGATGCGGCCTTCGGACAAACGGCTTCTCCAGCCGTTCAGAAGCGGCGCGGTCTCCCGCGCCGTCTTCGTTCTGACCAGTTGCGCCAGTTGCTTGCGCGACGCCAGCAGCGCCGGCTCGATGCCGTAATCGCGGGCGATTTCGCGGATCAGTTTCAGCAAGTCCCCCACCAGTTTTTGCTGCGCCGGATCGGCGCGCCTGCCGTCTTCGCCGGGCGCGGCGGTGTCACCGCCGTTTTGTTGCTGCGCCTGCGCCAGCATCGTCTCGATTTCCCGCGCCCATTTGTTGATGCGCTTTCTCCGGCAAGGCTCGAGTTTTTCGATGGCCGCCGCCGACACCGGGTTCAGCCCCGCGATGGCGACCAGGCAGTCGTCGCCGAGCAGCCATCGTCTGGGCAGGTCCAGCGCGCGCGCTTTTTTTTCGCGCCACTCGGCGAGCAGTTTCAGGCAGTGTTTTTCCGATGCGCGCTTCAGTTTGCCGCTGCCGCCGACTTTCAGCCAGGCGTCGCCGGCGTCACGCTCGCCCGATGTTTTCAGGTTGTGGTCGCTTTCCTCGGCGAACCACGACTCCTTTTGTTGCTGGCGCAGCCTGTCGCTCAGGGTTTGGTGCAGCGGACGCAAATGGATGACGTCATTGACGGCGTAGCGTTGCTGCTTTTCCGACAACGGCCGCTGCAGCCAGTCGGACCTGGAGCAGTCTTTTTCCAGTTCGGCCCCGAGGCACCGCTGCACCAGTTGTTTGTAGCCAATCTGGTGGCCGAGGCCGACGAAAGCGGCGGCGAGCTGGGTGTCGAACACCGGCGATTGCGCCGGGCAGCCGAGGCGCTCCAGCACCTCGAAATCCTGCTGCGCGCAGTGAATAATCTTCAGCACCCCGTCATTTGCGAGCAGTTCGCGCAGCGGCCCGAGGTCCGGCACCGCCGTCGGGTCAATCAGCGCGACTTGTCCGCCCACGGCAATCTGCACCAGCGCCGGGCGCGGATAGTAGGTTTTCTCGCGGATACATTCGGTGTCCAGCGCAAGCCATTCGGAACGGGCGGCGAGACCGCAGATTTGCGATAATGCGGCATTGTTTTCTATAAAGGTGACTTGCATGATGAAGAATGTCGTTTCATGGTTCTCGCCGGCACGGCTTCAGCGCCCGCGGGGTCTGTCAAAAGCCGCGTTGTCGTGGGCGCTCTACGACTGGGCCAATTCCGCGTTCGCGGTCGTCGTGATAGCCGGCATCTTCCCGATATTCTACCGCGATTACTGGGCGCGCGGGCAGCCCGATGACGAAATCACGCTGTCGCTTGCCGTCGCCAATTCGCTGTCGAGCCTGTTGCTGATTCTGTCGGCGCCGCTGCTGGGCGCGATTGCCGACGCGATGGGCGTGCGCAAACGCCTGCTGGCGGCCTGCGCCGTGTTGTCGGCGCTGGTCACCGCGGGCTTCGCGTTCGTCGCGCAAGGCGCGTGGGTCGTCGCCGCGTCGTTTTATGTGTTCGGCGTCTTTTTGTTCATGCTCGGCAACGTCTTCTACGACGCCTTGATGGTGAACGTCGCCGAGCCGCGTTACTACGACCGCATATCGTCGCTTGGCTTTGCGCTGGGTTATCTCGGCGGCGGCCTGGTGCTGGCGTTTTGCGCGTGGATGATTGTGCGCGCTAGCACCTTCGGTTTTGCCGACGAGACCGCCGCGATTCGCGCGTGTTTCATTCTGGTCGGCGTGTGGTGGCTGATTTTCAGCGTGCCGCTGTTGTTGCGGGTGCGCGAGCGCCGCAACCTGCGCGGCGGCGTGCGCCGCGGCCTCGGTCGTTTTCTCGAAACGCTGCGCCTGTTGCGGCGCCATCCGTCGGCGGCGTGGTTTCTGCTGGCCTACTGGCTCTACATAGACGGCGTTGATACGGTCATCCGCATGGCCGCCAACTACGGGCAGGTGCTCGGCTTCGGCGTGAACGACCTGATTGCGGCCCTGCTGCTGGTGCAGTTCATCGGTTTTCCGGCGACGCTTGTTTATGGCCGGCTGGCCGAGCGTTTCGGCGCAAGACGCCTGATCATCGCCGGCATCCTGGTGTACTTTCTGATTTGCGCGTGGGGGGCGCTGCTTCAGACCACCGCGGGCTTTTATTCGCTGGTGGTGCTGATCGGCCTGGCGCAGGGCGGCATCCAGGCGCAGAGCCGCTCATTCTACGCGCGCCTGGTGCCGCCGCAACATTCGGCGCAGCTGTTCGGCGTGTACAACCTGCTGGGTAAATTCGCGGCGATCGTGGGGCCGTTGATTCTGGGCCTGGTCGGCAGCATCAGCGGCAGTCCGCGGCTGGGGCTGCTGTCGGTCGGCGTGTTGTTCGCGGCGGGGCTGATTGTTCTTGTAACCCGCGTCCCGCGCGATAGCGCGGTTTAAGGCCGGGGCGGGCGTTCAGATACTTGTGGCACCCTTGACAGCGAGAGGGGAGAGGGTGTGTAATAAATCCAGCAACGAGTCAGGAGGAAGAAAATGGATAACGATACCATCAACTCTAAAAACATTCCGATGATGAATGAAATGATTTCCATCGTTTTGGCGGAGCGCTGTACGAGAGACGCGAAGTTTATGGAGACTTTGCAGAACGGGGATTTGGAGTCTATTCTAGGCGAACGGGTTGTCGAGGTTTTCGACCAGAATAATATAGCGGTCGAGACGGTGCGGAATACCGACGATGTCGTTCATATTGTCTTGCCTTGTTACGCGACCCTGGATGCGGCAGCTGGCGCTGTGATGACAGACAAGCAGTTGAGAGCAGTCTCCGGAGGGGCGTTCGAAATCATCGCACTTTGCACAACGGTTGGGGTAGGCGTATCGGTTGCTTTGGGTTTTGTCTTTGGCCCTTCCGCTGTCGTCGGGATAGGTTCTGTGACAGCCCTCGGTGCAGGCGTATTGATTGCCGCCGCCGCCGTGACGGTCGGAGTGGTAGGAGGAGTGTCAGTCGGCCTCGGTGTCGGCCTGGGTTTGCAGAACGAGGATTCGGGCCCTGTCAATGTCGGGCTTGCTAGTTAAGGGCGGTTGAAACGACAGACGCGGCGCGAGATGAGAAACATGCCCTGAAAAAGGCCGCCTTCGGGCGGCCTTTTTATTGCCGGTGTTGTTCGTTCACCAGCGGCGTGTCGGCGGTCAGCGGCTGTCGCAGGACGCGGCCGTCGAGCAGGCAATGTCCGCCGCGCATCTCGATTCTTCCGTCGCAGCAAAGCGCAACCGCCTTCGGGTAGATGCGGTGCTCCTCGCGCAGCACGCGCGCGGCGAGCGCGTCCGGCGTCTCGCCCGGCGCCACCGCGACCTCGGCCTGCATAATCAGCGGTCCGGAGTCGAGTTCTTCGGTGACGAAATGGACGCTGCAACCGTGGCGGGTTTCGCCGGCCTCCATCACCCGCCGGTGCGTGTTCAAGCCCTTGTAGGCCGGCAGCAGCGACGGATGGATGTTGACGATGCGGCCTTCAAAGCGGCGGATGAACGCGGCGCTCAGCACCTGCATAAACCCCGCCAGCGCGACCAGGTCGGCGCGCCCTTCGGCATCGTCGAGCCGCGCCGCCAGCGCCTTTTCGAAATCCGGGCGCGAGTCGAATGCACGCGCCTCGACGGCTTCGGCGGCGATGCCGCGCCGCCGCGCCTCGTCGAGGCCGGGGGCGTTGGCGCGGCTGCTGATGACCCGGCTGATGTGCCCGGCAATCCGGCCGCTTTCGGCGGCGTCCATCAACGCCCGCGCGTTGCTGCCTCTGCCCGAGATCAGAATCGCGATTCGTCTGGTGCGGGGTTCAGCCATAGACGACTCGTGGCTTCTCCTCGCGTTGCTTCTCGATTTCGCCGACAGGCCGCGCCTTCAGCCCGTGCTCCCGGACATGGCGCATGATGTCGTCGCAGTCGCCGGCGTCGGCGATCAGCGCCATGCCGATTCCGCAGTTGAAAACCCGCAGCATCTCGGCGTCTTCGATCCGGCCCTCGCGCTGCAGGTAGTCGAAGATTTGCGGGCGCGTCCATTGGTTCACGGCGATGCGCGCGCGGTGAAACGGCGGCAGCACGCGCGGCAGGTTGTCGGTAAGGCCGCCGCCGGTGATGTGGGCGAGCGCCCGCACGCGGCCTTGTTGTAGCAGCGGCAGCAGCGCCTTGACATAGATTTGCGTCGGCGTCAGCAGCGTTTCGCCGAGCGTGCTGTCGCCGAAGCGCGCGTCCAGACGCGCATCGTTGCCTTCGATGATTTTATGAATCAGCGAGAAGCCGTTGGCGTGGACGCCGCTGGAGAAGATGCCGATGACCGCCTGGCCCGCGGCCACGTCGCCGGCCTTCGGCAGGCCATCCTTTTCGGCCAGGCCGACCGCAAAGCCGGCCAGGTCGTATTCGCCGCCGCCGTAGCAGCCCGGCATCTCCGCGGTTTCGCCTCCGGCCAGCGCGGCGCCGGCGCGGCGGCAGCCCTCGGCGACGCCGCCGATGACTTCGGTCGCCGTTGCAACGTCGAGAACGCCGCACGCGAAGTAGTCGAGGAACACGAGGGGTTCGCCGCCCTGCGCGAGAATGTCGTTGACGCACATCGCCACCAGATCAACGCCGATGGTGTCGTGCCTGCCGAGGCGCCGCGCCAGTTTCAGTTTTGTGCCGACGCCGTCGGTCGCCGTGAGAAGCAGCGGCTCGCGGTAGCGCCCGAGCGGCAGTTCAAACACCCCGGCAAAGCCGCCGATGCCGCCGACAACGCCGTCGCGGCGGGTGCTTTCGCACAACGGCCGGATGGCCCGGATGAGCGCATCGGCGGCGGAGAGGTTGACACCGGCGTCCCGATAATTCAGTTTCGGCGTGGTCGCGGGGGATTTTTTTTCGGTCATTTCGCCGGATTTTGCGTTTGCGCTAAAATGTCCATATTGCGATTGTCGGCGGGGCCGGCCTTTCGTTTTATCACTTCCGACACTCGTTATGCAAGCCAAATATATTCCCAACCTGATTACCGGCTTGCGCCTCGTGTTGACGCCGGTGCTGGTGGTCGTGCTGCTGGACGAGAATTTCCGCCCGGCATTCTACCTGCTGCTGCTGATGGCTTTTTCCGACGCGCTGGACGGATTTCTGGCAAAACGCCTGGGCTGGCAGACCCGCCTCGGCGAGTTCATTGACCCGCTGGCGGACAAATTGATGCTGGTCGGCGCTTTTCTTTCGCTGTGGTGGGTCGGCCTGTTGCCGACGTGGCTGGCGGCACTGGTGCTGGGGCGCGACGCGGTCATCGTGGCGGGCGGCATCGCCTATCATTTTTGCGTGGGCCGCTTCAAGGCGCAGCCTTCCTATATCAGCAAAATCAACACGTTTTTGCAACTGGTCCTGGTCGGCGTCGCCATTTTCGCGCAATTCGGCGTATTGCCGGCCTTTGCGGTGCCCGCACTGATCAGTCTGGTGGCGGTGACGACGTTGTGGAGCGGCATCGCCTATGTCGTCGTGTGGGGGGTGTCGGCGAGGGAGGCGCGGCGCGGCGCCGCGGATGCCGGGCGTTGATGGAAGCCGAGCAACTGCCGATTCGCCTGAGCGTCGGCAAAGACAGAACCTTCGAGAACTTTTACACCGGCGGCAATGCGGCTTCCGTGGACCGTCTGGAGCGTCTTTGCGAATCGTCCGCCGGCGCCGAGCAGGTCTTTATGTGGGGCCAGCAGTTCACCGGCAAGAGCCATCTGCTGCAGGCCGTGTGCCGGCGCACTGCGCAATTGAACCGGCGCGGCGTTTTCGTGCCGCTGAAAACGCGGATCGGGGAGGATGTCGGCCTGCTCGCCGGTCTCGAAACCGTCGAGATGATTTGCATTGACGATGTGGACGCCGCCGCCGGTGTCACCCGGTGGGAGGAGGCGCTGTTTGATCTGATCAACCGCGCGCGTGCGCGCGGATGCCGCATCGCGGTCGCCGCCCGCGGCAATCCGACGCACCTGCCCTTTGCGCTGAAAGACCTGTCGTCGCGCCTGGTGTGGGGCGGTGTCTATCGGTTGTCGCCGTTGAGCGACGCCGACAAGCCGAAGGCGCTGAAACTCCACGCCCGCGAGCGCGGCTGCACCGTGCCGGACGAGGTCATCCGTTATCTGCTCCACCATCATCCGCGCAATATGGGTTATCTGGCGGACGCGGTTCACCGTCTCGACCATGCCAGCCTGCGCGACCAGCGCCGCATCACCGTGCCGTTTGCGCGCGAGGTGCTTGCAGGCGGCGTTTAGAACCTTCCGTCTCAGCGCCGCCGTCCGCCGGTGTTCAGTCTTGCCGCCAGGGTCGCGACGCGCCTGCCGAGCGCCCGGCACAAACTCGCCTCGTCGGCGGTAATCGGCAGAGAATCGAATCCCGCGAAGTGGCTTGGGCCGTACGGTGTGCCGCCGGCGCGCGTGCTTTCGAGTGCCGCCTCCTCATAGGGCAGTCCGCAAACCACCATGCCGTGGTGGAACAACGGCAGCATCATGGACAGCAGCGTCGTCTCCTGGCCGCCGTGCAGGCTGGCGCTGGAAGTGAAAACCGCCGCCGGTTTTCCGCTCAGTCCTCCTTTGAACCACAGCGCCGAGGTCTGGTCCAGGAAATGCTTGAGCGGCGCGGCCATGTTGCCGAAGTGGGTCGGGCTGCCGATGATCAGGGCGTCGCAATTTTCGAGATCGGCCAGTGTTGCGTACGGCGGCCCTTTGTCCGGTGTTTGCGCGGGCGCCGTCTGTCCCGGCGCCGGCAGCGGCGCCACGGTGCGCAAGCGGCTTTCGCAATCCTCGACGCCGTCCGCGCCGCGGGCGATAATGCGCGCCATTTCGGCGACGGCGCCGGTGGAACTGTAATAGAGAATGAGTATGTTGTTGCCGGGCATGGTAGTATTCACGGGCTGTGCCGGGTATCCGGTTCTCAACGAGACGGTTTCAGCGGCAGCCTGAGGTTTGGAGTTGAATCGTGCCAATCTACGAATACGAGTGTAGCCTTTGTGGCCACCGGCTGGAAGTGCTGCAGGGAATCAGCGAGCCGTTGCTGACGGATTGCCCGTCCTGCCGCCGCGCCGGGCTCAGGAAACTGATGTCCGCCGCCGGTTTCAGGCTGTCCGGCGGCGGCTGGTATGAGACCGATTTCAAGACCGGCAACAAGCGCAATCTGACGGCGGACGGCCCATCCTCCGGCGGCGACGCATCGTCAGGCGGCGCCCCATCCTCCGGTGACGGCCCAGCTGCCGGCGGCGGAAAAGATGCCGCCGGCAAGCACAAGAAGGCTGCTGCCGCGCCGGACAAGCCGGCCCGGACGCAGACGTCATCCGGCGACGGCTGACTCGCGCCGGCGCTTCATTGCCAATGCGAACCCATTATTGCGGACAGGTGGACGAGACGCTCGTCGGCCAACCGGTGGTTGTTTGCGGCTGGGCCAACCGCCGCCGCGATCACGGCGGCGTTATTTTCATTGATTTGCGCGACCGCAGCGGACTGTTGCAGGTCGTCGCCGACCCGGAGCGTCCGGAGGTGTTTGCGCTTGCCGAGCGCGTGCGCAACGAGTTTGTGCTGAAAGTGGCCGGGCGAGTGCGTTTGCGCCCGGAGGAAACCGCCAACCCGGAGCTGGAGACCGGGCAGGTCGAGGTCGTCTGCGAGACGCTGGAAATCCTGAACGAGTCGGCGACGCCGCCGTTTCAGATAGACGAGGACGATGTCAATGAGGAGATTCGCCTGCGCTACCGCTACATTGATTTGCGCAAGCCGCGGATGTTGTCGTGCCTGGTGAAGCGCGCCGCCATTGGCCGCGCGCTGCGCGAATTTCTCGACGGCAACGGTTTTGTCGAGACGGAGACGCCGATTCTGACGCGCGCCACGCCCGAGGGCGCCCGCGATTATCTGGTGCCAAGCCGCACGCAGCCGCACGCATTCTTCGCGCTGCCGCAATCCCCCCAGCTGTTCAAGCAGCTTCTGATGATGGGCGGTCTCGACCGCTACTACCAGATTACGCGGTGCTTTCGCGACGAGGACTTGCGTGCCGACCGCCAGCCGGAGTTCACCCAGCTGGATATCGAGACTTCTTTCATGGACGAGGCGGATGTCACCGCGTTGATGGAGGAAATGCTGAGGCGGTTGTTCCGGAAAATCCTGGACGCCGAATTGCCCGATCCTTTTCCGCGCATCACCTGGGCCGAGGCGATGGCGCGCTACGGCACCGACCGCCCGGATTTTCGTATTCCGCTGGAGTTGACGGAGATAACCGGTTTAATGAGCGGCGTCGAGTTCAAGGTTTTCTCCGGCCCGGCCAGCGACCCCGACGGCCGGGTTGCGGCGCTGCGTTTGCCCGGCGGCGCGCGCCTGACGCGCAAGGAGATTGACGAGTACACCGAGTACGTCGGGCGTTACGGCGCCAAAGGGCTTGCCTACATCAAGTGCGAAGCGCCGCAGCGCGGACGCGAGGGATTGCAGTCGCCCATCGTCAAGTTTCTGCCCGACGACGTGGTTGCGGGCCTGCTCGAAAAAACCGGCGCGCGCGCAGGCGACATGCTGTTCTTCGGCGCCGGGCGGCGCGACATCGTCAACGATACGCTGGCGGCGCTGCGCGTGCGGCTCGGACACGATTTCAATCTGGTGGCGGAAGGCTGGCGGCCCGTGTGGGTGGTGGATTTCCCGATGTTCGAGTGGGACCGGCGCGACCAGCGCTGGCTGTCGCCGCATCATCCGTTCACTGCGCCGCGCACCGAAGACCCCGCGCGCTTGCTGGACGATCCGGGCGGCTGTTTGTCGCGCGCTTATGACATCGTTATCAACGGTGTCGAACTGGGCGGCGGCTCGATTCGCATCCACAAGCGGGAAATGCAGCAGGCTGTTTTCGAGGTGCTGGGGATTACCCGGCAACAAGCCGACGACCAGTTCGGTTTTTTCCTGCGCGCGCTGGAATACGGCTGTCCGCCGCACGGCGGTATCGCCTTCGGTTTCGACCGGATGGCCATGCTGATGACGGCGGGCGATTCCATTCGCGACGTCATGGCTTTTCCGAAAACACAGACCGCGTCCTGCCCGCTGACCGGGGCGCCGTCGCCGGCCGCGCCGGAGCAGTTGGGCGAGTTGCACCTGAAACTCGACAAACGCGCCTGAGATGGCGGCAGTCGGCGCATCGTCCGGGGCCGCCCCCGAAGTGACCGTGTTGATGCCGGTGTTCAACGGCGAGCGTTTCATCGGCGAGGCGATTCAATCCATTCTTGGACAGACTTTCGCGGATTTCGAGCTGCTCGTCATCAATGACGGTTCGACCGACGGCTCGCTGTCCGTGGTGGAGGAATACGCCGCACACGACCGGCGCATCCGCGTTGTTTCAAGGGAGAACAGGGGGCTGGTCGCGACGTTGAACGAGGGCATAGACCTTGCGCGCGGCGCCTACCTCGCACGCATGGACTGCGACGACATCAGCTTTCCCATGCGCCTCCAACGGCAGCGCGATTTCATGCACGCGCACCCGGAGTGCGTTTTGTGCGGAAGCAGTTCTCTGATTATCAACCCCGATGGCCGCGTCATCAAGAAGTGGAACGTCCCCATCCCGGACTGGACCAGTTTCTACATTTTCAGTTGTTTTTCGACGCCGTTCGTTCATTCCAGCGCCTTCCTCAACCTCGACCTCCTGCGCGGCGGGGATTTTTACTATGACCGTCAGTACTCGTGTGCCGAGGACTTCGATCTGTGGAGGCGTCTCTCCGCACATCATCCTTGCGCCGTGCTGGACGATTTCCTGGTGGCGTGGCGGGATCATCGCCACGGCGTTTGCCGCAGCCGGCGCGACGAGCAAATGGAGCAGATTGCCAGAATCGTCGAGAAAAACATTGACAGTGAATGGCTGGATGTTTCTCCCGGTGTTTACTTCGATCTGGTCAGACAGGGGCATGAAGTAACCGCCGGGACTCTGGACAAAGCCGTGCGGATGTCCAATGAATTAATCGCCGTGCTGGAGCGGTTGCCGGAGAAGAACCGGCGAGCCGCCCGTCTCGCCTTTTATATTTTTCTGAACAGGATGGTTGTCCAGTTGGCCTATGCCCACGGGCTGGACAAGGCGAGATTTTTCCACGGGCGGTTGTCGCACAAGGGAAGGCTGGGGTTGCGCTCCTGGTGCCTGATGATTTTCCCGCGCTGGTTCCCCGACTCGCTGGTGTTCCGTCTGGAAGCCGCCGCCGTATTTTTCTATCACCGGGTGCTGGCCCTCCGCGCGCGCGCGGGGTCAAGGCTTGTAAGTGATGAATCCCCGGATTCTGCCGGCGATGGACGCCGCGTAGCGCAGGGCGCTTCTGGGTTTGAGGCGCAACAGTTCCACGAACAGGCCCGCCAGCGGGCGCAGCAACGACAGCGCCGAATAATGCAGCGCCCATAGCGGCTTTATGCGGCAGTGTTTTCTGAGCATCGCGCCGCGCCCGACGCCGTACGTGTAGTGCTTGCGAAACCAGAGCCTGAGCGCCGCCTTGCGGGCGTCCACGTCCGGATGACGCACCCGGAAAGCCGGGTTATAGACAATCCGTTCATTTTGTTGAAGCAGCCGCAGCACCAGATCGCTTTCTTCGCTGCCGCCGTATTTTGCGCCGACGCCCAGTTGTTCATCGAACAGTTCCACTTCCAGCATGGTTTCGCGCTTGACAATCATGGACGACAGCAGGCAGCACTCGAAGTGGTTGAAAGCAACGGGCGTCTCGGCGGCGCCCGCGTGTCTCGAATAAGCCCGTTTGCCGTCCGGCAACGTCGTCAGGCCGCAGATGCAGGCGTGGTCGGGATACTGCGCGATGAGTCGGTCGGCGACGCTCAGGCTGTCTTTCTCGAACACCGCATCGTCGTCCACGAACAGCAGATAATCCCCCGTGGCGTGGCGAATCGCATGGTTGCGCGCCGCCGCCGCGCCTTTCCGCTTCATCGGCAGGCAGCGGTATGCTCCCCGCCGCGGCGGCACAATCTCCTGCCGGATGTCCGACTGGTCGGTGATGACGGTCTCGAAAGAGCCCTGGTAATCGAGGTCGTTGATCGAGGCGATCAGTTCGCCCACAATCCGGTAGCGGTTGCAGGTCGGGATGATAATCGAGAACTTCATGATGGCCGGAGCTTTCGCCGAAAAGTATAAATCTTTGTCCCGGCATTGTCCTGGCGGGTAGAATAGTGCCCGTGTCCGGTGGAGAGGTGGCTGAGTGGTTGAAGGCGGCGGTCTTGAAAACCGTTGACCGTTTTGCGGTCCGGGGGTTCGAATCCCTCCCTCTCCGCCGCTTTCCCGCGTGCGGACGGGTTTTGCGGTTGCATCGTCGCCGCGTTTTTCCGACAATATTGCATATGCACAATTTCCCCGGACGGCAATGACACGCTACAAGCGCCCCGAATCCGTTCTTGTCCTGGTGTACGCAAAATCCGGCGAAGTGCTTCTTCTGAGACGAAAAAAGCCCGACTATTTCTGGCAGTCGGTGGCAGGCAGCCTCGAATGGGGTGAAGAGCCGCGCCCGGGCGCCTTGCGCGAACTGCGCGAGGAAACCGGCCTGCCGGGACAAAGCCTGGTGGATTGCAAGACCATGAACCGTTACCTGTTGTATCCGCTGTGGCGCCACCGCTACGCGCCCGGCGTCATTGAGAATGCCGAGCACGTTTTCCGCCTGGAGGTGGAGCGCCCGTGCGAAGTGCGGCTGGATGACCGCGAACACAACGAATATCTCTGGCTGGCCGGCGGGCAGGCCGCGGCGGCGGTCAGTTCGCATACGAACCGGGCGGCGATTGAGCGATGGGTGAACGGACGGCGCCGCGGGGTGGGCAATGGCCGGACATAGCAAGTGGGCGAACATACAGCACAGGAAGAAGGCGCAGGACGCCAAACGCGGCAAACTGTTCACGAAACTGATACGCGAGATTACGGTCGCCGCCCGCGTTGGCGGCGGCGACCCCGCCGCCAACCCGCGTTTGCGCCTTGCCGTTGACAAGGCGGTCGCCGCCAACATCGGCAAGGACAACGTCCGCCGCTCGATTCAGCGCGGCACCGGAGAGATGGAGGGCACGGTCTATGAAAATGTCACCTACGAGGGTTACGGCGCCGGCGGCGCCGCCGTGCTCGTCGAGTGTGCGACCGACAACCGCAACCGCACCGTCGCCGAAGTCCGCCATACTTTTGGCCGCTGCGGCGGCAATCTCGGCACGTCCGGCTCCGTCGCCTGGCTGTTTGAGCAGAAAGGCGTGCTGGTTTATCCGCCCGATTGCGACGAGGACGCGGTCATCGAGGCCGCCATCGAGGCGGGCGTCGAAGATGTCGCGGCCGACGCCGCCGGCTTGCGGCTGACGGTGGAGCCGAAGCGCCTGCTCGATGTACGCGAGACGATGCGGCAGGCGGGCGCGCCGCCGCAGGACAGCGCGGTCGAGATGACGCCCGCGAATTCAGTCCCGCTTGCGCGCGACGATGCGGACAAACTGCTGCGCCTGCTGGACGCGCTCGAAGCGCTCGACGACGTGCAAAACGTCTATTGCAACGCCGACTTTCCGGACGGCGCTTTGTAAGCGCTCACGGCGCCGCGATGGTTTGCACGGTGCTGAAACCGCGCAGACATGGCCGCAAACATCGGTTCAGAAACCTTTGTCATACTTGATATTTCCGGTCGTTGTCTGTATGCTGACAGACTGCGGAACAGTAGCAGCAATGAGGAGCCAGACATGGATACAGCAAATACAGCAGATGGAGCACCTATGACGGATGAAGGAACACCTATGATGAATGAATATGCGGCTATTCTCATCGGGGCAGGGTTGTCCAATGAAGAGACGGCGCCTGTAGTCCGCAAAGCCGTAGAGCAGGTTGCGGCGCAATGCCCCGATTTGCGAATCACGTATGTCCACAATACCGCCGATGAATTGAACGTCGTGGTACCGGACTATGCCTTGGTTGACGAGATGATGGGATCCTTGACCGACGAGCAAATGGATAAAGTATCCGGCGGGCTTTTTGAAATCATCGGTCTGATAGCCGCCTGCGTTGGAGTCTTTTCCGCGATTGGTACGGCGGTCGGTGTTGCTGCGGGAACGACGGCGTCTGCCGTTGTCGGTGGGGTTATTGTAGGGACAGCGGTCGGAGTCGGGGTCGGGGCCGCGGTCGGCGTCGGGGTTGGTATTGAGGCAGGTGTCTTCGCCGGCAGTAATACGTACACGGGTGGTCCGGTCGGTGGGTCCGGTCCCAGCAACGTCGGCCTCCCCGGTTGAAGCCGCTGAAACCCGCCCACTCAAAGTAAATCAGGGGGTACGCCGGGCCGCACCGGCGGCCCCCGCTTTTGCGTACTCTTTGTGACCGGGCGTCCTGCCGGTCAGCCGCCGGGTATAATGAACCGGCCCATGTCCATGTCAGCCAATTTCCCGCCGCGCGGCGTGCGATGAAGCGTATTCTCGGCATTGACCCCGGTTTTCGCGACACCGGTTACTCCGTCATCGAAAGCAACGGCCGCGCGCATCGTTACATTGCGGGCGGCGTCATCCACGTCGCCGATTTGCCGCCGCACGAGCGGCTCGGCATGATTTTCGACGGCGTGCTCGAGGTCGTCGAGGCGCACAAGCCGCAAGAGGCGGCGGTGGAGGAAGTTTTCCTGGCGAAGAATGCCGCGATCGCGCTGAAACTCGGCCAGGCGCGCGGCGCCGCGATATGCGCGGTGGTCAAGGCCGGTCTTGCGGTGCACGAATACAGCGCGAAATTCATCAAGAAGGCGGTCACCGGCGGCGGCGGCGCCGACAAGCGCCAGGTTCAGTACATGGTCTGCCGCCTGCTCGGCATCGCCGAACGCGGGGCGTTCGACGAGTCGGACGCGATGGCCGCCGCGCTGTGCCACGCCTTTGTGTCCGATGTCCGTCTGCCCGCCGCGGAGGCCGTGCGATGATCGCGCGTCTTTGCGGCACCTTGATCGTAAAAAAGCCGCCGCATCTGCTGATTGACGTCGGCGGCGTCGGCTACGAACTGCAAGCGCCGATGTGTACGTTCTATGCGCTGCCCGAAGCCGGCGCCGAGGTGACCGTTCTGACCCATCTGCTGGTGCGCGACGACGCCCACATTCTCTATGCCTTCGCCGGCGAGTACGACCGCGCCTTGTTCCGCGAAGTGCTCAAGGTCAGCGGCATCGGCGCCAGGACCGCGCTGGCGATTCTGTCCGGCATGGAAGCCGATGTCTTCCGCGAGTGCATCGAGGACGGCGACGCCGAGGCGCTGGCGCGGCTGCCTGGAATTGGCCGCAAAACCGCCGAACGCCTGATTGTCGAGATGAAAAACCGTTTGAACGACGAATTCTGGCAGGCCGCGGCGCGCGACCCGGCGACGGCCAGGGACGGCGCGCGCGATGCGTGCGAGGCGCTGGTGGCGCTGGGCTACAAGCCCGCCGCCGCCAGGCGCATGGTCAAGAGTGTCGGAACCACCGGCGCGAACACCGAGCAAATCATCCGCCAGGCCCTGAAATCTGCCTGAGCGGCGGCCCCGCCGCCCGTTCAGAAACCTTTGTCATACTTGACTTTTTCCCCCTCATCCGCTACGATTTCAATCAACTTGGACTTTGATATAGGAGACAGAAAAATGACAGAACTTCCCGCAATAAATGAGCTTTCGGCAATTCCTATCGGGATGGTGCTGGTCGGTGAAAAAGAAGGCGCCGCTCAATGCCGCGAAATCCTGGGTGGATTAGAGGAGAAAACCCCTGATTTTAGAATCGCTTACGCGCATAACACCGCCGATGAACTGAACATCGCGGTACCGCACTATTCTCAACTGGACGAAATAATGTCGTCCGCAGTGTTGAGCGAGGAGGAAATGGCGAAAATATCTGGCGGTGAAATTTTCGCCACTATCATCCTCGTCGCCAAGGCGATTGCCGGCGCCATCGGTGTTGCCGTGGGCGCTGGAATTTCTGCTGGCACTGGGCTTGCCGTCGGCGGCGGCGTTGTCGGCGGTGGCATGGTTGCAGGCGGCCTGGCTGTCGCTGTGGGTGGCGCGGTATTGGGCGGCATCGCGGTTGCTGGAATCGCCACGGCTGGGGGAGTGGCCGTTGGCACGGGCATGGCCCTGGGCGGTATGGGCGCCCCTAGCGGTCCCGCCAACGTCGGCCTCCCCGGTTGAAGCCGCTGAAAACCGCCCACTCAAAGTAAATCAGGGGGTACGCCGGGCTGCACCGGCGGCCCCCGCTTTTGCGTAATCCGCGTCCTTTCCGCCCGGGAAGAGCATCCTCTTTGTGACCGGGCGTCCTGCCTGTCGGCCACCGGGTATCATGGATTGGCCCATGTCCATGTCAGCCAATTCCCCGCCGACGCCAGGCGCATGGTCAAGAGTGCCGGAACCACCGGCACGAACACCGGGCAAATCATCCGCCAGACCCTGAAATCCGCCTGATTGGCGGCCCCGCCACCCGTTCAGAAACCTTTGTCAGATTGTTATCTGTGTTGATAATGGGATAATCTATGACCTATCTGCAACCGAAGGAGGAAAGCAATGACTGAATTACCTATGATTAATGAATACGCGGCGGTCGTCATCGCTCAACGATTGATGGATGGTGAAACGGTGGAACGAACTCGGAACAGTGTGGAGGAAACCCTGGCGCTTGTCCCGCATGTGAAAGTGGTTTACGAGCAAAACACCGCCGGTGAATTGAACATCGTGGTGCCCGGATATTCCTATATGCGGCCAGAGGCACCCATCGTAATGGAGATGACTGACGAGCAACTGGCAGCCGTTTCCGGGGGGGACGTCATATTCGGCGGGTTAGCCGCGCTTTTCACTTCAATTGGCCTTGCTGTCGGCGTCGGAAGCGCTTACGCAACTATTGGTGCAGGGGGAGCGGTGACTGTATCTCTTACTGCAACCGCCTTGACTACGTTTGTCGGTGGGTTGATTGTGGTGGGTTCTATGGCGGTCGGATACGGTCTCGCGGCGGGTATCGCGGCGGGTATCGGCGTTGGTATTTCCAATGCAATACAGGCTGGCGCTGCCAGCAGCAGCCCTGTCAACATCGGCCTCGCCAGTTAAAGCCGCCGGATTTCCGCTTTGAAAGGGAGGCGCCGGTCATCGGCGCCGTCCCGCCCGACGGTGCATCCGCCTTTGTGTCGTCATTCACTTCCCCCCGCCGCCATCCCGCGAAAGCGGAAAGGGCGGCAAAGACCGCGCTCATGACGCCGGTGGAAACACCCGCCGGCCCGCCGGTATAAATTCCCTTATAATGAATCCCGCCCATGTCCATGTCAGCCAACCCCCTGCTCGCCGCCGGGCAGGCCGCCGAAGAAGTCTCCCTGGACGGCGAGATTCGCCCCCGCCGGCTCGCCGATTACATCGGCCAAGCCGCGGTCAAGGAGCAGATGGAAATTTTCATCACCGCCGCGCGCGAGCGCGGCGAGGCGCTGGACCATGTGCTGATCTTCGGCCCGCCCGGCCTCGGCAAGACGACTCTGGCGCACATCGTCGCCAACGAGATGGGCGTCGAAATGCGCCAGACCGCCGGGCCTATTCTTGAGAAGGCGGGCGATCTCGCCGCCATGCTGACCAATCTCGAACCCCGCGACGTATTGTTCATTGACGAGATTCACCGGCTGCCTCCGGCGGTCGAGGAAATCCTCTATCCGGCAATGGAGGACTTCCAGCTCGACATTGTGCTCGGTGAAGGCCCGGCGGCGCGCTCGATCAAACTGGATTTGCCGCCCTTCAGCCTGGTGGGCGCGACCACGCGCGCCGGCCTGCTGACGTCGCCGCTGCGCGACCGCTTCGGCATCGTGCAGCGGCTGGAGTTTTACAGCACGCAGGAACTGGCCGCCATCGTCGCGCGCAGTGCCGGCATCCTCGACGTTGCGGTGGCCGAGGCCGGCGCTCTTGAGATTGCACGCCGTTCACGCGGCACGCCGCGCGTCGCCAACCGTTTGTTGCGGCGGGTGCGCGATTACGCGCAGGTCAAGTCCGACGGCGCCGTCAGCCGCGAAGTCGCGGACCAGGCGCTCGACATGCTCGAAGTGGATGTGCACGGTTTTGACGTGATGGACCGCAAACTGCTGCTGGCCCTGATCGAGAAATTCGACGGCGGCCCGGTCGGCATTGACAGCCTGGCAGCGGCGCTGGGCGAGGAGCGCGGCACCATCGAGGACGTCATCGAGCCGTTTTTGATACAGAGCGGGTTTTTGACGAGAACGGCGCGCGGGCGGCTGGCGACGGCGGCGGCGTACCGGCATTTCGGACTGGAGCCTGCCACCTGCGCCGCCGCGCCGGACCTGTTGTCTTGAGCGTTTTTTTCCGTCCGCGCGCGGTATGCGTTAGAATCGCGGTTCCGGGAGGGCCTTAGGATGGGATCCGATTTCAATTTTTTCTCGCTGGTTGTCGAGGCGACTTTTGTCGTCCAGATGGTCATGCTGCTGCTGGTCGCCGCCTCCGTCATGAGTTGGACCTACATCATCAGCAAGTGGCGCGAATTCAAGCAGGTGCGGCGCGTCGCCGACGACTTTGAAGAGCGCTTCTGGTCGGGCGTGGATTTGACGCAGTTGTACGCCGAACTGGAACAGGGGCGGCAAAGCGGCATGGCCGCGATTTTTCAGAGCGGTTTCAAGGAGTATGCGCGCCTGCACAAGCAAGGCGCCCTGTCGCCGCTGGCGATTGCCGACACCGCGGTGCGCTCGATGAAAGTGGCGCTGGCCAGGGAAGTGGAAAGTCTCGGCAAGCATCTCAATTTTCTGGCCATCGTCGGCTCCACTTCGCCGTATGTCGGCATCTTCGGGACCGTGTGGGGCATCATGCACGCCTTTCTGGCGTTGCGCGACGTGCAACAAGCCACGTTGTCGCTGGTGGCGCCCGGTATCGCCGAAGCGCTGGTGGCGACGGCGATGGGGCTGTTTGCCGCGATTCCGGCGACCATCGCCTACAACCGTTTCAGCGACAACACCAACCGGCAGTTGATGCGCTACGACAATTTTATCGAGGAATTCACGGCCATCCTGCACAAGCAGGTTCACCGTGGCGGCGGGCCGTCCGAAGGCATGGGCAATGATTGATCATCCGGGTCTGGGTCGTTTCAGGCCGATGTCCGAGATCAACATTGTTCCCTATGTGGATGTGATGCTGGTGCTGCTGATTATTTTCATGGTCACGGTGCCGTTGATTCAGCAGGGAGTCGAGATTGACCTGCCGGAAGCCTCCGCCGAGACGCTGGCCGACGACACCGAAAGCGAGCCGTTGATCGTCTCGGTTGACCGGCACGGGCGGTTTTTCCTCAACCGGGGCGAACATGCCAACCGCCCGATTTCGGCGGCCGTTCTGACGCAGCAGATTCAGATGATCGTCGCGGCGGCGGCCGACTCGCCGGTCTATGTGCGCGGCGACCGCAACACCGATTACGGGCATGTGATGACCGCGATGGTTCTGTTGCAGCGCGCCGGCGCCGGTCAGATCGGCCTGGTGACGCAACCGCCCGGCAGGTAGGTTTTCTGGTGGACGCCCGTTCCCGGCTGAAGTCATCGGCGGTGATTTCCTTCGTACTGCACGCGCTCGTTTTCTCGTTAATCGCCTTTGGTTTCGCCTCGTGCACCGGGCCGGTTTTGCAGGGCAGCGAGGCGCAACCCCGAATCATCGAGGCGACCGCGGTCCATCCGAAGGAAGTCGAGCAATACTACGAGCGCCTGCAGCTCAAGCGCCAGGAGAGTCTTGAACGGGAAAAACGCGCCCGGCAGGAACGCCGGGAGGCCGAGCGCAGCCGCGCCGACGCCCTCAGGAAAAAGAAGCAGGAGTCGCTGCAACTCGAAAAAGCCCGGCGCCAGCGGCAGCAGGCGCTTTTGCACGAACGCGAGCGCAAGGACGAGGAAGCGCGCCGCCTCAAGGAGCAACTCCGGCGCCAGGAGGCCGAGCGCAAGAAACACGAGGCCGACCGGCGCCTGCGCGCCGAACAGAAGCGCGAGCGCGAGCGCAAGGCCGAGGAAGCGCGCCTGCGCAAAGAACGCGAAGCCGAGCAGCAACGCAAGCGCGCCGCGGAGGAGGCAAAGCGTCTGGCCGAAGAGGGGCGGCAATTGAAAATGCGCAAGCGCCAACGCGCGTTGTGGACGCGCCAGTATGTCGGCTTGCTGCGCGACAGCATCGAGCGCCACTGGAAGAAGCCGCCGAGCAGCGTCAAGGGGGGCGATTGCGTTCTCAAGGTGCGCCAGGACCAAAACGGCGAAGTGCTGGATTTGAGCATCGTCAGCTGCGACGGCGACCGGCTGTTCATGCGCTCGGTCGAAGAAGCGGTATGGAAGGCGAGCCCGTTGCCGGCGGCGCCTTCACCGGACGTGTTCGACGCCAATGTGGAACTGACCTTCAGGCAGAAATACTGATGAGGAGGCCGGTCATGGGCGCGTTTTTGTTTGCGGTGCTGGTGCTGGCCGGCGCCGCGCAGGCCGAACTCAGGGTGGAGATCACCGAGGGCGTCGAGGGCGGCATCCCGATGGCGGTGCTGCCTTTCGACAACGAGCCGCAAGGCGGCGACCGCACGTACAGCGAGACGATTGCGTCCGACCTCGCCTACAGCGGCCTGTTCAGCCTGTTGCCGGCGGAGGATGTCGCCTCGCTGGTGCGCCGCCCGACGGACGCCGAACATTACCGCGGGTGGGCCGGGGCCGGCGTCGAGAAGTTCGTCGTCGGCAGCGTGATGACCGGCGGCGACCTGAAAATTGCGCTGTTCGACGTCGTCAAGCGCCGCAAACTGGTTGAGCTGGAGTTTCCGGCGGCCTCGCGCAAGCAAAGCGATGTCGCGCATTACGCGAGCGACCTGATTTACGAGGAACTCACCGGCGTGCCGGGAATTTTCAGTACTCGCCTGGCGTTTGTCAGCTCCGAGAAGTCGGGCGTCAGGACGCGGCGCTATCACCTCACCGTGGCCGACGCCGATGGCGGCAACAGCGTGCAGATTTTCACTTCTTCGGAACCGGTCATGTCGCCGTGCTGGTCGCCGGACTACCGGCGCCTGGCCTACGTGTCGTACGAGAACGGCGTGCCGGAGATTTTCATACAGGTCTTGAGCAGCGGCCAGCGCACCAATCTCTCGGCGGCCATCGGCCAGGGCAATTCGCCCGACTGGTCGGACGACGGCGCCCGGCTCGCCTTTGTCTCTTCGCGCGACGGCAACCCCGAGGTGTACGCCTATCATTTCGACGGCAACCGGGTCGAACGCATCACCGAGAACCTTGCGATTGACACCGAGCCGGCCTGGGCGCCCGACGGTTCGCTGATTTTCACTTCCGACCGCAGCGGCTCGCCGCAGTTGTACTGGTTGAATCCGCGTGGCCGCGGCCTGACGCGGTTGACGTTCAAGGGCGATTACAATTCGGACGCCGACATTTCTCCGCGCGGCGACAAGATCGCCTATGTCAGCCAGCGCCCGACGGGCTTCTCGGTCGTGGTCCGGGATTGGCCCGACGGTGGCGAGCTGGAACTGAGCCTCGGCCGGATTGACGAGAGGCCGCGTTTCGCTCCCAACGGGCAGCTGCTGAGTTACCTGACCAACCAGGGCGGGCACGCGGCGCTTGGCCTGCTGACCGTGGACGGCGTGTTCGGAAAATTGGTTCTGGTGGACGCGGGTAAAATCCGCGGCGTCGCCTGGTCACCGCTGGTGCGCTGAAATGTGGAGGTGTCTTGCGGTTCTCATCGTGTTCGCGGCGCTTCCCGCCGCGGCGCAACGGGACACTCCGGAAAACCAGCTGCTGATTGAGTTGCTGGACAAGGTCGAGCGTTTGCAAACCGAGTTGAACGAGTTGCGCAACCGCAACGACCGTCTGGAACGCGAATTGGAGGGCTTCAGGGAGGAGTTCAACGGCGCCGACACCGCGCCGGCGCCGCAACCGGAGACCGGGGCGCCGCCACAGGACCAGGTCAGGCCGCCGTCACCAGATGCCGTGCCGCCGGCCGAGGCGCCTCCGCCGGTCGAGGTGCCGCCCGCCGAGGCGCCGCCGGCCGAGGCGCCGCCGTCACCAGACGCCGCACCGCCACCGGCCACACCGCCGCCGCCCGCCGCCGCACCGCCACCGCCATCGGTGCGCCAGAATCAGCCGCCGGTGCACGGCAAGGAAGAGCGCCGCGCTTATGATGCTGCAATCGAAGCGTTGAGCGACAAGGACTCTGTGCGCCTGCGAAGGGCTTTCAGTGATTTTCTGGAACGCTATCCGCGGGGGCAATTTGCGGCCAGCGCGAAGTACTGGATTGGAGAATCCTGGTATGCCGAACGTGATTTCGACAAGGCCGATAAAGCTTTCAAGCGCGTCGTCAATGAGCACACCGACCACCTCAAGAGCGAGGACGCCTCTCTCAAGATCGGTTACATCCATGCGGAGCGCGGGCAGTATGACGCCGCCCGCGAAATTCTGCACGGCCTCGCCGAATCCGCCGCCCAGCAGCGAATCCGGGGGCTGGCGCAAAAGAGACTCAAACTGCTGAAAAAGCGGTGACGTTGACGTCGCCGGGCGGCGCCACGGCTTCAGGCGCGGCTTCAATGGACAAGCGGAACTCACTCAAAATCACCGAGTTGTTTCACTCCCTGCAAGGGGAGTCGCTGACGGCGGGCGTGCCGACCGTTTTTGTGCGCCTGACCGGCTGCCCGCTGCGTTGCAGCTATTGCGACACGGCCTACGCTTTCACCGGCGGTGACTGGATGAGTATGGACGACATCCTCGAACAGGTCGGGCGTTACGGCGCGGATTATGTCACGGTCACCGGCGGCGAACCTCTCGCCCAGAAGCGCTGCCCGGATTTGCTGATCGGGCTTTGCGACGCGGGCTACCGGGTTTCTCTCGAAACCGCGGGCGCGCACGACATCGCCGTTGTGGATTCCCGCGTCGTCGTCGTCATGGACATGAAGACGCCGGGTTCCGGCGAGGACGCGCGCAACCGCTACGAAAACATTTCCCGGTTGCGCGGCGGCGACCAGGTCAAGTTCGTCATCTGCAACCGCGCCGACTACGAGTGGGCCAAGCGCAAACTGGACGAGCACCGTCTCGCCGAGCGCTGTTGTGTGCTGTTCTCGCCGAGTTGCGGTGAACAGGATGCCGCCGAACTGGCCGACTGGATCCTGCACGACCGTCTGCCCGTGCGCCTGCAATTGCAACTCCACAAAATTCTGTGGGGCGGGGAAAGAGGGCGTTGAAAGACGCCGCCAATCGCCGCGCGGTGGTGCTGCTGTCGGGCGGGCTGGATTCGGCGACGACGCTCGCCGTCGCCGCGCACGAGGGCTGCCGGTGCTTCGCGCTGAGTTTCATCTACGGTCAGCGCCATGCCGCCGAGATTGACGCGGCGCGCCGCGTCGCCGCCGCCGTCGGCGTCGCCGAACATCGTTGCTTCACTCTCGACCTGGCCGCCATCGCCGACTCGGCGCTGACCGACCCGGCCGCGCCGATGCCCGCGACGGACGGCGACGGCGGGATTCCGCCGACGTACGTGCCGGCGCGCAATACGGTGTTTCTGGCGCTGGCGCTGGCCTGGGCGGAAACGCTGGACGCGCGCAGGATTTATCTCGGCGTCAACGCCGTGGACTATTCGGGTTATCCCGATTGCAGGCCGCAGTTCATCCGCTCCTTCGAGAAAACCGCCAACCTTGCGACGCGCGCAGGCGTCGAAGGCGATGGTTTCAGCATCGTCGCGCCGCTGCTGGACCTGGCCAAGGCCGCAATCATACGGCGCGGCGTCGAACTCGGGCTGGATTACTCGCTGACGGTTTCCTGCTACCGGGCGGATGAGCGCGGCCGTGCGTGCGGTGAATGTGACTCGTGCCGTTTCCGCCGCCGCGGCTTCGAGGAAGCCGGCGTGCCCGACCCGACCGCGTACAGGCCCGGCAGCGTTTATAATTAATCGCGGGTTTCCGAATTTCAGAACAGGCAGGTACCAATATGGAATTGTTGCAACAGATTTTGCTGGCGGGTTTTGTGATCGCGCTGGTGATGGGCGCGGTCTCGTGCAAGACGAGTTTTTGCACGATGGGCGCGGTGTCCGACCTGGTCAACATCGGCGACAGCGGGCGCATGCGCGCCTGGTTGTGCGCGATGGCGACGGCGGTGCTCGGCGTCGCGCTGATTGACGGCTTCGCCGGCGCCGACCTGTCGCTGGTCGATAGCGGCGACACCGGCAAGCCGCCGTACGGCACTCCGGTGTTCGTCTGGCCGCGTTACATCATCGGCGGCCTGCTGTTCGGTGTCGGCATGACGCTGGCTTCGGGTTGCGGCAACAAGACGCTGGTGCGCATCGGCGGCGGCAACCTGAAATCGGTCGTCGTTTTTCTGGTGATGGGTTTCGGCGCCTACCTGATGATTTACACCAACTTCGGCTATCACGTGTTTTTGAGCTGGATGCCGTCGGTGGATTTCTCGGTCTGGGGCATCGGCAGCCAGGGTGTGGATGAACTGGTCGGGCATCCGCTCGGCATCGCCGGCCCGGCGTGGAGCCGGATTGCGGCGCTGCTCATCGGCGTCCCCGTGCTGGCGTGGGTTTTCATGTCGAGCGACTTCCGCTCCAGTTTCGATCATCCACTGGGCGGCTTTACCGTCGGCGCGGCGGTGGTCGCCGCGTGGTATGTGACGGCCGGGCCGCTCGGCCGCAGCCTGCTCGATGAACTCGCTTTTCTCGACGAGATTCCGTACGACGCCGGCGCCCAGTCTTTCACCTTCGTCAAGCCGTCCGCCCACCTGTATTATTTCGTGCAGGAGGGCTTTGCGTCCAACCTGCTGACCTTTGCGCTGGTCGCCGCGCTGGGTGTGGTGGCGGGCTCGTTTCTCTACTCGGTGGTTTCCGGAAACTTCCGCATCGAGTGGTTTGCCGGCGGCGGCGACTTTGTGCGCCACCTGATTGGCGGCCTGCTGATGGGAATCGGCGGCGTGCTGTCGCTTGGATGCACTTTCGGCCAGGCGATTACCGGCGCCTCGACGTTGGCGCTTGGCTCCTTTATCACCTTCGCCGCGATTGTGCTGGGCGCGGCGCTGACGATGAAGGTGCAGTACTACAAGATGGTGTACGAGGCCGATGCGACCTTTGCCAGCGCCCTGGTCGCGTCGCTGGCCGATTTGCGCCTGGTGCCCGGCGCCTGGCGCAAACTCGAAAACGTCTGAAGGCGCCGTGCGCTACTGCCCGAACACGTATTTGACGGTGAACAGCGCCGTCCAGTAGTCGAGGCCGGCGAACTTCGTCCGGTTGGTCAGTTCCGGCTCGGCCGTGTGCTCATCGTACGAATTGGTGTCGGAGAAGTCGTCGAGATCGGTGTAGGAGACTTTCAGGCCGACCAGAAAATGGTTGTTGACGCGGTAGTCCATGCCGGCGTGCATCTGCCACGCGTACACCGTGTCCTGCATGTCCGTGTCCTGAATCACCCGGCGGCCGTCCGCAAACATGGATAGGTAGCGCACATCCGTGACCTTGACGTCGGCCCTGCCGATGCCCGCTCCGATGTAGGGAATGAAATCGCCGTAGTCGAGGAAGTCGTAATAGACGTTTGCGGACAATGACCGGGTTTCTATCCTGCCGATTCCGCTCGACTCCGAGTCCTGTGCTGCGCTGTCCAGCCGGCCTGTGCCGTCGAGAAAGCCCGCCGGCGAACCGTCCAGCAGCGTGGAATTCCTGAAATGATGCGAGGCGTTATTGCGGGCGTGGCCGGCGTTGATTTCCAGCCGCCAGTGGTTCCACATCCAGCCGGCGGACAGGTCGAATTGCAGCCCCGTATCCGTGTCCACTTCGTATTCCCAGCGGTAGCCGCGTTCATCGTTCGGGACAGCCTGGCAAGTGGTGAAATAGCAACTCATCTCCCGGTTCCGGCCCTGTTGCCGGAAATCGGCGCGCCAGATGAAACCGGCGTCGCCGCCGACATAAAAGCCCGAGCGCTGTGTCTGTCCGCTTGCGGCCGTCGCGACGGAAGCCATCAGAATGGCAAGCAGGACAGCCAGTATCCCGGCTGCCGGAATGTTGCAATGTGTCATTACGCTTTCTCCTGTCATGGGTCGGTTATAATCTGTATTCGGCATGGATGCCGCCGTTCATCATACTATGGAATTCGTGTCTTTTCTGGAAGGTCTTGAGCAGCTGGTTTTGTCGGCGGCGACTTATCTGCTGATCGCATTTTTTGCGCTGATACTGCTGGGCCTCGTCGCCGTTGTCGTTCTCTACGTCGTGGACGTGACGCAGATGAAGAACGCGATTCACCGCAACTACCCGGTCATCGGTCGCTTCAGGGAATTGTTCGAGCACCTGGGGGAATTTTTCAGGCAGTATTTCTTTGCGATGGACCGCGAGGAACTTCCGTTCAACCGCGCCCAGCGCACCTGGGTTGACCGCGCCTCCCAGAACATCGATACGACGGTGGGCTTTGGTTCGACCAAGGACCTGAGGCGCCCGGGCAGCGTGTTGTTTGTCAATTGCCCGTACCCGACCCTGGGCACGGAGGCCGCCGGTTCCACCGAGGTCACGATCGGGACGTATTGCCGCGAACCCTACACGACCAACTCGCTGTTCAATATCTCCGGCATGAGTTACGGCGCGATTTCCAGGCCCGCGGTGCGGGCTTTGTCGAAAGGCGCGGCGATGGCCGGCTGCTGGCTCAATACCGGCGAGGGCGGCTTGAGTCCGCACCATCTCGAAGGGGGCGCCGACATTGTGTACCAAATCGGCACCGCCAAGAACGGCGTCAGGACGCTGGACGGCGAACTCGACGACACCCGGCTGGCCGAGGCGGCGGCGCTGCCGCAGGTCAGGATGTTCGAGTTGAAAATGAGCCAGGGCGCAAAGCCCGGCAAGGGCAGCATCCTGCCGGGAGGCAAGGTGACCGGGGAAATCGCGGACATCCGCAACATCCGGATAGGGGAAGACGCCATCGGCCCCAACCGCCACCCCGAAATCAACACGAATGCCGACCTGCTCGACATGATCGCTCACATCCGCGAGGTGACCGGCAAGCCGGTCGGCTTCAAGGCCGCCATCGGCGCTTACGGCTGGCTTGACAATTTGTGCGCCGAAATCATCAAGCGCGGCGAGGAGTCCGCGCCTGATTTTATTACCGTGGACGGCGCCGAAGGCGGCACCGGCGCGGCGCCGATGCCGTTGATTGACGACATGGGCATGCCGCTGCGCGAAAGCCTGCCGCTGGTGGTGGACTCGCTGTGCCGCCATCGTCTGGCCGGGCGCGTTCGCGTCATCGCCTCCGGCAAGCTGATTACGCCCGCCGATGTCGTGTGGGCGTTGTGCATGGGCGCGAACTTTGTCGTTTCAGCGCGTGGTTTCATGTTCGCGCTCGGCTGCATACAGGCCCTGCGCTGCAACAAGAACACGTGCCCGACCGGCATCACGACCCACGACAAGAGGCTTCAGAAAGGGCTGGTGGTCGAGAGCAAGGCGGAGCACGTTCGCAATTACGTTCTGAGAATCAGGGAAGAGGTCGGTGTCCTCGCGCACGCCTGCGGTGTTCACCATCCGCAGGAACTCAGGCGCTTCCACGCCCGCGTCGTTCAGCAGAACGGACTTTCCATGGCGTTGAGTGATTTGCATCCGGATGTCCATCCGGACGAGCAGGCCGTATCCCGCTGAAAGAAGCGCTCAGCGCTTCGAGTATTGAACGTCTTTGCGCGCCTTGCGCAGACCGACTTTTTTGCGCTCGACAATTCTCGCGTCGCGCGTCAGAAAACCGCCCTTGCGCAGGGGGTCGCGCATGTTTTCGTCGTACTGCAACAGCGCCCTGGCGATGCCGAGCCGGATGGCGCCGGCCTGGCCGCTCGGCCCGCCGCCCTTGACGCTGATTTCAAAGTCGAATTTCTTTGACGCCGACACCGCCGTGAGCGGTTGTTCGACGAGCATACACAGGGTTTCGCGCGGGAAGTAGTTGCTGAATTCGCGCCGATTGACGCGGATTTTGCCGGAGCCGGCGCGCATGAAGACGCGCGCCACCGAGCATTTGCGCCGCCCGGTTCCGTAAAATTGCTGAGTGTTTTCGGCCATCAGTTCAATATCTCCAGTTGGACCGGCTGCTGCGCCTCGTGGTCGTGTTGCGCGCCCGCATAAACACGCAGTTTGCGAAGCATCGCGCGCCCCAGCGGGTTTCTCGGCAGCATGCCCTTGACGGCATACTCAATGGCGCGTTCGGGATGCTGCTCCAGCATTTCTTTCAGGGAAGTTTTTTTCATGTTGCCGATGTGGCCGCTGTGGCGGTAATAGAATTTGGAATTTTTCTTGTTGCCGGTCACGGCAACCTGCCCGGCGTTGATGACGACGATGTGGTCGCCGGTGTCCACGTGCGGCGTGAACTGCGGCTTGTGTTTGCCGCGCAGCCGCGACGCAATCTCGCTGGCGAGCCGGCCGAGCGGTTTGTCGGTGGCGTCTATCAGATACCACTCGTGCTCGACCTCGCCGGGTTTGGCGCTGTAAGTCTTCATCCGGATATTCCCCGTCCATCGCGGGGCCGGTCATGATAGCCGACCGGGCGCCGATGGGCAAGGGTTTGTTGAACGGCCCGGGCGCGACAGGTTTCCGGCCTGTGCCAGGCGCGGATTCCTCTATACTGTCCCCGGTGGAGAGGTACCGAAGTGGTCATAACGGCGCTGACTCGAAATCAGATGGTCGGTTTTACCGGCACGTGGGTTCGAATCCCACCCTCTCCGCCATGTTTTCACGTTACGTTATGGAGTCAATATGAGAAACACAATGAAGAGTCTGGTCGCGATGCTGGCCGTTCTGATGGCGGCGGGGTGCGACCGGATGGAAAAGGAATTCGCCGAAAGCGGCTACGGCATGGAAATGAGAAGCATGGTGGAGACCTGCATGAACATGAGTAAAAACGGCGACCTGCCCGGAATCGAAGGCGGCGAAGACCAGTCGCTGGAGTTTTCGAGCGAGGAAATGGACTTCTCGGAAAAAGACGGGGTGAGTTACCCGTTGCGGCTCAAGTGCATGATCGCCAAAGGCGAGGCGCCGGCGCTGACTTTCACTTTCAACAGGGAAACGGCGGATACGGACTGGGCGCTGGTTCCGTAGATTCAGATTAACCGGAGAGAAAACTCTCGTAGCGGTGCGCCAGGGCTTCGGGGTCGGGACGATCCTCAAAACGCCTGGGCAGATACAGTTTGGAGTCGTGCATTTCCTGAAGCCCGTGCTGGAGCATGGGGCCGTCAATTTCATCCAGAATATCCGTCCGTATTTTCACGATGCAGTCCGGCGTAATGCCGAGGATGTTGCGGTCGAATGCGGCGTGATGCAGTTTGCAAAGAGCAAGACCGTTGCGGATGAGAGGCTCCCCCCGCGGACTGGAATCGGGCGTGATGTGCGCCGCTTCCAGCAGTTCGAGGTGGCGCAAACGGCAGAGCGCGCACTGTCCCCGGTACGCCGCCAGCACCCGCTCCCGGAAGGCGCGCTGGTGTAATCGGACGCGCACGGCGGCGGTTTTGTAACGGCGTCGCTGTTCAGTGGCGCCCAGATCCTGCAAATCCGGCTGCACGGCCAATGCCTCCTGCCGGTAATCCACCGCGACGACAAAAGTCAGGTTGGCAGGCTGGTCTCCAATCACATACGCGGGCCATTCCGGCAAGTACCGGCCCGGCACGATTCCATGCAGATAGATAAGCGGTCTTCCTGATTTCATCAGTTCTCGAAGCCCGACATTGTCGCGGTGTTGAGGATCGGCGCCTCTGTACCGGTAATGAATGGCGCGCCCGTCTTCCGAGAACCGGTCGCCGTACGGCCCGTTTGGCGCGGTTGTAATGGAAAGAGGAAGGTCAAGAATGCGCGGTTTGAATATGCCCTGCGGGCCGACCAGCGGAACCCGGATGCCGTCCATCAGAAAACCTTCCTGAAGCGCCTTGCGGGGGAGGACCTCATCGTCGTATCTCGCGCGCAATTCCTCCAGCAGGCGGAATGCCTCCCGGCGCACCCGAAAATCATGGTCTTCTCCCATCTCTCAGAACATGAACTTCAGCCCCGCGCCGCCCTTGAAGTCGGAGTCGTATAGCGTGGTGACCGAGAGGGTTTTGCTGACTTCCCAGGAAAGGCCGGCGCGGTATTCGTCGTCGTCCTGAAACTTGTACTGCCATTCCAGCATCAGCCGCGGCGCCAGTTGCAGGCCGGATTTCAGTTCAAGGCTGATTTCGTCGTCGGAGTCGAGCCGCAGGTCGGCTTCAATCAGCAGCGGCAGCATGTAGTGCAGTCCGATTACGCCGTTGCTTTCGCGGCGCTCGTGCTGGTCTTCGCGCTCCAGGTTCGCGCCGATGTAGCCGTCCAGAAAGCGGCTGAAGTTTCGCTTGTAGAGAAGGTCCGTATCGTAGCCTTTGTCATAGTCATAGTCGTAGTGGATGACCAGGGCGTTGCGCAGGTTGAAGGCGCGCAGGTGTCCGGCCGTCATCTGGCCGAGCGCAGCGGCCTCGCCGGCAAAATTCCAGGCGTTGTCGTGCGATATTTTTTCCCTGGTGTCCTCGTTGAACGTGGAGGAGTCCTCGTAACTGATGACGCGCGCCATCCCCGTTTGCATGTGGTAGAGGTTGTGGCAGTGGAAGAACCAGTCCTTGTCTTCTGTGGCGTTGAATTCAATGACGGTTCTGCCCATCGGCGGCACGTTGACGGTGTGTTTCAGCGGGCTGTATTCGCCCTGTCCGTTCAAGACCCGGAAAAAGTGCCCGTGCAGGTGCAGCGGATGGTTCATCATCGTCTCGTTTTCGAGAACGAAGCGGGTGTTCTCGCCCTTGCGGATGCGTATGCTGTCGGACTCGGAAAGCGTTTTGTCGTCGAACGCCCATACGTAACGCTCCATGCTGCCGGTCAGTTTCAGGCGCACCTCCCTTTCGGGCGCGCCGCCGGGCAGCGCCGTGTTGTTTTTCGCGCGCAGCATCGAGTAGTCGGTGATGTGTTCGACGACTCCGCCGGCGTTTCGGGCCGGCTGCCGGTGGTGCGCGTGCATGTCGTGGTGCGCGTTCATGTCGTGGCGCGCGTGGCTCATCCGGTACCAATCGGGCGCCGGCACGTCCGGCGCCTGCACCCGTTCGCCCGCGCCGATAAAAGTGTTGCTGTAGCCGGCGCCGTCTTGTGAAGTCGCCCGCAGCGCGTAAGCCCGGCGCTGCGGTATCTCGACGAGCACATCGTAGGTCTCCGCAATCGCAATGCGCAAACGCTTGGCTTTCTGCGGCTCGACTTCGATGCCGTCGGCGGCGACGATGGTCATGGCGCCGCCGGCGAACTCGACGTTGAAATAACTCGACGCGGCGGCGTTGATCAGCCGCAGCCGGACGCGCTCCCCGGCGTTCGCCTCCAGTGTCTGCTCGCGCTTGCCGTTGGCGAGAAACAGGTCGTAGCCGACATCGGACGGGTCCATCGGCCCCATGCGTATCCACGCCCCGTGCAGGCGGTTTTTGACCGCGCCCCAGCCGTGCGCCAGCACCCGGTTCCACGACTGCACGCTGTTTTTCTTGCGCGCGTAATAGTCGCCGTCTTTTTTGAGGTTGCGAAGAACCCGCTCCGGCGCCTCGTCGGTCCAGTCGGACAGCACCACGACGTAATCGCGCTCGGCGGCGATGGTTTCTTTTTCGGGATGAAAAACCAGGGCGCCGTAAACGCCGCGTTGTTCCTGCAAACCGCTGTGCGAGTGGTACCAGTACGTGCCGGCGTGGGACACTTTGTATTCGTAAGTGAACGAGGCGCCGGCGCCGATCGGCTGCGTCGTCAGCCAGGGCACGCCGTCCTGGTCGTTGGGCAGCAGGATGCCGTGCCAGTGAACCGAACTTTCCTCGGCCAGCCGGTTGCGGAATGTGACGCGCAACGTGTCGCCGACGGTCGCCTCGATGGTCGGCGCGGGAATCCGGCCGCCGATGGCGAGCGCCTGCGCCGGTTTGCCGGTGAGATGAACGGTGACGGTGTCAATGTCGAAGTCGTATTCAACCAGCCCCGCCTGTGCGCCGGTCGCGGACAAAGCCACCGCCGCCAGCAGCGGCATCGCGTATCTCGTGCAAAATCTTTCCATGGTATTGATTATAATACCGCGCCCGGAACTTTCCGGCTGCCGAATTTGCCGACGTGACCGCTATCTCCGATGCTCCGCCCACACAAGGCGTCAAGTACGCCGGCTCCAAGCTGAGGCTGTTGCCGCATATTCTGGCGCTGGTACGCAAGACCGGCGCAAAAACCGTGCTCGACGGTTTTTCCGGCACCACCCGGGTTTCGCAGGCCCTCGCCGGCATCGGTTGCCGCGTGATTTCCAACGACATCGCAGTCTGGTCAAAAACTTTTGCGAGTTGCTACCTGTTGAACCGCAAGCGCCGCGAGACCTACGCCGGACTGATTGCGCACCTCAACGCGCTCCAGCCCAAAGACGGCTGGTTCACGGAACACTATGGCGGCCCTGCGAGCGGCGGCGGTGCGAAGAAACCCTGGCAGCTTCACAATACGCGAAAACTCGACGCGATCCGCGAGCGGATAGACGACCTTTGCCTGTCGCCGGTCGAGGAGGCGGTGGCCGTCACCAGCCTGATTCTGGCGCTGGACCGCGTGGACAACACGCTGGGGCACTTTGTCTCGTATCTGAAAGACTGGTCGCCGCGCTCGTTCAAGCCGCTGCACCTCGAGGCGCCGCTTGTTTCCGCGAACCACGCCGCGCACGAAGTGTTTTGCGGCGATGTTTTCGATGTCGCCGGCGCCGACGCCGACCTGGCCTATTACGACCCGCCGTACGGCTCCAACAATGAAAAGATGCCGCCGTCGCGGGTTCGCTACGCCGCCTACTACCACCCGTGGACGACGGTGTGCCTCAACGACCGCCCCGAATTGTTCGGCAAGGCGATGCGCCGCAAAGACACTTCGGACACGGTCGCGCCGTCCGTTTTCGAGGAGTTTCGCAGGGACGAATCCAGCGGCCGTTTTGTCGCGCTCGAGGCCGTCGGCGAATTGCTCCGGCGCACGCGGGCGCGGTGGATTCTTCTTTCCTACGGCTCCGGCGGCCGCGCCACGGCGGATGAACTGGAGCGGGTTGTCGGCGAAAACGGCGTTCTTGCCGACCGCATCGCGGTCGATTCCCGGCGCAACGTGATGGCGCAAATGAAATGGACGAACGATTGGGCGCGCGATGCCGCCGCCCCCAACCGGGAATTCCTTTTCCTGATAAAAAAGCGCGGCGCGGTGAAGCCCTGACAACCCGCAATCAATCGAAACCCGCCGCCGCGCCCCGCTGCCGGGGCGCGGCGCGGACTGGTGTTGTCGTCAGAGGTTGTAACCGTTCTCGTCGTATTGATTGATGTCGAGACCTTCGGCTTCTTCCTCTTCGTCCACGCGCAGGCCGATCAACATCTGCACGACCTTGAGCACGATATAAGTGGCGACCGCCGTCCATCCGAGGACCGCGACCACGCCCATGACCTGCACGCCGAGCTGGCCGCCCATGGTCATGCCTTCGGCGTAACCGGCGCCGCCCCAGCTCTCGGCGACGAACACGCCGCACAAAATGGTGCCGAGCGCGCCGCCGACGCCGTGTACCGGGAACACGTCCAGCGAGTCGTCAATCTTGAAGGTGCGCTTGATCATGTTGGTCGCGATGAAGCACAAGGTGCCGGCGCTGACGCCGATAATCAACGCGCCCAGCGGGCCGACGAAGCCCGACGCCGGAGTGATCGTGCCGAGGCCCGCCACCATGCCGGTGACGATGCCGAGAACACTCGGCTTGCCGTGGCGCACCCATTCCAGCGCGGCCCACGTCAGTGACGCCGCCGCGGCGCTGATGTGCGTGACCAGCATCGCCATGCCGGCGTCGCCGTTGGAAGCGACCGCGCTGCCGGCGTTGAATCCGAACCAGCCGACCCACAGCATACCGGCGCCCGTCACCGTCAGCGTCAGGTTGTGCGGAGGCATCGGCGTGGCGGGAAATCCTTTTCTCTCTTTCAGAACCAGCGCGGCGACCAGCGCGCCGACCCCGGCGGTGATGTGAACCACGGTGCCGCCGGCAAAGTCGAGCAGGCCCGCTTCGCCAAGCCAGCCGCCGCCCCACACCCAGTGGCATACCGGAAAATAAACCACGGTCAGCCACAACAGGCTGAACAGCAGCATCGAGGAATACTTGATGCGTTCGGCGAAGCCGCCGACAATCAATGCCGGCGTGATGATCGCGAACGTCAACTGAAACATCACGAAAACCGTCTCCGGCAGCGTGCCGGAAAGCGTGTCACGCCCGATGCCGGCAAGCCAGGCCTTGTCCAGCCCCCCGATCCAGGCGTTGACGCTGCCGCCGTCCGTGAACGACAGGCTGTAACCGTAAATCAGCCAGACAATCGAGGCCAGACAGGTGATGGTAAAGCACTGCATCAGCACCGACAGCACGTTTTTGGCGCGCACCAGGCCGGCATAGAACAGCGACAAGCCGGGGATGGTCATGAACAGCACCAGCGCGGTCGAGGTCAGTATCCAGGCGGTGTCGCCCGTGTCGATTTCCTGGGCCGCCGCCGCGACCGGCAGAATCGTGCCCCACAAAATAACCAGTAATTTTTTCATTTCTCTTTTTCTCCTGTGTTAAATGGCGTCGTCGCCGACTTCGCCGGTGCGAATACGCACGACCCGTTCCATGTTGAGAACGAAAATTTTGCCGTCGCCGATTTTGCCGCTGTTGGCGGTTTTTGAGACCGCCTCGACGACGGTTTCCACCTGGTTTTCGGTCACGGCGATTTCCAGTTTCAACTTGGGAAGAAAATCAACCACATACTCGGCGCCACGGTAGAGTTCGGTGTGTCCCTTCTGACGTCCGAATCCCCTGGCCTCGGTCACGGTCATGCCGCAGACACCGGCCTCGGACAGGGCCTGCTTTACTTCTTCCAGTTTGAAAGGTTTGATGATTGCAGTAATCAACTTCATGCTTTACTCCTTCGGGCGGCATCGAATCGCCTCCCCACCATGTAATAAACAAGAATCGTGCCAACCCGCGAATGGGCGACCCGGCGCGGTTTTCAGGGGTATCCCGGCGCATCGCGGCTGCCCGCATGCCCCGCCGGATGCCGATGGTGCGTCCCCGTTGGGCAGGGCCTGGCGGCCTGGCCGGGCGGCGGCGCGGCGGCTATTGACGAAGACCCAGCCGGCGCAGGGTGCGGCCGGCCACTGACCTGAGGTTCTGTATGCTGAAATGCGCCACTGCATATTCAGGGCACAGCAGGGCTTTCTTCAGCAGGCCTTCGGCTTTGGCAATTCTCAACCGCTGCATTTGGGGCGAAACAACGCCGGTTCTATGCCGGGAAGCCCAGATGGGATATTGAGTGCCTGCAATATGCCGGCGATGTGACGGCAAAGCGGATTGATAAATGTCCAGCATTTCCTCAAAACGGACGGAAAAATCCAGTCCGTGTTCTATCAGCAGCAAGGTCAGAATGGCCTGGTCGTGGGCATGTTCGGCATAACGCCTGTCGTTGGGCGCAACCGATTCCGAGTCATCCAGATAGCGGTAGTTGTTCTCCGTGCTTATGGCAAACCATTCTTCCGCCAGACCGACCGTATCCCCGGTTTTTTTGATCAGGATGAAGTTCGCCTGATGCTGGAACCGGGCGATGTGCCGCAATTCGGGATCCAGCCGCACGATGGTGTCCATCTTGGTCAAAACCGTCAGCGGGCAATGCGTTTTGGAGGTAACAATGGAATGTTCCGCGGCCATCTCAAGGTATTCAATCAGCCGTTGTCTGCCGTAAGGATTGAGCTCGCATCCGGCGTCCGCATAGAGCAGGATGTCATCGTTGTGCATTTCTTTCAGATGATGCAGTATCAGGAACGGCTTCCACAGCCAGCAGCCGTAGCCGCGCCGCCGGTTGGCTTTGATGAAGGCGCCGTGCTCCTTCCAGAAGCCGCGAAAATCGCGCTCGAGGTCTTTGTCGGTGTGCCCGGTTATCCGGTCGAACAGACCGAATCGCTCCGCTTCACGGCAGATACGCCGGGCCGCGCAGCGATACTTTGCGCCGCCGCCGCCGAATGTCATGAAAGAAATCCCGTGTTTGCGCTTCATAAAAACTGTTTCGTCCATCGGCCTTATAATACCTTTCGCCTGGAACTTCAGAATGAGTAGTATAAGACCCAGCGGCCGCGCCGCCGACGAGCTGCGCTCCGTTCATTTCGAGCGCGGCTGCATCCGCCACGCACACGGTTCGGCCATGGTCTGCTTTGGCAATACCCGCGTATTGTGCACGGCGACCGTGGACGAGCGGGTGCCGGCGTTTTTGAGAGGCGCGCGGCGCGGCTGGCTGACCGCCGAGTACGGCATGTTGCCCTGCGCGACCGCCACGCGGGTGCCGCGCGAAGCAGTCAAGGGCAGGCAGGGCGGGCGCACGCTGGAGATACAGCGCCTGATTGGCCGCTCGCTGCGCGCCTGTCTCGACCTCGCCTCGCTGGGCGAGCGCACCATCACCATAGACTGCGACGTCATTCAGGCCGACGGCGGCACCCGCACGGCGGCGATCAACGGCGGCTATATCGCGCTGCGCGACGCCGTCAGCCGCCTGCTGCGCGGCAACCGGATTGAGCGCGACCCGGTGCACGGACTGGTGTCGGCGGTGTCGGTCGGCATTTACAAGGGCTTGCCGGTGCTGGATATGGATTACGCCGAAGACTGCGAGGCGGAAACCGACATGAACGTCGTGGTGAACGACGCCGGTCATTTTATCGAGGTGCAGGGAACCGCGGAGGGGCATGCTTTCGTGCGCGATGAACTCAATGCGATGCTTGAACTCGCGCACCTCGGAACGCGGGCGATTACCGCCCTGCAGCGCGACAGCCTCGCCTCGTGAGCGCGTGCTTTGTCGTCGTCGCCAGCGGCAACCGGGGCAAACTCCGGGAGTTGCAGGCGATTCTGCGCGGCCTGCCGTTTGGCCTGCGCCCACAGTCTGATTTCGGCCTCGAAAGCCCCGAGGAAACCGGCTCGAGTTTTGTCGAAAACGCATTGCTCAAGGCGCGCCATGTTTGCCGGCAGACCGGCTTTGCGGCGATTGCCGACGATTCGGGTCTTGAGGTGGATGCGCTGGACGGGGCGCCGGGCATCCGCTCGGCGCGTTACGCAGGCGCCGATGCCGACGATGCGCGCAATCTGGCGAAACTCCTGGCCGAACTGCGCGCCTTTCCCGACGCCGCCCTGAGCGCGCGCTTTCATTGCGCCGCGGTCTGGCTGCGCGCCGCCGACGACCCGCGGCCGGTCGTCGCCGAAGCCCGCTGGCACGGGCGCATCACGCGCCAGCCGCGCGGCGACAAAGGCTTCGGCTACGACCCGGTTTTTTATCTGCCGCAACACCGCTGCACCGCGGCGCAACTGCCGCCCGCGGTAAAGAACGAGATCAGCCACCGCGCGCGCGCCTTCGGCGAACTGCGCGCACAGATGCAGGCGTTGTCCGGTGCCGCGGTCTGCTGAAACGCCGGTGGCGCCGCCGCTTGCGCTTTATGTGCATCTGCCGTGGTGTTTGTCGAAGTGCCCGTATTGCGACTTCAATTCACACGCGCTGACGGCGCCGCTCGATGAGCACGCTTATACCGGGGCGCTCATCGCCGACCTCGCCTCCGACCTTGCCGCCGACCCGGACTGCGTCCGGGGGCGGCGCTTTTGCAGCGTCTTCATCGGCGGCGGCACGCCCAGCCTGTTCAGCGCGGCCTCGATTGCAAGACTGCTGCGCGAGGTTCGCGCCCTCGTCCCGTTTGCGCCGTCTTGTGAAATCACGCTCGAAGCCAATCCCGGAGTCGGACAGGCCGACTTCCGGGGCTTTCGCGAAGCCGGCGTCAATCGCCTGTCGCTCGGCGCCCAGAGCTTCGACGACACGATGCTGGCCCGCCTCGGGCGCGCGCACAGCAGCGCCGATATTCTGCAAACGGTCGCCGCCGTCCGCCGCGCTGGCTTCGACAACATCAACCTGGACTTGATGTTCGGTCTGCCGGGGCAGACGCCCGCGCAGGGCCTGGCCGATGTCCGCCGGGCGCTGGCGCTGGCGCCGGAGCACATTTCCTGGTACCAACTGACGATAGAACCGAACACGTTGTTTTACGCCCGCCCGCCCGCGCTGCCGGACGATGAAACCGTATGGCATTTGCAGCAGGCGGCGATGGCGTTGCTGCGCGAGCGTGGTTATCGCCAGTACGAAGTTTCCGCGTATGCGCTGAAAAAGAAATGCCGGCACAATCTGAATTACTGGCGCTTTGGTGATTACCTCGGCATCGGCGCCGGCGCCCACGGAAAATGGACGCACGCGGATTCAGGCGAGGTCGTGCGCACCCGCAAGCACCGCCGGCCCTCGCGCTACATGGAGCGGGCGCGCACCGGGCGCTGCTGCGTCGAGAGGCGCCCGGTCGCGGGCGCCGACCTGCTTTTCGAGTTTCTGCTGAACGGGCTTCGCCTGACGGACGGCTTCGAGACCTCATTGTTTCACCGGCGCACCGGCCTCGACGCCGGCCTGCTGAGCCGGCGCCTTGCGCCGCTGATTCGGCGCGGTCTGATCGAGCATCGCGGCGCTCCCGGGAATCCACGTTATGCGGCCACATCGCTTGGCGCCCGCTTTCTGGACGAGATACTTCAGGAGTTTGTGCCGGATACGCAACCCATTGATTCAGCGACAACGAGTAGTTATGCACAAAGCGCGAAAATCACGCCGCCATCCGGCGCAAACGCGCCGGTGAAACTTCCCGCCAATCCGACCCCTCCATAAATGGCCGCTAAATCAATAGTCTGCGAGAGGGGGCAAAACAACGCATCGTTTTGACTATCTATTTGAAAGCCAAACATTTTGTGCCTGAGAAACGATGTTGTCCACAAAGTTATCCACAGCCGCAATCCTGTTATTGTCGTGCCGTCGTGTTTTGGGTATGATGGCCACCCTCGCGGAGAAATAAAACCAATGAAAGCAGATATCCACCCCGATTACCACGAAGTCAACGCGGTTTGCAGTTGCGGCCACCGTTTTACGGTCTATTCGACGTATTCCGGCGAGCAATTGTCGCTGGAAGTCTGCGCCCGTTGCCACCCGTTCTATACCGGCAAGCAGAAAATCCTCGAAAGCGCAGGCCAGGTGGACAAATTCCGCCGCCGCTACGGCAAAAAGAAAAGCCCGGACCCGGCGCAGACCTGAGCGCCGCTGCGGGCGTGACGCAGGCCGCGCCCTCGTTGTCCTGATGAATTCCTCTGCGCCCGCAAACCACCTGTCAATCCGAACGCTGTGCGCGCGGTTTTTGTTTGCGTTTGCCGCCGCGCTGCCCGCGGTGTTTTTTGTGCCCGGTTGCGCGACCAATCCGGTCAGCGGCCAGTCCGAACTGGTGCTGATGAGCGAAGACGAGGAACTGGAGATTGGGCGGCGCCTGAGCAAAGTGCTGCCGAACCAGTACGGCGGCCCCTACGAAGACGCGGAACTCGCGGCTTATGTCACGCAACTCGGCGAGGGCCTCGCCGCCAAAAGCCACCGCCCCGAACTGATCTATCACTTCATGGTGCTGGATTCGCCGGTAATCAATGCGTTTGCGCTGCCCGGCGGCTACATCTACATCACGCGCGGATTGCTCGTCCACCTGAATGCGGAAAGCGAGCTGGCAGCGGTGCTGGCGCACGAGATTGGCCACGTCACGGCGCGCCACGGCGTTCGCCAGCACGCCAAATCAACGCTGCTGTCGCTGTTTGCGGAAGCCGCGATTCTGGCCACCGGCGCCGGCTCCGACTGGCGCAACCTGACCGGCTTTATCAACACCGCGATTGTCAGGGGCTACGGGCGCGCAGCCGAACTGGAGGCGGATCGCCTCGGCGCCCGCTATATCGCCAACGCCGGCTACCAGCCGCAGAAAATGATCGAAGTGCTGAGTGTGCTGAAAGCGCAGGAAGAATACGAGAAGCAGCGCGCCAGCGAGGAAAACCGTCCGCCATCGGTTTATCACGGTCTTTTCGCAACCCACCCGAAGAACGACAAGCGCCTGCAGGAAGCCGTCCGCGAGAGCGAGTCGCTGACAAGCGCCGGTTTGATTGAAGAGTCCCCCGAGGCTTTCCTGCAGAGACTGAAGGGCCTGGTGTACGACGCTTCCGCGAAGCAGGGGACGGTACGCGGCTCGCATTTCTACCACGGGCCGCTCGACATCGCGTTGTCTTTTCCGCGCGGCTGGATTATCGAGAACCTTCCCGACCGCCTCCAGGCGCGCACCCGCGAAAACGATGCGGTGATTGTGATGACGTTGCGCGACCGCAACCGCAAAGAGAGCGCGGAGAAACATCTGCGCAGGCATTTCCCGCGCGGCCTGGAGCAGACGGCGCCGCTGGACGGCGCGCTGGAGGGATACACCGCGCGCGCCGAGACGCAAACGCCCTATGGCAAGAGACTGACACGCATCGCCGCCGTGTTCAAGGACAAGCGGGTGTATCAGTTTGTCGGCGCCTGCAAAGACGCGGATGCGTTTGAAAGCCGCGACGCGGATTTTCTGGCCGCGATGAAAAGCCTGCGCGCCCTGAAACCCGAAGAGGAAAAACTGGCCGAGCCGCGCGTCATTGAACTGGTGCGCGTGAAAGAGGGCGACACCATCGCGGGCTTTGCCGCCGCCTCGCCGTTGAACGAACACGCCGCCGAGAAAATCCGCCTGCTGAACAACCTCTATCCCGATGGCGAGCCGCAGGCCGGGCGTCTGCTTAAAGTCCTGAAGTGACGCGGCGCGACCGGCACGGCGGCGCATCCGGCCATCGATCCGGGCGCGCGCGGGTTTATCTGATAGACGCCAGCATCTACGTTTTTCGCGCCTGGTTCTCGCTGCCGGACACGCTGACCGACAGCCGCGGACGCAGCGCCAACGCAATCTACGGGTTTTTTGATTTCGTCATGCGTTTTCTGCGGCGGACAACGCCGCGCCATATCGTGTTCGCTTTTGACGAGAGTCTTGAGACCTCCCACCGCAACGAGATTTATCCGCCCTACAAGGCCAACCGGGAGCCGGCGCCGGAGGAATTGAAGGCGCAATTCCGCCATTGCCGCGCGCTGGTCGGCGCGCTCGGCATCAGCGAGCTGGCCAGCAGCCACTACGAGGCGGACGACCTGATTGGCGCGCTGGCGAGCCGCGCCAGGGCGCGCGGCGATTCCGTCGTCATCGTCAGCGGCGACAAGGACCTCGTGCAACTGATACGCGAAGACGACGCCTGGTGGGATTATCCGAAGCGCGATGAATTCGATTACGCCGCCGCGACGGAGCGCTTCGGCGTGCGCCCGGAGCAGATGTCCGACCTGCTCGCCATCACCGGCGACCGCGTGGACAACATCCCCGGCGTGCCCGGCGTCGGCCCGGTGACGGCGGCGCGGCTGTTGAAGCACTTCGGCTCGGTCGGCGACCTGCTCGACCGGGTCGCCGAAATCGCCGACCTGGACATGCGCGGAGCGCAACGCATCGAGGGGCTGGTGCGCGAATACAGCGAGACCATCCGCCTCGCCCACCGCCTGACGACGATTGATTGCAACGCGCCCATCCCGCCCGGCCTGTCGCCCGCGATTGCGGCGGCGGACCTGGAGCGCCTCGAAAGTCTGTCGGACGAACTGGGTTTCAGCCGCTACCGCCGCCGCCAATGGCGCGACTGCCTCGACGCCTTGCCGGCGCCGCCTTAATCGCCGACCTGGACATGCGCGGAGCGCAACGCATCGAGGGGCTGGTGCGCGAATACAGCGAGACCATCCGCCTCGCCCACCGCCTGACGACGATTGATTGCAACGCGCCCATCCCGCCCGCCCTGTCGCCCGCGATTGCGCCGCCGCCAATGGCGCGACTGCCTCGACGCCCTGCCGGCGCCGCCCTGAACCGCGCCCCGGCAGCCCGGCCGGATATTCAGACCATGGCGAACCCGGTGTTCATTTCACCGTACACTCTGGCAACCCGGGCGTCCGTCCCGGCGTTCAGTTTGAGCATGGCTTGCCTGAACTCGCCCTGCGGGGTACGCCGTGGCGTTCAACCGTCCAGATTGCGAAGCGCCGGTACATTGCTTCCGACGAACGCACATTGAAACCCGCCCGTTGATGATAAACTCCCGGGACTCAGGAGGTCTGCGGCGCGACAGCCGCCGATGTTCTGATGGCGCAGGCCGGGGAGCCAACCAACCATGAGCACAATCAAACCGAGGAGGCGGGCATCGTGAGCGCAAAGGTCGCGCTGGTTATCATCTACAACCACCACCAACACGCCGACAACATTCCGCTGCTGGAGAAACTCTATGGCAAGCGGTTTTCCCATATCTGGCATCTGGTGCCGGTGATGCCCGGTTTTGCGCCGGTGGCGGATGAAATCGGCGCCAATGTAATCGCCGTTCAGGGCCGCTCTTTTGACTTTGAAGGATGGATCGCGCAGGGCTTGCGGCATTATTTCCGCGAGGAACACACGCACTACTTCTTCATCCACGACGACTTGGTCCTGAACCCCGCGATAGATGAAAACAATTTCCGCGACTACTTCGAATTGCACGAGGCGGACACCGCTTTTTTGTCGGACTTTTACACGCTGCACCAGCGCCCGGAGTGGATCTACGGTCCCGAAGCGTATGCCTTCCCGGCCAGTGTCGATGCGCTGCCGGAGTACGCGGAATCCTTGAAGAGACTCGGCGCGCACGGGTTGGACATCCGGCCCGTATCCTTCAACCGGTTGTTGCTGTCGCATGGCTATTATGTTCACCCCGCGGCTTCTTTCGCGGAAAAACGGGTGCTGCTGCATGAGTGGTTGAAACTCGTGCTGTGGCGGTTGCGGCGGGTGCTGGCCTGGCCCGCCGGCAAGAGAAAACTGCCTTACCCGCTGGTCGGCGGGTATGCAGACATCGCGGTCGTGCCGGCCGGCTGCATACGCGAATTTTGCCGCTATTGCGAAGTGTTTGCCGCGCGCCGTTTGTTCGTCGCCATCGCCTTGCCGAGCGCGCTGGCGCTGTCATGCAAAAAAATCAACACGCACGACCACATTGCGCGGCGCGGCAGATACCGCTGGCCGGGCCGGGCCTGGGAGGCGGTGCGCGCCCGGGTGGATGATGAAGGGCTGGACAGTTTGCTGGATAATTTTCCGGACGACTGCCTGTTTATCCACCCGGTCAAACTGTCGCAATCGAACTAGAGACGGCAGTGGAAGCGAACACACCGGCGGCGTCCGCCGCGAAAGTGGCGCTGGTCATCCGCCACGATTTCCGCCAGCACCACAGCGACAACATCCCCGCGCTCGAGAAGTTATACGGCGCGCGCTTTTCGCATATCTATCATCTGGTTCCGGTGGTACGCGGCTTTGCGCCGGTGGCGGGCGAGATCGCAGGCAATGTCATTCCGCTGCACGGCGACCCGCGCCGTTATGGCGAGTTCATCGCGCAAGGTTCGCGGCATTATTTCCGCGCCGAATACACGCACTATTTCTTCATCCACTGCGATTTTGTTTTGTGCGCCGGCATCAATCAAGACAACTTTCTCGACAGCCTGAATCTGGATGAAGAAGGCGCCGCCTTTTTGTCGGACCTCTACCGCCTGCACCAGCGGCCGGACTGGGTCCACACGGCGCAAGCATTCGCTTTCAGGGCGCCCGGCAGTCCGTTTCCCGCGTACGAAGAGGCGCTGCAAAAATTCGCCGCGCACGGGTTGGCCACCGCGCCCGTGGGGCTGACGCCTCTGCTGCTGCGGCGCGGTTACGCTGCGCCGCGCGCGGATTCCATGCCGCAAAAAATCACGTCTGCGCTGCGCTGGTTGAAAATGGTGTTGCGGCGGTTGAGGCACGTGCTGACCTGGCCCGCCGGCGAAAGAAAACTCGCCTATCCGCTGGTCGGCGGCGATACCGGCCTGGTCGTCGTTCCGGCAAGCGGCGTGCGCGAATTTTGCCGCTATTGCGAAGCCTTTGCCGAACTCGATTTGAGCGTCGCCATCGCCTTGCCGAGCGCATTGGCGCTGTCTTGCAAAAAAATTGTCACGCACAAAGATGTCGGGGAAGCGGGAAATTAACTTTTCAGGGCGGCCCACCGCCTGCGCAGGGATCGGAGCATGTCACCGCATGAATTCGCCCGTGTTCATTTCAACAGTACCGACATGGAGTTCCTCCAGCACATGCCGCCAGGCTTCACCTCCTGCGAGCCTGCCATCCGCATTGGATTGCATTGCATAATAAAGCGCTGTCTTTTCCATGCCCGGTTCACTTACTGCTTCGCCCCGAGTTTCAGCGCGCGTTGGCGCGAGCGTTCGCGTTCGCCGGGGTCGTCCGCCGCGGACGTTTCCCAGCCCTGCAGGTGGCGCACAATCAGATGCGCCAGAAAGTCGGCGTGTTCGGGCGTCTCGTTCAGCGCCGGAATGTAGCGCAGTTGTCCGCCGCCGGCTTGTTCAAACAGTTTCCGGTTTTGTATCGCAATTTCTTCGAGCGTCTCCAGACAGTCCACGGCGAAACCGGGACAGAACACGTCCACCGCGCCGGTTTTCTGCCGCGCCAGCTCGCGCAGCGTTTCGTCGGTGTAGGGCTTGAGCCATTCGGCGCGCCCGAAGCGCGATTGAAAGCAGATCAGCCAGTCCTCTTGCGGCAGGGCCAGCGCCTCGGCCGTAAGGCGCGCGGTCTTGTGGCACTGGCAGTGGTAGGGGTCGCCGTTTTGCAGGTTGCGTTGCGGCAGCCCGTGAAAAGAAAAAAGCAGTTTTTCGCCGGCGCCGTGTTCGTCGCGGAAAGCCCGTATCCGCTGCGCGCATGCGTCAATGTAGCCGGGCTCGTCGCAGTAGCCGTTGACGAAGCGCATCTCGGGCAGATGGCGGCGGCGGCGCAGGCAGCGTCCGACCTCGTCAAACACCGCCGCCGTCGTCGTCGCCGAGTATTGCGGAAACAGCGGCACCACCAGCAGGCGGCGCGTGTTCATCGCGCAAAGCCGGTCCAGTTCGGCGGCAAGGCCGGGACGGCCGTAACGCATCGCGGCGACGACCCCGGCCTGCGGCCACCCCGCCTCGCGCACCCGCTGGTCCACCGCGCGCGCGAGCGCGGTCGTGTGCACCAGCAGCGGCGAGCCTTGCGGCGACCAGATGGCGGCGTAATGGGCGGCCGAGCGCCGTGGCCTCAGCGGCAGCACCAGAAAATGCAGGATCATCCGCCACAGCGGGCGGGGAATTTCGACGACCCGGGGGTCGGACAGAAATTCTTTCAGATAGCGCCGAACGGCGGCGGGCGTCGGCGCGTCCGGCGTGCCGAGATTGACCAGCACCACGCCGATGCGCGCCGGACTGCCGTGGCGGTATTGCGCGTCATTGAGAGCGTTCATCTACCGTGCGCAGCCGGCTGCGCCTCGGAAAATGCGCTTTCAGAAATTCCATCTGGTCGGTCAGCACGGTGCGCGCTTGCAGATAAACGTATTCGGCGTGGGTCGGCACGAAAGGCACGGCGAGCAGTTTCATGTCCGCCTCCTCGGGTGTGCGCCCGGCTTTGTGATTGTTGCAGCGCTTGCACGCGGTGACGACGTTGCTCCACTTGTCCCTGCCGCCCTGGTTGAATGGCATCACGTGGTCGCGGGACAGTTCGCGGCGTTGAAAGTGCTCGCCGCAGTACATGCACAGAAAAGCATCGCGCCTGAACAACGTCAGGTTGTTCAGCGGCGGCACATACTCCAGCCCCAGCCTCGGGTTTTTGCCGTAGGTGGCGATGATGGACTCCAGTTCGATGACGCTGCGCCGCCCGGACACGGCGTTGACGCCGCCGCGAATCGTGAACAAAGGCTTGCCGGCGCTGTAAGCGACCTCGCCGAGATAGTAAAATCTTACGGCGTCGCGATAGGTTATCCAGTCGAGCGGCATGCCGGAGACATCCACTCTCAGTATCTGCTGGTTGAGTCTGTCCATTGTCCTGTGGATTTACATTCAGGGAAAGCGTAGTATCCAGACTTTGCCGGTACTGTCAAAGCAGTGATTCCACAGGGGCGGCGTGAGTGCGCCGCCATACGTCCGGGGCGAGGCGCCCGGCCTCCGGGAGGATTTCTGTAAATCATTGATACAGCGAAACTTCATGTATGTCTGGTTAAAATGTGTTCAATCCTGAAGTGGAGCGGGAGCGTAGGCTTTCAACGCCATTAGTGACAGACTGTCCACAATCTTTTCCACAGAAAATGTGGGTAATTGCCGCCGCTTGTCGCCTGTTTGCACCGCTTCGTCGGGAACCCCGCCCCATCAATGCAAAATGACTTCTGACACCATCCTGCGCATCGCCATTCCATCGTCCCTGCCGGGATGTTTCGACTATCTCGCGCCCGCCGGGACGTCCGCCGCCGCGTTGCTGCCGGGGACGCGGGTCGGCATCGTGCTCGGCAGGCAGGCCAGGGTCGGGGTCATCGCCGAGGTGCTGAAGGAGACCCCGGTGCCGCGCGAGCGCCTGAAACCGATCGAGCGCGTCATAGACGAAGCGCCCGTTGTCCCGGCGGATTTGCTCGAGCTGCTCCAATGGGTCGCGCGTTACTACCACCAGCCGCTGGGCGGCGTGTTGCGAACCGCGTTGCCGTTGCTGGCCCGGCGCGGCGCACCGCCGCAAATTCCGCAAACCGTTTTCTGGGAATGTGCCGCCGATGCCGGCGAACCGCCGGCCAGGGCGGTGAGGCAAAGGGCCTTGTTCCAGCTGCTGAGGGACGCCGGGCGCCTCGATGAGACGGCGTTGAACCAACGGTTTCCGGGCTGGCGCCCGCTGATGCGGCGCTTGCAGCAGCACGCTTTGGTGGCGCGGCGCGAGGAGCCGGTCGTGGCCGCGCCGCCGCCGCGCCCATGCCGGCACCGGCTCAACCGCGAGCAGGAATCGGCGGTGGCGGCGGTGGCGGCGGACTTCGGCGGATTTCACCGCCACCTGCTGGAGGGCGTCACCGGCAGCGGCAAGACCGAGGTCTATCTGGCGTTGTGTGAGAAAGCGATGGAGCGCGGCGGCCAGGCGCTGGTGCTGGTGCCGGAGATTGCGCTGACATCGCAAACGGTCGAGCGCTTTCGCAGGCAGTTGCAGGGGTCGGTTTGCGTTTTTCATTCCGGGCTGACCGACCGCGAGCGTTTTCATTGCTGGAGCGCCGCGGGCAGCGGCGCCGCCGACGTGGTCATCGGCACGCGCTCCGCGGTGTTTCTGCCTTTCAGGCGTCTCGGCCTGACGGTCGTGGACGAGGAACACGATGCGTCCTACAAGCAAAGCGAGTCGTCTTTTCGCTACCACGCCAGAGATGTCGCAATCAAGCGCGCGCAGATTGGCGCGCTGCCGGTCCTGCTCGGCAGCGCGACGCCGTCGCTGGAGTCGCTGCACAACGCGGTGGACGGCCGCTATGCCCACTGCCGTTTGACGCGCCGCGCCGCCGGCGCTTCGCCGCCGCGCTGGAGGGTGATTGACCTGCGCGGCAGCCGGCTGGAGGACGGCTTGTCGCCGGTGCTGGTCGCGGCGATGCGCGAGCGTCTTGCAAAGCGCGAGCAGGTGCTGTTGTTTGTGAACCGCCGCGGCTATGCGCCGGTCATGTTGTGCCGCGACTGCGGCGTCGCACTGTCGTGTACGCGCTGCGACGCCCGCCTGGTGTATCACCTGCAAGACGGCCTCCTGCACTGCCATCACTGCGGCGCGTCCATGCGCCCTCCCGAAACCTGTTCCGGCTGCGGCGCGCAAGGCATGCGGCTGGTCGGTCTCGGCACCGAGAAGGTCGAGGAGCATCTCACGCAGTTGTTTCCCGAAACCGGAATCGTGCGCATTGACACCGACGCGGTGCGGCGCAAAAACGAACTGGAGCGGCGTCTCGGCATCGTCCGCCGCGGCGAGGCGGGCATCGTGCTGGGAACGCAGATGCTGGCCAAGGGGCACCACTTCCCGGCGATGACCCTGGTCGGCATCGTCAACGTCGATCAAAGCCTTTTCGCCGCCGACTTCAGGGCCATCGAACGCCTCGGCCAACTCATTGTGCAGGTCGGCGGGCGCGCCGGGCGCAGTGAAGCGGCGGGCGAGGTGATGCTGCAAACCCACCACCCGGAGCACCCGCAACTGCAAGTGCTGCTGAACAGCGGCTACGCGGCCTTCGCCTCGCAATTGCTGCTACAGCGCGAGGCCGCCCGCCTGCCGCCGTACCGCCACCTCGCCGTCCTGCGCGCGCGCGCCGCCGGCAGCGCCGAAGCCGTCGCCTTTCTCGACCGCGTGTACCGTTGTTCGCAGGAGTTCGCGGCGCGGCACGCGACGCAGGTTTATATGCCGGTGCCGATGATGATGGAGAAAAAAGCGGGGCACTACCGCGCGCAGTTGCTGCTGAGCGCGGACGGCGCGCACGCGCTCAACGCATGCCTGGCCGCGTTGCTGCCCGTCGCCGCCCGGCTCGCGCGCGAAGACAAGGTGAAATGGCACGTCGATGTGGACCCGTACGAGATTGCATGATGTCGGCGTAGGATTACAATAGCCCGGTGTTTTTCTTTCCCCTGTTCGACGACAACCCGACCGACCGGCGGCCGCTGGTGTGCTGGTTTGTCATCGCGGCCTGCATCGCCGTGTTTTTGTGGCAAGTCGCGCTGCCGCCCGGCGCCGCGTACGCCGCGGTTCTTGCGTACGGCGTGATTCCGGCGGCGCTGTTCGGCGATGTCGCGTCGCCGCCGCTGCCGGCGGCGGCGATTCCGGCGTGGATGACGCCGCTGTCGTCCATGTTTCTGCACGGCGGCTGGATGCACCTGCTCGGCAACATGGTGTATCTGTGGATTTTCGGCGACAACGTCGAGGACAGCATGGGGCGTTTGCGTTTTGTGCTGTTTTATCTCGCCTGCGGCACGGCCGCGGCGATGACCCAGGTCGCGGTGGACCCCGGCTCGCAGGTTCCGCTGATCGGGGCGTCGGGCGGCATCGCCGGGGTGCTCGGCGCTTACCTGGTGCTGCATCCGCGCGCCAACGTGCGCGTGTTCGCATGGTTTTTCGTCATCATCCAGATGATCAACGTGCCTGCCTTCATCGTGCTCGGCGTCTGGATTGCGCTGCAATTTCTGAGCGCGCCGGCGGCGCTGGCGGCGGAAGGCGGCGTTGCTTATTTCGCGCACATCGGCGGCTTTGTCGCCGGCATGGTGCTGGTGCCTTTTTTCCGCCGCCGCGACATCCCGCTGTTCGCGGCGCCGCGCAGCCGCAGCTGGAGCCACCACGCCGGCGTCCGCCGCGACGAGATTCGCTACGCGGTGGCAAAGAACCGCGACCGCCGCCCGTGAACAAGTGAGAAAAGCATGGAAACCGGACCTTCCCGTGTGGGTGCTGAATCTGGAACGGGATGTCCACAGGCGGCGGTTTATGCACCGGCAATTGTCGCGGCTGGGCGTTGAATACGAGATCATCGAGGCGGTTGACAAGAACGCCCTTACGCCGGAGCAGTGGCGGCTCTATTCCGCGGAAGAGGCCGTCCGGCTCACCGGAAGAGAGGTCAGTGCGGGGGAGATTGGATGCTTTTTATCCCACATAAAGGCGTGGAAGCGCATCATCGCCGGGCAGCACCGGGAAGCCCTGATACTCGAAGACGACACCGGAATCGGCGCCTCATTGTTCGGCGTTGTGAAGAACCGGCATAAACTTCCCGGCGATTATGAACGGGTCAATTTTTATACCCACGGCCGTCAAATACCGTTCGGAGGTTTCGTGTCGGGTTTATACAGGGCGGCCAGATACCAGGTGTCGGCGGATTTTACCAGCGCGTATCTGCTGACCGCCGCCGGCGCAAAAAAACTGCTGGAGCAGGCCGATTCAATTCGCATGCCAGCCGATGTGTTCCTGGGCGTTGATCCGGTAACGGGAGAGTCCCGGACGGGCATTGTGAACTACGGGGTTTTTCCGGCGGTGACGCACATATCCTTCTTTTCAAGCAGCATCCACGGAGAAAGCGTCAGCCTTCCCGGGCCGCTGCACAGGCGTTTGTGGCGCTCCTGGTTTCCGTTGTTGAGAGATCTCATGCGAACCACCGGATTGTGGGCGGTGCTGCGGGGTATTGCCGGATGTTTTCGCGGCAACCGCTGAAAAGCCGGGCTTCGAATGCGGCGGCTGTTGAAAAGCCGCGCGCGATTTGTATAATGGACGGCCATTTTGAGGAATCTTTATGCCCAGTATTCGAATCAGGGAAAACGAGCCGTTTGATATCGCCTTGAGGCGGTTTCGGCGCGTTTGCGAGAAGGCCGGAATCATGGCCGAGGTGCGCAAGCGCGAGTATTATGAAAAGCCGACGGCGGCCCGTAAACGCAAAGCCGTGGCGGCCGTCAAACGCCATCAGCGCCGCCGTTCGATGACCTCCCGCAGAGCCCGCCGTTACTGAATGAAGTCACGCATCGCGGATGACATGAAAGCCGCGTTGAAGTCCGGCGACAAGCGCCGTCTTGCGGTGTTGCGCCTGATACTGTCGGACATCCAGCGCGCCGGCATAGACGCGCGCCGGGAACTCGACGAGCCTGGAGTGTTCGCCGTGCTCAACAAAATGGCGAAACAGAGGAACGAGTCCATCGAGCAGTTCGCCGCCGCCGGGCGCGACGACTTGCGCGACCGCGAACAGTTTGAACTCAGCGTCATCCGCGAATACCTGCCCGAACCGCTGTCCGGCGACGAACTGGCGCGGCTGATTGACCGCGCCGTCGAGCAGACCGGCGCCGCGGACATCCGGGCGATGGGCAAGGTGATGAACGCCGTCAAGACCCTGGCCGAAGGCCGCGCCGACATGGCCGAAGTCAGCCGCCGGGTCAAACAACGTCTGTCGGCGTCCTGAACTCCGCCGCCGCGCGCCGCCCTTTGCGTTGGCGCAACTTCCTTCCTGTATGATGGACGGTTACTGAACCTGTGAGAACCGCGAAATGTCGGACCCGATGCAATTTCTGAATCTGCCGCGCCAGAACCCGGCCAAAACCTCGGTCGAAGTCCGCCTGCGCTCGTATGATGAAATCTACGGCCAGTTCGATCCGGAGCAGGCGTCGCGCCAGTCCGAGCGCTGCCTCGGCTGCGGCAACCCGTACTGCGAATGGAAATGCCCGGTCCACAACTACATCCCCAACTGGCTCAAGCTGATCGAGGAGGGCAATTTGTTCGAGGCGGCGGAGTTGTCGCACAAAACCAACTCGCTGCCGGAAATCTGCGGACGCATCTGCCCGCAGGACCGGCTGTGCGAAGGTGCGTGTACGTTGAACGACGGTTTCGGCGCGGTGACCATCGGCGCCGTTGAAAAGTACATCACCGACGAGGCCCTGAAAGCGGGCTGGCGTCCCGACCTGTCCGGCATCGAGGCCACCGGCAAGCGCGTCGGCATCGTCGGCGCCGGCCCGGCGGGACTCGCCTGCGCCGACGTGCTGACGCGAAACGGCATCGAGGCCGTCGTTTATGACCGCTATCCCGAGGTCGGAGGCTTGCTGACCTTCGGTATTCCGCCATTCAAGCTGGAAAAAGACGTCGTCCGCACGCGCCGCCGGCTGCTGGAGGAAATGGGCGTGGAGTTTCGCCTTGAAACCGAGATTGGCGCGGATTTGCCGTTCCGGGCGCTGCTCGACGAGTACGACGCGGTCTTTCTCGGCATGGGCGCCTATACGTCCATGCGCGGCGGCTTTCCCGGCGAGGACCTGGCCGGCGTTCACGAGGCGCTGCCGTATCTGGTGTCGAACGTCAACCGCCAACTCGGCTATCAGAACGAACCCGGGGAATTCGTCAGCATGGCGCGGCAGCATGTCGTCGTGCTCGGCGGCGGCGACACCGCGATGGACTGCGTGCGCACCGCGGTTCGCCAGCAGGCGGCATCGGTCACCTGCGTCTATCGCCGCGACGAGGACAACATGCCGGGTTCGCGCCGCGAAGTCGCAAACGCGAAGGAGGAAGGCGTTCGCTTTGTCTTCAACCGCCAGCCGACCGCCGTCGTCGGCGGCGGCGGCGGCGTCGAGGGTGTGCAGGTGGTCGAGACCCGCCTCGGCGCGCCGGACCGGCGCGGACGGCGCCGCCCCGAGACCGTCGCCGGCAGCGAGCAGACAATCGCCGCCGGGCGCGTCATCGTCGCCTTCGGTTTCAGGCCGAGTCCGTCGCCGTGGTTTTCCGATTTCGACATCGCGCTCGACAACGACGGCAAAGTCATCGCTTCGCCGCACGGCGGCTTCCGGTTCCAGACCAGCAACCCGAAGGTGTTCGCCGGCGGCGACATGGTGCGCGGCTCGGACCTCGTCGTCACCGCCGTGTTCGAGGGGCGCGAGGCGGCGTACGGAATCGCCGACTACCTGCAAGTCGCCTGACGGGCCGATGCCCGCCGCTCCCGCCAACGACCGCCTGCTTCGCGCGTTGTGCCGCCTCCCGGTGGACGCCACGCCGGTGTGGCTGATGCGCCAGGCCGGGCGCTATCTGCCCGAGTACCGGCGCGTGCGCGAACAGGCGGGCGATTTTCTGACGTTGTGCAAAACGCCGGAACTCGCGTGCGAAGTCAGCCTGCAACCGCTTCAGCGTTATCCGCTGGACGCCGCGATTGTCTTCTCGGACATCCTGACCATTCCCGACGCCATGGGACTCGGCCTCTCCTTTCGTGAAAACGAAGGCCCGTGTTTTGCCAGGCCGGTGCGCGAACAAGCGCAAATCGCCGCGTTGCGCGCGCCCGACCCCGGCCAGGACCTGGCGTATGTGATGGAGACCATCCGCCTGGTGCGCCGCGAACTGGCCGGGCGCGTGCCGCTCATCGGTTTCTCGGGCAGCCCGTGGACGCTGGCCGCCTACATGGTCGAGGGGCGCAGTTCGCGCGACTTCCCGACCATCAAGCGGCTGATGTTCGACCGCCCGCAATGGCTCGAAAGAATGCTCGAAGTGCTGACCGAATCGGTGGCCGCGTATCTCAACGCGCAGGTGGCCGCCGGCGCCGACTGCGTGATGATCTTTGACACCTGGGGCGGCGTGTTATCGGGCGAAGGCTACCGGCGCTTTTCGCTGGAGCCGGTGCGGCGCGTGATTGCCGCGCTCAGACAACACCATGACCGCCCGGTGATTCTGTTCACCAAAGGCGGCGGTGCGTGGCTCGAAGACATGGCCGAATCGGGCTGCGACGCGCTCGGCCTCGACTGGACCGCCGCCATCGGCGATGCGAAACGCCGCGTCGGCGGCCGGGTCGCGTTGCAGGGCAACCTCGACCCGGCGGCGCTGCTCGCGTCCGACGAGGCCATCCGTCTGGAGGCGCGCAGAATCCTGGACGATTTCGGCCCCGGCGCGGGCCACATCTTCAACCTCGGCCACGGCGTCTTGCAGCAAACCGACCCGGACAAGGTCGCGGTGCTGGTGGACGAGGTCCACGCCGCGCGGACTTAAAACAGGCCCTTCAATTTGCCGGACGCCGTTCCGTCCGGCGACAAGGTCGTGATTTTCTTCGGCAGGTGGCGCAGCCGGAAGGTTTCGCTGACGGCGTTCTCGGCGCCCGGATGCGCCAGCAGGCCGTTGGCGGGATCAATGCTCGCGGAGACGATATTGGGCGGTTTGTAGTAGTCGCGTTCCAGCCTGTCGTCGAGCGCCGCGCGCATGAAATCAATCCACAGCGGCAGCGCCGCGACCGCGCCGGTCTCGCGCTCGCCGAGCGGCCGGTGATCGTCAAAGCCGACCCACACGGTGCACACCACGTCGCGGTTGAAGCCGGAAAACCAGGCGTCGCGCTGCTCGTTGGTGGTGCCGGTTTTGCCGGCGATGTCGCCGCGATTCAGCACCCGCGCCTTGCGCCCGGTGCCAAAACGGATGACGTCTTGCATCATGCTCGTCATCTGGTAGGCGATGTCCGGCGGGATGGCCTGCGGCGCGTATTGCGTATTGGGCATCTCCACCGGAACGGCCAGCCCGGCGTCGCTGCCCTGGCTGAGGTTCTCGTGAAGTTCGCAATCCTCGGTGCAGAGTTTGAGCGGCTGCACTTCGGCAAGCACCTCGTCGAGCACGGTGATTTTGCGCACCAGGTGGGGTGTTATCAAAAACCCGCCATTGGCGAAAGCGGCATAGCCGCGCGCGATTTCCAGCGGCGTGGTGACGCCGGAGCCGAGCGCCAGCGTCAGGTTGTGCGGCTGGTCGCCGCGCTCGAAACCGAAGCGGCGGACGTAGGCGAGCGTCTTGTTGATGCCGATGCGGTCCACCAGTTTGACCGACACCAGATTGCGCGAGAACTTGAGGGCTTCGCGCAACCGCGTCGGGCCGTAGAATTTGCCGCTGTAGTTTTGCGGGCGCCAGTCGCGGTTGTTGGGGCCGGTGAAGACGACCGGCGTGTCCTTGATGATGGTCGCCGGCGTGTAGCCCTCGTTCAGCGCGGCGGAGTAGATGAAGGGCTTGAAATTCGAGCCGGGCTGGCGCCTGGCCTGGAATGCGCGGTTGAATTTGCTGTGGTAGAAATCGAAGCCGCCGCTCAACGCCAGAATCGCGCCGCTGCCCGCTTCAAGCGCGACCAGCGCGCCGCTGACCTGCGGGATGTGCGCGAGGCGCGGGGTTTCGCCGGCTTCGATGCGCACGATGTCGCCAATCGAGGCCGCCTCCGCCGCGGTTTTGGGGCGCGCGCCGACATGGTTTTGCTTGAGCCGGGGCCGCGCCCAGCGCCACGCCTCCTCGTCCAGCGGCACGACTTCGCCGTTCTTCAGCGCAACCCGCAGCGTCTGCCCCTCGGCGCCGACGACGATGCCGGGTTCAAGCCCGCCGACGGTCTCCAGGGCCGCGAGTTCGCGCTCAAGCGCCGCCGGTGATTGCAGCGCGGCGGCGTCCACCCGGCCCTCGGCGCCGACCCAGCCGTGACGCCGGCCGTAGGCGAGCAGCCCGGTGCGCAAACTGGCGCGGGCGCTGCGCTGCATGCGCGCGTCCACCGTCGAATGTACCTCGAAACCGCCGGTGTAGGCCTGCTTGCCGTAACGCTCGACCATTTCGCTGCGTATCATCTCGGCGATGTAGGGCGCGTCGAGTTCGATTTGCAGGTTGTGCGGAGTGGCCGTGATGTTCTCGTTGACCGCCGCGATGTACTGCTCGCGGTCTATCATGCCGAGTTCGCGCATCCGTTTCAGCACATAGTTGCGCCGGCTCAGCGCGCGTTCGGGATTGGCCACCGGATTGCCCACCGAGGGCGCCTTGGGCAGTCCCGCCAGCATCGCAGTCTGCGCCAGCGACAGGGCGGAGACATTTTTGCCGTAATACACTTCCGCCGCCGCGGCGACGCCGTAAGCGCGCTTGCCGAGAAAGATCTTGTTCAGGTAGAGGCTCAGAATCTCCTCCTTGTTGAACAACCGCTCGATACTCAGCGCCAGAAAAATCTCCTTGATCTTTCTTTCAAAGGTGCGCTGGTTGGTGAGAAAGAAGTTGCGCGCGAGCTGCATCGTGATGGTGCTGCCGCCCTGCGTTTTTTTGCCGGTGCGGATCAATTCCAGCGTCGCCCGGATCAGGCCCTCGTAGTCCACGCCGGGGTGTTCAAAGAAACGGTCGTCCTCGGCGGCGAGGAAGGCGTCTATCATCTGCTGCGGCACCTGCTCGATGGTGACCGGTATGCGCCGTTTGTCGCCGAACACGGCCATCAGTTCGCCGTCGCGCGCATAGACCCTGAGCGGCGTTTGCAACTGCACGTTGCGGATGGTCTCCACCGCCGGCAGGTCGGAGGCGACCATCATATAGGCGCCCGCCGTCGCGACGATGAGCAGCACGAAGACCGAGAAAAACAGGCTTGCCGCCAGGAAGAGGATTTTGCGATACACTTTCAACCGTGCCAGACTTGCGTGCACGGTGCGGTGCCGCAAGCCGATAACGATTTTAACATAATGAGACACCGCAATATTTTTCTGGTCGGGCCGATGGGTTCGGGCAAGACCGCCGTCGCCGGCGCGTTGGCGGAGCGGCTGGGCTGGTCTTTCTGTGACAGCGACGCGCTGGTGGTGGACGCCGCCGGCCTCGACATTCCGGCGCTTTTCAAGACCGAGGGCGAAGTGCGCTTCCGCTTGCGCGAGGCGGCCGTGGTCCGGGAGCTGGCGGCCCGGCGCGGCCTCGTCGTCGCCACCGGCGGCGGCTGCGTGCTGCTTGACGAAAACCGCCGGCTGCTCAAAGACGGCAACCTGGTCGTTTATCTGCGCGCCAGTCTGGAGCATCGCGCCGCCCGCATCGGCGGCGGCGAAAACCGTCCGCTGTTGGCTGGCGGCAATTTGCGCGCGGTGCTGGCGCTGCTCGACGACGAGCGCCGGCCGCTGTATCTGGAAGTGGCCGGCGGCATCGTTGACAACGACACCACGGTGGACGCGGCGGTGGACGGGATTGTGCGCCTCGCCGGCATGAATCAGTGAAAACACTGACGGTGGAACTGGCGCACAAGCGCTACCCGGTCCACATCGGGCGCGGGCTGCTGGCCGCCGCCGGCGATTGTCTTCGCGACTGTCTGCCGGGGCGCCGCGTGGTCGTCGTCACCGACGAGGTCGTGGCGCCGCTTTATCTCGACACGCTGCTGCGCGCGCTGGCGTCGCCGCCCGCCTTCGAGACCGACGTCATCGAGATTGCGCACGGCGAGGAGCACAAAAACCTGGCGACGTTCGAGCGCATTTGCACGCGCATGCTGGAACGCGGCGTCGGACGCGACGCCGCGGTCGCGGCGCTTGGCGGCGGCGTGGTCGGCGACATCGCCGGCTTTGCCGCGGCGGCCTACCAGCGCGGCATCGCTTTCGCGCAACTGCCGACGACGCTGCTGGCGCAGGTGGACTCGGCGGTCGGCGGCAAGACCGGGGTCAACCACGCGCTCGGCAAGAACATGATCGGCGCCTTTCACCAGCCGTGCTGCGTCGTTTCCGACCTCGACACGCTCGACACGCTGCCGCCGCGCCACTACACCGCGGGCCTCGCCGAGGTCGTCAAATACGGCCTGATACTGGACGTCTCTTTCTTCGACTGGTGCGAGCGCAATCTGGATGCGCTGCTGGCGCGCGACGAGCAGGCGCTGACGTTTGCGATAGAGCGTTCCTGCCGGATCAAGGCGGCGGTCGTGGCCGAGGATGAACTGGAGCGCAGCGGCCGCCGCGCGCTGCTCAATCTGGGGCACACGTTCGCCCACGCGATTGAGACCGGCCTCGGCCACGGCCGCTGGCTGCATGGCGAGGCGGTCGCCTGCGGGCTGGTGCTGGCGGCGCGGCTGTCGGCGCGCCTCGGCCTGATTGGCGACGCCGAAGCGCAGCGCGTCGCCGCCGTCGTCGAGCGCCTCGGGCTGCCGCTTGAAAAGCCGGCGGAACTGAGCGCCGAGGCAATGATCCGGCGCATGTCGCTCGACAAAAAAAACCTCGGCGGCCGCACCCGCCTTGTTCTGATGCGCGCCCCCGGCGAAGCCTTCGTCAGCGACCACACCGACCCCGCCGAGATAGAAGCGGTGCTGTAGTGCGGCGTCTTGAACGCGCCGCCGGCGGTGGCCACGGCGGCAGTTTCGGCCTGCCGACCCTTGCCGCCCTGCGCCGCCGCCGGAGAACCCCGTACGTGCTATGTCGCCGGGCACATGCCCCGGATTGGCGGTCCGGCTTGCCGCAAGCAGGTTGCCGGGGCGGGAATGCGGCGAAAATCTTGTCGTGCAATAGGTTTCTGAACGGATTGGCGCGGTGAAATCGAATGGATAGAGGTTATAATTCTGTCTCCGGACCGCCCTGTTTCACATGATTTTCTGCCCAAACTGTTGCCGGAGCCATTGCGTGGCCATTTTTCCCGCTGTTGCGCTCGTGGCATCGCGCGTTTTCTGTCTGTTGTTGCTTTGTGTGTTGTGGGCCGCACCGGTGTCGGCACAGGACCGGGTGACTACTGTCCAGTTGGTGGATGAGAATCGGCAGCTCTTCAGAGGGGGTCACAATCTGGTGCAAGAGGGTGATGTCCTTTATTTCCGTATCGTGTACAGCGTTCCCGTCCGGAATCAGACTCCTGGTGCCTTTGTGTTGACTCTCTTCCAGAATAACAGTGCTCACAGGGATGAACTCCGTTTTGAGGATCTTGCCGGATCGGACGGCGTCTGCGCGCAGCCACTGATGGAGAATGCCGATAACTTTGTTTTGAATACGCCAGACGCGGTTCCTTATGGTCCTAGTGTAAGCGTGGTCTATCTAAGCACACCTATGCGTATATGCAGCGACTTTCGTGCAGAAGGCAACGAGACATTTGTCATTCAATTTCGGCAAAACCTGGGAAATGACTATGAGACGAATGATGGCGTCACCAGACCCGCGGCACAGCCCATCATGGCGAGCGTGCTCAACTTCCAACCTACAACCATTACCGTCATTGCCAGTAACCGTGGTTCGGTAGCGAACGCCGTCTCGGGCGGCTCTTATGCAGAGGGGGTGGAGGGGGGGGTTGCAATCAGGACTCTCGACCTTACCCCACGCACTGACACGGCAATGGTGGGGTTCACTGTTGACTTTGACAGGTCCACCGCTGGAGTTGATGATTTCACGATTCCCCCCGGGACAGATTCCAATGGGGCAGTTGTCAGTTATAACCGCGGCTCAAATATGGGCACGATCAGTATCCCCGCTAATATAGGCGCCGCCGACATACCGGTCAGAGTGACGAATGACATCGCACCCGAGACTGCCGAGACCATTATGTTGCGTTTGATCTCGCACGAAATCGGCACGGGCGATGACAATGAACGCGAATTTCAGCTTAGACCGGTTACCATCACCATCCCCGCCAACGATGCCTACACAGCGTCCATTGACGCGGCGGGACTGCCGACCGGGAATCAGGATGAAGGCGACACTTTCACCATCCGCATCAATCTGACCGCCGATGTCCAGAATGGAAACGACTCTCTGGGGCTGATATTCTCCGCCGATACCACGGATGGGAATGAGTGGGAGGTCGCCGGTCCAGTCAGGCTGATAAACCGTGCAGGAACCATCATTGCCCGGCCCACCGCCATCACCGACAGGACGAATCTGAGAACAGTTTGTCCCAGCGGCAGCACGACAAATTGTAACCTTGGCTTTACGCTGAGTGCAGGCACGGCCGCTGCGGAAGTCGATTTGCGCATCAGGGACGACGACACGACAGAGACCGCCGAGGAGGAACTCGGCATTCGCCTGGCTTATGTCAGCATGGGCCACTCTTACGCAAGGGACACTCACACCGTCACCATTAACCCAAGCGACCAGATGCTGCCCGGTCAGCCGACGGTCACCACCCGGCAGCCGGCGAGGGCCGAGCAAGAGAACGCTACAGTTACACTCATCAGCACCGCCGCTTACCCCGAAAGCGAGGCCCCGATCACCCTGACCTACACCTGGGAGCAGGTTCTCTCCCCGGGCGATACACCGGTTACTCTCGACATCTCCACTACTACGACCAGAAAAAACCGGGTCGAGTCCAGGGCAGTCTTTACGGCGCCGATGGTCGCGGTTCAAGAACAGCTGACTTTCAGACCCATTGTGACGGCGCAGAGACGTCACTACACCGATGTCCGGAGAGAGGTTCCCCAATTCATAATCTATGTGACCGACACGCAAGCGCCGACGGCCAACCCTGGTTCGAACTTCGGCCCGTTTCAGGAGAGCACCATGACCATTCTCTACGGCAGCGGCAGCGACCCGGACAACGACCCGGGCTTGACGTATCAATGGCGCCAAACCGACCCCGCCCCCACGCCGGGCAATCCGTCAGTCACTTTCGGCCCCCACGACCCCTCGACGGGCACCGTAGGCGTCGTCTGGCCTGATCTTCCGGCGGGAGAAACACAAAGCTTCACTCTGGCCCTGACTGTCGCCGACAGCGCGATTGCTGCTGTCGGTGGTTTCAATCGTGAGCCCGGCCGCGCGAGCCTGACGCACACGGACTACATCACTGTAACCGTACACGACAGCACCCCGCCTGTCGCCTTCGCCGGCGCCGACCAGGCCGTCAGCACGGGGCGCGCCACCGTGGTGCTGGACGCCAGCGGCAGTCACGACGCCCGCGGCTCGAGATTTACCGACCGGCTCGGTTATCTGTGGCAGCAGGTGGCGTCGGACGAACCCGGCGCCGCCGTCGTTCCCGCCACCGCCGACAACACGATAGGCACGGTGACCGCCGCCACCGCCGCCACCGCCACTTTCACTGCGCCCGCGGCGCCGGGGCATTACTACGTCCGCCTGACGGCGGCGGACAGCGTCACCCGGCAGACCGCCACGGATGTAGTCCGGATCACCGTGCAGGAACAGATGATTGTGCAGGCCGTCATCGTCGCCGCGCCCGTCCTGGACGAGGGCGGTTCGCTGGCCATTGTTGTCAGCGCCACGGGCGGCCCGCCGGTGTCGGATATCCGCATGGGTTACACCATCACCACCGCCACCGCCACCGTCAGCGGCCATGCCACCGCCGCCGATTACGCCATCAGCGGCGTTGGTGTGGCCACCAACACCGTCACCCTGAGCGCGCCGTCTTACAGCGCCACGGTGACTTTCAGCGCCAATGACGATGCCTTTCTGGAAGGTGTCGAGGCCTTCCGCTTTGCCATCGGCGAGCTTTCGGGCGGCGCGCTTTTGAGCGGCGGCGGCGAGATTTCAAGACATGCCGAAAACACTTCGGTAAGAGTGCAGATCAACGACACCGACCGCGTTACGCGCCGCATCGCGCGCACCGACGACGACGGCTTTACCGAAGGCGCGACCGGCGGCGCGGCCACGGCGGTAGTGGACTTTATCGTCGAGGGCGCCGAATTGCCAGCGGCGCTGAATACCATGTCGCTGGACTACAACGTGACCGGCTGCGTCAGCGCCGCTGTCTGCACGGTTTCACCCGGGGGGACGTCTGGCAGCGTTGTCATCGCGCCGCGCCCGGGGCATACCGTCAGCACGGGCACGGTCGTCCTGACGACAGGAGCAGACAACGACGTGAACGAGGCCACCCGCACCATTGTCGTTGCGATGGACGGAGTCGGCGGCGTTGACGCCGCCGATTTCGGCGGCATTCCGGCAACGGGCGCCGTCGAGTTGACCATTCCCCTGGTGGACGACGACGACATCACCGTCGGCATCGCCCCGCCCGACACCTCGGCCAGGGGCAGCACGGCGACTTTCATCGTCACGCTGGACGGCGCGCCGGGTGGTTCGGCAACGACGATTACGGTGCCGTACACAATCGGCGGCGACGTGGAAGCGGAGGATTACACCGACATCACTGCCGGCAGTCTGGAGATTGCGCCCGGCGCGATCACCGGCGCAATCGTTCTTCGTCTTGCAGGCGACGCCGCCACGCTGGAGGAGGACGAGACGCTGACCGTAACCCTGGGCGAGCCGGTCGTCGGCGCGGGCGGCGGCAGGGTCGCGCTCGGCGCCTTCGCCGCAGTGTCGGTCAATGTGTTCAGCGCGGCGCGCACTTACAGGGTGGCCGCCCGTGCCGCATCGGTGAGCGAAGGCAGCACGGCGACTTTCGAGGTCCGTCTGGTCGGCGCCGCGCCGACGGCCAACACGACAGTTGACTGGAATGTCACCGGCAATCTGGAGGCCGCGGACTACCGCGTTGCAGGCGGCAGGACGACCGGCACCCTGACTTTCACGCAGGCCGACTGGCAAACACCGAAAACGATAGACATCGGCATCCACGACGACGGCCTGAATGAAGGCGCCGGCAGTCTGGGTTTGAGGCTCAGCAACGCCGTCGGCGGCGGCGGCATCGGCGGCACCGCCATCGCTGTCGCCGCCGCGATGGTCGTCGTCGAACCGAGCGACCCCATCACCTACGACGTCATCGGCGGTGCGGTCGAGGAACCGGAAACAGGCAACGTGGCCGCGGCTTTCACTATCCTCCTGACCGGCGCGCCGCAAGGTTCGGCGGCGGATGTAACGGTGCCGTTCACGCTCGCAGGCAGCGCGGTTCGCGGCGAGGACTACACCGGGCCGGTGTCGCAGATGGCAACGATACCCGCAGGTGGAACGGCTGCTGAGGTCATGGTGTTGATTGCCGCTGACAACCTCAACGAGACGACGGAAACCATCGTCCTCGAAGTGGGCGAGGCAACCGTTGGCGCGGGCGGCGGCGTGGTTTTGCCCGGCATGGACCGCGGCGTGTTTGACATCAACGACAGTGACGAAATCATCGTCAATCTCATCCCTCCTGAGAGTGGGAGTGTGGGAGAAGGCCACACGGTGCGGTTCAGGGTGGTCATCACCGGGTCTGTTAGCACCATGCCGGTGGAAGTGCCCTTTATGGTGATCGGTGACGCCGCCGATTTCGAGATTCGCGACATCTTTATATTCAACCCCGCCGCGCCGCCGAACACGGTTGAAATTGACGATGGCCCAGTTAGATTCGGTAGATTCGATCTGCGTGCTGTTGACGACGACATCGCCGAGGGCGATGAGACGCTGCGGGTTGTTCTTGGCACGCCGCGAACGGCGGGAAGCATCCGCCTCGGGGAGAGCAGCAGCGCGACCGTAACAATCGCCGCGAGCGACCGGCCGGTACCGGCGCCGACAGTTGTGTACCCCGCCGATGACCTCGACAACAACAATTTTGAGAAGGCGCCCGACGGGACGGGCCGCGATTATTCCTGGACCGCCGAGATTACCCGCGCCGCCTCCGACATCCTGCGCTACAGCACCCTGAGCTGGCAATGGCAGCAGGTGGTGTCCACCGCCGTTGGCGCCGCCGCCGTTGCCGCTGGCGACGACGCAGATCTCGGCATGATTACGGGCGCCAGCGGCACGTTTTCATCGTCCGGCAGCGTCACTGCCAGCGCCTCCATCAGACCGCGGGTGTATGTCACCGGCAACTACCACTTCCGCCTGACCGTCGTCGCGAGCGGGGAGGACCACACTGATACCACGGTGAGCGATGTCTTCAGCGTCCGGTTCCGCGACTCCGATGTGCCCGGCACACCCGTGATGACCGCCGACGGCGCCTCCATGTCAGCCACCGACGGCGCCGGCAATTTGACGTTGACGGTTCGGGGGGGCGATAGCGTGGTCGTCACCGCCACCGCCACCGACCTGGACCCGGGGGACACCCCCGTCGTTCTGGACGAAGACGCAGGTTATGAATGGAGCACGCTCGGCACTCCCGGCTTCTTCAACACCGTCCTGAGTCCGGCCGTGACGCCCGGGCGCGTCACCGCGTTCACCGTGCCCGTCCACCCGGATAGAGGCGGCGCCACGACCTACCGGCATCAGGTCGTGGCGGTGGACGGCGGTGGCGAGCGCAGTGCTGCGCGCCAGGTGGACATCATTCACCGCGACAGCGCCGCGCCGGTCGCCGCAGCAGGCGATGACCGCAAGGCCGGGACTGGCAACCCGGTGACGCTGGACGGCAGCGGCAGCAGCAACGCGGGCGGCAACGGCGGATTGACCTACCAATGGCAGCAGGTGACGATGGACAGCGACGCCGCCGAAGTGGTTACCGCGGATGCGGTGGTGCTGACAGTCTCCGGCGCCTCGGCGGTGAATTTCACCGCGTCATCGTCCACGGCAATGTTGTACTTCCGCCTGACGGTGACGGATCAAAATACCATGAGAAGCGATTCCGACATCATCGCCATCAATGTATTGCCGAGGCAGACTCTCGACATTGTGTCCGCGCCGCGCGCGGTGACCGAGGGCGGGGTCATTCGTTTCACCGTCGCCATCACCGACGGGCCGCCGTCCGACGGCAGTGTCACGGCGGACTGGGCCATCGCCGCGACCAGCACCGGCGGCAATCCGGCGGAGGCGCGAGATTTTGTTGGCGCCGTGTTTCCCTCCGGCACCCTGTCCATTGCAGACGGCATGACCTCGACCGTCGTTGAGGTGCCGACGGTGAACGACAATGCCATCGAAGGCTCCGAGACGTACACCGCAACCCTCAGCGACCCGCAAAGCAACTTTTTCGCCGAGTTGGGCATGGCGCAACGAGACGGCACGATACACGACGACGACCGGGCCAACTTCCGTATCGCGGTAGATTCTTCTTCTGTCAGCGAGGGCGAGGCGGTTACCTTTACCGTGACGTTGCTCAGGCAGGAGCCGGGGGCTGTGGTGGTGCCTTTCTCGGTGGCCGGATCCGGAGTGGATGCGGATGATTTCGACATCACGCAGCCGGTTGGCGTGGGCGCGGATGCCACGGCGGGCACGGTTACGATACCCGCGGGCCAGTTGTCCGTGCAGATGATTCTGGAGGTGACCGAAGACGGTATCAACGAGGGCGCCGAGACACTGCGAGTATCGTTCGGCGAAGCGGGTGGAGGGCTTGTCGGCGAGGTCGTCATTCTCCAGAGCGATGCCATCTCTGTCCATATCATCGGCGGTCAGGACAGTTGGTTCACCGGGCAGCTGGCCGCCGCCAACCGTCCGGTGGTTACCGGGTTGCCGGGGTTTTGCAGTGTTGGTGAGTTGACTATTGAAGAAGTCAATCCGGGCTATGAACTGGTCGAGGGCACCACGGCGACTTTCCATGTTGTCCTGGGCGATTTCAGTGGCCTCGCCCCCGGCGTCAACAGGCCCATTGAGTATTATCCGAGCGTAGCGGATATCACTGTGGTCTGGCGCCTGGAGATGTACAGTGATTTGGTAAGTAGAATCAGCGACAATCCTGACGACAACCCGGACTTCGCTTCCACCACCGCCGACGACCAACTCAATAATATGGCCTCTAACAGGCTGAGCGGCCGGGTGACCATCCCCGCCGGCAGCACGCACGCGGTTGTCACTTTTCATGTCCGCGATGACGGCATACCCGAGGCTACCAGATTCAATAACGTCACCGGCAGATATTCCCGGACTGACGGAAATATAATATTTTCCGGAGAGGTAGGCCGATTCTATCTGGACAACAGCAATCTACCAGGAACGTTGGTCCCCGGCCCGGGCGCTGGCGAAGTCAATCTGGCGGATGACTCGGGCTGCGGCGTCGCGATTCATGTCGAGGCGCGCCAGTTGACCGTGACCGGGCCGGACCACATTGACGAGACCGACTCCGACGAAAGCCGCGATTACCTGGTTACGCTGATTGGCTCGCCGTTCACCGTGCCGACCACCGTGACCTGGCAGTTGACGACCAATAATGACGAGGTGGACAGGGCGGACGACCGCGACTTCGTGGCGGCAACCGGGCAGTTGTCTTTCGGCCCGGATGACCCCAGCGGCACGACCAGAAGTTTCACCGCCACTGTCGTCGGCGACAACCTGAACGAGGCGCCGGAGCGGTTCACCGTCCGCGTCAGCGTGGACGATCCCGACGCCGACGGCGGCACCCGCCTCTTTGACAGTCGGCGCCTCTTTGTCAGCGGGCTGGGCGATCCCGATAATCCCGACCACATCGGCCCGCGCTTCGGCTCGCTGGCGGTGACGATACCCGACGACGACCCGATCACCGCCACCGTGACCGGCGGCGGCGATGTCAACGAGGACGCCGACGCCGCCATCAACGTCACCTTGAGCGGCGGCGAACTCTCCAGGCCGACGCCGGTAACATACGCCACTGACGAGGACAGCGACGACGCCACCATCAACGCCGCCGCCGGCGACGATTACACCGGCCCCGCCAGCGGCCAGGTCACGATGCCCGCCGGCTCCACCAATGCCGGCATTCAGATTCCCGTTGTTGACGACGACCTGAACGAGGCGAGCGAAGTTTTCCTGGCCACGGTCGGGTTCAATGCCGTCGGCGAAGAAACCGTCGTCAATCCGGTGCAGACTTTCACGATACTGGACAACGACGACATCACCGTCTCCTTCGCCACCACCTCGGTGTCCATTAACGAGGGCCGCAGCGTGGAGTTGGCGGTGAACCTGAACAAACGGAGCGCGGCGCGGCTGACGGTGCCGTACAGCGTGACGCAGAGCGGCGACAACCCGCCGCCGTTCACCGACAACCCCGGCAGCCCCCTCGTCTTTGCGGCGGGCGTCACCAGCGCGGTGATCTCCCTGACCAGCGTCAACGACATCGGAATCGATACCGGCACCGGCACCCTGACGGTGGCCTTTGACGGCGCCAATGTCGGCATCGGCGCCGCCGGCGGCAATATCGAAACCGCCGACGCCGACGCCGTGGTTACGGTGATTTTCCGCGAGTTCGACCGCGAGTTTTCCGTCGCCACCACCGCCGCCGCCGTCGTCGAGGGCGGCCAGGCGGCGTTCACCGTGAATCTGGACGGCATGGCGCCGGAGCCGGGAACATCACCGGCGCAGGTGACCTGGACGATAGGCGGCGATGTGGACAGCCGGGATTACACTTCGCCGTCGGCGGCCAGCGGCGAGCTTTCTTTCAGCGCCACCGGAAGCCAGGTGATCCGCGTCGCTATTGCCGACGAGAATCTGAACGAAACCACTGAAACGCTGACGCTGACGTTGAGCAACGCCCGCGGCGGCGGCGGCCAGAACAGCGGCGTGACCACTGCCACCGCGACGGTGACCATCGCCGCGAACGACCCCATCACCGTCCACATCGCCGCCGACCCGGCCACCGTCAACGAAGGCGCCACGGCGACTTTCCTGGTGACGCTTGAAAATGGCGTGCCGACGACCCCGGTGACGGTGCCCTTCGCGGTGCTGGGTGACACCGCCGACTACGACCTCGTGTTGCCGGACGGTCTTGCCGGGCAGACATCGGGCATATTGATTATCGCCGCCGAGGAGACCAGCGGCCTGATTGGGCTGAGGGTGGCCGACGACCCCGCCACCGAGGCCACGGAGACATTGGTGGTTACTCTTGGCGAGCCGCGAACGGTGGGCGGCATCGGCCTCGGCACGACGAGCGCCACCGCCGCCATTGCCGCCAGCGACCAGCTGTTGCAGCCGCCGGTGATTGTGGCCGCCGACAACTTTGAAGACAACAATCAGGGTGTGGCCTACACGTTAACCGCCACCGTTACCCGCGCGGCGGGCGAGGTCGCGCCGCTCAGTACCTTGACGTATCAATGGCTGCAGGTGGTGTCCACCGCCGCCGGCGCCCTCGCCGTGGCCGTGACCGACACCGCGTATCTCGGTGTGCTGACCGGCGCCGCCGGCACAGTTTCCACGGACGGCATCGCCGCCGCCGCCATCCAGCCGGAGGTCCATGTCACCGGCAATTACCATTTCCGCCTGACGGTTGTCGTGAGCAAAGCCGGTTACAAGCCGGCTACGGCGACTGCTGTTGTCAGCATCAGGTTTCGCGACGCCGATGTGCCGATTCCGCCCGATGTGGCTGTTACCGGCGATGTGACGGTGATTGTCCTCGGCGCCGACGATGCTTATACCCTGACGGTGCGGCAGGACGAGGAGATTGTCCTGACCGCCGCCTCCAGCGACTTTGATGAAGGAGCGCTGCTGGACGACCGCTTTTTCGAGTGGAGTACGCGCGGCGCCAGCGACAGTTTCTTCAGCGATGCCCTGGAGCCGGATGTGGTGCCCGGACGCATCACTCGATTCACCGTGCCCGCCCACCGGGAGACCGGCGGCGCCACGACCTACCGGCATCAGATCGTGGCGGTGGACAGCGGCGGCGAGCGCAGTACGCCGCGCGAGGTCGTCATCATTCACCGCGACAACACGGCGCCCGTTGCCGTGGCGGCCTTCAGCCCCTCGCAGCCGACTTCGGGCGACACCGTTACCTTGAGCGGCATCGCCAGCCGCAACGCGGGCAACGCCGGCGCATTGACGTACCGGTGGCGGCAGGTGGCCTCGATGAGCGCCGACGCCGCAGTGATTACCGGTGCCGGCTTGAGCAACGCCGATGCCGCCACCGCGACGTTCACGGCGCGGCTGGCGACGCCGATGCTGTACTTCCGGCTCACGGTGACGGACGACCTCACGCTGCTAAGCGATTCCGCTACGGTCGCCATCCGTGTGCGCCCGCCGCCGCGCATCCTGTCCGCGGCGCCCCCGGCTGCCGTCAGCGAAGGAACCACGCCCACGGTCGTCCGCCTGAGGCTTGCCCGGGGAGTGCCGCACACGGCGCCGGTGACGGTGTCGTGGAGGGCCAGCGCCGGCGCGCCTGCCGGCGTGGAGGCGGCGGACTTTTGCAGTGCGGGCGGCGACTCGTTTAACAGTCTGCCGAATGGCCGGGTCGTGTTTGCTCCGGGCGACAATGAAGAGGAGATTAACTTTTATTTCTGCGCCGACAACAAAATGGAGGACCGCGAGTCTTACGACATCATTTTCTCAATGCTGAGCGACGGCACGGGCGGCGTCGGCACGACGGAATTCGACGGCGGCGCCGCCACCTTGACGGTGTCGGGAAGCGTTGAACCCAGCGTCCGCTTGCCGGAGGTCAGTTTGTCGGGGCCGGGTGTTGTCGGCGTCGAGGGCAGTTCACAGACCTGGGTTGTGCAGCTGGACCCGGCGCACAGCCGGGCTGTGGAGGTTGAATACCGGGTAGCCGGGACGGGCGGGGCGGACAGCGTCGTCGCCGGGGACTTTGTTGATGCGCAGGGCAATCCGCTCGCCAGTTTGCCATTGACCGGCAGTGTCACGATTGCCATCGGCGCGACGGCGGCGGCCATCACTCTTTATTACAGGAACGATGACGATGAGCCGGGCGGTTTTGCAGAAGGGGATGAACGTTTCGAGGTGAGTCTGACCGGTTTTGTCCGCGACCCCGGCGTGCTTTTTGCGACGACGCTCGATACCGCTGGCCCGGAGACGTCTTTGGGCGGCATTGTCAACATCGCCGGAGTCGAGGCCGGTGTTACGGCGTCGGCGGAGTCCGCCGCCGAGGGCACGAGCGCGGTGTTCACGATTGCGCTGTCCGGGGTTCAGAGCCAGGCCACGACGGTACACTGGACACTCGGCGGCGACGCGCAGCGGGGCGTGGACTACACCGGAGACGCTATCGCGGGTCAGCCTGACACGATGAGATACCAGAGCGTCATCGCCGCCGGTTCGACGCGCGCGGACGTGGTATTTTCGCTGACCGACGACATGCTGAACGAGTCTTCGGAGACGCTGGTGATGACGATTGTCCTGACGGGCGGTGTGCGTCCCGTGGATGATGCTTCTTCGGCCCGTTACGCAATCCTCGACAACGATGCGATGGTTGTGAATCTGTCCGGCCCCGCCGGGGCGGTGGCCGAGGGCGCGATGGCGTCGTTCACAATCCAGCTGGGCCGCTTGCCGACGAGGACGTTGAGTGTGCCGTGGCGCGTCACCGCCGCCGCCGCCGGCGTGTCGGCCGAGGCGGATGATTTCGCGGACTTTGACGCGATCCCGTTCACGGGCATGGTGACCTTCGTCACCGGGCTGGTGAACATCGGCCTTGGTGTGACCCCGTCGCCGGGGACCCTTATGGTAGGCGCCACGACCGCGCCGACGGTGGTGAACATCGTGATTGGCTCCGACCGCACGCTGGAGAGGGATGAGCAGTTCTTTGAGTTCACGGTCGGTTCGGCCACGGTGACGGGTGCGTATGGCGAAGTCGGTGTCGTGGGCTCTCCGGTTTTGTCGTCAATCGCCGCCGACGCGGCTGCGGAAGTCACGCTCACGGCGTTGCAGGAGTCGGTGGATGAAGCAGGCGTCACGAGTCCGACCTTTTTGATTACGCTGGGCGATGACGCCGGGCCATTGCTGTCCGGCGCGGACGTGAGTTTGAGTTACATGCTGACCGGCACGGCGGTTTCCGGCGCGGACTATGCAGGCGCCTCGACAGGTTCTGTTTTGATTTCCGGCGGCAGCAGCGGCACGCGGCTGGTGCTGGCTTTGGTGAACGATGTCGTCAACGAGTCCACCGAGAGCATCACGTTGTCGCTGGGCGGCGCGGAGGCGACCATCCACATCGAGGACGACGATGAGATTACGGGAACGCTGGACGCACCGTCGTCGGCGTTGCTCGAGGGCGCGACGGCGACGTTCACAATCACAATCGGCGGAGGGAGTTTGTCGGCTGGAACGATATTGACGATTCCGTGGCGCATCACCACCAGTTCATCCGCCGCGGATGACGATGTCGCGCCGGCAGACTTTGGCCTGGGCAGAGCCGTGTTTCCGTCGGGTTCGGTGTCGTTCGTCATGGGCGAGAGCGAGAAGGCGACCTCGGCAATCGGGATAGTCGAAGACGGTCTGGGCGAGACGACGGAAACCTTCGTCCTGGTTCTGGGCGAGCCGTCCGGCGCCGCCGGAGTTACTTCGCTGCGCGGTGTTTCGGCGAGCGCCACCATTGCCGCGAGCAGCGAGAGTCTTTTCCGATTCACGGCGATGCTGGAGGATGCCGACCAGGCCGCCGTTGAAGAGGCGACAACGTCGGTGAACATCATCGTCGGGGTCGCGGCCACCGGCGGTGCTCAACGCAGCACCTTGAGCGTGTCGTATTCGCTGTCGGGGACGGCGACGCCGGGTGCGGATTATGACGTTTCCGCGACCACCGGCACGGTGGTTTTCGGCGTCGGCGAGACGATGCGGACGATTGAGCTGGGAATCCTCCCGGACATCTATGCGGAATCGACCGAGAGCATTGTGTTGTCGTTGAGCGACCCCGTGCTGGGAGACAATCCGGGTGCGGTTGCTGTTGGCGCGCCGTCTTCGGCCACCGTCCTCATCCGGCCCGGCCAGCGTCTCGGGATTTCGTTGCAATCTCCGTCGCAGTTGACGGAAGGCGCCGCCGCCGCGGTCGTGAGTATGGAAGCGGTGGGTATGGCGAGGTTTGAGGCGACGGCGACGGTGACCTACACCCTGGGCGGCACGGCCGTCGCGGGCGTGGATTACAGCGTGCCGCAGGGTTATGCGAACAGCAGCGGCACGGTGACGTTGCCGCCGGACTGGCCGAATACGTTTTCTCCGGGGTTGAGTATTACGCCGATTGACGACGGCGACAACGAAAGCACCGAGACCATCGTCGTGACGATCAGCGACGTTGCAATCGAGGGAGGTTACTGGAGCATTGAGACGGGCAGCGTTGTGTTGAGGCTGGTGGACGACGACGCGCTGACGGTGTCTTTGCAGGGGCCGGATTCAGCCGCGGCAGAGGGTGGCAATGCGGACTTTACCGTTGTTCTTTCCAGCAGCACACCGACCGCGGATGTGGAGGTGGATTACGAAATTGTTCCGGGCGGCGGCATCGAGGCGTCCGACATTGACGGCGCGCTGACCGGCACCATCACCATTGGCGTCGGCTCGATGAGCGAGGAAATCGCGATCGCGATAGCCGACGACACGGTTCCGGAGTCCACCGAAACGCTGACGGTCATGCTGACGGGCGGGCGCAGCGCGGGCGTGGTTGAAGTATCGCAGGCCGCCGCCGCCGTTGACGTTGAGCGCAGCGACGTTGCCGGGATAGCGGTGATCGCCGCCTCGACGACGCTCACGGAAGGGCAGTCGGCGGTCTTTGACTTGCAATTCGTCAGCGCCGGGGGCGCGGCGCTTTCGCTGGGCGAGATAGGCGGCGCGACATCGGCGATGGTTTCGTGGACTCTGGGCGGCACCGCCACCGCCGGCGCGGATTACACGGGCGCGACCACCGGGGCCACGCAGGTTCCGTTCAACACGACGGCGTCGGTGACGGTTGTGCTGACCGACGACGAGGTCAACGAGTCGGACGAGACGGTTGTGCTGACGCTGAACGACGTCCGCGTGAACGGAGCGTCGTTGGATTATCTGGAGTTGAGCGCGTCGTCCGGCTCGGCCACGGTGGTGGTCGCCGACAACGACGACGCCATGGTATCGGTCGAGCGCGCGGGCGCGGACACCTCGCCGGTGAACGAGGGCGACGAGGTGATGTTCCATATCAACCTGGATGTTGAATCGCAAGGCGCTGTGGAAGTGCCGTTCACAATCGGCGGAGTAACAACGCAAGACTACGCGCTGGCCGACACGATGCTCTCCGTGACCCTGAGTCCGGGTTCGACCCGGGCGACGATAGCCCTGACGTTGCTGCCGGACGGCATGGCGGAGACGACGGAAACACTGGTCGTGTCTTTGCAACCGCCGCAGCCGGGTTCGGGCGCCGGACGGGTGACCCTGGGCGCGGCTGCCACGGCGGAGGTGGCGATTCGTGAGAATGCGGCGACGACGCTGTTTTACGAGATTGACTCTGTGGACGCGGTTGTGGCCGAAGGCGCGACGGCGACATTCAATATCGCGCTGGTGAATGAGGTGGACGGCGGAGTGAATACGGCGACGGTGATGTATTCGATTACGGGAACGGTGGAGCGTGAAGATTACGCCGCCGGCACGACCGGCACGCTGACCTTCACGCCGTCGGACTGGCAAACCACGCAAAGGGTCGTGATTCCGTTGCTCTCTGACAACCTGAACGAGTCGAGCGAGACGCTGACGGTTCAGCTGTCGTCTCCGTCGGGCGGCGCTCAGGAGGCCCCGGCCCTGAGAGGCGCAGGCCGGGCGCGCGTGATGATTGCCGAAAGCGACCCGGTAACGTATTCAATCGAAGGCCCCGGCCGGGTCGGGGAAGGCGAGGACGCGATGTTCACCGTCATATTGAGCGGTGCTGTCAGCGGTTCGGAGGGCGCGGTGACGGTTCCGTACACAATCGCCGCCGATGCGGGGGATTACGCCGGGCTGCCGTCAAACACTGTAACCCTTGCCGCCGGCACGACCAGCACGATGATTACGGCGATGACGGTCGAGGACGCTGTGAACGAGTCCACCGGTATGCTGGTAGTAACGCTCGGCGCCGCGAGTGAAGCCGGCTTTATGAAAGACGCGGCAGCAGGCGCGGTGACGCGCGACACCGACCCCGCCCGCCACGGCGCGACGGCGATGATAGAGGACAACGACGCGCTGACGGTTGCCGTGAGGTCGTCGGTGACGACGGCGTCTGAAGGCATGGATGTGGTGCTGGATGTGATTCTGAGCGGAGCGGCTTCCGGTTCGGCGGCATCGATTGAAGTGCCGTATGAGGTCGCCGCCGCCGCCGGTATCACCACCGATGATTACACCACCACTCCCACCGGCCCGCTGACGATAGCCGCCGGTTCGACCACAGGCACGATCACCGTCGGCATAGAGCGTGACAACCGACAGGAGGAGGACGAGATTCTGACAGTGGTCCTGGGCGAACCGGAAGTCGGCGCGGACGGCGGCGAGGTTTCGCTGAGCTCAATCCTCGCTGATCGCAGCGCCGGCGTCACCATTGTTCGGAACACGACATCGGTGCGTGTCTTGACGATAACAGGCACCGGGGTTGTGGCCGAGGGCGATGCGGGAATGAGCGTCGAGTACACGATGGTTCTGGATGGCGCGGGCTTCAGCGCAGCGACCAGCGTGACGTGGGCGGTTGTCCACGGCACGACGACGGCCACGGACTTCTCCGGCGCCATAAGCGGCGCGGTGAGTTTCGCCACCAACGCCGCCACAGCCTCTTTTGCAATCCTGCTTGCCGGCGATTCATTGAACGAGGCGACCGAGACCTTCGGCGTTGAAGTCGGCACTGAAAATCCGCTGGCCGACGGCGGCACGGATGTCGGCGAGCCGTTGCAGGTTTCGATAACCGACGACGACGAGCTGACAGTCAGCGTGTCCGCCGACACCGCGGGCGTAAGCGAAGGGGCGACGGCGAGTTTCACGCTGACACTCGACGGCGGCACGCCGACGGCGGATGTGGACGTGTCGTTCACGCTGGGCGGCAGCGCCGTGAGCGCAGATTACACCGCCGCCGCCAGTCCGCTGACAATCGCCGCCGGCACGACCAGCGGCGAATTGATGTTGCCGATTCATGCCGACAATCTGAACGAGTCCACCGAGACGCTGACGGTGGAGTTGACCGATGCGGTGAATATGCCGTCTGCGGGTTCGATCGTTCTCGGCACGACGATGGCTGAAGTCTCGATTGCACAAAGCGACGCGGCGGAAGTCGTCCTTGCGCGCACTTCGGGCGAAGAGGCGTCGGAAGGCGGCACGGCGGAGTTTGTGCTGACTTTGTTAGATACACCGAGCGCGGATGTGGTGACGGTGACGTGGATGGCCTCGGTCATCACGCAGACGAACACCGGCGTGGGCGACCGCGGCCCGAACGAAGCCGACAACTCTGATTTCAGAGCCGTCGGCGATGTCAATGCCGTGATAACCAGCGGCGCGATAGTCGGCACGACCGTGGTGGAGATCGGAGACGACGAAAGCGCTTTCTCGATAGGCATAGCCCAGGATCGCCGCGAGGAAGACGCCGAGAGCGTGGTGATACGAATCATCGGCATATCGGCGGGCACGGGCGCGGGCGAGATCTCCGCCTCGCCGGATGTTGCCAATCTGACAATCCCGGCGAATCTGGCGGCGACGCGCTTTTTGTCGGTGCGTGCGAATCAGGCTGAGGTATCGGAAGGCATGGATGCGCAGTTCACGGTCGAGTTGAGCGGTGAGGATGAGGACGCTCCGACCGCTGACGTGACAGTCGATTGGTCTGTCGTTGGCGGCGGCGCCAATCCTGCAGAAGCGGATGACTATACGGCGACGACCGGCAGTTTGAGTTTCAGCTTGTTCGAGAGCCAGGTCGTGTCGGTATCCATCCGCGATGACGGCCTGAACGAGAGCGCCGAGACGCTGATGGTGATGCTGACGAACGCCGCCGGCGGCGGCAATCCGTCCGCCGTCATCAGCACCGACAGTGCCGCGGTCGTCGTCGGGCAAAGCGACCCGATAACGTATTCAATCGAAAGCCCCGGCCAGGTCGGGGAAGGCGAGGACGCGGTGTTCACCGTTAGATTGAGCGGTGCTGTCAGCGGTTCGGAGGGCGCGGTGACGGTTCCGTACACAATCGCCGCCGATGCGGGGGATTACGCCGGGCTGCCGTCAAACACTGTAACCCTTGCCGTCGGCACGACCAGCACGATGATTACGGCGATGACGGTCGAGGACGCTGTGAACGAGTCCACCGGTATGCTGGTAGTAACGCTCGGCGCCGCGAGTGAAGCCGGCTTTTCCAAAGACGCGGCGGCAGGCGCGGTGACGCGCGACCTCGACCCCGCCCGCCACGTCGCGACGGCGATGATCGAGGACAACGACGCGCTGACAGTCTCGGTAAGCCCATCGGCGGCGACGGCGCCGGAAGGAACGGATGTGGTGCTGGATGTGATTCTGAGCGGAGCGGCTTCCGGCTCGGCGGCATCAATTGAAGTGCCGTATGAGGTCCCCGCCGCCGCCGGTATCACCACCGATGATTACACCACCACTCCCACCAGCCCGCTGACGATAGACGCCGGCGCGACGACCGGCACGATCACCGTCAGCATAGAGTATGACGGCATGGAGGAGGACGCCGAGACCCTGACAGTGGTTCTGGGCAACCCGATAGCCAGTGCAGGCGGAGGCGCGGTTGCACTGGGCACATCCGTCCGCGCCGACATAACCATCCCGGAAAACACGACATCGGTGCGTGCATTGACGATAACAGGCACCGGGGTTCTGTCCGAGGGCGATGCGGAAGTGAGCGTCGAATACACGATGGGTCTGATGGGAACCGGCTTCGCAGAAGCGAGGAACGTGATGTGGGAGGTTGTCCACGGCACGACGACGGCGACCGACTTTACCGGCGCGACGAGCGGCATGGTGAGTTTGGGTCCGAGCGCCGCCACCGCGTCATTCACCGTCGGGATAGCCGGAGATTCATTGAACGAGGCGACGGAGACCTTCAGCATTGAAGCCTCGGTTGAAGATTCTGTGTCCGATGGCGGCACGGATTCTGGCGATCCGTTTGAGGTATCGGTCACCGACAACGACGAGCTGACAGTCAGCGTGTTGGCCGACACCGCGGGCGTAAGCGAAGGGGCGACGGCGAGCTTCACGCTGACACTCGATGGCGGCACGCCGACGGCGGATGTGCAAGTATCGTTCATGCTGGACGGCAGCGCCGTGGGCGGGGCCGCCGACGCAGGCGGAGACTACGCCATCGTCGCAAGCCCGCTGGTGATAGCCCCGGGCACGACCATCGGCAAAGTGATGTTGCCGATTCATGCCGACAATCTGAACGAGTCCACCGAGACGTTGGTGTTGACGTTGGACCGTGCGGAGACGTCGGCAGGTTTGACAAGTCTCGGCGCCGCGGCGATGGCTGAAGTCTCGATTGCACAAAGCGACGCGGCAGAAGTCGTCCTTGCGCGCAGTTCGGGCGAAGAGGCGTCGGAAGGCGGCACGGCGGAGTTTGTGCTGCGTTTAGATACGCCGAGCGCGGATGTGGTGACGGTGACGTGGATGGCCTCGGTCATCACGCAGACGAACACCGGCACGGGCGACCGCGGCCCGAACGAAGCCGACAACTCTGATTTCAGCGGCGGCGTCAATGCCGTGATAACCAGCGGCGCGATAGTCGGCACGACCGTGGTGGAGATCGGAGACGACGAAAGCGCTTTCTCGATAGGCATAGCCCAGGATCGCCGCGAGGAAGATGACGAGAGCGTGGTGATACGAATCATCGGTGTATCGGCGGGCATGGGCGCGGGCGAGATCTCCGCCTCGCCAGATGTTGCCAATCTGACAATCCCGGCGAATCTGGCGGCGACGCGCTTTTTGTCGGTGCATGCGAATCAGGAAACGATAGAGGAAGGTATGGATGCACAGTTCACGGTCGTGTTGAGCGGCGTGGACGACCCGACCGCTGACGTGACAGTCGATTGGTCTGTCGCTGGCGGCGGCGCCAATCCGGCAGAAGCGGATGACTATAGGGCGACGACCGGCAGTTTGAGTTTCAGCGTGTTCGGGAGCCAGGTCGTGTCGGTATCCATCCGCGATGACGGCCTGAACGAGAGCGCCGAGACGCTGGTGGTGATGCTGACGAACGCCGCCGGCGGTGGCAATCCGTCCGCCGTCATCAGCACCGCCAGTGCCGAGGTCGTCGTCGGGCAAAGCGACCCGATAACGTATTCAATCGAAGGCCCCGGCCAGGTCGGGGAAGGCGAGGCCGCGATGTTCACCGTCACATTGAGCGGTGCTGTCAGCGGCTCGGAGGGCGCGGTGACGGTTCCGTACACAATCGCCGCCGATGCGGGGGATTACGCCGGGCCGCCGTCAGGCGCTGTAACCATCGCCACCGGCACGACCAGCATGGTGATTACGGCGGCGACGGTCGAGGACGTTCTGAACGAGTCCACCGGCACGCTGGTGGTGACGCTCGGCGCCGCGAGTGATGCCGGCTTTATGAAAGACGCGGCGGCAGGCGCGGTGTCGCGGGGAACCCCGTCGGCTGCGACGGCGATGATCGAGGACAACGACGCGCTGACAGTCTCGGTAAGCCCATCGGCGACGATGGCGCCGGAAGGAACGAATGTGGTGCTGGATGTCGTCCTGAGCGGAGCGGCTTCCGGCTCGGCGGCTTCGATTGAAGTGCCGTATTCGGTCCCCGCCGCCGCCGGTATCACCGCCGATGATTACGCCACCACTCCCACCAGCCCGCTGACGATAGCCGCCGGCGCGACGACCGGCATGATTACCGTCAGCATAGAGTATGACGGCATGGCGGAGGACGCCGAGACCCTGACAGTGGTTCTGGGCAACCCGATAGCCAGTGCAGGCGGCGGCGAGGTTGCACTGGGCACATCCGTCCGCGCCGACATAACCATCCCGGAAAACTCGACATCGGTGCGTGTCTTGACGATAACAGGCACCGGGGTTGTGACCGAGGGCGATGCGGAAGTGAGCGTCGAATACACGATGGGTCTGATGGGAGCCGGCTTCGCAGAAGCGAGGAGCGTGATGTGGGAGATTGTCCACGGCACGACGACGGCGACCGACTTTTTCGGCGCCACGAGCGGCATGGTGAGTTTGGGTCCGAGCGCCGCCACCGCGTCATTCACCGTCGGGATTGCCGGAGATTCATTGAACGAGGCGACGGAGAGATTCAGCATTGAAGCCTCGGTTGAAGATTCTGTGTCCGACGGCGGCACGGATTCTGGCGATCCGTTTGAGGTATCGATAACCGACGACGACGAGCTGGTCGTAACCGTGTCCGCCGACACCGGTGAGGTGAGCGAAGGGGCGACGGCGAGTTTCACGGTAACGCTGAGTGAAGGCACGCCGACGGCGGATGTGGAAGTGTCGTTCATGCTGAGAGGCAGCGCCGTGGGTGGGGCCGCCGACGCAGGCGGAGACTACGCCATCGTCGCAAGCCCGCTGGTGATAGCCCCGGGCACGACCATCGGCGAAGTGATGTTGCCGATTCATGCCGACAATTTGAACGAGTCCACCGAGACGTTGGCGTTGACGTTGGACAGTGCGGCGACGTCGGCAGGTTTGACAAGTCTCGGCGCCTCGACGATGGCTGAAGTCATCATTCGGCAAAGCGACGCGGCGGAAGTCGTCCTTGCGCGCAGTTCGGGCGAAGAGGCGTCGGAAGGCGGCACGGCGGAGTTTGTGCTGCGTTTAGATACACCGAGCGCGGATGTGGTGACAGTGACGTGGATGGCCTCGGTCATCACGCAGACGAACACCGGCACGGGCGATCGCGCGCCGAACAGCATCGCCGACTCTGATTTCAGAGCCGTCGGCGATGCCGTAATAACCAGCGGCGCGATAGTCGGCACGACCGTGGTGGAGATGGGCAACGTCACAAGCATTTTCTCGATAGGCATAGCCCAGGATAGCCGCGAGGAAGACGCCGAGAGCGTGGTAATACGAATCATCGGTGTATCGGCGGGCATGGGCGCGGGCGAGGTCTCCGCCTCGCCGAGTGTCGCCAATCTGACAATCCCGGCGAATCTGGCGGCGACGCGCTTTTTGTCGGTGCGTGCGGATCAGGCTGAGGTATCGGAAGGCGAAGTGGCGCAGTTCACGGTCGAGTTGAGCGGTGAGGATGAGGACGCTCCGACCGCTGACGTGACAGTCGATTGGTCTGTCGCTGGCGGCGGCGCCAATCCGGCAGAAGCGGATGACTATACGGCGACGACCGGCAGTTTGACTTTCAGCGGGTTCGGGAGCCGGAGCGTGTCGGTAACCATCCGCGATGACGGCCTGAACGAGAGCGCCGAGACGCTGGTGGTGATGCTGACGAACGCCCGCGGCGGCGGCAATCCGTCCGCCGCCATCAACATCGGCAGTGCCGAGGTCGTCGTCAGGCAAAGCGACCCGATAACGTATTCAATCGAAGGCCCCGACCAGGTCGGGGAAGGCGAGGACGCGATGTTCACCGTCGCATTGAGCGGTGCTGTCAGAGGTTCGGAAGGCGCGGTGACGGTTCCGGTCATGCCGCCAGGCGGCACCGCCTCAGGCGCCGATCATGCCGCTTTACCGGCGACGGTTACGGTGTCCACGAATACGACCACAGTACAGCTGACCGTCGCGCTGACAGACGACCTGCTGAACGAGTCCGCCGAGACGCTGACGGTGACGCTCGGCGCCGCGAGTGATGCCGGCTTTTCCAAAAACGCGGCGGCAGGCGCGGTGTCGCGGGGAACACCGTCGGCTGCGACAGCAATGATAGTGGACAACGACGCGCTGACCGTCTCGGTAAGCCCACCGCCGCCGACGGCGCCGGAAGGAACGGATGTGGTGCTGGATGTGATTCTGAGCGGAGCGGCTTCCGGCTCGGCGGCGTCCATTAACGTGCCGTATGAGGTCGCCGACGCCACCGGTATCACCACCGATGATTACGCCATCGCTCCGACCAGCCCGCTGACGATAACCACCGGCACGACGGCCGGCACGATCACCGTCAGCATAGCGTATGACGGCATGGCGGAGGACGCCGAGACCCTGACAGTGATTCTGGGCGAACCGGTAGCCGGCGCGGTCGGCGGCGAGGTTGCACTGGGCGCAGCCGACCGCACCAGCATAACCATCCCGGAAAACACGACGGCGGCGCGCACCCTGACCATCGCCGCCAGCCTGGACTTCGCCGAGGGCGACGGTCCATATAACACGCTTGAGATTTCGATGGGCGCAGCCGACCGGCTGTTTGAAGGCGAGACGGTCATTGCATGGAGAATCAGCGGCTCCGGCGACGGCGCCACCACCACCGATTTGTCGAACACCGGCAACGTCACTTTCGCCGCCGGCAGCCGCACCGGCAGTGTCAGCGAAATCACGGTCGTGGACGATGGGTTGAACGAAGCCACGGAATCCTTCATCTTCTCGCTGCAGGATTTGATGAGCGACGGCGGCAGCGCTTTTGAGGCGGTCGCCGTAACGATAACCGACAACGATCCGGTGACGGCCACGTTGAGCGGCGCGGGCGCTGTCGCCGAGGGCGCCACGGCGACGGTCGCGGTGGTGTTGAGCGGCGGCGAACACACGCAGCCAGTGACGCTGGACTATGTCATCGGGCCGTCTGGCGCCGACGCCGCTTCGTCATCCGACTACGCGGACGCCGGCAATGGCCGCATCACGATAGCCGTCGGCGAGACCGCCGGCGCCATCACCGTCGTCACGGTTGCGGATACGCTGAACGAGGCGGACGAGAGTTTCAACGTCGGTGTCTCCGACGATGCCGCGCGCAGCGCCGGCGTGGTTCGTGCAGCCGGTTCACCGCAAACATTCATGATTACCGACAACGACCCGACGACGGTGACGTTGATAAGCCCTGCGAGCGGCTTTGCCGAAGGCAGACAGCCGACATTCGATGTTCTTCTCGAAGGGGGCGAATTGACGGAGTCGCTGTCGCTGGATTGGAGCATCAGCACCGGCAGCGTTTCTCCGTCGGCGTCGCCGCAGGACTTCGTGAACCCGGACGCCGGTTTCCCGATAACCGGCACGCAGTCGGTGTCGGGAGAAAACGTGTGTCCCGGCCGTAGATGCAGCGTCGCCGCCCGCCAGATTGCAAGGGACGATGACGACCGGGAAGAGAGTTTCACCTTCGCCCTGACGGCAGCCACCGGCGGCGGCGGCAGCGGCGCCGGCATCGGGACGCCGCCGGAAGTGAACGCGATGATATTGCGCACGGATACGGTGGCGCCGGAACTGGAGAACGGCTTGTATGCCGCGGGCCGCAACCAGGTGTGGTTTGAAGCCGACGAGGATCTGGCGATATTGCTTCCGTCACAGGCGACGGCGGAAGCGGCCGATGTCGTGTTGAGAACGGCGGTTTCGGGCCTGGAAGGTTTTTCGGTGGAAGTCAGGTCCGGGCCGGGTTCAGGCACGGTCGTGGTGAGCAACGCGCGCTATATCGAGCCGGGATTCATCGTGCTGGAGCTGGAGCGCAATCTGACCGAAGCCGACGGCGCGTCGGTGTATATGTCGTATCAATATCCCGGCGCCGGCGACGGTATCTTCGACCGCGCCATAGAGGAAGGTCTGGCCGATGCGTCCATCGGGCGCAATCAGATGCTCTCGCAAACGAACAAGACGGCAATGCGCAGCATAGTGACGAGGGACGCGGATGGAGACGGCCTCGCGGACGTGGCCGAGATCAGGGCGGGCGAGAATCCGCTGTCGTCGGTCTTGCCGGGCCGTTTGCCGGCGTTTGCCATTCGCCCCGACCGTCGCGTTTCTCCGGTTCGCATTGCCTGGTCCGGAATCCGCGAGCACGGAGTGCGGGCGCATCTCGGCGTTTCATCGGTGTCGGGCGCGACGCAGACGGCGGCGTCGAGCGTGCAGGCGTATTACCTGAGCGAGACTTTCGGTTACGACGGAGGCTACGATGCGGGCGTGGCGGGCTACGGCTGCCTTGGCCGGTTCCCGGCGGACTATGCGCTGCCGGTTCGCGCGGGAGGCTGCGAGATTGTGGACTGGAACAATGTGTCTGCGAGCACCGACCACAGGGTTGGCTGGCTGGCGACGGCAGCGAACGGATTGTGGGCGGTGAATTTGAGCACGGTCAGCCGTTTGCCGGAGCAGGTGATTCAACGCATACCGGAGTTGAACATGGCCTCGGAGCGTTTGTTCACGACGGGCATAGCGGTGACGGTGTTGGCGCAGACGGACGACGACGGCGAGTCTTTCACGACGCGCACGAGTGTTCCCGGTGTCTGGACGATAGAAGAGTTGCCTGGTGTTTCCGGCAGGTTGTGGCGGCCTTCGGCGACGATTTTCCCGGCAGCGAATGAATTGTCGCTGGGTCTTTCGACGCAGACGAGTGTTTTGTCGGTTCCGGCAGCGGCCGAGATTCCGCCGGTGCTGGGTCTGCCCGTGTTGACGAGCGGCGGCCAGGCGGTGAATGTGCTGGAGCGCGGCGCGACCTACACGTTGAGAGTGGAGGCGAAGTCGGGCGGCGAGACGATGACGGTGGAGAGTGAGATCATGATACCGGCGACGGCGGAGGGCGCGACGACGGAGGTCCGGGTCGAGGTTCCGGGCGTCGGCGGGGTGTCGGCGACATTCAATTACCCGCTGGTGGATGCGGGTACGCCGCTGGCGCGTGCGTTGATTGACACCGACCGGGACGGCATAGCCGATGCTTTCGACGACTATGACGAAGTCGCGCATCTGCCGGTGGAGGTTTTGGGGGCGGCCGGCGTGAGAGTCTGGCACCACATCCGCCCGGTGCAGAGGCAGCACGGTCTGCGCGTAGGCGACACGGCGTTGATGCAGGCGCAGGCGGCCGGCGCGGCGGACGGAGAGGTTCGTTACCGTGACTACGCGGCGTCTTCACGGGAGAACCTGCCGTCGAGTCTGCCGGTGGTGTATGACTTCTCGATTCACGACGTGGACTACGCCGAGGTGACGACGGCGGGCGTTGTCGGCGGCACGGTGGGCGTCATCATTCCGCTGCCAGCCAGCCTTCGCGGCGAAGATTTGAGCCTGGTCAAGTATGATCCGGCGACCCGCGCTGTCAGGGAGTTCGACACACAAGACGGCAGCCGCTACGGTTTCGCAAGGCTGCTCGACGGGGTATGCCCGGACGACATCGGCGAGCGTTACCGCCCCGGTCCGGGCAGCGGCGATTGCATGGTGGTTTATATCGAGGACGGCGGCCCGAACGACGACGACGGCGTCGTCAACGGCGTCATCCGCGACCCGCTCAGTCCGACGACGACAAGGCTTGCATCCGGCCGTGCCCACAGCGGCGGCAGTTTCGGCTGGACCGGCCTCATCGCCCTGCTGCTGTTGCTGTCCGCTCTGGCCCGCCGCCGGAGCCATGTTGTAATGCGGAGTCTTGAACATGCCGCCGGCGCCGGAGAATCCCGTGCAGGATGTCGCTGAGCATGCCTCGGGTTGGCAGTGTGGTTTTCCGCAAGCAGATTGCCGGAGCGGGTATGCTGCAAAAACCGTGTGGTACAACAAGTTGCGCACCCCCCCCCCCCCCCCCCCCCCGCGAGGAGGTATCCTGCTGTCTCTGGACCGATTTATGGCACATGATACTTTGCATCTCAAACGGTTGCCGGGGCCATTCAGCGACAATTTTCCCCACTGTTGCGCTCGCGGCATCGCGCGTTTTTTGTCTGTTGCTGCTTTGTGTGTTGTGGGCCGCACCGGCGTCGGCACAGGATAACGCGCTGGTCGTAACCGTGTCCGCCGACGCCGCGGTCGTGAGCGAAGGGGCGACGGCGAGTTTCACGGTAACGCTGAGTGAAGGCACGCCGACGGCGGATGTGGAAGTGTCGTTCACGCTGGGCGGCAGCGCCGTGGGCGCAGATTACACCGCCGCCGCCAGTCCGTTGAGGATTCCCTCCGGCACGACCACCGGCGAATTGATGCTGTTGATTCATGCCGACAATCTGAACGAGTCCACCGAGACGTTGGTGTTGGCGCTGGAGCGTGCGGAGACGCCGGCGGGTTCGACAAGTCTCGGCGCCTCGACGATGGCTGAAGTCATCATCCGGCAAAGCGACGCGGCCGAAGTCGTCTTTGAGCTCATCGGGGACGAAGAGGTGTCGGAGGGCGAGGAGGCGGAGCTCAGCCTGAGGTTGAATCCCCCAAGCGCGGATGTGGTGACGGTGACGTGGAGTGTCGAGATTGTCACGCAGACAAACACCGGCACGGGCACCCGCGCACCGAACACCGTGGAAAACCCTGATGTCGCTGAGGTCTTTATCGACGGCGAACAGGCTTTGATCGCCGGCGGGATGGTCGTCGGCAATACCCTGATGGAGGCGGGTAACACCGCATTGCCTCTATCTATATTGGCTGCCCAGGATACCCTCGGGGAAGATGACGAGAGAGTGGTTGTACGAATCACCGGTGTATCGGCGGGCGCGGGCGCGGGCGAGGTCTCCGCTTCGACGAGTTTCGCCAGTCTGACGATACCGGCCAATCGGGCGTCAACGCGCTTTTTGTCGGTGCGAGCGGATCCGGTTGAGACATCGGAAGGCGGGAATGCGGAGTTCACGATTGAGTTGAGCGGTGAGGAAGAGCCGACCGCTGACGTGACAGTGTTCTGGTATGTCGCTATCGGCGGCTTCTTCAGCGGCGGCGTCCATGGGGTGGAGGTGGATGACTTTGTCGCTGGAATCACGCCGCGGTCCGGCAATGTTACGTTCAGCCAGTTTGGAAGCAGGTCTGTTTCGCTTCCCCTCCTTCAGGACAACCGGAACGAGAGCACCGAGACGGTGACGCTGAGGATGTATGACACCCTCGACGACAACGATCCGCGTGCCGTCATCAGCACCGGCAGTGCCGTGGTCGTCGTTGGGCAAAGCGACCCGATGACCTATTCCATCGAAAGCCCCGGCCAGGTGGAGGAAGGCTCGATGGCGGTGTTCACCGTCAGATTGAACGGAGCGAGCAACGGCTCGGAAGGCGAGGTGACGGTTCCGTACACAATCGCCGCCGATGCGGAGGATTACGCCGGGCCTGCATCAGGCAATGTAACCTTTGCCGTCGGCACGACCGGCGCGGTGATTACGGTGCCGACGGTCGAGAACACTGTGAGCGAGCCTCACGCGACGCTGACGGTCACGCTCGGCGCCACGAACGAGGCCGGTTTTATGAAAGGCGCGTTTGCAGGCGAGGTGTCGCGGGGAACGATGTCGTCTGCGACGGTGATGATTCTGGACGACGATGCGGCGCGTGTTTTGACGGTGACAGGCGCTTCGATGCCGGACGAGGGCGATGCGGAAGTGAGCGTCGAATACACGATGGGTCTGGATGGCGCATACTTCAGCGCAGCGACCAGCGTGACGTGGGCGGTCGTCCACGGCACGACGACGGCCACGGACTTCTCCGGCGCCATAAGCGGCACGGTGAGTTTCGCCGCCAACGCCGCCGCAGCCTCTTTCGCAATCCGGCTTGCAGGCGATTCATTGAACGAGACGACGGAAACCTTCGGCATTCAAGCCGGTATTGAAGATCCGCTGGCCGACGACGGCACGGATGTCGGCGAGCCGTTGCAGGTTTCGATAACCGACGACGACGAGCTGGTCGTAACCGTGTCCGCCGACACCGCGGTCGTGAGCGAAGGGGCGACGGCGAGTTTCACGGTAACGCTGAGTGAAGGCACGCCGACGGCGGATGTGGAAGTGTTATTCACGCTGGGCGGCAGCGCCGTGGGCGGGGCCGCCGACGCAGGCGGAGACTACGCCGTTGCTGCAAGTCCGCTGGTGATAGCCCCGGGCACGACCAGCGGCAAAGTGATGCTGTTGATTCATGCCGACAATCTGAACGAGTCCACCGAGACGTTGGTGTTGGCGCTGGAGCGTGCGGAGACGCCGGCGGGTTCGACAAGTCTCGGCGCCTCGACGATGGCTGAAGTCATCATTCGGCAAAGCGACGCGGCCGAAGTCGTCTTTGAGCGCATCTCGGGCGAAGAGGTGTCGGAGGGCGAGGAGGCGGAGCTCAGCCTGAGGTTGAATCCCCCAAGCGCGGATGTGGTGACGGTGACGTGGAGTGTCGAGATTGTCACGCAGACAAACACCGGCACGGGCACCCGCGCACCGAACACCGTGGAAAACCCTGATGTCGCTGAGGTCTTTATCGACGGCACACAGGAGTTGATCGGCGCCGGGATGATCGTCGGCAATACCCTGATGGAGGCGGGTAGCACCGCATTGCCTCTATCTATATTGGCTGCCCAGGATACCCTCGGGGAAGATGACGAGAGAGTGGTTGTACGAGTCACCGGTGTATCGGCGGGCGCGGGCGCGGGCGAGGTCTCCGCTTCGACGAGTTTCGCCAGTCTGACGATACCGGCCAATCGGGCGTCAACGCGCTTTTTGTCGGTGCGAGCGGATCCGGTTGAGGCATCGGAAGGCGGGAATGCGGAGTTCACAATCGAGTTGAGCGGTGAGGAAGAGCCGACCGCTGACGTGACAGTGTTCTGGTATGTCACTATCGGCGGCTTCTTCAGCGGCGGCGTCCATGGGACGGAGGTGGATGACTTTGTCGCTGGAATCACGCCGCAGTCCGGCAATGTTACGTTCAGCCAGTTTGGAAGCACGTCTGTTTCGCTTCCCCTCCTTCAGGACAACCGGAACGAGAGCACCGAGACGGTGACGCTGAGGATGTATGACACCCTCGACGACAACGATCCGCGCGCCGTCATCAGCACCAACAGGGCCGTGGTCGTCGTTGGGCAAAGCGACCCGATGACCTATTCCATCGAAAGCCCCGGCCAGGTGGAGGAAGGGGATAACGCAATTTTCAGAGTCATCCTGAGCGGCGCGAGCAACGGCTCGGAAGGCGAGGTGACGGTTCCGTACACAATCGCCGCCGATGCGAAGGATTACGCCGGGCCTGCATCAGGCACTGTAACCTTTGCCGCCGGCACGATCAGCGCGGTGATTGCGGTGCCGACGGTCGAGGACGTTCTGAACGAGTCCACCGCGACGCTGACGGTCACAGTCGGCGCCACGAACGAGGCCGGTTTTATGAAAGGCGCGTTTGCAGGCGAGGTGTCGCGGGGAACACTGTCGTCTGCGCCGGCGATGATTCGGGACGACGATGCGCTGACGGTCTCGGTAATCTCTTTGGCGACGACGGCGTCGGAAGGAATGGATGTGGTGCTGGATGTCATCCTGAGCGGAGCGGCTTCCGGCTCGGCGGCGTCCATTCGCGTGCCGTATTCGGTCGCCCCCGCCGCCGGGATTACAACGCGTGATTACACAATCACTTCCAGTTCGCTGACGATAGCCGCCGGTTCGACCGCAGGCGCAATCACCGTCGGCATTGTGCAGGACAACCAACGGGAGAGGAACGAGATTCTGACAGTGGTCCTGGGCGAACCGATGACAGTGGGCGCGGACGGCGGCGAGGTTTCGCTGAGCGGATCGGAGCGCAGCGCCGGCTTCACCATTGTTCGGAACACGGCGGGGGTGCGCGCTTTGACGGTGACAGGCGCTTCGATGCCGGACGAGGGCGATGCGGAAGTGAGCGTCGAATACACGATTGGTTTGTCGGGCATGGGCTTCAGCGCAGCGACCAGCGTGACGTGGGCGGTTGTCCACGGCACGACGACGGCCACGGACTTTTCCGGCGCCACGGCCGGCACGGTGAGTTTCGCCGCCAACGCCGCCGCAGCCTCTTTCGTAATCCGGCTTGCAGGCGATTCATTGAACGAGACGACGGAAACCTTCAGCATTCAAGCCGATATTGAAGATCCGCTGGCCGACGGCGGCACGGATGTCGGCGAGCCGTTGCAGGTTTCGATAACCGACGACGACGAGCTGGTCGTAACCGTATCCGCCGACACCGCGGTCGTGAGCGAAGGGGCGACGGCGAGTTTCACGCTGACACTCGATGGCGGCACGCCGACGGCGGATGTGGACGTGTCGTTCACGCTGGGCGGCAGCGCCGGGAGCGCAGATTACACCGCCGCCGCCAGTCCGCTGACAATCGCCGCCGGCACGACCAGCGGCGAATGGATGCTGCCGATTCATGCCGACAATCTGAACGAGTCCACCGAGACGTTGGTGCTGGAATTGGAGCGTGCGGCGACGTCTGCGGGTTTGACAAGTCTCGGCGCCTCGACGATGGCTGAAGTCACGATTCGGCAAAGCGACGCGGCTGAAGTCGGCTTTGTGCGCAGGTCGAACGAAGAGGCGTTGGAGGGCCAGGAGGCGGCGTTCACACTGACGTTGGATCCTCCAAGCGCGGCCGTGGTGACGGTGACGTGGAGTGTCGAGATTGTCACGCAGACAAACACCGGCACGGGCAACCGCGCACCGAACACCGGGGCAAACTCTGATTTCGGTCCTGTCTTTCCCGACGTTGGCGGCACTGCCATTCCTGCCGGCACCGTGGTAGCCGGCGACCAACCGCTGGAGGCGGGTGACATCGCAGCGGAGTTATTTGTAACCATTGCCCAGGACAACCTCGAGGAAGACGACGAGAGGGTGGTTGTACGAATCACCGGTATATCGGCGGGCACGGGCGCGGGTGAGATTTCCGTTTCGACGAGTGTCGCCAGTCTGACGATACCGGCGAATCTGGTGGGGACGCGCCTTTTGTCGGTGCGAGCGAATCCGGTCGAGGTATCGGAAGGCGGGGATGCGGAGTTCATAGTCGAGTTGAGCGGTGTGGACACTCCGACCGAAGCAGTGACAGTGGACTGGATTGTCGTTGACGGTGGCGCCAATCCGGCGGAAGAGGATGACTTTACCGTTGGAGCCACGCGGACGGCCGGCCGTCTGGCGTTCGACAGCGGCGGGTTTGGAAGCACGTCTGTTTTGGTTTCCATCCTTCGGGACAACCGCAACGAGAGCACCGAGACGGTGATGCTGCTGCTGAGGGACGCCGCCGGCGGCGGCAATCCGTCCGCCGTCATCAGCACCAACAGTGCCGGGTTCGTCGTCGGGCAAAGCGACCCGATAACGTATTCCATCGAAGGCCCCGGCCAGGTGGAGGAAGGGGATAACGCAATTTTCAGAGTCACCCTGAGCGGCGCCGCCAACGGCTCGGAAGGCCCGGTGACGGTTCCGTACACAATCGCCGCCGATGCGAAAGATTACGCCGGGCCTGCATCAGGCACTGTAACCTTTGCCGCCGGCACAATCGGCGCGCTGATTACGGTGCCGACGGTCGAGGACATTTTGCACGAGTCCACCGCGACGCTGACGGTCACGCTCGGCGCCACGAACGAGGCCGGCTTTATGAAAGGCGCGTTTGCAGGCGAGGTGTCGCGGGGAACGACATCGTCTGCGACGGCGATGCTTCTGGACGATGACGAGCCGACCGCCTTGCAGATACGCATCCGGGTGTTTCTCGAAGGCGCTGTTATTCCATCTTCCGCGCCCTGACCCGCCGCCGGAGAATCCCGTACAGGACAGGGAGTTCGACACGCGCGACGGCAGCCGCCCCGGTTTCGCGAGGCTGCTCGACGGGGTATGCCCGGACGACATCGGCGGACGCTGCCGCCCCGGTCATCGAGGACGGCGGCGCGAACGATGAAGACGGCGTCGTCGTCAACGGCGTCATCCGCGACCCGCTCAGTCCGACGACGACGAGGCTTGCCCCCGGCGGTGTCCGCGGCGGCGGCAGTTTCGGCTGGACCGGCCTCATCGCCCTGCTGCTGCTGTCCGCTCTGACCCGCCGCCGGAGCCATTCAGGCAAACGGCGGAGGCCTTGGCTGGCAAGGCCGCCAGCGCCGGGATTGTCACTGCGCTGGTGCGCCATGACCGCCTGACTCACTATAAGGCTCACAGGAGCCGCCCGCCCCGGTTTCCCATACTTTCAAGGACTTATGCGGTGCTATAATTCGTCCCTTAGCGCACCCAAGAGACAAGACAATGCGAGAGACACCGCGCGGCGGCCTGTATCGCCCTGAATTTGAGAAAGACAACTGCGGCTTCGGCCTGATTGCCCAGATGGACGGGCGCGCCAGTCACTGGCTGGTGGCGACCGCCATCCAGTCGCTTGGACGCCTGACCCACCGCGGCGCGGTCGCGGCGGACGGCAAGACCGGCGACGGCTGCGGGCTGCTGCTGAAAATGCCGCAGGAGTACATGCGCGGCAAGGCGGCGCAGGCCGGGTTTTCGCTGTCGCCCGTGTTCGCCGCAGGCATGGTTTTTCTGAACCCCGACGAGGCTGCGGCGCAACGCGCCAGAAAAAAACTGGAGCAGACCCTGCTGGACCAGGGGCTGACGCCGGCGGGGTGGCGCGAAGTGCCGGTGGAGCCGTCGGTGTGCGGGGAGGAGGCGCTGGCGTCGCTGCCGCGCATCGAGCAGGTCTTTGTCAACGCCGGCGGCGATGACGGCGACGACTTCGAGCGCCGGCTGTTCATTGCAAGGCGGCACGCCGAAATCGCGCTGGCGCCGTCCGACCCGGTGTTCTATGTCGTCAGCCTGTCGGCGCGCACGCTGTCCTACAAGGGCCTGGTGATGCCGGACAACCTGTCCATGTTCTACGGCGACCTCAACGACGAGTCGCTCGAGACCTCGATTTGTGTTTTCCACCAGCGCTTCTCGACCAATACCTGGCCGCAATGGCGCCTGGCGCAGCCTTTCCGCTTTCTCGCCCACAACGGCGAGATCAACACCATCTGCGGCAACCGCCACTGGGCGCAGGCGCGCGCGCATATCTTCCGCAGCCCGCACCTGCCCGACCTGTCGCAGTGGAATCCGCTGGTGTCGGCGGAAGGCTCCGACTCATGCAGCCTCGACAACATGCTCGAAGTGCTGCTGATGGGGGGCGTGGACATCTTCCGCGCGATGCGCCTGCTGATTCCGCCTGCGTGGCAGAACGTGACCGACATGGACCCGGATCTGAAGGCGTTTTACGAATACAGCACGATCCACATGGAGCCGTGGGACGGCCCGGCGGGCATCGTCCTCAGCGACGGCCGTTACGCCGCCTGCACGATGGACCGCAACGGCCTGAGGCCTGCGCGCTACGTCATCACCGGCGACCGCCATATCACGCTGGCTTCGGAAATCGGCGTCTATGATTACGCGCCGGACGAGGTCGTCGCCAAGGGCCGGCTGAAACCGGGCGAGATGATCGCGGTGGACACGCGCTCCGGTGAATTGCTGCTGCCCGCGGCCATAGACGAATACCTGAAAAACCGCCATCCGTACCGCCGCTGGCTCGACCGGCGCGTCCGCCGCCTGCCCGGCTTCGTCGCCGGCGAGCCGCTCGTCAGCCAGCCGTTCAGCGCCGCGCAACTGCTGGCGCACGAGAAGATGTTCGGTCTTTCGTTCGAGGAGAAGGACCAGGTCCTGAAGGTGCTCGCCCGCGCAGGCCAGGAGGCGGTCGGCTCGATGGGCGACGACACGCCGTTGCCGGTGTTGTCGCGCGAGGTGCGCTCGTTGTTCGACAACTTCCGCCAGCAATTCGCGCAGGTCACCAACCCGCCAATCGACCCGCTGCGCGAGCGCATCGTGATGTCGCTCGAAACCTGGTTCGGGTGCGAGATGAACCCCTTTGAGGAACTGCCCGAACACGCCAGCCGCCTGCTGATTGATTCGCCGGTGCTGTCCGAATACAAGTTCACAAAAATTCTCGAGCAGGGCTATTCGCACCAGGTCTTCGACCTGAATTACGCCGACGGCGAAGACTTGCGCGCTGCAATCGAGCGCCTGTGCGGCGAGGTCAGCGCCGCGGTGCGCGACGACGGCGTCCTGCTGGTGGTGCTGTCCGACCGCGGCATCCGGCGCGACCAACTGCCGATACACAGCCTGCTTGCCTGCGGCGCGGTACACCACCGCCTGATTCGCGACGGCCTGCGCTGCAACGCCAACATTGTGGTCGAGACCGGCTTCGCGCGCGACCCGCATCATTTCGCCGCGCTCATCGGTTACGGCGCCACCGCCGTCCATCCGTACCTCGCCTGCCAGAGTCTGGCCGGAATGCAGCGCAGCGGCGAGATCGCCGCCGACATCGCGCCGGACGTGCTGGCCACCGCCTACCGCGCCGGCATCAACAAGGGGCTGTACAAAATCATCTCGAAGATGGGCATTTCGACGATAGCCAGTTACCGTGGCGCGCAGCTGTTCGAGATTGTCGGCCTGCATGACGAGGTCACCGACCTGTGTTTCAAGGGCACCGTCAGCCGCCTGCAGGGCGCGCGCTTCGGCGATCTCAGGGACGACCAGATGAAACTGGCGTGGCAGGCGTGGAACATGAAAAGGCCGTTGCAGCAGGGCGGGCTGCTCAAGTACGTCCACGACGGCGAGTATCACGCCTTCAACCCCGATGTGGTGCAAAGTCTGCACCGTGCCGTCCAAAGCGGCGACTACGAAGACTACCGGGTGTTCGCCGACAACGTCAATCAACGCCCGCCGATTGTCTTCCGCGACCTGCTGGAACTGCGCACCGATGCGGCGCCCGTGCCGCTGGAGGAGGTCGAGCCGGCGGCGGACATCGTCCGGCGTTTCGACACGGCGGGCATGTCGCTGGGCGCGTTGTCGCCGGAGGCGCACGAGGCGCTGGCGGTGGCGATGAACGGCCTCGGCGGACATTCCAATTCCGGCGAGGGCGGCGAAGACCCGGCGCGTTTCAACACCGAGCGCACGTCGAAGATCAAGCAGGTGGCGTCCGGGCGCTTCGGCGTCACGCCGCATTACCTGGTGAACGCCGAGGTGCTGCAAATCAAGATCGCGCAGGGCGCGAAGCCCGGCGAGGGCGGGCAGCTGCCGGGGCACAAGGTCAACGCGATGATCGCCAGGTTGCGCTACGCCAACGAAGGCATCGCGCTGATTTCGCCGCCGCCGCACCACGACATCTACTCCATCGAGGACCTGGCGCAGTTGATTTTCGATCTCAAACAGGTCAACCCGAAGGCGCTGGTGTCGGTCAAACTGGTCGCCGAAGCAGGCGTCGGCACCATCGCCGTCGGCGTCGCCAAGGCCTACGCCGACCTGATTACGATTTCCGGTTACGACGGCGGCACCGGCGCCAGTCCGCTGACCAGCATCAAGTACGCGGGCGCGCCGTGGGAGCTGGGGCTGCCGGAGACGCACCAGGCGCTGCGCGCCAACCACCTTCGCCACAAGGTGCGGTTGCAGACCGACGGCGGCCTGAAAACGGGGCTGGACGTCGTCAAGGCCTCGATGCTCGGCGCCGACAGCTTCGGTTTCGGCACCGCGCCGATGGTCGCGCTCGGCTGCAAATACCTGCGCATCTGCCACCTGAACAACTGCGCCACCGGCGTCGCCACGCAGGACAAGGTGCTGCGGCGCGACCACTTCATCGGCCAGGCCGGCATGGTCAGGAATTATTTCCTGTTTGTCGCGCGCGAGACGCGCGAATGGATGGCGGCGCTCGGCGTGCGCACGCTCGAAGAGCTGACCGGGCGCACCGACCTGCTGCGCATCACCGACGCGCGCGGCGGCAAGCAGGGTGCGCTCGACCTGTCGCCGATACTCGAAGACGGCGGCGTCGCCGCCGACAGGCCGCGCTTCTGCCGCGCGCCGGACAACCCGTCCTTTGACAAGGGCGAACTGGCCGAGCGCATGGTCGCCGACATGCGCGCCGCGATTGAGCACAAGCGCGGCGGCGAATTTCATTACACCGTCCGCAACGTCAACCGCTCCATCGGCGCGCGCGTTTCCGGCGAGGTTGCAAGACACCACGGCAACTACGGCATGGCCGACGCGCCCATCCGGATCCGCCTCGAAGGCACCGCCGGGCAGAGTTTCGGCGCATGGAACGCAGGCGGCGTGCATCTGCACCTCGAAGGCGATGCCAACGATTACGTCGGCAAGGGCATGGCCGGCGGCGAGATAGTGATTCGCCCGTCGCCGCGCGCCGCCACCGTGTCGCGTGAGACGGTCATCGTCGGCAACACCTGTTTGTACGGCGCCACCGGCGGCAGATTGTTCGCCGCGGGCTGCGCCGGCGAGCGTTTCGCGGTCAGAAATTCCGGCGCCATCGCCGTCGCCGAGGGACTGGGCGACCACGGCTGCGAGTACATGACCGGCGGCGTCGTCGCGGTGCTCGGCGCCACCGGGCTGAACTTCGGCGCCGGCATGACCGGCGGCATCGCCTGGGTGCTCGACCTGCACGACGCCTTCAGCGATTGTTACAACCACGAACTGGTCGAGACGTTCCGCATGAACGTCGAGGGCATGGAGCGCCAGCGCAGTTACCTGTATTCGCTGCTGACAGACTACGCCGACAAGACCGGCAGCGATTGGGGGCGGCAGGTGGCGGACGACTTTTCCGCCTACCTGTCGCGTTTCTGGCTGGTCAAGCCGAAAGCCGCCGAACTCAGCACCCTGATGGCGAGCCTGATGCGGGCCGCCTGACGCGGCCGGCGCGCCATGCCCGGCAGAATCCCCCCGGCTTTTATTGACGGCCTGCTGGCGCGGGTGGACATCGTCAATCTGATTGGCCGCTACGTGCCGCTGCAAAAACGCGGCAGGGAGCACGTCGCCTGCTGCCCGTTTCACGACGAGAAAACGCCCTCGTTCAAGGTCAACGCCGACAAGCAGTTCTATCACTGCTTCGGTTGCGGCGCCGGCGGCAGCGCAATCCAGTTCCTGATGGAGCACCAGCGCATGCAGTTCGTCGAGGCGGTGGAAATGCTGGCCGAGCAGTGCGGTCTCGAAGTGCCGCGCGAGGGCGGCGGCGCGGCGCGCGATACCTCGCGCTTCAAGAAACTTTTCAGCGTGCTCGACACCGCGGCGCGGTTTTACCGCGCGCAACTCGCCGACCACATCGAGGCCGCCAACTATTTCGAGTCGCGCGGCCTGTCGCCCGAAACTTCGGCGGCTTTCGGCCTGGGCTACGCGCCGCGCGCCGCAGGCCATCTGAAAAAATGTTTCGGCGCGGACTACGACGAGGCGCTGCTGCTGGAAGCGGGCCTGCTGTCGAAGGGCGAGCACGGCCCGTACGAGCGCTTCCGCGACCGCGCGATGTTCCCGATTCGCGACGGCCGCGGGCGCGCCATCGCCTTCGGCGCGCGCCTGCTGCCCGGGCGCGAGGGCGCGGCCAAATACCTGAACTCGTCGGAGACCGCGTTGTTCAGGAAGCGCGAGACGCTCTACGGCCTGCACGAGCTGAAACAGGTGCGCGGCTTTGACCGGGTCATCGTCGTCGAGGGTTACATGGACGTCGTCTCGCTGGCGCAGCACGGCGTGCGCAACACCGTGGCGACGCTCGGCACGGCGACGACGCGGACGCAGGTGCAGGCGCTTTTCAGAATCACGCCGCACATCGTCTTTTGTTTCGACGGCGACCGCGCCGGCGGCGAGGCCGCGGCGCGCGCTGCGGAGCAGGCGCTGGCGGTGTTCACCGACGGCCGCGAAATCACCTTCATGTTCCTGCCGCAAGACCTGGACCCCGACAGTTTTGTGCGCGCCGAGGGCGGCGAGGCGTTCGCCGCGGCGAGCCGCGAGGCCCTGCCGCTGGCCGGGTTTTTGTTCCGCCACCACGGCGCCGGGCTGGATCTCGCCGACCCCGCGGCGGGCGCCGGACTCGCCAGCAGGCTGAAACCGCTGATCGAGCAGCTGCCGCGCGGCGGCGTGTTCCGCGACTTGATGTTCACCCAGCTGGCGGACAAGGTCGGCGTCACCGCCGAGAGCCTGAAAAGCGCGCCTGCGAGCGGCGCCGGGAGACCGCCGCGGCCTGCGCGCGCGGCGGCGCGCGGCGACGGCACGCGCTATTCCAAGATTCGCGTCGCCGTGCAGTCGCTGCTGGAGCAGCCGCAGCTCGCCGAGGCCGGCGAGTGGGACGAACTGGTGTTCGCCACCGACGACATCCGCCGTCTTGACGAACGCGGCGCGCGGCTGCTCGCCGATCTGGTGGACCGGCTGAGGAAGCATCAACCGGCGACGACCGCGGGCGTGCTCGAACTCTACCGCGACAGCGGCGAGGAGCAGGCTTTTCAGCGGCTGATGTCGGCGCCGATGCTGCTGGAAGAGGCGGCCCGCAAGAGCGAATTTCTGGGTGCGATGAGGCGGCTTAAAAAAGACCTCCAGGCACAGGACATCGAGCGGGAAATGACCGAGCTGGCGGCCAGGGACAACCTGGATCAGGAGGAGCGGCGCAGGCTGGCGCAGTTGTTCCGTGCCCGCTCGGAATTATGATAAAATGGTCGGTTGGTAATACAATGGCCGCACGCAAGAAAACACAGTCGGGACTCAACAAGGACCTGATCGCCAAAGGCAAGGACCGGGGGTTTCTGACCTACACCGAAGTCAGCGATCATCTGCCCGAAGACATCGTTGATCCCGATCAGATCGAAGACGTCATCCGCATGATCAACGACATGGGGATCAAGGTCCTCGAAAAGCCGCCCGCCGACAATCTGTTGATGTCCGAGGCGGCGGCGGACGACATGGCGACCGAAGAGGCCGCCGTCATGCTCGCCAATGTCAGCAACGAAATCGGCCGCACCACCGACCCGGTGCGGATGTATATGCGCGAGATGGGCTCGGTCAATCTGCTCGACCGCAAGGGCGAGATCAAGATCGCCAAGCGCATCGAGGCCGGCATAGACGAAGCCCTGAAAGTGCTCAGCCTGTTCCCGCCGTCCATCGGACTGCTGCTGGAGTGCTACGACCTCTACGGCAAAGGCGAGTTGAAACTGGAGGACATCTTCACCGGCTTCTGGGTGTACGAGGAATGTAAAGAGGGCGAGGAGGACGTGTACGCGCAGGGGCGCGACCCGGATTACGACGACGCCGAGTTCGACCTGAAAGAAGTCACGGCGCATTTCGACAAACTGCGCGCAAAGCACACCCATTCGCTGACCAAAGGCGCGCGCCGCTACGAGAGCGTTTATAAGCCGCTGTGCGAGGAAATCTCGCAGTTGTTCCTGCAACTCAAACTGACGCCGGACATGCGCAACCTGCTGACCGAACATTTGCGCGAGGCCGTCGCCGGGATTCGCAACAGCGAGCGTATCCTGGACGGCATCTGCCGCAACAAGGCGCGGATGCCGAAGAAATACGTCCTCGAGCAATTCAAGGGCCGCGAGACCGATCCGGAATGGTTCGCCAGCCAGACCTGGGCGCGCTCGAAATACCGCAAGGGCCTCAAGCCCCACAAGGAGGTGTTTTTGAAGGAGCAGGCGCGGTTGCGGCTGCATACGGACGCCGCCGGAATGGGCATTGACGAGATCAAGGAAATCAGCCGTTGCGTGCTGACGGGCAAGGCCAAGGCGCGCCGCGCCAAGAAGGAGATGGTGGAGGCCAACCTGCGCCTGGTCATCTCCATCGCCAAGAAATACACCAACCGCGGCCTTCAGTTTCTCGACCTGATTCAGGAGGGCAACATCGGCTTGATGAAGGCGGTGGACAAGTTTGAATACCGCCGCGGCTACAAGTTCTCGACCTACGCGACGTGGTGGATTCGCCAGGCGATTACGCGCTCCATCGCCGACCAGGCGCGCACCATCCGCATTCCGGTACACATGATAGAGACCATCAACAAGTTCAACCGCCTGACGCGCCGCATGGTGCAGGAAATGGGGCGCGAACCCAAGCCGGAGGAGCTGGCGCAGCGCCTCGAAATGGCCGAGGACAAGGTGCGCAAGGTGCTGGAGGTGACGAAAGAGCCGATCTCGCTGGAGACGCCGGTGGGCGACGACGAGGACTCCCAGCTGGGACACTTCATCAACGACGAGACCACGCAGGCGCCGGACGAGGCCGCCTATTCCGACGCCCTCAAGGACAAGATGCGTGATTTGCTCTCGTCGCTGACGCCGCGCGAGGCGCAGGTGCTGCGCATGCGCTTTGGCATAGACATGAACACCGACCACACGCTGGAGGAGGTCGGCAAGCAGTTCGACGTCACGCGCGAGCGGATACGCCAGATCGAGGCCAAGGCCCTCAGAAAATTGCGCCACCCGACGAGGTCGGAAGTGCTGCGCGGCTTTCTCGGGCCGGACTGAAATCACCGGCGCCAGAGGGCCTGTAGCTCAGTTGGTCAGAGCGGGGGACTCATAATCCTTAGGTCGCAGGTTCGAGTCCTGCCGGGCCCACCGATTGCCGCACAATGTCAACCAACCCAAACCATAAAAAAATTCCGGGAGAACTTCAGATGAAAAAGCGGACGGCCTGTTGCGTGATAACCGCAGTCCTGCTGACAAGCGGCACGGCTTTCGGCAGGGATCAAATCAACATCGTCGGCTCTTCGACCGTCTATCCGTTCGCGACCGTGGCCGCCGAGCGTTTTGGCCAGTCCGGCGATTTCAAGACACCCAAGGTGGAGTCCACCGGCTCCGGCGGCGGCCTGAAACTTTTCTGTTCGGGCGTCGGCATGGGCACGCCCGATGTCGCCAACGCATCGCGCAGAATCAAGCAGAAGGAAGTGGACTTCTGCCGCAGGAACGGCGTTTCCGGCATTGTCGAAGTAAAAATCGGTTACGACGGCATTGTCATTGCCGGCGCCAGAAGCGCCGCGCGCATGAATCTGACATTGAAAGACCTCTATCTGGCGCTCGCCGCGCGGGTGCCGAATCCGGACGGCTCGGAGTCTTTCGTCGCCAACCCCTACAACCGCTGGAGCGAGGTCAACGCTGCGCTGCCGGCGTCGAAGATCGAGGTCCTCGGCCCGCCGCCGACCTCCGGCACCCGCGACGCTTTTGTCGAACTGGCGCTGGAAGGCGGTTGCAGGGAGTTCGGCTGGATCGGCAAAATGAAAAAGGCCGACAAGAAAATGTACAAGGCGCGCTGCCACACCATTCGTGAAGACGGCGCCTACATCGAGGCGGGCGAGAACGACAACCTGATCGTGCAGAAACTGGGCGTCAACCACAACGCCCGCGGCGTGTTTGGTTTCAGTTTCCTCGACCGCAACCTGGACACGCTGCAAAGCGCGCTGGTCAACGGCGTGGAGCCGACCTTCGACGCCATCGCCGGCGGCGATTATCCGGTGGCGCGCTCTCTCTACTTCTATGTCAAGAAAGCGCACATCGGCAAGGTGCCCGGCCTGGCCGAGTACGTCGAGGAATTCATCAGCGACCGCGCCTCGGGCGCCGAGGGCTACCTGACGGACAAGGGCCTGATTCCGCTGTCGGACGCCGAAAGACGCGAGTTGCTTCCCGCCGTCAGAAACGGGCGAACACTGGCCGAAAAACTATGAAGCGGCCCGCGCCGCAAACACGCTTGGCGGGCTTTTCCGGTGGTTTATCGTGCTTGACTGCATCCCGGAATTTTGCTATAGTTAGATGTTCGGGATTGACAAGATGATACAGGCTGAATATAGCCCCCCCCCCCCCCCCCCCCCATTTCGTGAGCGCGGGGCTGTGAGGTACTTGGGATGTGCATTGCTGGTTGCGGCGTCGTTGCTTGCAGCGCAGGCGGCTTACGCGCAACCGGCATCAGAGCTAACTCTAAGTGGTTTTCGCCATGTCGGCCTTCCTCATGATTCCAATGAGGAGGATCGGGCGAGAGTGACAGTCTCTTTTTCAACCGACAGAAAGGTTGCCGCCCCCACCACCATCACGGTGACCCTCGGCACGGACACAGACGCGAACACGGCCGATGCCACGCTCACTGGCGCCGGCACAGATGTCACGTTCGGGATCGAACTGGTCGCGAACAGCGGAGATTTCGTGACCGGGACCAACACGTTCCTCTTTAACCCCGCCGATGTTGCAAAGAGAATCAGGTTCTTTTTTGTGGACGACAACCTGAACGAGGACACGGAGTATTTCACCCTCACCGCCAGCGGCGGCGGCCTCACCCGTACAATGAGGTATGCCATCATTGACAACGACCCCCTCACCATCACGCTGAGCGGCGGTAGCGACGTGCCGCTGGATGAGGAAGAGTTTGGGACCCCGGAGGCTCCGGGCACGGACCAGATGGTGGTTCAGCTGGATTTCTCCGGCGGCACGTTGAGCCGCGAACTGCGGGTTCCGCTCATCGTTTATCAGAACCCCGACACGCCTAATGCGGGCACGATTCATCTGAGATTTGGTGGATTTCAGACTACAATAATTAGCGGGGCAGAGGATTGGGTGAGACAGCCCTCTAATCCTTTCATCCGGGCGCAGAACACCCCTGCGTTCAATTTCGCCGCCGGCACAACCAGCGGCCGGATTTCAATCCCCGTTATTAATAACAACAGAAACGAGCCGGAGGAGACCATTCTGGTGGAGATTGATGGCGGCGTCGCCGGCATCACCGGCGCCGGCGGTGTTCCCACCGTCGTCGGCGCGTCGCAAACCTGGATCATCGGCAGAAGCGATCCGCTGACCGCGGTGATTTCGGCGGTGACGCCGACCGTGTTGGAAGGCGATATGGCGGAGTTCCAGGTTCTACTGACGGGCGGCCTGGCGACAGTGGGCACGGTGTTGACCTATGACATCACCGGCAGCGCCACCGCCGGCGCCAGCGCCGACTACACCGACAGCAACGCCGGCACGTTAAGGATTCCCTCCGGAGCGAACACGGGCACCGTTGTCATCTCCGTGCATTCCGACAGGAGCGAAGAGACAGCGGAAACGATAACGGTCATGCTGACCGACGTGCAAAGTCCGGGGGACGACTATCTGGTTGACATTGGCACTGCCAACATGGCGACGGTCACGATAGGGGAGAACTCGGCGGTGGCCAATACGATCCGCGTTGTCGGGCCGGACGAGGTGGAGGAAGGCGACAACCTCGATTACACGGTGATATTGAGAACACCGCAGACCCAGCCGTTGATGTCGCCGATTACAGTGAACTGGAGTGTTACGACCAATGGTGTCAGCGGCAATCCGGCGGAGTCGTCGGACTTGTCGAGTCAGCAGATGGGGGCGGTGGAATTCCCGATGGGCGCAACCAACGGCAGCGATCAGGCTGAGCAGGCTATTAGTTTGCGGATCATAAATGACGAGGAGTTTGAGCGCGCCGAGGAGTTTTCGGTGGTTGTGAGTCTGGCCGGCGACCCCGCGGACACGGAATTGCTGCAATCGAGTGTGGACACGACCATCGCCGCCAGCGACGCTGTGCAGGTGGGGGTCTACATCATCACCGCCGCGCAGCCCGGCGTCAGCGAGAGTGGACTGGAGGCGAGTCGCCAGCCTTTCAGGCTTGCCGCGGGCGCATACGTGGGCAGAGCCGGCCTGCCGACTGAGGGTGATTTCACCGTGACCTGGGAAGTGTTCGGCAGCGGCGCCAACCCCGCCGACATTCGCACGGACATCACGGGCTTTGGCACTGTGGTGCAAAGAGGGGACACTGAGGTGCGCCGATTCACAGACACGATAGCCTGGAGTGCTGTTCGGAGCGCTACCTTCCCCGACTCAGTCTTCGACAGCTTAGGGACATCTTTCCAGGCCATAATAATTACCAGTGTGAACGCTCTGACAATCGTGGACGACGATCTGAACGAAAGCGACGAAACGATGACGCTTCGCATTGTTTCAGTGGGCGGTCTGACCGCTCCGGGCGAAGCGGGCGCGGTGGAGATTTTCGACAGTGCCAGCGAGACGACCGTTACCATTCTCTCCAGCGACCTCATCAGCGCCAGCATTGACGCACCGGCGTCGGTGGGGGAGGGGGAGACGGCGCTTTTCACCATCACCCTGGACCACGCCAGCGCGGGCGTGGTGACAGTGCCGTACACAGTCACTGGCGACGCCATGCTCCCCGGCGTCACCACCATCGGCCAGATTACCATCGCCGTGGGCGATACCACGGGCGAGATTGCGCTGATGATTCCGGCCGACCGGACGCAAGGCGATGGCGAAAGCGCGACTCTCACCGTGACTTTTGGGGAGGCCACCGTCGCCACCCCCGGCCGCGGCCCGGTCACCATCAGCAGCCCCAGTGTGGATGTGACGGTGAACTACTCTGACCCGGCGCACATTTTCCATGTCCTGGCGAATGATGGAGGCGGCACTGTCGCGGAAGGCGCGACGGCGGCGTACACAGTCACCCTGACCGGCCCGGCGCCCGCAGCCGGAACGTCGGTAACGGTGGGTTGGATTATTAGCGGTAACGGTGTGGATGACCGCGACTACGTTGTGAGCGGAGTCGGCGCCGACGGCCGTCTGAGTTTCACCGCCCCCGGCAGCCAGACCATCACCGTTGACATTGAACCCGACGGCCTGAACGAGTCCACCGAGATATTTGTCTTGAATCTGACCGACGCCCAGCCCGCAGCCATCGCCGATATTCTCCCCGGCGGTGGCGTCGCCTCCGTTAACGTTGAGGATGGCGACCCGCTGGTCATCACGATGAGCGGCGGCCGGCGGCTGAATGAGGAAGAGCTTGGGCCTACTACGATGCCGAGCATGACCCAGGCTGTGGTTCGGCTGGATTTCGGCGCCACCTTGACCCGCGTCCTGACGGTTCCGATTGTCGTTCATCGGGACGGCGACCCCGACACGTTTGATCCGTTCTCCGGGTCTCAAAGATTTAACGGTGGTTTTGGTGTGATTGCGTCATGGGCTGGTGAGTCCGGGAATACCTACCTTCGCCCATTTCGAAACGATGCCGTATTCCAATTCGCCGCCGGCACAAACGTCGGCACGATTCCAATCCCCGCTCATGATAACAACTTCAACGAGCCGGACGAGGTATTTGCGGCGAGTATCGGGCGCGGCTCAAGCGGCGTCAGCATTGACCCCAACGAGCCCTATAACATCACCGGCGCCCACGGTGATTTCACCGTCGCCGTTGATTCGCAAACCTGGACCATCGCCGCAAACGATGAGCTGACCGCGTCGATTGCGGCGCAGACGCAAACCGTGTCGGAAGGCGCCACCGCTTCTTTCGTGGTCACACTGGCGGGCGCCAGGCCGAGAACGAACACGGTGTTGACCTATGTCATCGGCGGCGACGTTGATGCCGGCGACGACTACACCGACCCCGGCGCCGGCACGGTGACGATTTCCATCGAGGGAATATTCAGCACTTTTCTGAGAGAAGTGAACACGGCCACCCTTGCCATCCCCGTGCGTTCCGACAGGATGCAGGAAGCAGCGGAAACGATGACGGTCATGCTGATGGATGTGCAAAGTCCGGGGGACGACTATCTGATCAGCATTGGCACGACTGCCACGGCGACGGTCACGATACCGGAGAACTCGACGGCGTCGCGCATCATCAGCGCTGCCGGGCCGGACGAGGTGGCGGAAGGCACCACCCCCGCTTACACGTTGACATTGAGAATACTGAACTCCGAGTCGTTGGTGTCGGATATTACAGTGGACTGGAGTATTACGACCGATGGTGTCAGCGGCAATCCGGCGGAGTTGTCGGACTTTTCGACGAGCGCGGGGACGGTGGTGTTCCCGGCGGGCACAACCAACGGCAGCGATGAGGCCGTGCAGAGCATTGGTTTGGGGATCGTGGCTGACGGGGAGTTTGAGCGCGACGAGGAATTTTCGGTGATTCTGACTCTGGCCAGTCCGGACTCGGACACGGAAGTGAGGCAGTCGAGCGTGGACGCGACCATCACCGGCCCCAACGACGCCGCGCAGTTGGGGGTCTCCCCAGCCTCGCAGTCCGGCGTCAACGAGGGTGAACTGGGGTCGAATCGCCAGCCTTTCAGGCTTGCCGCGGGCGCATACGAGGGCAGAGCCGGCCTGCCGACTGAGGGTGACTTCACCGTGACCGGGGAAGTGTTCGGCAGCGGCGCCAACCCCGCCGACATTCGCACGGACATCACGGGCTTTGGCACTGTGGTGCAAAGAGGGGACACTGAGGTGCGCCAATTCACAGACACGATAGCCTGGAGTACTGTTCGGAGCGCTAACCTCCCCACCGCAGTCTTCCTCAGCTTAGGGCCATCTTTCGAGGGCATAGTAATTACCAGTGTCAACGCTCTAACAATCGTGGACGATGATCTGAACGAAAGCACCGAAACAATGACGCTTCGCATTCTTTCAGTGGACGGTCTGGAGGCCACGGGCGAAATGGGCGCGATGGAGATTTTCGACAGTGCCAGTGAGACGTCCGTTGCCATTATTGATAACGACGCCATCACCGTCGCCATTGCCGCGCCGGCGACGGCGGTGGAGAGGCAGACGGCGCATTTCACCGTCACCCTGGCCAAAGCCAGCGCGGGCGCGGTGACAGTGCCGTACACAGTCGGCGGCACCGCCATGGCCACCGACGCCAACAACGGCGAAATCACGATTCCCGCGGGCGAGACCACGGGCCAGATTGCGCTGATGATTCCGGGCGACCGGACGCTTGGCGAAGGCGCCAACAGGACTCTCACCGTGACTCTTGAGAATGTCACCGTCGCCGCCCCCGGCCGCGGCCCGGTTACCATCAGCGGTGGCGACGCGGCGGATGTGACGGTGGACTACATTGATACGCCGCACCTTTTCGCGGTCAGCGTGGATGAAAGTGAGCGCATTGAAGGCGAGTCGGCGGAGTTCACAGTCACCCTGACCGGCAGGATGCCCGCAGCCGGAACGTCGGTAACGGTGGCTTGGGAGATTGGCGGCGAAAATGTGGATGGCGACGACGACTACGCGTTGAGCGGAGCCGACACCGACGGCCGTCTGAGTTTCACCGCCACCGGCAGCCAGACCATCACCGTTGCCATTGAAGCCGACGGCCTGAACGAGTCCACCGAGACATTGATCTTCACGCTGACCGACGCCAGTCCCACAGCCATCGCCGACATTCTCACCGCCAGCGCCAGCGTTGCCATCGCCCAGAGCGACCCGCTGCGCATCACGATGGGCGGCGGCGAGACGCTGAATGAGGAATTTCTTGGGGTTGAGGCGATGGCTGATGGGGCGGTGGAGATTCCGCCGATGCCGGGCACGGGTGCGGGCGTGGTTCAGCTGGATTTCGGCGCCACGTTGACCCGCGAACTGAGGATTCCGGTCAGCATTTATCAGGACGGAGACCTCAACACGTTTGATCCGGTCTTCATCGGGCGTGCATTTAGTTTGGGAACGGGTTGGAGTCCCGCTCTACGTCCTGCGTACGGGCGTCCGCAGGTCGCCTCGACCCTGTTCAATTTTGCCACCGGCACGAGTGCCGGTCAGATTCCAGTCCCCGCTTATAATGACGACCCCCCTATAAACGAGCGAGAGGAGGCATTTGCGATGGTTATCGATACAGTCACCGGCGCCCACGGTGTTCCCACTGTCGTCGTTGATTCGCAAACTTGGATTATCGAAGCAAGCGATCCGCTAACCGCGGTGATTGCGGCGCCGACGCAAACCGCGTTGGAAGGCGATATGGCGGAGTTCACGGTCACACTGGCGGGCGCCGCGGCGTCAGTGGACACGGTGTTGACCTATACCATCGGTGGCGACGTTGTCGCCGGCGACGACTACACTGGCCGCAGCACCGGCACGGTCACGTTTCCCGGCGATACTAGTAGAGCGAACCCGGTCCACACCCTTGCCATCCCCGTGCGTTCTGACAGTATGCTGGAAGCAACGGAAACGATGACGGTCCGTCTGACCGGCGTGCAAAGTCCGGGGGACGACTATCTGATTGACATTGGCACTACCAACACGGCGGCGGTCACGATACCGGCGAACACGACGGTGTCGCGCATCATCACCGCTGCCGGGCCGGACGAGGTGGAGGAAGGCGGCGTCTCCACGTACACGCTGACATTGAGAATACCGCAGTCCCAGCCGTTGAGGACAACGATTACAGTGAACTGGAATGTTACGACCGACGTTGCCAGCGCCAATCCGGCGGAGTTGCCGGACTTTTCGGCGAGCGCGGGGACGGTGGAATTCCCGGTGGGCACAGTCAACGGCAGCGCGGAGGCCAGGCAGAGTATTGCTTTGGGGATTGTGGATGACAGTGAGTTTGAGGGCGCCGAGGAGTTTTCGGTGAGTCTGACTCATGCCAATCCGGACTTGGACACGGAAGTGAGGCAGTCGAGGCTGGACACGACCATCACCACCAGCGACGCCGTGGAGGTGGTTGTCTTCCACTCAGCCGCCAGTCGCCCCGAAAATTGGCCTTCGCCGCCTTTCGGGTTTAATTCGTTCGTACACGCGGACCAAAGCGGCCTGCCGACTGAGGGCAGCTTCACCGTGACCTGGGAAATAGTCGGCACCGGCGACAACCCCGCCGACATGGACACGGACATCAGAGGCGCTGGCACTGTGACGGCAATAGGGGGCACCCGGACGCGCCATGAGACAGAGACGATATTGTGGAGCAGTATCGCCAACCCCGTCGGCACTGATCCCCGCCGGTTCGTAGAGAGTACCACTGTGGGCGCTTTAAGATTCGTGGACGACAATCTGAACGAAAGCAACGAAATGATGACGATCAGCCTTGTTGGTGTGGGTGGTCTGGACGCCCCGGGCGAAGCGGGCGCGGTGGAGATTGGAACCAGTCAGGCGTCCATTACCATTGCCGATAACGACGCCATCACGGCCAGCATCGCCCCGGCGACGTTGGGCATAGAGGAAGGCGAGATGGCGGAATTGACGGTGATACTGGACAAGGCGAGCCAGGATGATGTCAGTGTTTCTTACACCGTTACGGCGGGCGGAACCTTTGCTCCTCCGTACAGCGACGACACCGGTGGCGCCCTGACCGTTGCCGCCGGAAGCACCAGCGCCATCGTCCGCATCGCCAGTTCGCAGACCGATGACATCGGCACCGGCACCGGCACTTTGACCGTCGCTTTCGGCACCGTGGCGACGGGCGATCAGGGCGGCGCCATCAGCAGCGCAGGCATGGCGGTGGTTACGGTGACGTTCATCGCTTTTGATGACAATCCGCCGATGCTGGAAGGTCTGGCATGGGCGCCGGGCCAGGAAACGCTGTGGTTGAAGACGGACGAGCCGTTCAAGGTTCTGGCGCATCCGGACGAGCCGATGGCGTCATCCGACACGGCCAGTTTGTCGGGAATGGATGTGCTGACTGCGGGCGACTTCATGGTCCTGGAAAACTACGTTATGGGCATGGCCCGGGCGACGACGTTGAGCGTGACCGAGGTGGATGTCATGCCGCAGAATCAGGGTCTGGAGTTGCGCCTGGAGCGCGGTCTTGCGGCCGCTGCGGCGCCGCTGTATTTGCGCTATCAGCACACCGCCGGCACCCCCGCGATATACGACACGGCGTTTGAGCAGGGCAGTTACGACCCGGACATGGGCCGCAACCATCTTGCGAGTCAGGGGCCGTTCATACTGCGGCAAACAGGCGCCGTCGGCAGCAACGGCGACAGTGACGGCGACGGTCTGCCGGATGTGGTGGAGATAGCGATAGGCGAGAACCCGCTGGTTGCGGTTGCATCCACCCGGCAGCCTGCGTTTTCGATTCGGTCTGCCGGCACCGAAAGCGCTCCGTTTTATATTGCCTATTCCGGAATCCGCCGTTATGGAGTGCGTGAGCATCTGGGCGCATTGAGCGTGGCCAGCACGATGCAGACGGCGGCGGCGAGTATTCAGGCGTATTACCGCAGCGGCGACTTTGGATACGACGGCGGTGAGTATGGATGCGCCAGCGGAGCGTTCCCCGCGAACTACATGGCGCCGCTGTCTGAGGGAGGCTGCGAGCCGGTGAACTGGGGCAATATTCGTGTTGGCCAGACCTACGAGATTGCCTGGCTTGCGCGTTCTGCTGACGGGGTATGGGCGGTGAATACGGCGATGGAAAGCAATTTGCCGGAGCAGTGGATTCAGCGGATACCGGAGTTGAACATGACCTCGGAGAGAGTGTTCACGACGGGCATCAGCGTAACGGTTCTGGCGGAATCGGACGACGGCAGGTCGTTTATGACGATGACGAGCACCGCCGGTGTTGTGGAGATTGCCGACTTGTCGGGCATTGGCTCGTTGTCTTTGTGGTCGCCTTCGACGATGACTCCTGCGGGCAGCGGTCACGACTCTCTGGGTCTTTCGACGCAGACGACAGTCGTGCTGGTCGGTTCGGCGGTTCCGCCGCTGCTGGGGCGCGCGGTATTGAGGCGGGGCAGCAGCGAGGTCAACGTGCTGGCGGAAGGCGAGAGCGGCTACACGTTGTCGATTCCGGTGGAGAACTCCGCTGGCATAGGCGGTTTGTCGGCAACCAGCAGCAGCGTGAGCGAGGCAAGCGGGGTACTGTCTTCTATAACCGGCGCCCCGGACGCCGCAAGGGGGAGTTACGAGGTCACGATGACTGTGAACGCGGGCGTTGCCGCGACGACGGATAGAGCGGTGATTCGCGTGACGATAGCGGGCATGCGTGGCGGAGAGACGGTGTCGTCCTACCGCTACCCGGTCGTGGCCGCAGACGCGCCGCTGGCGGCGCAGCGCACGGACAGCGACGGCGACGGCATAGCGGATGATTATGACCACTACGATGCGGTCGCCCACCTGCCGGTGACGGTGGACGAGGGGGCCGGAGGCAAAAGCTGGCATCACATAAGGCCGGTTCTTTCGGAGCACGATTTGCGCCTCGGCGAGAGCACGTTTGAGCGTCTTGGCGGTCTGGAGGAGTCTTTGGTGGACGAGTATGCGGACTACGCGGCGTCGCGCACGACGGATGTGGGAAATTTGTCTGCGGTGTATGACTTTGAGATAAGCGGAGTGGATTATGCGGGGGTGACGGAAGCAGGCGGTGTTGGCGGCGCGGCGGGTGTCATCATACCGTTGCCGGCTGATTTGCATAACGTGGGCGCAGTGACTCTGGTGAAATATCCGTCGGGCAGGTTGTTCAGCACGACTGGCGAGAATGGTTATGGCTTCGCGCCTCTTGCAGAAGGCGCCTGCCCGGACGACACGATGGGGGCGGGCGGCAGTCCGTACCGTGAGACGAAGTCTGTGGGCGATGCGTGCATGGTGGTTTATATCGTGGACGGCGGCGCGAACGACGAGGACGGCACGGTGAACGGCGTCATCAGGGATCCGCTCGGAATCAGAAGTGGCGCCAGTGGCGGCGGCAACCGCCACCACGGCGGCGCTTTCAGCCCCGCAGGCCTGGCCGCGTTGCTGCTGCTGCTGGCGTTGTATTCACGCCGCCGCCGCGCGGCCTGATCGCCGGACTCCTCCCGCCCGTCCCGCCTCGACGGAAGGCTTGCCGCCGCCGTCAGCCCCGCGTCGCTTTGGCGACGGCTTAAAAGTCAGCGTCTTTTCATCCGCCGCCGTATTCTTTGCGCCAGTCGAGATGGCAGGACAGGCTGGCAAGCGCCGCAATCCCGGCGGCTTCCGGCGGGCGACCGGCCTGTTCGTCCTCGGCTGCCTGCCGGTGTGGATTGCATTCAGCGCGCTGGCGTCGCTGATGCAGTGGCCGCTGCATGTCGGCGGCGTGCTGAACCGGATGATGGGTGGCGACGGGATGCTGTTCGGCGGCCTCGCGCTGACGGCCTGGGGCCTGTATTGGCTGCTGCTGTATTTCACCGCCTGAGCGGCCGGGCGCGGCGGCGCTGCGCCCGTTCATCAACCTGTGGCATTGGCGGGGAAGGGCTGTCGGCGCCGCCGGGCGGGTTATAATGGTTTTTTTGGTGTCTCATATCGGCTTGCCCGGGTGCTGGCGGCGGGCAGAGACTGAAAAAAGATGAGCATAAACTAAAGATGACGCGAGACAGGGTGTTTCAGCCCGCAGCGGTTGTGCGGGATGCTGTCCGGGCTGGACATAGCCCCCTCCTTTCGTGAGCGCAGGGCTGTGAAGTATTTGGGACGTGTATTGCTGGTTGCGGCGTCGTTGCTTGCAGCGCAGGCGGCTTACGCGCAATTCGGGCCAGGTCAATCCTTGCATAGTCTTAGAGTCGGCGGTGTCCAGTTCACCGAAACCGACTCCGATTTCTCCGCCACCATCACGGTCACACACACCGCAATTCCTTTCCTCTCCAGGACCACCATCAACCTTGATGTCACGCACGTCTCAACCGCGCCCGCCGATATCATCGTGCCGGCATCCGTCACCTTTGACGCCGCCCGAAGTACTGTGGACTTCACCATCACAATCATCGGCGACAACCTGAACGAGGACACGGAGACCTTCATGATCGGCACCAGCGGTGGCGCCGGCGTGACGCACCAGGCTGCGGCGCTATTTACCATCCGCGACGACGATCCCCTCACCATCACGTTGAGCGGTGGCGACAGTTTCCCGGAGAACACATTCCCTACAATCAATCTGGACTTCAGCGCAACGCTGTCTCGCGAGCTGAATGCCGGAATCTTCCTTCTCGAGGACAAAGACCCCGACACGGCTAATGCGACCTTCCGGGGCCGGGATTTTTTTATCAGACCCGGTTGGCAGCTCGCGACTCCCCCTCTCATTCTGCGAGGAGTTCCGAGCCAATTTAATTTTCCCGCCGGCAGCACCAATGGCCAAATCAGCCTCAACTTCATCAGCAACGACGATCGAAACGAGCCGGACGAGACGTTTCTGGCAGTGTTAGAGAGTTCAACGGTTGTTGGCGCCTACGGCGATGTCACCATCGAAGGCTCGCCGCAAACCTACACGATAGAGGACGACGACCCCATCAGCGCTCGCATCAGCGCTCCGAGCCAGGCTTCGGTGGACGAAGGCCGGTCGGTGGTGTTCCCCGTCACCCTGCACGACAGATTCGACTCGAACGCCAGATTGGAGGGCGAACAGACTGTGCGTTACACGGTGGCCGGCGCCGACACCACCGACCCCAACAGCGGCCAGATCACCATCCCGTACGGCGCCACCAGCGGCGAAATCGTGCTGGGGATTCCGGTTGACAGCAGCGACATCGGCACCAGAACGTTGACCGTCACCCTCGAAGAAATCACCGCCGCCGGACAAAACGGCGGCGTGGTGACCGTGGCCGAGGCTCCGGACAACAGCGCATCGGTGACGGTCAACGACCTCAATCTCAGGCAGCGTTTCACCCTCTTCAACCCCTCGGGCATCACGACCATCCCCGAAGGCGCGGCTAACACTTACGCACTGGATCGCGCCGCGGTGGGCATGGAGGCCAGTGCCCTCGCCGACCTTGATGTCCATTGGGAGATTGTCCACGACGACACCGCAAGCAGCGACTTCACGGGCGCCACCGACGGCGTCCTGGAATTCCGCACCATGCTGCGCGAGTTCTTCACCGTACATACGGCCCAGGACAATCTCAACGAGGGCGCCGAGAGGTTCAGTATCCGCTTCTACCTTGGGGACGGGGCCGACGCCAATCCAGGCGTTGCGCTGCCCGCCCCGCTCAGGGTCACCATCCCCGCCGACAACAACGACACCGTCCTTGTAACCATCGCCCGTGGCAGTGACACGCCGGCTACGGTGAGTGAGGCGGCCAGCGCCACTTTCACCGTCAGCATCAATGCGGATGCTGATAACTTTTTTACAAGTGATTTAGGTGTGCACGTGCCGTTCACCGTGAGCGGTCTGGACGCCACCGGGTTCACCATCCTCGAGTCCCGGTCAGTCTCTGCCACCGCCGCTGGCGGCATCGTGCTGGTGACCGGGGATGAGATGACTTTCCCCCCTGTTACCGTCACCGTGAACCTGATTGGCGACAGCCTGAACGCGATCAACAGGACATTGACCCTGACCGGTGCGCCGCCTGGTCCCGATGGTCTGCACATTTCGCGCCCTCTCGGCAGGATTGCTTACGCCGACGGCGGCGACAGCGCCTCGGTGGGGGTGATCGACGACGACGGCCTCATCATCGCCAGCATTGCCGCGCCGACGCCGGCGACGGTGGCCGAGGGGCGGACGGTGCGTTTCCCCGTTACCCTGAACCGCGCCAGCGCGGGCGTGGTGACAGTGATGTACACAGTCAGCGGCACGGACGACATGCCCACCGACGTCAACAATGGCCGAATCACGATTGCCGCGGGCACGACTATGGGCGAGATTGCGCTGATGATTCCGAGCAACGCGATACTGAACGCAGGCGCCTTCGATATCCTCGTCGTGACTCTTGATGAGGCCAACGCCGCCCCCCCCGGCCAAGGCCATGTCGTCATAGTAGGAGGTGACAACTCGGCGGCTGTGACGGTGAACTACGTTGCCACGCCGTACGTTCTCGAAGTCAGCGTGGATGAAAGCGCGCGCAGGGAAGGCGATACGGCGGTGTTCACAGTCGCCCTGACCGGCGTGGCGCCCGCAGCCGCAACGCCGGTCACGGTGGATTGGGAGATTGGCGGTAATGTGGATGCCAGCGACTACGTGTTGAGCGGAGCCGACACCGACGGCCGTCTGAGTTTCACCGCCACCGGCAGCCAGACCATCACCGTTGACATTGCAGACGACGGGCTGAACGAGCCCACCGAGACATTGACCTTCACGCTGACCGAAGTCACGCCCGCAGGCGCCGCCATCCTTCTCTCCGCAGGCGCCACCGTTGACATCGCCCAAAGCGACCCGCTGGTCATCACGATGAGCGGCGGTAGCGACGTGCCGCTGGATGAGGAAGAGTTTGGGACACCGGCGATGCCGAACACGACCCATGCTGTGGTTCGGCTGGATTTCGGCGCCACCTTGACCCGCGGTCTGAGGGTTCCGGTCATCATTCATCGGGACGGCGACCCCGACACGTTTGATAGCTCACGCACTAGATTTGGCTCCCGCCTTTTCGCTGGCGGGGATGTGGCATTTTTCAACGGTCTTTCCTTTTTTAATCTCCTGGTCCCATCGCGAGGCCATGACATATTCCAATTCGCCACCGGCACAAACTCCGGCATGATTCCAATCCCCCTTCTGAATGACAACGTCAACGGGCCGGACGAGGTATTTGCGGTGAGTATCGGGCGCGGCCCATTTGCTATCAGCATTGACCCCGACGATCCCTATTCCATCATCGGCGCCCACGGTGATTTCACCGTCCGCGGCTCGCCGCAAACCTGGACCATCGCCGCCAACGACCCCCGCACCGCTCGCATCAGCGCTCCGCGCCCGGCTTCGGTGAACGAAGGTCAGTCGGTGGTATTCACCGTCGCCCTGGACGGCACATCGGAGGGCGAACAGACCGTGCATTACACGGTGTCCGGCGACGCCGTCGCCGGCGCCACCACCGGCCAGACCACCATCTTGCCCGGCGCCACCGTCGGCGAAATCGTGCTGAGGATTTCGGCCGACAGCCGCGACAGCGGCACCGGCACCTTGACCGTCACCCTCGGCGAAATCACCGCCAGCCCGCGTGGCGGCGTGGTGACCGCGGCCGAGGCCCCGAACAACAGCGCATCGGTGACGGTCAACTACCTCGCGCCCATGCAGACCTTTGCCCTCGTCAACCCGATTACGAGCACCACCGAAGGCGCGGCTGTCCTGTACACACTGGAGCGCACCGGCCCGGCGGACATTACCACCGACATTGTGGTCAGTTGGGCGATTGCCTACGACGGCACCGACAGCGTTGACTTCACGGGCGCCACCAACGGCATCCTGACCTTCGCCGCCGCCACCGATGACACGAGCCAGACCTTCGCAGTCCAAACGGGCCAGGACACTCGCAACGAGGGCGACGAGAGGTTCAGGCTCCGCTTCGGCGTGGCGGATGAGGGCGCCAGCGCCGTTGGCGGCGTTGCGCTGCCCGCCCCGCTCCAGGTCACCATCCTCGACGACGACACCATTGTTGTAATCATCGCCCGTGACAGTGGCACGATGGCGATGGTGGGTGAAACGGCCAGCGCCGATTTCACCGTCCGCCTCGATCGTCAGTTTATTGACCAGATAAGCTACATAAGTAATCTAGATGTGCTTGTGCCGTTCACCGTGAGCGGTTTGGACGCCACCGAGTTCACCATCAGCAAGGGAACAGGGTTTTTCGACCTTACTGCCGGCACCACTGGCGGCATCGTGCATCTGCTTTGGAGGTCAACTTACGCAGATGCTCGGGTCACCGTGAACCTGGTTGGCAACAACCTGAACGAGCCCAGCAGGACATTGACCCTGACCGGCGCGCCGCCTGGTCCCGACGGTCTGCGCACTTCGATTCCTCTCGGCGGGATTGTTTACGCCGACGGCGGCGACAGCGCCTCGGTGGAGGTGACCGACGAAAACGACCTCATCACCGCCAGCATTGCCGCGCCGACGCCGGCGCCGGTGGCCGAGGGGCAGACGGTGCGTTTCCCCGTTACCCTGGACACCGCCAGCGCGGGCGTGGTGACAGTGCCGTACACAACCAGCGGCACGACCGCCATGCCCACCGACGCCAACAATGGCCGGATTACAATCGACGCGGGCAGTACCACGGGTGAGATTGTGCTGATGATTCCGGGCAGCGCGATACTGAACGCAGGCGACTCCGAGACCCTCACCGTGACTCTTGATGAGGGCACCGTCGCCGCCCCCGGCCACGGCGGGGTCACCATCAGCAGCCCCAGTGCGGATGTGACGGTGAACTACATTGATACGGCGCACGTTTTCGCAGTCAGCGTGGATGAAAGCACGCACAGGGAAGGCGAGACGGCGCAGTTCAAAGTCTCCCTGACCGGCATGGCGCCCGCAGCCGGAAGGCCGGTAACGGTGGATTGGGAGATTGGCGGTGATGTGGATGCCAGCGACTACGCGTTGAGCGGAGCCGACACCGACGGCCGTCTGAGTTTCCCCGTCACCGGCAGCTCGCTCTTCACCGTTGCCCTTGCAGCCGACGGGCTGAACGAGCCCACCGAGACATTGACCTTCACGCTGACCAACGCCCAGCCCGCAGGCCTTGCCGGCACTCTCGCCGCCAGCGCCGCCGTTGCCATCGTCGATGGCGACCCGCTGGTCATCACGATGAGCGGCGGCGGGCGGCTGAATGAGGAAGATCTTGGGTCTGTGGAGATGCTGAACACGACCTCGGTTGTGGTTCGGCTGGATTTCGGCGCCACGTTGACCCGCGTCCTGACGGTTCCGATCGTCGTTCATCGGGACGGCGACCCCGACACGTTTGATACGATCTCCGAGCAGCATAGATTTACCCATGGTTTTGGCAGTGTTGCGTCATGGGCTGGTGAGGACGGGAATAGCTATCTTCGCCCATTTCGAGCCAGGCCCGTATTCCAATTAGGCCCTGGCACAAACGTCGGCACGATTCCAATCCCCACTGTTAATAACATCCTCAACGAGCCGGAGGAGGTATTTGCGGCGAGTATCGGGCGCGGCAATGATGGCGTCCGCCTTGACCCCAACGAGCCCTATAACATCACCGGCGCCCACGGTAATTTCACCGTCAACGTTGATTCGCAAACCTGGACCATCGCCGCAAACGATCCGCTGACCGCGTCTATTGCGGCGCAGACGCAAACCGTGGAGGAAGGCAACACCGCTTCTTTCGTGGTCACACTGGCGGGCGCCACGCCGACAACGGACACGGTGTTGACCTATAGCATCGGCGGCGACGTTGACGCCAGCGACTACACCGGCCCCGGCTCCGGCACGGTGACGGTCAACTACATCAGGAGCTTGAGAACACCATTGCTTCTGCAGCGCACAGTGAACACGGCCACCCTTGCCATCCCCGTGCTTGCCGACAGGATGGCGGAAACAACGGAAACGATGACGGTCAGGCTGACCGGCGTGCAAAGTCCGGGGAGCGAATATCTGATTGACATTGGCACTACTAATAACACGGCGGCGGTCACGATACCGGCGAACACGATGGCGGTCTATAGTATCAGCGCTGCCGGGCCGGACGAGGTGGCGGAAGGCACCACCCCCGCTTACACGCTGACAATGAGCATACCGGAGCTTGAGCCGTTGATGTCGGATATTACAGTGAGCTGGAGTATTACGACCGATGGTGTCAGCGGCAATCCGGCGGAGTTGTCGGACTTTTCGACGAGCATGGGGACGGTGGTATTCCCGGCGGGCACAGCCAACGGCAGCGCGGGGGCCGTGCAGAGTATTGGTTTTGGGATCGCGGATGACGGGGAGTTTGAGCGCGACGAGGAGTTTTCGGTGACTCTGGTCGCTCCGGACGCGGACACGGAATTTCTGCAGCCGAGGCTGGACACGACCATCACCGGCCCCAACAACCCCGTGCAGTTGGCTGCCGTCAGCGCAGGCGTCAGTAGAGACGAAAGTTTCCCTACTCCGCCTTTCGGGCTTTATGCGCTCGTGGACAAGGAGCGAAGCGGCCTGCCGACTGGCGGCCTGCCGACTGAGGGTGGCTTCACCGTGACCTGGGAAATGGTCGGCAGCGGCGACCACCCCGCCAACATGGACACGGACATCAGCGGCCCCGGCACTGTGACGCCAATAGGGGGCATTCGGACGCGCCGGCAGACAGAGACGATATTGTGGAGCAATATCAATAACCCTGCCAACCCCCTCGCCGACGAAGGTAGCCGCCGGTTCGCAGAGAGTGCCACTGTGGCCGCTTTAAGATTCGTGGACGACGATCTGAACGAAAGCACCGAAACGGCCACGTTCCGCATTCTTGAAGTGAGCGGTCTGGACGCCCCGGGCGAAGCGGACTCGGTGGAGATTGAAGCCAGTCAGACGTCCATTGCCATTGCCGATAACGACGCCATCGGCGCCAGCATTCTCGCGCCGGAGACGGCGGCGGAGGGGCAGACGGCGCTTTTCACCGTCACCCTGGACCACGCCAGCGTGGGCGAGGTGACAGTGCCGTACGAAGTCGGCGGCACCGCCATGCTCCCCGGCGCCACCGCCGGCCAGATTACAATCGCCGCGGGCAGTACCACGCGCCAGATTGCGCTGATGATTCCGGTCAACTTCAGGCTTGGCGCTGGCGACACCGAGACCCTCACCGTGACCCTTGGGCAGGCCACCGTCGCCGCCCCCGGCCGCGGCCCGGTTACCATCAGCGGCAGCGACTCGGTGACGGTGGACTACGTTGATACGCTGCACCTTTTCGAGATCTCGCTGGAAGGAGGCAACACTGTCCTGGAAGGCGCGGCGACGACGTTCACAGTCACCCTGACCGGCACGGCGCCCGCAGACGGAACGCCGGCAACGGTGGATTGGAGGATTAGCGGTCAGGAGGGTGACAGCGACTACGTGGTGAGCGGAGCCGGCGTCACCGGCCGTCTGAGTTTCACCGCCACCGGCAGCCAGTCCGTCACTGTTGACATTCCAGCCGACGGACTGAACGAGGGCCGAGAGCCATTTGCCGTCGATCTGTCCAACGCCCAGCCCGGAGACACCGCTGATGTTCGCGTTGACCGTAGCGTCGTCTTCATTGACATCGCCCCGAGCGACCCGCTGGTCATCACGATGAGCGGCGGTAGCGACGTGCCGCTGAATGAGGAAGAGCTTGGGACACCGGAGACGCCGAGCACGACCCATGCTGTGGTTCGGCTGGATTTCGGCGCCACCTTGACCCGCGAACTGAGGGTTCCGGTCATCATTCGTGTGGACGGCGACCCCGACACGTTTGATAGCCCACGCAATAGATTTGGCACGAGGCTTTTCGCTGGCCGTGATGTGGTATTTTTCCCCAGTCATACCTTTCCTAATCTCCTGCTCTCAGCGCAAACCGGGCCCTTATTCCAATTCGCCGCCGGCACAAACTCCGGCATGATTCCAATCCCCCTTGTTAATAACGACTTCAACGAGCCGGGCGAGGTATTTGCGGTGAGTATCGCGCGCGGCGGCCAGGCTACCATCGTTGACGACCCCGACGAGCCCTATTCCATCACCGGCGCCCACGATAATTTCACCGTCAACGTTGATTCGCAAACCTGGACCATCGCCGCCAACGATGAGCTGACCGCGTCAATTGCGGCGCAGACGCAAACCGTGGAGGAAGGCGCCACCGCTTCTTTCACGGTCACACTGGCGGGCGCCATTCCGACAATAGACACGGTGTTGACTTATGCCATCGGCGGCGACGTTGACGCCACCGGCCGCAGCACCGGCACGGTGACGATTCCCGCCCCTCCCGCTGGTCGCCTTTTCGTAGTGAACACGGCCACCCTTGGCATCCCCGTGCGTCCCGACAGGATGCAGGAAGCAACGGAAACGATGACGGTCATGCTGACCGGCGTGCAAAGTCCGGGGAGCGAATATCTGATTGACATCAGCACTACTAATAACACGGCGGCGGTCACGATACCGGCGAACTCGACGGCGTCGCGCATCATCACCGTTGCCGGGCCGGCCGCGGTGGCGGAAGGCGGCGTCTCCACTCACACGCTGACATTGAAAATACCTGCGCTTGAGCCGTTGACGTCGGATCTTACACTGAGCTGGCATATTACGACCGATGTTGCCAGCGCCAATCCGGCGGAGTTGTCGGACTTTTCGGCGGGCATGGGGACGGTGGTATTCCCGGCGGGCACAGCCAACGGCAGCGCGGAGGCCGTGCAGAGTATTGGTGTGGGGATCGTGGCTGACGGTGAGTTTGAGCGCGCCGAGGAGTTTTCGGTGAGTCTGGCCATTGTGGACTCGAACACGGAAGTGAGGCAGTCGAGTGTGGACACGACCATCACCGGCCCCAACGACGCCGTGCAGTTGATTGCCGTCAGAGCAGGCACCAGTAAAGACGAAAGTTTACCTACTCCGCCTTTCGGGCTTTATGCGTACGTGCACCAGGACCAAAGCGGCCTGCCGACTGAGGGTGGCTTCACCGTGACCTGGGAAGTGGTCGGCAGCGGCGACCACCACGCCGACGTGGACACGGACATCAGCGGCCCCGGCACTGTGACGGAAATAGGGGGCACTCGGACGCGCCGGGATACAGAGACGATATTGTGGAGCTATATCAATACCACTGCCAACCTCGTCGTCGCTGGTGACCGCCAGTTCGCAGAGAGTACCAATGTGAGCGCTTTACTATTCGTGGACGACAATCTGAACGAAAGCACCGAAACGATGACGTTTAGCATTGTTAGTGTGAGCGGTCTGGACGCCCCGGGCGAAGCGGACTCGGTGGAGATTGAAGTCAGTCAGACGTCCATTGCCATTAACGATAACGACGCCATCACTGTCGGCATTAGCGCGCCGGCGACGGCGGCGGAGGAGCAGACGGCGCTTTTCACCGTCACCCTGGCCAAAGCCAGCGTGGGCGAGGTGACAGTGCCGTACGCAGTCACTGGCACCGCCATGCTCCCCGGCGCCACCACCGGTCAGATTGCCATCGCCGCGGGCAGTACCACGGACGAGATTGCGCTGATGATTCCGGCCAACCGGACGCTTCATGAAGGCGACAGCGCGACTCTCACCGTGACTCTTGGGGAGGCCGCCGTCGCCGCCCCCGGCCGCGGCCCGGCTGCCATCACCAGCGGTAGTGAGGAGGCGAGTTTGACGGTGAACTACATTGACCCGCCGCACCTTTTCGCGGTCAGCGTGGATGAAAGCGCGCGCGGGGAAGGCTCGACGGCGGTGTTCACAGTCGCCCTGACCGGCAGGATGCCCGCAGCCGGAACGACGGTAACGGTGGATTGGGCGATTGACGGCGTTAATGTGGATGACCGCGACTACGTGTTGAGCGGAGACGACACCGACGGCCGTCTGAGTTTCACCGCCACCGCCAGCCAGACCATCACCGTTGCCATTGAAACCGACGGCCTGAACGAGTCCACCGAGACATTGACCTTCACGCTGACCGACGCCAGTCCCACAGACCTCACCGGCATTCTCACCGCCAGCGCCGGCGTTGTCATCGCCCCGAGCGACCCGCTGGTCATCACGATGAGCGGCGGCCAGAGGCTGAATGAGGAATTTCTCGGGGTTCAGGGGGAGGGTGATATGGAGCCGATGCCGGGCACGGGCGCGGGCGTGGTTCAGCTGGATTTCGGCGCCACGTTGACCCGCGCCCTGACGGTTCGGCTCTTCATTCAGCAGGACGGCAACCCCAACACGTTTGATCCGCCGCCCGCGTTCGGGAGTGTATTTTCTCTTGGAGCGGATTGGCTTCCCCTCATCGGCTCTCGGTACGCCCGCTCCGCACTTGGCACGGACATATTCAACTTCGCCATCGGCACAAGTACCGGTCAGATTCCACTCCCCGTTTATAACGACGACCTCCCTATAAACGAGCGAGAGGAGGCATTTGCGGTGACTATCGGCAGCATCATCGGCGCCCACGGTGTTCCCCCCGCCACCGATTCGTCGCAAACCTGGATCATCGAAGCAAGCGATCCGCTGACCGCGTCGATTGCGGCGCAGACGCAAACCGTGGAGGAAGGCTCCACCGCTGCTTTCGTGGTCACACTGGCGGGCGCCAGACCATCGGCGGACACGGTGTTGACTTATGCCATCGCCGGCGACGTTGACGCCAGCGACTACACCGGCCGCAGCACCGGCACGGTGACGATTCCCGCCACTCTCGGCGTAGTGAACACGGCCACCTTTGCCATCTCCGTGAATCTCGATAGTACGATGGAAACAACGGAAACGATGGCGCTCAGTCTGACCGGCGTGCAAAGTCCGGGGAGAGAATATCCGATTAACGTGGATACTACCTCGGCGGTGGTCACGATACCGGCGAACACGATGGCGGTCTATAGTATCAGCGCTGCCGGGCCGGACGAGGTGGCGGAAGGCACCACCCCCGCTTACACGCTGACATTGGGAATACCGGAGCTTGAGCCGTTGACGTCGGATCTTACAGTGAACTGGAGTATTACGACCGATGGTGTCAGCGGCAATCCGGCGGAGTTGTCGGACTTTTTGACGAGCATGGGGACGGTGGTATTCCCGGCGGGCACAGCCAACGGCAGCGCGGGGGCCGTGCAGAGTATTGATTTGGGGATCGTGGCTGACGGGGAGTTTGAGCGCGACGAGGAGTTTTCGGTGACTCTGGTCAGTGCGGACGAGGGCACGGAATTTCTGCAGTCGAGGCTGGACACGACCATCACCGGCCCCAACGACGCCGTGCAGTTGATTGCCGTCAGATCAGGCACCAATAGACCCGAAAGTTTGACTAGTCCGCCTTTCGGGCTTTATGCGTACGTGCACCAGGACCAAAGCGGCCTGCCGACTGAGGGTGGCTTCACCGTGACCTGGGAAGTGGTCGGCAGCGGCGACCACCCCGCCGACGTGGACACGGACATCAGCGGCCCCGGCACTGTGACGGAAATAGGGGACACTCGGACGCGCCGGGATACAGAGACGATATTGTGGAGCTATATCAATAGCACTGCCAACCTCGTCGTCGCTGGTGACCGCCAGTTCGCAGAGAGTACCAATGTGAGCGCTTTACTATTCGTGGACGACAATCTGAACGAAAGCACCGAAACGATGACGTTTAGCATTGTTAGTGTGAGCGGTCTGGACGCCCCGGGCGAAGCGGGCGCGGTGGAGATTGAAGTCAGTCAGACGTCCATTGCCATTGCCGATAACGACGCCATCGGCGTCAGCATTCTCGCGCCGGAGACGGCGGCGGAGGAGCAGACGGCGCTTTTCACCGTCACCCTGGACCACGCCAGCGCGGGCGTGGTGACAGTGCCGTACGCAGTCACTGGCGACGCCATGGCCACCGACGCCAACAACGGCGAAATCACGATTCCCGCGGGCGAGACCACGCGCCAGATTGCGCTGATGATTCCGGTCAACTTGATGCTTGACGCTGGCGACACCGCGACCCTCACCGTGACCCTTGGGAATGTCACCGTCGCCGCCCCCGGCCGCGGCCCGGTTACCACCATCAGCGGCAGCGACTCGGTGACGGTGGACTACGTTGATACGCCACACCTTCTCGAGGTCACGGTGGATGGAGACGGCAATGTCGAGGAAGGCGCGACGGCGACGTTCACAGTCACCCTGACCGGCATGGCGCCCGCAGACGGAACGTCGGTAACGGTGGGTTGGAATATTGGCGGTACTGGGGATGACAGCGACTACGTGGTGAGCGGAGACGACACCGACGGCCGTCTGAGTTTCACCGCCATCGGCAGCCAGACCATCGCCGTTGCCCTTGCAGCCGACGGCCTGAACGAGCCCACCGAGACATTGAGCTTCACGCTGACCGACGCCCAGCCCGCAGGCGCCGCCGAGATTCTCTCCGGCGGTGGCATCGTCTCCGTTAACATCGTTGATGGCGACCCGCTGGTCATCACGATGAGCGGCGGCCAGAGGCTGAATGAGGAATTTCTTGGGATTGCGGGGACTCCGCCGATGCCGGGCACGGGCGCGGGCGTGGTTCAGCTGGATTTCGGCGCCACGTTGATCCGCGTCCTGACGGTTCGGGTCTCCATTCAGCGGGACGGCAACCTCGACACGTTTGATCCTGATCCAGGGTCGCTCGGGCGTACATTCAGCATTGGAAATAATTGGTTTGCCAGCGATGGCAATCCTCGGTACGTAACCCCGCAGGCAGCCTCGCCCCTGTTCAACTTCGCCATCGGCACAAGTACCGGTCAGATTCCACTCCCCGTTTATAACGACGACCTCCCTCTAAACGAGCGAGAGGAGGCATTTGCGGTGACTATCGATAGCATCATCGGCGCCCACGGTGTTCCCATCGTCGCCGTTGCGTCGCAAACCTGGATCATCGAAGCAAGCGATCCGCTGACCGCGTCAATTGCGGCGCAGACGCAAACCGTGGAGGAAGGCGCCACCGCTGCTTTCACGGTCACACTGGCGGGCGCCGTGCCGGCAACGGACACGGTGTTGACTTATGCCATCGCCGGCGACGTTGACGCCGGCGACGACTACACCGGCCGCAGCACCGGCACGGTGACGATTCCCACCACTGTCGGGCGCGTAGTGAACACGGCCACCCTTACCATCCCCGTGCGTCCCGACAGGATGCTGGAAGCAACGGAAACGATGACGGTCATGCTGACCGGCGTGCAAAGTCCGGGGAGCGAATATCTGATTAACGTGGATACTGCCTCGGCGGTGGTCACGATCCCGGCGAACACGACGGCGTCGCGCATCATCACCGTTGCCGGGCCGGCCGCGGTGGCGGAAGGCGGCGTCTCCACTCACACGCTGACATTGAAAATACCTGCGCTTGAGCCGTTGACGTCGGATCTTACAGTGAACTGGAGTATTACGACCGATGCTGCCAGCGCCAATCCGGCGGAGTTGTCGGACTTTTCGGCGGGCATGGGGACGGTGGTATTCCCGGCGGGCACAGCCAACGGCAGCGCGGAGGCCGTACAGAGTATTGGTGTGGGGATCGTGGCTGACGGTGAGTTTGAGCGCGCCGAGGAGTTTTCGGTGAGTCTGGCCATTGTGGACTCGAACACGGAAGTGAGGCAGTCGAGTCTGGACACGACCATCACCGGACCCAACGACGCCGTGCAGTTGATTGCCGTCAGAGCAGGCACCAATAGACCCGAAAGTTTGACTAGTCCGCCTTTCGGGCTTTATGCGTACGTGCACCAGGACCAAAGCGGCCTGCCGACTGAGGGTGGCTTCACCGTGACCTGGGAAGTGGTCGGCAGCGGCGACCACCACGCCGACGTGGACACGGACATCAGCGGCCCCGGCACTGTGACGGAAATAGGGGGCACTCGGACGCGCCGGGATACAGAGACGATATTGTGGAGCTATATCAATAGCACTGCCAACCTCGTCGTCGCTGGTGACCGCCAGTTCGCAGAGAGTACCAATGTGAGCGCTTTACTATTCGTGGACGACGATCTGAACGAAAGCACCGAAACGATGACGTTTAGCATTGTTAGTGTGAGCGGTCTGGACGCCCCGGGCGAAGCGGGCGCGGTGGAGATTGAAGTCAGTCAGACGTCCATTGCCATTAACGATAACGACGCCATCGGCGTCAGCATTCTCGCGCCGGCGACGGCGGCGGAGGAGCAGACGGCGCTTTTCACCGTCACCCTGGACCGCGCCAGCGCGGGCGTGGTGACAGTGCCGTACACAGTCGGCGGCACCGCCATGCTCCCCGGCGCCACCGCCGGCCAGATCACAATCGCCGCGGGCAGTACCACGGACGAGATTGCGCTGATGATTCCGGGCAACTTGATGCTTGACGCTGGCGACACCGCGACCCTCACCGTGACCCTTGGGAATGTCACCGTCGCCGCCCCCGGCCGCGGCCCGGTTACCACCATCAGCGGCAGCGACTCGGTGACGGTGGACCACATTGACTCGGCGAGCTTTTTCGCGGTCAGCGTGGATGAAAGCGCGCGCATTGAAGGCCAGTCGGCGGTGTTCACAGTCGCCCTGACCGGCAGAATGCCCGCAGCCGAAACGCCGGTCGCGGTGGATTGGGCGATTGGCGGCGTTAATGTGGATGCCGGCGACTACGCGTTGAGCGGAGACGACACCGACGGCCGTCTGAGTTTCACCGCCACCGGCAGCCAGACCATCACCGTTGGCATTGCAGACGACAGGCTGAACGAGTCCACCGAGACATTGACCTTGACGCTGACCGGAGTCAGTCCCACAGGCATCGCCGACATTCTCACCGCCAGCGCCAGCGTTGTCATCGCCCAGAGCGAGCTGGTCATCACGTTGAGCGGTGGCGGCCGGGTGTCGGAGGCGACATTCCCTACAGTCAATCTGGCCTTCAACGAAACGCTGTCTCGCAAGCTGACTACCCCGTTCCTTATTCAGGAGGACGGTGACGACAGCACGGTTGATGCGACGAGCAACCTTGGCGGTGATTTTGACATCGGAACCGATTGGCTGTCCGAGGCTCCCCCTACCCATCTGCGAGGACGGATCGGAGTAACCCATTTTGATATTCCCGCCGGCAGCACCAATGGCCAAATCAGCCTCAACGTCATCGCCGACGACAATCTAAACGAGCCGGACGAGACGTTTCTGGCAGTATTGCCAGAAAATAGAGGCCGAATTATTGGCCCCCTGGGAAAGGTCACCGTCCGCGGCTCGCCGCAAATCTACACGATAGTTGACAACGACCCCCGCACCGCTCGCATCAGCGCTCCGCGCCCGGCTTCGGTGAACGAAGGCCGGTCGGTGGTATTCACCGTCACCCTGGACGGCACATCGGAGGGCGAACAGACCGTGCATTACACGGTGTCCGGCGACGCCGTCACCGACGCCACCACCGGCCAGACCACCATCTCGCGCGGCGCCACCGTCGGCGAAATCGTGCTGGGGATTTCGGCCGACAGCCGCGACAACGGCACCGGCACGTTGACCGTCACCCTCGGCGAAATCACCGCTGGCCCGCTTGGCGGCGTGGTGGCCGCGGCCGAGGCCCCGAACAACAGCACATCGGTGACGGTCAACTACCTCGACCCCATGCAGACCTTTGCCCTCGTCAACCCGATTGCGAGCACCACCGAAGGCGCGACTGTCATGTACACACTGGAGCGCACCGGCCCGGCGAACATTATCGCCGACATTGTGGTCAGTTGGGCGATTGCCCACGACGGCACCGACAGCGTTGACTTCACGGGCGCCACCAACGGCGGCCTGCGATTCGCCGCCGCCACCGATGACACGAGGCAGACCTTCGCAGTCCAAACGGGCCAGGACACTTTCAACGAGGGCGCCGAGAGGTTCAGGCTCTACTTCGGCGTGGGGGGTGAGGGCGCCAGCGCCGTTGACGCCGTTGGCGGCGTTGCGCTGCCCGCCCCGCTCCAGGTCACCATCCTCGACGACGACACCATCGTTGTAACCATCGCCCGTGACAGTGACACGATGGCGATGGTGGGTGAAACGGCCAACGCCACTTTCACCGTCAGCCTCGATCGTCGTCTTATTGACTACTCAAATGCTCTAAATGTGCTTGTGCCGTTCACCGTGAGCGGTTTGGACGCCACCGAGTTCACTATCAGCAGGGGAACAGGGTCAGAGCCTTTCGGCTTCACTGCCGGCGCCACTGGCGGCCTCGTGCGTCTGCTTGCGGGGACAGAGTTCGCAGCTGCTTCGGTCACCGTGAACCTGATTGGCGACAGCCTGAACGAGGCCAGCGAGACATTGACCCTGACCGGCGCGCCGCCTGGTCCCGACGGTCTGCGCACTTCGATCCCTCTCGGCGGGATTGCTTACGCCTCCGGCGGCGCCAGCGCCTCGGTGGAGGTGACCGACGAAAACCCCATCACCGCCAGCATTGCCGCGCCGACGCCGGCGACGGTGATCGAGGGGCAGACGGTGCGTTTCGCCGTTACCCTGGACACCGCCAGCGCGGGCGTGGTGACAGTGCCGTACACAGTCAGCGGTGTGGCCGCCATGCCCACCGACGCCAACAATGGCCGGATCACAATCGCCGCGGGCGGGACATCAGGCGTGATTGCGCTGATGATTCCGGGCAACGTGATACTGAACGCAGGCGACTCCGAGACCCTCACCGTGACTCTTGATGAGGGCGCCGCCGCCGCCCCCGGCGGCGGCACGGTCACCGGCGGCAGTTCGGCGGATGTGACGGTGAACTACGTTAGCACGCCGTACGTTTTCGCAGTCAGCATGAATGAAAGCATGCACAGTGAAGGCGACACGGCGCAGTTCACAGTCGTCCTGACCGGCAGCACGCCGCCCGCAGACGGAACGGAGGTAACGGTGGGTTGGCGTATTGGCGGCGAAAATGTGGATGCCCGCGACTACACGTTGAGCGGAGCCGCCGCCGCCCGCAGTCTGCGTTTCAGCGCCCTCGAAAGCCAGACCGTTGACGTTGGCATTGCAGCCGACGGGCTGAACGAGTCCACCGAGACATTGATCTTCACGCTGATTGATGACAGTTCCGCAGGCCTCGCCGGCATTCTCACCGCAAGCACCACCGTTGACATCGCCCCGAGCGACCCGCTGGTCATCACGATGAGCGGTGGCGTCGAGGATTTGGATGAGGAAGAGTTTGGGACCGGGGATGCTCCGAGCACGGACCAGATTGTGGTTCAGCTGAATTTCGGCGCCACGTTGACCCGCACCCTGCGGGTTCCGCTCATCGTTTATCAGAACCCCGGCGTGGAGAATCCGGCCGCGATTCCGCATAGGTTTGGTGGAGTCAGGCTTCTAACAGCGCCTGACCACGGAGAGGATTGGGGGAGACAGTTCTTTCATCCTTTCATCCGGGCGCGGGCCTCCTCTACCCTGTTCAATTTCGCCGCCGGCACAAACGTCGGCCGGGTTCCAGTCCCCGTTATTAATAACAACAGAAACGAGCCAGAGGAGATTATTGTGGCGGAGATTGATGGCGGCGTCGCTGCCATCACCGGCGCCTACGGTGTTCCCGAAGTCGTCGTTGATTCGCAAACCTGGACCATCGCCGCAAGCGATCCGCTGACCGCGATGATTGCGGCGGCGACGCAAACCGTGGCGGAAGGCACCGCCGCTTCTTTCCCGGTCCTGCTGACGGGCGCCGTGCCGACAACGGACACGGTGTTGGCCTATACCATCGGCGGCGGCGTTGACGCCGACGACTACGCCGACAGCAACACCGGCAGGTTAAGGCTTCCCGCCAGAGTGAACACGGGCACCGTTGTCATCTCCGTGCTTTCCGACAGGATGGCGGAAGGAGAGGAAACGATGACGGTCACGCTGGACCGCGTGCAAAGTCCGGGGAGCGACTATCGGATTGACATTGGCACTACCAACACGGCGGAGGTCACGATACCGGCGAACACGACGGCAATCTATAGTATCAGCGCTGTCGGGCCGGACGAGGTGGCGGAAGGCGCCGCCCCCGCTTACACGCTGACATTGGGAATACCTGAGCTTGAGCCGTTGATGTCGGACATTACAGTGAGCTGGAGTATTACGACCGATGGTGTCAGCGGCAATCCGGCGGAGTTGTCGGACTTTTTGACGAGCATGGGGACGGTGGTATTCCCGATGGGCACAGCCAACGGCGGCGCGGGGGCCGTGCAGAGTATTAATTTGGGGATCGTGGATGACGGTGCGTTTGAGGGCGCCGAGGAGTTTTCGGTGACTCTGGTCAGTGCGGACGCGGACACGGAATTTCTGCAGTCGAGGCTGGACACGACCATCACCGGTCCCAACGACGCCGTGCAGTTGGCTGTCGTCAGATCAGGCGTCAGTAGAGACGAAAGTTTAACTAGTCCGCCTTTCGGGCTTTATGCGTACGTGAACGAGGACCAAGGCGGCCTGCCGACTGAGGGTGGCTTCACCGTGACCTGGGAAATGGTCGGCAGCGGCGACCACCCCGCCGACATGGACACGGACATCAGCGGCCCCGGCACTGTGACGGCAATAGGGGACACTCGGACGCGCCGGGATACAGAGACGATATTGTGGAGCTATATCAATACCACTGCCAACCTCGTCGTCGCTGGTGACCGCCGCTTCGCAGAGAGTACCAATGTGAGCGCTTTACTATTCGTGGACGACGAGCTGAACGAAAGCAACGAAATGATGACGTTTAGCATTGTTGATGTGAGTGGTCTGGACGCCCCGGGCGAAGCGGACTCGGTGGAGATTGAAGTCAGTCAGACGTCCATTACCATTACCGATAACGACGCCATCACCGTCGGCATTGCCGCGCCGCCGACGGCGGTGGGGGGGCAGACGGCGCGTTTCCCCGTCACCCTGCCCAAAGCCAGCGCGGGCGCGGTGACAGTGCCGTACGCAGTCACTGGCTCCGCCATGGTCACCGACGCCAACAACGGCGAAATCATGATTGCCGCGGGCAGTACCACGGGCGAGATTGCGCTGATGATTCCGGCCGACCACACGCTTGGCGATGGCGCCAGCGCGACTCTCACCGTGACTCTTGGGAATGTCACCGTCGCCGCCCCCGGCCGCGGCCCGGTTGCCATCATCGGCGGTAGTGGGGAGGCGACTGTGATGGTGAACTACGCTGACCCGGCGCGCTTTGCGGTCATCAGCGAGGATGAAGCCGAGATCGCAGAAGGCGCGACGGCGACGTTCGCAGTCACCCTGACCGGCATGGCGCCCGCAGACGGAACGTCGGTAACGGTGGCTTGGAATATTAGCGGTGTTGTGGATGACAGCGACTACGTGGTGAGCGGAGTCGGCGCCGACGGCCGTCTGAGTTTCACCGCCACCGGCAGCCAGCTCGTCACCATTGCCATTGCAACCGACGGACTGAACGAGTCCACCGAGACATTGACCTTCACGCTGACCGACGTCCGGCCCGCAGGCATCGCCGAGATTCCCGCCATAAGCTCTTCCGCCTTCGTTAACATCACCGACCGCGACCCGCTGGTCATCACGATGAGCGGCGGTGGCGACGTGCCGCTGAATGAGGAAGATCTTGGGACACCGGCGATGCCGAACACGACCCATGCTGTGGTTCGGCTGGATTTCGGCGCCACCTTGACCCGCGTCCTGACGGTTCCGGTCATCATTCGTCGGGACGGCGACCCCGACACGGTTGATAGCTCACGCAATAGATTTGGCGCGAGGCTTTTCGCTGGCCAGGCTGCGGCATTTATCGGCAGTCATACCTTTCCTGATCTCCGGATTCCATCGCGAGGCCATGACATATTCCAATTCGCCACCGGCACAAACTCCGGCATGATTCCAATCCCCCTTCTGAATGACAACTTCAACGGGCCGGACGAGGTATTTGCGGTGAGTATCGCGCGCGGCGACCAGGCTACCATCGTTGACGACCCCGACGAGCCCTATTCCATCATCGGCGCCCACGGTGATTTCACCGTCAACGTTGATTCGCAAACCTGGACCATCGCCGCAAGCGATCGGCTGACCGCGTCGATTGCGGCGCAGACGCAAACCGTGTTGGAAGGCGCCACCGCTCCTTTCGTGGTCACACTGGCGGGCGCCATTCCGATAACGGACACGGTGGTGACTTATGCCATCGGCGGCGACGTTGACGCCGGCGACGACTACACCGGCCGCAGCACCGGCACGGTGACGATTCCCGCCCCCCGCGTTGGTTTCGATTTCGTAGTGAACACGGCCACCCTTGCCATCTCCGTGCGTTCCGACAGGACGCTGGAAGCAACGGAAACGATGACGGTCAGTCTGACCGGCGTGCAAAGTCCGGTGAGCGACTATCCGATTCGCATTGGCACGACTGACACGGCGGAGGTCACGATACCGGCGAACTCGACGGCGTCGCGCGTGATCACCGTTGCCGGGCCGGCCACGGTGGAGGAAGGCGGCGTCTCCACCTACACGCTGACATTGAGCATACCGCAGTCCCGGCCGTTGATGACAACGATTGCAGTGAACTGGAGTGTTACGACCGATGTTGCCAGCGCCAATCCGGCGGAGTTGTCGGACTTTTCGACGAGCGTGGGGACGGTGGTATTCCCGGCGGGCACAACCAACGGCAGCGATGAGGCCGTGCAGAGTATTGGTTTGGGGATTGTGAGTGACGGTGCGTTTGAGCGCGCCGAGGAGTTTTCGGTGAGTCTGAGTCTGGCCATTGCGGACCCGGAGACGGAATTGAGGCAGCCGAGGCTGGACACGACCATCACCGGCCCCAACGACCCCGTGCGGTTGCTGGTCACCAGAAACGCCGCGACGGTATCCGAGAATGACACGGAGGCTGAGCGCCAACCTTTCAGGCTTTCCGCGGGCGTGAGCGCGAACTCGTCCAGAAGCGGCCTGCCGAGGGCGGGTGACTTCACCGTGATCTGGGAAATGGTCGGCAGCGGCGCCAACTCCGCCGACATGGACACGGACATCAGCGGCCCCGGCACTGTGATGGAAATAGGGGGCACTCGGACGCGCCGAGTCACAAGCAGACTGGCGTGGAGCGTTTTCCAGGGCGGCACTCTTATCGACAGCACAGTCCACGGGGAGGCTTTCAGTCTCGCAGGGATTCCCGATGTGGAGAATATAACAATCGTGGACGACGATCTGAACGAAAGCACCGAAACGGTCACGTTCCGCATTGTTGAAGTGAGCAATCTGGACGCCCCGGACGAAGCGGGCGCGGTGGAGATTTCAGTCAATGGCAGTCAGACGTCCGTTGACATCGTTGACAACGACGCCATCACCGTCGCCATTGCCGCGCCGCCGACGGTGATGGAGGGGCAGACGGCGCGTTTCACCGTCACCCTGCCCAAAGCCAGCGCGGGCGTGGTGACCGTGCCGTACGAAGTCGGCGGCACCGCCATGCTCCCCGGCGCCACCACCGGCCAGATTACCATCGCCGCGGGCGAGACCTCAGGCGTGATTGCGCTGATGATTCCGGACGACCAGACGCTTGGCGCAGGCGCCAGCAGGATTCTCACCGTGACTCTTGGGGAGGCCACCGTCGCCGCCCCCGGCCGCGGCCCGGTTACCATCGGCGGTGGCGACGCGGTGGATGTGACGGTGAACTACATTGACCCGCCGCACGTTCTCGAAGTCAGCGTGGATGAAAGCGCGCGCATTGAAGGCCAGTCGGCGGTGTTCACAGTCGCCCTGACCGGCATGGCGCCCGCAGCCGGAACGACGGTCACGGTGGATTGGGCGATTGACGACGTTAATGTGGATGCCAGCGACTACGTGGTGAGCGGAGCCGACACCGATGGCCGTCTGAGTTTCACCGCCCTCGAAAGCCAGACCATCACCGTTGCCATTGCGACCGACGGCCTGAACGAGTCCACCGAGACATTGACCTTCACGCTGACCGACGCCAGTCCCGCAGGCATCGCCAACATTCTCACCGCCAGCGCCGGCGTTGCCATCGCCCAGAGCGACCCGCTGGTCATCACGATGAGCGGTGGCGGCGACGTGCCGCTGAATGAGGAAGATCTTGGGCCTGAGGAGATGCCGAGCACGACCCAGGTTGTGGTTCGGCTGGATTTCGGCGCCACCTTGACCCGCGTCCTGACGGTTCCGGTCGTTATTCATCGGGACGGCGACCCCAACACGTTGGATCCGGCCTTCGGGAATAGTAGATTTATCGAGGGTTTTGGCGCGCCCGGGTCATGGAGTTATGGTATTTCCCCGGATAGATACCTTGTCCCATCTCGAACCGATGCCGTATTCCAATTCGCCACCGGCACAAACGTCGGCACGATTCCAATCCCCGCTTTTGATAACAACTTCAACGAGCCGGACGAGGTATTTGCGGCGAGTATCGGGCGCGGCTCAAGCGGCATCAGCATTGACCCCAACGAGCCTTATGACATCACCGGCGCCCACGGTGATTTCACCGTCGCCGTTGATTCGCAAACCTGGACCATCGCCGCCAACGATCCGCTGACCGCGTTGATTGCGGCGCAGACGCAAACCGTGTCGGAAGGCGCCACCGCTTCTTTCACGGTCACACTGGCGGGCGCCATTCCGATAACGGACACGGTGGTGACTTATGCCATCAGCGGCGACGTTGACGCTGACGACTACACCGGCCGCAGCACCGGCACGGTGACGATTCCCACCACTGTCTTTCAGTACGCAGTGAACAGGGCCGCCCTTGCCATCTCCGTGAATCGCGATAGTACGATGGAAACAACGGAAACGATGACGGTCAGGCTGACCAACGTGCAAAGTCCGGTGAGCGACTATCCGATTCGCATTAGCACGACTGCCACGGAGGCGACGGTCATGATACCGGCGAACTCGACGGCGTCGCGCATCATCACCGCTGCCGGGCCGGCCGCGGTCGAGGAAGGCGGCGTCTCCACTTACACACTGACAATGAGAATACTGAACTCCGAGTCGTTGGTGTCGGACATTATAGTGAACTGGAGTGTTACGACCGATGGTGTCAGCGCCAATCCGGCGGCGTTGTCGGACTTTTCGACGAGCGTGGGGACGGTGGTATTCCCGGCGGGCACAACCGACGGCAGCGCGGGGGCCGTGCAGAGTATTGGTTTGCGGATCGTGGATGACGCTGAGTTTGAGCGCGCCGAGGAGTTTTCGGTGAGTCTGAGTCTGGCCAGTGCGGACCCGGACACGGAAGTGAGGCAGCCGAGGCTGAACACGACCATCACCGGCCCCAACGATGTCGTGCGGTTGATGGCCATCAGCAACGCCGCGACGGTATCCGAGAGTGGAACGGAGGCGGAGCGCCAACCTTTCAGCCTTGCCGCGGTCGTGAACCAGGACCAAAGCGGCCTGCCGGCTGCGGGTGGTTTCAGCGTGACCTGGCAAGTGTCCGGCAGCGGCGCCAACCCCGGCACGGATATCAGCGGCCTGAACACAGCGCTTACCACAGAGACGATCATGTGGAGCGATGTCCGGGGCGCCAGCCAGCCCTTCTCCGGGGGCGGCGTGTTCGCATCGATTGGCAGTGTGGGCGGTATAACAATCGAGGACGACGATCTGAACGAAAGCACCGAAACGGTCACGTTCCGCATTGTTGGAATGAGCGATCTGGACGCCCCGGACGAAGCGGACGCGGTGGAGATTTTCGACAGTGCCAGCGAGACGTCCGTTGCCATTATTGATAACGACGCCATCACCGTCGCCATTGCCGCGCCGCCGACGGCGGTGGAGGAGCAGACGGCGCTTTTCACCGTCACCCTGGACCGCGCCAGCGTGGGCGTGGTGACAGTGCCGTACACAGTCGGCGGCACCGCCATGGCCACCGACGCCAACAACGGCGTAATCACGATTGCCGCGGGCGAGACCACGCGCGAGATTGCGCTGATGATTCCGGGCGACCGGACGCTTGGCGCAAGCGTCAGCAGGACTCTCACCGTGACTCTTAATCAGGCCACCGTCGCCGCCCCCGGCCGCGGCCCGGTTACCATCAGCGGCAGCAACGCGGCGGATGTGACGGTGAACTACGTTGACTCGGTGAACTTTTTCGCGGCCAGCGTGGATGAAAGCGCGCGCATTGAAGGCCAGTCGGCGGTGTTCACAGTCGCCCTGACCGGCAGGATGCTCGCAGCCGGAACGACGGCAACGGTGGATTGGGCGATTGACGGCGTTAATGTGGATGCCCGCGACTATGCGTTGAGCGGAGCCGACACCGACGGCCGTCTGCGTTTCACCGCCACCGGCAGCCAGACCGTCACCGTTGCCATTGCAGCCGACGGCCTGAACGAGTCCACCGAGACATTGACCTTGACGCTGACCAACGCCAGTCCCACAGGCATCGCCGGCATTCTCGCCGCCAGCGCCGGCGCCGGCGTTGACATCGCCCAGAGCGACCCGCTGGTCATCACGATGAGCGGCGGTAGCGACGTGCCGCTGAATGAGGAAGATCTTGGGCCTTCGACAATGCCGAGCACGACCCAGGCTGTGGTTCGGCTGGATTTCGGCGCCACCTTGACCCGCGTCCTGACGGTTCCGGTCGTCATTCATCGGGACGACGACCCCGACACGTTTGATCCGTTCTCCGAGGGTCGTAGATTTGTCGGTGGTTTCAGGTCGCCTGCGTCATGGGATAGTGGTGTCGGGAATAGATACCTTGTCCCATTTCCAGACAATGCCGTATTCCAATTCGCCACCGGCACAAACGTCGGCACGATTCCAATCCCCGCTTACGATAACAACTTCAACGAGCCGGAGCAGGTATTTGCGGCGAGTATCGGGCGCGGCGATGATGGCGGCAGCATTGACCCCAGCGAGTCCTATGGCATCACCGGCGCCCACGGTGATTTCACCGTCCGCGGCTCGCCGCAAACCTGGACCATCGGCGCCAACGATCCGCTGACCGCGTTGATTGCGGCGCAGACGCAAACCGTGTTGGAAGGCGATACGGCGGAGTTCACGGTCACACTGGCGGGCGCCGTGCCGTCGGTGGACACGGTGTTGACCTATGATGTCATCGGCGGCAGCGTTGACGCCAGCGACTACACCGACCGCAGCACCGGCACGGTGACGATTCCCGCCGCTCCCGGGATCGTAGTGACCACGAGCACCGTTGCCATCTCCGTGAATCTCGATAGTACGATGGAAACAACGGAAACGATGACGGTCAGGCTGACCGGCGTGCAAAGTCCGGGAAGAGAATATCCGATTATCATTAGCACGACTGCCACGGCGGCGACGGTCACGATACCGGCGAACTCGACGACGTCTCGCATCATCAGCGTTGACGGGCCGGCCACGGTGGTGGTGGAGGAAGGCGCCGACCGCGCTTACACGCTGAGATTGAGAATACCGCAGTCCCAGCCGTTGATGACAACGATTACAGTGAACTGGAGTGTTACGACCGATGTTTCCAGCGCCAATCCGGCGGAGTTGTCGGACTTTTCGGCGAGCGAGGGGACGGTGGTATTCCCGGCGGGCACAACCAACGGCAGCGATCCGACCATGCAGCGTATTGATTTCAGGACCGTGGATGACAGTGAGTTTGAGGGCGCCGAGGAGTTTTCGGTGAATCTGAGTCTGGCCAGTGAGTACCTGGAGACGGAATTGAGGCAGTCGAGGCTGGACACGACCATCACCACCAGCGACGCCGTGCAGGTGGTTGTCTTCAGCTCAGCCGCCAGTAGGCCCGAAAGTTTAGCTACTCCGTTTTTCGGGTTTAATTCGCTCGTACACGAGGACCAAAGCGGCCTGCCGACTGAGGGCAGCTTCACCGTGACCTGGGAAATAGTCGGCAGCGGCGCCAACCCCGCCGACGTGGACACGGACATCAGAGGCCCCGGCACTGTGATGGAAATAGGGGGCACTCAGACGCGCCGGGAGACAGAGACGATATTGTGGAGCAGTATCGCCGACCCCAGCGGCAGTGGTCCCAGCCGGTTCGTAGAGAGTACCACTGTGGGCGCTTTAAGATTCGAGGACGACGAGCTGAACGAAAGCAACGAAATGATGACGATCAGCATTGTCAGTGTGGGTGGTCTGGACGCCGCGGGCGAAGCGGGCGCGGTGGAGATTGAAACCAGTCAGGCGTCCATTACCATTACCGATAACGACGCCATCACCGTCGGCATCGCCCCGACGACGTTGTCCATAGAGGAAGGCGAGACGGCGGAATTGACGGTGATACTGGACAAGGCGAGCCAGGATGATGTCAGTGTTTCTTACACCGTTACGGCGGGCGGAGCCTTTGCTCCTCCGTACAGCGACGACACCGATGGCGCCCTGACCGTTGCCGCCAGAAGCACCGGCGCCATCGTCCGCATCACCAGTTCGCAGACCAATGACATCAACACCGGCACCGGCACTTTGACCGTCGCTTTCAACACCGTGGCGACGGGCCCTCAGGGCGGCGCCATCGGCAGCGCAGGTGTGGCGGTGGTTACGGTGATGTTCATCGCCTTTGATGACAGTCCGCCGATGCTGGAAGGTCTGGCATGGGCGCCGGGCCAACAAACGCTGTGGCTGACGACGAACGATCCGTTCAAGGTTCTGGCGCATCCGGACGAGCCGATGGCGTCATCCGACACGGCCAGTCTTTCGGGAACGGGTGTGCTGAATGTGGGCGACTTCACGGTCCTGGAAAACTACGTCATGGGCATGGCCCAGGCGACGACGTTGCGCGTGACCGGCGTGAATGTCATGCCGCAGAATCAGGGTCTGGAGTTGAGCCTGGAGCGCGGTCTTGCGGTCGCTGCGGCGCCGCTGTATTTGCGCTATCAGCACACCGCCGGCACCCCCGCGATATACGACACGGCGTTTGAGCAGGGCAGTCACAACCCGGCCATCGGCCGCAACCGTCTTGCGAGTCAGGGGCCGTTCCAACTGCCGCAAACAGGCGCCGCCGGCAGCAACGGCGACTTCGACGGCGACGGTATGCCGGATGTGGTGGAGATAGAGATAGGCGAGAACCCGCTGGTTGCGATTGCATCAGCCCGTCAGCCTGCGCTTTCGATTCGGTCTGCCGGCACCGAAAGCGCTCCGTTTTATATTGCCTATTCCGGAATCCGCACACACGGGGTCAGGGGCCATCTTGGCGTGGCCACCACCCGTGCCGCGACGGAGACGGCGGCGCCGACCATCACGGCGTATTACCGCAGCGGCGACTTTGGATACGACGGCGGTGAGTATGGATGCGCCAGCGGAGTGTTCCCTGCGAACTACATGGCGCCGTTGCCGGAAGGAGGCTGCGAGCCGGTGAACTGGGGCAATATTCGTGCTGGCGAGACCTACAGTATTGCCTGGCTTGCGCGTTCTTCTGACGGGGTATGGGCGCTGAATCCGGCGACGGAAAGCAATCTGCCGGAGCAGTGGATCCGGAGGATACCGGAGTTGAACATGGACTCGGAGAGAGTGTTCACGACGGGCATCAGCGTAACGGTTCTGGCGGAATCGGACGACGGCAGGTCGTTCATGACGACGACGGGCACAGCCGGTGTTGTGGGGATTACCGACTTGCCGGGCATTGATTCGTTGTCGTTGTGGTCGCCTTCGACGATGACTCTTCCGGGGAGCGGTGACGACTCGCTGGGTCTTTCGACGCAGACGCAAGTGGTGCTGGTCGGTTCGGCGGTTCCGCCGCTGCTCGGGCGCGCGGTATTGAGGCGGGGCAGCAGTGAGGTCAACGTGCTGGCGGAAGGCGGGAGCGGCTACACATTGTCGATTCCGGTGGAGAACTACGATGACATCGGCGGCTTGTCGGCAACCAGCAGCAGCGTGAGCGACGCAAGCGGGGTACTGTCTTCTATAACCGGCGCCCCAATCGTCGCAGACAAGAGTTACGAGGTCATGCTGAGTGTGAACGCGGGCGTTGCCGCGACGACGGACAGAGCGGTGATTCGCGTGACGATAGCGGGCGTGCGTGGTGGAGAGACCGTGTCGTCCTGGCGTTACCCGGTCGTGCGCGCCGACGCACCGCTGGCGATGGAGCGCACTGACAGCGACGGCGACGGCATAGCGGATGATTATGACCACTACGATGCGGTCGCCCACCTGCCGGTGACGGTGGACGAGGGCGCCGGAGGCAAAAGCTGGCATCACATAAGGCCGGTTCTTCCGGAGCACGATTTGCGCCTTGGCGAGAGTACGTTTGAGCGTCTTGGCGGTCTGGAGGAGTCTTCGGTGGACGAGTATGCGGACTACGCGGCGTCGCGCACGACGGGTGTGGGAAGTTTGTCGGCGGTGTATGACTTTGAGATAAGCGGAGTGGATTATGCGGAGGTGACGGAAGCAGGCGGTGTTGGCGGCGCTGCGGGTGTCATCATACCGTTGCCGGTTGCTTTGCATGACGTGGGCGCAGTGACTCTGGAGAAATATCCGTCGGGCAGGTTGTTCAGCACGGCTGGCGAGAATGGTTATGGCTTCGCGCGTCTTGAAGGAGGCGTATGCCCGGACGACACGATGAGGGCGGGCAGTCCGTACCGTGACGGCAGCGGCGTTCTTGCCGGGACGAAGTCTGCGGGCGATGCGTGTATGGTGGTTTATATCGTGGACGGCGACGTGAACGACGAGGACGGCACGGTGAACGGCGTCATCAGGGATCCGCTCGGAATCAGAATCGGCGGCGGCGGCGGCAGCCGCCACCACAGCGGCGCCTTCAGCCCCGCAGGCCTTGCCGCGTTGCTGCTGCTGCTGGCGTTGTATTCACGCCGCCGCCGCGCGGCCTGATCGCCGGACTCCTCCCGCCCGTCACGCCTTGACGGAAGGCTTGCCGCCGCCGTCAGCCCCGCGTCGCTTTGGCGACGGCTTCAAAGTCAACGTCTTTGTAATGAAACGAGGCGGCTTCGAGTAATCCGCCGCCGTATTCTTTGCGCCAGTCGAGATGCCAGGACAGGCCGGCTCCCGCCGGCGGCAGCCCGCCACCACGGAGGCGTCTTCAGCCCCGCAGGCCTTGCCGCGTTGCTGCTGGTGTTGGTGTTGCTGCTGCTGCTGGCGTTGTATTCACGCCGCCGCCGCGCGGCCTGATTGCCGGACTCCTCCCGCCCGTCACGCCTCGACGGAAAGCTTGCCGCCGCTGTCAGCCCCGCGTCGCTTTGGCGACGGCTTCAAAGTCAACGTTTTTGTAATGAAACGAGGCGGCCTCGAGTAATCCGCCGCCGTATTCTTTGCGCCAGTCGAGATGGTAGGACAGGCCGGCTCCCGTCGGCGGCGAGGCGTGGAAAGTCACCTCGTAGCGGTCGTTGACCGCGCCCGGCAGTGCGATGTTGCGCGCGTAGTGGAAGTTGTCCACCAGGTTGATGTGCGGCAGCAGGTCGGTCATCAGCACGGCCCCGGTTTTCTGGTTGACGACCCGCGCCGTTATCGTCAGGTAGGGCACAAAGCCGCCCGCAGGCGTTCCTTGCGGGATGGATTTCTCCGCCCAGTTGACCCGCGCCTCCAGATGAACGTGCGTCTTGTCCGCCGGCAGGTGGTGGGCGGCGGGGGTGATGTCGTCCTTGACGGCGCCCTCAAAGATGAAAACGATGCCCGGCGCCACGGTTTCCTCGCCGATAATCAGTTCAACGGCGTGGACGTGCCCCGCAAGCAGCAGTGTCAGGCACAAGACCGCCGGGCATTTTTTCATTGTGGTCACTCCTGCAAGTTCAACCCGATGCTGATGCCGGCCCAGGTTTTGTCTCCCTCGCCTTCTCTTTCGATGTCCGCGCGCGCGAAGGAATGGGAAAGGTAGAAGTTGAGTTCAACCAGGTCCGACAGCGCGACGCCGCCTGCGACACCGGCTTCCAGGTAATCCAGGCCGTCGTGTTCCTTTGTCGAGTAGCCGTAGTCAAAGGCGGCGGCGGCGTAGGGAGACAGCGTAACCGGGCCTGCCCGGACGGCGTCGGCGCCGGTGAGCGTCATCAGCAGCTGGGCGCCGTCGGCGTCAGTGGCATGAAGGTATTCGGCGGATAGGGTGATCGATTCCCAGCCTTCGTAGGCGACGGCCAGAAAGAATTCGTTGTCGTCCTTTTCGCCGTGCTCTTCGGTGGGATGAAAGTGCAGCCAGGTGTACGCCGCCTCAACAAAGAAGTCGCCCCATTGACGGCCGATGCCTGCATACAGGTTGGTTTCCTGATAGTGCTGCTGGTCGCCGACGGCGAACCAGGCGCCGGCAAAAGTGCCTGCGAGGGCGCCCGCCTCCGGCTCCACCGCCAGTTCCGCCGTGAATACGCCGCCTTCGTCAAGGTTGTCGCGCCCCTGCGTGATGTATTTTGAATGCCACCCGGTCTCGAAAGTGGCCGCAACGGGGACCGCCGCCGCCGCCGCCGGCAGCAGGGAAACTGCCACAACGACAATCAAGGCAATTCTGTTTTTTATCTGTAAGAACATTGGATTACTGGCTCCTCCTTTTTGATAATGGGAATTATACTCATTCGCAAAGAGGCTGTCAAGCCGGTATGTTCGTCAGGTTTTTTGCACAGTGCCCTTTTTTGCGGCGGTGTGCGCCGCTTGTTGTTCAGAGGATGAACGACAGGTGGATACCGGCCCAGTTTTCGTCGCCGAGGCCCTGTTTCTTGACGTCGGCGCGCGCGTCGGCGTGTGAGAAGAAGAATTTTAACGTGGTCTTTTCCGACAACGGGACTTTACCCCTGAAGCCGACCTCGATGTGGTTCAGGCCGTCGTGGCCGGTCGTCGAATAATCTTCGTCCACGGCGATGCCGATGTAGGGCGACACCGAAACCGGCCCGGCCTTGATGAGGCCCGGGCTTTGAACGTTCAACTGGATATGGGCGCCGTCGAAGCGGGTGTTGTAATAGTAATCCAGCGAGGGTGTCAGCCAGTCGAGACCATGCCAGGAAGTGAACAGGTAGAACTCATGGGAGCCGTTTGCGGGGCCTTTGCGCTCCCAGAAGTTAAGCCGTATGTAAGAGGCTTCGACGTAGAAATCATTCAACTGGCGGCCATAACCGACGAACGCGTTGTTTTTGTGGTAGTGGGTCTGGTCGCCGACAATGTGCCACCAGCCGGCAAACGCGCCGGAGTCGAACCGGTGCACCAGTTTGACGCCGAAGAAGCCGCCGTTGTTGATGTTGTCGCGCGCCTCGGTGACGTGCCGCGTCTGCCATTGCAGGTCGAGGGTTGTTTCGGCGGCGGCGGCGGGCATCGCAGCCACCGGCAGAACCGCAAAAACCATGGCTCGGAGTAGGGTCGTTTGTCTTTGTGAGTTCATCATAAGGCGGACAGTATCCGTTTTTCCAGGAGGCAATGCAAGTTCATGCCCCCTAAATTCTGCACGCGGGCTGCCTTTGCCACAGGCTTCTGAACGCATGAACGACGATATCATGCAGAACCGGGAAACACTCGCCAGGTTTTTTGAAGCAGCGGTTCGGCGGTGGGTCGGGTTCCGGGTACTCGTGGCCGACAAGATTCCGGGAGGCCCGGCGGGAGAACAGTTCTTATTGCTGAGTGGACAAGCCCGCTCGTCTGCCGCAGGACACCGCATACAAGCCGGATTGCCGCAATGAATCGCTTTTCGCACCCGCCCAAAGCGGCGGCGCGCATTATACTGTCGGCAGCGCGTTTTCCGGAAGACCGCTTTCACCCATGTTGTACCGCCTGCTTTCCCGTCTGCCACTGGGCGTCCTCTATGCCGTCAGCCACGCGCTTTTCTGGCTGCTGCGCCACGTCGTCCGCTACCGCCGCGACACGGTGTACGGGAATTTGAGGCGGGCGTTTCCCGATGACCCGGCGGCGCGGATACGGCAACTGTCCGCACGTTGCTACCGGGAGTTGGCCGAGGTCGCCGCCGAGACCATCAAACTCGCGTCGCTTGATTCACGGGAGTTGCAGCGGCGCGTGCGGCTGGACAACCCCGAAATATTCGATGAAGTCCGCGAGGAGCGGCCGGTGCTGCTGTTGTCGGCGCACTTCGGCAACTGGGAGTGGCTTTTGCAGAGTTGCATGTTGTCTCTCGGCTGGCCGATGTTTGCGGTTCACAAGCCGCAGCGGTTCGGCGCCGGCGCGTTCATCAACCGCGTGCGCGCGCGCTTCGGCGCGACCCCCGTGCGCCACCGCGAGGTCGGCACGGAAATCGTCCGCCAGCGCCGCCGCCGCTGCCTGTTCGCCATCATCGCCGACCAGTGGCCGAAGGGCGGGCGCAACGCCTGCTGGACGCCGTTGTTTGGCCGCCCCACCGCGTTCAGCGCCGAGGTTGCGAGACTCGCGGCGATGTTCCGGACGCCGGTTTTTTTCGTCGCCGCCGAGCGCCGCGGGCGCGGCGTCTATCACGCGCGTTTCGAACGTCTCGGCGTCGTCCGCAAGGGCCATGAAGAGGAGTTCATTCGCGCTTACGCCCGCGCGATTGAACGCTGCGTTTTGCGCCGCCCGCAGAGCTGGCTGTGGACGCACCGCCGCTGGAAGCACGCGCCGCCGGGCGACGTCTGAAACGTCAGCGGATTTTGTCGAGGATGCCGTCGAGTTCGCCGAGGCTGGCGTAGTGGATCAGCAGTTTTCCCCCGCCGGAGCGCGTGTTGTACTGCACGCTGCGTTCAGCGCCGCCCAGCTGGCTGGACGCACCATCGTTGGAAGCACATGCCGCCGGGCGACGTCTGAAACGTCAGCGGATTTTGTCGAGGATGCCGTCGAGTTCGCCGAGGCTGGCGTAGTGAATCAGCAGTTTGCCGCCGCCGGAGCGCGTGTTGTACTGCACGCTGTGTTCTGCGCCGCCCGCAGAGTTGGCTGTGGACGCACCGCCGCTGGAAGCACACGCCGCCGGGCGACGTCTGAAACATCAGCGGATTTTGTCGAGGATGCCGTCGAGTTCGCCGAGGCTGGCATAGTGGATCAGCAGTTTGCCCCCGCCGGAGCGCGTGTTGTACTGCACGCTGACCGATGCGCTGAGGATCTCGGATAGTTCGCGTTCAAGCGACGCAATCTCCGGCGGCGTTTTTTTGCGGCGGTGTTTTTTTGCGGCGGCGCCGTCTTTCTTCAGCAGCGTTTCAACATGGTGTTCCGCCTCGCGCACCGTCATCTTGCGCTCGATGATCGTGCGCGCGGCGTCCGCCTGCCGCTCTTTCCCGAGTTGCAGCAAGGTGCGCGCGTGCCCCATCTCGAAGCGCCGCTGTTCGAGCCAGTCGCGCACTTCGGGGCTGAGATGGAGCAGCCGCAGCAGGTTGGAAACCGCCGGCCTCGAACGGCCGATGGCGCCTGCCGCCTGCTCGTGAGTCAGGTCGAACTTGATGATGAGCTGCTGTATCGCCGCCGCCTCTTCAAGCGGGTTCAGGTCCTCGCGCTGGATGTTCTCGATCAGCGCAATCGCCGCGGCGTCGTTTTCATCGAGCGAGCGCACCAGCGCGGGAATGTGCTCAAGGCCCGCCAGCCGCGCCGCCCGCCAGCGCCGCTCGCCGGCGACCAGTTCGTAGTGCTGCGGCTTGTCGGCGTCGGCGCGCACCACCACCGGCTGAATCAGCCCCTGGCTTTTGATCGAGCCGGCGAGTTCGCGCAGGGCGTCCTCGTCCATCCGCTTGCGCGGCTGGTGCCGCCCGGGGCGGATGTGGTCGAGCGGAATCTGGTGCAGTTGCGTATCGTTTGCCCCGGCGTCCACCGGCACCGGGCGCGCCGAGGTCAGCAGCACGTCCACGCCGAGCGCGCCCAGGCCCCTGCGCTTGCCCTTGCCCTTGACCTTGCGGTTGCCCCCGTGCTTGTTGTCGGCCATCGTCTCAGACCGCGCCTTCGCGCGTCAGCATCTCGCCTGCCAGTTCCAGGTAGGCCCGCGAACCGCGCGAGTGTTTGTCGTATTGCAGAATCGGCATGCCGTGGCTCGGCGCTTCCGCCAGCGTCACGTTGCGCGGAATCACCGCCTCGTAGAGTTCTTTCTCGAAGTGCAGCACCAACTGCCGCGAGACGTCGAGCGCGAGGTTGTTGCGCGGATCGAACATGGTTCTCAAGACGCCCTCGACGCGCAGCCCGGGGTTGGCCGACTGGCGCACCCGCTCGACCGTTTGCAGCAGCGAGGACAGCCCTTCGAGCGCGAAATACTCGCACTGGATCGGGATGATGACGCCGTGCGCGGCGACCAGCGCGTTGACCGTCAGCGTGTTCAGAGTCGGCGGGCAGTCAATCAGGATGTAGTCGTAGTCGTCCGTCGGCGCCGCCAGCGCGTCGCGCAGGCGGAACTCGCGCTTGGGCTGGCTCATCAATTCCACTTCGCTCACCGTCAGCGCGCCGTTGGCGCCGAGCAGATCGTAACCGGCGACCCCGGCGTGGACGATGCACGAGCGCGCCGGCTCGCCGGCCAGCACGTCGGCGCTGGAATGTTCGAGTTGGTTTTTGTCAACGCCGCTCGCGGTCGTGGCGTTGCCCTGCGGGTCGAAGTCCACCAGCAGCACACGCCGCCCGGTGGCCGCCAGCGACGCGGCGAGGTTGACGCTCGTCGTCGTTTTGCCGACTCCGCCTTTCTGGTTTGTGACTGCGTAGATTTTCCTCATGGCCCGATTTCGATACTGACCAATGTCGCCGGACGCGAGGTGTCCGGAATTTGCAACGGTCTCGAACTGCACTTTATATCGTATTTTGCCTGATTGTGTTCAATCTCCTGAAATTCCGCCGCCGGAACCCGGCCTTTCAGCGCCAGCCACAGCGCGCCGGGGCGTCCCAGGTGGCGGGTGGCCTCGGTGAAACCGGCCAGCGCGGCGAAAGCCCTGCTGATGATCGTGTCGAAGCCGGTGGCCGGGGCGAAGGTCTCGGCGCGCCGGTGCACGACGGTGACGTTGTCGAGCGGCAGGCTCATCCGGCAGTGCTCCAGAAAGCGGGTTTTTTTGCCGTTGCTGTCGAGCAGCGTGTAACGGCGTTCGGGCGCCAGCACCGCCAGCACGATGCCGGGGATGCCGGCGCCGCTGCCGACGTCCAGTATCTCCCGCCCGCGCAGATGCGGTACCGCCGCGGCGCTGTTCAGAACGAGGCGGGGAATCATGTCGGGCAGTTTTCTGACCGCGGTCAGGTTGTATGCGCGGTTCCATTTTTCGAGCAGGCGCAACCACGCCAGCAGGGTTTCAATTTGCGCGCCGCAGGCTTGCAGGCCGAGTTCGGCAAGCCCCCGGCGCAGTGACGCCGCCGCGTCCACCGGTTCAGCGGGTGGCCGAGGCGCGGCCCAGGTCTTTGAGCAACCGCGCCATGTTGCCGAACGGCTGTTTGTGGCCGCCCAGATGATGGCGCTTTTGCAGGAAAGCGGCGTCGTTGTAACTGATCCAGACGACGCCGTCGGCGTCCTCCCAGACCAGCAGTTTGAGCGGCAGGTCTATTGCGATGAGGCGGTTGGCTTGCATCAGCGGGGTGCCGCTTGCGGGGTTGCCGAACACCAGCAGTTGCGTCGGCGGAAGTTCAAGGCCGGCCTTGCTGGCGTTGTCGGCGTGATCAATGACGCCGAACACGCGAAAGCCCTGATGTTCCAGCATGCGCTTCGCGCGCTCTACGGTGTCGGCGATGTTGTGGCGGCTTTTGACGTGATGCAGGCCGTCGGAAACGGGGGTGTCCGCCGCCGCCGGAGCGGCGCCGCAGCCGAGCGCAAGGGCGGCCAGCCGGATGACCAGCCGGATTTCAGCTCGCCGCATGGCCTTTCAGGTAAATTTGCAGGGCCGACAGCGCCGCCGGTGTCATGCCCTGGATGCGCCCGGCCTGGCCGATGGTGCGGGGGCGGAATTCGAGCAGCTTGCCGCGCAGTTCGATGGACAGGCCCTTGACGCGGGTGTAATCGAAATCGCCGGGAATGGGCTGCCCGCGAAAGCGCTCCATGCGCGCGATCTCTTCGCGCTGGCGGTCGAGGTAGCCGGCGTATTTGGCCTGAATCTCGATTTGCTCGACGACTTGTTCGTCGCTGACCGGGTCGTCGAGGGCGGCGGCGCGGACGATGTCGGCGTAACCGACTTCCGGGCGGCGCAGCAGTTCGTCGGCGCGCGCGGGCCGGCTCCAGGCGGCGCCGGTTTCGGTTGCGGGCTGCGGCTGGACGAGTGTTTCGCGCAGGCGTTTTTGTTCGCGTTCGAGCGCGTCGCGCTTGCGCGTGTAGCGTTGCCAGCGGACGTCGCCGACGAGGCCGAGGTCGCGTCCCTTCGGCGTCAGGCGCAGGTCGGCGTTGTCCTGGCGCAGCAGCAGGCGGTACTCGGCGCGGCTGGTGAACATCCGGTAAGGCTCGCTGGCGCCGCGCGTGACGAGGTCGTCAATCAGCACGCCGATGTAGGCCTGTTCGCGTCCCGGCTGCCAGGGTTCGAGGCCGCGCGCGCGCCGCGCCGCGTTGAGTCCGGCGATGAGGCCCTGGGCGGCGGCTTCCTCGTAGCCGGTCGTGCCGTTGATTTGTCCGGCGAAGAACAGCTGTTTTAGCGGGCGTGTTTCAAGCCACGGATGGAGTCCGCGCGGCTCGAAATAATCGTATTCGATGGCGTAGCCCGGGCGCGTGATGTGCGCGTTTTCCATGCCGCGGATGGAGCGCACCATCTCGAGTTGCGTGTCGAACGGCAGGCTGGTCGAGATGCCGTTGGGGTAGAGTTCGGCGGTTTGCAGCCCTTCGGGTTCGACGAAAATCTGATGCGACGCTTTGTCGGCGAAGCGCACGACCTTGTCCTCGATGGACGGGCAGTAGCGCGGCCCGGCGGATTCGATGGCGCCGTTGAACATCGGCGAGCGGTGCAGCGCCTTGCGGATGATCTCGTGCGTGCGCTCGTTGGTGCGCGTGATGTGGCAGACGCGCTGCTCCGGGTGGCGGTCGCGGTCGCCGATGAACGAGAAGACCGGGCGCGGTTCGTCGCCGGGTTGGCGTTCCATTTTTGAGAAGTCCACGGTGTTGCCGGCGATGCGCGGCGGCGTGCCGGTCTTGAGCCGTCCGACGGTGAACGGCATTTCGCGCAGTTTCGCGGCCAGTGCGTTGGCCGGCGGGTCGCCCGCGCGCCCGCCCTGAAGCTGGCTGTCGCCGACGTGAATCAGGCCGCCGAGGAAGGTGCCGGTGGTCAGCACGACGGCGCGCGCCCCGAACGCAAGCCCCGTTTGCGTGATGACGCCGCGTGCGCATTCGTTTTCGATGACGAGGTCGGCGGCGGCCTGCTGGAAGATGTGCAGGCGCGGCTGCTGCTCGACCGCGCGGCGGATGGCCATGCGATAGAGTTGGCGGTCGGCCTGCGCGCGCGTCGCCCGCACCGCTGGGCCCTTGCGCGAGTTCAGCACGCGGAATTGAATCCCGGCCTCGTCGGCGGCCAGCGCCATGACGCCGCCGAGCGCGTCTATCTCGCGCACCAGATGGCTTTTGCCCAGCCCGCCGATTGCCGGATTGCAGCTCATCTGCCCGATGGTCTCGATGTTGTGCGTCAGCAACAGCGTCTCGGCGCCGGCGCGCGAGGCCGCGAGCGCGGCCTCGGTGCCAGCGTGCCCGCCGCCGATGACGATGACATCGTATGAGGAGGTGTAGTGCATGGGGGTATTTTACAAGGGTTGCAGGAGGCTGAGAGGAGTTTTTGGTGATTAATCAGATGATTTTTGTATCCCGAGTTGCCGGGACTGGCGTAAATTCATGTCTGCCACCCCGCCTTTTAAGATAACAACCTTCGGCGATAATTTGCCTGACAAGTTGTTTACGCTTCAAGGTATTTCTACTGATAATTCAGCAGAGTTGAATTTTTCGACAGGCATTGATGGAGATTCTTGCCGCATCAAGTTAAATGCGTCTTTGATGTTCAGTTGCAATTCCTCGAATGTTTCTCCTTGACTGAAAACACCGGGAACCTCACGAAGTCTGCCGACATACCAGCCGTCATCCATCCAGTAATCCAGAGTAAATTCTTTTTTCATGGAACCAGTCTCCTTTGTTGTTGGCGATGTTAAAGGCTTGAGCCCGGTGATAGCCACCGTCATGCCCGGCCCGTTGCTCGCCAAGTCGTAGCCTGAGGATATTGTACAGTCTGGAGATTTTCGCCGCATTCCAGGTTAAGCCATTTTTCTTATTCAAATTATCATGATATATTGAACTTGATGTTCAAGAGAAACCTCATTCTGCCGTCTGCCGACACCGAGTCTTTTTTTCTCTGGGGGCCGAGGCAGACCGGGAAAAGCACGTTGTTGCGGACGACCTACAAGGACGCCCGCTGGATTGATTTGTTGAAGTCGGAGGAGTTTCGTCGCTACCTCTCCCGCCCCGAATCGCTTCGGGAAGAAATGGAAGCGGGGCAGCCGGCCTCCGGGCGTCAAATCGTGATTGACGAGATACAGAAGGTTCCCGCGCTGCTGGATGAAGTCCACTGGCTGATTGAGAATCGCGGTTTGCACTTCGCGCTGTGCGGTTCCAGTGCGCGCAAGGTGAAACGCGGCGCCGCCAATTTGCTGGGAGGCAGGGCTGTCCGCTATGAATTGCACGGCCTCTCCGCCAGCGAACTCGGTCGTGAGTTTGATTTGGACCGGGTGCTGAACTACGGTTACTTTCCTCACATCTATCAGGCCGGACGGCCGCACCGCCTGCTGGATGCCTATATCGCCGATTACCTGAAGGAGGAAGTCGCGGCGGAAAGTCTGGTGCGAAGCCTGCCGGCGTTTTCGGATTTTCTGGACATCGCCGCGTTCAGCGACGGCGAGATTGTGAACTTCTCGAACATCGCCCGTGATTGCGGCGTGTCGAGCCACACGGTGAAAAACTACTTCCGGATTCTGGAAGACACGCTGCTTGCGAGATGGCTGCCGGTTTACCGCAAGCGCCCCAAGCGCCGCGTGATTGGCGCGCCGAAGTTTTACTTCGCCGATGTCGGCATCGTCAACCGCCTGGCCAGACGCGGCAAACTGCTTGCCGGGTCGGAGATGTACGGCAAGGCGTTTGAGAATTGGGTCTTTCATGAGCTGTCCACCTTCCTGAGTTATCAGGAGCGCGATGCGGAACTTTGCTATTGGCGGCTTGCGAGCGGTGTCGAGGTGGACTTTGTGCTCGGCGATATGGAGGTTGCCGTCGAGGTGAAATCAACCGAGCGTGTGCACAGCAGCCACTTGAAAGGCTTGCGCAGCCTTGTTGAGGATTACCCCCGAACCAAACGCCGGATCGTCGTCTGCCGCGAACCCCGGGCGCGCAAGACAAGCGACGGCATTGAGGTGATGCCGGCCAAGGCGTTTGTCAGAGGGCTTTGGGGCGGGGATGTTGTTTGATTTCTGGTGTCGTTGAAAATAATCGCGACAGTATTTTCTATTTTAGCAATGACCTGTTTATAAATTATGGATGTCCCTGACAGATTGGATATTCCAGATTATGAGTTCCGCTTGGTGCTTGGGCGTACCAAGATTGACTATGACCCGAGCAAGGAGAGCAGTAACCGAAAGAACCATAAGTACTCCCTTGAGAGTGCTGTTTATCTATTGAAACGTATTTTGCTTGAAACCGCGACTTGCTCTACAGACAATCGAAAACCTTATATTATGTCAGATTCGTTTATAGAGAACAGTGAGGTTCGGCACATGCACATGAGCGTAGATGACAACGGATATGTGGTCCTGATGGTTACCACTATGCGCCCGGATGAAACCGTCAGAATTATTTCTTTCCGAAAGGCAAACAAAAGGGAGAGAGAGACTTTCAAGCAGGAGACAGGTTATGTGGAAACATAAGGCGGATTCAACTCGTAAATACGACAAACGCCCGTCATCCTGTCTGATGTTATATTCCCGCGACAAAGTGTAGAACCCTTTGAACCTGGTGGCGGGTGGTCATTTGTCAAGATGCTTTGTGATGCATCCGGGTCTGTCCGGAGAATAAGCCGAAACCCCGTCCCGGTTTTTCATAGACAATAAGGTTTTTCATTTCACAATCGCCGACGGGATATTCGGGCTTTCCGGATTGACCGCCACTGTCCTGTTCAGGGGGTGAATCACCAGATCCATGTCTTCCACAGGAATTGCGCCGAGCAGCACACTGTCCCCAAGCACCAATGCGCCACTGAAGCACGACCGGTTGCCGAACCGGATTTGCACCGGGCCGACATAGTCGCATTTGTGTTTGCCTCCTTCGGCTGTCGTGACTTCGCGTTGTTCCAGCACCTCAAGGTTCAGCTGGATGGCAACATGCTCCGGGATGCACAGCGTGGCCGCCCCGGTGTCAACAAGCGCTTCCACTTCGAGCGGGTCGAGATCGCCGTCGCGCGGATTGGACAGGGCAATTTTTGTCTGGATTTGTCCCATAGCCCGATTTTACAGTACTCTGCCATCACAGCATTGGCTGGCGCACAAGACACTGAACCCCCCGCGGGATATAATCATCAAAAGGAGGCGGCTTTATGGCAAGCGTGGCCGAAGCATTCAAGATTGATTCCAGACCCAGGGCGGGAAACGGCATTCGTCAGGGTGACTGTTTGTCGCTGCTTCAGTCTGTTGACGACGAGTCTGTTGATTTAACGGTCTTCTCTCCTCCTTACGACCATATCAGGGACTACGAGGGAAAGTGGGCGGTTGATCTTTCTCTTCTTGGCGAACATTTATTCCGGGTGACAAAGCAGGGCGGTATCTGCGCGGTCGTCATCGGTGACGGGACAAAAGATTTCGCCAAATCCCTGACAACGTTCAGTCTCGCAGTGGATTGGTGCCGGCAGGCCGGGTGGAGATTGTTCGAATGTTGTATCTACCAGCGGGACGGCAACCCCGGGGCGTGGTGGAGTCGGCGGTTCAGGGTGGATCACGAATATATCCTGATGTTCCTGAAGGGAAAAAAGCCGAAAAAGTTCGACAAAACCCACCTGATGGTTCCAAGCAAACATGCGGGGAAGATTTATACGGGCACCGACCGGCTGACGAGCGGCGGATTCAAAAGAATAAAGCCCAAACCCGTCAATGCGATGAAATGCAGGGGAACCGTATGGCGTTATGCAACGAGCAACACGGAAAGCAATAAACTGAAATTAAAGCACCCCGCGACCTATCCGGACAAACTGGCGGAAGATTTAATTCTGTGTTTTTCCGAAGCCGGGAATCTTGTTCTAGACCCGATGTGCGGAAGCGGCACCACCTGCGTTATGGCGGCAAAAAACGGCAGGGAATATATTGGAATGGATATATCACCGGAATACTGCTCGATTGCCAACGAGAGGATAGAAAAGGAATTACTGCAACCCGCGCTTTCTTTTTCAAAGGCGGCTGGCAATCAATGAACACGGCGCATGCCCTGTCCGGGGATGTGGAAAGCATTTGCACGGCGTTGAAGTCTCTCCCGGTCTCCTGGGACGGGAAGGAAGCCATATTGAAACTGAAGGAGATGGACTACCAATGGCGGCAAATGGAGTGGATAGGCTGGTATTTCGAGGTTCTTTGTCTGGAACAACTGAAACAACACGCTTTTCAGATTCCCGGAAAGAAATACGGCAATGTGACATTTGATTGTTCCAGGACGATGAACTGGGATATAAAGGCCAGCGCAATCAAATCCCATGACCACAAGGCGATATTGAATGACATGGAGGCGATTGACCAAAGCATCCGGGAAAACGGCGCCCATGGCCTGATCGTGGCGCTTGTTGATGTGGAATACAATGATGAGGACCGATCTTTCCAGCAATGGCATACTGCCTTGAAAGGCGGTTTGTCGGATTACGAGAAAAAAAGAATCGCAAGGAACGCGCCTTCGCGTTACAGAAAACGAAAAGCCAATCTCGAACAGATTCTGGTTCTTGCCATCAACGACACGAATAAAGATGCATTGGGAATGTACAGGCAGGGGAGGAACTCGGATGGAAGTCCAAGAAATCCGAAATATATGCTGGATCTTGAAGAGGCTGATGAGTTTGAAGCTGGCGGACGTATCTATTATTGAAAAAAGCGCAGTGCGCCATTGATGGCTGTTAAATCAGATATTGCCGTTTCTGCTCCTGTCGCGGAGCGCCTGATTTTCGCGCTCGACGTCCCCGACGCCGCCGCCGCGCGCGACCTCATCTCGACCCTGGGCGACTCGGTGTCCTTCTACAAACTCGGCCTCGAGTTGTTCATGAGCGACGGCTACTTCCCGTTGCTGCACGATCTCCTCGACGCCGGCAAAAAAGTCTTCGTGGACCTGAAATTCTTCGACGTGCCCCGCACCGTCGGCGCCGCCGTGCGCCGGCTGGGCGAGCACGGCGCCTGTTTCGTCTCGGTGCACGGCAACGAGGACATGCTGAAAGCGGCGGCAAGGGAAAAAGGCCGGCAGAAAATCCTCGCCGTCACCGCGCTCACCAGCCTCGACCGCAATGATTTGCGCGACCTCGGTTTCCAGTGCGAGGTCGGCGAGCTGGTGCTGTCGCGCGCCCGGCGAGCGCTTGAGGCCGGTTGCGACGGCGTGGTTTCGTCGGGGCTGGAGGCGGCGGCGCTGCGGGCGTCGCTGGGGCGGGAGTTGCTCGTCGTCGTGCCGGGAATCCGCCCGCTGGACAACGACGACGACCAGAAACGCACGGTCCATGTCGAGCAGGCTTTCCAGAACGGCGCCGACCACATCGTCGTCGGCAGGCCCATCCGCGAGGCCGCCGACCCGCGCGCCGCGGCGCAGGCTATCCAGCGCCAAATCGCGGCGCTGTTCGCCTGACCGCCCGCCACCCGCCGCCGCAGGCCAGACCATGCCCCCCCGACCCGAAAAGCCCGCGCCCGGCGCCGCCGGCCCCGAAGAGCCGCCGCCCCACTCGCCCGGCACACCGCGCCCGCCCGCCACACCGCGCCCACCCCGCCCACCGCGCCCGCCCGCCACACCGCGCCCGCCCCGCCCACCACGCCCACCCCGCCCACCGCGCCCGCCCGGCACACCGTCCGGACTTGGCCTGATCGGGGTCGGCGCCATCTTCGCCTCCATGGTCTTGAGCGGCTTTCTGCTCGGCTATTGGACCGACATCTGGCTTGATACCAGGCCGGTCTTCATGCTAATCTTCGCAGGTCTCGGATTGATCGGCGGCCTGTTGAAAGTGTATAAATTGCTGACTTGAGCCCTGCCGGATTTTCGTTCGAAATAAATGCATGTATGGCATTGGCAAAAAGGTCGTGCAACGGCAGGTTGCCGCCGCGCTGGTCGTATCGGCCGGTTTTTTTTTGATGCAGGGGCAGGCCGCGTGGGCGGCCTTGTCGGCGCTTTACGGCGGCCTGGTCGCGGTATTGCTGTCACTGTTTCTTGCGATGCAACTGAGACGGCTCGACAAGCGGCTTGAAAACAACGAAATGGTAAGCACAGGATTGTTAATTTTCGGCGTGGCGCCGCGCATGTTGCTGGTGCTGTTCGCTTTTGCGGCGGGCATCATATTGTGGCGCTTCGAGCCGCTGCCGATGCTCGCCGCGTTCACCGTCAGTTATCTGGCGTACTGGATGAGCCTGCGCGAGGCGCGCAAATGACCGGCGGCGAAAAAATGGGCACGGTCGAGTATATCCAGCACCACCTGACCAACCTCTGCGTCGGCGCCGATTGCGAATCCGACGCCATCATCAAACTCAACGCGTGGCACATCGACACCATTTTTTTCAGCGTCCTGCTCGGCGGCCTGATTGTGCTGCTGGCCTGGCGCATCGGACGCAAGGTGACGGCGGGGGAGCCGTCGGGGCTGGTCAACGTCGCCGAAGTGCTGGTCGAATTTGTCAACAAACAGGTCGCCGATGTTTTCCCCAAACCCAACCCGCTGATCGGGCCGATGGCGCTGACGATTTTCACGTGGGTGCTGCTGATGAACGCGATGGATCTGGTGCCGGTGGACCTGTTGCCGGAAGCGGCCAAACTGATCGGCGTGCAGTATCTGAAGGTGGTCCCGACCACCGACATCAGCGCGACGCTGGCGTTGTCGCTCAGCGTCTTCGCGCTGACGATTTATTACGGTCTCAAGGTCAAGGGGCCGGTCGGTTATATCAAGGGTTTTCTGTTTCACCCGTTCGGCAAGTTTCTGGTTCCTATCAACGTCGTGATGACCGCCATCGAGGAGCTGGCCAAGCCGTTGAGCCTGGCGTTGCGGCTGTTTGGCAACCTGTTCGCCGGCGAACTGGTCTTTCTGCTGATCGCGCTGATTGGCGGAACGCTCGCGGTCGGTTTCGCCGCGTTGTTCTGGCTGCCGCTGCAGGTCACTCTTGACCTCGCGTGGCTGATTTTCCACCTGCTCGTGGTGACGTTGCAGGCATTCATCTTCATGGTGCTGACCGTGGTGTATCTCGGCATGGCGCATCAGGAGGAACATTGAGATTCTATTACCAAGGAGAAAGTAATGACACCTGACATGATTGCAACCATTTACGCCTACACCGCCATCGGAGTCGGCGTCATCCTGGCCGCCGCGGGTCTGGGCTCGGCCATCGGCTGGGGACTGATTTGCGCCAAGACGCTCGAAGGCATCGCGCGCCAGCCCGAACTGCGCCCGCAACTGATGACCAATATGTTCATCTTCGCCGGCTTGATGGAGTCTTTCCCGTTCATCATCCTGGCGTTTGCGATGTGGTTTTTGTTTGCCAACCCGTTTGTCGGGGCGCTCGCCGCCGCACTGGTCGCCGGATGAGCATTACCTCGACGCTCATCGCCCAGATCGCGGCGTTTCTGATACTGGTCTGGCTGGTCAACCGCTTCCTGTGGGAGCCGCTGACGAAAGCGCTTGAAGAACGCCGCAGCAAGGTGGCCGAAGGGCTTGCCGCCGGCGAGCAGGGCCGCAAGGACCTGGAGGAATCGCAGGCGCGCATCCGCCTCATTGAAGAGGAGGCCCGCAACCAGGCCGCCAACGTAATCGTGCAGGCGGAGAAGCGTGCGACCGGCATCGTCGAGGAGGCCAAAATCGCCGCGCGCGAGGAGGCCGAGCGCATCAAGCAGGCGGCGCAGAGTGAAATAGAGCAGCAGGTCCTGCAGGCGCGCGAGGGTCTGCGGCGCGAGGTCGGCGGCATGGTCATCGCCGGCAGCGAGCGTGTTTTGCGCAGGGAAGTGGACGCCGGCGCGCACGCCGCGGTGCTGCAGGAACTGGAAAGCCGGCTGTAACGATGTCGGAGTTGATTACGGCGGCAAGGCCCTACGCGCGCGCCGCGTTTGAATTTGCGCGCGAGCACGACACGGTCGAGCGGTGGTCGCACTCGCTGGCCGCGCTGGCCGCGGCGGCGGCGGACGAGGCCGTCGGGCGGCTGATGCACGACCCGCGTTACCCGGCGGCGCGCGTCGCCGACTGGATGGTCGATGTTCTCGGCGACCTGGCGGACGAATACGCCCGCAATTTTGTGCGGTTGCTGGCCGTCAACCGCCGTCTGGCGCTGGCCGTGCCGATTGCCGGTTTGTTCGAGACGTATCGCGCCGAGGCCGAAGGGCGCATGCACGCCGAGGTCGTCAGCGCGTTTGCGCTCGATCCGGCGCAACAGGATTCCATCCGCGCGGCACTGGCGCGCAGGATGGGCAAAGAAGTGGAGATGACCTGCCGGATTGATTCGGCGCTGCTTGCCGGCGCCATCGTGCGCGCGGGTGATCTCGTAATGGACGGCTCACTCAGGGGCAGGCTCGACAAACTGTCCGCCGGGCTGGCCCACTGACCCGTAACAGCGAAAGAAAAGCGAAAGGAATAAAATCATGCAATTGAGTCCTACTGAAATCAGCGGTCTTATCAAGGAGAAGATCGAGAACTTTGAAGCGGCGCCCGAGGCGCGCACCGAGGGCACCATCGTCGGATTGACCGACGGCATCGTGCGCATCCACGGATTGCGCGATGTGATGTACGGCGAGATGATCCAGTTCGAGGGCGATCTCTACGGTATGGCGCTAAACCTCGAGCGCGACTCGGTCGGCGCCGTGGTGCTGGGTGACTACGAGGGTCTGTCGGAGGGCGATTCGTGTTATTGCACCGGCCGCATCCTGGAAGTGCCCGTCGGTCCCGAACTCGAAGGGCGCGTCGTCGATGCGCTCGGCAACCCGCTGGACGGCAAGGGGCCGCTCAACGCGAAGTTGACGTCGCCGGTGGAAAAAGTCGCGCCCGGCGTGATCACCCGCCAGTCGGTCAGCCAGCCGGTGCAAACCGGCCTCAAGGCGATTGATTCGATGGTGCCGATTGGCCGCGGCCAGCGAGAGTTGATTATCGGCGACCGCCAGGTCGGCAAGACCGCGGTTGCGGTGGACACCATCATCAGCCAGAAGGGCGGCGACCTGATTTGTATTTACGTGGCGGTCGGGCAGAAGCAGGCGTCGGTCGCAGGCGTCGTTCGCAAACTGGAGGAATACGGCGCGATGGAACACACCATCGTCGTCGCGGCGAGCGCCTCGGATCCGGCGTCGATGCAGTTTCTGGCGCCTTTCTCCGGCTGCGCGATGGGCGAGTATTACCGCGACCGCGGCCGCGACGCGCTGATTATCTACGATGACCTGACCAAGCAGGCGTGGGCCTACCGCCAGATTTCGCTGCTGCTGCGCAGGCCGCCGGGGCGCGAAGCCTATCCCGGCGACGTCTTCTACCTGCACTCGCGCCTGCTCGAACGCGCCGCGCGCGTGAACCCGGCGTACGTCGAGAAATGCACCGGCGGCGAGGTCAAGGGGCGCACCGGCTCGCTGACGGCGCTGCCGATTATCGAGACGCAGGCCGGCGACGTGTCGGCGTTCGTGCCGACCAACGTGATTTCGATTACCGACGGCCAGATCTTTCTGGAGACCGATTTGTTCAACTCCGGTTTCCGCCCGGCGATGAACGCCGGGCTGTCGGTGTCGCGCGTGGGCGGCGCGGCGCAGACCAAAGTCATCAAGAAACTCGGCGGCGGCATTCGCCTGGCGCTGGCGCAATACCGGGAATTGGCGGCGTTCTCGCAGTTCGCCTCCGACCTCGATGAACAGACGCGCAAGCAGCTCGAGCGCGGCGAGCGCATCATGGAATTGATGAAGCAGAAGCAGTATTCGCCGCTGAGAATCGCCGAGATGGCGGTGTCGTTGTTCGCCGCCGACCGCGGCTACCTCGATGACGTCGAGACCGCCAAGGTGGGCGCGTGCGAGGAGGCGCTGCACGCGCACATGCGCGCCGAGCACGCCGACCTGATGCAGCAGCTGGATGAAACTGCCGATTTCAACGACGAAATCGAGAAGCAGCTGCAACAGGCGGTCGAGTCGTTCAAGGCCAACGGCGCCTGGTAACAGGGAGCCGGGGCGCAGGAGGGCCGCAGTCATGTCGGGCGAGAAAGAAATACGAACGCAGATCGCGAGCATCGGCAATACCCAGAAGATTACCAAGGCGATGGAAATGGTCGCGGCCAGCAAGATGCGCCGCGCGCAGGAGCGCATGGCGTCGAGCCGCCCCTATGCCGAGAGAATCCGCCAGGCCATCGGCCATGTCGCCGGCGCGCAGCACGAATACCGCCACCCGTATCTGGTGACGCGCGACGAGGTCAAGGGCGTCGGCTTTATCATCGTCTCCACCGACCGCGGTTTGTGCGGCGGGCTGAATATCAACCTGTTCAAGGCCGCCTTCGGCGCGATCAAGGAATGGCAGGACAACGGCGCGCAGGTGCGGGTGACGGTCATCGGCAACAAGGCGCTCAGTTTTTTCAGGCGCTATGCCGAGATTACGTCGCAGGTGACTCACCTGGGCGACACGCCGCACATCGAGCAGTTGATCGGCCCGGTCAAGCCGATGCTCGACGCCTACACCGACGGCGAAATAGACCGCCTGTTCGTGGTCGAGAACCAGTTTGTCAACACGATGACGCAGCAGCCGCGCGTGTCGCAGCTGATTCCGACGATGGGCATGGAAAGCGAGGCCACGGATCGAATGTGGGACTACATTTACGAGCCGGAGGCGCGCGCGGTGCTGGACACGATGCTGAGGCGCTACATCGAGTCGCAGATTTACCAGGCCGTGGTCGAGAACGTGGCGTGCGAGATGGCCGCGCGCATGGTCGCGATGAAAAGCGCGTCGGAAAACGCGGGCGAATTGATTGACCAGTTGCAGCTGGCCTACAACAAGGCGCGCCAGGCCGCGATTACGCAGGAAATATCGGAAATTGTCGGAGGCGCGGCGGCGGTTTGACGCCGATGCGCAACCTGATTTTTTAAGGAGAAACAAATTATGAGTTCCGGAAACGTCGTTGAAATTATTGGAGCCGTGGTGGACGTGGAGTTTCCGCGGCAGAGCATACCGCAGGTTCATGACGCGCTGATTGTGGAAGGCGAGAACCGGCTTACGCTGGAGGTGCAGCAACAACTGGGGGACGGTGTCGTGCGCACGATTGCGCTGGGCTCTTCCGAAGGGTTGCGCCGTGGTTTGTCGGTGAGCAACACCGGTGCGCCGGTTTCCGTTCCGGTCGGCGAGCCGACTTTGGGGCGCATCATGGACGTGCTCGGCGAGCCGGTGGACGAAGCCGGGCCCATCGAGACCAGCACGCGCCTGCCGATACACCGCAAGGCGCCGACCTACGCCGACCAGTCGCCGGCGGTCGAGGTTCTCGAGACCGGCATCAAGGTCATTGACCTGATTATGCCGATTTCCAAGGGCGGCAAGATCGGCTTGTTCGGCGGCGCCGGCGTCGGCAAGACCGTGACGCTGATGGAACTGATTCGCAACATCGCGATTGAGCACAGCGGTTACTCGGTGTTTGCCGGGGTCGGCGAGCGCACCCGCGAGGGCAACGACTTCTACCACGAGATGAAGGAGTCGGAGGTGCTCGACAAGGTGGCGCTGGTGTACGGCCAGATGAACGAGCCGCCCGGCAGCCGGCTGCGCGTCGCGCTGACCGGGCTGACGATTGCCGAAAACTTCCGCGACGAGGGACGCGACGTGCTGATGTTCATCGACAACATCTACCGTTACACGCTGGCCGGCACCGAGGTTTCCGCGCTGCTCGGGCGGATGCCGTCGGCGGTGGGCTACCAGCCGACGCTGGCCGAGGAGATGGGGGTTTTGCAGGAGCGCATCACTTCGACGCGCACCGGCTCGATTACGTCGTTCCAGGCGGTTTACGTGCCGGCGGACGACCTCACCGACCCGTCGCCCGCGACCACTTTCGCGCATCTCGATGCGACATTGGTGCTGTCGCGCCAGGTCGCGGAACTCGGCATTTATCCGGCGGTGGATCCGCTCGACTCGACCAGCCGGCAGCTCGACCCGCTGATCATCGGGCAGGAACATTACGACGTGGCGCGCGGCGTGCAGAACACGCTGCAACGTTACAAGGAGCTCAAGGACATCATCGCGATTCTCGGCATGGACGAGTTGTCCGAGGACGACAAGCTGATTGTCTCGCGCGCGCGCAAAATCCAGCGCTTTCTGTCGCAGCCGTTCTTCGTCGCCGAGGTTTTCACCGGCACCGCCGGCAAGTACGTCTCATTGAAGGACACAATCCGCGATTTCAAGGGCATCATTGAAGGCGAGTACGACCAGTTTCCTGAGCAGGCTTTTTACATGGTCGGCTCGGTGGATGAAGTCGCGGCCAAGGCCGAGTCTTTGTAACGCGCCATGAGCACAATTCAGACCCACATCGTCAGCGCCGAGGAGGAGATTTTCAGCGGCGAGGTCAACGCCGTTTTTGCGTCGGCGGAGATGGGCGAGGTCGGCATCTTCCCGCAGCACGCGCCTTTCCTGTCGCGGCTGCGCCCGGGCGAGGTTCGCGTCCGCATCGACGGCGAGGTGGACCGCCACTTCTTCGTGTCGGGAGGCATCATCGAGGTGCAGCCCGACACGGTCATGGTGCTTTCCGACACCGCCATGCGCGGCGAGGACCTGGACGAGGCCAAGGCCCTGGAAGCAAAACAGCGCGCCGAAGAATTGCTGCAAACGCAACTGTCCGACATCGAGTCGGCCAGGGCGCTGGCCGAACTCGCCGAAATCGCCGCCCAACTGCGAATGATCGACCGCCTGCGCAAAACCAGATAGGCCGGCAACTCATGGCCTTCGTGCGCGGCAAAAAATAACCACGGTTTGGTGTACAGTCAGGGCTGAACCAGTGTTTTCCTGACTACCTGATGAAATTTTCAGCCATTGTTCTTGCCGCCGGGGAGGGCAAACGCATGGGCGCGGACGGGCCGAAGGTGTTGTGCGATCTCGGCGGCAGCCCGTTGCTTGAGCACGTCACCGGCGCGATGAAGCGGCTCGGGGCGGATGCGGTGCATGTCGTTGTCGGTCACGGCGCCGACCGGGTGCGCGAGGTGTTCGGCGATGACGCCGGTCTCGTCTGGCACGAGCAGCGCGAACAACTGGGAACCGCGCACGCGGTCTCGTGCGCGCTGTCCGCGCTGAAAGACGACGACATCGCGTTGATTACCTACGGCGATATGCCGCTGATTTACACCGAGACCTACCGCGGCGTGCTCGACAATCTGGCGCGAGCCGACCTTGTGCTGTTGGCCGCGGACATCGCTCTGCCCGCCGGTTACGGCCGCATTCTGCGCGACGAACACGGCGAAATCACGGGCATAGTCGAGGAGGCCGACGCGACGCCTGTGCAGCGCCGGATAACGGAGGTCAATCTGGGCGTGATGGCCGCCAGGGCGTCGGTTCTGCGCGAGACGATTGCGAAGATCGGTAACGACAACCGCCAGCGCGAGTATTACCTGACCGATTGCGCCGGCGTTGCGGTCGCCCGCGGACTGCGCCTGAAGTCGAGCGGGCTGCATGATCCGTCGGAAGCGACGGGCGCCAACAGCCGCGTGGAGCTGGAAAGCGCGGAGCGGATTTTGCAGCGCCGCCGCGTGCGCGCGCTGATGGACGGGGGTGCGGGCGTGCGCAACGCAAGCCGCCTTGAAGTGCGCGCCAACGTCGAGACCGGCAAAAACGTTTTGTTCGATGTCGGCGTGATACTCGAAGGCGAGGTTGAACTCGGCGACGGTGTCAACGTCGGCGCCTACAGCCTGTTGCGCGACGTCAAAATCGGCGCCGGCACCGTCATCGAGCCGTACTCGTTCATCGAGGACGCGAAAATCGGCGAACGCTGCCGGGTCGGGCCTTATGCCAGAATCCGGCCGCAGACGGTGCTCGCCGACGGCGTCCATGTCGGCAACTTCGTCGAAGTCAAGAAGAGCGAGGTGGGCGCGGGCAGCAAGGTCAATCACCTCAGCTACATCGGCGACAGTCAAATCGGCGCCGGCGCCAACGTCGGCGCCGGCACGATTACCTGCAATTACGACGGCGCCGGCAAACACCGCACCGTCATCGGCGACGATGTGTTCATCGGCTCGGGCACGCAATTGGTGGCGCCGGTGGCGGTCGGCGACGGCGCCACCATCGGCGCCGGCTCGACCATCACGCGCGACGCCGAAGCCGGCGCGCTGACGCTGTCCCGTGGCGAGCAGAAGACCGTCGAAGGCTGGCGGCGCCCCCGCAGGAAAGGAACGGATTGATGTGCGGCATTGTCGCCGCAATCGCCGGGCGCGACGTCAGCGGCATCCTGATGGAGGGATTGCGGCGGCTGGAATACCGCGGTTATGACTCCGCCGGCATCGCGCTCGTCAACGGCGGCATCCGGCGCGTCAGGAAACTCGGCAAGGTGGCCGAACTGCAAGGCGCGCTCGACGCCGAACCCCGCGCCGGCAACGCCGGCGTCGCGCACACGCGCTGGGCGACCCACGGCGCGCCGGACGAGGCCAACGCGCACCCGCATGTCTCCGGCGACCGCATCGTCATCGTCCACAACGGCATCATCGAGAACTACGAGGCGCTGAAAAAAACCCAGATCGGGCAGGGCTTTGAGTTCACCTCCGAGACCGACACCGAGGTCATCGCCCATCAGATCATGCTGTATCTGGCGCGCGAAGACGATTTGCTGAAGGCGGTCAGCCGCGCGCTGAAAGACCTCAAGGGCACGTACGCGCTGGGCGTGATTGACGTGGAGCAGCCCGACCACATCGTGCTCGTGCGCAACGGCAGCCCGCTGGTTATCGGCGCCGGCGGCGACGGCGGCAATTACGCCGCCTCCGATGTGCAGGCGCTGTTGCAGGTCACCAGCGACTTCATTGTGCTGGAGAACGGCGACATCGCCCGCATCGGGCGCGACGGCATCCGCATTTTCAACGGCGAACTCGACGGCGGCGACCTGCGCCCGGTCGAGCGCGAACCGGTGGCGACGCCGTTGTCGCCGCACGCGATTGAACTCGGTGAATTCGATCATTTCATGCAGAAGGAAATACACGACCAGCCGTGCGCGATTACCGACACGCTCGAAGGCCGCCTGCTCGACGACACCGTGCCGGACGGGATACTGGGGCCGGGCGCCGCGGCTTTGCTGGATGCGGTCCGGGCGGTGCAGATTGTCGCCTGCGGCACCAGTTACCACGCCGGCCTGGTCGCGCGCTACTGGTTCGAGGAGTTCGCCGGCGTGCCGTGCCGGGTCGAGATTGCCAGCGAGTTTCGCTATCGCCGTCAGGTGATTTTGCCGGGCACCTTGTTCGTGACCATTTCGCAGTCGGGCGAAACGGCGGACACGCTCGCCGCGCTGGCGCTGGCGAAGAAGTGCGATTACCTGTCGTCGGTGGCCATCTGCAACGTGCCCGAAAGCTCGCTGATGAGGGAGTCCGACCGGGTGCTGATGACCCATGCCGGGCCGGAGATCGGGGTCGCCTCCACCAAGGCGTTCACGACCCAGTTGGTGACGCTGCTGCTGCTTGCCATGCTGCTCGGCAAGCGCGCCGGTATGGATCGGGCGGTGAGAGCCGACCTCGTCGCGCAGTTGCGCAACCTGCCGTCGCGCCTTGAACAGGCGCTTGAACTCGAGCCGCGGATTATGGAACTGGCGAAGCAGTACGCGGACAAACAGCACGTTCTGTTTCTGGGGCGGGGGCGGCATTACCCGGTCGCGATGGAAGGCGCCCTCAAGATGAAGGAGATTTCCTACATACACGCCGAGGCCTACGCCGCGGGCGAACTCAAGCACGGCCCGCTGGCGCTGGTGGACCGCGGCATGCCGGTCGTTTCGGTGGCGCCGAACGACCATCTGCTGGCCAAGTTGAAGTCGAACCTTCAGGAAGTGCGCGCGCGCGGCGGCGTGCTGCACGTGTTTGCCGATTCAGGCGCCGGCTTCGAGTCGGAGGACGACTCGGTGGTGGTGATTGAACTGAACGCGCCGGAAAACGCGGTGGCGCCGATTATTTTCACGCTGCCGCTGCAAATCCTGGCTTACCACACGGCGCTGCTGAAGGGCACCGACATTGACCAGCCGCGCAATCTGGCGAAGTCGGTGACGGTCGAGTAGGGCTGTCAGCCCGCCGCCGTCCGCAGCCACTCGCGGACGATTTTCAGTTCGCGTTTTGCGACCATGCCGTTTGCGTACAGCGCGCGGTACATCTTTTCGAGATCGTCGTCGCCGCCTTCCATTTCGGTGGCGTCCAGCGCCTCCATCATTTTGTGGAAATGCAGGTAAAGCGGCATTTCCGATGCAAAATCCTCCAGCAGGTCGTGCGGATTTCGCTGCTGGCGCACCGACGCGCCGGTAAAAGCCAGGCGGCCATCGCGCCGCCAGATTCCGTGCTGCGCGACGTACGACCTCAGAATATCGCAGCAGCGGAACGTCACCGTCGCCGGAAGATACAGAAACGGGAAGGCCGCCCGGTTGATCCAGAATGTGTTCTGGGAGTTGAACGGCGACAGCACCTCCTTGTCCAGCACGTAGGTCTTGTCGCTGAATCCCCGGCTTGCGGCGGGCGTTTCCCGGCCGCCGAAAACCAGCCGGAAGATGGCGTCCACATCGGGGTCGTCGTCGGCCAGGCCCTGGATGATGAACACGTCGCCGTTTTTCTCCTCGACGAGAATGTCCCCGGCGTCGCTGATTTTTTCAAGCGGAAAGCCTCGCGGCCAGATGAATTCGTCGGTGTAGAGGGAATACACGTTCGGATACGCCGGCGCCACCACCGTGTGCGAAAAACGGTGGTCGAGTTTTCCCCAGTTCTCGTACGGAATGTTGTCGTCGTCGCTTTCGGCGATGACGTCGTAGCCGTTTTGTATCGCGTACAGGTAGCCGATGTTCTTGCGCGAGTAGCTGTCCACGGGAAGCAGCCCGCTGATTTTCGGGAATTGTTTGCGCTGGGCGCGCAGGTCGAGAAAAATGCAGTCGAGGGATGCGTAATCATCGGGGGTTTTACGGTCGCCGACGACGATGACGTCGTAGTCGGTCTCGATAAACCGGCGCACCGCTTCGGTCGGCGCGTTGACTGTCGTCAACACGAGGCACTTTTTGGTCATGGACGGGTTGGCTTCAGGGCTTCGGCCCGGCGGCGCGGGTGTTTCTCATTGCATGGGTTTGCGCGACAGCTTCCAGTGAATCAGAAAAAGCGCGACCATGATCAGCATGGTGATGATGGCCTGGATGAGGCTTTGCTTTGCGTTTCTCGCCTCGCCCGCGATGGCGATGCGGTAGCCTTCTTCTCTCAACCGGGCGAGGGTTTCATCGTCCGGCACCGCTTTTTCGGGAGGCCAGTCGCGGATGAAATTGGCGTTGCTCTGGAAGCGGTCGTATTGCCAGCTGCTCAGCGTCGTTTCGGGCAGGTTGACCTGCAACACGTCATACACGCCGACGCCGAACGAGATGCTGAAGACGATGACCGAGACAAAACACACCGCCAGTGCATACAGCCGCAAAAGATTTTTGGATAACATTTTTCCTCCCTGTCTGAATTCCGGAAATGCCGTTATAATGTGGCCGCATTGTTTTTATGTCAATGTTTCCCGCGGAGTGCCTTGCCCGGCTTCCCGCACGATTCCCCGAACGAGGCCGCATCAACCGATGAGTCATTCCACCCACCCGCCGCGATTCAGGCGCCACGTGCGGTGAAAAAACCGCGCTTTCCCTTGTCCGGGCAAAAGCGGGGCTGCCGCGCATCGACCGTGCTTCAACTCAAAAAAGAATATTTCGGCTGCGACAGCTTGGCGGGATGTAAAAACAGGCGATTGTCCGGGAAACTGGAAAGCAGAATCTTGAAACTCCGCTCCTGCTTCGGGAGCAGGCGCTGTCTGTCCCCGCCTTTTCGGTTCATGCCGTGGTGCTCTCGCAGTCTGAATGTCCAACCGCAAAACCTATCATATATAATGCAGCCGGCATCGCCTGTATGCCCATTTCCCCCGGCGGGGCTTTTCCGATGAAGAAACGAGCACTGATTACCGGCATTACCGGCCAGGACGGTTCCTATCTGGCCGAGTTTCTGCTGGAAAAGGACTACGAGGTTCACGGCGTAATCCGCCGCACCTCGCTGTTCAACACCGCCCGCATTGAGCGCTTCTACCATGATCCGTTCGAGCAGGGCTATGACCTGGTGCTGCACGCCGGGGACATGACCGACGCCACCAGCCTGGCGCACATCCTGCAGAAAGTGCGGCCCGTTGAAATCTACAACCTCGCGGCGCAGTCGCATGTCGCCGTCTCTTTCGAGGAGCCGGAATACACCGCCAACTCGGACGCGCTCGGCGTGCTGCGGATGCTGGAGGCCATCAGAACCCTGGGGCTGGCGGACAAAACCCGTTTTTACCAGGCCTCGACTTCCGAGATGTTCGGCAACGCGCCGCAAATTCCGCAGTCCGAGACCACGCCTTTCGAGCCGCGTTCGCCTTACGGGGCGGCCAAGTTGTACGCCTACTGGGTCACGAAAATTTACCGCGAAGCCTACGGCCTGTTCGCCTGCAACGGCATTCTCTTCAACCATGAATCGCCGGTGCGCGGCGAGACGTTCGTAACCCGCAAGATTACCCGCGGGCTTGCCTTCATCCGCGCCGGCCTGCAGGACTGTCTTTATATCGGCAATCTCGACGCCCGCCGCGACTGGGGCCATGCGCGCGATTACGTCGAGGCGCAGTGGCTGATGCTGCAACAGGAGCGGCCCGAAGACCTGGTCATCGCCACCAACGAACAGCACTCGGTGCGCGAATTTCTGGAAGCCGCGGCGCGCGAAATGGGCATCCAGATTACCTGGCACGGCAAAGGACTGGATGAACACGGCAAGGACCAGAACGGCCGCGTCATCGTGCGGGTCAGCGAGCGCTATTTCCGCCCCGCCGAAGTCGATAGCCTGCGCGGCGACGCCGCGCTCGCGCGCGACAAACTGGGCTGGCGGCCGAAAGTGACGTTTGACGAATTGGTGTCGGAGATGGTGGCGCACGATCTGGCGTTGGCCGAGCGGATGAAATCCGGCCGCGAACATGCCTGAAACCGCCGCTGCTTCACAGCCCGTTCTGAACAAAGACACGGCGGTGTACGTCGCCGGTCACCGCGGCATGGTCGGCTCGGCAATCATGCGTTGTCTTGAAAAACGCGGCTGCACCCATCTGATAACCCGCGAGCGTGCGCGTCTCGATTTGTGCGACACCGCCGCCGTGCGCGCGTTTTTCGACAGTGTTGCAGTGGATTACGTCGTGCTGGCCGCCGCCAGGGTCGGCGGCATCCACGCCAACAACACCTACCCGGCGGAGTTTCTCTACCAGAACCTGATGATAGAGGCCAACGTGATTCACGAGGCATGGCGCGCCGGCGTGCGGCGGCTTTTGTTTCTCGGCAGCTCGTGCATTTACCCCCGTCTTGCGGCGCAGCCGATGCGCGAGTCGGAGTTGCTGCAAGGCTCGCTGGAGCCGACCAACGAGCCGTATGCGGTGGCCAAGATCGCCGGCATCAAATTGTGCGAGTCGTATAACCGGCAATATGGAACCGCTTACCGCAGCGTCATGCCGACCAACCTCTACGGCCCCGGCGACAATTTTCACGCCGAGGACAGTCACGTCATACCGGCGCTGATTCGGCGTTTCTGCGAGGCCGCCGGGAGCGGGCAGCCGGAGGTGCGCGTGTGGGGCAGCGGCGCGGCCAGGCGCGACTTTCTGCACGTGGACGATCTGGCCGACGCCTGTGTCCACGTCATGGCGCTTGCCGACGATGTGTACGACGCCTGCACCTCGCCGATGCAATCGCACATCAACGTCGGTTCCGGCCAGGAGGTCACCATCGCCGAATGTGCGTCGCTGATACGGGACGCGACGGACTATCCGGGCGAGATCGTGTTTGACTCCGCCAAGCCCGACGGCGCGCCGCGCAAACTGCTGGATACCTCGGTGCTGGACGGCCTCGGCTGGCGCGCCGGCGTCGCTCTCGCCGACGGCATTGCCGCGACCTGTTCATGGTTTCTGGAGCACCGCGCCGGCGCGCGCGTTGGATGACGGCATCGGCGGCGTGGTCAAACGCCTGAGTAGATTTCCTCTATCAAATCCCGGTGATGCGCCAGGATGGCCTTGCGTTTCGGTTTCAGGGTCGGCGTCAGCAAGCCGTTTTCCATGCTCCAACCCTGCTCGACCAGCGCCGTCTTTTTAATGTCGGCGTAAGCCGGGAAGGCGGTCAGTTTGCGGCGGATGCGCGCCAGCGCGAACTCGCGCGCGGCACTGCTTGTGTAGTCGCCGGGCGGCACACCGGCTTTCACCGCCTCGTCTCTCCAGCAGGCGGGGTTGATTACGGCGATGACCGACAGGCAAGGCCGCCCCTCGCCGACGACCAGCACCTGTTCGAACAGCGGGTCGAGCACGATCGCCGCCTCCATGTCCGCCGGCGCGATCTTCTCCCCGGTGGACAGCACGGTGATGTCCTTGATGCGTCCGGTGATGTAGAGACGACCGTCCTCGATGCGCGCGGTGTCGCCGGTGTGCAGCCAGCCGCCGGCGTCCACCGTCCTGGCGGTCGTCTGGCGGTCGCGCCAGTAGCCGAGCATCACGCAGGGTCCCTTGACCAGCAGTTCGTCGTGTTCGCCGATTTTCACTTCAATGTTGTCGAGCGGTACGCCGACGCTGTCCGGCCGGTTGCGGCCGCTGCGGTTGACCGACACCACCGGCGACGCTTCCGTGGTGCCGTAGCCTTGCATCAAATCGGCTCCAAGACTCAGAAAAACGCGCGAAATACCGGGCGACAACGGCGCGCCGCCGCTGATCATGCAACCCAGGCGTCCGCCGAGGCGGTCGTGAAAACGTTGCGCGACGCCGCGCAGCAGCGGCCACAAAACCACCAGCGGATGCCAGCCGGCGTCGCCCTGACGCCGCAGAAACCGCCGCCACCCGGACGCCAGCGTCAGTTGAAAGAGTTGCCGCCGCCAACGGCTCTGGCGCTTCACGCGCTCCATCAAACGCGCGTGGATGCGCTCGTAGATTCGCGGTACCGAAATCAGACAGGTCGGCGCCAACTCCATCATGTCCTCCGGCAACGTGGAGACCGAACGCGCATAAGCCACGGTGGCGCCGCACATCATCGGCACGTAATAGCCGACGGTTCTCTCGAACATGTGAGACAACGGCAGGAACGACAGCATCCGGTCGCGCTGGCCGATTGGCACGGCGCGGCTCGACGCCGCGGCGTTCGACAGCAGGTTGCGGTGCGACAGCATGACGCCCTTCGGGCGCCCGGTCGTGCCCGAGGTATAGACGATGGTCGCCAGTTCGTCGGCGCCGATGTCGCCGGCGGCGTAATCTTCGTGCGCCACATCCCGCAGCAGGTCGTTGAGCGCGCCGACGCCGCCGTCGCTGACCGGGACGGCGCTGACCGTCAGCGGCGGTTGGTGCAGTTGGTCGAGCGCGCGTCGCACCGGCCGCCATTGTTTGTCCGAGTGAATCAGCAGCAGCTTGACTTCCGTCTGTTCGAGAATGTAGGAGATATTGCCGGGCTGGTCGTGGGCGTACAACGGCACCGTCACCAGGCCAAGCCCCGCCGCGGCGAGGTCAAACAGCACCCATTCCACGCCGTTCGGCATCATCAGCGCGACGCGCTCTCCCGCACCGAGCGGCAGCGTTTTCAGCCACGTCTGGCGCAAGCCCGCGAGGGCGTGAACTTCGCTCCAGTCGTAGCGGCGCCATTGGCCGGTGTCGTCGTCGAATTGAATATAGGCGGTTGCGTTCGGCGTCGCCTGCACGCGCCGCCGGAACAACTCCGGGATGGTATGGCCGGTGACGGTCGCCGGCGAGGCCCGGCTCACGTCAATGCGTCCCAACCGGACGCCGGTTGGAAGCGCTCGCCGTAGCGCGCCGCCAGCGCCTGCAGGCGCGCGAGATGTCCGGCGGCGCCGTCGTCGCGCAGGTACTGCAAAGGCCCGCCGCGAAATGGCGCGAAGCCGGCGCCGAAAATCATGCCGGCGTCCAGCACATCGGCGTCCTCGACCCGTTGTTCATGCAGGCAGGCGACGGCCTCGTTCAGCAGCGACAGCATCAGGCGATCCTGCAAATCCCGGCCCGGCCCGGATTTGTTTTTCGAGCGCAGCGCGCGCCCTTTTTTCCACCGGTAAAAGCCGCGTCCGGTTTTGCGTCCGAGACGGCCGCCGGCAATGTGCTCGCTGCACGAACGGGGCAGGGGTCGGCCCAATGTCGCGGCGACCGATTGGCAAATGTCCAGCCCCACGGTGTCGGCGAGTTCCAGCGGCCCCATCGGCATGCCGAAATCCGTGGCCGCGGCGTCCACGGTCTCCGCGGCCACGCCTTCGCCGGCCATCTGCATCGCCTCGGCCAGATACGGCATCAGCACGCGGTTGACCAGAAAGCCCGGCGAAGAGCGCACCGGCAACGGCAGCCGCTCAATCGAACGCGCGAAGGACGCCGCCGCGTCGAGCCATTGTTCGCCGGTTGCATCGCCGTGCACAATCTCGATGAGTTGCATCTTCGCGACCGGATTGAAGAAGTGCAGGCCGACCAGCCGTCCGGGTTGTTCAAGGTCGCGCGCCAGTTGCTCAAGCGGCAGGCTCGAGGTGTTGGTCGCGAGCAGCGCGCCGGGCCGGATGCGCGGTTCGACCGCGGCATAAAGCGCGCGTTTGGCGTCGGCGTCTTCAACAATCGCCTCGATGACGACGTCGGCGCGCTCGACGCCGTGGCCGCGCGGGTCGGGCAGCAGCCGGTCCATGGCGTCGCGCCACCGGCCCTTGAGTCTTTTGCCGAACAGGCGTCGCGCGCGCGTCATCGCCGGCGCAATCAGCGCGGCTTCGCGGTCTTGCAGCGTCACGCGGTGTCCGTTGAGCGCGCACCAGGCCGCGATGTCGCCGCCCATGACGCCCGCGCCGATGACGTGCACGTTTCCCGGCGCGCTCTTGCGCGCGCGGGATTTCAGGCGCTCGCGCAGCCCGAACACGCGAATCAGTTGCTGCGCCGTGTCGGAGTCGAACAGCGCGGCGACCGAGTCGGCTTCGGCCTTGATTTGTTGCGCCGTGTCGCCGCGCGCCTCGCACCATGCCGCCAGCAGTTGCCAGGGCGCGGGGTAGTGCGCCTGGTTGACGCGCTTTGCAAGAGAGCGTTCGATGAAGAAAGCGGCGGCGTTGCGCAGCGGCGTGATGTTCGGAATGCGCCGCAGGCGCGGCGCCCGGCGCGGCTTCGGCGATTGGCGCAGCAGCGCCAGCGCCGCGGCTTCAAGAGCGTCGCGCCGCGTTGCATGGTCGGCCAGGCCGAGACGTTTCGCCTGTCTGCCGCTGACGGCGCGGCCCGTCAGCATGAGGTTCAGCGCGGCCAGGTCGCCAATCAGGCGCGGCAGGCGCACGCTGCCGCCGTAGCCCGGATGAATGCCGAGGCGCACCTCGGGCAGACTCAGGCGGCAGCCCGGCGCGTCTTCAACCACGCGGTAATCGCAGGCCAGCGCAAGCTCCAGTCCGCCGCCCGCACAAAACCCGTGAATCAGCGCCAGTGTCGGGCACGGCAGCGCTTCAAGCCGGTTCAACAGGTTTTGTCCGTAATGCAGTTTCTCAAGTGCTTGCTCGCGCGTCAGCAAGCCGGTGAATTCGGCCACGTCGGCGCCCGCAAGAAAGCCGTTGGCCTTGCCCGATTGAATGACGATGCCCGCCGGCGGGTCGCGCTCGAATTCATCCAGCAGCGTCTCGAACTCGCCCAGCGCCCCGGTGTCGAGCACATTGGCCGAGCGCCCGGCGTGGTCGAAAGTCAGCACGGCGATGCCGTCCGCCTCGCGCCGAATCCGCCAGTGGCGAAGGTCGCCGCGCACCTGCTCCATCAAACCGTCTCGACCAGCGCGGCGCCGCCCTGGCCGCCGCCGATGCAAAGCGTCGCCATCGCGCGCTTCGCGCCGGTGCGCCGCAGCACATTCAGCGCGTGCAGCGTGATTCTGGCGCCCGACATCCCGACCGGATGCCCGCACGCGATGGCGCCGCCGTCCACGTTCAGACACTCGTGCCCGATTCTGCCGACCGCCTGTTCCAGTCCGGCCTCGTCGCGGCAATAGTCGCGGTCCTCGAACGCCGCGAGGCAGGCCAGCACCTGACCCGCGAACGCTTCGTTGATCTCCCAGTAGTCAATGTCGCGCGTCCCAAGGCCGAGACGCTGCAACAACCGCCCGGCGGCGTGCACCGGCCCCAGCCCCATCGCGGACGGCGCAAGCGCCGCCCATTCCACCGCGACGAGGCGCCCGGCGGGTTCCAGGCCGTGCTCCTCAAGCGCCCGCTCCGAGGCCAGCAGCAGCCACGCCGCGCCGTCGCTGATTTGTGCGCTGTTGCCGGCGGTGACGTTGCCGGACAGCGGCTCGAACACCGGTTTCAACGCCGCCAGTTTCGCGGTGTCGGTGTCGCGGCGCAGTCCGTCGTCGTGCTCGACGACGCCGCCGTTGCCGCCGCAATAAAGCGGCTGGATTTCGTCGTCAAAATAATGCTGCTCGATTGCGCGCGCCAGCCGCCGGTGGCTTTGCAGCGCAAACTGATCCATGGCCTCGCGGCCAATGCCGAAACGCCGCGCGATCTTCTCGGCGGTCTGCCCCATGGACAGGCCGGCCACCGGATCGATCAGGCCGCGCCGCAGGCCGGCCACGGGTTTCAGATGCCCGGGCCGCAGCCGCGCGAGGTGGCGGATGCGCGCGCCGACGGTTTTCGCGCCGCGCCAGTCGGCGAGCCAGTGGACGGTGCGCTCGTCGAGCAGCAGCGGCGCACGGCTCATGGCCTCGACGCCGCCGGCCAGCACCAGTTGGGCGGCGCCCAGCCGGATGCGCCCGGCGGCGGTGTCCAGCGCCTGCATTCCCGACGCGCAGTTGCGCTGCACCGTGCATGCCGGCACCGTTTGCGCGATGCCGATGCGCAGCGCGGCGATGCGCGCGATGTTGGCCTCGTCGGCGGCGGCCATCACGCAGCCGAGCACGACCTCGTCGAGGGCGTCGCCGCCGATGCCGGCGCGCAGCAGCAGCGCGCCGCCGGCGGCCACGGCGAGATCGGCGCCGCTGCAAGGCCCCGGTCTGCCGCGCGCTTTCAGTATCGGCGTGCGGCACCCGTCCACGATAAAGACATTGGCGTTGTGTTCGTTCATCAGGCTCATATTACACTTCTTGAGGCCTAAAACCCGCGTCCGTCCGCCAGCGCGGGGTTGTCAATATACGGGTTGCGTTTTCCCTGTATGCGTTCGATGACATCGTTGCGCCGTTTTTCGCCGGCGCCGGGCGGATGCGCGCGGTTCCATTGGCGCAGCAGGCGGCGTTGGCGGCGGAAGATTCTGAGGTCGTAGCGCCGCGCCATGTAGAACATGGCGCGGGCGATTCTGCCGCGCGCCGCGGGCCGCGGTTCGACGATGCGCGCGCGGCGGTTGACTTCGAAATCGCATTTTCCATGGCGTCTTTTTTGTTGGCGATTACAAATCTCTGTTAAGAATGAGTGCGGCAGAGCACAGGAGGCCATCAAAGCCGAGTAAGAAGGATTTGGAGAGGCGTTTTGTGATGAGGGTTGATAAGCGGGGGAATCCGCGTATTGACGAGGTTGAAGATTAACAAGAGGAGCAAAGAATGAATGTTAGATACCAAATTCATACTGAAAAAGGAATGTACGAGACTAATATGGTTAGAGTGCGTAATGGTGCGGTACTTTTTGCGGATAATGAGAGTAATAAAGGTATGCTTATACCACTATCGAAGATTGTAATCATAGTGACGCCGGAAGGTAAAAGTCAAACAATTATGGGTATTGTGGATGACTAATTGGAGTAAGAGATGGCAAATAAAAGAAAAAGAACTTTACGTGTTAAAGCATATAAGAGAAAAGACGGGACGCCAGTTAAGGGGCATCCGCGTACTTACCCTGATGGCATAAAGCCGAATAATCTTAGTGGGAGATGAGTCTGTCAACTCTTCTATATAATTCCCATTGAATTAATGGAGGGCAAAACTGAATCCGTGTTGAGAGATATTTGAAGGTAAAGTTTGGACGGATTGGAAAGAATAAGAGTCGATGCTATGATTACCGTAACGTGGAGAATGTTTTCCGATAGAGGAAAGAAATTGTGACAGAGGAAAGCCCTTTTACCCCGGGTCGCCCGGTGGACGCGGCAGCGTTCAAGGGCAGGGAAGATTTGGTTCATCAATTGGTGGACACGGCGTGTGCCTCCTGCCGTGGGCGCTTTTGCATATCCTATATTTCCGGTGAACGCGGCATCGGCAAGAGTTCATTGGCACAGATGGCTCGCCAAATAGCCGAGCGCGACTTGAAGATGGCAACCGCATATATCCCACTGGGCGGTGTTGTGGACTTGAAAGGACTTGCGCGCCTGGCTCTAAAGTCCATTGTTCAAGGTAACGGTAGCCAGCCGTGGATAGAAAAAGTAATGAAACTGCTTGGAAATCGCATAAAAAAAGTGGGAGCATTTGGCTTTGATGTGGAGCTGAATATGCCAGATGAAGATTTGCAGGGGGTTGTAGATAACTTTGCCCACCAAATGGGCAGTTTGCTTAACAAAATTGGCCCCGACTGCAAAGGGCTGATGTTGGTTTTGGATGACATAAATGGACTTGCGGCAAACCCTGCTTTTTCAAACTGGCTCAAGAGCATGATGGATGGAGTAGCGACCGGCGCAACAAGGGAGCCTCCCGTGTTTTTGTTGTTTGCTGGATTAGAGGAACGTCGCACACAGATGATTTCTCACAATCCGTCTGTTGCACGGGTATTTCAACCGACTCTGTTTGTAGAGCCGTGGACGGACGAAGAGGCGGAGGATTTTTTCTGCAGCGGATTTGAGAGAGGGGGGGTAACATTGCAAAACAAAGCCTTGAATTCCTGCGTGATATTTTCCGGCGGATTGCCGATGCTTGCGCAGGAAATTGGCAATGCCGTGTGGATACGAATGACAAAAAAGGGGGAGGAGCATGATTTGGTTGCACTTGAAGGAATAAGAGATGCCGCGCAAGCAATCGGGCGCCAGTATTTGGAAGCGTCGGTAGTGAAAGCGCTACGCAGTAAGGATTACCGTGCTATCTTACACAAGATAGTGTCTGATTTACCCATACGCGGCACATTTTCACGCCAACAGTTGAATAGCATCGATTTGTCCGACAGTGAGAAAAAAGCACTCAACAACTTTATCAACCGCATGCGTAAATTGGGGGCCATTCTGCCCGATGAAGATAGTGGCAGGCGCGGAGAATACCGTTTTCCTTCTCTATTGCACCGTTACTACTTTATGATAGCAACCAAAGAAAATATAGATACAGACGGTGATTGATTATATGCCTGTTTTACTGTCCAAGTGAATGAAGCGGAAGACAGAGCAGTCATTTACAACGCCCTGAGGGCTATTGTTGAAAGTCGGGATATACGAGAAATCATAAAGTCTGGCAAATTTGGCAAACTGGCGGACAAGCCTGCGCTTTCCAACGAGGATTGGACTGGTCTTGAAAAGAAAACTCGGGATATGATATTGGGATATGTGCGGGATTACGCCCCACTGGAAGTTTTCGACAGTGAGTCTTCAGCACAGACATCCGGTCCCGATAATTACTCCACGCCCGAAACAGCCCCATACCGTTCCTAATAAAACCGAAACAAGCCGCCCCAATTGGTCTATCTGCGAGGCAGAGATAACTCCGCCAGCGCGGGGTCATCAATGTAGGGGTTGCGTTTTCCCTGTATGCGTTCGATGACATCGTTGCGCCGTTTTTCGTCGGCGCCGGGCGGATGTGCGCGGTTCCATTGGCGCAGCAGGCGGCGTTGGCGGCGGAAGATTTTGAGGTCGTAGCGGCGCGCCATGTAGAACATGGCGCGGGCGATTTTGCCGCGCGCTGCAGGGCGCGGCTCGGCGATGCGCGCGCGGCGGTTGACTTCGAAATCGCATTTTCCATAGCGTCTTTTTTCGCCGCGGACGATGCCGAAGGCCATGCTGGAGCGCTCCTGGTTGATGTCGGCGCGCGCCGGATACAGGTTGTGCAGGTCCGCCTCGATCCGGTTGAACAGCGCGCTGTTTTTGCGGCACGCCTTGCGTTTGCCGCAGCCCAGCGCGCGGGTCACCCACGACATCGGGAAGACGTGCTCGACGTTCAGTTTGCGGGCGTGGCGGCCTTTGGGCCGCGCGAACGGCACGCCGCAGTACAGCGTTTCGCCGCCGCCGGCGTACAGTTGCGACCAGAACACCGGGCGCGCCGTCAGGTAATCGCTGATGGCGCCGTCGTCGTCCGCTGCGGCGGCGGGGCAGCACAGACCGGAGGCGGCGGCGAGGGCCGCGGCGGCGAGGTTATGCCTGTGGCGTGTCAACGGGGCGGACCCGGGATTCCCGCGAGTCGCCGGCAAACTCGTCCACCTGCACGACGCGGTCGCGCGCGGCGCGCGCCTGGCGGATGGTCTCGACCTCTTCGCCGTTGATGATGTTTTTTTCAAGCACCTGCTGCAAATCGGGGACGGCTTCACCCGGCAATTCCCCGGCGCGCTGCGCGCTGCGCAATTTCTTTTCGGGAATTTCGGCGGCGATGACCTTGTTCAGCGCGTCGGCGATGACAAACAGCGGGTCGTTTTCGTCCGACGGCGTGAACAGGCCCTCCACCAGACTGTCGCGCGCCGGCAGCGGCTCGCACGCCAGGCGCGCGACGCGGTCGTTGAGTTCGTCTTTTTCGGGCACGCTGCGCCGTCCCAGCGGATAGACCAGCCACCGCAGTTTCAGCGCCGTCCATCTGCCGGGGAAGTTGTCGAGCAGGTCTTGCAGCGCGCGGTGAAAGCAGCGCGAACATTCGAGCATGGTCCAGTCGAGCAGCAGCCTCTCGTGATAGGGCTTGTTGCGGTTGTTGAAATGTTTGAGCGCCATGGAGGCCAGGTAGAGGTGGCTCAGCATGTCGCCGAGGCGCGCCGACAGATGTTCGCGGCGCTTCAGCGACTGGTTGAGCCGAATCAGTGCAAAGTCCGCGGCCAGCGAGAACATCGCGGACATCCGGGTCAGTGTGCGGAAGTGGCGCGCCGGGCGCAGACCGGACGGCACGCGAATCAGCCGTCGCCCGAACGTGCCCCACACCAGGCAGCGTCCGGCGTTGGTCGCCACCTGCGACAAATGCCCCCACAACGCGGCGTCGAAATGTTGCAGCGCGAGGTCGTCGTTGTCGTTTGCGGCGGCCTCGATCTCCTTCAGCAGCCAGGGATGGCAGCGGATGGCGCCCTGGCCGAACACGATCATGCTGCGCGTCAGAATGTTGGCGCCTTCCACGGTGATGCCGATGGGCGCCGCCTGGTAGAGGCGCGCGACCTGGTTGCGCGGGCCGAGACAAATCCCCGAGCCGCCGTGCACGTCCATCGCGTCGTTGGCGACCTGGCGCATGCGCTCCGTCAGGTGGTACTTGATGATGGCCGAGGCGATGGCCGGGCTGTGTCCCTGTTGCAGCGCCTCGGTGACGACGGTGCGCGCGGCGTCGGCCAGCCAGGTGTTGCCGGCGATGCGCGCCAGCGCCTCGGCGACGCCCTCGAATTCGCCGATGGGCAGCCGGAACTGGTTGCGGATGCGCGCGTACGCGCCGGTGGCGAAGCAGGCGGTCTTGCAGGCGGCGGTCGCCAGCGCTGGCAGCGAGATGGCGCGCCCGTCGGCGAGGCATTCCATCAGCATGCGCCAGCCGTCGCCGGCGCTGGCGGCGCCGCCGATAATCCAGTCCAGCGGGATGAAGACGTCGTGTCCGCGCGTCGGCCCGTTCATGAAGGCGACGTTCAGCGGCAGGTGGCGGTCGCCGATTTCGACGCCGGGCGTGTCGGTCGGAATCAGCGCGAGCGTGATGCCGATGTCGCCCTTGTCGCCGAGCAGATGCTGCGGATCCCTGAGGCGGAAAGCCAGTCCCAGCAGCGTCGCGACCGGCGCCAGCGTGATGTAGCGCTTGTCCCAGTCGAGGCGGATGCCCAGCACCTCTTTGCCGTTGAACTGCCCGCGGCAGACGACGCCCGTGTCGGGCATGCTGCTTGCGTCCGACCCCGCCTGCGGGCCGGTCAGCGCGAAACACGGTATTTCATCGCCGCGCGCCAGCCGCGGCAGGTAGTGTTGCTGCTGTTGCTGTGTGCCGTATTCGAGTATCAGTTTGCCGGGGCCGAGCGAGTTCGGCACCATCACCGTCACCGCCGCGGCCACCGAGCGCCCGGCGACTTTCATGACGATGCACGAGTGGGCGTAGGCCGAGAAGCCGAGGCCGCCGTGTTCCCTGGGGATGATGATGCCGAAGAATTTCTGCTCGCGCAGGTAATCCCAGGCCGCCCGCGGCAGGTCGCCCTCCGACGTGATTCGCCAGTCGTCGAGCATCGCGCACAACGTCTCGACGGGGCCTTCAAGAAAGGCGCTTTCTTCGGAAGACAGCCGCGCCGGTTCCTGCCCCATCCACTTCGTCCAGTCGGGCTTGCCGGTGAACAATTCGGCCTCCCACGACACGCTGCCCGCCTCGATGGCGATGCGCTCGCTGTCCGACATCTTCGGCAGCGCCTTGCGGAAGAACCGCAGCAGCATCCGGCTCAGCAGTTCGCGGCGCAGCCCGTCGTGGCCGATGACGATGGCCGCGGACGCGAAGGCGATCCACAACACGACCTGCAGCCACACCGGCGCCGGCGACAGCACACTGTACGCCAGCAGCACCGCGCCGACGGCGGCGGCGGCGGCGATGCGCCGGGGCTCGAAGTAAAACACTACCGTAACCGCCAGCGACAACGCCGCCAGCCACAGCAGTTGAATCAGCACGGCGAGTATCATTCCGTCTTTCCGCTTTCAGCCGTTTCCGTGGGCGGCGTTTTTTGCGCGTCCGCCGGCGAGGGTCGGACGATTCTGAGGACATCGGGGTCCTCCATATAGGGCCGGGACAGTTCGTGCATGCTCTTGTCTTCCCACGGCAGGGTGTGGTAAAAGCCGGCGCCGCCGTCGCGCAGCAACGGACACTTGATGATGCTGAAATACGGAGAATAGTCAAAATCCCTGGGCGTGAAGATGCGCGGGTTTCTCTTGAACAGGCGGAGTTTGCCCTCCTCCCTGTCCTCCTCGATCAGCGGCAGAATCGGGAAATCCACCTTGTGGAAGGAGTGCGCCAACATGGTCGAGCACAGGGTGCGGGTCGGGATGCCGGCGTTGTGCTCAAACAGGCTCGAATGCCAGCGCCGCGGAATGATGGTCCACCACGGCACCAGAAAGCGCGCCAGGTCGAGCAGTTGGTGGACATCGTATTCATTGCCGAGGTGTTTCGCGGCGCTGGCGATGACTTTGCCGGCGTCGCCGTAATGGAGGCAGGTGGGCCGGCAGATTCGAACGTGATGGTTGACGTAGTGGGTCATCGGGCGAACGAACGTGCCCCGGCCCAGTTCGGCCTCAATCAGCAGCGGCGCCGAACCGTCGCCGTCGTAGTGCTGGCGCACCAGCGCGGCGGTGGTCGGGTTTTTGATGTCGTCGAGTCTGCCGATGCACAGCGCCGAGTGGCTCCACGAACTGCGGGTCAGTATCTTGATAATCTCGCCGACGCGCGTGCGGCCCTCGACCAGCAGCACATCGGCGGGGCGGATGCTGTCCATGATGCATTCGAAATCGTTGGGCGACAGAATCTCGCCCTCCATCGGGCGCGTCAGCCAGGCGACTGCCTTGCCCCAAATCCATTCTTTGAGTGACATGGCGGGCGGAGGCGTTTGTTATTCCTGCAGGAGTTTTTCTATGGTGCGCTCGATTTTTGCGGCGCGGCGGTCTCCCTCGTGGGTCTCGCCAACGAACACGGCGCGCACCTTGCCGCGCTTGCCGACCAGGTAGAAGGCTGGCCAGTAGCGGTTTCTGAGCGCGCGCCAGTAGGAAAAGTCGTTGTCTATCATCACCGGGTGCTGTAGCCCGAACTCTTCGACTTTCTGGCGCACGCGCGCGATGTCGTGCTCGTGATCGAACTCGGGGGTGTGAACGCCGATGACCTGCAGCCCCTTGTCGTGGTAGCGCTTCTCGACGGACTTCAGCCACGGGAAGGAGCGGTAGCAATTCCAGCAGCCGAAAGTCCAGAAGTCGAGCAGCACGACCTGGTCGCGCAGTGCTTTCCATTCCAGCGGCGGCGAGTTCAGCCATTCCCGCGCATCGGTGTGCGTGAAGGCGGGTGCGAACTGGCCGACGCCGGCCTTTCTGTCGGCGGGCGTGATGGCCAAAGCGGCGGTTGCGGCCGCCAGCAGCAGCAGGAAGATGAAAGAGTGTCGGCGCGGGGTGGAACGGGTTTTCATGGTGGTCGTGCTCTTAAGGTTCAATCAGCACCGGTGTGCCCCGGCTTGCCGCTTTCCATACTACGCGCATGTGCTGATTTTTCAAGGCGATGCAGCCTTGCGTCCAGTCTTTTTTCAACGTCAGCATGGTCAGCGGGTCGTCCGGCTCGCCGTGGATCATGATTTTGCCGCCCGGATCGACGCCCTGAATGGCCGCCGACAGGCGGTCGGCCCGGTTGGGGTAGGAGATTTCCAGCGCGCGGTAGTACTCGCTGATCGAGTTTCGCTTGCTGACGTTGTAGAGTCCTTCCGGTGTCCGCGAATCGCCTTCGCGCCGTTTGTGGCCGACCGGCTTCTGGCCGAGTTGAATCGGGAAGGTGCGGACGATTTTGCGGTCTTTCACCAGATGCAGTTTGCGTTCGGATTTCTGCACCCAGATTTTATCCACCTGGACCGGCTGCGCCGCCGCGCCGGAAACCGTCAGCGCCGCCAGCGCGAATATCATCACTTTCGTCATGGTTCCGAAAAACCTCCCTGCCGTCAATAAGGGGATTATATCCAACCGGGCCGGCCGGGTCTGCCCGGGCCGCCTTCCGGAGAGGCCGTCCTCCCGTCCGGAATCTGCGGCCCTGGTTTCATTCGCGCCGCCGCGTTCGCCCCGGTCATCTCCCAATAGATTGAAATAGCGTGATTTTTACGGTCTTGAAAAATCTTGCGCGCCTGCTATATTGATTGACCACAATATTGCCGTCGTCGCTGTCGGCAGACGTAACGAAAGAATGAACGTTTGTATCTGCAAGAACGAATTCCGGAAGACTGCGTCCGTTTCGGCGCGCATCCGTATTTTGTGCTTATTCCTGTCGTTGCCGGTCGGCGCGGCATTGGCTGATACCGCCGCCACCGAGGTTCGGTTCAATGAGGTCAGAAGCGGTTACATCGGCGTCGAAAGCCTGGTGGATCAACTCTGCACCGGCATTGAATGTGGCGACAGGCGGGTCATTTACAGGCTGGCGAATCCGCAGGTGACCAACGGCGCCGAGGGCCGCCGCTTCCGCTTTGATGTTGAACTCAAACTGCCCGCGGGCGAGCCGGCTCCCGTCTCTTTCGGTGCGACCGGCATCAGCATTCGCTACAACGCCGACGCTTTCGGCGGCGAGACGTTTGACAAATGCACGACGACCGACCTCGGCCTGACGCCGCAGCCGCGTTATATCCGCGTCATCAACAACTCCAGGGTCAATGTGACGACCTGGAGCTGGGGCAATCACGCGGAATTCACGACCCCGACCAGCACCACTGCCGACATGCCGTACGGAAAAGTCATGTCCGAATACCGGGGCCTGGTTCGCATAGACTGCAAGATCGCGGACTCGACGCAAGTGGCGGGTGTCGGCATGGATCCGCTCAGCTGGAACCAGTTTCAGAGATACGTCGCCGACAACCGTTACCGCCAGTATGCGGCGTATGTCGAGAACGACCTGGTGAACGTCGCCCTCGACGGCAGCCCATACATACGGTCGGTGGATGTGGATTCCAGTCACCGCAAGATCATCGCGACGTTGAACGAGGCGGTGGCTGCGGTGTCCGTGGACGACTTTGCATTGAAGAATGTCGCCGGCGGCGCGGCGGCGGGCATCACCCTGCTCGGCGCCACCAACGCGGCGCGGGCCGACACCATCCTCTTCACGCTGTCCGCCGCCTCGACCGATGTCGTCATCGCGCGCACCGGCGTCGTGACCGGCCGGGTCAGCGGTCTGGCGATGAACGCCGCCGTTGTGGCGACGGTGCCGGCATACGACACGGGCGTGCCCAGGATCGTCACGGCCTCGTTCACCGGCAACAACCGGGTGGTGCTGAAATTCAGCGAAGCGCTGGCGGACACGGTTTCGAAGGATGACTTTATTCCGGAAGTGCTGGATCAGGACACCATCCGCTCCGCCGCGGTCGTTTCGCTGAGTCACGTCGCGGCGGCCAACACGGTCACGCTGAATCTCGTGACCAGCGGCACGCTGGTGCAGGACGGCGTGGCGCGTTCGAGAAGCGGCGCCGAGAAATTGCGTATCCGCCTGGCGAGAAACTACATCGCCGATATCAAAGACACGACGGGCATCGCCGCGGCCACGCACCAGTCGCTGACGGACGCCTTGCCGTTCACCGCCAATGCATTGTCCGAACCCGCCGCCAACAACGGCGCGCCGCGCTTTGTCGGTCTCGGATACGCCGACGGCCAGAGCCGTTTGTGGCTGGCGTTTGACAAGCCGGTCGGCATACGGACCGGCGCCGGTACGCCGGCATTGCCGGACGGCACGGCGTTGTCCGGTTTTGAGGTGATTGCGAATTACACCGGCGGCGGAAGCGGCGCCGGCATCGGTGTGTTGCGCGCCGAGTACCGCGGCGGCGTGGCGATTAATCTGGCGCGGCGCATCGTCTCCAGCGATGTGTCGGTCTGGGTGCGTTACACGCCGCCGCCCGTGGGACGTGCCGGCATTTACGACCGCTTCAACAAGCTCAACCGGATTTCGACAGTGCGCACCTTCGCGCTGCAACGCAGCGTCACGGGAGATTATGACAACGACGGCATACCGGACGCGATGGAGGCGCGTCTTGGCGGCAACCCGCTTTCGGCGAACGATGCAATGTCGCGTGGCGCGCCGGTGGTTGCGTTGTCAAGGACGGGCGTTGCGGGCAGTCCGGTTCCGATAGCGTATTCGGCGATACGCGCCCGTGGCGCGTCCGCTCATCTGGGCGTGGCGACGACATCGGGCGGCGCGCGCGTGGTGCCGTATTATCTGTCGGACACTTTCGGCTACAGCGGTGGTTATGCAGAGGGCGTGGACGGCTACGGCTGCAGCGGACAGTTTCCGTCGAACTATGCGTCGTCGTTGTCGCAGGGCGGTTGCGCGCGCGTGGACTTCAACGACATCCGTGCCGGCGTCGAGCACCGCATCGGTTGGCTGGTGATGAATGGCGGCGCCGATGCACCGGGTTACTGGGCGGTTTCGGACGACACCTCAAGCCGCCTGCCGGAGCAGGTCATCTTTCGTGTTCCGGAATTCAACATGAGCCGCGGCAGTTTGTTGCTGGCGAAGTCCGCCGCCGCTGACGCCACGGTGCGGGTTGGCGCATTCCATGACGGCGCGGCGTCTTTGCAGCCGCTGACGTTGTCGTTCAGCAATGTGGCCGCCGCCGACCATCCGTCGTCGAGCCGTCCGGACGGATTCAACGTGCCGGTTTCCGGCGGTTCAACGGCGGGTGTGGTGACGAGTTACGCGCTGACCGGGGTGCGTGTGGCTGGCGCCGACAAACTGTGGCGCGCGGGCGATTCGCTTTCGTCGTTGACCGCGGACAAGTATTCGCTGGGAAGGGTGACGCAAACCCTGGTGGCTCGTTTGAGAGACGACAGTTTGCCGCCGTTGTTTGGTCGTGCGGCGCTTTATCTTGGCAGCACGTCGGACGCCAGTGAAAGGCATGCGGTGGTTTTGCGCGGCACGGAGAGCCACATTGCCCTGGTGCCGGTTGAACATAGCGTGGCGGCGTCGGCGGTCGAGGTGTCGCCGTGGGATGGTGGCGGCGGTGCGTCGGCGGCGGGCAGCGCGACGGTGGTCGTGAGCTCGGTGGCGCTGGCGGAGGCGGGGGATTTGATAAGAATCTCTTTCACGGCGTCGAGTCCGCCGGCGACGGTCAAGAACACGGTTTCGCTGAAAGTGACGGCTGTCGGCGCCGGAGCGACGGCCTCGACGGTGCTGACCTGGCCGGTGACAGACCGGGCCGATGGCATGGCCTCGGCTGCCGGAGATGAAGACGACGACGGCATAGCGGATGTGCGCGACCGTTACGCGGGTTTGAACCGTTTGCCGGTATCGGTGTCGGTCGGCGTCACGGGCAGCCCGGACCGAAGTTCTGCGGGAGCGGATTCATGGCATCACATTCGTTCGCGGCTGCCGCTGCACGATCAGTTGGTCGGCGCGTATGGGATGCGGGGAGGACTTTCGTTCCACACGGAGTTTGACCGGGATGCGCGGATACGGGCATGGCCTTTTTCGACGACGTCGTTGCAACGTCGCCTGCTGCCGGGGAATTATCTGCCGGGCAGTTTGATACAGCGCAGTTACTCTGATTTTTCGGCGTCGCTGTCTCGTGATGAATTCAACGCGATGGCGCATCGCTACCGTCTGGATATGGCGGTGGTCTATAACTTCCGTTTGCACGGTGTGGATCCGGCCATCACGCAAAGCGGCTCGGCGTCGGGAGGCCGCGCCGGGGTTGTCATTCCGCTGCCGGAATCACTGTACGGCCACCACAACGTGTTTCCGCTGCACTACGCCGCCGGCAATTGGGCCTGGGACTGGATCTGGCTGGCTACCTTCACCGATAAAAGCGACGTGGTGGGTTTTTCCGCGCTGCAAGACGGTGTTTGCCCGGATGACAGCGGCGCGGCGGACAGCAGTTACCGCGACAGCCGCGGCAACCTCAAATTCCGCAAGCAGGCCGGTGATGCCTGCATGGTGGTGTATCTGTCCGACGGCGGCTCCGGCGACAGGGACGGCAACATGAACGGCGTCGTGGACGCCTTGATTGGCCTCGCCGTCGTCGCCGTGTCTCGCTGATTCCCCCCGTCGGTTCACCGGCTGAGCCGCTCCTTTCTCAGTGACAGCCACGCGCCGGCGAGGCACAGGGCGCCGCCCGCGCCTGTCGTGTAAAGCAAGACGCGCGGCCAGGAAGCGACGTCGCGGGAGAGAGCGTTGTCGTAGAGTGCCAGCAGTTGCCGCAGGCGCTCGTCTATGACCGCGCCGGCGAGGACGCTGACGAGGCCGGCCAGCAGGCCGCCGCCGAGGCCGTAGCACAAGGCGGTGTAGAAAAACGGACGCTTGATGAAGGCCTCGCCGGCGCCGAGCAGGCCGAGAATTTCCATTTCGTCGCGGCGGCTTTCGGTTTCCGAGCGAATGATCGCGGCGATGACCAGCAACACGACCGCCGCGAACAACAACGCCAGCAGGTGAACGGTGGTTTGCGCCAGCGCGATGATTGCATCGAGCCGCCGTAGCCAGGCGACGTTGGTTTCCGTCCGGTCAACGCCGGCCAGATTGCGCAGGCGCGCGCTCAGCAGATTCAGTCCGGGGTCGCGGTCGTGATGGCCGTCGGGCGCAACCTCAACCACCGCCGGCAGCGGGTTGCTGTCGAACAACGCCAGCATGTCACCGATGTCGCGCTGTTGCCGAAAGGCGCGCAGAGATTCCTCGGCACGGATGACGGAAACCCGCGAGACCCCCTCGATGCCGGCGATTTCTTCGGCCAGCCGGCGCACATCGGCATCGGCTGTCTGCGGCCTCAGGTAAACCGAGATTTTTGCCGGAATCGAGTGGTCCGGCAGCAGCGCCCCGGTATGGTGAAGCGCGTTCAGCGCGATGGCGGGCAGCGCCAGCGCGACCGCAATCAGCGACACCGTCAGCGCGCTTGCCAGCGGCGCCTTGGCAAAGCGCGCCAGCGTCTCGGCCATTGCCAGACGGTGGCTGTCGAGGTACAGGCGCAGCGTTGCAAACACGGCGGTCAGGCGTCCGCGGCCAGATGCCCGTTGTCGAGGGTGACGACGCGGTGGCCGAGTCCGCGAATCAGCGCCAGATCGTGGCTTGCCACCAGCGTGGTCGCACCGGCGCGGTTGAATTCGCCGAACAGCTCCATGATTTCGAGCGACAACTCCGGGTCCAGGTTGCCGGTCGGCTCGTCCGCCAGCAGAATCAACGGGCGGTTGACGATGGCGCGCGCGATGCCGACGCGCTGCTGCTGTCCGGCGGACAGCGCCGCCGGGTTCAGCGCTTCCCTGCCGAGCAGGCCGACCTTGTCCAGTGCCGCACGCACGCGCTTGCCGGCGTCCACCCGCCCGGCGCCGCCGATGCGCAGCGGCAGGGCGACGTTGTCGAACACCGTGCGGTCGAACAGCAGCCGGTGGTTCTGAAACACGAAACCGATGCGCCGGCGCAGGTACGGGATTTGCGAGCGCTTCAGGCGCGTGATGTCTCTGCCGTTGACGAAGACCCTGCCGAAATCGGGGCGCTCGATGGCCGCGACCAGGCGCAGCAACGTGCTTTTGCCGGCGCCGGAATGTCCCGTCAGAAAGGCCATTTCGCCGTCGCCCAGGTCGAAATCAATTTCCGCCAGCGCGGTCTCGCCGCGAAAGCGCTTGACCACTTTGTGCAGTTGAATCATGCGTCCGTTCCGGCGAGGCCGAGCATGGCGTCGGCGTATTCGCGCGCGTTGAACGGGCGCAAGTCCTCCGCCGCCTCGCCGACGCCGATGAAACGGATGGGGATGCCGAGTTCCCCGGCCATGGCGACGAGCACGCCGCCTTTGGCGGTGCCGTCGAGCTTGGTCGCGACGATGCCGGTCACGCCCAGCGCCTCGTGGAATGTCCTGGTCTGCGAGAGCGCGTTCTGGCCGGTGCCGGCGTCCACCACCAGCAGGACTTCATGCGGCGCCGCCTCGTCTTGTCTCGCCATCGCGCGCTGGACCTTTTTCAATTCTTCCATCAGGTTGCGGTCGGTGTGCAGCCGCCCGGCGGTGTCGGCAATCAGGATGTCGGCGCCTTTCGCGCGCGCCGATGCCATCGCGTCGAAGATCACCGCGGCGCTGTCGGCGCCGGGCTTCTGCGAGACGACGGCGATTCCGCAGCGTTGTCCCCAGACTTCGAGCTGCTCAATCGCCGCCGCCCGAAACGTGTCGCCGGCGGCGAAGATGACCGATTGCCCGCGCCCTTTGTAATGGTGTCCGAGTTTGCCGATGGTGGTCGTCTTGCCGGTGCCGTTGACGCCGATGACCAGGATGGCGAAGGGCTTGTCGGCGTCCGCCGCCGCCGTCATGCCGCCGTTTTGCGGCTGGCAGGGCGCGAGCACGGCGACCATCTCGTCGCGCAGCAGTTCGAGCAGCGCCGCAAGGTTGTCGGCGCCGGTTTGCCTGGCGCGGCGTTTCAGTTTGTCGATCATCAACAGGCTGGTGCTCATGCCGACATCGGCGCCGAGCAGCCGTGTTTCCAGTTCATCGAAGAAACGGTCGTCGCCTTTTTGGAACAGGCCGCCGAGGCCGTCGGTGAGCCGGTTGCTGGTCCGGGTCAGCCGCTGTTTCAGGTGTTTCAGCCACATTCGCGGAATTATATCTGTAACGGTACCGATGCCGGCCATTTATATGCCGCCTGAACCGCCTTGCACACCGTTTCGGCGAGGGCGCAAGTCCGGCGGATATGGTAAAGTCAGGCGGTGGTTTTTCCTGTAACAACGATGCGAGGTCTTGAGTATGCTAGCTGAAAGTGTCTGGATTCTGACACTCGTGAGCCTGGTTTTATTGTCGGGCGTGTTTTTGTTCGTAATCGCCAACTCCGGCGATAAGCAGGAGTATTCCGGGGTGCAGAAAAAGTGGTACGCCATTCGCTCCATCTGGCTCGTATTTCTTTTCGTCCTGGGCGCTGTCGTGACCTACGCGACCCTGCTGCCTTTCCCCATTCCCGACCAGACCGCCGCTGCCGGCGCCGACACCACGGTCGTGAAGGTCGTCGGCCATCAATGGTACTGGGAGATAGACGACACCGAATACGCAACCGGAGAAACCGTCGAGTTTCACGTCACCTCCGGCGATGTCAACCACGGTTTCGCCATCTACAACGGCGAAGACCGCCTGCTCACCCAGACCCAGGCGATGCCCGACTATGTGAACAAGGTGCGATACACCTTCGACCGGCCCGGCACCTATAAAGTGCTGTGCCTGGAATACTGCGGGCTGGCGCACCACGCCATGCTCGCCGAGTTGACCGTCCAATAACCGCCCAATCACGGAGGCCGACCATGCCCGATTCAATCTCCCGCGACGAAGTCGAAACCCGCGTCAGCCTGATGGGCGTCAAGGCCTATCTGCTGACCAGCCTGCTGGTGTTCGCGCTGATGATGTTCGCGGGCGTCGTGTTGCGCGCCGCGCAAGGCGCCTACATCCAGATTCCGCCCGATCTTTTCTACCAGATAATGACGTTGCACGGCGCCGGCATGGTCGGCACCGCCGGCTTCGCCGGCGCCGCCGTTCTGTGGTACTTCCTGCGCCAGTACGTCCGGCTGAGCGGCAAGGTGCTGTGGCTGAATTATTTTTCCTTTATGGCCGGCGTGGCTTTGATACTGGCCGCCATCCTGATCGGCAAGTTTGCCGGCGCATGGACTTTTCTTTATCCGCTGCCCGCCCATTCGATGGGGCAGTGGACGGTGGCGGCCGCCGCCATGTTCATGATCGGCCTGCTGCTGATCGGCACCGGTTTTCTGCTGTTGTATCTCGACATCGGCATCGCCTTGATGAAAAAGTACGGCAGCCTCGGCAACGCGCTCGGTCTGCCGGTGATGTTCGGCCTCAAGCCGGTGGACCCGTCCCATCCGACCACGGTGGTGGCCGCCACGATGGTGTTGATCGTCAATTTCACCGGCATTGCCGCCGGCGCCGTCGTGCTGGTTTTGTGTCTTTTCAATCTGTGGAATCCGGAATACAGACTCGATCCGCTGCTGATCAAGAACCTGATTTATTTTTTCGGCCACGTGTTCATCAACGCGACGATTTACTCCGGGGTGACGGCGGTCTATGAACTGCTTCCCAGATACACGGGCCGCCCCTGGAACGTCTCCAAGCCGTTCTATTATGCGTGGGGCGCGGCGACGTTGATGGTGCTGGCGGTGTATCCCCACCACTTGATGATGGACTTCGCGATGCCGCCGTGGACGCTGGTCATGGGGCAGATTCTTTCCTATCTGAGCGGCATTCCGGTGCTGGCGATTACCGCCTACGGCGCGCTGACCATCGTCTATCGCTCGGGCATACGCTGGGATGTCGCCAGCGCCTGTATGCTGGTGGCGATGTTCGGCTGGGCCGGCGGCGTCATCCCGGCGGTGATAGACGGCACGCTGACGGTCAACAAGGTCATGCACAATACCATGTGGGTGCCCGGCCACTTTCACTTCTACCTGTTGCTGGGGCTGCTGCCGATGGTCATCGGCGTTTGCTACTACCTGTCCAACAACAAGGAAAACGGCGGCAAGCCCTGGGTGGATACGGCCGCGCTCGCCGCCTACTTTGTCGGCGCGATGGGCCTGATACTGGTGTTTCTGGCAAGCGGCGCGGACAGCGTGCCCCGTCGCTGGGCCGAACACTTCGAGAGCTGGCGCTTTCTCGGACAACTGAGCGCCATCGCCGGAGGGCTGACGCTGGGCGGCTTTCTGGCCATCACGCTGCGCAACCTGATCAAACTGCCGAAGGCGAAGATTGCCTGATGAGCGTCGCGGATGATGCGCACGTTCATCAGTTCCGCCGTCGCCGCCGCGGCCTGCTTCGCGGTCATTTCGGCGCAGACTGACGGCTTCGAGACCTTCACCTCGGAGGGCAAGAGAAGGCTCGGCATCAGCCGGCAGCCGCTTCCCGTCGTCGCCGTCGAGTTTCAGACTCACCGCAACGAGACGGTCGGCTGGGACGCTTTTGAAGGGCAATATGTGATTGCCGATTTTATTTACACGCGGTGCGGAACCGTCTGCCACGGCCTGGGGCTGGAGTTTTCGCGGATTCAGAAGCAGGCGGCGGACTTGATTGACGGCGGACGGCTGCATCTGCTGAGTGTCAGTTTCGACGCCGCCCACGACACGCCCGTGCGGCTGGACGGCTACCTCTCCCGCTTCGGCGGCGACCCGCGTTCGTGGACGGCGGCGCGCGTGACGGACGCAGGCCGGCAACGGCGGCTGTTTGACCAGTTCGGGGTGGTGGTCCTGCCCGACGGCGCCGGCGGCTACGCGCACAACGCCGCGCTGCATCTGATTTCTCCCGACGGCAGGCTGGTGCGGGTCGTGGACTACGGCGAAGCCGGCCAGCTCATCGCGCACCTGAGGCGGGCGACGGGATGAAGACGCCCGTCCGCGCGACCCTGCTGGCGGTTGGTTTGGCGGTTCTGTGCGCGACGCCGGTCGCGGCCTGGCTGGAGTCCTCGATGCTGCTCCACGTGCTGGTTCAACTGCCGTTGCTGGCGTGGGCGGGGTGGCTGGCCGGCGGCCTGCTGCCGCCTTCGCGGGTGAGCTGGCTGAATCAATACAACCGCCGCGGGGTGACCGGTGTCGTGATCATCAGCGGCGCTGCTTTTTTCTGGATGCTGCCGAGCGCGCTGGACGCCTCGCTCGACAGCCGCCTGTTTGCGGCGGGCAAGGTCGTTTCCATCCCGCTGCTGATTGGCACGGCGTTGTTCGTAACGTCGAAAGTGTGGCATCCGCTGCTCAAGGGGGTGTTTTTGCTGGAGGCGTGGGCCATGCTGGGCCGTCTGGGCTATGTCTATGTCATTTCCCCCGACCGCCTTTGCAACAATTACCTGTTCAGCGAGCAGCAACTCCTCGGCGAGGTCCTGCTGTGGATTGCCGGCGCGTGGGCCGTCGCATGGGCCGCGCGCACGATACTCGGCGTGGATTGGTTGCGCCCTGGAACGACGGGTGGGGGATGACAATAAGCGGCGGCAACGGTCAAGTATATAATCCCCCTGAACCCATGATGTTGTCATTGAAAGAATGGATGCGAAGACCGTCGGTGCGGCGCGCCTGCGCGCTGGCCTGCGTGGTGTCGCTCGGCGCCTGCGCCCATATACCGCAGCCTGCCGCGCCCGGCGTGTCCGGCGTGTCCGAACATGGCGTCACCGAGTTTGTTCTGGACAACGGCATGAAAGTGCTGGTGTACGAGGACCACCGTGCGCCCGTCGTTGTCGCGCAGATATGGTACCGCGTCGGCGGCAGCGACGAACACGGCGGCATCACCGGCATCTCGCATTTTCTCGAGCACATGATGTTCAAGGGCACCCGAAAATACCCGAGACAGTTGTTCACGAAGACCATCAAGCGCTACGGCGGGCGCAACAACGCCTTCACCGGCTCCGATTACACCGCGTATTACCAGGTCTTTGAAAAAAGCCGGCTGCCGGTCAGCTTCGACCTGGAGTCCGACCGCATGGCCCATCTGATTCTCAAGCCCGGAGACATGGAAAAAGAGCGCGAGGTCATCAAGGAGGAGCGGCGCCTGCGCGTGGACGACAGGCCCGAGGCGCGGGTGCGCGAACAACTCTACGCGACGGCGTTCAACAACGCGCCTTACCGCAATCCGGTCATCGGCTGGATGAAGGACATCGAACAATTGTCGCTCGCAGACCTGAAAGACTGGTACAAGCGCTGGTATGTGCCGGGCAACGCCGTTTACGTCGTCGTCGGAGACGTGGACCCGGCTGCGGTCCGCCGTCTGGCGCGGCGCTATCTGGAGCCGATTCCGGCGCGCCCGCTGCCGCCGCGCAAATCCAGAAGCGAGCCGCCGCAGCACGGCGAGCGGCGCATCTCGGTCTCGGCGCGGGCGGTGCAGCCCTACGTGGCGATGGGTTACAGGACGCCGCGCGCGAACGACACCCCGGTCGAGTGGCACCCGTACGCGTTGTCGGTGCTGGCGGCGGTGCTCGGCGAGGGCGGCACTTCCCGCTTTGCCAGGCGCCTGGTGCGCGGCGACGCTGTCGCGCTGCATGCCGGCGCCGGTTACAGCCCGTACAGCCGTTACGATGATCTGTTCACCATCGCCGCCGCGCCGGTCGCCGGAGTGGATATGCCGACGCTTGAGAACGCAATCGACAGGGAGGTGGAAGAACTGCGCGAGAACCTGATTGACGACAAGGAACTCGTCGCCGTCAAGGCGCGCCTGGTCGCGCAGGAGGTGTACCGCCGTGATTCGATCAGCCACCAGGCCTATTTGCTCGGCAGTCTGGAAACCATCGGCGTCGGCTGGCGCGAGTTGTTCCGTTACCGTCAGCGCATCGAGGCGGTCACGCCGGAACAGGTGCGGATCGTGGCGCAGAAATACCTGACGCCGGCGCGTCGCTCGGTCGCGGTGCTGGAGCCGCAGGGGGTCGCCGGCCAATGACCCGGGCAATGAAGCTTTGCGGGCGCAGGCCGCTTTTCCTGCTTTCTTTCCTGTTGTGGTTCGCCGGCCCCGCTGCCGCGGTTGAAATCGAGCGCTGGCAGACGGAGCAGGGCGTCGGCGTTTATTATGTGCAGCGCCCCGAACTGCCGATGCTGGATGTGCGGCTGGTGTTTGATGCCGGCAGTGTGCGCGACGGAGACGATCATGGCCTGGCAGATTTGACGGCGCAAATGCTGGCCCGCGGCGCCGGCGGTCTCGACGCCGACGCAATCGCCGCGCGTTTCGAGAACATCGGCGCGCAGTACTCGGGGTCGGCCGGACGCGACATGCTCTCTTTGTCGCTGCGCACGCTGGTGACGCCCGAATACCTGGAGCAGGCGCTCGCCACGTTCATCATGGTGATGTCGCAGCCGGATTTTCCGCCGACCGAGTTTGAACGGCTGAAGAAGCAGGTGCTGACCGGCATAGAAAAGCGCGCGCAGGAGCCCGGCACGCTGGCGGGGCTTGCTTTCAGCCGCGAGATTTACCACGGTCACCCGTACGCGCATCCGCCGCAGGGTGAAAAGGAGACGGTTGCGGCAATCACGCTGGAAGATTTGCGCGCTTTTTACCACCGCTATCTGGTGGCGCGCAATCTCACTGTCGTTGTCGTCGGCGACCTTGCGCGCGCGCGGGCCGCGGCCTTCGCGGCGCGCATCTCCGAGGCGCTGCCCACAGGCAGGAAGCCCGCGCCGCTGCCGCCGCTGCCGGAGCGCGTCGCGCCGCGCGAGATTCGGGTGCCGTTCAAGTCGGCGCAGGCCCACGTGTACATGGGTCAGCCCGGCGTCGGTCACGACCATCCGGATTTCTTTCCGCTCTATCTCGGCAACCATATTCTCGGCGGCAGCGGTTTCGGCTCGCGCCTGGTCGAGACGGTGCGCGTCGCCAACGGCTACGCTTACAGTATCTGGAGTTACTTCGTTCACCGCCGCGTGCGCGGCGCTTTTCTGGTCGGGTTCGAGACGCGCGCCGACCAGGTGGACGACGCCATTGCACTGACGCAGCGGGTGATTGAAGAGTTCAGGCGCGAAGGCCCGCGAGACGCGGAACTGGCGCTGGCAAAGGACAATGTGCGGGGCGGCTTTCCGATCAGAACCAGCGACAACGGCCAGATTCTCGGCTGGGTCACGAACATCGCCGTTCACAATCTCGGCCTTGATTTTATCGACACCTACGTCGGCAAAGTGGAGCAGATCGAAAAGAACGACATCGTGAACGCGTTCCGAAGACAGATTGCCGACGATTTGACCATCGTCGTCGTCGGCGGCTGAGCCGCACTCGATGCCGCGCCGGGCGCAGGGCAATGTCCGCATCATCGCCGGCGACTGGCGCGGACGCCGCCTCGAATTTCTCGACGAGCCGGACCTCAGGCCGACTCCCGACCGCGTCCGGGAGACTTTGTTCAACTGGTTGCAGCCCGTCATCGAAGGCGCGGTTTGTCTCGACCTGTTCGCCGGCAGCGGCGCGCTCGGTTTCGAGGCGCTTTCGCGCGGCGCCGCCGGCGCCACGCTGGTGGATGCCGACGCGCGAGTGTGCGCGCAAATCCGCGGCCAGGCCGAGCGCTTCGGCGCCGGCGGTGTCGAGGTGGTGCATGACGACGCCGGGCATTTTATTGCCGCGACCGTCGCCTCGCGCGCCTACGACATCGTTTTTCTCGATCCGCCGTTTGCCGCAAACCTGCTGCAGGAAAGCTGCCGTCTGCTGGACGGAAACGGCGGCCTGATGCACTCGGGCACGTTGATTTATGTTGAATCCGCCGCCGCTTCGTTCGCGCCGCCGCCAGACTGGCGCCGCCTTCGCCGCTCCAGGGCGTCCGGCGTCGAGTACTTTCTTCTGGCGCCGGATGCCGGGCGGCGCGGCGGTGTGGAGTAGAATACAGACACCATGAGTTTGATTGCGGTTTATCCGGGAACGTTCGACCCGATTACCAACGGGCACACCGACCTCGTGCGCCGGGCGCAGCCGCTGTTTGACCGGATTGTCGTCGGCGTCGCCGGCGCTTCCGGCAAAGCGACTTTTTTCGACCGCGGCGAGCGCATTGATCTCGCGACCCGCGTGCTCGCGCAATACGCGGGCGTGGAGGTTCACGGCTTCGACGGCCTGCTTGTGAATTTCGCAAAAGAGCACGCCGCCAGCGTCATCTTGCGCGGCCTGCGCGCGGTATCGGATTTTGAATACGAGTTTCAACTGGCCGGGATGAATCGCAGACTCGACGACTCGCTGGAGTCGGTCTTTATGACGCCGTCCGATGAACACGCTTTTATCTCGTCCGGCCTGGTGCGCGAGATTGTCGAACTGGGCGGCGACGTCTCGGCTTTCGTCGCGGCGGAAGTCAAGGCGGCCATGAAGCGCAAGATTGGAGGCCGGTGATGGGCGTGTTTGTGGCGGCGGTCCGCGTGGTTCTGGTTGTCGTTTGCTGTCTGGCGGCGGCGGCCACCGCCGCAAGCGAGCGCGAGGCGGCGGTGGCGACGGCGCATCCTCTCGCCACCGACGCCGCTTTCGAGGTTCTGGAGCAAGGCGGCAACGCCTTCGACGCCGCGGTGGCGGTGGCGGCGGCACTTGCGGTGGTCGAGCCGTATTCGTCGGGATTGGGCGGCGGCGGTTTCTGGCTGCTGCACCGCGTTGACGACGACAAGACCGTGATGCTCGACGGGCGCGAACGCGCGCCGCTCGACGCCGACCGCGATTTGTACCTGGACGACGACGGCAACGTCATCAAGGGCGCCTCGATAGACGGCGCGTTGGCCGCAGGCATTCCGGGGCTGGCGGCTGCGCTCGAACACCTTGCGCGCGATTACGGGCGGCTGCCGCTGGCGCGCAGTCTCGCGCCCGCGATTCGCCTGGCACGCGACGGCTTTGAAGTGGATGAGGCGTATCGCGCGATGGCGCGGCTGCGTCTCGACGCGCTCAAGGCTTCGCCCGCCGCGGCCTCGGTGTTTTTGCACGAGGGCCGGATTCCGCCGCCGCGCCACCGTATTGTTCAGCCCGATCTGGCGGCGACGTTTCGGTTGATTGCCGGGCACGGCGCCGCCGGATTTTACGAGGGCGCGCTCGCCGCCCGGCTGGTCGAGGGCGTGCGCCGCGCCGGCGGCATCTGGCGGCTTGAGGATTTGGCGCAATACCGCGCGGTGGAACGTGAGCCGATTCGCATCCGCTACCGCAGCGCCGAGATTGTCAGCGCCGCGCCGCCGTCATCCGGCGGTCTCGTGATGGGCATTGTTTTCAATATACTCGCGCGCTTCAATCTGGCGGCGATGAGGGGGGCTGACCGTGTTCATCATGTGGTCGAGGCGATGCGCCGCGCCTACCGTGACCGCGCCGAACACATGGGCGACCCCGATTATGTCGAGATGCCGGTGGAGCGGATGCTGGGCAGGGACTACGCCGTGTCGCTGGCCGCGACCATCCGGGCCGGCCGGGCGACGCCCGGCACAGGCGCGCCTTCCGGCGATGTGCAGGAAGGCGAGGATACGACGCATTACTCGATCATGGACGGCGAGGGCAACCGCGTCGGCGCGACGCTTTCCATCAACTACGGTTTCGGCTCGGGTTTCATGGTCGAGGGCACCGGCGTTTTGCTGAACGACGAGATGGACGACTTTGTCGCCAAGCCCGGCGTGCCGAATCTCTACGGACTGGTCGGCGGCGAGGCCAACGCCATCGAGCCGGGCAAGCGGATGTTGTCGAGCATGTCGCCGACGTTCGTGACCGACAGCCGCCGCATCGCGGTCATCGGCACGCCCGGCGGCAGCCGCATCATCACGATGGTGCTGCTCGGTATTCTCAAGTTTCTCGAAGGCGAGGGCGCCGCGCAAATCGTGCGCGCGTCGCGTTATCACCACCAGTATCTGCCGGACGAAATCAGTTTCGAACCCGACGCGATGTCGTCGCGCACCATGCGGCAACTGCAAGACTTCGGCCACCACCTCAAGCCCCGCACCGACCGCTACGGCAATATGCAGATGGTGATTCTGGACCGCAGGAGCGGAACCATGCAGGCGGCGTCGGATCCGAGGGGCGTGGGAGCGGCGCGGGTGGAGACATTAAGATAAATCAAGGTATATCAACTAGTTAGTAAAATATAATAATCGCAGAATCGCTATTATTTCAAAATTTCTTGAAATGGAAGGCTCATTCATGTATCATCGTCGGTCATGAAAATTAAGAGCCTCGCTGTAGTTCAAATGGGGGTGGCGTTCAGGGCGCGCCTTGAGCCGGAAAAAGGTGGAAACACTCCGGTGATTCAGATGCGCGATCTGACCGAAGACAACAGACTGGATGCCCGCAATCTGCTGACCATCCAACTTGATGATGTCAATGAGCATCATTTTGTACAGCGCAAAGATCTGATTTTTCGTTCCAGAGGCAAGACGACCACAACGGCGATTATTGATGCCGAACCCGGCCGGGCGATTGTCGCGGCGCCATTGCTGAGAGTCCGAGTTACAAGCGAGAAGGTGCTGCCGGAATATTTGTGGTGGTTCATCAACCAGCCGCCTTCTCAGGCTTTTTTACATAGCCGGGCTACCGGAACAGCGATGGTCACGATAGGCAAATCTGTTCTTGAAGCCCTGGAAATTCCCCTGCCTGATCTTGAGACCCAAAAACAAATCATGGAAATTGTTACCTTGTCAGATAAAGAGCACCGGTTGATGAAAGACCTGGCAAAAGAGAAAAAGCGTCTGGCCGACGGGGTTTTGATGCGGCTGGTAAAAGAATCCGGAATGAACTGTAATCAACAGGCGGACAAGAGATGAGTGGCAAGATCCAACAAAAAGACATCAACAATGCCGCCTGGAGCGCCTGCGATGTCTTTCGCGGCGTGATGGACGCCGCCGGATATAAAGACTACATCCTCACCACACTGTTTCTGAAATACATCTCTGATGTCTGGCGCGATCATTACGAAGAGTATCAGAAAGAGTACAAAGGCGATAAAAAACGCATACTTCGAAAAATGAAGCGCGAGCGGTTTGTTCTGCCGGAAGACAGCAACTTTTACACGCTCTATGAAAAACGCGCGGCACCCAACATTGGCGAACGCATTAACGTCGCGCTGGAAGCGATTGAAACCGCGAACAAGGCAAAACTGGAGGGCGTTTTTCGCAACATTGATTTCAACAGCGAGGCCAATCTGGGCAAGACCCGCGACCGCAACCGGCGCTTGAAAATGCTGCTGGAGAATTTCAACAAGTCCGAGTTGAACATGCGCCCCAGCCTGGTTTCGGAAGACGTCATCGGCAACACCTACATCTACCTGATTGAGCACTTCGCATCCGATGCGGGCAAAAAGGCCGGCGAATTTTATACGCCGCACAAGGTATCCAAACTGGTGGCAAAACTGTGCGCGCCTCGCCCCGGCGCGCGCATCTGCGACCCCGCTTGCGGCTCGGCCGGGCTTCTGATTGAGGCCGCGCGCGTGGTCGGCGGGAAAAATTATTCCTTGTCGGGAATGGAATTGAACGGCAGCACCTGGGCGCTTGCGCGGATGAATATGTTTCTGCACGGCGCCGACGCGGCGCGCATTGACTGGTGCAACACACTCACCAGCCCGACGCTGGTGGAAAACAACGCGCTGATGAAGTTTAACAATGTGGTCGCCAATCCGCCGTTCTCGCTCGACAAGTGGGGAGCGGAAGAGGCCGAGGCGGATCCATACAGCCGCTTCTGGCGCGGCGTGCCCCCCAAATCCAAAGGCGATTACGCCTTCATCAGCCACATGGTGGAAGTGGCGTTGGAGAAAGAAGGGCGGATTGCGGTCGTGGTTCCGCACGGCGTTCTATTCCGCGGCGCGGCGGAGGGGCGTATCCGCCGGAAATTGATCGAGGAAAACCTGCTGGACACGGTTATCGGGTTGCCGGGCAACCTGTTTCCAACAACATCAATACCGGTCGCCATTCTAATCTTCGACCGCTCACGCGAACAAGGCGGCAAAAACCACAAGCGCAAAGACGTGCTGTTTATCGACGCAAGCCGCGAATATCAGGCGGGGAAAAATCAAAACACCTTGCTGGATGAGCACCTGGCGAAAATCCTGAAAACCTGCAAGGCGCGGAAAGGTGCGGACAAGTATGCGCATGTCGCGGATTTTGAGGAAATCGAGGAAAACGACTTCAACCTGAACATCCCGCGCTATGTGGACACTTTTGAGGAAGAGGAAGAGATTGACATTGAAGCGGTGGAGAAAGAAATAGAGCGGTTGGAGAAGGAGTTGGTTGAGGTGCGTGGGCGGATGGGGAAATTGTTGAAGGGGGTGAAGAGATGAATAAGATAGACAGGAAACATCGCCGGACATTTGAAAGTATCCGCAGAAAAAGCGAGGATGACGGAGAGTATTGGTTGGCAAGAGACTTGCAACCGATTTTGGAGTATGCCCAATGGCGTAGCTTGGATGACATTATTAAAAAGGCAAAAATCGCATGCCGAAACTCCGGGCAAGTCGTGGAAAACCATTTTGCAGAGGTCCGCAAAATGGTCACCCTCGGTTCAGGGGCAAAGCGTGAAGTCCGGGATTATCGCCTGACCCGCTACGCCTGCTATCTGATCGTCCAAAATGGCGACCCTACCAAGCCGGTCATCGCCAGCGGCCAAACCTACTTCGCCATTCAGACGCGCCGGCAGGAACTCGCGGACAATGAGGTTTTTCAGCAACTGGATGAAGACAAAAAACGCCTTTTCCTCCGCGATGAACTAAAAGAGCACAACAAACAACTCGTGGCAACCGCCAGTCAAGCGGGTGTTGAAAGCGGATTGGACTTCGCGATATTCCAAAACCACGGCTATCAGGGGTTGTATGGCGGACTTGGCGCGAAAGATATTCACAAGCGGAAGAACCTGAAGAAAAGCCAACAGATTTTAGACCACATGGGCAGCACGGAACTCGCCGCCAATCTTTTCCGGGCGACACAAGCCGAGGAAAAACTGCGGCGCGAAGACATAAAAGGCAAAGGAAATGCCAATATCGCCCACCATCAAGTCGGCGCAAAAGTAAGAAAGACCATCGGTGAGCTTGGCGGAACCATGCCGGAAGATTTGCCAACCCCGAAAACCAGCGCCAAAGCGCTTGGAGCAGAGGCGAAAGGGTTGAAGAAAGGGCGGGCCAGCAACCGCTATAAGAAATGACCATTTCATATACCTATCTCAAAAATATGTATACAAAAACCCGTTTTCATATACATATCACCGGAAAATGTATAGGTTTCGGCAAAAAAGAGACCTGAAATTATGACCAAAAAGAAACCGCAAGACCTGACCATCAGATCATCGGCGGCGGAATATCTGACCTTTGTCGCCGCTGTAGGAGATGCGGAATCGAGCGTTGAAATGCGTTATGAGGATGAGAATATCTGGCTAACGCAAAAAATGATGTCCACCCTGTACGATGTTTCGGTTTCTGCCGTCAATCAGCACTTGAAGCGGATATTCGAGGATAACGAACTGGAAGAAGGTTCAGTTATTAAGAAATACTTAATAACTGCCGCTGACGGAAAAAACTACAACACCAAGCACTATAACCTGCAAGCCATTATCGCCGTGGGGTTCAAGATTGAGAATGAACGCGCCGTTCAGTTCCGCAAATGGGCAAACCGCATTGTCAAAGATTACACCATTCAGGGCTGGACGATGGATGTGGAGCGCCTCAAAAAGGGCGGCAGTGTTTTGGATAACGAATTTTTCGAGCGTCAGCTTGAGAAAATCAGGGAAATCAGGCTTTCGGAACGCAGGTTCTACCAGAAAATCACCGACATTTACGCCACGTCATTCGACTATGACCCCACGGCAACCGCAACAAAACGCTTTTTCGCCGCCGTCCAGAATAAACTGCATTACGCCATTCATGGTCAGACTGCCGCCGAGACTGTTGTTGATCGCGCCAATCACAAAAAGGACAACATGGGTCTGGCCAGTTGGGAAGGCGCGCCAGATAGTAAAATTCATAAATATGATGTGTCTATTGCTAAAAATTATCTGTCTGAATATGAGCTGGCGCAGATGCAGCGCATTGTTTCAGCTTATCTGGACATGGCCGAAATACAGGCGGTGCGTAAAATTCCCATGACCATGGCAGATTGGGAGAAACGCCTCAGCGGTTTTCTGAAACTCTGGGATCGAAAAATCTTGCAGGATGCGGGGAAAGTGAGCGCTGAAATAGCCAAAGCCCACGCCGAAAACGAATTTGAGAAATACCGCATCGTTCAAGACCGCTTGTTTGAATCCGATTTTGATAAATTAGTCAAGAAAATCGCGCCGCAACCGAGCGGGAAGGAGCAGAAGAAATGAATAGCAGGATAGGGATTGAAGAGAAAGCGTTGCCAGATGGGTGGCGCATGAGCAGTTTAGCGGACGCTTGTACGGTTATTACCAGCCCTGTTGACAAAAAAACTGTTGAGGGGGAATTACCAGTGAAACTATGCAATTACACAGACGTTTATTATAACAACTCAATTGATTCCAGAATTGACTTTATGACCGCCACAGCCAAACCGAAAGAAGTGGAAAAATTTTCTATCGTAAAAGATGATGTAATTATTACTAAAGATTCTGAAACACCTGATGATATTGGCGTTCCTTCCCACGTTAAAGAAACCATTAATAATTTGCTATGTGGCTATCATTTAACAATTCTTCGTCCGAAGAAGAAAGTAAGCGGGAAATATGTTTGCTATGCTTTAACTTCTCGGAGAGTAAGGCATGATTTTTACAGGTTTGCTAACGGCATCACACGCTTTGGCCTGACAAACGAATCCTATCAAAAAATCCGAGTCCCTATCCCTTCCTTTCCGGAACAAAAAGCCATTGCATCTTTACTGGAAACATGGGACACGGCGATTGAGAAAACAGAGGCGCTTATTGCGGCAAAGGAAAAGCGGTTTAAGTGGTCGCTGAAAACCCTCATCAGCGATCAGCAAGATAATCCCAAATGGCGGAGAGTGAAATTGGGGGAAATCGGCGCAATCTCTAGTGCAGGGGTAGATAAAAAAATAATTGAAGGCCAACGCCCAGTCAGGCTTGTCAATTACTTGGATGTGTTGAACAAAGACTTTCTTTCTTCTGATGGTCTAAACCATTGGGTTAGCGCGCCAGACAGAAAAATAGTTCAGTGTAGTGTGAAAAAGGGTGATGTATTTTTCACTCCGTCATCTGAGATTCAAGGAGATATCGCGCATTCAGCAGTTGCTTTGGAAGATATAGACAAAGCGGTCTACAGTTATCATGTTGTGCGGTTTCGCCCAAAAGAGAATTGGGATTTATTGTTTAGAGGATACGTGTTCAAATCGTCTCACTTTTATCATCAAGCTTACAGACTATGTGAGGGCAGTGGTCAACGATATGTAATATCACAAACCTATTTTCGAAATATGACCATTTGTTTTCCTCACGAGAGAGAACAACACCGGATCGGACAAATCCTCCATACAGCACAAAAAGAAATTGAGTTGATTCAAGCCATTGTCGAACAATACCGCACACAGAAACGTGGGTTGATGCAGAAACTATTGACTGGAAACTGGAGAGTAAATGATGCCTCGCAAAATATTTAGAGTGTTGAGTATTGATGGTGGTGGAGTGCGCGGAATTTTCCCTACTAAAATATTGTCTCTCATGGAAAAAGAACTTCATATAAATATACATGAAACATTTGATCTCATTGTCGGCACAAGCACTGGAAGCATCATTGCTGGTTCAATCGTAATAAAGAACGATTTAACTGAATTGGTAGAAGATTACTCGAAAAATGCCCCTGCTATTTTCAAGAAACAATGGAACCTATGTGGACTATTAAGATCGAAGTATGATGGAAAAATTTTAGAAAAATTTCTCCACAAAAAACTAGGGGATATTACATTAGGAGAAATTAAAAAACCTCTAATTCTCAATGCTTCTAATGCCAGCACAGGGGATGTTTATGTTTTCAAGTCAAGTTACCAAAAGACACAAAGAAAAGGGGATTATGTGCGTGATGGTCAAGTGCCTTTATACAAAGCAGTGCTGGCATCCTGCGCTGCCCCAGTGTATTTTGACCCAGTAGATATAAACGGAACTCTTGTTTGCGATGGCGGTATTTGGGCAAACAACCCTTCTTTGGTTGGTTATACCGATGCCATTAGAAATTTCGAAGCAAAAGACATCAAAATCCTCTCATTGGGGACAGGGCAAACCAGACAAATTTACCAACCAGCAAGGATGTGGGGATACTTAACGGGGTGGAACCGCACCAAATTGGTCGATTTCTTGATGTCATGCCAAACAAAATTTCCTCAAAATGTTCTGGAATTGCTTGATTCAAATAAGGTATTCAGAATTAGTCCAAATATCGGCAACTATGAGCTTGATAAATATCAAAACATCCCCAGTTTAGTGGAAAGGGCCAAAAGCGAGTTTACGCGGCTAAATAGCCAGATTCATGAATTTTTACGCTAGGAGGAAGAAATGAAACACGAGAGTTATTTTCACGATTTTTTATCTGACCAGGTTAATCTGAATGAAACCAGACTTGACACGTTAAGGGATAGGGTAGGCACAATTACAAAGTTACTTAAGGACAAACTCAATGGTTACAGGAAGTGTAGCGAACAGGGGTCGTATGCCCACAAAACAATCATCAAGCCAGTAAAAGACGATGATGAATTTGACGCTGATATATTGGTATTTATCCGGGATGATGGTTTTGATCCGGACTCATTCAAGACTGACTACGTGGACACAGTCCACAATGTATTTAAAGACAATCAAACATATGACGGTAAGGTCGAAAAAAACACGCGGTGTGTAACCATTGACTATGTTGGCGACTTTCATTTGGACATCGTTCCTTGTGTGGAACACAACGACACTCACTACATTTGCAATGGAAGGGACGAAAAGTATGAAGCGACAGATGGTGATGAATACAAAAATTGGTTGATAGATAAAAATCAAATAATCGGCGAGAATAACTTTAGAAAAACTACTCGCCTGCTAAAATTTCTGCGTGACCATAAGGATAACTTTTCCGTTAAGTCGATCTTGCTTACGACTATGCTAGGGAATCAAGTTAAGACTAGCGATGAAAATTCAGAAAATTTTGATGGTATGCCTACAACCATGAAAACGCTGTCGAATAGGTTAAATGATTTTCTTCAAGCACATCAAACTATGCCGACTATAGAAAATCCTGTGATGTCTACCGAGAATTTCAATAGGCATTGGGATCAAAATAAGTACTCCAATTTTCGTGAAAAATTTAATGTCTATACCACTAAAATCAACCTGGCTTGTGAAGAAGAAGATCATAATGAAAGTGTTAAAAAATGGCGTGAATTATTTGGAGACAAATTCGGTAAAGTAAAAGATTCTAGCAAATCGGCTAAACTAGGCGGGACTTTAGGTGTGGGTGTAACTCATTCTGCACGTGCAACAAGATCCCATGCCTAACTATGATTGTGCAGAATTTGAGAAGATTAGAGAAAAGTTTCCTGGGCTTTATTATGATCAAAGAGATAATTCTATTAAGGGCATATTAGAATTTTGTGCTCACTACAAAAATAATAGTCATACAGATATCCCTGAATGGGATATCGAATTTTGTAATTCAACCGAAGATGACTGTATCGAAGGACAATATTCGATCAAAATTTATTTCAATGAACAAAGTACACACCGCCTGCCAAGGGTATTTGAAACCGAAGGGAAAATAGAAAAATCTAAAACTAAGTGGAATATTAAGTTCAACAAGGACATACATCTTTATAGGGATGGTAGTTGTTGTTTAGGTTGTTACCTCAACGAAGAAATATCAGAGATGTCATTGTATGAATTTGTAGCGGAGAAAGTGTACTCCCATTTTGTTGGGCAAGCATATTTTGAAAAACACGGAAAGGAACCCCCACATAAAGGATTACCGCATCCTCTCCGTGAAGCATATACCGTACTGAAAAAAGATGCTGAAAATGATTTAGAAAATCTACAACACAGTCAAATAGCTAAACCAAAAGGGGCTAAGAAAAATATACCATGTCCATGTGGCAGCGGGAAAAAGTATAAGAAATGTTGTTTTAGACAAGATCAAAAGGTAGAGTCTAAAATGATAAAAAAGAGAAGATTTATCCGAGAGTATAAAAAAAGAATTGAAAGATTATGACAATAGTGCGCGATGCATCAGAGTCCATATTTCCGACCATTTCGTTGACGCCAACAAAATGGTCTCCCTCGGCTCCGGTAGCCGGCGGGAAGTGCCTGACATGATGCACGCCCGCTACGCCTGCTACCTCATCGCCCAAAACGTTAATCTACGTAATAAAGGAAATCGCTCTTGCACGCGATCTTCAAGGTTTGCTCGGTTATGAACAGGGGAAGAACTTCAAGGCGGTTATTGACAAGGCAAGAACTGCCTGTGAAGCCACTAAACACAATGTTTCCGATCATTTTGCCGGCGTCGGAAAAACGATAACGATGCCCAAAGGAGCGGAAAAAATCATAAGCGTCAGAAGTACTTTGATTGAAAGGGGTATCAGACCGGGAAGCTTACCACCCGGTAAAGATGTAAAGAAAGTTAAAGTCCGATGCGAAAAAGGGATTGAATAATTCGAAGAACGCCTGCTGTGCAAACATTCCAATTCAACGAAGAACATCTTTCCCAGATTCCCGCCCTGTGGGAACTTATCAATCTCGGCTATCAATATCTCACGCCCGGGCAGGTGCTGACCGAGCGTGGCGGGCACGTTTCCAATGTCCTGCTGGAGAACATTCTGCGCGGGCAACTCAAGAAAATAAACCGCATTCGTTCCAAAGGCGGCGAGCATCTGTTCAGCGAGGAAAATATCCAATCCGCCATTCAGAAGATCAAGAATGTCCGCTACGATGGTCTGCAAAAAACAAACGAGGAAATTTACGACCTGATTACGCTCGGCACGTCGCTTGAGCAGACGATAGACGGCGATTCCAAAAGTTTCACCCTGAACTATATCGACTGGGAGAAGCCCGCCGCCAATGTGTTCCATGTCACGGCGGAATTTCCCGTCGAACGCTCCCGCAGCACGAAGACTGCCAGGCCCGACATCGTACTGTTTGTGAACGGCATTCCCCTGGTCGTAATCGAGTGCAAGGCGCCCAACATTGATGTGGGGCAGGCGATATCCCAAACCATCCGCAATCAGGGTGAGGACTACATCCCGCGGCTTTTCACTTACGCGCAGATTCTGCTGGCGGTGAACAAGAATAATGCGAAATATGCGACAGCAGGCACTTCCAAAGAGTTCTGGAGTGTCTGGCGCGAGGATTCGGGTGATGCCGTCAATGCCTGCATCAATAAAACGCTGTCAAGCGGCGACAAGGATGCTCTTTTCTCCGGCGAGTTCGCTTCGGCGCGGCGGCACTTTGACGATCCTGGCAACACAAATCGGGAAGCCACTCGACAGGATGAGTGTCTTTACAGTTTATGCAGGCCGCAGCGCCTGCTGGAGATAACCCACGGGTTTATCGTTTTTGATTCCAACCTTAAAAAAATTGCCCGATACCAGCAGTTCTTTCTGGTGCGTTCGGCGATGAAGCGCATCAGGAAGAGAGACCAGGATGGGCCGCGCCGGGGCGGTATCGTCTGGCATACGCAGGGTTCCGGGAAGTCCATCACGATGGTTATGCTGGTTCGCGCCCTGGCTCTGAATCCAGAGTTCACCAACCCGCGGATTATTCTGGTAACGGACCGCAAGGATCTGGACAAGCAACTGGGCAACACTTTTGCGGCATGCGGTCTGGACAAGGAGCGGGCGACATCCGGGCGCGATCTGATGAGGCACATCAAGAACAAGACGGGCATCATCACTACGGTAATCAACAAGTTCGACAAGGCGCTTTCCGCCGATAAGCATGTGGATGACTCGCCGGATATTTTTGTCCTTGTAGATGAAAGCCACCGTACCCAATTTGGTTTGCTGGCGGCGCGTATGCGGAAGATGCTGCCCAATGCCTGTTATATCGGCTTCACCGGCACTCCGCTGCTCAAGGAGCAGAAGAACAGTTTCGCAAGATTCGGAGGCTTGATTGAGTCGTCCTATCCGGTCCGGAAGGCAGTTGAGGACAAGGCGGTGGTTCCGCTGTTGTATGAAGGGCGGCATGTTGAGTTGAAGCAGGATCAGGACGCCATAGACCTCTGGTTTTCCCGCCATACCGAAGATCTGAAAGACGAGCAGAAAGCGGATTTGAAGAAAAAATACTCGCGTGCCGGGCAGTTGAACCAGGCCGACCGGGTTGTCTATATGCGCGCATTTGATATCAGCGAACACTACCGCGCACACTGGCAAGGCACCGGATTCAAGGCGCAACTTGTGACGCCGCAGAAGGCGACCGCACTGAAGTATCACGACTATCTCAACCAGCTGGGCATCGTTTCATCGGAGGTCGTTATTTCCTCGCCAGACACGCGCGAGGGACACGAAGACGTCAACGTGGGACCGACAGACGAGGTGGGGAAATTCTGGAGCAAAATGATGGCGCGTTACGGCTCCGAGGAGCAATACAACCGGCAGATTATCGAGCAGTTCCAGTCCAGGGAGAAACCGGAAATTCTGATTGTCGTGGACAAACTCATCACCGGCTTTGACGCGCCCCGCAATACCGTGCTCTATCTGTGCCGTACGTTGAAAGAACACACACTGCTCCAGGCAGTCGCCCGTGTTAACCGCCTGCATGAAGGCAAGGATTACGGCTATGTCATTGACTATGTCAATGTACTGGGGGAACTGGACAAAGCGCTGAATACTTATGATGCGCTTGCCGGTTTTGACGAAGAAGATCTGGCGACTTTTCTGGTTTCGATTGATGAGGAAGTGGCAAAGTTACCGCAGCGTTACTCGGCCCTTTGGGATTTGTTCAAAGAAATCAGGGATTCCACCGACGAGGAGAGTTATGAAATGCTGCTGGCCGATAAGAAGCTGCGAGATGACTTTTATGAGCACCTCGCCGGATATGCAAAAACCCTCGCCGTCGCGCTTTCATCCGAGAAATTCATTACGCAGACCGGCCAGCATGAACTGGAACGCTATAAGAACGATCTGAAGCGTTTCAAGAAACTGAAGGCGGCGGTCCAACTGCGCTATGCCGAGACGGTGGATTACCGCGACTATGAACCCAGAATCAAGAAGCTGCTGGACACGCATATTCAGGCAGACGAAGTGACCCGATTGAACGCCCCCGTGAATATTTTTGATGACAGCAAGTTCGGCGCGGTCAAGGAGAAGCAGGGCGTTTATGAGACCAGATCAAAGGGTTCGAGAGCCGATGCTGTCGCCTATGCGGTCAAGCGCAGGATTCATGAAAACATGGAGCAAGACCCGGCGTTCTACCAGAAGTTCTCCGAACTCATTCAGAAAGCCATTGATGATTTCAGGAATCAGCGGATATCATCTGCCGAGTATTTACAGACGGCGAATGACCTCCACGACCAGGTGAAAAATAAACAGCGTGACGATGTGCCAGACGAGATCCGCGACGACGACGAGGCATGCGCCTATTTCGGGGTTGTTAAATCCTGTTTGGCGGAGGTGGGTATGGACGGCCCGGTTGATGACATCGCCGCAATCACGGCGCTCGCCATTAAAGGCGCGATAATCAACCACTGGAAGGTGGATTTCTGGAACGACACCAACGCGCAGAATGCCGTAAAAAACGAGATTGACGACTTCTTTTACGACGACCTGAAAGAGAAGCACGGCATTGATTTGCTGGAGAAGATGGACGAGATTACCGGCCGGACAATGAGGATAGCCAAATTCCAGAGGCGCTCTTGATGCCGCAAACCAGGCGCACCATCCGGTATGGGGGCAAGTCCATTCCCTTTCATCTGAGTTATTCCGAAAGAAAATCCATGGAAATCGCGGTTCATCCGGACGGCGCGGTGGTTGTAAAGGCCCCGCTGGGTACGGATGAACGCCTGATTGAACACCGTGTGCACAAACGCGCGCGCTGGATAAGCCGCCAGATTCTCTACTTCGCACAGTTCGAGCCGCGCACTCCCAGGCGGAAGTTCGTCGGCGGCGAAAGCCATCTGTACCTCGGAAGAAAACACCGGTTGAAGATACGGCCGTCTGATACGGACGGTGTTTCGTTACAACGCGGCTTCTTTAATATCACGGCGGTTGACAGCAGGCCGGAGCATATAGCGGCGTTGCTTGAAAAGTGGTATCGGCGCAGGGCGGATGTTTATTTCTCACGGGTACTTGAAGAATGTTGGCAACCCTTCCGCAACAAGGGAGTGAACAAGCCCGTCCTCAAAATCCGCAGCATGAAAACCCGCTGGGGCAGTTTAAGCGGCAAAGGTGTAATGACGCTGAATCTGGAACTGATAAAAGCGCCCGGAGAATGTATCGAATATGTCGTTGTCCACGAGTTATGCCATTTGCTCCACCCCAATCACGGGGCGGAGTTTTACAACCTGCTGGAACTTTCTCTGCCAGACTGGATGAAACGGAAGCACAAACTGGAAATGGCGCTGTCTTAGAACAAACCCTGGACAACAACTGCCAAATCCATGTGTAGATTGGCGCCCGCACCGGCGCGGGCCGCGCGGTTTATCGCTGGCAGCGCGGGCAATAAAACGTCGAACGCTGGCCGAGAATGCGGCTCCGAATCGCGGCGCCGCATGCGGGGCAGGCTTCGCCTTCGCGTTTGTACACGGCGAGGGTCTGGCCGAAATAGCCCGGCTGCCCGTTCTCCCTGACAAAATCCCGCAACGTCGTGCCGCCCTTGCGAATGGCGTGTTTCAATACTTGCCGAATCGCCGTCTCCAGCGCCTGGTAGCGTTGTTGCGAGATGCGCCCGGCGGACCGCGCCGGATGGATGCCGGCCCTGAACAACGACTCGTTCGCGTAGATGTTGCCGACACCGACGACCACGCGGCTGTCCATGATGAAATGCTTGACTGCCGCGCTCCGCCCCCTGGATTGCTCGTAGAGATAAGCGCCGTTGAACTCTTTGCCGAGCGGTTCCGGGCCGAGACCGGCCAGCAGTTTGTGGCGCAGCGGTTCGCCGCCCGCCCACAAGATGGCGCCGAATTTTCGCGGATCCCGAAAGCGCAGAATTTTGCCGCCGCTGAACGCGACATCCAGATGGTCGTGCGAGCCGGCGGCCTGGCCGCTGCCGGCAATCCGGAAACTGCCGGACATGCCGAGGTGGCACAACAGGCAGCCGTCGTCGAGGTAAAGCAGCAGGTATTTGCCGCGCCGCGCAATTCTTGTGATGCGTTGTCCCGTCAGTTTGGCGCGCAGGCCGGGGGTTACGCGGTAACGCAGCCGGTGTTCGCGCACGACAACGTCCGTCACGCGCCGCCCGCGCAGGTGCCGTTCAAGGCCGCGCCGCGTCGTTTCGACTTCGGGCAGTTCAGGCATCGCGACGCCGCTCGACCAGCCCCTCGACTTCCACCAGCAACTCGGGTCTGCACATCTCGCCGCTGAACAGGCGGAACTCAAAATGCCCGCCGAGGTGCGCGCGCACCGCGTCCAGCAGTTCGCGTTTGTCGGCGCGCGGACTGAGATAGATTTTGCAACCGGCAAGGTCGTTGACCCGCGCCTCGCCCAGGGCCGGCTCGTCACGGGCCGCCTGCGCGAGCAGCGCTTCCAGATTGCGGACGATCTCCGCGAACTGCCCGGCGACATCGCCGGGGTGCATGGACTCGTGGCCGACGATGCCGGCGGTGCCGGAGATGTGCAGTTGGCGGGTTTGCGGCCATTGTTTCAAGGTCGCGCGGGTGAACGCCGGCGGCGGGTTGCTGTAACGCGGCGGATAATGATAAGCGCTGACTTGCCGCGGGTTCTCAATGCCAAGCCCGGCTTCTTTCGACGCCACGAAATAAAAAACACCGCCCGCCGCCCGCGTGCCGATGACGGTGGCGGCGCAATAACGCGATTGCAGGGTTCCGAGCGCCTCGGCGCGCCCGCGGCAGAATTGCCGGTAGAAAGAGAGTGCGCCGCCGCCGCACAGTTCCGGCAGGTAATGCCATATCCGGGTCAGCGACATGCGGTGTTTCTTCAGTGTGTCCTGCAACATCCGGTACGTGGCCAGAGTTTCCGGTTCCAGACCCTTGCCGGCTGCAAGGCGCGCGTGCCCGAACAGCACTTCGTCGTTGAAGGCGTAGTGCAGGGTCTCGTTTTGTTCGTGCTGCACCGGTTTTTGCGCGTACCAGTTCTCGCGGCGGCGGTCGCCGTCGAGCGGTGTCAGGCCGGTCGCGACCGTGTTCGCCGCATCGTTCCCGTCTTCGCCGCCGGGGAAGGCGACGCTCGCCAGCAGGCAGCCGTCGTCATCGGGCGCCTGCTGCTCCAGCCGGATGTGGTAAGGCGCCGACATGACGTTTCGCCCGGGCCGCGCGCCGGCTCAGGGGCAGGGATTGGGGGTGTCTTCGTGAACCTGCTCGATGGCCGCGAGCAGGTCATCAGACAGTTCCAGGCGGCTGCTTGCGACATTGCTTTTCAGTTGCTCCATGGTCGTCGCGCCGACGATGTTGCTGGTCAGAAAAGAGCGCGTGTTGACGTAAGCCAGCGCCATTTGAGCCGGGTCGAGATTCGCCCGGCGCGCGATCTCGACATAGCGGCGGGTGGCCTCGATGCCGGCCTCGTTGCTGTAACGGGTGAAGTACTCAAACAGCGTCAGCCGCGCGTTTGCGGGCTTTTTGTCGCCGAGATATTTGCCGCTGAGAACGCCGAATCCGAGCGGCGAATACGCCAGCAGGCCGCATTGTTCGCGGTGCGCGATTTCGGCGAGGCCGACCTCGAAGGTGCGGTTCAACAGACTGTAAGGGTTCTGGATGCTGACGATGCGCGGCAGACCGTGTTTTTCGGCGGCGAACAGGTACTCCATCGTTCCCCACGGCGTCTCGTTGGAAATCCCGATGTGGCGAACCTTGCCTTGCGCGACAAGATCGCCCAGCGCCTCCAGCGTCTCGCCGATGGGAGTCGCCGGCTTGTCCTCTTCGTGCCGGTAGCCGAGCGTCCCGAAGAAGTTGGTATGGCGCGACGGCCAGTGAACCTGGTAGAGGTCAATGTAATCGGTGCCAAGCCGTCGCAGACTCGCTTCCAGTGCCCGCTCGATGTGGTCGCGCGTCAGTTGCGGGCCGCCGCGCAGGTAACTCTGCATGTTCGGGCCGGACACCTTGCTCGCGATGATCAGTTTTTCGCGGTCTTTACGCCGCTTCAGCCAACTGCCGGTGAAGGTCTCGGTCAGCCCCTGCGTTTCCTCCTTTGGCGGCACCGGGTACATCTCGGCGGTGTCTATGAAATTGACGCCCTGCGCGACGGCGAAATCAAGCTGCTCATGCGCCTCGGCTTCGGTGTTTTGCTCGCCCCAGGTCATCGTGCCGAGGCAGATGACGCTGACTTCAATGCCGGTGTTTCCGAGAGTCCGGTACTTCATCGCGGGCCTTTCCGGCGATTTCGGCAATCCGCCGCCGTTTCGGACTCAACGCCGCCGCTGCCGGCGCTCATTCCGCCAAAAAATGTAATCACGCTTGCCTCTCCGGTTGCTGGTGTCGGTGTTTTCAGTATAACAAGTCGCGGGTTGTTTGTCCGGGGCGCCCGCGCCCGCGCCCGCGCCCGCGCCTGTTGTGTTATGATAACAATTCATCCAGTGGCAATACCTTGCTTCCGAAAGAACTCAAAAAGACGCTCTTTGGTTTTTACAGGAACATAACGCCTTTCACCGAGTGGGTCGGCGAGTGGCGCAACGGCAAGGTGGTGCGAGCCGACATTCTTGCCGGCGTCACCGTCGCCCTGGTTTTAATCCCCCAATCCATGGCCTACGCCCAGCTCGCCGGGCTGCCCCCGTATTACGGCCTGTATGCCTCGTTTCTGCCGGTTGCAATCGCCGCGCTGTTCGGTTCCTCGCGCCAACTGGCGACCGGCCCGGTCGCGGTCGTCTCGCTGTTGACGGCGACGGCCATCGAGCCGCTGGCGGCGAGCGGCACCGGCGGTTATTTTGCTTACGCGGTGTTGCTGGCGCTGATGGTCGGCCTGATTCAGTTCACGCTCGGTTTCGTGCGTCTCGGCATGATGGTGGATTTTCTGTCCCACCCGGTCGTGGTCGGCTTCACCAACGCCGCCGCCATCATCATCGCGACGTCCCAACTCGGCAAAATCTTCGGCGTCAGCGTCGAAAGAACCGAGCACCACTACGAGATGGTGTGGGACACGCTGATGACGGGCGTCGGCCAGATGCACTGGCCGACGTTCGCCATCGCGGTGTTCTCGCTGGCGCTGATGGTTGCCCTGAAAAAGTATCTGCCGAAGGTGCCGAACGTGCTGGTGGGGGTCGTCGCGGCGACGCTGGTCTCCTGGTATTTCGGCTTCGAGGCGCGCGGCGGCAGCGTGGTCGGCGTGGTGCCGCAGGGTTTGCCGTCGTTCGAGATGCCGACGTTCAGCCTGGCCGCGGTGCAGCAATTGTCGGGGGTCGCGATCGCCATCGCCCTGATCGGTTTCATGGAGGCGATCTCGATTGCCAAGGCGATGGCGGCGAGCACCCGCCAGCGGCTCGACGCCGACCAGGAATTGATCGGCCAGGGGTTGTCGAACGTCGTCGCCAGCCTGTTCCAGAGTTACGCCGTGTCGGGGTCATTTTCCCGCTCGGCGGTGAACTTCGAGGCCAAAGCGGTGACGGGTTTCTCGTCCATCGTCACGTCGCTGCTGGTCGGGCTGACGCTGCTTTTCCTGACGCCGCTGTTTTACCACCTGCCGCAACCGACGCTGGCGGCGGTCATCATCCTGGCCGTTGCCGGCCTGGTCAAAATCAAGCCGTTCAGGAACATGTGGCGCGTGCAAAGACACGACGCGGCCGTGGCGCTCATTACGTTTGCGGTGACCTTGTTTTACGCGCCGCACCTTGAGAACGGAATCCTGACCGGCGTGTTGTTGTCGCTCGGACTCTATGTGTACCGGACGATGCGCCCGAGCATTTCCATTCTGGCGCGGCACCCGGACGGCACCTTCCGCGACGCCATCGTCCACATCCTGAAAGTGTGTCCGAAAATTTCGATTGTGTGCTTTCGCGGGCCGTTGTTCTTCGCCAACACCGGTTATTTTCAGGCGCAGATTCTAGAGCGCGTCGCAAGCCATCCGGAGTTGAGGTTTATCATCGTGGATGCGGTCGCGATCAACGAAATAGACGCGACCGGCGAGGAAATGCTTCACCAGCTGGCGCGCGACCTGGTCGGACTGAACATCGAATTCCTGTTCACGCGCGTGCCGACGCCGGTGATGGACACGTTCAAGCGCAGTGGTTTCGCCAACCCCGAATGGGACGATCATTTTTTCAGAAACCGCAACGATGCGCTGGAATATGCCTGGAGCGCGCTGCGCGAGCAGGATGATTTCGAATGTCCGGTGGAGGGCTGCGGCACCGGCAATCTTTCCGGCTGCCTGCTGCAAGCGCACCGGCGCACGCCGAACGCGTTGCTGGGTATCATCGCCGGGCAGAGTCCGCCTCGTACAGCAGATTGAAAACGGGCCGCTGCTGCGAGCGGGCGCGTCGCTCAAAGCGCGACGCCGGGAACCGGCACGGCCTTGCATTCCCGGCTTCCCTGAACAGGCCGCTGGCGCCGATGACCTCGCGCACCGCCTGCGCGTAAGGCGGCCAGTCGGTCGCAAAGTGCAAACACCCGCCGGCGCGCAGCGTTTGCGCCAGCGCCCGGATGAACCCGGGCTGCACCAGCCGGCGCTTGTGGTGGCGCCTTTTCGGCCACGGGTCGGGAAACAGGATCATGACCCTGTCGAGGCCGGCGCCGGCAAGATGCCGGTTGACCACCGTCACTGCATCGCCGTGGATGATGCGCAGGTTCGACAACTCCGCGGCGGCGGCTTTTTGCAGCAGCGAGCCGATGCCGGGACGATAGACTTCCAGGCCGAGAAAGTCGGTGTCGGGGTGTTCTTCGGCCATCGCCGCCAGCACTTCGCCGTTGCCGAAACCAATCTCCATGATGACGGCGGCGTCGCGTCCGAAGACGCCGGCCAGATCCAGCGCGCCCGGCGTCGGTTGGATGCCGAAGCGCGGCCAGTGCCGCTCCAGCGCCTTGCGCTGCGCCGGGGTCAGGCGCCCCTCCCGCAGCACGTAACTCCTCACCGGCCGCCGCGCGGATGCTTCGACGTGGTCGCGGTTCACGGTCGGGACGGTCAAAAAAACAGGTTGTCTTCGGGTGACGAGGCCGAGGCGAAGCGCCGCCGCGGCATGCGCCCGGCAAGCCAGGCGCGGCGTCCGGCCTCGACCGCGTGTTTCATCGCGGTGGCCATCAGTGGCGGGTTGGCGGCTTCGGCAATCGCGGTGTTCATCAGCACGCCGTCGCAGCCGAGTTCCATCGCAATCGCCGCGTCGGACGCGGTGCCGACGCCGGCGTCCACGATGACCGGAACCGACGCGTTCTCGACGATGGACGCGATGTTCCAGGGGTTGCATATACCGAGGCCGGAGCCAATCGGCGCCGCCAGCGGCATCACCGAGGCACAGCCGGCGTCCTCGAAGGAGCGCGCCGCAATCGGATCGTCGTTGGTGTACACCATCACGTCAAAACCGTCGGCGACGAGAATGACGGCGGCTTTCAGCGTTTCCTGCACGTTGGGAAACAGGGTTTTCTCGTCGCCCAGCACTTCGAGTTTGACCAGCCCGCGGCCGTCCAGCAATTCGCGTGCCAGCCGGCAGGTGCGGACCGCGTCTTCAGCGCTGTAACAGCCGGCGGTGTTCGGCAGGATGGTGTAGCGTTGCGGCGGCAGGATGTCGAGCAGGCTGGGCTCGTTTTTGTTCTGGCCGATGTTGGTGCGTCGAATCGCGACGGTGACAATCTCGCAGCCGGAGTTCTCAACGGCCTCGCGCGTCTGTTCGAGATCGCGGTACTTGCCGGTGCCGAGCAGCAGGCGCGATTGCCAGGTTTTTCCGGCGATGGTCAGCGGCCGGTCTCGCTTGTCGTTTTTGTTCGCCATGATCCGCGGTCAGCCGCCGCCGATGGCCTCGATCATCTCCACCTGGTCGCCCGCCGACAACCGGAATGCGGCGTGCTCGGCGCCGGGAATCACTTCGCTGTTGACCTCGACCGCAATCTTGCGCCGCCCCGGCGCCAGCGCCTCGACCAATTGGCCGAGGGTGGCGCCGTCCGGCAGCGCGTGCGGCTTTCCGTTGACCTGAATTTCGATGGGCATGATTTGCTTTATTTTCCCGCAGTTCCCTGATTATAACCTCGATTGAGACGGCCTTTCGCCGGCGGGTCAGCGGCCGGGCGGCGCGGATACGACGTGCTGGATGGCCCCGGTCAGCTGCGACAGTTCGCTGTCTTTGATGACGTATGGCGGCATGATATAGACGAGGTTTCTGAACGGGCGTATCCACACGCCCTGCTCTACGAAAGCGCGGCACAACGCGCCGACATGGACTTCCTTGTCCAGTTCGACGACGCCGATTGCGCCCTTGACGCGAACGTCGCGGACGCCTTCAAGCGGGCGGCACGCCGCCAGTTCGTCGTTGAGGCGGCTTTCGATGTGCGCGACGCGCGCATGCCAGTCGCCGCGCGCGAGCAAATCGAGGCTGGCGCAGGCCACCGCGCAGGCCAGCGGATTGGCCATGTAGGTCGGGCCGTGCATCAAAACGCCCGGCTCGCCGGTGTCGAGCGCATCGCTGATTCTGCCGCCGGTGACCGTCGCCGCCAGACTCAGATAACCGGCGGTGAGCGCCTTGCCGATGCACAGGATGTCCGGCGTCGCGCCGCCGCCGCCGTTGCCGGCATGTTCCAGCGCGAACAGCCGTCCGGTTCTGCCGAAGCCGGTCGCGATCTCATCGAAAATCAGCAGCACCTCGTGGCGGTCGCACAATTCGCGCGCCTTTTCCAGATAATCGGCGCCGTAGATGCGCATGCCGCCCGCGCCCTGCACCACAGGCTCGAGTATCATCGCGGCGGTTTCGTGCGCGTGCGCCTCGAGTTTGCTTTCGAGTTCGGCCACGGCTTCTTCGTCGCAGTCGTTGCCGCAGCGCGGCGCGCGGACGAAGAGTTGTCTGGGCAGTGTCTTGTCAAACAAATGGTGCATGCCGCCGGCCGGATCGCACACCGACATCGCCGCGAACGTGTCGCCGTGGTAGCCGTGGCGCAGCGCCAGCAGCCGCGTCTTGTCCGGCCTGTTTTGCGTACGCCAGTATTGCAGCGCCATCTTGACGGCGACCTCGACCGACACCGAACCCGAGTCACAGAAGAAAATCCTGTCGAGGCCGCGCGGCAGCACCGCGCACAACCGCCGCCCCAGTTCCACCGCGGCGGGGTGCGTCAGGCCGCCGAACATGACGTGCGCCATTTGCGCGAGTTGGCGCCGCAGCGCCTCGTTCAGCAGCGGATGATTGTAGCCGTGGATGACCGACCACCACGACGACATGCCGTCCACCAGCCGCCTGCCGTCCGCCAGTTCCAGGTGTACGCCGTGCGCCGCCACCACCGGCACGGCGTCGCTGCCGCGCATCGCGCTGTACGGATGCCACAGGTGGTCGCGGTCGAAAGCCGCCATCGCGTCATCGAAGCCGGTCATGGCGGAAGCGGGGATGCGTCAGGCGCCGGAAATCGGCGGGTGGTAAATCAACTGCACGCGGTTGCCCGCCGGGTCGCGGCAGTAGAAACTGCGCGCGCCGTCGCGGTGTGTTTTCGGCGGCGCCTCGATGGCGACGTCGTGTTCTGACAGAAAACGATGCCAGGCATCCACGTCGTCGGCGCGGCGCAGCAGCAGGCCGATGTGGTCGAGCGCGCCGCCTTTATGCGCGTCTTGCGTCCGGTGCAGCGCCAGGTTGTCGGCGCCCGACGTCAGGTAGAGGTTGTCGCCGTCGGGCCGCCATTCGGTCTCGTAGCCGAGCAGGGCGTAGAAACGCGCGCATCCTTCAAGGTCCTTCACGGCCAGCGCGACATGGCGCAAACCGGCGATTGCGGGCGGCTTCACAGCTCGACAATCTCGTAGTCGTACTCGATGTTCGCGGTTTTTTCGAGCATCTTCGACACCGACGAGTGTTTTTCGGCGGAAGCGCGCACCGCCTTGCGCACCTCGCCTTCCTCGATGCCGTGGCCGCTGACGACAAAGTGTCCGCGGATGCGCGTGAACACGGCGGGTTCGGTGTCGGCGCGTTCGGCTTCGAGCCGTATCTCGACGTCGCGCACGTCCTGGCCGGCTTTTTTGAGCATCTGCACGATGTCAAAACTGCTGCAACCGCCCAGCCCGATGAGCACCATCTCCATCGGCCTTGGCGACAGATTGCGGCCGCCGGCCTCCGGCGCGCCGTCCATCGTGACGCAGTGCCCGGAACCGGATTCGCCGACAAACGACATGTGCCCGGTCCATTTCACGTTCGCTTTCATGCAAGTAGTTCTTTCAGTTTTTCGCCCGGGTCCGGCGCCGTCATCAGCGCCTCGCCGATCAGACAGGCGTCAATCGAGCCGTCGTGCAGGCGCCGGATGTCCGCGCCCGAATGAATGCCGCTTTCACTGACGATGATTTTACCATCGGGGACTTTCGCCGCAAGACGCAGGCTGGTCTCAAGCGACACCTCGAAGGTGTCCAGGTTGCGGTTGTTGACGCCAATCAGTTCAAGACCGTCTCCGAGTTTCAGCATGCGGTCGAGTTCGGCTTCATCGTGCACTTCGGCGAGCACGTCCATGCCGAGTTCGACGGTTTGCGTGAACAAATCGCGCAACAGGCCGTCGTCCGGCAGCGCCGCGGCAATCAGCAGCACGGCGTCGGCGCCGACCGCCTTGCTTTCGTGCAGTTGGTACGGGTCAATGATGAAGTCCTTGCGCAGCACCGGCAGCGGGCAGTGGCGGCGCACCAGGTCGAGGATGGCGCTGGAGCCTTTGAAGAAGTGGTTGTCGGTCAGTACCGACAGGCAGGTGGCGCCGGCTGTCATGTAGGCGCGGGCGAGGTCGAGCGGCTCGAACGGCTCGCGCAGCACCCCCTTGCTCGGCGAGGCGCGCTTGATTTCGGCGATGACCGCGGTTTTCCGGTTCGATACGCGGCTTCTCAGACTTTGCGCGAAGCCGCGCGCGGGGGATTGTTCTTTGGCGAAATCCCGCAGCAGTTCGACGCTGTAGTTGCGGCTGCGCTGGGCGATCTCGTCGCGCTTGTGGGCGAGGATACGATCCAGGATCGAGGGCGTTTCAGGCATCGGTTCGCCGGCTCAGCCGGTTGCTGGTCTCGATCAGCGCGTCCAGTTTCGCCGCCGCCGCGCCGTCGCGCAGTGCGCGGCGCGCCTTGTCCGCGCCTTGCCGCGGGTCGCTCGCGTGTCCGGCGATATAAAGCGCGGCGCCGGCGTTGATTGCGACCGCGTCGGTGGCGGCGCTTTCCTCGCCTGCCAGCACCGCGCGCAGTTTGCCGAGGCTGGCCGCGACCGACGAGACCCGCAGCGCATCGGCGGGTGCGTCAAGGCATCCGAAATCGGCGGGCATCAGCGTGCGGTGTCTGCCGGCGCCTTCGATCCATTCGAACACCCGCGTCGGCGCCGCCGTGCTGATCTCGTCGAGGCCGTCCTCGGAATGCACCGTCATCACGCGCCGCACGCCGGTCGCGGCGGCGGTCTCGGCCATCGGTTCGAGCCATTTGCCGTCGAACACGCCGATGACCCGGCAGGGCGCGCCGGCCGGGTTGAGCAGCGGCCCCAGCAGGTTGAAGATGGTGCGCGTGCCGATGGCCTTGCGCACCGGGGCGACGTGTTTCATGGCCGGATGAAAGCACGGCGCGAACAAAAAACCGATGCCGGCGCGCTCGATACATTCGGCGGCCTGGTCCGCGTTGAGTTCGAGTTTCACGCCCGCCGCTTCGAGCACGTCGGCGCTGCCGCTTTGACTCGACACCGAACGGTTGCCGTGCTTGGCGACGGTCGCGCCGGCGCCCGCCGCCGCCAGCGCCGCGCCGGTCGAGATGTTGAAGGTGCCGGCGCCGTCGCCGCCGGTGCCGCAGGTGTCCACCAGGTTTTTCGCGGTGGTTGTGACGGGCACCGCAAACTGCATCAGCGTGCGCGCCGCCGCCGCGATTTCGGTGACGGTTTCGCCCTTGTCGCGCAGCGCGACCAGGAAGGCGCGCGCCTGCGCGGCGTCGGCCCGGCCGGTCATCAGCGCACGCATCGCGCCGGCCATGGTTTCCCCGTCGAGGTCGTCTCCGCGCGCGAGTCTGCCGATGGCCGCGTCCATCCGCGGCTCAGGCATCTTCGAGAAAATTCCTGAGCAGTTGGTGGCCGTGTTCGGTCAATATGGATTCCGGGTGGAACTGCACGCCGGTGATTCGGTGCCGCTTGTGCCGCACGCCCATAATCTCCCCGATTTCTCCCTGCTCCTCCCGTGTCCACGCGGTGACTTCCAGGCAATCGGGCAGCGTGTCTTTTTCGAGTACCAGCGAATGATAGCGCGTCGCCTCGAACGGGCCGGCGAGCGACGTGAACACACCGTCGCCGCGGTGGTGAATCATCGAGGTTTTGCCGTGCATGATTTTCTTCGCGTGGACGATGTTGCCGCCGAAGGCCTGGCCGATTGCCTGGTGGCCGAGGCACACGCCGAGTATCGGCACGCTGCCGGCAAAAACCCGAATCGCCTCAAGCGAGACGCCGGCTTCGTTGGGCGTACACGGCCCCGGTGAAATGACGATATGCCCGGGGCGCATTTTCCCGATTCGGGCGGTGTCCACCTCGTCGTTGCGCACCACTTCGACCTCGGCCCCCAGTTCGCTCAGATACTGCACCAGGTTGTAAGTGAACGAATCGTAGTTGTCTATCATCAATACCATCGGCTTGTCCGATTGTATCAAAGCAGTTCGTCGGCGATGGCCGCCGCCTCGAACATCGCGCGCGCCTTGCTCATGGTTTCCTCCCATTCGCGGTCGGGGCGGGAATCGTACACCAGGCCGGCGCCGGCCTGCACGATCAGCGTGCCGTCGCGGATGACCGCGGTGCGGATGGCGATGGCCGTGTCCATCGTGCCGTTCCAGCCGATGTAGCCGATGGCGCCGGCGTAGATGTTGCGCTTGACCGGTTCGAGTTCGGCAATGATTTCCATCGCGCGTATCTTGGGCGCGCCCGACAGCGTGCCCGCCGGAAAAGTCGCGCGCAGCGCGTCCATCGGGCCGACGCCGTTTTTCTTTTGCGCGGTGACGTTGGAGACGATGTGCATGACGTGGGAATAGCGCTCCACGATCATCTTCTCGGTTACCCGCACGCTGCCGGTCTGGGCGATGCGCCCGAGGTCGTTGCGGCCGAGGTCTATCAGCATCAGGTGTTCGGCGAGTTCCTTGGCGTCCGACAGCAGTTCCCGCTCAAGGCGCAGGTCGTCGTCTTCGTCGCGCCCGCGCGGGCGGGTGCCGGCAATCGGGCGCACCGTCAGTTGCCCGCCTTCAAGCCGCACCAGAATTTCGGGCGAGGAGCCGACGATCTTGAAATCTTCGAGGTCCAGGTAATACATATAGGGCGACGGATTGAGGCGCCGCAGCGCACGGTAGAAGTTCAGCTCCGGGCTGTGGAAGGGCGCCGTCAGGCGCTGTGACAGGACAATCTGCATCGCGTCGCCGTCGCGGATGTAGTCGCGGCACTTCTCGACCGCCTGCATGAAGGCGTCGCGTCCGAAACTGGAGACAAAGTCTTCTTCCCTCGGCGGCGCCGGGCGCGGCGCCGGCGCGTCCGGCGGCGGCAGCGGCCGGCGCAGGCGTTCCTCGAGGTGCGCGAGTCGCTCGCCGGCGCGTTCATAGGCGTCGGTTTGCGAAGTGTCGGCGAGCACAATCAGCGACAACGCGCCGCGCAGATTGTCGAACACCGCGGCTTGTTCCGACACCATCAGCAGGATGTCGGGCGTGCCGAGTTCATCCGGCCTGGCGACGCCCGCCAGGCGCGGCTCGATGTAGTGGATGGTCTCGTATCCGAAGTAGCCGACCAGGCCGCCGACAAAGCGCGGCAGCGCCTCCATCTGCGGCACGCGAAAGGTGTCGGCGTACGCCTCGATCCAGGCGAGCGGGTCGTCGGTCTCGTGCTGTTCATCGAGGCGTCCGTCGCAGTGGCAGGAGACGGTGCGCCCGCAAACGCGGATGTGCCGCCGGCAGTCGAGGCCGATGATCGAGTAACGCCCCCAGTGTTCTCCGCCGCTGAGCGATTCAAGCAGGTAACTGTACGGATGGTTCGCCAGCTTCATATAAACGCCGACCGGCGTGTCGAGGTCCGCCGGCACTTCGCGCACCAGCGGGATGTGCGTGTAGCCCTGCCGCGCCAGGCGCCGGTATTCGTCGCGCGTGATCATGCCGGGCGCGTTCAGGCCGAGGCCAGCGCCGCGCGCATGTCGGCGATGACCCGGCGGTAATCGCCGGCGCCGAACACCGCCGAGCCGGCGACAAAAGTGTCGGCGCCGGCGGCCTTGATGCGCGCGATGTTTTCGCACTTGACGCCGCCGTCCACTTCGAGGCGGATGTCGCGGCCGCTTTCATCAATCCACTTTCTCGCATGGCGAATTTTTTCGAACGTCGCCGGGATGAATGCCTGGCCGCCAAAGCCGGGGTTGACCGACATCAGCAGTATCATGTCGAGCCGTTCAAATGCCCATTGCAGGCTGTCGAGCGGCGTCGCCGGGTTGAGGGCCAGTCCGCTTTTGCAGCCCATGTCGCGGATCAGTTGCAAACTGCGGTCGGCGTGCTCGCTCGCCTCGGGGTGGAAAGTCACCCAGGAGGCGCCGGCCTCGATGAACTCCTCGATCAGCCGGTCCACCGGCTTGACCATCAGGTGAACATCAATGGGCGCTTCGATGCCGTAATCCCGAAGCGCCTTGCACACCATTGGCCCAAACGTCAGGTTGGGGACGTAGTGGTTGTCCATCACATCAAAATGAATCATGTCGGCGCCGGCGTCGAGCACGGCTTGCGTGTCCTCCCCGAGCCGCGAAAAATCGGCCGACAGTATGGACGGGCAAATCAAATCTTTTATCATCATCTGTGGACGGGTGGCGCCGCTGCCGTCATTTTACATAGTCGCACCCGAATCGGCGATTTTTATGCGAATCGCCCCTTGCGCGGGGAGTCACGGGCTGACGGGAGGCCCGGCGCTCCGGCTGTCGGTGGTGACGGCGCCTTCGAGGAAAACACGCAGCCGCGTGAACAGGAGATGGTCGTATATCCGCACCCGCGCCACGGACGGCTCGCCGGGAATTACGGTGACAAGACCGCCGGGGTTCTGGCTGAGCCTCAGCGTGACCGTCTGGCCTGCTTCCGTCACGCCGTTGTTCCGCGCGGACAGCGTAATCGAGTTTTGTGTCGTTTCTTCTGAAATCACAATCGTCGGGCCGGGCAAGAGAAGATAGCGGGCCGGAGTCGCCGCTTCCGGTTCAGCGTTGATGCTGAACGCAACATCGCGCGCGGGCGGAATGTCCAGGCGGACGCTGACAACCGCGCTGCTGCCCTCCGCCAGAAGAGTGGGGAAGACCTCCAGCGTTGCGGTCGCGGGGTCGTTGGCCGGGATGATGACAATGACGGTCATGGCTTGCGTTCCCAGCACTTCGGGATTGGAAGGCGTAATCCGGAGGACGATTCTTTCCGTCGTCTCGTTTGCCCTGTCGTCGGTTATCCGGACGCTGAACCGGGTGCCGGTCGAACCGGCGGGAGCGTATATTTCAGCGGGTGTTTGATGATCGTCGGCATTCGCGTAAGGAGAGGGGGCGTAACCGATGGCGACCGTCATCGAAACATCTTTCGGCAGTGGATTGAATGCAAGGGCAACGGTCGCACTGCTGCCCTCGTTCACCGTCAGTGATTCGTCGTTGACCACATCCCACAGGTCATCGTTAATCAGCCGAACGGCGACGGCCTGGCTGACGGCGGCGTAGGCCGGGTCGGATGACACCGCGAGAACGGAGAGCTGAAGGATTTCCGTTGTGGTCGTCGGCTGGACGGCATCGTCATTTTCGACTGTAAAAGTAATTGTTTGTGGTTGATGCCAATTATTGGCCCTGAAAATCCGGGGGGTGTTGAACAAGGCGATTCTTCCCGAGGCGCTTGTAGTCGTGGCCTGCAGAATGACATTCGGCGGCGTTCCCCGAGGCGCGCGCGTCAGCGAGACGTCGAGATAGCCGTTGCCGCCTTCGATGACGGTTGTCTGCGAGGAGTGGATGCGGATGCCCGGCTCGACATGGACCCGAACGGCGACGGATTGGCTGACGGCGGCGTAGGCCGGGTCGGATTGCGCCGCGTCAACGGAGAGCCGCAGGATTTCCACCTCGTTCGGCTGGATGATGTTGGCGAGGGTCCTGAAATCAATTCTTTGTGGCCGGTGCCAGTTTTCCCTCGTGAACGTCAAGGTGGAGGGGTTGGTTCCGGCTATCCTCCCCGGCGCGATGGTGGCGGCCCGCAGGACGACATTCGACGGCGTTCCCCGAGGCTCCCGCGTCAGCGAGACGTCGAGATAGCCGCTGCCGCCTTCGATGACGGTTGTCTGCGAGGCGTGGATGCGGATGCCCGGCTCGACATGGACCCGAACGGCGACGGATTGGCTGACGGCGGCGTAGGCCGGGTCGGATTGCGCCGCGTCAACGGAGAGCCGCAGGATTTCCACCTCGTTCGGCTGGACGATGTTGGCGAGGGTCCTGAAATCAATTCTTTGCGGCCGGTGCCAGTTTTCCCTCGTGAACGTCAAGGTGGCGGGGTTGGTTCCGGCTATTCTCCCCGGCGCGATGGTGGCGGCCCGCAGGACGACATTCGACGGCGTTCCCCGAGGCTCCCGCGTCAGCGAGACGTCGAGATGGCCGCTGTCGCCTTCGATGACGGTTGTCTGAGAGGAGTGGATGCGGATGCCGGGCGCGGTGACTGAAAAAAGCGCGTTGGCGATATTCAGGGCGCCGCCGCTCGCGACTCTGTCTTTGAAATCGGGGAATACATCCACAGTGTCCAGCAGCGCGGCGCGCACCTCGCTGACGGCCAGGTCGGGCCGGTGCGCCCACAGCAGCGCCGCGGCGCCGGCGACATGGGGCGAGGCAAAAGAGGTTCCGAACGGGACGCCAGAGTCATCGGCGCCGCTGGAGTGGTTGCTGATTCGGACATTGTCTATGTACACTCCGTCCCGGTTGTCTAACGGGTCAGTGTTCAGCCGGAATCTGAAAGCGAAATCGTCCGTGTAGCCCCAGGCCGGGATGGCGACAGCCGCCCGTCGCCACCCTCCGGAGTTGCCGCTCCAGATTTCTCTTGTTTTCACTGCCGACACGTCAGGGTCGAGCATGTCGAGGAGCAGTATGTCGCAGAAGTTACATGATTGCGGTTTGTACTCAAGATCCGTCATGATCCAGGCGCTGAGAAACAGGTGATCAACGCCGGGTTCGTAGCCACTCAAGTCAATCTGCGGAGATATGAGAGAAATATTCTGATGACCCGTGTAAGCGCCTCCGGGACTGTCGGTCCAGGAAAAGAGGCCGCTATAGCTGTGTTCTGTCGTGCGCGCCCAGGGCGCCTCCGGAGTCCAACTCCCGGTGTCGGTTTCTGCGTCGTAGAAAGCAACCGTTGTGCCGGAATCAATCAGGACTTTTCTCGACTGGGGAAACTGGCGGCGGGTGTCTCGCAACCCTGCAGCCCTGATTGCAGTTCCGGGGGCGACCACATCAATTGATGTGGTTCCGTAATTGTAAATGAGAGTCCGGCTGTCTAGATGCTGGGCCGTGACCGTGATGAGATGGTCATGGTCGTAACACGCCGGTGCGACTGTTTCGCCTGCGTCAATATTGATACCACGATTGCCGGCGGACGTGACAAACAGAATGTTTTCCAACCCGAGGCGGGTAATCGCATTGTACACTGGATCGCCGCTGGCTGCGGTCGAACAAACTGTCAGAGTGTCTATGTTGCCGTAACTGGCGTTCACAACCTTGATGTTGACGTTGCCGACCCGGCTCATGTTCGTGATGTAATCTATTCCTCTTGCTATATCGCTCAGGGAGCCCCTGCCGTCTGCGCGCAGAGCTTTCACGCTCATGATCCGGACGTTCCAGTTGACGCCCGTCAGCAGGGTGTTGTTGTTGCCGCGCGCGCCAATCACGCTGGCCACCCACGTGCCGTGCCCGTTGTCGTCCCAGGGGTCGCCCGCCCCGGGGTATGCGAGGCCCAGGGTAAGATTGACGCCGTAGATGTCGTCAATATAACCGTTGCCGTCGTCATCTATTCCGTTGCCCGCGGTTTCGCTGCTGTTGACCCACAGGTTGGGCAGCAATTCCACGTGGCTGTAGTCTATGCCGGTGTCGAGCACCGCGACCACGACCTGGTCGCTGCCGGTGGTGTAGGCCCACGCCTCGGGGGCATCCACGTCCACATCGCCGGGGTGGTCGAGATTCCTCAGTGCTCCGAAATCCGGGTCATTGGGCACAACCCGGCCTTGCGCCTGCACTACTTCGTCCCTGGATGTGCCGGTCACCGACGGATCTTCGCCGATGATTTTGCGCAGATGTTCGAGATCCCAGCCGACCGGCACCTCGACGATGGACATGTCGAGGCTTTCAAGGCGGGCTATTTCCACTTCCTTCATCTCCGCCAGCAGTGCGATGGGGCCGCCGGGGGTTTCAGGCGCGCCGGGCCGGTGTGTGATGAGCAGCCGCTCACGCCCGTTGAACGCGGCGTCGGACGCGGGCATCGAGGCGTTCTTTATCTTTTGCAGGGCCTGTTTCAGCCGCTCGACCGTCTCCGGTGCGGCGGGCGGCGGCGGTCGAGCAGCCGGGACAGGCGCCGGGACGGGGTTCGCGTCGGGGGCGTTCGCGACCGGCGCCGGGGCTTCGTCCGGCCTGTCGCTGCCGGGCGCCCATATCAGCATGGCCGCCAGCGCGACAGCGGCGCCGATCATGCCCGGCCCTGTCCTGCTTTTGCGCTGTCGGCGTTTCATAGAATCATGCCTCTTCTCCGGAGGCGCGAAGCGGACCGGCGAGAAGGCTTTATTTTATCGTGCGCCGCTGGAGGGCCGGGTATTTAGAAGGAGATTTTCAGGCTGGTGAAGTAAAACCCGCCGTTGTAGTCGAAAGGCGCGGCGCGCCGGTTGTAGGGGAAAATAATGCCGTTGAACGAGTTCATCGGCAGGATTCTGCTTCTTTCCGGACGGGTGTCGAGGATGTTGTTGACGCCGACGGTCCAGTCGAGATCCGCGCCGAAATGGTGCGTGTATTCGATGTCCGCGAGCCAGCGCGCGCCGTAGGTCTGGCGCACGGAGTCGTGGTTGGAGGTGACGCTGCCGTAGCGGTTCAGGCGAAATGTCAGGTCGTGGTCGCCTTGCAGGTAGTGCGTCTGGAATTTGTAGCTTTGGCGCGGGTGGCCGGTTTCGATGTAGCCGATCTCGGTGGCGTTGAACAGGTTGGTGTCACTCGCCAGCCCCGCCGGCGCCCCGATGCCGCCGTGCACGTCGCTGGAGTTGTAATTCACGGCGCCGGTCAGTTTCAGCGACGCGCCGTAATCAAACCAGTGCGAATACTCCGCGACAATGTCCACGCCGCGCGTGCGGGTGTCAATCGCGTTGGTGAAGAATTGAAACTCCAGGTCGTTGATACTGGACAGGTTGAAGCCGTAATCCCTCGTCAGGATGGCGAGGGCGTCGGTGTGCAGTCCGGCGCGGATTTGGTCGCCGTTGAGTCTGCTCGACAGCACGATGCGGTCGTCCACCTCGATCAGGTAGGCGTCCAGCGACAGCGACAGATTGTCGAAAGGCTGCGCGACAAAACCGAGACTCAGGTTGAACGAGGTTTCCTCCTCCAGTTCTTCCACGCCGAGGATGCGCGCAAAAGCGCCGCCGTTGCGCGTGGTCAGCACCTCGCTGGGCACGGACATGCCGGTGGCCGGGTCCGTGTTGAATTGCGTGCTGACGTTGTCGAAATAGCGTTGCGCCAGCGCCGGAGCGCGAAACCCCGACGACACCGTGCCGCGCAGTGCGAAGCGGTCGGAAAGCTCGTAGCGCGCGCTCAGTTTGCCGTTCCAGGCGCTGCCGAAGTCGCTGTAATCCTCGTAGCGCAAAGCGGCGCCGGCCCGCAAGCGGTCGGAAAACGAGGTCTCGGCGTCCACGTAAAAGGCGTGATTGTGGCGGTCTTCATCGGCCTCGTTCTCGGGTCTGAAGCCCGGAAACACCTGTATTCCGGGCGTGCCCGGCGTGCCGTCCTGCCCATCCATGCCGCCGTTGCGGTAGGAGTCCGGTTCACCCGCCTTGAGTTCGTAATGGTCTTTGCGGTATTCGTAACCGGCAGCCAGGCTGACCGGCCCGGCCAGTCCCAGATCCAGCGGCCGCACCGCGTCGAGGTTGAAAGTCGTCTGCCCGGCCACCAGTTCGCCGGCGTCGGCGGAAGTCGGGCTGTCGTCGCCCAGCGACACGTTCAGCGAGTTGGTAATGCGGTACTCGAAGGTGTTCTCGCCGTGCGTCACGCTGGTGTCCACGTCCCACGCACCGACGCTCGCGCGCGCGCCGAGAGTCAGCGAAACATCGTCCACATCGGTGTTGATGATCGGCAGGAAGCCGTTCGGATGAATGCTCGGGCGGTTGCGGCGGTCGAGTGCGCGCCGGTAGAAGCCGGCGGATTGCGCATCGCGCCGCGACCAGCCGCCGAAGGCGTACAGCGTCGCCCCGGCGAGCGGCAGTTGCGAGTTGAAGGCCAGGTAGGAGTTGTCCGATTCGGCGTCGCCGAAGCGGTGGTTTTGCCTGTCGAAAGAGGCTTCCCGCGTATCCGTGAGAGTGCAGGGGTCGGTGTATTGGCAGCGGGGGTCGTCGCCCGCGCGGTTGGTCGGGTTGCGTCCGCGGCGTTCAAGCGAGAGGTTGAGGAAGCCGTCGCCGGCCAGTGCCCAGCCGGTGTTGATGCTGTGGCGTCTTTGATCGCCGTCGCCCTGGTAGGTCTCGCCGAAGTAGTTGTACACCTCGGTCGTTTCGGTCTGCCGTCTCAGCACGATGTTGATGATTCCGGCGATGGCGTCGGAGCCGTACTGCGCGGAGGCGCCGTCGCGCAGCACTTCGATGCGTTCGATCGCGCTCGGCGGAATGGCATTCAGGTCGGTGCCGGCGGCGCCGCGCCCGACCGAGCCGTTAACATGAATCAGCGCGCTGTTGTGGCGGCGTTTGCCGTTGATAAGCACCAGCACCTGGTCGGGATACAGGCCGCGCAACGTCGCCGGACGCACCGAGTCGGTGCCGTCGCTGATCGTCGAAACGGAAAAATTGAAGGACGGAATCAGCGTCTGAATCAGGCGCGAGGTCTCGGTGATGCCGGTGCGCGCAATTTGCGCGCTGGTGATGATGTCCACGGGCGCGGCGGTGTCGGTCACGGTGCGTGGCGCCGCGCGCGAACCGACCACGACCAGCCGCTCAACTTCGCTGTCCGCCGTCGCCGTCGCCGCCGCCGCCAACAACGCCGCCGCCGCAAACCCGAGCAAGACGGCGCTTATTTTGTTAATCAGATTGCACATGATGCCTCGACTATACGCGAGAAGCTCGTGCGGGAAAACCCGGCAGGTCGCTGATGGATTTGCTTTTCCTCGCCCCCCGCCGGCAGGGTTTGGCGGCGGTTATGGCCTAGTCGTCGCCGAAAGCACCCTGGGAGGCGGCTGTTGCGACACCGGCGCCCGCAACCGCAGTAGCGGCGCCACCGGCCATAGTGGCCGGTATGGCGAGGAGGCCGAGGAACCAGAAAAGCCCGCCGGAGACATCCGCCATTTGCTCGTCGCTCACTTTGTCGAGGATGGTTTTGTCGCTCAGGAATCCGTAGTCCGGTATGCCGACATGCAGCAAGTCCGGGGTGTTTTGCACGGTGCGGACTTGCTGCCCGGCAGGCATCGCGTCAAACACATTGACCGGATCAGCCTTGATTTTCGCAAGGAAGTTCTGGTCTTCCAGACATCTCTTTGCCACCATGGCCGAAGCGATTTCGTTGGCCATTGGCAATTGTGTAACTTTCGTTTCCATCATTTATGTCCTCCTGTTGAAAGTTGTGTGAATTCTCTTATCCAATCCCGAGGCTTTGCACCGCCAGGAGCCCCATCCGTCGATTTCTTATGTCCATACGGTTGGAGTTGAACTCCATGGCAGCCTCACGGGACACCGACGGCCTTTCCATCGACCAGAGATCCAGTGCCTGGTCAAAACGGTCCATATCGGCCAGTTGGTCCACGATGCTGTGCCTCAGCCCAACGCCGCCCGAGACTTGCCCCATTTCCTCATCGTTCATGGCGTCGTAGTCGCGCATGGTCTGGTAGTCCGGTACGCAGATATGCAGTAAGTCAGGCGTGTTTTGCACGGTGCGGACCTGCTCCACGGTAACGGAGTAATCTTTAAGGATTTCCTCCGGATTGGCCTCGATTCGCTTGCGCCATGCCTGGTTTTGCGAACACTTCCAGGCCCACATTGCAGAAGCAATTTCCTTGATCAGGGGTAATTTTGTCGTTTTGGTTTCCATAATAAGAATTCTCCCGTGTTGGGTTGGTAGAAAGATTGAGCAGCCGGTCGCGACACGCCACCGGCTTGCTCGTAAGTCTTGATTATTAGTCTGGGATGTCGTACATCCCGCTCTCTTCATTGAAAGCGCCCGTGGCGGCAGCTATTCCGACGCCCGCTGCCGCGGCCGTGCCGGCGATGACTGCGCTTCCGACGCCAATTGAAGCCGCTCCGATAAAAAGAAGTGGGATAAACCCGCCCGAAACATTTTTCATTTGCTCGTCGCTGAGTTGGTTGTGAGCCGCATAGTCCGGCACACAGACATGCAGCATGTCCGAGGTGTTTTGCACAGTGCGGATTTGCTGCCCGGCAGGCATCTTGCCAAACGCATTGACCGGATCAGCCTTGATTTTCGCAAGGAAGTTCTGGTCTTCCAGACATCTCTTTGCCACCATGGCCGAAGCGATTTCGCCGGTCATTGGCAACTGTGTAACTCTCGTTTCCATCATTTTCTCCTCCTGTTGTGAAGTGGATTAATGGTGTAATGCAGATTACGCCGCTTGGTTACCGTGTCAAGCCTTAGTTGCCACTGACAGAAGTGTCTGAACCGATGTGCCGTCGCCAGCCCGGGCAAGACGGCGTTTTTTGCCAATCAGATTGCACAGGATGTCCCGATTCTACGGAAGGAATCCGTGCAGGGAGGCCTGACAGGTTGTTGATGAAGTTGCTTTCCCGCGAAAGCGGGCGCCCGTATGCGCTACGTGGTGCGGACCTGCTCCACGGCAACGGAGTAGTTTTTTAAGGGTCTCCGACGTCGTACATTCCGGTGTCCTCGTCAAAAGCGCCCTGGGAGGCGGCAATCCCGACGCCGACTCCCGCAGTCACGGCAGCGGCAGTGGCAGCACCAGCACCGGCGAGGGCGAAGAGAGGCGCGAACAAGAAGAAAATTCCGCCGGAGACATCCGCCATTTGCTCGTCGCTCACTCTGTCGAGGGTGGTTTTGTTGGCCAGGAATCCGTAGCCCGGTATGCCGACATGCAGCAAGTCCGGGGTGTTTTGCACGGTGCGGACTTGTTGCCTGGCAGGCATCTGGTCAAACACATTGACCGGATCAGCCTTGATTTTCGCGAGGAAGTTCCGGTCTTCCAGACATCTCTTTGCCACCATGACCGAAGCGATTTCGTTGGCCATTGGCAACTGTGTAACTTTCGTTTCCATCATTTTATGCCCTAAAGATATAATATAGGGTTAAAATTATCAGGCCGAATGCCAGTATCACGAGGATTTCTGGCATTCCATTTTCCTTAATACTTCTGCTTTCCTGTTGAAAGCTGCGCGAATTTTCTTATCCAAACCCTCGGGCTTGCATCGCCAGGAGCTGCGCTCGTCGATCTCTTATGTCTATCCGGTTGGCGTTGAACTCCAGGGCAGCCTCACGGGACACCGACGGCCTTTCCATCGACCAGAGGTCCAGTGCATGGTCAAAACGGTCCATATCGGCCAGTTGGTCCGCGATGCTGCGCCTCATCCCAAAGCCGCCCGAGACTTGCCCCATTTCCTCATCGTTCATGGCGTCGTAGTCGCGCATGGTCTGGTAGTCCGGTACGCAGATATGCAGCAAGTCCGGCGTGTTCTGCACGGTGCGGACCTGCTCCACGGTAACGGAGTAATCTTTAAGGATTTCCTCCGGGTTGGCCTCGATTCGCTTGCGCCATGCCTGGTTTTGCGAACACTTCCAGGCCCACATTGCAGAAGCAATTTCCTTGGTCAGGGGTAATTTTGCCGTTTTGGTCTTCATAATAAGAATTCTCCCGTGTCTGGTTGGTAGCAAGATTGAGCAGCCGGTCGCGACACGCCACCGGCTTGCTCGTAAGTCTTGATTATTAGTCTGGGATGTCGTACATCCCGCTCTCTTCATTGAAAGCGCCCGTGGCGGCAGCTATTCCGACGCCCGCTGCCGCGGCCGTGCCGGCGATGACTGCGCTTCCGACGCCAATTGAAGCCGCTCCGATAAAAAGAAGTGGGATAAACCCGCCCGAAACATTTTTCATTTGCTCGTCGCTGAGTTGGTTGTGAGCCGCATAGTCCGGCACACAGACATGCAACATGTCCGAGGTGTTTTGCACAGTGCGGATTTGCTGCCCGGCAGGCATCTTGCCAAACGCATTGACCGGATCAGCCTTGATTTTCGCAAGGAAGTTCTGGTCTTCCAGACATCTCTTTGCCACCATGGCCGAAGCGATTTCGCCGGTCATTGGCAACTGTGTAACTCTCGTTTCCATCATTTTTTCTCCTGCTATAAAGTGGGTTAATGGTGTAATGCAGATTACGCCGCTTTGTTACCGTGTCAAGCCTTAGTTGCCACTGACAGAAGTGTCTGAACCGGATGCGCCGCCGCAACCGCCATATGCGGCGATTCAGTGCCACCGCCGACCACAGGCCCGCTCCGCGCCCCGGCTTGCGCCCCGCCAATCATTTGTTAAAATCAATGACAAGCCGCGAAACAATCGTTTTTCAATAATGACAAGACAGCCGACACTGCGCCAACTGGCCTTCCTGATCGCCCTGTACAGCCACCTGCATTTCGGCAGGGCGGCGCGCGCCTGCTTTGTGTCGCAGTCCACCTTCAGCCTGGCCATCAAGGAACTCGAATCGCTGCTCGGCGCGAAACTGGTGGACCGCACCAGCCGGCAGGTGTTGTTCACGCCGTTCGGCAAGGACATCGTCGAGCAGGCGCGCGTGGTGCTGCGCGAGACCGACCGCCTGGTTGAAATCGCAAGCCGCGGCAAGGAGCCGTTCACCGGGCGCCTGCGTCTCGGCGTGATTCCGACGATTGCGCCGTTCGTGCTGCCATCCGTCCTGCCGGACATTCGCCGGCGCTGGCCGAAACTGACGCTCTCGATCCGCGAAGACCTGACGTTGCGCCTGCACGAGGAATTGCTCGCAGGCCAGCTGGACCTGATCCTGATTGCGCTGCCCTTCGACCTGAAGGGCGTCGAGACGCTGACCTTGTTCAAGGACCATTTCAAACTCGCCTACCGCAGGAAAACCGCGCTGCTCGATCCGAAGCGCTACAAGGAAGAGGCGCTGCCCGATCACAGCATTCTGCTGCTTGAAGACGGCCATTGCCTGCGCAACCAGGCGCTTTCGGCATGCAGCATCAAACACGTTGAAAAAATCAGCCCGTACAGCGCCAGCAGCCTCTATACGCTGGTGCAGATGGTGAACTGCGACCTCGGCATTACCTTTGTGCCGGAACTGGCGTATTCCAGGGGGCTGTTGAAGCGCACCCATGTCGAGACCATGGATTTGCCGCGCAGCGCCTACCGTGAAATCGGTTTTGCATGGCGCAAGGGCACGGTGCGCGCCGACGAGTACCGCACCTTCAGCGAACTGTTTCGCAAACTCGGTCCGGAGGCGGGGTGAACGCGGCGCCGGAGAGTGCTCATTCGGGGGGGCAACCGGTGGCGCGTGCGCTGTTGAGCGCGTCCGACAAGACCGGCATCGTCGCTTTCGCCCGCGGTCTGCAAGCCGCCGGCGTCGAGATTCTGTCCACCGGCGGCACCGCGCGCGCGCTGCGCGAAGGCGGCGTCGCGGTGCGCGACGTGTCCGACTACACCGGCTTTCCGGAAATCATGGAAGGCCGCGTCAAGACGTTGCACCCGCGCATTCACGGCGGTCTGCTGGCGCGCCGCGGCGAGGACGCCGAGGTGATGGACGAACACGGCATCGCCGGCATTGACCTGCTGGCCGTCAACCTCTATCCGTTCGCGCGCACCGTCGCGCGCAACGGCTGCACCGTCGCCGAGGCCGTCGAAAACATTGACATCGGCGGGCCGGCGATGGTCAGGGCGGCGGCGAAGAATTACCGCTACGTGACGGTCGTCGTCGAGCCCGCGGACTACGACGACGTTCTCGGCATGATCCGCGACCACGGCGGCGTCGCCGATGACAAGCGCTTTGAACTGGCGGCAAAGGCTTTCCGTCATACCGCGGCGTACGACCGGGCGGTTTCGGCCTGGTTTGCCCGGCAGCGCGGCGCCGCGCCGCCAGCCCGCGACCCTCTGCCGCAAGCCTGGGGCGATTGGCCGCAAACCGCGGCGCTGCGCTACGGCGAAAACCCCCACCAGAGCGCCGCGTTGTACAGCGGCGGCGGCGGCCTGTCCGGCGCCCGGCAGCTGCAGGGCAAGCCGCTGTCGTTCAACAATTATCTGGACGCCGACGCCGCAGTCGAGGCGGTGTGCGAGTTCGGCGATCAGCCGGCCTGCGTCATCGTCAAGCACGCCAACCCGTGCGGCGCCGCCTGCGCCGATGACATCGGCGCGGCCTACCGGCGCGCGTGGCAGACCGATCCGCTGTCGGCGTTTGGCGGCATTGTCGCCGTCAACCGCCCGCTCGACGCCGGCACCGCGCGCGCCATCATTGAACAGCAATTTGTCGAGGTCATCGTCGCCCCCGGCGCCGCGCCCGGCGCGCTGGACGAACTGGCCGCGAAGCCGGCTCTGCGCCTGCTGGTTCATGAAGAGATGCCCGGCGGCGCGCGCCTGGACGTGCGCAGCATCGGCGGCGGCGTGCTGGTGCAGCAGGCGGACGCGCGCCGCGTCGAGGCCGACGCGCTTGAAACGGTGACGCGCCGCAAGCCGGAACCGGCGGAAATCAACGACCTGTTGTTCGCGTGGCGGGTCGTCAAGCACGTTCGCTCCAACGCGATTGTGCTGGCCGCCTCGGGCCGCACTTCGGGCATCGGCGCCGGCCAGATGAGCCGCGTGGACTCGGTGCGTCTTGCGATAGACAAGGCCGCGCGCGCCGGCCACGCGCTGACCGGCGCGGCGCTGGCGTCGGACGCTTTCTTTCCCTTTGAGGACAGCGTTGTTCTCGCGCATGAGGCGGGCATCGGCGCCGTCATACAGCCGGGCGGCTCGGTCAACGACCGCAAGGTGATTGCCGCCGCCGACGAGCGCGGCATGGCGATGGTATTCACCGGCGTGCGCCATTTCAGACATTGAGGGCCGGGCGGCGGTGGACGCACCGATGAATGTGCTGATCGTCGGCGGCGGCGGCAGGGAGCACGCGATGGCCTGGAAGATGGCGCGCAGTCCGCTTGCCGACACGGTCTATGTCGCGCCGGGCAATGCCGGCACGGCGCTGGAGAACGGCGTTGTCAACGTCGCCGTCGCCGCGGACGATCTCGACGGGCTTTGCGCCTTTGCCCGCGATCAAGCCGTCGGCCTGACGGTGGTCGGTCCGGAGGCGCCGCTGGCGCTTGGCATTGTTGATTGTTTCCGCGAGCACGGTCTCGCAATTTTCGGCCCGACGCGCGCCGCCGCGCAGCTCGAATCATCCAAGGTTTTCTGCAAGGACTTTATGACGCGCCATGACATTCCAACAGCCGCCTACCGCAGTTTCAGCGAGCCGCGAGCGGCGCGTGCCTGGTTGCGCGAATGTCCGCTGCCGGTGGTTGTCAAGGCGGACGGTCTGGCCGCCGGCAAGGGCGTGGTCGTCGCCCGCGACCGCGGCGAGGCCGGGCGGGCGGCGCAGGCGATGCTGTCCGGCGAACGTTTCGGGGCGGCGGGGCGGCGCATCGTCGTCGAGGATTTTCTTGAAGGCGAGGAGGCGAGTTTTATCTGTCTTTGCGACGGCGAGTCGCTGGCGCCGCTGGCCGCTTCGCAGGACCACAAGGCGAGGGACGATGGCGGCGCCGGGCCGAACACCGGCGGCATGGGCGCGTATTCGCCGGCGCCCGTGGTCACCGACGAGGTGCGCGCGCGGGTGATGCGCGAGATCATGCAGCCGGTTGTCGCCGGCATGGCCGCCGACGGCATCGAGTTCACCGGCTTTCTTTACGCCGGGTTGATGGTGGACGGGCGGGGCCGCGCGCGCGTGCTGGAATTCAACTGCCGCCTGGGCGACCCCGAAACCCAGCCGCTGCTGATGCGCCTGCAATCGGATTTGCTGGAGTTGTGCCTGGCGGCGACGCGCAAGCGGCTGAAGACGGCCGGGATGGAGTGGGATGCGCGCACGGCGCTCGGCGTGGTGCTGGCCGCCGGCGGTTATCCCGGCGCCTGTGACACCGGGCACGTGATTGAGGGGCTGGACGGTCTTTCAGACGACGACACCAAGGTCTTTCACGCCGGCACCCGGCTTGAGGACGGCGCCGTCAGGACCAGCGGCGGGCGTGTGTTGTGCGTGACTTCGCTTGGAGACAATGTTGCCCAGGCCCGCGCCCGCGCCTACCGCGCCTGTAACGTCATCCACTGGCCGCAAAGATTTTTCCGCAGCGACATCGGTCGCCGTGCGGAATAAAAATCAGAATATTGACCCGTCAACCGCGTCGTTGTCATCCTGATCCGCAACCGTCACCGCTATACCGACCACGGCAGTGACCGTGGCAGTGGCGGCTATGATGCCAATAATGATGCCGAGGAAGATTTCGCCGCCTGAGACCTGCGCCATTTGCTTGTCATCAAGCGCGGCGTAAGCCGTTCCGTCGCGTATGGCTTGATAGTCCGGTATGCAGATATTCATCGTGTCCCGTGTGTTCTGCACCGTGCGGACTGACAGCCCGGGAACAGGCTTTGCCAGCGCTTTGGCCGGGTCGGCCCTGACGGCCGCCAGCAGTGTCCTGTCATCCAGGAATTTCTTCGCCTGTAGAACCGAAACGATTTCGTTGGTTATCGGAAGTTGTGTGGTTTTTGTTTCCATAATGGCGCTCCTTGAGTCAGCTGAAAAAATAGCAGTTTGCGCCGACCACTGTCAAGATATTCACGCATTGACAGAGGTGTCTGAACCGGTGTGCGCCTGTTGATGTCGTGTCCGGGTCTCAAGCGGCTGGGCGGCCGGGATGAGTGGGATGTGCGCACGGCGTGGTGCCGGCCGCCGGCAGTTATCCCGGCGCCTGTGACACCGGGCACGTTATGGAGGGGCTGGACGGCCTTTCACGCCGGCGCCCGGTTGGAGGGCGCCGGCGTCAGGGCCGGCGGCGGGCGTGTGTTGTGCGTGGCCTCGCCTGGAGACCATGTTGCCCGGGCCGCTTGCGCCCGGTCAGGGTATTAACACCCGTCTGTCGCGTTGTCGTCACTCTGGTCCGCAAGCGTCAGCCCCAGACCGACCACGGCAGCGGGCCCGGCAATGCCGCCTATGACGGAAGTAATGACGGTAAAGACGGTTTCGCCGCCTGAAATCTGCGCCATTTGCATGTCGCTGAGCGCGGAGTGAAACGTTCCGTTGCGTACGACTTGATAATCCGGTATGCAGATATTCATCGTGTCCCGGGTGTTTTGCACCGTGCGGACTGAATGATTGGGAATGTGTTTTTCCATCTTCAGCGCTTTGGCCGGGTTGGCCTTGACGGCCGCCAGCAGTGTCCTGTCATCCAGGTATTTCTTCGCCTTTAGAGCCGAAAGGATTTCGTTGGTTGCCGGCAGTTGTGCGGTTTTTGTTTTCATAATGGTCCTCCCTGGTAAGTTGGAAAATGGTATGCGAAAAATAGCAGTTTGCGCCGACCACAGTCAAGATATTTATGCGCTGACAGAGGTGTCTGAACCGGTGCGCGCCTGTTGATATTGTGTCCGGGCCTTTTCTTCAGCCCTTCATGGCTTCGAAGAATTTCTCGTTGGTCTTGGTCGCCTTCATTCTTGTCAGCAGGAATTCCACCGCTTCGGCGTCGTCCATTGAGTTCAGGAATTTTCTCAGTATCCAGATTTTCTGAAGTTCGTCGGGTTCGATCAGCAGTTCCTCGCGCCGTGTGCCGGAGCGTTTGATGTTGATTGCGGGGTAAATGCGCCGCTCGGCGATCCTGCGGTCGAGGTGCATTTCCATGTTGCCCGTGCCCTTGAATTCCTCGTAGATGACCTCGTCCATTTTCGAGCCGGTGTCAATCAGCGCCGTCGCCAGGATGGTCAGGCTGCCGGTGCCGTCCACATTGCGCGCGCCGCCGAAGAAGCGCTTGGGGCGGTGCAGCGCGTTGGCGTCCACGCCGCCGGTCAGCACCTTGCCCGAGGACGGGGCCACCGTGTTGTGCGCGCGCGCGAGCCGCGTAATCGAGTCGAGCAGGATGACGACGTCCAGTTTGTGCTCGACCAGCCGCTTGGCCTTTTCAATCGCCATGTTGGCGACCTGAACGTGGCGGTGCGCCGGCTCGTCGAAGGTGCTGGAGATGACCTCGCCGCGCACCATGCGCTGCATCTCGGTGACTTCCTCGGGGCGCTCGTCAATCAGCAGCACCATCAGGTAAACGTTCGGGTGGTTGCCGGCGATGCTCTGCGCGATGTTCTGGAGCATGATCGTCTTGCCGGCTTTCGGCGGCGACACGATCAGGCCGCGCTGGCCCTTGCCGATGGGCGAGACGATGTCAATGATGCGCGCGGTGATGTCCTCGGAGCTGCCATTGCCGCGCTCAAGCCGCAGGCGGTCGTCGGCGTGCAGCGGCGTCAGGTTCTCGAACAGCACCTTGTTGCGCGTCTGCTCCGGCGGTTCCATGTTGATGGTTTCCACTTTCAGCAGCGCGAAGTAGCGCTCGCTTTCTTTCGGCGGGCGAATCTTTCCGGTGATGGTGTCGCCCGTCCGCAGTTCAAAGCGGCGTATCTGGCTCGGCGAGACGTAGATGTCGTCCGGCCCCGCAAGGTAGGAGTAGTCCGCCGAACGCAGAAAACCGAAACTGTCCGGCAGGATTTCCAGTACGCCTTCGCTGTAGATGTCCTCGCGGTTTCTCGCCGTCGTCTTCAGGATCGAGAAGATGATGTCCTGGCGTTTGGCGCGCGAGACGTTTTCAATGCCAAGCGATTCCGCCAGTGCCGTCAGTTCCGTTGCCGGTTTTCTCTTCAGTTCAATAATATTCATAGTACAGGACTCGTTGGTTGGTGGCTGGCTTCCGGCGTCGGCCGTGAAGAAGGTTCAGGGTGGACCTGGCAGGGCGTTTTCGACGGTTGAGACAATCAAGGGGCTACGGGAAGCTTCCTTTGTAATGGTTTTTTCGCCCGCTGTCAAATCCGGCCGCCAGTCAACGGCAGAAATGGCAGCGTGAATTTTGTGTCCATGCCGTCAGCATACATCCCGCCGCACGTATTTCAACCGGTGACAGAAGTATCTGGCCGGACACCGGGAGTTGCTGAACGGATTTCGGGGAACCGCGCGACGTCAGAGCGTCTGATCAATAAAAGCCGTCAGTTGCGAGCGCGTCACCGTGCCGACCTTGGTGTTCTCGACGTTGCCGTTTTTGAACAGCAGCAGGGTGGGGATGCCGCGGATGCCGTAGCGCGGCGGTGTTTCGGGGTTTGCGTCCACGTCCAGTTTGACGATCTTCAGGCGGCCCTCGTATTCGGGGGCGATTTCCTCAAGCAGCGGGCTGATGGTTTTGCACGGTCCGCACCACTCGGCCCAGAAATCCACCAGCACCGGTATTGCCGAGTCGAGCACCTCTTGCTGGAAACCGGCGTCGGTTGTGCTGGTAATGTGTTCACTTGTCGCCATAATGGTCCATAGTATATAAAAATCCGGACATAAATGTAATGCTCAGGTTTCTGTTTTTTCTGGCGCTCGCCGCCATCGCGCCCGCCGCAGGCACTGGCGCGGCGTCGGCGAAGATGGACGCCGCCGAGGTCTGCCGCCTGATTGGCGGCAAGTTGTCCTCGGTCTCGGTCGGCGAGTGCCTCGACCGGCGCCTCGTCGAAAGCGGCGCCCGCACCGCCGCCGGCCTGCCCGTGCTCTACAAGGAGTACCCGCCGCTCGGCGACCGCAGGCCCAACGCGCGCGTGTTGCTGATCGGCGGCACGCACGGCGATGAGTACGCGTCGTTCAGCGTGGTCTTCAAGTGGATGGAAATTCTGGACCGCCATCATTCCGGTTTGTTTCACTGGCGCATCGCGCCGGCCATCAACCTCGACGGCTTGCTCAAGAGTCCGGCGGTGCGCGCCAACGGCGGCGGCACGGATCTGAACCGCAACCTGGCGAGCAGGGATTGGGATGACGAGGCGCTGAGTTACTGGAAGAACCACACCGGTGGTGATTTGCGCCGTTATCCCGGCGCCCGGGCCGAAAGCGAGAACGAATCGCGCTGGCTGGCGCGGGAAATCGGGTCTTTCAGGCCCGATGTCATCGTCTCGGTGCATGCACCCTACGGCATCGTCGATTATGACGGTCCCGCGGACATCGCGCCGCCGACGCATCTGGGGCCGCTGCCATTTCTCGATTTGCCGACTTTTCCGGGGTCGCTCGGGCGCTACGCCGGCGAGGACAGGGGCATTCCGGTGCTGACCATCGAGTTGGCCTCGTCGCGGCGCATGCCGGACGACCTCGATTTGCGCACCACCTGGGTTGATCTGGTGCGCTGGCTGCGCCTCAACATCCGCGGCGGCGGCTGAGACTTAAACGCGGCCCTCGAAGACGATTTTCCAGGCGCCGTTCTCCATTTTCCAGAATTGCTGTTTGCGGTACGCGATTTTGTAATTGTTGCTCTGGTAGTCCTGGTCAAAGCGCGCCACGAACAGTTGCGGAGTTTGTGAGTAAAGCAGCAGGTCCATCTCCTTGACGTCCACCTTGATGAAAGTCTTGGCGCGCGCGTTGCGCCGGGTGCGCGCCGTCATCTGCCGGTAATCCTGCGTTTTGTCGTGGTAGTCCACGGAGTAGTGCGCCAGGTATTTCTCGACATCCAGGCTTTGCCAGTCGCTTTGCCACTGTCCGATGACCTCCAGCAGGGCTTCGCGCCTGTCTTGCCACTGTTCGTGGTCCAGCCAGGCGACGTCGCCCGCCAGAATCACCGGCACGGACTCGGGTTTCATGCGCCGCCTGAGTTGGTGTATCACTTCGTTGCTGGTGACGATGCAGCCGCGGCTCGCCTTCGGCGGGCGGCTGTAGGTGATGCGCGGCACGCCGTGCAGCCAGATGCCGTGGCCGCTGCGGCGGCGGGCGCGGTCCCATGCGTTGGGGTAGTCGAGCGGGTAGGCGCCGACGCCGTAGAGTTCCGCCAGATTGTCGTCGGCAAGGCTGTGGGTAATCCGGTAAACGCCGGTGGGCGTCCGGTTGTCGCCTTCGCTGTGTTTGTCCATGCCGCCCTTGCCGTAGGAGGCGTAGTAATCGGCGACCAGCAGCGGCGTGTTGCGATGGTTCTCAAACAGATAAAGCCGCGACCGCGCGGCGTCGAAGACCAGCGCGTGACGGTGACGGCCCGACAGCCGGACGATGTTGGCGGGCAATTGACCGGCATCGGCGGGGCGGTGGCGCACTCGCGCCTTCGTCTCTTCAAGCAGGTCGGAGAGGCGGCGTTTGGCGTCGGCGTCGGCCAGCGGCAGCAACGCCGGTTGCTGGGCCTGCGCCGCCAGCAGGTCGGCGTAGGCCATGGCTGCGATCTGGAAGTTCGGATAACGTTGCAGCAATTCGGACAGGGTCGTCAGCGCGTCCTGCTGCCGCCCTGAGACGAGGGCTTCAAGCGCCCGGTTCAGCTCGGTCTCGGCCTGCTCCCTTTCCACTGCCGGCGCCGCGCCAGCCGTCGCCAGCAAGGCGCCGGCGATGAACGCCGCCGCTTTCCCGTTCATCTTCATAGCCGCCGGAGAATCCGCTCGCGCGTGATTTTCCAGCCGTCACCGGTGTTTTGCAGCGACATCCGCTTGACCACGGTGCTGTCGAGCAGGTTGGAGCGGTAGGCCTGGTCGAAGACAACGCTGGCCGAACGGCCGTCATTGCTCTGGACCGAAAGATTGGAGATTTTTACGCTGATGCGGCGCGGCCCGAGGATGCGTTCGCGGCGCTGTTGTCTCCAGCCCTCGTGGTCGGCGCCGGAACGTGGCCGGTAGTCCTGTGCGTAACTGGCGAAGTAACCGTCGAGATCCCTGCCGGCCCAGGCTTGCGCCCAGCGCTCGATGCTTGCGGTGATGAGCGCGTCGTCGTCGGCGTCGGCGGTTTCCGGCGGCGGCGGTTCTTCCGGCTCCTCAATCAGCGGCTTTTCGATTTCCCTGGCGGACAATACGACATCGGACAGGACATCGGACGGGGTTGAATGTTGCGCCGGCGGCGCGCCCGCCACGATGCCGACTGCCTCGTATTGCGGCGCGGCGACTTCCACCGAGTCGAGCGCCAGCGCGCGTTTGTACGCCTGCGACGCCTGATGCGCGTAGAGCGCGCGCAGGTTTCTGTGGCTGGTGGCGATGGCCGGGTTGGTGGCGATGGCTTTTTCCAGCAGGCGCGACGCCAGATCAAACTGGCCGAGACGGGCGGCGATGATTCCGAGATTGTTCAGGATGCCGGGGTTGTCCGGGTGGTCTTCTTCGAGTTGTTTGAACAGGCGGTGGGAGCCTTCGAGGTCGCCGGCATCGAATTGTTCCAGCGCCTGCCGGTAAAGCGGGTTCTCGGTTACATTGGCGGCGGCCGCGGTCAGCGCCAGCCAGCAGGCCAGTGCCGGCAGCCACCGACGATTTTTAATCAAGCGAAACATACCGGGCTTATCCAGTCTTTTGCAGTCGCCTACCATACCATACACTGGCGCAACTGTGCTAATGTTCGGCTCTGGCTTGAGGAGATTCGCCGATGTATCCACCTTGCAACGGTTCACGGAGATGCGCGTAGCGCGCTGACATGGAGATTTACCGGGTTGGCGGCAGCGTCCGCGACGAATTGCTCGGCCTGCCCGTCACTGAAAAGGACTGGGTGGTCGTCGGCGCCACGCGCGAGGACATGCTGGCGCGGGGGTTCAAGCCGGTCGGCAGGCATTTTCCGGTGTTCATTCATCCCGAAAGCGGCGAGGAATATGCGCTCGCGCGTACCGAGCGCAAGACCGCGCCCGGTTATCACGGTTTTTCGTTTTACGCCGAGCCGGGTGTGACGTTGGAACAGGATCTGGCGCGCCGCGATCTGACCGTCAACGCCATGGCGCGCACCGCCGACGAACGGCTGGTGGATCCCTGCGGCGGACGCGCGGATGTCGAGTCGCGCACGTTGCGGCATATTTCGCCGGCCTTTGCCGAGGATCCGGTGCGAATATTGCGCGCCGCGCGTTTTGCCGCGAAACTGCGCGGCGCCGGTTTTACAATCGCCGCCGGCACCATGACGCTGATGCGCGCCATGGTGGAATCGGGCGAGGCCGATTGTCTCGTCGCCGAGCGCGTCTGGCAGGAGATGGAAAAAGCGTTTGCGACCACGCACCCGTCGGTCTTTTTCGACGTGCTGAATCAGGCCGGTGCGCTGGCGCGCGTGTTGCCGGAAATCCATGCGCTGCCCGGCGGCGGCGCGCGCGCGATGCGCGTGCTGGACGAAGCCGCCGCGGCGCGCCAGCCGCCGGAGATTCTGCTGGCGCTGCTGGCCTGTTTTGCCGGCTCCGCGCCATTGCTGACATCGCTGTGCGAGCGGCTGAAACTTCCGAACCGCTGCCGCTGGCTGGTGTCGGCCACCGGACGTTTTCTTGAACCGCTTTGCCGGGCGGACGTGTTGTCGCGCGAGGAACTGCTCGACCTGCTGGAAGGCGCCGACGCCCTTCGCAAGGGCAAGCGCTTTGAATCGCTGCTGACGGTTTGCTCGCTTTGCCGCGCCGCGCCGCCGCCGCGCGGTGCGGCGCGCATACGCCAGGCGTTGCGTGCGCTCGGCGGCATTGATTTCGAGACGGCGCTCGCGGCTTGCGATGGGCGCGCGGGCGACATCAAGCGGCGCGTGCGCGAATTGAAACTCGACGCGCTCAGAGAGATATGAGGCCGAGCAGAACCGCGCCGAGCAACAGGCGGTAGAGAACGAAAGGCAGCAGGCCGATTTTTTCGACAAAACGGATGAACAGCCGGATGGTCGCCAGCGCGAACACCGCGGACACGGCAAAGCCGATGACCAGCGACGGCAGCGCCGCCGCCTCGACGCTCATCCCGCGCGCCAGTTGAACCGCCTCCAGCGCGGTGGCGGCGAGAATGACCGGAATCGCCAGCAGAAACGAAAAATGCGCGGATTGCCGGCGCGACAACCCGAGCAGCAGGCCGGCGGTGATGACGACGCCGGCGCGCGAAGTGCCCGGAACCAGCGCCAGCATCTGCGCCAGCCCGATCCACACCGCGCCGCGCAGCGTCACCGCGTTTGCATCGCCCGCGCGCCGCACATCGGCCAGCCACAGTGCCAGCGCGAAGACGATGGTGGCCGCGGCGATGACCGGCACCGTGCGCAAATGCGCCTTGATCAACGGCTCGAACCAGAAGCCCGCGACCAGCACCGGCAGCGAGGCGACGGCGATGGCGGTGAGCAGCCGGAAATTTTCGTCGTCGTGCGGCGTGTGCGGCAGGCAGGCGCGCAACAGGGCCGCCAGTTGCTTCCGATAATGGAAAATCACCGCGCACAACGTGCCGGCGTGAACCGTGACGTCAAAGACGAGCCGTTCCCCCTCCCAGCCCAGCCAGTCGCGCGCCAGCACCAGATGCGCCGAACTCGACACCGGCAGAAACTCGGTGACGCCCTGCAGCAGGGCCAGAACAACGCTTTGAAAAGTCTCCATCGGGGGGCAATACAGGGTAGTATTGGGCGCCGAGTATAACAGCCCGGCCTGAATTCGTTTGCGGTGAACAGTTTGACAAGGGACGACCACAAAGTGGCGCTGGTTACCGGCGCCGGGCGGCGCATCGGTGCGTGCATCGCAAAGACGCTGCACGAGGCCGGCATCAACGTGGTGTTGCACTGCCGCCGGTCGCAGTCCGAGGCGCGTGTGTTGGCGGAGGATCTGAACGGCGCGCGGCGCGATTCGGCCTGCGTGTTGTCCGCCGACCTGTGCCGTCCGGAGGAGGTGCGCGAACTGGCGCGCGCGGCGCTGGCGCGCTGGCGGCGTCTCGACGCGCTCATCAACAACGCCTCGGTGTTCCGCGAAACCGCGCTAGGCGACCCGGACGAAGCGCAGCTGGATGAACTCATCGGCGTTCATCTGAAAGCGCCTTTTTTTCTGGCGGGCCAATTGGCGGCGGAATTAAGGCGCCGCAAAGGCTGCATCGTCAACCTGACCGACTTCTACGCCGCGCATCCGTTGAAAAACCACGCAGCCTATTGCGCGACGAAAGCCGGGCTGGCGATGCTGACGCGCTCGCTTGCGCGTGAACTGGCGCCGGAAGTGCGCTGCAACGCGGTTGCTCCCGGCGCGATACTGTGGCCGGAAGGGGACGACGAACCGCGCCGCCGCGAGATCATGCGGCGCACCGCGCTTGGGCGCGCGGGCGAACCCGCGGACGTGGCGCGGACGGTGCTGTTTCTGGTGACGGCCGCCGGTTATATCACCGGTCAGACCATTGCCGTGGACGGCGGGCGGACTCCGGGCGATTGACACTGCGGCGCCGGTGCATGATTACGACGCCGCGGCTTCCTGCGCTCTCTTGTCGCGGTCACTCAGCGTGACGCCCAAGCCGACGGCGGCGCAGGTGATTCCCGTAAAGGCGACGGCGCCGATGATGACGGCGAGAATAATCTCGCCACCCGCCACCTGCGCCAGTTGCTCGTCATCGATCTTCATGTCGTCCAGAGCATGGTAAGCCGGAACACAGATATGGAGCGTGTCTTCGGTGTTTTGCACGGCGCGCACTGTTATCGGCATGCCGTGGCCGTTCAGCGCTTTCTGCGGATTCGCCTTTACGGTTTTCAGCAGGCTTTTGTCGCCGGCGTATTTTCCCGCCAACAGGGCCGAGACAATCTCGTTGGTGGCCGGTAATTCGGTTGTTGCTTGTATTTTCATCCAGTTTCTCCTGCTCAATGTGGATGCGGCGATTATAACAACTTCGCCGCAGCGGGAGACCACTGACAAAGGTTATTGAACCGGTTGAAATTCCTGTTCTTTTGCCGGCAATTGCACCGGCACGCGCGTTAATTCGTGCCGCGTCTTGTCGAAGCGCTCCCACAATTCGGCGCAGGTCTTCTTCAGCACCGGATGCACCACGCTGCCGCCGATTTCGGCGAGCGGCCCCAGCACAAAGGCGTACTCGGCAATCTCGGCGCGCGGCAGCTGCAGGTCGCCGCGGCTGACGACCAGGTCGCCGTGCAGAATCTGGTCGAGGTCGAGTTGCCGCGACTCGAAACGTTCGGCGCCGCGCACCCTGCCGTGGTCTTTCTCGATTTGCCGCAGGATTTCATCCACCGCCAGCGGCGGCATCGCGGTTTCGAATGAAGCCGCCATGTTGTAGAAGTCGTCGCCGTCGAAACCGAACGCCCTGGACCGGTAAACCGACGACAGCGTCAGCGGACTGAATATTTTCCTCAGCGCGGTGACGCACGAGGGGATGTTTTTTTCCTTGTCGATGTTGCTGCCGATACTGACAAACACGCGGTTCATCAACGTTCTCCGCGCTCGATGACGACGCCGACGCTTCTCGAACCGCGCACCGCGCCCGGTTTGCGCAGGCTCAGCCGCAACCAGCGTATGCCGAATTCGCGCATCAATTCCCCGGCGAGCCGATGCGCCAGCGTTTCAACCAGCGCGCAACGGCTGCCGGCGATGAAGTCCTGCACGTACTTCGCCACCGCCTTGTAATCGAGCGTGTCCTCGAGGCGGTCGGAAGCGGCGGCGTTGGCGGCGTCGGTGGCCATCTCAAGGTCGATGCGCAGCGTCTGCTCGATTTGCTTCTCCCACTCGAAAACCCCGACTGTGGCGCGGACTTCGAGGCCTCTCAAAAGAATGGTGTCCATGGTCTTCAGGCCGTGGCCGCCGCGGTTTCACTTTGCAGGTACTGCGTGACGGCGCGCGTGAGATCGCCCAGCCCCTCGCCTGAAACCGCCGATATCTTGAACCACGGACGTTGCCATTGCAGTTCGCTGACCAGCCGCCGGCAACGGTCGTCGGTTTCGCGCGCCGTTGCTGTGTCGGCTTTGGTGCAGACCAGCCAGCGCTCCTTGCCGGTCAAAGCGGTGTCGAATTGCTCCATCTCTTTTTCCAGTGTGGACACCAGCCGCCGGTTGCCGGTTGCCGGCGCATCGGCGCCGATGTCCACCAGATGCAGCAGCAGGCGCGTTCTTTGCAGGTGCTTCAGAAACTGCGTGCCGAGGCCGACGCCGTCGGCGGCGCCCTCAATCAATCCGGGAATGTCGGCGATGACAAAACTCCCGTATCCACCGGTTTTGACGACGCCGAGCACCGGGTAAAGCGTCGTGAAGGGGTAGTCGGCGATTTTTGGATGCGCCGCGCTGACCGCCGACACCAGCGTGGACTTGCCGACGTTGGGCGGTCCGACCAGGCCGACATCGGCAAGCAGTTTCAATTCCAGCGTCAGTGCGCGACATTCGCCTTTGCCGCCCGGCGTCGAACGGCGCGGCGACTGGTTGGTGGAGGACTTGAAACGGGTGTTGCCGAGGCCGTGGCCGCCGCCTTTTGCGACCAGCAGCCGCTGGCCGGATTGCGTGATGTCGCCGATTAACTCGGCGGTTTCGCCGTTATAGACCATGGTGCCGACCGGAACGCGCAACAGCAAATCACTGCCGCCGGCGCCGGTGCAGTTGGCGCCGCGTCCCGGGCAGCCGTTGCCGGCGCGGAACAGGCGGCGATTGCGGAAGTCCACCAGGGTGTTGAGGTTGTCGTCTCCGATTAGATAGGCGCAACCGCCGTCGCCGCCGTCGCCGCCATCGGGCCCGCCGGACGGCAGGCAGCGTGCGCGGTGGAAACTGACGCAACCGTTGCCGCCGTCGCCGGCCATGATGGTGATTTCAGTCTCATCAACAAATTTCATCGTTCGCCCGGTTTCGGCAAATCAACAGGCCGGGAACCCCGGCAGGGCATGGTTTCGTCAGGCGGGAACGACGCTGACGTAGCGTCTGTGCCGGGGGCCTTTGCAGGCGAACACGACCGCGCCTGCCGCCGTTGCGAACAGAGTATGATCCCTGCCGCAACCGACGTTGGCGCCGGCGTGGAAGTGGGTGCCGCGCTGGCGCACGAGAATATTGCCGGCTTTCACCGTTTCGCCGCCGAATTTCTTGACACCGAGGCGTTTCGACTCGGAATCTCTTCCATTGCGTGTGCTGCCACCCGCTTTTTTATGCGCCATATCGTTTTCTCCCCGGGCCGGGTTGGTTACGGCTGGATGCCGGTAATTTCAACGGTGGTGAACGGCTGGCGATGACCCAGGCGGCGCAAATGACGTTTGCGCCGCTTGAAGCGGATAATCCGGATTTTTTTGTCACGGTCATGATGCACGATCTTCCCGGCAACGGCGCTGTTCCCAAGATAGGGTGCGCCGATGTCGAGATTGCCGTCGTTGTTCACCAGCAACACCTTGTCGAAAACAATCGCCTTGCCTGCCTCCATGTCGAGTTTCTCGACCTGGATGACGTCCCCCGGCGAGACTTTGTATTGTTTCCCGCCGGTGGCGATTACCGCATAAATCATCGGGGTTGCTCCCGAAGGTTCACTCTGTGTGCGGCAGGGGGATGACGTAGGTGTTGTCGTCGTTTTTGTGGATGTTGAATTTTGTCTTTTCCATCCACGACAGGTCGGGGGCTTCTTTGCCAATCTGGGTGTAAAACGCCCGGATTTTGTCAACAACAGCGGTCAGATTTTTGCTGTTCAGTCCGTCTTCAAGCAACATGGCGCGAAGGTCGGTGTCTGAATAGCACAGTAACCCGATAATACCCGAGATGGTCTCGCGCATGTCCGGCAACTGATCAAAATCAATCTTTGGAAATTCCGCTTGTTGCTGCTGTTCTGGATTTTGTTGTTGTTCTGCCATGAGCTGGCCCTCCTTTGTTATTATTGAGGTTGGTTGATGAACCAGTGATTATATCCATTCGGGTGGAGGATTCAAGCCCCGGTGCTAAAATCAGGAAAAGTGCAAACCTTTGAGATAATACCACAAATCAGCGCTGAACTGGAGCAGGTGGATGCGCTGATTGAGCGCCATCTGCATTCCGGCCTCGATCTGATAGACCGCCTGGGCGGCCATGTCATCGGCGGCGGCAAGCGCTTGCGCCCGGCGCTGGTGCTGTTGTCGGCGCTGGTCGGCGGCGGCGTGCGCCGCAGCCATCTGGATCTTGCAGTGGGCATCGAGTTCATCCACACCGCGACTTTGCTGCACGACGATGTCGTGGACGATTCGGCGCTGCGCCGCGGCAGGCAAACGGCCAGAAACATCTGGGGCAACGCCGCCAGTGTGCTGGTCGGTGATTTTCTCTACTCAAGGGCGTTTCAGATGGTGTGCGAAATCGGCCATGCCGGCCTGCCCGCGGTGTTGTCGCGGGCGACCAACGTGATTGCCGAGGGCGAGGTCCGGCAACTGGTCAACATCCGCCGCGCCGACACCGGCGAGGACGAATACATCCGGGTCATCGAGTGCAAGACCGCGGTGCTGTTCGAGGTCGCCTGCCGCGCCGGAGCGATGGTCGCCGGCGCCGGCGGCGCCTTGCAGGAGTCGGTGGCGCGCTTCGGTCTCAACATCGGGCTTGCGTTTCAACTGGTGGACGACCTGCTCGATTACAGCGGCGCAGGCACCGGCAAAACCCGCGGCCAGGATTTGCGCGAAGGCAAGCCGACGCTGCCTTTCATCCACGCGCTGGCGCATTGCGCGCGCGACGAAGCGGCGGCGTTGCACGGCGCCCTCGGCAGCGACGACGGCCTCGACACGGCGCTGGCGGTTTTCGAGTCCGCCGGCTCGCTCGATTACGTGCGCGCCAGGGCGCGCCATTACGCGAGCCGCGCATGCGAGTGTCTGGCGCCGCTGGCGACTTCTTCAGGCAAGGCGGCGCTCGAGGCACTGGCCGATTTCGCGGTGGAGCGCGACCGCTGAGGCCGGTGATGGACGGCATCCGCAGCATGGCGAACTCGGCGCGCGTGATGTCGGCGCTGGTGCGGCGCACGGACGGGCCGCACGGCGAGCGTGCCGACTGGTACAACCTGCGGCGGATTCTGCCGTACCTGTGGGAGTACCGCGGGCGCGTGGTGTTCGCGCTCGTCTGCCTGGTCATTGCCAAACTTGCGGTCATCGGTGTGCCGCTGGTGCTCAAGGAAATCGTGGACGCGCTGGACACCGCGCGCGGGCGGGCGCTGGCGCTGCCGGTGGTGTTTCTTCTCGCCTACGGCGGCCTGCGCCTGGTGAGCGCGCTGTTCAACGAATTGCGCGACGCTGTTTTCGCGCGGGTGCGCTACCGCGCGATGCGCCGGCTGTCGCTGCGGGTGCTCTCGCACCTGCACCGGTTGTCGCTGCGGTTTCATCTGGAGAGGGAAACCGGCGCCGTGTTCAGAGACCTGGAGCGCGGCACGCAGAGCGTTTCGACCCTCCTCAATTACCTCGCCTTTCACATCCTGCCGGTGGCGGCGGAATTCGCGCTGGTCGCGCTCTATCTGTTCGGCCTTTATCCGGCGCACTTCGGCGCCGTGGTTTTCTCGACGGTCGCCGTTTATGTCGCCTTCACCGTGCTGTTCACGAACTGGCGCGTGCGCTTTCGCTACCGCATGAACGAACTCGACTCGCAGGCCAACCAACTGGCGGTGGACAGCGTCATCAACTACGAGACCGTCAAGTACTTCAACGGCGAGGAGATGGAATGCCGCCGCTACGGCGCTTTGCTGAAGGAATGGGAGCAGGTCGCGGTGATGAGCCAGACGACGATGTCGGCGCTGAACTTCGGCCAGGGTCTGATCATCGCCGCCGGCCTCACGGCGGTGATATTCTTCGCGGCCACCGGCGTCGCCGCCGGCAGCATGACCCTGGGCGATCTGATTCTGGTCAACACGATGATGCTGCAATTGTTCCTGCCGCTCGGCATGCTCGGCGTCGTCTATCGCGCGGTGCGCTACGCGCTGGCCGACATGGACCTGATTTTCCGCCTGCTCGACCAGCCGCAGGAGGTGCGCGACCGCGACGACGCCGCCGAGTTGCGCGCCGGTGTTTGCGATGTCGTCTTCGACAACGTCGGTTTTCATTACCGGCCGGGGCGCGAGATTATCGAGCAGGCCGGTTTTGCGGTGCCCGCCGGCGGCAAGGTCGCCATCGTCGGCCCGTCCGGTTCCGGTAAATCAACGCTGGCGCGGCTTTTGTTTCGCTTTTACGATGTGCAGCACGGCGCCATCCGGGTCGGCGGGCGCGATGTGCGCGAGGTCACCCAGGCCAGCCTGCGCCGGTGCATCGGCATCGTGCCGCAGGACACGGTGCTGTTCAATCGCACGATATACGACAACATTCTCTACGGATCGCCCGGCGCGTCGCGCGAGGAAGTGCTGGCGGCGGCGAAGGTCGCTGATCTCGACGACTTCATCACGCGCCTGCCCGACGGTTATGACACCCTGGTCGGCGAACGCGGGCTGAAACTTTCCGGCGGCGAGAAGCAGAAAGTCTCGATTGCGCGCGCGGTGCTGAAAAAGCCGTCCATCCTGGTGTTCGACGAGGCCACTTCCAGCCTCGACTCGCGCTCGGAGAAGGCGATACTCGAAGCGCTGGAGCGCGCGTCGGCGGACATCACCACGTTGGTCATCGCGCACCGCTTGTCCACCATTGTTCACATCGGGCACATCCTGGTCATGGAGAACGGGCGCATCATCGAGCAGGGCACGCACGCGCAACTGCTCGCCAAAGGCGGCCTCTACCGCACGTTCTGGGATCTGCAATCGCGCCGCTCGCGCGCCGCCGAAGCCGCCCATGCCTGAACGGCGCGGACGATGCCCGGCTTACTGGCCGCGCGCCTGCGCCGAGTTGTCGCGGCGCGACCCGGTGATGGCGCGCCTGGTCAGTGATTTCAGCGGCAGTTGTCTGCGCGGCGGCGGCGATGCGTTCGCGACGTTGTGCCGCGCGGTGGTCGGGCAGCAGATTTCGCTGCAAGCGGCGGACAGCGTGTGGCGCAAACTGCTGGCGCATTTCGGCGCGCTGGCGCCGCGCAAACTGCACCGCTGCCATTTCGAGACGCTGCGCCGCTGCGGCCTGTCGCAGCGCAAGGCGCAATATCTGAAAAACATCGCGCGGTTTTTCGTTGACGGACGCATCACGCCGCGCTACTGGCGCCAGCGGCCGCTGGACGAGGTGCGCGAAGCGCTGCTGGCAATCACGGGCGTCGGCCGCTGGACGTTCGAGATGTTCGCGATTTTCTACCTCAAGCACCCGGATGTTGTGCCGCTGGGCGACCTCGGCCTGGTCAATGCGATGGAGCGGCAGTACAACGGCGGGCGCAAGCTCGGCGACAAGCGTGTGGCGGCGATTGCCGCGCGCTGGGCGCCGTGGCGCACCGTCGCCACCTGGTATTTGTGGCGCAGCATTGACCCGAAGCCGGTGGTGTATCCGGGGCCGTCCGCGCGGTGAGCGCCTGACATGGATTCCATCACGCAGGCGGCGCTGGGCGCGGTGGTCGGCGAGGCGGTCGCCGGGCGGCGCATCGGCAACCGGGCGCTGCTGCTGGGCGCCATCGCCGGCACTTTGCCCGACCTCGACCTGCTGGCGTCGTTTTTTGTCAGCGATGTGGCGCGTTTTACCGGCCACCGCGGTCTGACGCATTCGTTTGTCGTCGCGCCGTTCGCGGCGTGGGGACTGTCGGTGCTGTGCGCGCGGGTTTTTCCGCGCGCGGGTCTGGCGCGCGGACAGTGGCTGCATCTGCTGCTGTGGTGTTTTGTGACGCACATCGTGATTGATTTGTGCACGGTGTACGGCACGCAGATTCTGTATCCGCTGAGCGACTATCCGTTTGCGTTGTCGAGCCTGTTCATCATTGATCCGTTTTACACGGCGCCGCTGCTGGCCGCCATCGTCTGGCTGCTGGCGGTGCGCCGCGCGCCCGGTTTGCGCCGCCGCGCGACGGCCGCGGCGCTTGCGCTCAGCACCGCCTATCTGGTCGCGGGGCTGCTGCTCAAGGTTCACGCCGGGCAGGCGTTTGCCGAGGCGCTGGACGCGCGCGGCGTCGAGCATCGCGGCGTCAAGACCATGAACACGCCGTTCAATGTCGTGTTGTGGCGGGCGCTGGCCGTCACCGCCGACGGCCATTGGCAGGGCTGGTATTCGGTGCTGGCGCCGCATCGCCCGCCGGTGTTCGAGAAAACGCCGGCGCATCCCGACCGCGCGGCGCTGGACGCGCTGGCCGCCGACAGCCCCGAACTGGCGCGGCTGATTTATTTTTCACACGGCTATTATTTTTACGAGGAGCGCGACGACGGCGTGGACTGGATTGATTTGCGCATGGGCACGGGCGGCTTTTATGCCTTTCGCTTTCGCGTCGCCGCGCGCGGCGACGGCGGCGGCCTGTTGCCGGTAGCGGTGGTGCGCCGCCGCCCGACGCAGCGTCCGCCGCTCGCAACCGTCTGGAACGAACTGCAATCCCGCCTGCTGGCGCACTGAGAACTGCCTGGACAGGATGCCATTAAAAACAAGGCAATGTGTCTGATTGGACGGGCCCGTTAACCCCCATCGTCGGTGGCGGCGGGTTCGAAGCGGGTTTGGGTCATGTCGCCGTCCACGTCGATTGTGATGTGGCGGACGTTGGGCAGGCGTTTTACGATGTAGGCGGCGGCGAGGCCGGCCATTTGCGGATTTTTGTTGTGCCAGGCGGTCAGAATGCGGTCGGCCAGTATCTGGCAGCGTTGCATCGTGTCCGGCTTGTCAACCCAGCGCCGGCTCATCTGCCAGCCGCGGTCCATGTCGGCGTCGAGGCGGGTGAAGAAATCCTCGGCTCCGGTCAGCAGTTCGTCGGGCAGCTCCATCTCGCGGGTGAGGTCGCCCGCCGTTACTTTCAGCCGCATTGCCGCGCGTGGAATGGATCAGCGCTTCGAGCCCACTTCCTCGTGGGCTTCGTCCACGATTTCCATCGCGAGTTTCATATACTCCTGGCGGTAGTTGTTCAGGGGCGAGCCTTCGGACGGCGACAGGTATTCCTCCATCGAGACGCCGTCGCTTTGCTCTTTTTCCCTGAACCGCTTTTGCATGTCCAGCATTTTCTGGATTTTTTCCTGCTTGGTCATGGCGGGAAGTATAGCACGCGCCTTGACTTCCGGCCCCGTTGCGCCGGAAAATGTCGCGGATTGCGGGCGCGTAGCTCAGTTGGTTAGAGCACCATCTTCACATGGTGGGGGTCGCTGGTTCGAGTCCAGCCGCGCCTACCAGTTGCGCTATGTCGCCAGATCCCGGGCGCAGGCCTCGGCGAACCGCTGCCAGTGCGCGTCGCGCGCCATGGCGATTGGTTCCAGATTGTTGTTGGTGAATTCGCGCCGGAAGTCATCGAAACCGGCCAGTGCTTCCTCGACCTTCCGCACCAGTTCATCGTAGGGTGCGAAGACGACATTGTCGGCAACGTCCAGACTCTCCTGATTGCTGCATTGCTCCGATACAATCAGTTTGCCGGCGAATATCCAGCGATCACAGCGGATGTGTTCATAGATTGTCCAGCCGGGATAGCCATGTATATTCAGCAGGATTCTGGCTTTGCCGGCCGCTGTGTCACGCTGCTCCCCCCAGGAGTCGGTCAGATAGGCGACTGTAATGCCGCGTTGCTTCAGTTGGTTGACGATGTGTGTCCTGCGTGCATATTTTGCTCCGATGACGGCTACATCGTACTCGGCCCGGCCTGCCGAAAAGCGTTTCAGGCGCTTTGTTTCCAGTCTGCCGCGCCGGTAGGGAAGATAGATTGACGGGTGCGGAAAACATTTTATGTTTGCGGGGCTGTAATCCAGTATTCCGACGTTTTGTCGCTGGACCGCCAGCAAGCGTGTCCTGTAGTAATCCACGCTCAGCTGCTCCGTGTTGAGCACGTAGATACGCCTGCGGAGATTGTCGTTGCGGCGGGCCATCTTGCGGATGAACTCAGGAAGATAGGCATGAAAGATGTAGATTACGGGAGCGGAGGCGTCGAATGGGTAGTTGCGCCGCAACGGCGTCTCGTAATCGTAGAGTATCGTCTGACGGATGATGCCGGACGTCCTGAAATAGTCATCGAATGGAAGGTAGGACATGAGCCTGCTGCGGGTGATGGCTCCTGCGCGCTCCGGATCATGATAAGCGGAGAAGAAATGTCTGCACTCAAGAGTATTTCCGTATCCGTCTTCTTCGACGGGATGACGGATTGCAACATACGCGTCGCTGCGGCTGCAAACGACCACTTCTCCTATGCGTTTTTTGCGGGGGAGGTCGCCGCAATAAAGCCTCGGTAGCGGAGGAAAGCATTTCTCCACGAGGCGCTGGAGGGCGGGATGCCATTGGACGCTGGTATGCAGCCGTATCCGCAGCATAAACAGCACGGACTTTGTGTAATGGATTGGACCCACATAGGGTGGAATCGACAGCATTTTGCGCAGAAACAGCATGGGCATTTTGCACAGAACCAGCACGGACTTTGTGTAACGGGTTGGACATAGACACTTCATCATCGCGGCAGCCACCGCTCCTGGTGCGCGAGATACCACTCGACGGTTTTTTGCAGCCTCTGCCTGATGTCCCCGGGCACCCATCCGAGACGCTCCATCTTGCGGCCGCTCAGGGCGTAGCGCAAATCATGGCCCGGGCGCGCCGAATGGAAGTCCACCAGTTCGTAGTTCAGGGGTTTGCCGAGGATGCCGGCGATGGTCTGCGCCAGTTGCAGGTTGTCGCATTCCTCCTTGCCGACGATGTTGTATTTCTCGCGGATGACGGCGTGGTCCACCAGAAAGCGCAGGGCGCTGGCAACGTCCCCGTTGTCTATGTAATGGCGCGACCCCGGAATGGTGCGGGTGGAATCGGCGTGGATGGACAGGGTCTTGCCGTCCAGCACATAGCGGATGATCTTGGGGATATATTTCTCCGGGTGCTGCCGAATGCCGAACACGTTCATCGTGTGCGTCACGACGATCGGCATCTTGTAGGTGTTCTCGTACGCGAGGGCGAACTGCTCGGCGCCCGCCTTCGAGGCCGAATAGGGGTTGCCGCAGTCATAGCGGTCGTCCTCCCCGTAATGCACGCCCGGCGGGGCCGGCCCGAACACCTCGTCGGTGCTGAAGTAAATCAGCAGTTTCAACGTGTCGGTCTGATACTCGCGGGCGAAGTTCAGCAGATTCACGGTGCCGACGACGTTGTCCATGGCGAACTCCATCGGAAACTCGATGCTGCGGTCAACATGAGAGGCGGCGGCGAGATGAAAGATGTAGTCCACCTCGCCGATTTGCGCCGCCACCTGCGGGTTGATTTCGGCCTTGAGGTCGTGCCAGACAATCCGCAGGCGCTGTTGAAAGTCGCGGTTGTCCCCGGTCACTTCGGCCAGCCTGTTCAGGTTGCCGGAGAAGTCCAGGCGGTCCAGCGAGACAATGTCCCAGTCGGTGGTGTGCAGAAAGTGCTCGACAACGGCGTGGCCGACGAAGCCTGCGCCGCCGGTGATGAGTAGTGTGCTCATGGATAGGGTGTCTCCTGTAGTTTGCAGCCCCGCGGATGTTCGCGGATTGCCGACGGCTGCCGATTATACCGAATGCGCCGCGCTGAAAGATGCCGCGCCGTCGCCGGTTTGCCGGTTCATCCGGCGTTCAGGGCGCCGCACACGGTCAGGTGGTGGTCGTCTATTGTTTTTACCGAGAGGTGGGCGAGTCCCGCTTCTTGCAACTGGTTTTCAATCTCGCCCGGCGTGAAGGCCGCCAGCAGCGAGTTGTGGAAGTCGCGTTGCAGAACCGGGGCTTCGTTGGCGGCGTGGCGTTCGACCAGCGCCTCGACCTGTGCGAGGTCGGCGGGGCGCGACAAGTCGGCGACGAAAATACAGGCCGCGGGTTTGCCGAGGCGCCGCGCCACGCGCCATAACACCTGCGGGTCGTGCAGGTGGTGCAGCAGGCTGTTGGAGACAATGACGTCGTACGCGCCTTCGGGCAGCGGCGTTTGCGGCAGCACCGCCTCGACCACGCGCACGCGTTCGCCGAGTCGCTCTTTCCTGATTCGCTCTTGCGCGTGGCGCAGCATTTCGCGCGAGCCGTCCACCGCGACCACCCGCGCGCGCCGGTGGAGTTTCGCCAGCCGCACCGCGATGTCGGCGTCGCCGCAGCCGAGGTCCACGGCGTCAAACGCGGCGTCGGGCGCGCCGTCCACGGCGGACAGCCGCCCCGCCAGACACTGCGCGAAGCACCGCATAATCTCCGAGTGCGCCTGCTCAAAGTCGGCGGTGGCGTAGGCGCGCGCCTGCTCGGCGTCGTCCATCAGTTCCGGTTCGGTGATTCTGTCCACGGCGTCAGGGTAGCAGGCACTCGCCCTCGAGCAAGTCCCGGATGCTTTCGCGCAGGCGCACGAGGTGCGCTTCGCCGCGGTCCACGACGACCTCGGCCGGGCGTGTTCTGGAGTTGTAGTTGCCCGCCATCGAAAAGCCGTAGGCCCCCGCCGACAACACCGCCAGCAAATCGCCGCGGCGCGCGTCCGGCAGGTGCGTCTGCCCCAGTGTGTCGCCGGTCTCGCACACCGGCCCGACCACGTCAAACGGCTGCGCCTCGCCTTTGCGCCCGCACACTGCGACGATGTCGTGGCGCGCCCGGTAGAGCGCGGGCCTCAGCAAATCGTTCATGGCCGCGTCCACCACCGCAAAGTCCCTGCCGCCGTTGTGCTTGCGGCGCAGCACGGCGGTCAGCAGCACGCCGGCGTCGCCGGTCACGGCGCGCCCCGGCTCGGTGATGATGCGGTACGGCCGCTTGCCGACGGCGTCGCAGATGGCGCCGATGTATTCCTCGACGGGCGGCGGGCTGACGTCCGGGTAGGCGATGCCGAAACCGCCGCCGACATCGAGATGCTCGATGCCGATGCCGCGCTGCGCCAGGCGGTCGGCGAGTGCGACGGTGGATTCCAGCGCCTGCCGGTAGGGCGCGGTTTCTGTCACCTGCGAGCCGATGTGGCAGTCCACGCCGCGCGCCTCGAGCAGCGGACTGCGCCGTATCTCGTCGTAGAGTTTTTCCGCTTCCTCAAGGCCGACGCCGAATTTGCTGTGACGCAGCCCGGTGGCGATATACGGGTGGGTGTTGGCGTTCACGTCCGGGTTGACGCGCACGGCGACGGGTGCGGCACGGTTCAGTTCGCCGGCGGCCTGCTCGATGCGCTCGAGCTCTTCGCCGGATTCGACGTTGAAACAGCCGATGCCGGCGCGCAGCGCCTGCTCGATTTCCCACATCTGCTTGCCGACGCCGGAAAAAACGACTTTTGCGGGGTCGCCGCCGGCTTTCAGCACGCGCTCGAGTTCGCCGCCGGAGACGATGTCAAAGCCGCTGCCGAGACGCGCCAGCATGTTAAGGACGGCGATGTTGGAACACGCTTTGACGGCGTAACATACGAGATGCCGGCGCGCGCCGAACGCCGCGTCAATGCGCCGCCAGTTTTCCTCGATGCCGGCGCGCGAATAGACATAGACCGGCGTACCGAACTGCCGCGCGATGTCGTCCAGGCCGACGCCGTCGAAACGCAGGCGGCCACCCTCGCGCCGCAGGCGAGGGCACGCGTTGAACTCTTCGTTCATTGTTTGCGGGAGAGTTCGTCTTCGTCCGGCAGGTAGAGATCGCCCGTCTGCCCGCACGAGGACAAAGCCGAAAGAATGAGCAGGACGGCGAGTGCCGCGAGTAACCGTGTTATAATCATCCTTACATTCCAGTTTAACATCAGGACCGGAAAATGAACAAAAACCGCAGAGAATTTCTACACCGGAGCCTTGCCGCGCTGGCGGCGGCGCTGGCGCCCGCCGCGTTGTCGGCCAACTGGCCGAAAGAGGCTTTTGAGACGACCGAGTTGCAAAAAGCCCTCGACATGATCGCCGGCGGCGATGTCGAGGAGGGCGCCGTCACGTTGAAGGTGCCGGGCATTGCCGAAGACGGCGGCGCGGTGCGCGTCGAGGTCGAGACCACGCTCGACAACGTCGAATCCATCAGCCTGCTGGTGGAGAAGAATCCGGTGCCGCTGACCTCGCAATTCGTGCTGCACGGGCAGAGCCACCCGTATATCGCGACCAACATCAAGGTTCGGGAAACCTCCGACGTCATCGCGCTGGTCAAGGCCGACGGGCGCTATTACAGTCACCGCCGGACGGTGCGCGTGACCGCCGGCGGCTGTTCCTGAGGCCGCGCAGCGATGGCGAAAAGCATCAAAATGCGCGCGCGCCGCAAGAACGGCGCCGTCGTTGTCAAGGTGTTGATCACCCACCCGATGGAAACCGGGCGGCGTCAGGACCGTGAAAGCGGCGAGACGGTGCCGGCGCATTTCATCCAGAAAGTCGTCGGCGAGTACAAGGGCGAGAAGGTGTTCGAGGCGTACTGGGGAACGGGCGTGTCGAAAAACCCGTACATGGCCTTTCGCTTCGACGGCGGCGAGAAAGGCGAGAAGATCAAGTTGAGCTGGGTGGATAACCTCGGGCAGTCGGACAGCCTCGAGGAAACCATCCAGTAACCCCCCGCCCGCCGTCCCGCCTTGAGCGTTTCCGCGACCTTTGTCCGGCGCTGAACCACAAGCGCTGTGGCTGAACGCCCGAAGCGCGCGCGGCGCGGTCATCCTGCTGCACGGCCTGGGCGCGAACCACGAGGGCCTTGTCCCGGTCGCCCGCGGCGTCTCGCGCGAGTGCCGCGACCATCTGACTTTTGTGCTGCCGCGCGCGCCGTTGCGCCGCGTCACCATTGCCGCGAAGCTTTCGATGCCCGCGTGGTTCGACATCCACACTTTCGGCGACAACGGCGAGGAGGACTGGCAGGGGCTGGCCGAGACGTGCGACTCCATTGACGCATTGCTGGAGGCGCTTGCGCGGCGCGGATTTCCGCCGGAGCGCGTTGTTCTGGGCGGCTTCTCGCAGGGCGGCGCCGCGGCGTTGCATTATCTGTGCCGCAACCCGGATTCGCTGCGCGGCGTATTTGTGCTGTCGGGCTACCTGCCGCGCGGCGAGAAGCTGCCGCTGTCGTCGCGCGTGCCGGTGCTGCTGGTCCACGGCAAGCTCGACATGACGTTGCCGGTTCATTACGCCCGCTTGTCGCGGCAGCGGCTGGAGGCGGCGGGCTTTCACATCGAGTGGCGTGAACACGCCCGCCTTGGCCATTCGATAGATGAAAAGGTGCTGGTCGATCTGTCGAAATGGCTGGAAGAAATCTTTTGCGCCGGGTGACGCCGCCGCCGTTGCAGGGCGGTTTGGTCGGTCTATCGTAAAGATGTGGGAACAGCAGGATTGAATTCGATATAAAAGCGGTTACGGCGCCACCGGTTCGGCCAGGTATTCGCGGGCGCTGATAATCCGTTTTTTGACCGACTCCGGGGCCGGGCCGCCGTGGGTTTGCTTTGCGTGCAGTGAATCTTCGGGCTGCACGACATGCAGGACTTCGGTCTTGACCTGCGGGCACAGTTGCGCGAATTCCTCCGCCGTCAGCTGCTCGAGCGTGCGCCCGCTGTCGGCGGCCAGTTTGACCGCCCTGGCGACGGCCCGGTGGGCGTCGCGGAAAGGCACCTGCAGCGACACCAGGTAATCGGCGAGGTCGGTAGCGGTGGAGAAACCGCCTTGCGCCGCCTGCCGCAGGCGCTCGCGGTTGACCTCGATGGCCGCAATCATGTCGGCCATGATGCCGACGCAGGCGAGTGTCGTGTCCAGCGCGTCGAACAGGATTTCCTTGTCTTCCTGGTTGTCGCGGTTGTAGGCGAGGGGCTGCGCTTTCATCAGCGTCAGCAGCGCCATCTGCGCGCCGTAAACCCGCGCGCTTTTGCCGCGCACCAGTTCGGCCACGTCCGGGTTTTTTTTCTGCGGCATGATGGAGGAACCGGTGCAGAAGCGGTCGGGCATCGTGATGAAGCCGAATTGCTGCGAAGTCCACAGCACCAGTTCCTCGCAAAAACGCGACAGGTGCATCATCAGCAGCGCGCAGGCCGAGCAGAATTCAATCACGAAGTCGCGGTCGGAAACCGCGTCCAGAGAATTGTCGGAAACCGCGCTGAAGCCGAGCAGCACGGCGACGTATTCGCGGTCAATCGGGTAATTGGCGCCAGCGCAGGCGGCGCTGCCCAGCGGCAGCACGCTGATGCGCGCGCGCATCTCGCAAAACCTCGCGTCGTCGCGCTTGAGCATCTCGAACCAGGCCATCATGTGGTGGCCGAAGCTGACCGGCTGCGCCACCTGCAGGTGCGTGAACGCGGGCATGACGCTGTTGACCTCGCGTTCGGCGACGGTGACGATTTCGGTCTGCAGCCGGCGTATTTCGGCGCGCATGACGGCGACCTGGCGGTTCAGGTAAAGCCGCAGATCGGTCGCCGTCTGGTCGTTGCGCGAACGCCCGGTGTGCAGTTTCTTGCCGACCTCGCCGATGGTCTCGATCAGGCGCGCCTCGATGTTCATGTGCACATCCTCAAGCGACTCCTTCCATTCAAAGAGGCCGTCTTCGATCTCGCTGCGAATCGCCTCGAGTCCGCGCACGATGGCCTGCATCTCGGCGGCGGTCAGCACGCCGATTCGTTCAAGAATGGTCGCGTGCGCGATGGAGCCTTCAATGTCCTCGGCGTACAGCCGCCTGTCAAAATGCACCGATGCGGTGAAGCGCTCGACGCGGCGGTCGGCGGCCTCGCCGAAGCGGCTACGCAACGCGTTGGATTGGGTCTTTTTTTTATGCATGGGCTGGTTAATATTCCAGCGGAATCATCTATATTGCCATATTCCGGGCGTGAATTGAAACGCTCTTCCTGGCAAGAATAATACCAATAACAGGAAACAAAAAAAATGCGGTTCCCATCATGGCATGATGAGGGCATTGCGTGGCGGACACCGTTGGAGCGGATTCTCCTCAAAGGGAGCCTGTATCTGCTCTGCGGGATTTCGTTTGTCGTGGTCGCTGCTTTGCTTGCGATTTACGCCGGCGCCACCCCACGGGCGGACGTCGTGCAATGGCTCGGTCTCATTGTCCTTCTGCAACTGGCGGCCTGTGTCGTGGCCGCCGCCGGCCTGCGGCTGTTGTGCCGCACGGGCTTTCAGGGCCGCGTGGGCGGTGCCGCCGCCTCCGGCCGGAACCGGCCCCGGGAGGATGCCGGCGAGGACGTTCTGCTGCACCGGATTCGCTACCATTTTCTGTTCAACACCCTGAATGCTACCGTTTGTCTGATTAAGCCGCATCCCGACATTGCGGAGACTCATCTTGGGCATCTATCGGAAATTTTCAGGATGATGTTGTTCCAGGAGAAACAAACCACGTTGGCCGAGGAAATTCGGATGGCGCAATGCTATGTGGAGATGGAGCGCCTGCGGCTGGGGCAAAGGCTGCGGGTTGAATGGCGGCTGGATTGCGACGAGACCGCGAAGATACGGGTCCCGTCCATCATTTTACAACCGCTGATTGAGAATGCGATTTATCACGGCATCGAAACCCGGCTGGCCGGCGGCACCGTCAAGATCGCCGTCACCAGCCCGGGCCGCCGCCTGGTGTTCGACATTCGCAATCCCGTCAACAGCATCGCGCACCGCCGTCGGCGCGGCAACCGCGTCGCGCGGAAAAACATCCACCGGCGCCTGGTGCAGGCCTACGGCGACGATTTTGTTTTTGACGACGAGCAACAGGCGCAGGAGTACCGCGTGAAAATCAATATTCCCATGGAGAAAGACAATGATAAGCATCTTAATCGTCGATGACGAAAAATTCGCTTGCGAGCGGCTCAGCAGAATGGTCGGCGACGTGCCGGGCTGTTATGTGGCGGGCCACGCCGGCAACGGCCTTGACGCTGTGCGCAAGGTCGATGAACTGGACGTGGACGTCGTGCTGATGGACATTCACATGCCCGGCATGGACGGCCTCGAAGCGGCGTACCACATCTGCGGCAGCGACCGGCCGCCGCAGATTATCTTCACGACCGCCTACGTCCAGCATGCCTTCGCGGCGTTCGGCCTGGACGCCGCCGGTTATCTGCTGAAGCCGGTGATGCGCGAGCAACTCAGCGACAAACTGGAGCGGTTGCAATACTCGAGGCCGCTGGAAATCAGGGAACCGTCCCCGTTCGGCAGGACTCGCAGTCATTTGTACTGCCGCGTCGGCAATACGCTGGAGTTGATCGCCATCAAGAACATCATCATGTTCAAGGCCGATCACAAGTACACGGTGGTCTATCACACCGGCGGGCGCAACCTGATTGACGACCCGTTGAAACATCTTGAACAGGAGTTCGGTGACCGGATCATCCGCATCCACCGCAACGCGCTGGTCAACAAGGCCTTCATCGAGTCGTTTGAAAAGGACTCCAGGGGGCGCGTTTCGGTCGCGCTCAAGGGTTTCAGGAAGAAACTCCCGGTGAGCCGGCGTCACATCGCGGGACTGCGCGAGTTTATGAAGCAGTTCGAGGTGTTTCTCAGCGCGAGAGGCGACGACAGGTCGCATCTCGACTGAATCCGCGGCTGTGCCCGCGCCATGAAAGGCCGCCTCCGGGCGGCCTTTCTTTTTGTACGATTGACGGATAGGGTTTTATACTTGGCCAATGCACACGAGAATTCGTATTGCCACGCGCAAAAGTCCGCTGGCGTTGTGTCAGGCCGGGCTGGTGGCGGCGGCGTTGCGGGCGCGGTTTCCTGAGTTGCGGGTCGAAACCGTGCCGATGACGACGCGCGGCGACACGGCGGGCGCGCGCGTACGCACGACGGACGGCGGCGGCAAGGGGTTGTTTGTGCGGGAACTGGAGCGCGGCCTGTTCGACGGGCGCGCCGATATCGCGGTTCATTCGATGAAGGACCTGCCCGCGCAATTGCCCGGCGGCCTGGTCATCGCGGCGATGATGGCGCGCGAGGATGCGTCGGATGTCTTTGTTTGCAATGCCCACGAAAGCCCGGAACAAATGCCGGACAACGCGGTCATCGGCACCGCCAGCCTGCGCCGGCGGTGTCAAATCCGGCGCCGTTATCCGCGTCTTTCGGTCGTGGAACTGCACGGCAATGTCGGCACCCGCCTGGAAAAGCTCGACGCCGGTGAATACGACGGCCTGATTCTCGCCGGCGCCGGTCTCAAACGACTCGGCCTCGCCGCGCGCATTCGCCGCACATTGCCGCACGACATCAGCCTGCCCGCCGCCGGCCAGGGCGCCATCGGCATCGAGTGCCGCGACGGTGACGACGGGGTTGTGCCGTTCATCCATGCGCTGGACGATGCGCACACGCGCGTTTGTGTCGAGACCGAGCGCGCGCTGGCGCGCCGTCTCGGCGCCGACTGCCGCTGGCCGCTGGCCGCTCACGCTTCGCTGCACGACGGCGTTTTGCGTTTGCGCGCGCTGGTCGGCGACGCCGAGGGGCGGCGCATCCTGCACGACGACCGCAGCGGCGCGGCGGAGCGGGGCGCGGAACTCGCCGCCGCCGCCGCCGAAGCGTTGCTGTCGCAGGGGGCGGGCGAGTTGCTCGCGCAGTTCGCCGTCTGAATCATGGCGCAGCGTCCGCCGCTTGAAAATCTGCGCGTGATGGTCACCCGCCCGGCGCATCTCGCCGGGCATTTGTCCGCGCTGCTCGAAAGGGCGGGCGCCGAAGTGATACGCCGCCCGTGCATGGAGATCGTGGACTTGAGTGCGGCGCCCGAAAATCTCGGGATGGTGCGCGATCTGCGGCGTTACCGGTTGTTCGTCTTTATCAGCCGCAATGCGGTGGAGGCGGGATTTAATCTGCTGCGTGGCGCGGGTGTCGGCCTGCCGCCGGACGTGCCGGTCGCCGCGGTCGGCGTCAAGACCGGCGAGCGTCTCGCGCGCGAGGGAGTGGACAGCATCGTCAATCCGGCGCAGGCCACCGGCAGCGAGGCGCTGCTGGAAACCGGCCTGATGAAAAGCCTGGACCGCGGCAGGGTGCTGGTGTTTCGCGGCGAAGGCGGCAACGAGCTGTTGGCGCGGACTTTGCGCGCGCGCGGCGTGGAGGTGGATTATGTCGAGGTGTACCGGCGGCGCAAGCCGCCCGGCGTGCGCTTGTCGTTTGGCGCGCCCGGCGATCCCGACGTCATCTTGTCGGCGAGCGCCGACAGCCTGCAAAACCTGCTGGATTTGACCGCGCCCGGCTCGCACGACGCGCTTTTCAGAATCACGGTGGCGCTCGGCAGCGCCGCCATGGCCGGGTTGCACGGGCGCCTCGGTTTCAGCGCGCCGCCCATTGTTGCGCGCAGCCCGGTGGACGAGGATGTGGTCGCTGCCGTCGTGCAATGGAGGCGGAATCCCTGATTCCGCCGGATGGAGCGGCCAACTCTTATAATGAAGCCGTATGATTTCACGGAAACTCATCGTGCCGGCTTTGGCGGTGGTCGCGGCGTCAGTGCTGGCGTTGCTGTGGATGCGGTATGCGCCGTGGCCCGCGATGGTCGCCGAAGCGCCCGTCGCCGCGCCGCCGCCCGCGCAAAACGCCGCCGGCGGGCCGGCCGATGAGCGGGCTGAATTGCGCCGCCGGGAGGCGCAGCAGGCCATCGAGGAACTGGAGCGCCGCCTGACGGTTTCCGAAGAGCGCGCCGCGCGCCTGCATGAAACCCTCACCTCAGACGACCTGAATTACCGCGTGTCGGCGGCGCGCCGTTTGCTTGAAATCGCGCACGCACCGCACGAGGCGCTCGAACTGCTGCAACAGACTCTGCGCCTGATAGAGGGGGCGCCGGATATGGAGACGGAGAGGCAGGCGTTGAACGACGACATTGCGAGGCTGTCCAAATACATGGCCAGGTCGCCGCGCCGGGCGATGCCCGTCCTCGGTGAACTGCTGGCGATGCTGGAGTCCGCGCCGTCGCGGGCATCGGCGGACGGGGCGGGCCCGGATACGGGTTACTGGCGGAGCTGGCTCGCGCGCCTGCCGGATCAGTTGAAAGCCGCTGTCCGCGTTGAGCGGCACAAGACACTGACGCAAGACGACACGAGGCTGCTGCGCCACATGCTGCTGCGCGCGCGGCTTGCCGTTTTGGAAAACGACGCGCAGGCATTTGACGTGTTGACCGCTGACATCATGCGTCTGGCCGGGGAAAGAAGCGGCGAAGATGCGGAGTTGCACGAGGCGCTGGCGCGTCTGCGCTCGCTGGATATGCAATGGCATCCTCCATCGCTCGGCGCCGCGTTCGCGCCATCGCAAACGGGGGCTGAATGAAGCGAATCCTGTTGGCGTTGACGTTGGTTTTCGCGGGTGTTACCGCGATTGTGCTGCTGTCGTTGCAGTATCCGGGCGATGTCGCCGTCACGGTCGGCGAATGGCGCGTTGAGGCCGGTTTGTGGGTCGTGGTGACGGCGCTGGTCGCCGCGTGGCTGGCGCTGGGGCTGCTGTTGCGGCTGCTGGTTTCGTTGTGGCGGCTGCCCGGACGCCTGTTCGCCGGGCACCAGAGTTATTACAAAAGGCGGACCTCGCGGCGCCTGACCGACGCGCTGTTGGCGTATGTCGCAGGCGATTACGCCGAAGCGTACAAGCCGTTGCTCGAGATTGCGAAAACGCCCGGCACGTCGGCGCAGCGCGCCGCCTGCCTGCTGGCGGCGCGCTGCGCGCTGCGTGTCGGCGACAACGACGGCGCGCGCAAGGTGTTGGAACTGGCCGCACAGTGGCGTCCCGCCGGCCATGCGGAGGCGATGGTCGGGGCCGAACTGGCGGCGCGCGGCGAACTGCCCACGCAGGCCGTGCGCCAGTTGATCGAACTGCTCGGCAAACAGCCCGGCAATGTGCGCGCCGTTGAATTGCTGGCCGGGTTGTGCGAGCGCGATGAGCACTGCATGGAGCAGGCCGCCGGGACCTTGTTGCAGCCGCCATCGCGCCGCGCACTGTCGCACAGGCCGGCATTTTGCCGCCGCATTGAGACGCGCGCGACCGCGTCGCTGCTCGCGCGTGCCGCCGCCGCCGGTGATGCGGCGCAACTGCGGCGGACGTGGGAAGACGCCCTGCGGCGCCCGGGTTTTGTGCCCGGACGGGCGCTTTTGCTTGAATACGCGGGCCTGCTGGAGCGGGCGGGCGCCGCCGGTGATGCCGCCCGGCATCTGGAAAAAATCATCGAGGACGGCTGGGGCGAGGATGCAATCCGCCAGTACGGTATATTGCGCGGCGGTGATTTGTCGCGCAGAATCCCGAATGTGCAGCGGTGGCTGGCGCGGCGGCCTGACGATGCCGCCTTGCTGTTGTGCATGGCGCGGCTGTACAAGCAGTCGGGCGAGCCGGATCGTGGCCGCGGCTTTTTGAAGAAGAGTCTTGCGGTCAAGCCCGGTTACGACGCGTGGCTTGTAGAGAACCTGTATGATGAGCCCTCACAAATAAAATGAACGCATCCGCAAACCATCCCAGACGCTTTTTTGTTTTCCTGCTGTTGCTGGGCTTCTGGCTCGCCATCTCCGGCCATTACGCTGCGCTGATGGTCTCGCTGGGGGCGGCCAGCGCGGCGCTGGTGACGGCGCTGTCGTCGCGCATGGGGGTCATCGGCGCCGGCCAGCACCGCCCCGGCTTTTATCTGAGGCTGCCGTTTTACGCGGTCTGGCTGTTGTGGCGGATTGTCGCCGCCAACTGCGACGTGGCGCGCAGAATTCTGAACCCGAAACTGCCCATCAGCCCGCGTTTTATTGACATCGAGGCGGTGCGCGACGACGGTCTGTTGCGCGTCGTCCAGGCCAACTCGATCACGCTGACGCCCGGCACCATCAGCGCCGATTTCCGGGGCGACACAATCCGGGTGCACGCGCTGACGGAAGAGGCGGCGGAGAGAGCGCGCAAGGGCGAATTCGCAAAGCAGGTCTCGCGGCTGGGGTGACGGATGGCGCGGACGGGATGTTGGACATGACATTGGACATGATACTGGGCATGGTACTGGGCGTGCTGCTGCTGGCGATGTTGCTGGTGTTGATACACACCGCGCGCGCGCGGCGCCTGTTTGACCAGGTGCTTGCAATCAACGTTTTCGGAACGCTCTCGATTGCGCTGATTGCCGGCATCGGGCTGCTGTCGCGGCGCGATGTTTTCGTGGACATCGCGCTGCTCTACGCGCTGGTGAATTTTGTCGCGACCATCGCCATTTTGAGATTGTTCAGCAAGCGCCGGCTGAGGTGGCCGGCCCTGCGGGAGGGCGGCGATGAACCTGGTTGACGCCGCCGCCTGGGTGCTGGCGGTTTCAGGCTGCGCCTTTATCCTGATCGGCGCCGTCGGCATGCTGCGGATGCCGGATTTCACGACGCGCGCGCACGCCGCCGGGCTGATTGATGTGTTCGGCACGCTGCAAATCCTCATCGCGCTGGCGCTGCAATCGGGGTGGGGAATGGTCGCGCTGAAGATTACGCTGATCATCGTGTTTTTGCTGATTACCGCGCCGGCGGCGATCCATGCGATTTTCAAAACCTATCTGCAAAGTTACCCGGAACCATGAGCGGCCAACTGCTTGGATGCGCGTTGTTGTCGCTGTCGGCCGTCGCGGCGGTCATCATTGCCAGAACCGACAACCTGTTTTCCGCGGCTTTTCTGGCGGGCATGTCGAGCCTGCTGACGGCGGCGCTGTTCCTGTCGCTGGACGCGCCCGATGTCGCCTTCACTGAGGCCGCCGTCGGCGCCGGCATCAGCACGATTTTCTTTCTGACGACCATCGCCGCCACCGGCAAACAGTACGCCTACGCGGCGTCGCGCAAGGTGCTGGGGCTGACGTTGGCGGCGGCCACCGGCTGGCTGCTGTTCTACTCGATGCTGGATTTCCCCTGGCTGGGCGACGCGTCGCTGGCGCTGCACGATCATGTCGCGCGCCACTACCTTGAACATTCGGCCGCCGAAGTCGGGCCGCCCAACGTGGTCACGTCGGTGCTGGCGAGTTACCGGGGTCTCGACACGCTGGGGGAGGTCTGCGTGATTTTCACCGCCGGCGTCGGCGTCCTGATTGTGCTGGGCTTGTTTGAACAGCGCGGGGAGGAGTGACCTGGCCTTCATCACCCAAAACCCGATTCTGCGCGAAACCGCCCACACGCTGGTGCCGACGACGTTGCTCTACGCGCTGTATGTGCAGTTCCACGGCGATTTCGGTCCGGGCGGCGGTTTTCAGGCCGGCGTCATTTTCTCCGTCGGCCTGGTTCTGTACGCGCTGATCTACGGCGTCGAGAAGGCGTCGGCGGTTTTGTCGCGGCGCACGGCCGAGGTGCTGTCCGCGCTTGGCGTCTTGCTCTACGCGCTGACCGGCGTCGCCGCCCTGCTGAGGGGCGGTGCTTTCCTCGACTATGCGGCGCTCGCGCAGCAGCCCCTGTCGGGGCAGCACATCGGCATCTTCGCCATCGAACTCGGCATCGGCGTCACCATCGTCGGCGTCGTCATGCTGATTTTTTACCTGTTGATGGACGCGAGCGACTCGGCATGATCGAGAATCTGCTGCAGGGCTACCACCATCTCGCCGTCGTCTTCCTGATGATGACGGGCATCTACATCATGATCGCTTACGACAATCTGGTGAAGAAACTGATCGGGCTGAACCTGTTCCAGGTTTCGATTTTCATCTTCTTTATATTGATGGGCAAGGTCGGCGGCGGCAGCGCGCCGATTCTGACGCCCGAAGTCACGGTGTATTCCAACCCGCTGCCGCACGTGCTGATTCTGACGGCGATAGTCGTCGCCGTCGCCTCCACCGCGCTGGGACTGGCGCTTGCCATCCGCATCAGCCGGGTTTACGGCAGTCTCGACGAGCGCCTGATCGGCGACCTCGAATACGAGGACGACTGAACGGCCGGGCCGATGAACGACGCGCTGCTTCTCCAATTGCCGGTTCTGCTGGTGGTGCTGCCGTTGCTCGGCGCGGCGCTTGGCCTGCTGGTGCGAGACGACCGCCTGGTGTGGCGGATGGTGCTGGTTGTCAGCGTCGCCGCGTTTGTGTTCAGTGTCGCGCTGTTTGTGCGCACCGGCGAGGGCCTGGTGCTGGAGTACGCCATCGGCGGCTGGGCGCCGCCGTGGGGGATTGCCTACAAGGTGGCGCAGATCAATGCGTTGATGGTGCTGATGTTGAGCACGGTCTTTCTGGGCGGCGTTGTTTACGCCCGGCGCAGTTTCGACAAGGAGCTTTGCGGGCGCCGCCTTGGCCCGGTTTACAGCGCGCTGCTGATTTGCCAGTCCGGTTTTTTCGGCGTCGCCATGACCGACGACTTGTTCAATATCTTCGTGTTCCTGGAAATGGCCTCGATCGCGGGCTACGCGCTGGTGGCGTCGGCGCGCGCGCCGCGCGCGCTGACCGCGGCCTACCGCTACCTGTTGATGGGGACCACCGGCGCGGCGCTGTTTCTTCTCGGCATCGGTTATCTCTATCTGGTGACCGGCACGTTGAACCTGTCGGACATGGCGCCGCGGCTGCAACCGCTGCTGGGCTCCCCCGCCGTTCTCGCCGCGCTCGGTTTCATCGGCGTCGGGCTGTTGCTGAAGGCCGCGCTTTTCCCGCTGCACCTGTGGCTGCCGAACGCCTACGCCCACGCGCCGTCGGCCATCGCCGCGGTTCTTTCCGGCACCAGCACGAAAGTCGCGCTCTACGTATTGATTCGCCTTTTGTTCGAGGTCTTCGACGCCGCCTCGTTCCCGGCGGCGCTGCCGGACATCATGCTGGTGCTGGCGCCCGCCGCCATTGTGGCCGGCTCCGGCCTCGCCTTCTTCCAGCACCAGGTCAAGCGCATGATGGCTTATTCCAGCGTCGCGCAAATCGGCTACATCGCGCTCGGCATCGGCCTGGCCACGCAGGCCGGCGTCGCCGCCGGCCTGATACACGTTTTCAACCACGCGATCATCAAGGTCTCGTTGTTCATGGCGCTCGGCTGCATCGCTTACCGCGCGGGCGGTTGCAGCCTTTCCGACCTTGCCGGGCTGTCGAAGCGCATGCCGTGGACGGCGGCGGCCATCGTCGCCGGCGTCGTCAGCCTGGTCGGCATACCGCTGACCTCGGGTTTTGTCAGCAAGTGGTATCTGGTCAGCGCCGTGCTGGAGATGAACCTGTGGCTGCTGGCGTTTGTCATCCTCGCCGGTTCGCTGTTGAGTGTGGCTTACGGCTGGCGGCTGGTGGAGGCCGCTTATTTCCGGCAGAGCGAGGCCGGCGAGGCCGGCGAAGCGCCGCCGGCGATGCTGTTGACGACCTGGGCGCTCATCGCCGTGAATTTTTTTGTCGGCGTCAATCCGTCGTGGTTGACGCGAGCCTGTCTCGACATCGCCGAGACGCTGCTGCGCTGACCGATGACGATGATGATCACAATGACGAACGAGACCCTGCTGATTGCGTGCATGGCGAGTCCTTTCGTGCTGGCCGCGCTGACGGTGCTGTTCCACGGCATGCCCGTGGTGAGGGACACGCTGAACCTGCTGGCGCCTTTTGTTTCACTGGCGGCGCTGGTGATGCTGGCGGACGCGCCGGTGACGCTGCAACTGACGGAAATCGTGCCCGGCGCCGGCATCGCATTCGAGCCGGAGCCGGTGGGCCTGATTTTCGCCGGCCTGGTGTGTTTGCTGTGGCCGGTCAGCATGCTGTATTCGCTGGCGTATCTCTACCAGAACCGCGTGCCCGGGATGACGTCGTTTCTGGTGTATTACAACCTGGCCATCGGCTGCGCCCTGGCGGTCGCGTTCGCCGGCAACCTGCTGACGCTGTTCATATTCTACGAGGTGCTGACGCTTTGCACGTATCCGCTGGTGACGCACGGCAAGAGCCGCGAGGCGCTGTCGGCGGGCAGGATTTATCTGGGCATTCTGGTCGGTTCCTCGACGGTGTTGCTGCTGGCCGCGCTGGTGTGGATTTATCACGCCGCGGGGACGTTGGATTTCGTGTCCGGCGGCATACTGGACGGACACCTTGAGGACGCGCAGGTCAAATGGCTGCTGCTGCTGGTCGTCTTCGGCGCCTCGAAAGCCGCGGTGATGCCGCTGCACTGCTGGCTGCCGCGGGCGATGGTCGCGCCGGTGCCGGTCAGCGCGCTGCTGCACGCGGTTGCCGTGGTCAAGGCCGGTGTCTTCACGATAGTCAAGGTCATCCTCTATATTTTCGGCGTTGATCTGCTGGCCGGCGCCGGCGCCGGTGAATGGCTTGTGTACATCGCCTCTTTTACCATCATCGCCGCCTCGATCATCGCGCTGCGGCAGAGCAGTCTGAAGAAACTGCTCGCCTATTCGACCGTCAGCCAGCTTTCTTATATTCTTCTCGGCGCCGCGCTGCTGAAACCGGCGGCGCTGCTGGGCGCGGTGCTGCATCTGCTGGCGCACGGCTTCGGCAAGATCACGCTGTTTTTCGCGGCGGGCGCTATTCAGACGGCGAGCGGCAAAACCCGGCTGGATGAACTGGGCGGAATCGGCCGCACCATGCCGTGGACGATGGGATTGTTCACCGTCGGCTCGCTTGTAATCATCGGTTTGCCGCCGCTGGCCGGTTTCAGCAGCAAGTGGTTTCTGCTCGAAGGTTCGGTCGCGGTCGGCGGGTATCTTCCCGCGGCGGTGCTGGTCGCGGGCAGCGTATTGAGCGCGGCCTACCTCGTGCCGGTGATTTACCGCGCTTTCTTCACGCAGGCCGCGCCGGCTCCCGTGGCGCGCAACGAGGCGCCGGCGGCGATGCTGATTGCGATGCTGTTGCCGGCGCTGATGTGCGCCGTGCTGTTTTTCGCGGTGGACAGCATTGCCGGGTTCATCGCCGGGGCTCCGGGTTTCGCCGCCGGCAACGCCGGAGACGCGCCATGAACTGGAAACCTCCGCTGCCCGCGATTGGGGTGGGAGATACATCGTGGGATTAAAACCTCCGCTGCCCGCGATTGGGGTGGGAGATACATCGTGGGATTAAAGCCTCCGCTGCCTGCGATTGGAGCAGGTGTCGTCCTGATTGTTCTGCTGGAGTTTCTGGTCGGCGGCTTCTCCGATTTTGGTTTCGGCTTTTATGCCTGGTTCGGTTTCGCCAGCTGTGTCGTGCTGATCGTCGTGGCACTGGCGCTGGGCTGGTTCCTCAAGAGAAAGGACGACTATTATGACGGGCGCGGCGACGGGTAAGCGGCGGTGATGGACTGGATTTTCCCTCCCGGCCTCGTCATGTTGGCGGCGGCGCCGCTGGTGTGTTTTGTCGGCGGCGCGAAAAGGTGGCTGTTGCTGCCGCCGTTGCTGACGCTGCTGTTTGCGGCGCTGCTGCCGGAGGGCGCCGCGCTGCACTTGCGTTTCATGGACTACGACATCACGCCGCTGCAGGTGACGCCGCTGGGGCGGTTGTTCGCGGTCACGTTCTCGGTGATGGCTCTCGGCGGCATGATGTTTGTGATGAGGCAGGCGAAGAAGAGCGAACTCGCCGGCGCCTCGCTGTGTGCCGGCAGCGCGGTCATGGTCTCGCTGTGCGGTGACTTCATCACGTTTTTCATTTTCTGGGAATTGATGGCGCTTGCCTCGACATTGATTATTTTTTCGGCGGCGACGCCGGCGTCGGCGGCGGCGGGCAGGCGTTACATGCTGCTGCACGCGCTGGGCGGCGTGGTTTTGCTCTACGGCATCGCCGGGCTGGTCGGCGAGAGCGGCGACGCCACCCTGCGGCTGGTCGCGCCGGATGCGTTGTACGAGTGGATGATTCTGGCGGGCGTTTTGCTGAACGCCGGCGCGCCGCCGCTGTCGGCGTGGGTGGCCGACGCCTATCCCGAGGCCAGCCCCGGCGGCACGGTGTTTTTGTCCGCGTTCACGACGAAATCGGCGGTGTTTGCATTGCTGGTGGTGTTTGCGGGCACCGATATTCTGGTGCCGATCGGGTTGTACATGATTTTTTACGGCATTGTCTATGCGCTGCTTGAAAACGACATGCGCCGCATTCTCGCTTACAGCATCGTCAATCAGGTCGGCTTCATGGTGGTGGGTGCGGGCATCGGCACCGAACTGGCCGTCAACGGCGCCGCCGCCCACGCTTCCGCGCACATTATCTACAAGGCGTTGCTGCTGATGTCGGCTGGCAGCGTTCTTTACATGAGCGGACGCAGAAAATGCAGCGAACTGGGGGGGCTGTACGCGACCATGAAGGTGACGACGATTTGCGGCGTCATCGGCGCGGTCTCGATTTCGGCGATGCCGCTGACCTCCGGCTTTGTGTCGAAGGCCCTGATTGGCGAGGCCGCGCACGGCGCCGCGATGATGTGGACGTGGTTTTTGCTGGTGGCGGCGTCCGCCGGCGTTTTTCTGCACGCCGGAATCAAGTTTCCGTGGTTTGTCTTTTTTCGCAGGAAACCCTCCGGCGACGAGCCGGATGATCCGCCGGTCAACATGCAGTTGGCGATGATTTTCTTCGCGGTGCTGTGCCTGGCGATCGGTGTCTTTCCGTCGCTGTTGTACGGTCTGTTGCCGTACCCGGTTGATTATGCGCCTTATACCGGCCCGCATGTTGCGGCGCAACTTGAACTGCTGCTGTTGTCGGCGCTGGCCTTTTTCCTGATGCTGCCGCTGCTGAAACGCACGTTAACCATCAGCCTGGATGTGGACTGGTTTTACCGCAGGCTGCCGTCGCTGCTTTGCCCGCTCGCAGCGCCGCTGGCCGCGGCGCTGCGAAGGGCGCGCGGCGGATGCGACCCCGGCCGGATGCTGTGGCTGCAACTTTCCGCGCTGGCGCGGCGCGATTCCGCGAGGTTGTCGGTTTTTATCATGGCCATCGTCGCCGCGCTGGCGGTGTTTCTGATACTGCAATACTGATTTTTTGTGTAGAATCCACAGAGGGGATGCGGCAGTTACCTGCCAGCCGCTCAATTCAATGCAGCAAGAAGAAACACCGTCCTATAAAGAACTCTCATTCGCTGTTCCATCTCCGGTTACGGCGGATGTTTCCGGGAAGATTGATGATTTCAACAGCCGCTTTCGATCTGATGAGGTGCAGATTATTGCGAGAGGGAAAACGGTTCATATCCGGCTACGGGAGATTGACACGGTTGCGATGAGAGCCGCAGTGCATGAAATCTGCGGAGAGCCTCCTTCGCTGTTGCATCAGGTTTGTGAGGAAATCGAATCCATCGGCAGTTACGGTCTTCATTCCGGCAAACGGCGTTTTGTGGGCTATAACGAAGAGCGGAAGGTAAAGAACCGGGCAAAAAAAGAAGAGAACCGGGGCAAGTATTATTACGCAAGAAACAACGAATTTTGTGAAGAGAACAATGAGTTGCCACCCGGGTTTCTTGACAGAATACTCTGTGGCGACAGTGCGGAGGAGCTGAAGAAATTGCCGGACAATTGCGTGGACTTGGTGTTCACTTCCCCGCCGTACAACTTCGGGCTGGAGTACGGTGATCAGGCGCAGGACGACCATTATTGGCAGAGTTATTTCGACAAATTGTTTGCCGTATTTGATGAGTGCATCCGTGTGTTGAAATACGGCGGCAGGATCGTGGTCAATATCCAGCCGCTTTATTCAGACTATATTCCCAGCCATCACATCATCGGCAATTACTTTATCAATCGCAAGATGATCTGGAAAGGCGAAATTGTGTGGGAGAAAAACAATTACAATTGCAAGTACACGGCGTGGGGCAGTTGGAAGAGTCCCAGCAACCCGTATCTCAAATACTCATGGGAATTTATCGAGGTTTTCTGCAAGGGTTCTCTCAAGAAGGCCGGCGATCGGGAAAAAATAGACATCGTCGGCGATGATTTCAAAAAGTGGGTTTACGGCAAGTGGGCGATTGCGCCGGAGCGCAGGATGAAAAAATTCGGCCACCCCGCGATGTTTCCGGAGGAGCTAGCGCGGCGCGTACTTCAACTGTTCAGTTATCGCGAAGACGTGGTTCTGGATCCGTTTGCGGGCGTCGGAACGACTTGCGCCGTTTCCAAGATGACGGGAAGGCATTATCTCGGAATTGACATATCCAGAGAGTATTGCGAGAAATCCGAGGAGCGCCTGAAAGGCATTCTACTTTGAGTCATGGTGAATCATAGTTACAGGGAGATATTGAATGGCATAGTGGAGGCATATAAGCAGACCGTTCAGAATATGTGGGAAGAATCTCAGGGACAAAAGACCAGAGCGCCAGGAGGGATGCTAAGGCAGGGAAAGGGGAAACTGGTCGAGGATATTACTCAAAAACTTGTTATGGCAGCATGGCTAAAACTGGGCAAAGAGCCTGATGATTTGATTTTCTCGAGAGGGAAATACATGGTTCCCATCAATCGCAAATACGTAGAGAACCTCTCCAATGAGGAAGTCAGAAACTACTTAAAAGATCATCTTCAAGAAATTAATTACAAAATAAGTCAAGATGTCAGTGTTTATGAAAGAGATGAATTTCTCTTATCCATAGAGTGCAAAGCCTATGCCGAAAATGCAATGTTCAAACGTATACTTTTTGATGCATGGTTGTTGAAAACTCAATTTCCGGCATTGAAGTTTGCACTGGTGCAGCTTGAAAGCCAACTCGGTGGTGATTATTCCAAGTTGAGCGAGGTAACATTGGGCAGTTTCTCGACGCATACACTGATGTCTTTTTTTGAAGATGTGAAGATTGAGATTATCACCTTATTGGAAGGTGAGAGAAAAGTGAAGCAGGAGATTCACAGGGGAAAATATTATAAACCGCTTTTGTATGAGAATCTGGAAAGGGCCGTAAGGCAATTGACGGAGATATTGAAATGAATATAGCAAAAGAAACTGTGGCGGAAAGTTCGCCGGGCCCGGCACGGTGAACATCAAAAACACAGTGCTGCTTTCATGCGCCGTTGTCGGCTGGCTGCTGACCGTCGTGCTGGTGATGCAGTTGTTGTCGGGGACTTTCGACGCGCGCGCCTGCCGCAGCGACTGCGTGTTTGCGCTTTACTGGGCCGCGTTCGGCGCCACCGTCGCCGGTCTGGCGTTCGGCGCGGTCACGTGGCGCGAGGCGCGCGGCTGCGGCCGGGCCAGGGCGGCGTTTGCCGCGCTGGCGCTGTTGTTCGTCGTCTTTGTGGTGACAATGGCCGTCGGCACTTTCGGCTGATTACACCTCGGCGTACCTGGAAAACCTGCCGAGCCACCGCTCGATCATTTTTTCGGCGTGGCGCGGGTATTGCCCGGCGAAATCGTCGGCCATTTTCAACACCTGCTGAATCTGCCCGGCGTCCTGCGACAGGTCGGCCACCCTGAAATGAATCTGTCCGGCCTGGCGGGTTCCCAGAATCTCGCCCGGGCCGCGCAGCCGCATGTCTTCGGCGGCGATCTCGAAGCCGTCGCTGGATTTGCGCATGATGCCGATGCGCCGCGCCGCCTTTTCCGACAGCGGCGGCGAGTAAATCAGGACGCAGGTGCTCTGCCGTTCGCCGCGTCCGACGCGGCCCCGCAATTGATGGAGTTGCGCCAGCCCCAGGCGCTCGGCGTTGTCGATGATCATCAGCGTCGCGTTCGGCACGTCCACGCCCACCTCGATGACGGTGGTCGCCACCAGCACGTTGATTTCGCCGCCCTTGAAGGCGCGCATGACCGACTCTTTCTCGTCGCCGCCGAGGTTGCCGTGTATCAGACCCAGTTTGAAGCCGGGCATGACGCCGCTCAAATAGCGGTGGCTTTCCTCGGCGGCGCGGCATTGCAGCGACTCGGATTCTTCGATCAGCGGGCACACCCAGTACGCCTGCACGCCGTTGCGGCACGATTCATGCAGGCGTTCGATTACCTCGTCGCGGCGTTGTTCCGGCAGTGCGACGGTTTTGATTCGCTTGCGTCCGGGCGGCAGGGCGTCAATGACGGAGTAGTCGAGATCGGCGTACATCGTCATCGCCAGGCTTCTGGGAATGGGGGTCGCCGTCATAATCAACTGGTGCGGCTGGAAGTCGCCGTGCGCTCCCTTTTCTTTCAGCAGCAGCCGTTGGTGCACGCCGAAACGATGCTGCTCGTCCACGACAATCAGCGCGAGGCGCGAGAAATCAACCGCTTCCTGGAACAGCGCGTGCGTTCCCGTGACCAGTTGCGCCTGGCCCTGGCGTATCTGCCTCAGGGCCGCCTGCCGTACGCGCGCTTTCTGGCGCGCCGACACCACGCACACGCGCACGCCCAGTGGTTCGAGCCATTCGTGCAGGTTGTTGAAGTGCTGCTCGGCGAGGATTTCGGTCGGCGCCATCAGCGCCGCCTGAAAGCCGCTCTCGATGGCCTGCAGCAGCGCGGCGGTGGCGACCACCGTCTTGCCCGAGCCGACATCGCCTTGCACCAGGCGCATCATCGGCGAGGATACGCGCACGTCTTCGAGAATCTCGCCGATGACCTTGTTCTGGGCGCCGGTCAGCGTGAACGGAAGGCCCGCCACCAGTTTCTCGAACAGGCGGCCCTCGCAGACCAGCGCCTCGGCCTTGTAGCGGCGGTGTTTGGCGCGCAGCCGCTTGAGACTCAGGATGTTGGCGAGCAGCTCCTCGAACACGAGGCGTTTGCGCGCCGGGTGGCGGCCCTCGGTCAGCGCCGCCAGATCGGTTCCGGCGGGCGGCTTGTGAAACAGGCAAATCGCCTCCTGGGTGGAAATCGCGCCGGCGCCGTCGGCCAGTTGGCCCGCCCACTCGTCGGGCAGCAGTTCTTCCAGTTCGTTGCCGGGCTTGCGGAGCCACTCGACGGCGGCCTGCGTCAGCCGGCGCAGACTTTTTTGATGCAGTCCCTCGGTCGTGGGATAGACCGGCGTATAGTGCGCCTCGGTGAGCGCCGACTGGGCGTCGCCAATCAGGCGGTATTCGGGATGAATGATTTCGAGCGCGGCGCGCGCGGCGCGCACTTCGCCGTAGGCGTAGAGTTTCTGCCCCGGCTTGAAGCCGGCTTTTTGCGCCATGGAAAAATGGAAGAACCGCAGCTGCAGCCAGCCGCTTTGGTCGGACACCCGCACCACCAGCACGCGCCGCCCGGTGTAGGCGACCTGCGCCGATTCCACGCGGCCTTCGATCAGCGCCGGCTGCCCCGGCGTCAGGCCGCCGATCGGCACGACCCGCGTCTTGTCCTGGTAGCGCAGCGGAAAGTGAAACAGCAGGTCCTCGATGGAATGCAGGCCAAGCTTTTCGAGGCGGGCGGCGACACCGGGGCCGACTCCCTTGAGTTCCGTAACCTTCATTGCGGGGCGGGTCGGCGCGGTGCGCGCGGTCAGCCCAGGTGCATCATCGCTTCGATTTCAACGCCGGCGTCTTTGGGTAGCGCGGCGACGCCGACCGTGGCTCTTGCAGGATAAGGTTCCTTGAAATACTCGCTCATGACCTCGTTGATGATCGGAAAATCCTTCAGGTTGACGAGATAGATGCTGAGTTTGACGATGTCGGCAAGACTGCCGCCGGCGGCGTCGGCGACCGCCGCCAAGTTGACGAACACCTGGTGCGCCTGCATCCGGATGTCTCCCCCGACCGGTTTCATCGTCTTCGGATCCAGCGGAATCTGGCCGGAGAGGTACACCGTGTCCCCGGCTTGAACCGCCTGGGAATACGTGCCGATCGCCTGCGGCGCATGGCGGGTCTTTATTATTTTTCTGCTCATCGTGCCTCCCGTGTTAATGAGTCGGGCCGGTTTCCTCGCGGAAGCCGATTCTGTGAACTTTGGTGCCCTTGACCGCGTGAACGATCTTGCGCATGATTTTCTCGAGTTGCGTTTTGCTGCTTACGCTGATGACGAAGGTAATCGCCGCCGTCTCGGTGCCGTATTCCTCGAATGAAATGTTTTCGATGTTCGAGCCCATCGCGGCGACCCTGGCGGCGATGCTTGCGAGCACGCCGCGCTGGTGGCGGGTGACGGCGCGAATCGCGGCGGAGTATTCGTCGTCCGGCGCGTTCTCGCCGGTCCATTGCAGCGGAATCACGCTGTCTTTTCTCTTGCGCGCCGCCGTCGCGTTCGGACAGCCGTCGCGGTGCACGACCAGCCCCCTGCCCGGATTCATAATGCCGATGACCGTGTCCTCCGGGATGGGATAGCAGCACTTGGCGTAGGCCACGACGAGGCCCCTGGCGCCCCTGAGCACGGTGGAGCGGGCGATTTCCACCGGTCGTTCCGCCATCCGCTCGGAGTCGGCGAGGCGCGCCGCGATCAACTGGGGAATCTGGTTGCCCATCCCGATTTCGCGGAACAAGGCGTCGCGCCCGGCGATGCCGAGCAGGCCGAGAATTTTGTCGAACCAGCCTTTCTCTATTTCTCCGAGGCTGGTCTGGTAGTTGCGCAGCGCCTCGTTCAGCAGGTGTTTGCCGAGTTTGGCGGCCTCGTCGTCGCGGATGTTTTTCAGGTAATGCCGGATTGCGGAGCGCGCCTTGGCGGTGACGGCGAAGCTGAGCCAGCCGGGATTCGGCCTCGCGTTGTCCGATACGATGATATCCACGGTCTGCCCGCTTTGCAGCCGGGTGCTCAACATGCTGAGGCGCTTGTTGATTCTGACGCCGCTCGCCGACAGGCCGAGATCGGTGTGTACGGCGAACGCAAAGTCGAGCGCCGTCGCTTTTCTCGGCAGCGACATGATTTCGCCCGCCGGCGTGAACACGTAGATGTCGTCCGGTATCAAGTCGGCTTTCAGGTGCTCCATGAACTCCAGCGAATCGTTCGAACCCTGCTGAAAACTGAACAGGTTTTGCAGCCATTCCTGCGTTTTGACGGTGCCGGCGAAACGGTTGGAGTCGTTGATTTTGTAGAGTGCGTAGGCGGCGATGCCGGTCTGCGCCACCTCGTCCATCTCGCGGGTGCGGATTTGCGTTTCCATCAGCACGCCTTGCGGGCCGAACAGTATCGTGTGCAGCGACTGGTAGCCGTTGGCCTTGGGGATGGCGATGTAATCCTTGAAGCGGCCCGGCACCGGCTTGTAGAAATTGTGCATCAGGCCGAGCGCGCGGTAGCAGTCCTCGACGTTGTTCACCACCAGGCGCACCGCGAAGATGTCCAGCACTTCGGAAAATGAAAGATTTTTTTCCTTCATCTTGCGGTAAATGCTGTACAGGTGTTTCTGCCGCCCCTGCACCCGGCAGGGGATGCCGGATTCTTCCAGGTAGAGGCGTATTCTGGCGATGGTTTTTTCCATCAATTCGAGACGGTTGCCGGCGCGTTCGCGGACGCCTTTGGCGAGCGCCCGGTGGCGCCGCGGGTAGAGCGTCTTGAACGCCAGGTCCTCGAACTCCAGGCGCACCTCGCCCATGCCGAGGCGCAGCGCCAGCGGCGCGTAGATTTCGAGTGTTTCCCTGGCGATGGCTTTTTGCCGGTGCGGCGGCATGTGGTGCAGGGTGCGCATGTTGTGCAGGCGGTCCGCGATCTTGACGAGGATGACGCGCAAATCCATGGCCACGGCCAGCATCATCTTCTGGAAATTCTCCGCCTGCTCGAGCTCGACACTCTCGAAATCCAGCCCTTGAAGTTTGCTCACGCCCTCGACCACCCGCGCGACTTCCTCGCCGAATTCCGCGCGCAGTTTCTGCCGGGTCACGTGCGTGTCTTCGAGCACGTCGTGCAGCAGGCCGGCGGTGATGGTGACCTTGTCGAGGCGAAGCCCGGCCATGGTCCGCGCGACTTCGATGGGGTGGTGGATATACGGCTCGCCGGAACGGCGCGTCTGGCCGGTGTGCGCCTGTGCGCCGAAGCGGCAGGCTTTGTGAATGTCCGCGATTTCCGGGGCGCTCAGGTATTCGCCGAGCGTGTCGCGCAGGTCGGAGGCGAGAAAGTAGTCTTCGGCGGGAACGGCGGCGGCATCCGCCGCCGACATGGGGGGCGCGCTCTTAACCTCGGAGTTGCGCGCAACGCTCATCGGCCGCCAACGTCACCGGCGAGTTTTACTCCTCCGGTGTTTCTTCGGTTTTTTCGGCGTCTCCGGCGTCACTGATTTCCGCGGCGTCACTGGTTCCCCCGGTTCCCTGGTCGTCGCTTTCGATTTTCTCGGCAGGCTCCTCAATGGCCATCATCGGGCCGGGCTCCACTTTGGTGAACAGTTGCGACAGCTCGCTGTCGAGATCCGCGGAATCGATGACGGGTTCATCCAGGACCTCTTCTGTAATCAGACCCCCGGCGATTTCGCGCAGTGCAATGACCGTGGACTTGTCGCCGTCCGGCTCGACTTTGGGGGCGGATCCTATTTCCAGTTGACGCGCCCTGTGTCCCGCCACTTGCACCACTTTGAAGTGGTTGCCCAGTTTGTCGAGACAATCTTCAACAGTAACTCTTGCCATGATTCATCATTCGGTTGGTTGTTGGTAGTATATTATTATAGCAGGGAAATAGAATCTGTTGGAAGGTTTGTGCACCTCCTCAGGTTCCCGGAGATGGATTATGGCAGGCAAGAAAAAGAAAAAGATTCGTAAAGCGCATGGGCGTGGGCAGGCCGCGCCGTCGCGCCCACCCGGCGCTGCGCCGGGCAGTGGGGGCGGTTTCAGGCGGTGGCCGACGGCCGCCCGCGCCGCTTTGACGGCAACGGCGGCCATTGTCGTTCTGGCCGTTTTCTACACGCTCTTCCAGAAGGCCCAGACTCCGGTTGTTTACCCGTTTTCCGGTTCCGCGGCGAACGACTGGAAGTTGCAGGCCAGTCATCCGCAAGCCGTGCGCTGGGGCTGGAACGACGACGGTCTGTCCGTCGAGATTGACAAGGAGAAAGCGGCGGGCGCTTACGGCGTCGTGTCGGGTCCCGGCAAAGATGCGCGCAACCATCTTGCCGCCGTTACCTGGCGCGACTATCCCTATGTCAGAATCGTCGTCGAACCGCAGCCCCGTGCCAGAAACATCATGCTGATCTGGGATATCAAGCCGCAACAGGTGGCGCGGGCCGAAATTCCGGCACACCGCAGCGAGGTGATTATCAACACCCACGGCCAGGCGCGCTGGCGGGGCAAGATTTCCTGGAATGTCAACGCCGGTATTTCCAGTCTGATCCTGCTCGCGAGGGACAGCATGACTTTCCGCAGCGTGTCGCTGGAGCCGGCTTTGCCTCTGCCGGACCTGCTCGCGGTGGCGTGGCGTGAATACATGTCCATCGAGCCGATTACCGTCTATTCGATCAATTACAGGGCGTACAGCCACATTCTCGGTTTTTCGCTGTTGGTGGTACTGGGTTTGCCGGTGCTGTTGTCCGGCCTGGCGCTGGTGGTCCTGCGCACCCGGCGCAGCGCGGTCTGGTTCTGCTCCGTCGCGCTGGCCGCGTATCTTGCCCTGGACATTCCGTTTATGGGGAGTCTGTTCGCGCATGCGCGCCTCGCCGGCACCGTTTCGGCATGGCACGCCGACCGCTACGACGAGTATGCCTCGCGCTTTGACGAGGAATTCGCGCGACTCGACAAGGCCCTTCGGGAACATGCGCCCGCCGGTGCGAAAGTCGCCTTTCCGTGGCCGCACAAACGATTTTTCCCGGGCGAGGCGAATTGGCTGGAGTTTTTGTACCGAAACCACACCTACGCCGCGGTCGGGCCGCTGTGGAATCAGAGGACAGGCGGTGAATGGCTCGCCGATGACATTGAATATCTGTTTTATTATTATCCTGAGGGTCTGACCGTTGATGCCGCCGGGGAGACGGTATTGGTGGATGGGAGCGAGAAGAGATACAGGGTCGAGACGCTTTATGAATCGTCGCCCGATGTTCGCTTGTTGAGGATGATTCCATGACGGCGGTCTTTCTGACCGTTTTGCTGAGCCATTTGCTGCTGGCGGCGAGCGGCCTTTCCCTGATGCAACTGGCGACTTCCGGGCGGCGCCTGCGCCTGCTTCCCTGTCTGCCGTACGCCTGGCCGACGGGCGTGGTCGTGTTGTACGCGGTGGGCTATTTGTTCGTCGGGATGGGATGGTGGAGCATGTATTGGAACTACGCGGCCATCGCGACCATGCTGTTGCTGACGGCGGCGGGTGCGGTGCTCTGGCTGCGGACGCCGCCGTCGCCCTCTGTCACCGTGCCGGCAATCAGGCCGCGAGACTGGATTTTTATCCTCCTGATTGCCGCCAAGTGGATAGCGGTTTTTTACGGCGCATTGAACTATCCCGTCATTGATTCGGATGCGGCGGCTCCTGACGGTTATGTTTCACTCGCCAAGAAAATCGGCGAAGGCACGGTGTTTCAGGGTGGGTGGACGGCGTCTCCGCTTGGCCCGTCCATGCTGGCGGCGTGGGCGAGAATGCCGCTGGACCGCTGGTACGACAGCATGGTCGCGTTGCCGTGGCTGTTTGCCTGGCTTTCATTCACGGCCATCTCCGGTTATACCTGTTACCGGCTGACACGGCATACCACGGCCTCGCTGGCGTGCGCCTACCTGTTTTGTTCTGTGCCGCTGGCGGTGAATCATGCGCTGAGGCCCGGCTTCAATGATTTGCTGGTGGCGTGTTTTTTCATGGCTGCCATCAGTGTTTTTTGTTTCTTTTACCTGGACAGGAGAAAAGTTGAACGTTGCTGGTTGCTGGTCGCGGGCGCCTGCCTCGTGTGCGGCGCCTTGTCCAAGATGGAGGGCAAGGCGTGGTTTGTTTTATTGTCGGTGATAGGCGCAAGTTACTGGCTGTACGCGCTGGGTAAATATCCATGGAGGAAAATTCTGTTGTTTCAACTGGCCGCGGCCGTGGTTGTCTATCTGCTCTATTTGCTGACCGGCGATTTTATCAGCCAGTATGTCGGCGGAAGAATGCAGGCTCTGCTTGAGGTACAGTACGATCCTGAGTCATTTTCCAGTTTTTTTTCCGCGTTGTTCAGCTATGGCAGTTTCAATATGTTCTGGTGGATATTCGTCCCGATGGCGTTGTTTGCCCTGGTCAGCCGGACGGATATGAGTGCCAGGGCACTGGTGATTTATATGCTGGCGATAGTGTTTTTGGTGTTCTATATCTCGAATTTCACGGGGAATGTAGCCTTCACGATGATGGGAACGAACGTGGGCCGGTTTTTCCTCCAGATCAGCGGCATGATGCTGCCCATCTACTGCATCTTTGCCCAACAGTTGCTGGAAATCATGTCGCGCCAGCCGGCAGCGGGTAGAAAATAATGGAGCAGCCGCGCGTTGCCGCCGTCATTCCCTGCCACCGGGTCAGGGATCGTGTTCTCTCCGTGATTGAGCGCATTCCCTCCTCATGCGGCAGCATCTACGTTGTGGACGATGCCTGCCCCGACCGCACCGGAGAGTACGTCGCCGCGCAGGTCAAGGACGCCCGTGTGCGGGTTTTGTTCAACGAGGAGAATCAGGGGGTCGGCGGCGCGACCTTGCACGGTTTCAAGCGCGCCGCGGAGGACGGCGCCGACATCCTCGTCAAGATAGACGGCGACGGCCAGATGGACCCGCGGATGTTGCCTTTGTTTGTGGAGTCGATTGCGAAAGGACGCGCCGATTACGTCAAGGGCAACCGCTTTTACAATCTGGAGAATCTGAAAAGTATGCCGTGGTCGCGGGTGCTCGGAAACGCGGTCTTTTCTTTTTTCGCGAAACTGTCCACCGGTTACTGGAATATTTTTGATCCCAACAACGGCTATCTCGCGGTCAACGCCGATGTTTTCCGGGCGCTGCCGGACGACAAGATTGACCGCGGCTATTTCTTTGAAAGCGACATGCTTTTTCGCCTGGGCGTGCTGCGCGCCGTGGTCGAGGACGTGCCGATGCGAAGTCACTACGGCGACGAGGTCAGCGGCATCCGGCCCATCCGCGAGGTGCCGCTTTTCCTGCTCAAGCATACGCGGAACCTGTTCAAGAGAATCGTTTACAACTACTTTTTGAGGGACTTCAACCTCGCCTCAATTGAACTGGTGCTTGGAAGCGCGCTGCTGATTTTCGGTTTGTCTTTCGGCGCCGTACAGTGGATGGAGTCCGCCGAGGCCATGCTGACCACGCCGGTCGGCACGATTATGCTGTCGGTCCTGTCGATTATTCTGGGCAGCCAGTTCATGCTCGCCTTCATCAATTACGATGTGCAGATGGTTCCGAAAACGCCCATCGCCGGCCTGTTGCGCGTGATACCGCCGGAATAACCATGGCGGGGAATTCAATGATTTTCCCGCGTTCTCCGGCTTCGTCTTTTCCGGACGGGGTGCGGGTTAAAGGCCGCGTTGACGCCGGATAAAGCCGGTGAAGCGCCGCGTCCAGCGGCCGTTGCCGGTGGCGCGCCGGTGCAAATAACTCGCCAGCAGGTTTTTGTGGACGATGCCGTCGCTGCCGTCGCCGAGGCCGTCGCCGCGTGAAATCGCGTAGGCGGTGTCGAAGGGGGCGGCGTTGACCAGGCGCGAATAGTGAAACTCGTGGGCGCGGCGCGTCTTCGCCTCGCCTTCCACCGCGGGCCACGGCATTTGCGCGGTTTCGCTGAACTCGACGTAGCCGCGGCCTTGCGGGCGGTCGCACATCTCGGTGTCGGCGGCGAGGACGCCGCACATTTCATGGCGGCGCCCCCGCCAGGTGATGCTGCGCGACAAATACATCAGGCCGCCGCATTCTGCGTAGGCCGGCAGGCCGCCGTTGATCGCGCGCGCGACTTCGCCGCGCAGTTCGGCGTTGGCTTCAAGCGCCGTGGCCCGGGTCTCGGGAAAGCCGCCGCCGATGAACAAACCGTCCACCGGCGGCAGGCGCGTGTCATGCAGGCCGTCCACGAACACCAGTTCGGCGCCGCAGCGTTCGAGGTCTTCGAGGTCGTCGGGATAATAAAAAGTAAAAGCGCGGTCCTTGAAAACGCCCAGCCTGAGTTGGCCGCCGCCGGACGGCGAGTGCCCGGCGCCGCCGGCCGCGACCGGCGCCGGTCCGGGTCCGGAGACGGCCCGCAGCAGCCGCTCCAGATCCACCTGCGCGGTGACGGCCTCGCGCATGTCGTCTATTTTGCGCATGGCGCCATCCATTTCGGCGGACGGCACCAGGCCGATGTGTCTTTCCGGCAGCTCCAGGCGCGGGTCGCGCATGACCGCGCCCAGCACCGGCAAGTCGGTGTGGTTCTCGACCGCGGCGGTCAATTTGGCGCGGTGGCGTTCGCCGCCGACCTTGTTCAGGATTACGCCGGCCAGTGCGACCTGGGTGTCGAAAGCCGCGTAGCCCTGCAGCAGCGGGGCGATGCCGCGCGTCATGCCTTCGCAATCCACGACCAGCACCACGGGCAGGCCGAGCAGTCTGGCGAGCGCGGCGTTGCTGTCGCTGCCGTCGGCGGCGACGCCGTCGTAAAGCCCCTTGTTGGCCTCGATCAGGCTGCAACCGTCGGGCGGCGCCGCGCGCGCGGCGGCCATGGCGCTGATTTCGCCCGGTGATTGCGTGTTGAAATCGAGGTTGTAGCAGGGATGCCCGCAAGCGTACGCCAGCCACTGCGGGTCAATGTAGTCGGGGCCTTTCTTGAAAGCGCGGACTTCGACGCCGCGTGCTTTCAAGCCGGCGCACAGGCCGGTGCAGATGACGGTTTTGCCGGATGATTTATGGGTTGCGCTGACAAGCAACTGCGGCATCGGGCGCGGGCAGGGGGGTTCAGTCCGCCGCCGGTGCGGCGGCGGACTGGGCGGAAAAGCGGCGGTCGGACAGGTCTTCGGGCAGAAAATCGAGGACGGCGAGGGCGAACACCAGCAAGGCCAGCGACAGCGCGACGCCGCCCACTCCCAGCGCCAGTTCCGGCAGGCTCGGGGTGTATTCGGCGATGACGCCGTCGAAGAAACTGCTGCTCTCCTCCATGCCCGGAAACATCACCAGCGGATAAGCCTGCCCGCCGATGATGATGACATAGAGTTGCGCGAAAGCGCCGATGACGACCAGCACGCAGCCGCTCGCCGCTGCCGCGCGCGAACGCGACAACGGCGGCGCGTAAAACAGCAGCAGCGGCAGCAGGCTGCCGGCGCCGACCTGCACCGCCCAGAACAGGAAGGGGTAAATGCCGCCGCTTCTCAAGATGAAATCCTCTATGCCGTGGTGTTCAGCCGCGTAGAGGTTGGTCAGATTGAAGGCGATCACGAAATACAGCACCGCGGCGACGAACACGCCGAGCAGGTTTTTCAGCCGCAGCAAAATGACATCGCCGAGAGGCCGCCGCGCGAGATTGCTGGCGGCCATCAGCACGAGGATGAACACGGCGAGACCGTAGGAGAACGACATGATGACGAACATCGGCGCCATCAGCGCGGCGTCGTACGCCTGGCGCGCCACCAGAAAGCCGAAGATGGAGCCGGTTCCGGTCGTCAGCACGAGGCGCCACAGGAAAGCGGCGAGGCCGACGGTGTCGGCGTACGGCGCCATCCGGCGTTCAAACATCATCCACAGATAAGCCGCGACGATGAACAGGAAGCCGACATAGAGAAAAATATTCCACGCGAAGATGGATTTGAAATTGTAGTAGGTCATGGCGACGATCAGGCGGTCGGGGCGCCCCAGATCGAGCACCAGAATGGCCAGTCCGCCGACCAGCAGCGCGATGGCGAGGATGGCGGACAGCCGCGCCAGCGGCTTGTAGTCGAGTTTGCCGAACACCGACGCGATGGAGGCGACGTTGAGCGCGCCGGAAGCCGCGACAATCAGGAAAATCGCGAACACGTGCGGCACGCCCCAGACCACCTGGTTGCTCATGCCGGTCACGTGGTGTCCCTGGTGCTCCATGTACCAGGCGGCGCCGACACCGGCGAGTGCGAACAACGCGAAGCCGAACAGAAGGCCGAAGAAGCCGGCGCTGTCGGCGTCCAGGGCGCGGTAGCGAACGGGCTGCATGCTCACAATCCCTGGTAGCGAACGCCGGTGTTGAGTCCGAGGTCGGCGCGAATCTGCGTGCCGCCGTGGCGGGCGAGGCGCCTGGAAATCTCGCTGTCGGGGTCGTTCAGGTCGCCGAAAATCAGCGCGCGGTGTCCTTCGCGCTCGCATGCCTCGGCGCAGGCGGTGGCGCCGTCGCCGCGGTCCACCTTGTGTACGCAAAACGTGCAGCTCTCGACCGTGCCCTTGCCCCTGGGCGCGTGCGGCAGCTGCTCGCTCAGCGCCTCGTGGATGAACGAACGCGCCTTGTAGGGGCACGCCATCATGCAGTAGCGGCAGCCGATGCAGGTGTGTTTGTCCACCAGCACGATGCCGTCGGCGCGCTTGAACGAGGCGCCCGTCGGACAAACGTCCACGCACGGCGGATTTTCGCAATGCTGGCACAGGACCGGAAACGATTTGGTGTGGCCGCCGACGCGGTCGCGCACGGTCAGTTTGCGTATCCACTGGGCGTCGGTCTCGGGGCGGCCGAACCCGGTCAGGCCGTGTTCTTCGTCGCACGCCTCGACGCAGGCGGTGCAGCCGTCGGCGCAGGCGTTGACGTCCACCAGCATGCCCCAGCGAACCCGGTCCGACACCGGCTGGTCGGCGGCGCGTGCGCCGGCGCGTCCCACGCTGTAGAGCAAAACGCCGGATGCGACGGTCAGCCCCGCGGCCAGCGCGCCCGCTTGCAGAAATTGCCGGCGCTTTTTATCTTGTGGCGGATTTTGCATGTCAGCGCAGCCGCTCCAGGTGCAGGTCGCTCATGCCCAGACGGCTGCGGTCGCTTCGGTGCGCGGACTTGCCGCCGCCGGGGTAGGCTTCGTGCGGTCGGTCGGCGTGGCACTGGAAGCAGTCAATGGCAACGCTCGTATAAAGGTGGCAGACCGAGCAGAAGTGGTCGTCGTCGGTGTGCCGGGGCCAGACGCCGGCGGCGTTGCGCTGCACGTGGCAATCAATGCAGTTCACAAAGCGGTGTTTTTGCGTGCGGATTCCGCGGTGAACCGTTTCGTCGCGCTGGTGCAGGATGAATTCCGCATGGCGCCGGCGCATGACTTCGGTCGGCTCGACGCAACGCTCGCCTTTGGCCGCGGGCAAATCGGGCATCCGGTGGTCGTCGGCGGTGGAAACCGCCGTCGTCATGGCCATGGCCACCATGGCCGCGAGCAGGGCGCTGCAATGGGTTGGGGCCGTCAATGGTCTCCCAGCGCCATGTCAATGTAGCCCGTCGGGCAGACATCCGCGCAGATATGGCAGCCGATGCAGCGGTCGTAGTCGGTGTCAACGTAACGGCCGGTCGTTTTCTTTGACTTGTCCACCCGGAAAACCGCGTCCTGCGGGCAGAATACGACGCAGTTGTCGCACTCGAAGCACATGCCGCAGCTCATGCAGCGCCCGGCTTCGCTGGCCGCCTGTTCTTCGTCGAGGCAGATGGTGCGCTCCTCGAAGTGCCCCAGCACTTCCTCCGCCGACGGCCCGCGCCCGGCGCGCACCTGTCTTTCGACATAAGAGAAGTGTCCGAGAAACAGCCGCTCCACCGGGATGACCTCCTGGTTGCCGCGGTCTTCGTAGTTGTGCACCGAGAAGTCCGCGTCGCAGGTGCCGCGCGCGCCGTCGTCGCCGTCGAATTCCCCCGGTTCAAGGCCGGTCTCGCGCAGCTTGCTGAGCAGATTGAAATGGTGCACATCCACTTTCGGGCGCTTGCCCAGTTCGGCCTGCCGCAGATGGTAGTCCACGCTGTCGGCGGCGACCGAGGCCTGGCCGATGGCCGTGGTCAGCAGATGGGGGCGGATGATGTCGCCGGCGGCGAAATGTCCGGGACGGTCGGGGAGCCCGTAGAGCGAATCCACGTCCATCAGGCCGCGGCCATTGTCGAACTCTTCCAGCCCGGCGAGATCGCCGCCCTGGCCGATGGCCGATACGACCAGATCGCACTCGATCTCAAACTCGGTGCCCTCGACCGGCTTCGGGATATTCTCCACCATTTCGCACTTCGCCATTTTCAGCGCGCGCGCGCGGCCGTCGTCCCCCAGTACGACCTCGACCGGCATCACGCCGTTGATGATCTGGACGCCTTCCTTGAGGGCGTCGTCCACCTCGTGTTCGCTGGCCGTCATTTCGCCGCGGTCAAACAGCGATGTCAGCACCACGGTCGCGCCTTCGCGCGCCGCGGCGAAGGCGGCGTCGTGCGCGACGTAACCGCCGATGACGTATTCCGGATGTTCCTTCTCGGACAGTTTGCGAACCTGGCCGAGACGCCTTGCCACCGACACGACGTCAATCGAGGTGTCGCCGCCGCCGACGCACACGATCTTGTCGGAGGCCACCTGCAAAAGCCCTTTGTTGAACACTTCGAGAAACTTGACGCCGCTGACGCAGTTCGAGACATTGCCGTTCGGCACCGGCAGGCCGCGTCCGGTCTGGCACCCCAGGCACCAGATGACGGCGTCGAATTCACGATCCAGTTCCTCGGCCGTGACATCCTTGCCGACGCGCACCGACAGGCGGGTCTCGACGCCGCCCATGTCGAGGATGCGCCGGATTTCATGGTCGAGCATGTCCCGCGGCGTGCGGTAGCCGGGAATGCCGTAGCGCATCATGCCGCCCAGTTCCTCGTGCTCGTCGAAGATCACGCTGGCGTGCCCCTTGCGGCGCAGATGGTAGGCCGCCGACAGGCCGGCGGGGCCGCCGCCGATAATCGCCACTTTCTTGTCGCCCAGTTCCGGCAGGTCGGCGAATTTGAAATCCTGCTCAATGGCGGTGTCGCCGATGTATTGCTCGACCGCGTTGATGCCGACGTAGTCCTCGACATGATTGCGGTTGCAGCCGTCCTGGCAGGGCGCGGGGCAGACCCGCCCCATCATGGACGGGAACGGGTTGGCGTCGGTCGAGCGCTGAAACGCATATTCCTGCATGGACAGGCCCTCGGGCGGCAATTCAAGGCCGCGCACGATGGACAGCCAGCCGCGGATGTCCTCGCCGGAAGGGCAGCTGCCCTGGCACGGCGGCGTCCGGTGGACGTAGGTCGGGCACTTGTGCGAATGGTCGGCGTTGAAAATCTGGCTGGAAAAGTCCGACCACTTGTGGTCGCCGTCCTTGTATCGCCGGAAAGTCAGCTTCTGTTCGGGCGCATCCTGCGCGCCCGTGTTTTCTTTTGCAACTGGCATTGGTTTACTCCTGTCGGTTTTCCGCTTGTCGGTTTTTCAAGACGGCGCTGTCACGCCGCCTGCTCTCGGGGGATTTCTTCTTCGTCGGTTTCGTCACTGGTTTCGCCTCCCGGCATCAGTGCGTTGCCGACCAGTTCGTGCAGGCTGATGACCTGGTCCATCGTGAACCCGTAATAGGGCAGCACCTTGGAAAACTGGCTCTTGCAAATCGCGCAAATCGCGACCATGTGGGTCACGCCGTAGTCCTCGACGACTTCCTTCAGCGCCTCCATTCTCGGCAGCGCGCCCTTGACGCGCAACTCAATCAGGTCGTCGGTCAGCAGGCCGCCGCCGCCGCCGCAGCAATAGGTTCCCTCCCGCACCGTCTCCGCCGGCATGTCGTGAAAATGATTGCAGCACGCCTTCAGAATCTCGCGCGGGATGGTGAATTGCCCGCCCGGCACGCTGCCCATGCGCGAGGCGCGCGCGATGTTGCACGAATCGTGGAAGGTGATGACCTTGTCGTCGTTTTGCGACGGGTCGAGTTGCAGCCGCCCCTCCCGTATCAGGCCGTGGGTCACTTCGCAGATGTGTTGCGGCACCGGGTAGGCGGGGTCCAGAAAATCAAACGGCCCGGCCAGCGTGTTGAGAAAACTGTAGGCGACGCGCCAGGCGTGCCCGCACTCGCCGAAGACGATGCGGCGGACGCCGAGTTCGAGCGCCGCCTCGCGTATGCGCAGCGCCATTTTGCGCATGTTCTCGTAATTGCCTATGAACATGCCGAAGTTGGCGGCCTCGCTCGCGTGCGAACTGAAAGTCCACGAGATGCCGGCCCGGTGCAGCACCTTGCCGTAACCGATCAGCCCGTCCACGTGCGGCTCGGCGAAAAAGTCCGCCGACGGCGTCACCAGCAGCACATCGGCGCCTTTCTCGTCGAGCGGGAAGCGCACCTTGACGCCGGTGTCCTCCAGAACTTCTTCCTCCAGCCCGTCGAGGGTGTCGCGCAGCGCCGGTTCCGGCAGGCCGAGGTTGTTGCCGATGGTGTGTACCTTGCCGATGATCTCGTTGCAGTACTTCTGGCCCTTGCCGATGTGGTCCATGACTTCGCGCGCCGCCATCGAAATCTCGGCGGTGTCGATGCCGTAAGGGCAGTACACCGAGCACCTGCGACACTGCGAGCACTGGTGAAAATAACTGTACCACTGGTCGAGCACGTCTTTGGTCATGTCCGTGGCGCCCACCAGCCACGGAAAGTATTTGCCGGCGAAAGTGTAGTAGCGCCGGTACACCTTTCTGTACAGATTCTGGCGCGCCACCGGCATGTTGTTGGGGTCGGTCGTGCCGAGGTAGTAATGGCATTTGTCGGTGCACGCGCCGCACTGGACGCACGAGTCGAGGAACACCTGAAGCGAGCGGTATTTTTTGTTCAACTCGCCCATTTTCTCGACGGCTTTTTGTTCCCAGTCGTCCACCAGTTCGCCGGGGAAGCCGAGCGACTCCTGGAAACCGGGTTTGGCGACAAACGGCTGGCTGTGCGCCATCGCGCCTTCCCGCAGTTTCGGGATGACGCGGTATTCCCTGAAAGCCGGGATATCGAACGCCGTCTCAGCCACCGGAGCGCTCCAGTTTGGCCGCCCACGGCGCGATGTGCCTCTTGCGGCGCGGATTGTCGGCCTGGTTGCGCGTCGGGCTGAAAAAGACGCCGGGGACGTGCAGCAACTTGCTGAACGGGAAAACAATCATCAGCGCCGCCACCAATGCCAGATGGACGGCCATCATCGGGTCGGGCGGCAGCGGCTGCCAGTCGAACCGCATCAGCCCCAGAAAAAACTCCTTCATCGAGACGATGTCAACGGGCCAGACGAAAGTCATCAGCACGCCGGTGACGCCGATGGCCAGCAGCAGCAGCAGCATCGCGTGATCCGACGGCGATGAAATGTAGCGCACCCGGTCCACGACGATGCGCCGCAGCCACAGGCCGGCGAGTCCGGCAATCATCATCAGCGACGCGTACTTGCCGAAGGGTTGCAGCCACTCGACCCACGTCCACACCGGCTGCGTGAAGTAGCGCAGGTGGCGCAGCACGACCAGCAGCAGGCCGAAGTGGAACAGCCATCCGAACAGCCAGGTCCATTTGTTGGACTTGAACAGGCTCTCGAAAAACACCACTTCTTTGAACAGGCGCCAGACGACGCCGCCGCGGGTTGTCGGCGCCGGCGTGGTCGGAATCTTGAGCGGCGCCGGCACGCGCTGATACAGCCAGATGTGCCAGGCCAGGCCGCCGACCAGCACGGCCGTCGCCAGGTAGAAAAGCACCGCGTAGAACAGCGTCAACAGCGACATGATTGAATCAGTCCCGGTTGCCGGCGGTTGCGCGCCGGCTTCCGTTTCCGCATTGCGGTCGGCTCAGACGCAGCCGGTCGGTTTCGGCAATCCGGCGTATTTGCAGGCCTGTTTGGCCGGCCCATAGGGAAACAGTTCGTACAGGTACTTGCTGTTCCCCTTGTCCTTGCCGAGTTTCTTGCCGATGGCTTTGGTCAGCACCCGCACCGCCGGGGCGATCTGGTATTCCTCGTAATATTCACGCAGAAAGTTGATGACTTCCCAGTGATTGTCGTCCAGCTCGGCGCCGTCGGCGGTGGCCATCGCCGTCGCCAATTCGGGCTTCCAGTCGCTCAGATTGGCGAGGTAGCCCTCCTCGTCGGTTTCATAAGTTTTTCCGTCTAATTCCAAAGGCATTGCTCTTCCTCCTCGTTGTCCCCTTGTTCAGGGCGTTACAGCCATGATTGTACATTATCGTGGCTTGTGACCAAGTCCACAAAACCGCCGTAATCCACCGGTTCTATGCCGGGCACAAGCCGTTCCTGCGCCAGCCCGCGCGCCCGGATATCGTGCAGAAGCACAAAAAATTTCAGGTTTCTTTTCATGCCGTCTGCAATCATTTCGCCGAAGCGCGTGTCCTTCGCCGCTGCGATGACGCCGTCCTCGATCAGCAGCACCGTGCTGTCGTCGGCGGCCAGGCGCAGGCAGGAGGTCAGCGTGTTGCGCTCAAACGGCGACTTGTTGACGATGTGCAGCATGGCTCTTCGTCGCCGCCCGTCAAAAGCTCAGGACCACGTCCTGTTCGGCGATCAACGCCGCCAGCTGCTCGCGGCTGACCAGATGCAGCGAGCTTTTCTCCTGCCAGTCGTCGTTCTCGTCTTCCCAGGTCAGCGGTTGCAGGTCGTCAAGCGACAATCCTCTTTCCTCCAGCGATTCCTGATCGATGTAGATTTTGTTGATGTCGTAGTCGCCGAGCGCGGCGTAGGTCGGCGAGAAATTCTTCATGCCGACGCCTTCGGTGTCCTGCCCCTTCATCAACTGATAGACGCCGTCGTCGGCGAAGACCACGCTGACGTCCTGCTCGAAGGCCGCCGCAATCAGCACGACCTCCAGCGATTCGAGCGCATACACGGTGCCGTAGGGCGCCTTGCGGTTCATATACATGAACTTCTTGGTGACGCCGTTGCTTTGGCCGTTGTCTTGCGCTTGGTCCATCTTCAATCGCCGAAAGTCACCAGCCGGTCGGACTGGATGCCGGCCTCGATCAATTGTCCCAGCCCGGAGATTCGAAAGCCGGACGCGATGTTGTCGGCGTCCTTGCCGTGGCGTTTGGCTTCGTCGCCGTCGAGCACGCCGCGACGTTGCGCCGCGGCGACGCACAGCACCAGGTCGAGTTGGTGTTCGGCGGCCAGCTCCGACCACAGTTGCGACAGGTTTCTGTCATCCTGCGGCGGCGTCGCCAGGCGGGTTCCGTTGTTGACGCCGTCGTGGTAGAAAAACACGCGGTAGATCTCGTGCCCCTTGTCCAGCGCCGCGCGCGCGAAAAGGTAGGCGCTGTCCGACGCCTGGTGCGTGTAGGGGCCCTCGTTGACCAGCAGGGACAATTTCATCGGTGTCCCGGCGCGGGTCAGAAGCGGACGTGGGTGGATGCGTTGAGACTGCGCCGGGCGCCGAGCCAGTTGTCAATGTGGTACTTGGTGAACGGCAGCTCGGTCAGCTCGAAAAAGCGCGGCCAGCCGATGCGCTCGATCCAGTCGTTGATTCTTTCCCAGTCTTTGGCGTCCTCCTTGTAGGCCTGGAGGATTTTCTTGACGACCGCGGTGGCTTCCGGCCAGCGCGGCGGGTTGTTCGGGATGCCGGCGGCGACCAGTTTCTGAAAGGTCGGTTTGCCGCGCGCGTTCGAGTGGTTGCCGCCCACCCAGATCGCCAGTTTGGTGTGCTCCGGGTCGTTGATCTGCATCGGCGGGCACGGCGGATAACAGGCGCCGCAGCAGATGCATTTCTTCTCATCCACTTCAAGCGACGGCTTGCCGTTGACAATGGCCGGGCGAATCGCCGCCACCGGGCAGCGCGCCACCACCGACGGGCGCTCGCACACGTTGGACACCAGGTCGTGGTTGATCTTGGGCGGCTTGGTGTGCTGCACGTTGATGGCGATGTCGCCCTGTCCGCCGCAGTTGATCTGGCAGCACGACGTGGTCATGTGAACGCGATTCGGCATGTTCCAGTTTTTGAATTCCTCGACCAGCTCGTCCATCATCGCCTTGACGACGCCGGAGGCGTCGGTGCCGGGGATGTCGCAGTGCAGCCAGCCCTGGGTGTGGGAAATCATCGTCACCGAGTTCTTGGTGCCGCCGACGACAAAACCGGCGTCCTCCAGCGCGTTGATCAGCGGCATGACCTTGCTCTCGTCGCTGACCATATACTCGATGTTGCTGCGGATGGTGAAACGCACATAACCGTCGGCGAAGCGGTCGCCGATTTCGCACAGTTTGCGCAGCGTGAACACGTCGAGTATGCGCTGGGTGCCGGCGCGCACCGTCCAGATGGCGTCGCCGCCGTGGGCGACGTGCTTGAGCACGCCCGGACGGGGGTCTTCGTGGTAGGCCCAGTTGCCGTAATTGCGGCGCATCACCGGATGCATGTACTGGAGGCCGTCGGGACAGCCCGATTCAATCGGATCGCGGTCGTGTTGTTTTGCCATTGGAGTCTTCCGTCGTTGGGTCAGGCGGTGGCCGCCTGCTTTGTCTGTTTGTGTTCAAACCACTTGGCCGCCTCGTCTTCCCAGTCGTCGGTGCGCACATAGGAACTGGTGCGCGGGTCGGTGATCATGTTCGGATCCACGTCGAGGCCGACGCCTTCGAGGAAGTTGATGAGGCCGATGCGCTCGATCATCTCGCCGCAACGTTCGTGCTCGAGGCCGTTCTCGGCCCAGAAATCAATCGTGCTCTCGGCGATTTCGACGAGGCGCTCGAAGTCTTCCGGCGTCTCCAGCTTGATGAACGGCACGATGACGGTGCCCATCAAGTCGCCGATTTTCAACGTGCGCTTGCCGCCGAGCAGCAACGTCGCGCCCTTGTCGTCGCCCGGCGACAGCGCCTTGGGCATCACGTTCAGGCAGTGCATGCAGCGCACGCAGTTGCGGTTGTCCACCTCCAGCGAGTCGTCTTCGGCCAGCGACAGCGCCTGCGTCGGGCAGCGCGTGATGACGTTGTCCACGATGTACTGGCGGCCTTTCTTGTTGACGTATTCCCTGACTTCCTTCTGATCCACTTTCATGTCGTCGCGCCACGTGCCGATGATGGCGAAGTCGGAGCGCTCGATGGAGTTCATGCAGTCGTTGGGACAGCCGGAAACCTTGAATTTGAATTTGTAGGGAAGCGACGGACGGTGAACGTCGTCGGTGAAGTTGTTCAGCAGCGTGCGGTGTATCCGCATCTCGTCAATGTTGGACTGCTCGCAGCGCGCCGCGCCGACGCACGACTGCCCGGTGCGGACGCACGGGCCGGCGCCGCCGAGGTCCCAGCCGTAATCGTTGATGTCGTCGAAGAAGTGCTGCGTGTTCTCGGTGGAGGCGCCGATGAACATGATGTTGCCGGTCTGACCGTGGAAGGTCACCAGGCCCGAACCCCATTTCTCCCAGCTCTCGGCGAGTTGGCGCAGCATGTCGGTCGTGTAATAGTTGCCCGCCGGCGGCTGCACTCTCAGCGTGTGAAATTCTTTCGAGGCCGGGAAAGCCGAGGCGACTTCCGAAAACCTCGGGATGATGCCGCTGCCATAACCGAAGACGCTGACGGTGCCGCCTTTCCAGTAGCCCTTGCGCGTTTCGTACGAGTGTTCGAGCTGCCCCAGCAAATCGTTGGCGACGCCGCTGACGCGCTCGTCCGAATGTTGGTCCCGAAGGCGCTTGATTCCCGAGACAAAACTCGGCCACGGGCCTTTCTCCAATTCGTCCAACATCGGCGTCGGATGAGTTTGCTTGGTCATAGCTTCCTCCGTAAAATCATTCAATTATTGCTTCTCGCCATGCGATGCAATCGGTCGGTGCATGGATAGCCCGAAATTATAACGGGCTTGCCGGGCGCTATCAAACTGGCCTATTGGCATATAACATCGTACAGATAAGCCCTGCAAACCCTTGTGTACAGCGGTCTGCCGGATGTCCCCTCCGATGTTGCGCCAGCCTGTTGCTCGGGCATTGTGGCCAGGGAATTGACAAAAGCCCGGACAATTCCCGACACTATCCGGTGTGATGACTGAGAATACGCCATTTCTCCCCGGCAACGAGGACGCCTACCGGCGCTGGCGCGAGCGCAAGCTGGCGGCCAGGCCGCGCTCGGCGGATGAGTTGACCGTTGTCATCGGCGACCCGCTCGCGCTGACCGACGACGAGCGAAACGCGATCATCGCCAACTGCCGCCGCTCCAACCTGTGCTTCTACCGCGCCCGCCGCGCGCCGCGCGACCGCGCCGCCTTCAGGCGCCTCGGCGAACAACTCGGGCTGGCCGCCCTGGTCGGCAATCCGTGCGCCGACGACGAGCGCATCAGCCACATCAAGGCGGTGCCCGGCAGCCGCTATATTCCGTACACGCGCAAGGCTTTGAATTGGCACACCGACGGTTATTATAATGAGCCGGACGACACGGTTCGCGCCTTCTCGATGCACTGCCTGCACCCGGCCGGGCGCGGCGGCGAGAACCATTACCTCGACCCCGAACTGATCTATATTCTGCTGCGCGACGACGACCCCCGCCTGATCAAGCCATTGATGCACCCGCGGGCGATGACGTTGCCCGCCAACGTCGAGAACGGCGTCGCCATCCGCCCGGCGCGCAGTGTGCCGGTGTTCACGGTGGAAGAGGGCGGCGCGCTGCTGATGCGCTATTCCGCGCGCGCGCGCCATATCGAGTGGCGCGAGGAATGTCGCGCCGCCGCCGCGCGGCTTGGCGAAATTCTGGAAGAGGCCGGCGGCTGCCGCATCGTGCGTCGTCTGGCCGCGTCCGAGGGCGTGATTTGCAACAACGTTCTTCATAACCGCACCGCCTTCGAGGACGGCGCCGCCGGCGCCCGCCTGCTCTACCGCGCCCGCTACCGCGACCGCGTCGAGGGCGGCGGCTGGCAATCGCTGATGAGGAACGGATCGTGCTGACCATCAGCGAAGTGCTGATGAGCCACCATGACATGACGAGTTTCGGAGAACTCGTCGAATACGTCCGGCAGCGCGCGCGCCACGGCGAGATTTTTATCGAGCTGGATTTGCGCCCGCCGTTTGAAGACACGCCCGAGGACTGGGCCGAGCGCCTCGAAGCCGCTTTTTCGTCCGCCGACAACGTCCGATGAACCTGCACTGGCAAGAGCAAAGCGCCGCCGGCAGCAAGCCGCGCGTGCCGGGCGACATCGCCGACCTGAATTTCCGCATCACCTGCCGCCTGCTGCCGGCGGATCACGCCTGGGCGCTTTACCGGGCGCTCGGCGGGGTTTTGCCGTGGCTGGACGACGAGCCGCGCGCGGCGGTTCACTCGATACACGGCGCCGAATCGGGCAACGGCTGGGAGCGCCCGCGGCGGGGAAGCGACGAGATTCATCTGTCGAGGCGCGCGCGCTTGTGCCTGCGTTTGCCGCGGGAGCGGTTCGCGGATGCACGCGCGCTGGAGGGCGCGCGGCTGGACATCGGCGGCTACGAGGTTTGCGTCGGCGACGCCGGCGTGCGCCCGCTCAGCCGCGAGACGACCCTGTTTTCACGCCACCTGCCGGCGCCCGCGGACGGTGGCGAGAGCGCTTTTCTCGAACACGCCTCGGCGCTGCTCGCCGACGCCGGCATCGCCGCCACCAAAATGATGAGCGGGCGCGGCCACGTCATCCAAACGCCCGACCGCGACCTCGCCGTTTGCAGTCTGATGGTCAGCGGCCTGACGTTTGAGGACGCCATCCGCCTGCAGCAGCGCGGTCTGGGAGACCGGCAGAAACTCGGCTGCGGCATCTTCCTGCCGCACAAAGGCATCGAAGCCGTCGCCTGAACCTTGCGCCGGCTCGGCGTTCGCGCCGGGGTATAATTCCGGTGTGTTCTCCCCACGGTTCCATGAGGCTTGATTTCGCAAAAATGCACGGGCTTGGCAACGACTTTATGGTTGTCAACGCCGTGGACCATCCGTTTGAACCGGACGCCGCGCGGGTGCGGGCGCTGGCCGACCGCCGCACCGGCGTCGGTTTTGACCAGTTGCTGCTGGTCGAGGCGCCGCCGGGCGGCGACGTGGATTTCGGCTACCGCATTTTCAACGCCGACGGCGGCGAGGTCGCGCAGTGCGGCAACGGCGCGCGCTGCTTTGCGCATTTTGTCCGCGCGCGCGGGTTGACCGACAAGACGACGTTGCGCGCGCGCACGACCGAGCGCGTTGTCGAGATGCGGCTGTGCGGCGACGGCCGGGTTTGCGTCAACATGGGCGAGCCGGTTTTCGACGCCGCGCGAATTCCTTTCGCCTGCGACGACGATGTTCACGCCTGCCGTCTGGATGTCGGCGGCCACCGTTTGCGTTTCGGCGTGTTGTCGTTCGGCAATCCTCATGCGGTGACCGAGGTGGCGCGGCTGGAAGACTGTCCGGTGGCCGAGATTGGCGCGCAGATGCAGTCGCACAAATGCTTTCCGGCCGGTGTCAACGTGGGTTTTATGCAGCGTCTCGACGAGCGGCGTCTGGCGTTGCGGGTGTATGAAAGAGGCGCGGGCGAGACCTCGGCGTGCGGCAGCGGCGCTTGTGCCGCGGCGGTGGTCGCCGAGCGCTGGGGGCTGGCCGGGATGCCGGTGGAAGTGCGTCTTGCGGGCGGCGCGCTTGAAGTCTCGCGCGGCGGCGACGGCGTTGAACTGAGCGGCCCGTGCGAGCATGTTTATGACGGAGTGTTGATGTTGTGAGTGTGGATGAGTTGAAGCCCGTGCCGGGGGTTGGCGGGGTTGGCGAGGTTGGCGGTTCCGGCGGGTCTGAAGCGGGGCCGCCGTCGCTGGTCACGAAACAGATTGCGCTGCTGCGGAATAAAAACGAGGCGTTGCAGAATAAACTCGAATCGCTGGTTGAAATCGCCAGGACCAACGAGAACCTGAGCATCGGACTGCACCGGTTGTCGCTGAGACTGGTGGCCTCGAACAGCGTGCACGAAGTGGCCGCCATCTCGCTGGCCGAATTGAGACAGCGTCTGCCCGGCAACCAGATTGTGATTCGCCTGCTTGGCAAATACGACCCGCACGAAGGACTGAACGGCGCCGGCAAAGACAGCGGCGCCGTGAGTTTGCTGCACTCGCTGGCGGCGACGGGCAAGCCCGACTGCGGGCCGTTCGACAACGCCGTCAAACTTTCGCTGTTTGGCCGTTTTGCGCAGCGCGCCGCGTCGGCTGTCGTGATGCCGCTGGTTGCAGACGACGAGCGCTTCGGGCTGCTGGCGCTGGGCAGCGCCGACGGCGACAGTTTCAGCGCCGGCAAGGGCACGATGTTTCTGGTGCAGTTCGGCGAGTTGATCGCCTGCGCGCTGCAGGCTGGCGCGCGCCGGGAGAACCGCGCCGGATGACGGAGCCGCGCGAGGCATGCCGGCAGTTTCTCGACACGCTGCTCGGCGGGCGCAATTACTCGCCGCGAACGATAGACGCCTACCGGCGCGACATCCACCGCTTTCTTGATTTTCTGCAAACGTTGGGCGTGGAATGGCGCGGTGTCGGCGAGGAGCATGTGCGCGACCATGTGTCGCGGCGTTTTCTGTCGGGTGTGCGCGGCAGGACATTGCAGCGCGAGTTGTCGTCGTTGCGGCAGTTTTTCCGTTATTGCGTGGAGTGCGGTTGTGCCGCGAGCAATCCGGCGGCGACGGTTCAGCCGCCACGCGTGGACAAGAATTTGCCCGAGACGCTGACCGTGGATCAGATGGTGCAACTGCTCGACGGCGCCGCCGCCGGCGGTGATGCGCTGGCGGTGCGCGATCTGGCGATGATTGAACTCGCTTATTCCTCCGGGCTGCGTTTGTCCGAACTGGTGTCGGTGGATTTGGGCGACATCAACCTGGACGCGGACGCGGCTTTTGTGCGCGTGACCGGCAAGGGATTGAAGCAAAGGGAGGTGCCGGTCGGCAGACATGCCTGCGATGCGGTGCGCGCGTGGCTGGGAGCGCGCGCGAAACTGGCGCCCGGCGACGAGGCGGCGTTGTTTGTCACGCGCAAGGGGCGGCGCATGGGCGCGCGCGGCGTGCAACTGCGGATGCAGCAATTCGCGCGCCGGCGCGGTCTGCCGCAGCGTTTGCATCCGCACATGCTGCGCCATTCATTCGCGAGTCATTTGCTGGAGTCGTCGGGCGACTTGCGCGCGGTGCAGGAATTGCTCGGCCATGCGGACATCAGCACGACGCAGGTTTATACGCATCTGGATTTTCAGCATCTGGCGAAGGTTTATGATAAAGCGCACCCGCGGGCGCGGAAGAAGAGGGGGGGGGCTTGAGGTTGTTATTGTTTATGCATCAAAGATTCCATTCGCCTACTATCCTGTAGCAGTCTTAATAAGATTGATTGTTTCCTATTGGCATGGCTTCATTGAATAATCAAACTCATCCATATCAGGTGAAGCTGGATTTCCATCTGGCAGGTAGAAGCCTATAGGAAAGGCAAATGGCATGTAGCTGATAGCTTTATCACTAAAAGAAGTCCTTTCAATGTGACAAATCTTATGAATATCAAGACCGCTACGAATAAGGGTTTCGCTGTGTAACTTAAAACTACATATTCTCTCTATAAGATAGCTCGCAGTAAAGATTACGATCCAGTGAAAGTAATTATAGCCCATAAACATACAGGCTCTTGCCATGTGAATATCAGGTCGTTCATCTGCATGAGCCCCTTCTTTATCTGCGATTGTTTTAATAGCATCGAGTAAAGTCATGCTCTGTTCATGCACAGAAACGATCTTTTGGTTCAGCCATTCATCTAGTCCGATAAAGTGGGTACTCTTAAGTTTAAAAGGGGAATGTACAGTAACTTCTTTTTTGTACTCGTCATAAGACAAGCCTGGTAGAGGATAAATCTCAATAGAGTGTGAGCATGATTTGATGAGAAGTGAGTGGGTTGCAGAAGTCCCATCAATACGGCCTCCGTGTAATTCGACGTGTCCACCATCCCTTATTTTGATACTGTCCGAAAAGAAAGGCTTATCGGTTAGAGCGACTTTAGAAAGGGGATGAAATTTAAGAGAATTTTTATAGCACCTTTTAATTAAGGGTTTTTTGTCGAGAAGTAACTTGCGAAGCTGGACAGATATGGTCTGGCAAGCATGTTCTCTGTCAGAAGAATTATTGAGCATCGCTATATTGGTTGATATTGCCATTATGCAATTGGCTAACTCATGAAAATGGGTATCACTCGGTTGTTCGAAATTACCCCAACCGTTGGATTTATGGGCCCTCTTAAATTTTTTTTTGTGGTTCATGCTTTAAGTGCGAGGATTGTTTTCTGTAAATATCTCCTCTGGACTGTTGCACCAGTAGCGGTGATATTGATCGTCGGGTTGCTGTCGTGCGTCTTGATTGAAAAGAACAAGTTTCACTTTTACATTCCGTGCTTGGCTGAATCTGGTTCGGAAAATGCGGCATTTCTGGTTGTGTTCAAACAATTTGGAGTAGCCAAGTATTTTGTAGTTGGCAGACGTGTGAGCCATGCCCTTGGGATCGACAAAAACTATTTGGTAATAATCGGCTTTACACATCCAGAAGATAAAATCCGGCATGAAGTTTCGATACCTGTTAACGCGCTTGTCGTAGTAGGGTATATAGATATTGTCCAGAGACTCATCAATTTTGCTGAACATCCACGCATCCCATTTTGGTTGGTTGCTTTGTAACCAGCCGTCCAAGTCGTTGAGAAATTGTCTCTCGCTTTCTTCTTGGACAATGTGCCGGATGAAATCCGCTTTTCTATTCGCGATGATGAGCGGAGCATAGTAATGCTCTGAAATATTTTTGATGTTCAGTTGTCTAAATAAATCTTCGGAGGCACCGCCAATGTGACGTAGCATTTCTTCTTCGTTGATTTCTTGGTTTGCATACCGGCGTGCCCACTCTCGTCTTTCTTCTTTGGAAATACTTCCTTTTGCCACCTGCTTTATCTTCTTGCCAAGATCTTTCACTTCGTGCTTATCCAGTTGCACTTGGACTTTACGGAAATGCACAATGTCTTCTTTATCGTCTAGTTCGCGCATTCCTTCAGTTGTCTGGCTGGTTTCGGAAAGGTGGAATCGTAGGCGATCCTGCAGAAATGCGAGGTTGTCGTAGTCTTTCCCCGGTTCTATATCGATATTGCTGTTTTCTTGTATTAGTCCACGCAATTTGCTTATTTCCCGAGGTGACAAATTATCCCGAACGACGAGCACGGAATCAGATGTTTTTGCAAGCCAGGTTCTGAGCCTTTTCAGAGTTTCGTGGCTCATCACGAAGTTTGCCCGTATTGTCGAGTCTCCCTCATTTTTATATTTTGGCACCAGCAATTGCATTTCTGTACCATTAATCTTTGGTCTTTCCGATATTTCGAAGCCTTCAATTTTTTCAAAATTACCGCTTTTTTCAGACTGTATTCCTTCCAGGACAAATTTAACTGCATTGCGGTTGGTGGCAAAGAGAAACAGGGTCTCTGGAGGATGCACTTTATTGCGGTAATCTTGGAGAATCTTTTCCTCGTTGCTGGACGGCAAAAAATCATAGCGGCGACGTTTGCCTGGCAGTGGTTCAATCCTTACGCCACGCCCGATAGCCTGGATGAGAAACTTCTTTGCGTCTGCTCCGCCGATATTTATAAAATTAATTACATTCGGACGATTCGAATCCCAACTCTCAAAGAATGTTCTGGAACCCATAAGGATTGTAATCTGGTTTTCTTTTAAGTCCTCAAAGTAAGATCTTTCCCGCAATGTTTGGACTTTTTCAAATCCTGCAAGGAGTTCATTGCGCCACGTAGAAGTCTCTCCTATGCGAATCAACGCAAATGGGGCAGCTGCATTTTTCATCTGAAAAGCGAGTTCTTGATGATCCTTGCCAAGGATTAGTTGTAGTGCGCCTTTTTTACGACTTAAGAAAATTCCCTTACGCAGGTCAGTAATTTTCATTCTTCTGATTTGGTTCTGGTCAGTTTCATTGATTACGTTGTTGCCCCCTCCAAAAACGAGATTTGTCTCTTTCATTTCATCTGCCAACTCATTTTTTGAATTTTGGAAAAATGATTTATTGATTTCTCCCGTTGCAATTTCGCGCAAGGTTTGAAAAAACGCCCATAAGTCATCTTTGACTGTAGCAACTGAGTTAACCAAAGTTAGCATAAGGGGCAGGTGGTACAAATTTTCCGAAGCTGTCTTTTCACGGAGTTCTGCAACCCGGAGAGACACATATGCTAAAGTGATTAGCGACTTTAAGACAATTTTTCTTCGTTCGACATCACTTATTTCCTCTGTGTTTTGTATGAATGCAGCATACTCGCTCTCATTCAAGTAGATATTTTTTCCATGCCCATTTTTGATGAATTCTTCTAAATTGTATTTTTTGACGGTCGTCGCAATATCTTCCGGGTCAGTGAAGGTTGCGGAGAAATTAAACAGGAAGCCCTCTCGCGCCATTAATGCGTAGTATGCCTGCCGTTTGGAATTTTCCTTGCCGCCTTTATGTGCCTCATCCAACAGGACATACCATTTGCCGCCGTTTTCATATCTGCGGTAATCAGTAAGTAAATCCTTCTGAACGTCCGAAATATTGTCGCTACGGTGATAATAAACAGTTGTTGTATCACCTAATCTTCCTTGGCGCATTTGCCCACTTTCCCGCAGAGCAACGAACTCTATATCGAGTCCTGATTCGTTGAATTCTTCTATTGTGCGGCGGATTTGTTCAATGAGATACTCGCTTGGTGCGAGGATGAGGATATTGTGGGGTGGAATTTCTCCACGTTGTTTCAATCTATGCAGATATTCTATGATTTTCACCATCACTAGGGTTTTGCCGCTACCTGTCGCCATCCAGAAACACATCCGGTTGATGAATTGCTCATACGGAATCTCTTCACTTTGCACAGGCATGAATTCAGATAAGATACGGAAGATAGGGTTTTGTCTCTGGTTTTTCCTGTCGGTGTTTCTCTCGTACTTCTTTACTGAAAATTCATTGATACCAGTATATTTGGTAGCAAAGTTTCGTTTGCGCTGGTTGTTGGCATCTTGTAGATGTTCAGTAGGCTGGTAATCTTTTGCTTTTCCGTAGTAGAGGTATAGCGTACGCGCCGCATTTTTCAGCGCATCTGTTTGATAGTCGTATAGTGTCTTTTGCGGTGAAAAGTAATCGATTTTAGGCACATGCCAAGTTTCTGGCAGATCACCGTAGTTCAGTGATTGAGCGATAGATTCAAGGAGTGGGATCATTCTATTTGTTTATTAGTTCATTGATGGCGAACATTGTTATTAAAGCAAAAGGTAATATCAAGGTGGTCGATTGGGCCGTAATTGATAAGGTGGATTCTATTTGCGTACATGCTTTTCTTATTCTCCCCACCACAAATAGGGCTTGATAAGTGAGATGAAATCCTGTTTTTCCTTTTTGGTCATATTTGCAGGGTTAATTTTTTTAGTTGTGCCATCAGTGAAGGTTACTTTGTCGGCGGTGAGGCGACGTATTTGTTTGCCAAGTATATTTGAGAGAGACTCAGCGATGTCTAAGTTTGGGTAGAGATCGTGGAGATTAATCTCCAGACTTCCATTTCCAGTTTTCTTGCCCGTCTTATGTTTAACAATATGGGCAAGTTTGTCATCTCCAAAGAAAACATATTGCTCAAAAGGTGATTTCAAGCTGTTCAATTCCAGCTCGTCGCTATCCGCATATCTGGAGTTTCTGAGAGTCTCTTCGTATTGCTCCAAAGTGTAGTATTTGAAGGCACCACCACCACGCCAATCAATATCTTTGCTCAAATGAGGGCGACGTTTTTTATCAACTGCCGTAAAAGATTTATCGCCAGAAACAACTATTTTCATCCGGCCAAGCATTCCTATTTTTTTGCCATCTCCATTAAACCAAAATTCGTTGAAATGATCACTGGATTCAATTCCAATCCACTTTCTTTTCAATTTGTGAGCGACTGAAATCGTCGTTCCTGAACCACAAAAATAATCAAGAATCAATTCGTTCTTTTCCGTTGTAGATTGAATAATTCGTCTTAATAAATTTTCTGGTTTCTGAGTTTTGAAACCCAAGCTTTCGCTGGTTCTTAATTCAGATTGCATAAAAGAGTAAGTGTCATTCCAAACGTCACCTATAGGAAATATTTTCTCGGTGGCTTGAATTTCCTCCCGATTAAGATTTCCTTCCGCATCATATTTTTCAATAAAGAAGTCATAATCTTCTATTTTTTCTGGATTAGGTTTATTGGGTATGGAAATAAGATCAAGCCAGCCAATATTCAGTTGGGTTGTATTTCTGTTGGGTTTCCACAATTTTATAAATTTGTAATCGTCACTTGTTGCACATTGAAATAGAGTGTCATGTTGCCTGACATATTTTGCTCCAAAACTTTTGTAGCTGAAAAGTCCTGCTTCTTCATCTTTTGTGGCATTAGTATTCCAGATTATTTCTGAACACTGTGGGAATAAGTTTTGTAGAAGAATTTTCCCCAAATGATTAGCGTTCCAATCAAGCTGAACAAAGATATTGCCATTTTTGGTTAAGAATGATTTTGCAATTTCCAATCTGTTATATATTAAAGAAAGCCAACTACTGTCTCTGAAATGATCTAAATAATCAAAATCATCGCCAGTGTTAAATGGAGGATCAATATAGATTGTTTGTATCTGCTCTTTGAATTTTGGAAGGATTGTATTTAACGCCTGATAGTTTTCACTTTTAATTAACCAGCCGTCTAGTGATTTATCTAAATCGCCCAATTGCCCTAAAATTTCAATTTCTAAATCCTTGAAATACTTTGTATCAATCGGCGCTTGAGCGTTTTCTTTACTTATTCCTAGTTCAGTCCATTCTGTAGTCTGCTTTGAGAAGTTTTTATGTTTTTTGATTTTTCCAACGAGCTTTTTGTTGTTAATTCTTTCCAGCGGAATTACATAGTTTGAGTTTTTAGCAAACTTCGGTTTGTTCCAGATTTTTACTAGTTCATCTTCAAATTGTGCTATGAAGTCAATTATGTCATAGGCAGTATCTTTAATTGCCTGAATCTGCCGGATTCTTTTTTCCTCAAAGATAGTTTCTCCTTGAAAAAGGTACTGGTAAATCCATAGGTTAAACTGTTCGCGTAGGAAGCTGCGTGCATCCTTATTGATGAATAAATCGACTTCTGTTTGCCGTTTGAACACACGGAAGGCATTTTGTAGGTCATCTTCTGTTAGGGTTATTTTGCCACTGTTCGTTTTCTTTACTTTTTTGATGATATCTTCGATGTCGGTTTTTCTGTTGTTCTTCTTAGATGAGGCTGCCAGATGAACTACTTGCTTCTCGACCTTTATAAACTCAAAGACAAACTCGCGGCGCTTATTGTTTTGATTATGCTCAATCCCAGACGCGTCAAAGTAAAATAATTTTGTGCGTTTGGGGTTATCTCTATCCCTCAATTCTATTGGCATTGAGCGAACTAGAACATCGGATTTGACATAATAAAGCGTTTGGGTTTTCCATGACAGCGCAACATCCCTATCGTCGGTATAGACGCGCTCATAAGTTTTTGACTTTGACAAAGCCGGAAGATTGCGGAAATAGATGGCTCCACTTTCACAGAAGTGACGGCCAAAAAATGTGTAGAGTTTGTCAAATAATTCTTCACGGAAAGCAGTTTCTTTCTCAGCGCGCTTGTCAATTTCCGTCATCAGTTTCCCGCAAACAGATTTGAAGTAGTTGTGCTTTATATGCATCAGATTGACGAAGCCAGAGTTGCCCTCTACTTCTGCGCCTGTGAAGAGGGATTCCAGCGCATCAAGAAAGCGCTTTTCTTTTCGTCCTGTAGTCATCTGGAGATTGGATGTTGGGTCAAGTTTGCTGGTAGATTGAATTTGGGGCCGCCAATTTCTTGCGTATTGTAAAGCATGGCCGCCGGGCCGGGGAGTTCCTTTGGCTCCCCCGACCGCTGGTTTATCATGGCCTCCTGCCCATGAACAAAAAACTCTTCACCATCGGCCACTCCACCCACCCCACCGACCACTTCATCGCCCTGCTGCACCAACACGCCATCACCATCCTCTACGACGTTCGCTCCACCCCCTACAGCCGTTTCAACCCCCAATTCAACAAAGAAACCCTGCAAAAAACGCTGGAACAAAACGCCATCGCCTACCGCTACATGGGTGCGGAGTTGGGTGCCAGAAGTGAAAACCCGGATTGCTACATCGAAGGCAAGGCGCAATTCAGCCGCCTCGCCACCGAGCCGTCTTTCCGGCACGGCATCTCGCAACTCACCGAAGACATCGCCGACAACAAGATCGCCCTGATGTGCGCGGAAAAAGACCCGACCATCTGCCACCGCATGATCCTCGTATGCCGCCAGATGCGCGCGGTAACGCCGCACATAAAACACATCCTCGCCGACGGCTCCATCGAAGAAAACGAAGAATCCGAAAACCGCCTGCTCCAACTCCACAAAATCACCCCCGACATGTTCAAGGACCAACCGGCGTGCATCGAAGAGGCGTATGACAAACAAGGCGAAAAAATCGCCTACACCCGCAAGCCGCCCGCCACCCCCGCGCCCCTCTCCGACTGACCGCCAAAACCCACCCGTCCACACCCCCGCCGAATCCGCCGCCGCCCGCCCTGCGGCGCGCCCCCGATACTGTTAAAATGCCCAATTCCGCGGCCATCCCCGCCGCCGGAAACCCCACAAGATGACATCTGCAGGGCATAAAGATGAAAATTGTGGAGGTGTAAATATGAAGATTTCTTTGCCACCAATACATCACAACAAGGAAGGCTTTGGAGCCTTGGTGTCCCTCCACAAGCAGACCAAAGATTGTTTTTTGGAGAATATGGAGATTGATATGTCAGGAGTGGAATGGTTTGATGCAGATATGTGTGCGATATTTGGCGCATTGCTCTATCGCTTGGGGAATAGTGTGAATGATGTCAGTTTGACAAATATACCTGGCAATGTTGAAAAGGTACTGTCAAAGAATGGTTTTCTGAGCCACTACGGGCGTGAAAAAGTCCCGGACCGGCATAAGACAACTATTGCCTACAAACGATTTGATGTTGAAGATGAGCGATATTTCTCCGAATACATTAAAGAAGAGTTTATAAATCGTTCTGAAGTACCTGAAATGTCATTGGGATTGCTGAAAAAATTCCATGAGAGCATTTTTGAGATATTCAGCAATGCCGTACTGCACTCACGCACTGAATTGGGAATTTTCAGTTGCGGGCAGTTTTATCCCACCAGAAAAAGCCTTGATTTCACAGTGGCTGACTTGGGGGTGGGTATTCGGGAAAATATAAGAGAACATGAAGAAATTAATCTTTCGCCGGAAGATGCGATTGACTGGGCTACGCAAAGTAGCAATACAACCAAACGTGGCAATGTGCCCGGAGGGCTGGGATTAAAGTTGCTTTGCGAGTTTATTGATTTGAATGGTGGCCGCATTCTGATTGTTTCAGATGCCGGTTACTGGGAACGAAAAGACAGTCAAACAGAAAAAACAACATTAAGCTGCCCATTTCCCGGAACAGCGGTAAGTGTGGAAATTAATACCGGGGGTACGGGGTCCTATGGACTTGAATCGGATTTGACCGAAGAAGACATTTTTTAGGAGATTTCCATGAAAGAGAAAGTTGTAATATCCATATTTGAAGTTGTCGGTAGCCCTTTATGTGTTGCTTCCGACGATGGGCAAAAGGTTTATAACCGTCTTGCCACTGCTCTTAAGGAAAGGCACAGTGTGGATCTATCATTTCACAATGTAGATACCTTGACCTCGGCTTTTCTGAACGCGGCAGTTGGGCAGCTGTACGGAGCATTCGGGGAAGAACAAATCCGTGATTTGTTGAGAGTCAAGAATATTGCAGCCGATGATTTGGAACTTCTGAAACGAGTAGTTGATACTGCGAAGCAGTACTTCAAAGACCCGACAAAATTCAATAAGGCAATTCGTGAAGGCAGGGAGGGCAGATAGAGTGTTTGACAAAGCCGTCGCGGTTTCAAACTACAGTTTTAAATCGAAAGACAAGTTGTTGCTCGATGCCAACATCTGGCTTTTTGTATATGCTCCGTGCAGGCCGCAAGATCCCAAGGCAACGGTTTATTCTCAAGCACTCAAAAGGATGCTGGAGGCAGGCAGCCAAATCTACATTGATGTTTTGATTGTTTCAGAGTTTATTAACCGCTATGCAAGAATGAAATGTGGATACAAGAGAAACTTCAAGAAATTTCGTCAGAGCAGGTCTTTTGGGCCGGTTGCCAAAGAGATTGCAAATGTAATGAGGAGGATATTGGAGCATTGTGAGCGCATAGGGAACGGCTTTGAGACATTGCAAATTGACACGTTGATTGGCGAATATGCGAAGGGCAAGTCTGATTTTAACGATCAGGTTATAGCCGCAATTTGCAAAAGAGAGAGACTGAAGTTGATCACGGATGACAGTGATTTCTCAGGGAAAGGAATTCGTGTTTTGACCGCGAATAGAAATTTACTGAATTAGCGCAGGGCACACAATGAACACATTTCACGGCACCACCGTTTTGTCGGTGCGCAAGAACGGCAAGGTCGTCATCGGCAGCGACGGCCAGGTTTCGATGGGCGAGACCATCGTCAAACGCAACGCCTGCAAGGTGCGCCGGTTGTATCACGACCAGGTGCTGGCCGGTTTCGCCGGCGGCACGGCGGACGCCTTCACGCTGTTCGAGCGCTTCGAGAACAAGTTGCAGGAGTACAGCGGCCAACTGATGCGCGCCGCGGTCGAACTGGCGAAAGACTGGCGCACCGACCGCAGCCTGCGCCGCCTGGAGGCGCTGCTGGCCGTCGTCGATAAGGAAACCTCGCTGATTGTTTCCGGCACCGGCGATGTCATCGAGCCGGAGGACAACCTCATCGCCATCGGTTCGGGCGGCAATTTCGCGCGCGCCGCGGCCACCGCGCTGTCGAATCATTCGTCGCTGGAGCCGCGCGAAATCGTGCGCGAGTCGCTGTTGATCGCGAGCGAAATCTGCATCTACACCAACGGCGAACTGGTTCTGGAAGAACTCTGACCATTCATTCAACAAAGGAGACAACATCGTGTCTGTGATGACGCCCAGGGAAATTGTGCAGGAACTCGACAAGCACATCGTCGGCCAGGACAACGCCAAGCGCGCGGTCGCGGTGGCGTTGCGCAACCGCTGGCGCAGGATGCAGCTCGAGCAGTATCTGCGCGACGAGATCACGCCCAAGAATATCCTGATGATGGGGCCGACCGGAGTCGGCAAGACCGAGATTGCAAGACGCCTGGCGCGCCTCGCCGACGCGCCTTTCATCAAGGTCGAGGCGACGAAATTCACCGAGGTCGGCTACGTCGGGCGCGACGTCGAGTCCATCGTCCGCGACCTGGCCGACATCGCAATCAAGGATGTGCGCGAGGGCCACACCCGCAAAAACCTGCACCGCGCGCAGGAAATAGCGGAGGAAAGAGTGCTCGACGCGCTGATGGCGCAAAACGGTGAGTTCGGCAAATCGTCCGACCGCGACGCGCGCCAGGAATTGCGCGTGCGGCTGAGGCAGGGCGAACTCGACGACAAGGAGTTCAGCGTGGACGTCGGCCCCGGCTCGGTCAATGTGGAGATCATGTCGCCGCCCGGCGCCGAGGCCATCACGCAGCAGCTTCAGAAGATTTTCAAGAGCATGGGCAGCGAGGAGAAGCAGGAGCGCCGCATGAACGTCGCCAACGCGATGAAAGTTCTGGTGCAGGAAGAGTCGGACAAAATGGTCAACGACGAGGAACTGCAAACGACCGCCATCGAGAACGTCGAGCAAAAGGGCATCGTCTTTCTCGACGAACTGGACAAACTCGCCAGGCGCGACCACGTCGCCGGCGGCGGCGAGGTGTCGCGCGAGGGCGTGCAGCGCGACTTGCTGCCGCTGATCGAGGGCAGCACCGTCAGCACCAAGCACGGCATGGTCAAGACCGACCACATCCTGTTCATCGCGTCGGGCGCCTTTCATTTCTCCAAGCCGTCCGATTTGATTCCGGAACTTCAGGGGCGGCTGCCGATACGCGTCGAACTGGAATCGCTCGACGCGGCGGCTTTCGTCCGCATCCTGGTCGAGCCGGACGTTTCGCTGATTCGCCAGTATTGCGAGCTGATGGGCACCGAGGGCATGACCATCGAATTCACCGACGAGGCGGTGCAGACCATCGCCGGCATCGCCCACGACATCAACCAGAACACCGAGAACATCGGCGCGCGGCGGCTGCACACGGTGATGGAGCGCCTGCTGGAGGAAACGTCGTTTTCGGCGCCGGACAGCAGCGGCAGAAAACTGGTGGTGGACGCGGACTACGTGAACCAGCGCCTGGCCGACATCGCCCGCGACCACGACCTGAGCCGCTACATCCTGTGACCGCCGGGGGCATCATCCGATGAGCACCGTCCAGCCCGTCGAGATTCATCTGCACAAGGCGTCGCGCGTGCTCGAAATCACCTTCGAGGACGGCCGCAATTTCAAGATGACCTCCGAGTACCTGCGCGTCCATTCGCCGTCGGCGGAGGTGGCCGGGCACGGCCCGGGGCAGGAGGTCCTGCAGGTCGGCAAGGAGGATGTCGCCATCGTCTCGGTCGAGCAGGTCGGCAATTACGCCGTAAAACTGGACTTTGACGACGGCCACAACAGCGGCATCTACACGTGGGACTATCTCTACCGGCTCGGAGCCGAACACGAAGAAAACTGGCGGCGTTATCTCGAAAGACTCGCCGACGCAGGCCACCAGCGCAAGGAACACCGCCTCAACTGATCCGCGGGCGCCGCCATGGAACGAAAAAAAACCCACTTCGGCTACAAGACGGTCGGTCTTGAAGAAAAAAGCCGGCTGGTCTCCGGCGTGTTCGACTCGGTCGCGCGCCGTTACGACCTGATGAACGACCTGATGTCGTTCGGTGTTCACAGGGCATGGAAGAATTTCGCCGCGGCGGTGTCGGGTCTGCGGCCGGGCGCGCGCGTGCTCGATCTGGCCGGCGGCACCGGCGACATGGCGCTTAGAATGTGGCCGCGCCTCGGCGGGCGGGGCGAACTGGTGGTCGCCGACATCAACGAGGCGATGTTGCGGCGCGGGCGCCGCCGCCTGCTCGACGCCGGCCTGGCCGCTCCCGGCTGCGTGCGCTGCAGCGCCGAGAATCTGCCGTTTGAAGACGGCCATTTCGATTGCGTGATGACGGCCTTCGGGCTGCGCAACGTCACGCGCAAGGAAAGCGCCATCGCTTCCGTCCACCGCGTGCTGAAACCGGGCGGGCGTTTTGTCGTGCTCGATTTCTCAAAGCCGGCGCCGGGGCTGCGCGCCGGCTACGACTGGTATTCGTTCAACGTGATTCCGCGGCTTGGCCGCTACGTGGCCGGCGACGAGGACAGTTACCGCTATCTGGTCGAGTCCATCCGCAAGCACCCGGATCAGGCGGAGCTGGCCGGCATGATGGCGGACGCGGGCTTCGAGCGCTGCCGGTATTTCAACCTGGCCGGTGGAATCGCCGCGGTTCACAGGGCCTTCAAGCTGTAACGGCGCGAAGATGCAGGACTCTCCGCTCGCCGCCCTGGTCGAGAAAAGCGTCAACCGTTATCTGCGGGCCGACCCCGATGTCGCCGCGCGCCTCGGCGCGATGCATGGCAAGGTCATCGGCGTGCGCCTGACGGCGCCGGATGTTGAACTCTTCTTCATGCCACAGCCCGATTGCGTGTCGGTGGCAACCGAATGTGAACGCGAGCCGGACACCTGGGTTGCGGGCGGCGCCGTGGATTTGTTCAAGCTGGGGTTTGCCGGGCAGGCCGACCCGCACGGCAGCGGCGCGCGCGCCGAGATTACCGGCGACATCGCGCTGGGGCAGGCGTTTCAGCAGGTCTTCAGGGACATTGAATTCGACTGGGAGGAGTGTCTGGCGCCGTGGCTGGGCGATGCGGTTGCGCACGAAATCGGGCGCGGCGCGCGCGCCGCCGCCGGCTGGTTCGGGCGCGCGTTGAACTCGCTGGCCGACAGCGGCGGCGAATACCTGCGCGAGGAAGTCAAGGCGGTGCCGAACGACCACGAGTTGCGCGAATTCATCGAGCAGGTGGACGAGTTGCGCGACGCCGTCGAGCGGCTGGAAGCGAGAATGAGCAACCTGGCGGGCTGAACCATGGGACTGCTCTCCAGAATCGGACGCTTGTTCGTCATCCAGTGGGTGCTGGTCAAGTATCGGCTGGACGAGATTGTGCTGGCGATTCATTTCTTCCGCCCGGTGCATTTCGTGTTTTATCTGCTGCCGTGGAATTGGTTCGGCAGGGAAGGCACGCGCCCGCTTGCGGTCAGGATACGCCTTGCGCTGGAGGACCTGGGGCCGATCTTCGTCAAGTTCGGGCAAACGCTTTCAACGCGCCCCGACTTGCTGCCGCCGGATGTCATCGCCGAACTGGAGAAGTTGCAGGACAAGGTGCCGCCTTTCCCCGGCGACCAGGCCAGGAGCATGATAGAGCACTCGCTCGGTTGCCGGATAGAAGAGGTTTTTTCCGCCTTCGACCCTGTGCCGCTGGCGTCGGCCTCGATTGCCCAGGTGCATGCGGCGACGCTCAAAAGCGGCGAGGATGCCGTCATCAAGGTGCTGCGCCCCGACGTCGAGAAACTGATACGGCGCGACATCGCGGTGCTGCGGATGATGGCGGCGCTGGCGCGGCAGTACTGGTCGGAGGGGCGGCGGCTGCGCGTCGTCGAGGTGGTCGAGGAATACGAGAAGACGGTCATCGCCGAACTCGACCTGCTGCGCGAGGCGGCCAACGCCAGCCAGTTGCGCAGAAATTTCGAGAACTCGCCGCTGATGTATGTGCCGCGCATCTACTGGGAGCACTGCCGCGCCGATGTCATGGTCATGGAGCGGATTTACGGCGTTCCGGTCAACGACGCCGCGCGCCTGAAAGACGCCGGCGTGGATCTGAAGAAACTCGCCGAGATGGGCGTCGAGATTTTTTTCACGCAGGTGTTTCGGGACAACTTCTTTCACGCCGACATGCATCCCGGCAATATTTTCGTGTCGGTCGAAAACCCCGCCGAGGCGTACTACCTGGGCGTGGACTTCGGCATCATCGGCGTTCTTTCGACCGACGACCAGCGCTACCTGGCCGAGAATTTCCTGGCCTTTTTCAACCACGATTACCGCCGCGTCGCCGAATTGCACGTCGAGTCGGGCTGGGTGCCGGCGGATGTCCGGATAGACGAGTTCGAGTCGGCGATTCGCGCCGTGTGCGAGCCGATTTTTCAGCAGCCGCTCAGCCGCATCTCGTTCGGCGGCCTGCTGCTGCGGCTGTTCCAGACCGCGCGCCGCTTCAATATGGAGGTGCAGCCGCAACTCGTGCTGCTGCAAAAGACGCTGCTCAACATCGAGGGGCTGGGGCGCCAACTCTACCCCGACCTCGACCTGTGGGACACCGCCAAGCCGTTTCTTGAGCGCTGGATGGCGCGTCGCAGAAGCCCGCGCGCATTGCTCGGAAAACTGCGCCGCGAACTGCCGATGATAGTGGAGCGCGCCCCGGAACTGTTCGACGCGCTGCGCCGCGGCGGCGCCCTTTTTGAAAGCCGCCGTGATTGCAGCCGCGCGGAAATGGAAATGGTCAAGCGCGAAATCCGCGCGCTGCGCCGCGGCCTGATTGCGGTGCTGGCCGCGGGCGTCGCGCTGATCGCCGTCGCCATCGCCTTCTTCTGACCTTTTGACACGCCCGGCATGCAAACGATATTGCAGGAACTGAACGACGAGCAGCGCGTCGCGGTCACGGCCGAGCCGTTGCCGGCGCTGGTGCTGGCCGGCGCCGGCAGCGGCAAGACGCGCGTGCTGACGCACCGCATCGCGTGGCTGTGCCAAACTGACAATCTGTCGCCTTACAGCATCGCCGCGCTGACCTTCACCAACAAGGCGGCGCAGGAAATGCGCTCGCGCGTCGAGAAGCTGCTCGACGTGCCGGTTGCCGGCATGTGGCTCGGCACTTTTCACGGCCTTTGCCACCGTCTTTTGCGGCTGCATTATCAGGACGCCGGACTGCCGCAGGCTTTTCAGGTGCTCGACTCGCAGGACCAGCGCCGCCTGATCAAGCGCGTGACGCAAACGCTCGGCCTCGACGAGGCGCACTGGCCGTCGCGGAAGACGCAGTGGTTTATCAACGGCTATAAGGAAGCCGGCGTGCGTGCGTCGTCGGTGCAGGAACTCGGCGACGACGTCACCCGCCGCCAGTTGCTGCGCATCTACACCGTCTATGAGGAGACCTGCCATCGCACGGGCCTGGTGGATTTCGCCGAACTGCTGCTGCGCGCACTGGAACTGCTGCGCGACAACAAGGAACTGCTGCAACATTACCGCGAGCGCTTCAAGCACATTCTGGTGGACGAATTTCAGGACACCAACGAATTGCAGTACGCGCTGATACGGGTGTTGGCGGGCGGCGAGATTCCGGTGTTCGCCGTCGGCGACGACGACCAGTCCATCTACGGCTGGCGCGGCGCGCGCGTCGAGAACCTGCACAACTTCGCGAAGGATTTCGCCGGTGTCACGACCTACCGGCTGGAGCGCAATTACCGCTCGACGGCGACGATACTCGACGCCGCCAACGCACTCATCGGCTACAACCGCGGGCGCATGGGCAAGTCGCTTTGGACCGACAGCGGCGTCGGCAGCCGCATCGTCGTCTTCGCCGCGTTCAACGAACTGGAAGAGGCCGCCTTTGTCGTCGAGCGCCTGCGCGCGTGGTCCGAACACAAGCTGCGTTACAGCGAGGCCGCGGTGCTCTACCGCTCCAACGCGCAGTCGCGCGTGATAGAAAGCGCGCTGATTGCCGAGGACATTCCGTACCGGATTTACGGCGGCCTGCGTTTCTTCGAGCGCGCCGTCGTCAAGAACGTGCTGGCCTATTTGCGCCTGATGATGAGCCGCCAGGACGACCCGTCGTTCGAGCGCATTGTCAATTTCCCGCCGCGCGGCATCGGCGAGCGTACGCTGGGGCAGATTCGCGAGGCGGCGCAGGCGCAGGATTGCAGTTTGTGGGCCGGCGCCATTTCATTGCTCAAGGAGCAGGGCGCGGAGTTGGGCGGGGAGAAGACGCTGGCCTCGCGCGCGGCCAACGCGCTGGGCGTCTTTTGCGATTTGATTGAGAAACTGGCCGGCGATTGCGCGCGCCTGTCGCTGCCGGAGATGGCCGAGCAGGTCGTCAATCTGCTGACCGCGCATTACCGCAAGGACAAGAGCGAGGCGGCGAGCACCAACATCGAGAACCTGCAGGAGTTCACCGCCGCGGCGCGCGAGTTTGAACGTTCGTGGCGCGACCAGGGCGACGAGGAGTTGAGCGTGGTGGACGCCTTTCTGGCGCACGCGGCGCTGGAGGCGGGCGAAGGCCAGGGCAAGGCCGGCGAGGATTGCGTGCAGTTGATGACGTTGCACTCGGCCAAGGGGCTGGAGTTTCCGTCGGTCACCATCGTCGGCCTGGAGGAGGGCTTGTTCCCGCACGAACGTTCATCCGCAAGCGCCGCCGATCTGGAAGAGGAGCGCCGCCTGTGCTACGTCGGCATCACGCGTGCGCGCGAGGAGCTGGCTTTGTCCTTCGCCGAAACCCGCAACCGCGGCTACGGCAAAACCACTTACAACCAGCCGTCGCGTTTCCTCGGCGAAATCCCGAAAGAGTTAATGGAAGAAGTTCGCCCCAGACTGCACATCGCCCGCCCCCCGCGCACCCCGGGCGGCGGCCCGCCGCGCGGTTCGGGCTTGCGCCCCGGCCAGTCGGTGCAACACAAAACCTTTGGCCGCGGCGTCGTCATCGCCTGCGAAGGCGCCGGCGAACATGCGCGCGCGCAAGTAAAGTTCGAGAGAAGGGGAACCAAGTGGCTGATCCTGAAACTGGCGAATCTGGAGATAATATAGGGAGATTGGGTCAAGCCCATATCGCTGAAATCGGCAATGCCGCCATGCGCTTGTGAAATGGTACCCGGCTTTTGCCGGTGTACAGCACAATGCCTGCGACAAAGTCGTCGCCTGTGGCTTCCGCCAGTGCTTTGAGTCCCTTGAAATCGGCGGACGAAAGGTTGGTTGATGCCTTGACTTCAACACCAGCCACCCTGCCACGGGCATCTTCCAGCACCAGATCCACTTCAAGTTTGTCGTGGGTTCGGAAGTGGTACGGAGTGATGTTCTGCTCCGCCCAGCTGATTTGTTTGCGTAATTCGCCGACGACAAAACTCTCCAGCAGGGGGCCGAGTTGCGGGTTGCCCATTTCCGCAAGGCGATTGCCTGACAAATTCAGCCGGGCACATGCGAGGCCGCTGTCTATAAGGTGTATTTTGCGCGATTTCACCAGGCGTTTGCCGATGTTTCTGTGCCACGGGAGCAACGGCTGGTATAGCCACGCCGCTTCCAGTTGTGCAAGGTAGCGTCGCAAGGTGGAGTCGGAAATGTTGAGATTGCGGGAGATATCGGCGAGGTTTTCAAGGCCGGTGCTGCGGTGCGCGAGAAGCGTCAGCAGGCGGCCCAGTTCCTGTGGCCGCATGGCCTGGGACAACTCGCGCAAGTCACGGCTGATAATGGCGTTTGCATAAGATGTAAACCAACTGGCGCGTTTCAGCGTTCTTTGCAGTGGTTCGGGAAAGCCCCCTGCGGCGACCATTTCGGCGAGGCTCTGACGATAGACCAGTGTGGCGTGTTCGCCGAGTTTTTCCAGAGCCTCCGTCGTCGTCTCGGGTTTGTCCGCAAACAGCGCGTCCACAAATGTCTCGCGTTTGCCGTTGATCTCTCCGCGGGACAATGGATGCATTTCAAGCAGCTCCATCCGTCCGGCCAGAGATTCGTCTATGCCGCGCGCGCTGAACAAATGTGTTGAGCCGGTCAGCAGGAATTTTCCGGGCGTTGGGTCTTCGTCCACCGCCATCTTGATTGCCCGCAGCAAGTTCGGCGCTCGTTGCACTTCGTCAATCACCGCTGGCCGATGTTGCATAATGTCGGCGAGGAAGGCCTCTGTGTCTGTCAGGGCCAGATTCAGAGTGACGTCGTTGTCCAGAGAAGAATAAGAGCCGTTTTTTTCCTCGACAATTTGCTTGACCAGAGTGGTTTTCCCCACCTGTCGTGCTCCGGACACAAAAACCACGCGAGAGACCTTCAACAGGTCGTTCACGGCCGAGGCAATGTGTCTTTTGATTTCCTCTTTTTTTTCATTCATTTCTATATTATATATGAACCCATAAAAAATATAATCCAATATATAACAATAACTTATGATTGAAAATCCACCACGGTATGATGTAAAATCCACCATGGCGTGGTGGATTTTCTGCCATATCCTGGTGGATTTTCCACCCCTGCACAGGCAAGCTCCAACCCAAATCTCCCCCTATAATCCCCGCTTCACCTTCTATAAGGAAACCCGATGAAAAGAAGACAATTTGTAACCCGCGCCGCCACCGGCGCCTTGCTGACCGGCACACTCGCCGCCTGCGGACGCGAGCAGCAACAAAACACACCCGCCGCCACCGCCACAACCGAAACCCACCACTGGAAAATGGTCACCGCATGGCCGAAAAACTTCCCCGGCCTCGGCGTCGGCGCCGAACACCTCGCAAGCCTGATAACAGAAATGTCAAACAACCGAATCACCGTCAAAGTCTATGGCGCCGGCGAACTGGTGCCCGCGTTCGAGGCGTTTGACGCGGTGCGCGGCGGCGTCGCGCAGATGGGGCACGCCAGCGCCTATTACTGGCAGGGCAAAAACCCGGCGTTCAACTTTTTCTCGACCGTGCCGTTCGGCATGAACGCCGCCGAGATGAACGCCTGGCTCTACAAGGGCGGCGGCCTCGAACTGTGGCGCGAGGCCTACGAGCCGTTCGGTCTGGTGCCGATGCCCGTCGGCAACACCGGCCTGCAGATGGGCGGCTGGTTCAACCGCGAGATCAACAGCGTCAACGATTTGCAGGGTCTCAAGATGCGCATACCGGGTCTCGGCGGCAAGGTGCTGGAGCGCGCCGGCGGCGTCGCCGTGGCGCTGCCGGGGGGCGAGTTGTTCACGGCGATGCAAACCGGCGCGATTGACGCCACTGAGTGGACCAATCCCTACAACGACCTCGCGTTCGGCCTGCACAAGGCCGCGAAGTATTACTACTATCCGGGATGGCACGAGCCGGGCACCACGCTCGAGTGTTTCATCAACCGCGCCGCGTTCGAGGCATTGCCGCCGGACTTGCGCGCCATCGTGCTGCGCGCCGGCGAGGCCGCCAACCAGGACATGCTGTCGGACTACACGGCGCGCAACTTCGGCGCGCTGAAAACGCTGGTGGACGAGCACAACGTCATCGTGCGGCGCTTTCCCGAAGATGTGCTGGCGCGTTTCCGCGAATTGTCCGCCGGGGTGGTGGACGAAGTGGCCGCCGCCAACCCGCTGGCGCAGCGCATTTACGAGTCCTACCGGCGTTTCCTGGACGGCGTCGGCGACTGGAACGCCATCTCGGAAAAGGCCTATTTCGACATCAGGTATAATTGAGAAATGACCATTCATCTCCTATGGAGAGAACAAGGAGAAAAAGCATGATTACTGTATTCGGCCATCAGATAGGAATGTTCGCGTTCTTTGTGTTCAGCGTTCTGGCTGGCGTTTTGATTGCGGCGCAGGCCATTTTCGGCTGCAAGGAAGAAACGACGAAGCACCGGACGGTACGCGCCCTCATCGGCGTCATCTACACTGCAATCGCAATCGCCGCGTTCACGCAGTTGAAGGGCGTTGATCATTCACCCTACGTCGCGCAGTTCATTCCGTTCCTGCCGTTAGCGAAGCAATACCGAAGGTAACCACGTCGCCAGTTCCGGCCACAGCGCAATCGCCAGCAGCGCCAGCAGCTGCAGGCCGATGAACGGCACCACGCCCTTGTAAATCTGCCGCGTCTCGACCGAGCGCGGCGCGACTCCGCGCAGGTAAAACAGCGAAAACCCGAACGGCGGCGTCAAAAACGAAGTTTGCAGGTTGATCGCGATCATAATGCCGAGCCACACCGGATCCGCGCCCATCGCCAGCAGCACCGGCCCGACAATCGGCACGACGACAAATGTAATCTCGATAAAATCGAGCACAAAGCCCAGCAAAAACATCAGCAGCATGACGACGATCATCGTCGTCACCAGTCCGCCCGTGAGATCGGTCAGCAGGTGGTGCACGGCGTCGTCGCCGCCGAAGCCGCGAAACACCAGCGAGAAGAACGTCGCCCCGATCAGAATCATAAACACCATGCAGGTAATCCTGGCGGTCGAGCGCGCCGCCTCCGTGAGTTCCCTGCGCGAGAAATTGCCCTTGATCATGGCCAGCAGCAGCGCGCCGGCGGCGCCGACCGCCGCGGCTTCGGTCGGCGTCGCCAGCCCGCCCAGTATCGCGCCCAGCACCACCACAATCAGCGACAACGTCGGCACCAGCGCCTTGACAAGACGCATGAAGTCGCCGTCGCGCCCGGCGGCGGACGCGCGCGGGTGCGCCGGCATCCATTCGGGCTTGAAAACCGACGTCGCAAACAAATAGGCCAGGTAAAGAACAATCAGCAGCGCTCCCGGCACAATCGCGCCGGCGAACAGGTCCGCGACCGACACGGTCTCGGGCGAAAAAATGCCTTGTCTCAGTTGCGCCTGCTGGTAGGCGCTTGAAAGCACGTCGCCCAGCAGCACGAGCACGAGCGAAGGCGGAATAATCTGCCCCAGCGTGCCGGCGGTGCAGATGGTGCCGCAGGCGATGGCGGGGTGGTAGCCGCGTTGCAGCATCGCCGGCAGCGACAGCAGGCCCATCGTCGTCACCGTGGCGCCGACGATGCCGGTGGTCGCGGCCAGCAGCGCGCCGATGAGCACGACCGAGATGCCAAGCCCGCCGGACACCCGCCTCAGCAGGTCGGCGCCGGCCAGCAGCAAGTCGTCGGCGAGGCGGCTTTTCTGCAAAACGACGCCCATGAACACAAACACCGGCACTGCAATCAGTGTCTCGTTGGTGATGATGCCGTAGATGCGGCTGGGAATCGCGTTCAGAAAGGCCGGATCAAACAACCCCAGCGCCGCGCCCGCCAGCGCAAACAACAGCGACACGCCGGCCAGCGTGAAAGCCACCGGGTAACCGGCCATGATCACGACGATGACCGTCACGAAAAGCAGCAGCGCCATCGGTTATTTCCCGGGGCGCGCGAGGCGCGCAATTCCCTGCGCGATGCGCGCCGCCGCCTGCACCGCCAGCAGCGCCGCCATCAGCGGAATCAGCGACTTCAGCAAAAACACCCCCGGCAGCCCGGCGGGCTCCGGCGACCGCTCCATGAATTTCCACGAAATCGCGGTGTAATCCCAACTGCTGTAAAGAATGGCGGCGCAGGTCGGCAGCAGGAACAAGACGTCGCCGGCGAGGTCCACGATTTTGCGTGTGCGTTCGGTCATCCGGTTGTAGAAGATGTCCACGCGAACATGCGCGTCGCGCGCCAGCGTGTAGCCCATGCAAAGCGTGACAATCGCCGCATGCAGATACAGGATGCTTTCCTGCAGGTCCACGCGCCCGTAGTTGAAGCCGTAGCGCAACACCACGACCGCGAACGCGACCACCGCCATGACCGGCACCAGCCGCGAAACGGCGCGGCCAATGATTTCGTTGATCTGCGTAATCACGAGACGATGTCAGGCGATGGCAACGCTGCCGGCGCGGCAGTCCAGCAGGATGTCGCGGAACACGCCGGGGTCCTTGATGTGGGTCATCTCGCCGCGGCGCGGAAAGCACCGGTCGTGCAGCCTCGACAGCCAGAAGCGCAGTGCGGCGCGGCGCAGCGCGTCCTGCCATGCGCGCGTTTCCGCCGGATGCAGCGCGCGGTGTTCGCGGTAGCCGCCGACCAGCGCCTCGTAGCGGTCGGCGGCGATGGCGCCGCCGTCGCGCCGGCACCAGTCGTTGACGGTGACCGCGAGGTCGTACAGCAGGCTGCCCTCGCAGGCGTCGTAGAAGTCAATCAGCCCGCTGAGGCGCGGGCCGTCGAACAGGACGTTGTCGCGGAACAGATCGGTGTGGATGATGCCGCCCGGAAGAGACGCGAAATCGCACCCGGCCTGGTGTTCGATTTCCGAGCGCATCAGTTCGCGGTCGGGCGCGTCGAGCCGCGCGTCGAGCCGCTGCTGCTGCTGCCGGAACCAGACGATGTCCTTGCCGTTTTCGCGTTTGCGCCCGAAGTTTCTGGTCGCGCCGTGCAGGCGCGCCAGCGCTTCGCCGACCAGGCCGCAGTGCCGCGTGTCGGGGTCGCGGATGGTGTGCCCGCGCAGCCGCGTAATCAGCACCGAGGGCTTGCCCTTAAGCTCCTGCAGATAGCCGCCGTCGCGGGCGGCGACCGGGTGCGGGCAGGGCAGGCCGGCGTCGGCGATGTGCGCCATCAAGTCAATGAACCAGGGCAGTTCCGCGCGGTCGAGCCATTCGAACACCGTCAGCACATAACGGCCTTGCGCGGTGTCAACGAAATAGTTGGTGTTTTCTATGCCCTCGCGGATGCCCTTGTGCGAAACCAGCGCGCCGCACGGGTAGCGTTTCAGGAATTGCTCCAGTTCCTGACCGGAGAGTTTGGTGTAAACCGACATAGTTTCAGGCGCGCGCTGTGCCGCGATGGGCGCATTATAGCGGCACACCGGCGCGGATTTGCCGGATGCTGTTATCCTGTCTCGATGGCGACGAAACTGGTCCTGGTGGATGGCTCGTCTTATCTGCACCGCGCATACAACGCCCTGCCGGAGCTGACCGGCCCCGCCGGCCAGCCGACCGGCGCGGTGTACGGCGTTGTCAACATGCTGCGCTCGCTGGTCAGGCAGCAGCGGCCGGATCGTCTCGCGGTGGTTTTCGACGCCCGCGGCAAGACCTTCCGCCACAAGATGTTCCCCGACTACAAGGCGCAGCGCCCGCCGACGCCGCCGGAGTTGAAGGCGCAGGTGCAAACGCTGTTTCGCGTGATCGAGGCCGCCGGTTATCCGCTGTTGCAGGTCGAGGGCGTCGAGGCCGACGATGTCATCGGCACGCTCGCGCACGAAGGCGCGCGGCATGATTTCGCGGTCGTCATCTCGACCTGCGACAAGGACATGACGCAGTTGATTGCCGACAACATCACGATGGTGGACACGATGAAGGGCGAGACAGTGGACACCGCCGCCGTCTTCAAAAAATTCGGCGTCGGCCCCGACCGGGTCGCCGATTGGCTCGCGCTGGCCGGCGATGCGTCGGACAACATTCCGGGGGTGTACGGAGTCGGTCCGAAAACCGCGGTAAAGTGGCTCGCCGAATACGGCACGCTCGACGGCGTGATAAAGAACGCCGGGCGGATCAAGGGCAAGACGGGGGAAACGCTGCGACGCACGTTGCAGTCGCTGCCGCGCTATCTGGAACTGACGACCATCCGCCGCGATGTGAAACTCGATGTGACGCCGGATGCGCTGGTGATGCGCGATGCCGACACCGATGCGCTGCGCGCGCTGTACGAGGAATACGGTTTTACATCCTGGCTCAGGGATTTGTCGGCGCCCGCCGATGAGGCTGCCGCCGCCCCTGCCGCCGTCGAGGTTGCCGCCGCCGCGCACTCCGCGCACCCCGGCTACCGGCTGATTCTGGGCGAAGAAACCTTGCAGGAATGGCTGGACAAACTGCAAGCCGCCGACTGTTTCGCCTTCGACACCGAAACCACCGGCCTCGATTACATGCACGCCGAAATCGTCGGCCTGTCGTTCGCGGTCGAGGAGGGCGAGGCCGCCTACCTGCCGCTCGCGCACGATTACGAAGGCGCGCCGGCGCAGTTGCCGCGCGAGGCCGTGCTCGACCGGCTGCGCCCCGTCCTGGAAAGCGGGGAGCACGGAAAAATCGGCCACAATCTGAAATACGACCGCGAGGTGCTCGTCAACCACGGCATCCGCCTGAACGGCATCCGCCACGACAGCATGCTCGAATCGTATGTCTATAACTCGGTCGCGGCGCGCCACGACCTGGCCGGCCTCAGCGAGAAGTATCTCGGTGTGCGCGCCACCCGCTACGAGGAAATCGCCGGCAAGGGCGTAAAGCAGAAACCGTTCAACCGGGTCGCGCTCAGAACCGCCTGCGACTACGCCGCCGCCGACGCCGACCTGAGCCTGCGCCTGCATCGTTTCCTGCATCCGCGCCTGGAGCGCGAGAGCGGCCTGGCCGGGGTGTATCGCGACATTGAAATGCCGCTGCTGCCGGTGCTGGCCGACATCGAGCGCAAGGGGGTTCTCATCAACCCCGAACTGCTGGCGAAGCAAAGCCTGGAACTGAACGACGGCATGGAGCAGGTTTCGCGGCAGGCGTTTGCGCTCGCCGGGCGTGAATTCAACATGGATTCGCCGAAGCAGATACAGGCCATCCTGTTCGACGAGGCCGGCCTGCCGGTGACCCGCAAAACGCCGAAGGGCCAGCCCTCGACGGCGGAGGACGTGCTGCAGGAACTGGCCGTGGACTACGAACTGCCGCGCATCATTCTGGAATTCCGCTCGCTCAGCAAGCTCAAATCCACCTACACCGACAAACTGCCGGCGATGGTGGACAGGCACAGCGGGCGCGTGCACACTTCTTATCATCAGGCGGTGACCGCCACCGGCCGGCTGTCGTCTTCCGACCCCAACCTGCAGAACATTCCGGTTCGCACCGCGCAGGGGCGGCGCATTCGCCGCGCTTTCATCGCGCCCGACGGCTACCGGCTGATTGCCGCCGACTACTCGCAAATTGAGATGAGAATCATGGCGCACCTGTCGCGCGATGAAAACCTGCTGAAGGTGTTCGAGCGCGGCGGCGACATTCACGCCGCGACCGCCGCCGAGGTTTTCTCCATCGAGCCGCAGCAGGTCGAGCCCGACCAGCGGCGCATCGCCAAGGCGATCAACTTCGGCCTGATTTACGGCATGTCGGCCTTCGGCCTTGCGAAGCAGCTCGGGTTGACGCGCCGCGCCGCGCAGGAATACGTGGACGCTTATTTCGTGCGTTACCCGGGCGTGGACTCGTACATGGAGCGCACGCGCAAGGAAGCGCGCGAGCAAGGTTATGTCGAGACGATTTTCGGGCGGCGCCTGTACCTGCCGGAAATCAACGCGAAGAACGTTCACCGCCGCCGCTACGCCGAGCGCACCGCAATCAACGCGCCGATGCAGGGTTCGGCTGCGGACATCATCAAGCGCGCGATGACGGACTTGCACGGCTGGCTCCAACGCGGCGAAGCGGACGCCGCCATCATCATGCAGGTTCACGACGAACTGGTGCTGGAAGCGGCGCAAGACCAGGTGGACAGGGTCATCGAACAATGCCGCGAACGGATGAGCGCCGCCGCCGACCTGGCGGTGCCGCTGCTCGTGGACGCCGCCGCCGCCGACAACTGGGACGAAGCGCATTAGCGCGGCGTCAGCGTGTCAGGCGGTGTTCAGCCACCCGGCGAGTTTTGTGCGGGCTTCGTCGAGGCCCTGTTTTTTCAGCGTCGAGAAAGTCTGTACTGAAACCGCGCCGCCGCTCAGCGCGCGGCGTACTTCGCGCAAGGCGGCGTCGGCTTCGGCGCGTTTCAATTTGTCGCTCTTGGTCAGCAGCACGTGCAGCGGCAGGTTGCGCAGGTAGTCAACGGCCTGCTCATCCTGCGTGGTCAGCGGGCGGCGCGCGTCCATGACGACGACGGCGCCGCGCAGGCTCAGGCGCGTCTCGAAGTAACGCGTGATCCAGACCGCCCAATCCTGCCTGACGCCGGCGGCGACGCGGGCGTAGCCGTAGCCGGGCAGGTCCACGATGCGCCTGCCGGGGGCGACCTCGAAGAAGTGAATGGCGCGCGTGCGTCCGGGCGTCTTGCTGGTGCGGGCGAGGCCGCGGTGGCCGCAAATGGCGTTGATCGCGCTCGACTTGCCGGTGTTGGAGCGCCCGGCGAAAACCACTTCGCCGCCTTCGTCGTCGGGGCAGGCGCGTGGCTTGGTCGCGCAACCGATGTAGCGGGTGGCGCGAAAAAAGTTTTCCGGTGTTTTTGGGCGGAGCGGCTCCATTTTGCGCTATTCTATAACCCATGCCGGGCAAATTGTTGGTA